>NZ_JAKGAM010000001.1 GCF_023061285.1 Chromohalobacter nigrandesensis
CTGAACGCAAGAGGGGCGTGGAAAGAAATAGCGCCTCCCGGATATTTTGTAGCGTGCAAACTGGGGTGCGGCATTATCACCCTCCCCATTCGGCTGCCGCTCTTTCGGCTATCGGTTATCATGCCGTTCGTATTGCACGCCGGGAGCCCCTATGCATCAGCCCTTACCTCTCTCTACCCCCAACCGCAACCTGGTGCGACTGACCATTGTGCGCGGCATCACGTGGACCGGTTTTCTTGGGGCGATCATTTTCGGGATCGAAGTACTAGGCTTTCAGCTGCATGTGATGCCCGTCATCCTGGTCATCATTGCCATGGGGTTGGTTAACGTCGCTACCTGGTGGCGACTGGGACGCCCAAGGGCCGTGACTGACATCGAATACCTAGCGCACCTCTTGATAGATGTAGTTGGTTTGAGCCTCTTGTTTTACTATACGGGCGGATCTACCAATCCCTTCATCACCTACTACCTCGTCCCGGTAACCATCGCCGCAGCAACACTTCCCTGGCGCTTCGCCTGGGTCATCGCCGTCGCCTCCCTGACCAGTTACACCACCATGATGCTGTTTTACGAACCCGTTCCACAGTTAAGCAACGGATTCGTGGGCACGGGTATTCGCCTGCACATCATCGGCATGTGGCTGAACTTCAGCCTGTCGGCTGGTCTCGTGACATTTTTCATCTTCAAGATGGCACACGCATTGCGGCGGCGGGACCTTACGCTCTCGCGTACCCGCGAGACGGCCTTGCGCAATGAGCAGGTGCTCGCTGTAGCTACACAGGCCGCCGGCACCGCCCACGAACTAGGCACGCCCTTGTCCACCATGGCGGTGCTACTTAGCGAGATGCGACAGGAAGCGCGCGACAACTCGCCGCTCGTGGAGGACATCGATTTATTGCGACAACAAGTCGACACCTGCAAGGCACGCCTGCAGACGCTCGTGGCCAATGCCGACAGGCGACGTCTGGCCAAGCCTGAGATCGTCGCCGCCGAGACATGGCTACGCGATGTTCTGCAACGCTGGCTAGTATTGCGTCCCGATGTGAGCCATCGCATCGATATACAAGGCAAGCGTGGTACTCCTTACATCGCCACCGACACCACGCTCGAGCAAGCGATCATGAACCTGCTCAACAACGCGGCTGACGCCAATCCCATGGATATTTCCATCTTGCTCGACTGGACGCAGGATGACGTCATCATCGACATCCGCGATCATGGTCCCGGTGTCTCGATGAATATCGCCGACCAGTTGGGCGAAACATTCATCTCGACCAAGAGCAAGGGCATGGGCATCGGTCTTTTTCTGACCCACGCTACGATCAATCGCTTCGGCGGTGGCGTCAGTCTCTACAATCACGAAGAAGGCGGCACGCTTACCGAGGTCAAGCTGCCACGGGCGACAGCAGGCAACCCTGCCTGAAAGCGACGGAGAACATCATGTCAGCAGATGCCGAACGGCTATTGATCATCGACGATGACGAACAGTTTTGCTTTGTCATGGCACGTGCCATGCGGCGGCGGGGATTCGAAGTCACGACCGCCATGACCGAAGAAGAAGCGCTGGCCAGCATACGGCAAGCACCACCCCATATGGCAACGCTCGATCTGAAGCTCGAACACTCGTCGGGGCTCAAACTACTTCCCGAACTACTGGCGCTGGCCCCGGCATGTCATGTTGTCGTGCTGACAGGCTATTCGAGCATCGCGACTGCGGTAGAAGCCATCAAACTGGGTGCCGTCAATTATCTGTGTAAGCCAGCCGATGCCGACGAGATACTGGCGTCTCTGGAGCGAGAAGGCGGCGACCCCGATATCGACATCGCCGATAGCCCGCCTTCCGTGAACCGGGTGACCTGGGAGCATATCCAGAAGGTGCTACAGGAACACGACGGCAATATCTCCGCGACCGCGCGCGCACTGGGAATGCACCGTCGAACGCTGCAGCGCAAACTGCAAAAGCGTCCTGTTAGGCGCTAGTCGGCATCGCCGTTACTGCTACTGCGCGGTCCACCCGAGGTCCATGCTCCAGCATGCCCCGGTCACCGCGCCGGCCTTCTCCGACGCCAGGTAACTGACCAATGCCGCCACTTCGTCGGGCTCGATAAGGCGCTTGATGGCGGCGTTTTTCAGCATTATTTCCTCAATCACCTGCTGCTCGTCCATACCATTGAGACGCGCCTGATCGGCGATCTGGCTTTCCACCAGAGGCGTGCGCACGTAAGCAGGACAAAGCGCGTTGACCGTGATACCTGCCTCACCGCCTTCCAGAGCCGCCGTTCGCGTCAGTCCTACCAAACCATGCTTGGCACTGACATAGGCCGTCTTGCCCGGCGACGCGACGCTGGCATGGATCGACGCCATGTTGATGATCCGCCCCCATTGGCCTTGACACATATGCGGCCATACCGCTTGCGTCAACAAGAAAGGAGCCGTCAACATTAGATCGATGATCTGACGCCATTTCGCTTCAGGAAAATCCTGCAGCGCTTCCACATGCTGGATGCCCGCATTATTGACCAGTATATCGACGCGCCCGAAACGCTTGATGGCCTCCATCACCGAACCACGACATGCATCCGGGCCGGTGAGATCTGCCTGGTAGAAGACGGCACCCGCGGCTTCTGCAACATCCACGCCTTGCGGATTGGCATCCACCGCTAATACCTGCAATCCCTCTTGGCAGAACTGCTTGACCACCGCTTCACCGATACCGCTGGAACTGCCGGTCACGATCGCGACGCGCGGATGGCCCAGTGTGGAAGGGGCTACCATGGCACTCTCCTCGATAAAGAGACGAACTAAACTCAGCATAAGACGTGCATTGCGACATATGCCAGCATGGCGCATCACTTACGCCATGCGGCAGGCCTGTTAGACTAAAGCTAACATTGAGTACTGGCAGCAACGCATTGCCCCGAGGAGACCGCATGGAGCCTTCCCAACGGCTTGCTGAAGCCGAGCGTATCGCACGGCTAGCAGGAGAACGCATCGTCGCGGCGCGCGAGTCGCAAGCGTTTCAGCAACGCTACAAAAGCGGTGACGAACTCGTGACCGACGCCGATGTCGAAATCGATCAGCTCATCGCGTCCGAGCTTGATGCCCATTTTCAGGACGATGCGCGTCTCACGGAGGAAATTTCTCCAGACCGCGATGTGCTCGAAGACAATGACGCCGTATGGATCGTCGACCCCATCGACGGCACGGTGAATTTTGCGTATGGACACCCTCATGTCGCGGTGTCCATCGCCTGGGCGTCGGAGGGCAAGATACGCGTGGGCGTCGTTCATGCGCCCTTCCTGGGAGAAACGTTCACGGCACTACGCGGTGAAGGCGCCTGGCTGAACGGCGAGCCCCTTCAGGCCAGCAACGCGAGCGAGTTGCCCCGTAGCTTGATCGCCACAGGATTTCCCTATCGCCGCGATGCGCGTGCTCCCTTGTTCCGCCGCATCGCGGGCGTGCTCACCAGTTGTCGCGACATCCGCCGCAATGGGTCGGCTGCACTGGATCTATGTCACGTCGCTTGCGGCCGTATCGATGCGTATTATGAGAGTGTCTCGCCTTGGGATTTTGCCGCTGGCTTGTTGATCGCGCGTGAAGCAGGTGCCAAGACAGGGCATCTCTACCAGTGCCCCGACCGCATCCCGTCCGAACTGTATGGAGAGAACATACTGGTGGGTGCGCCGAGGATATACGACGCGTTGCGCGACATCCTCTTGAAGGCCGACGACGACCGGCTCGACGAGATCGAGGCACAAAATTGAGTTGCCATAGAACACCCCAATAGCGTGTGTAGCAAGACACTATTGGCACCTCATGAGCGATTCCGGAAAAATGGACTCCAAGTTCATGGCATACAAATCCCTTAAATCAAGGAGAACCCTATGTTGGCAGTGATTTTCGGCCGTCCTGGCTGCCCTTTCTGCGTACGTGCCAAGGAACTCGCTGAACAGCTCAGCGAAGCGCGCGACGATTTCGGCTTCCGTTATATCGACATTCACGAAGAAGGCATTACCAAAGCCGATATGGAAAAGACCATCGGCAAGCCCGTCGAAACGGTACCGCAAATCTTCATCGATCATACTCATATCGGCGGCTTCACTGAGTTCGACCAACACGTTCGCGATAATGAACTGATGCCCGCGACTCAGAGCTGACCCCCTCAGCGCCAACCCTCGTCGTTACAAGGGCTGGCGCTGCCTACCTTTTGCCTGTCTTCCGCAAACACGCGATAAAGCGTTGAATCCGCATCCGCCCACGCAATGAGAAAGCACTATACTCAGTGCATTGCGACAGGAGTCGAGGTGGTAGTCATGCAACGCGATGAATTCCTGCAGCAACTTTGGCTCGACTATATACATTGCCATCCCGATATAGGGGCTCTCTCGCTCTGGCCACTCGAGAACCGCGTCGAGTACTGCGTGCTGGTGACACTCAATCGTGCGCCTTACCAAGCACAGCGCTTGCTCCCAGCGCTTTATCATTTCGGTTATCGGCGCGTTGGTCGCCACGCCATGGCAGACCGGGGCATACTCGCCAATGTGCTGAGCCCAGGTAATGACGATGCATGGATCGTGCTCATCGAGCTGCAACTGGACACGCTGACACAAACGCCACGCCGACATTTGGAAGCGCTCGTCAATCGGTCTCATCCACAAGACAGCCGCGGTCAGAACCTTCTTTCGCGAGGCCGCCCCTGGCCAATGCCCGATTGGGCGACTTTCCAACAGTTGCATGAGGCCCACCCGCTCGCCGCCTGGTTAGCCATCATGGGCCCTCGCATGCATCACATCGGCTTCGATTGCCAGCGGTCAGGACACGATATCGCCGAATATGCCGACGTGATTGCCGAGGCAGGATTGAAGTCGGGAGATCAGGCACTTCTGCCCATCTCTCCCTTGCTAGACCATCGTTACTATGCCTGTTGTACGCAGCGGGCAGTATTTGCTGCCGGTGATGAACATCGCGTCACCACCGGTGGCCTTGCCCTGGTACAGAAGCGGCTTTCCGGAACCCGCGAGCGCGCTGCGGAACTATTGTTGCCGCAACACACGCGCTGTGAGTTCAGTGCCTAGGAAGCTCGCTCAGCGTGCCTCTTCTTCCGCTTCCGGCAATGGCTCACTGCGATCATACGCCGCCCAGTCGTCTTCGTAGGAAGGCTCGAAATCGAGTTCGAATTGCTGAGGCTCGAAACGTGGGTCCAGTTCACTGAGATAATGCGTCGACTCCACCATCGGCACGGCTGCCACGTAAGGCTCTTGCTCCACCTCCGGGGAAACGCCCTTGGAACCATGGAGCCTCACCATGACGAACATCGACAATGCCAGCGCAGCACCGCCAAGGAATAGCCATAGTCCGTCGGGACCGGTCACCTCCATAATCACGGACGCGCTATAAGGCCCGATAACCGATCCAATGCCATACCAGATCAACAGCTTGGCATTGGCTTGAATGGTTTCCTCGGGTTCGAGCCAATCGTTGGTGTGCGACAGGCTCAAGGAGTAGAGCGTGTGCAGCATCGCGGTATGAAAACAGGCCACCACCAGCAGCACCCAGAAGTCGAACCTAGCCGCCAACGAGATCATGACCCCGGACACCGCCATCACCAAAGTCATGCAGAGGATCACCTTGCGACGATCAAGGCGGTCGGAGATGCGCCCCAGCGTCCATTGGGCCACCAGCGCCACCAGGGTGGTAATCGCCATGAACTGCGCCGTTTGCGCGGTCGAAAGGCCAATCTCCTGGCCATAGTAGGGCGTCATCGCAAAAAAGGACTGAACCATCAGCCCCGCCGTAAAGGCACCAACCAGCCCGACTGGCGCGCGGCGATACAGTTCTCGCAGCGAGATCTTGCTGGAAATCTCGTGAGACGAGCGCGTCGGGCCATTTATCCGGTAAATCGACAACGGCACCAGCGACAGCGTGAATAGAATCCCCGAGACCGAAAACAGCACGAATGTCGCCGGGTCGGCAACATTGAGCAACCACTGGCCGACCGCCAGAGACGAGGTCGAGATGACCAGATACCATCCCAATACGCGTCCCCGGTTATCGTTCGTCGACTCCCCCGAAACCCACGACTCCATGACCATCAGCAAGCCCGCAGTCGCCGCACCGCCGAACAGGCGCCACACCAACCACGCCCAGGGATCCACCCACAAACCATGCAGCATCGCCGTCACCGCCAGCACGGCCGCACAAGCCGCAAAGACGCGAATATGCCCCACCGAGCGGATGCGCTTCTCGATCAAATAACTTCCGATCACGAAACCCAACGAGAAGCTCGACATCAACAAACCCGCCATCTGCGAGGGAAACCCCTCCAGCGACATGCGCACCCCCAGCAAGGTCATGATCAAGCCATGACCGAGCAGGAAACTGATTTCACTGAGAAATAGAATAGGCAGGGTGGCGGGCAGGCTGCGCAAATCGACCTCCTGGCGATAGTAGCGTATGGATTTGGCGTGCTTCGCTGAGGCACGCCCTGAGAATTCATCGGACAAGCGAGTGATTCTACCTCCTAGCGCGCATGACGACATCCACTCCTCCCGGGATATCGCCGATCCTCCGTCCAGCATAGAAGATCAAATATGCCCCCTGCAGGAGATGAGACAAGTCATCCACAAAAACTGTGGATAACACTGTGCATGAGCGGCGTTGAAGCCGCTATTTCGGCATGTCGTTTCCCACCTCGCCTTGGATTGGTCAGATTTTCATCATCTCCCTGTCATCATGACGTGGGACGTACATATCGAGTTATCGCTCCCCTTTCGTCGAGTGGACAGCACGCTACCGACTTGTTTTTAATACTATCATGGTGCAACGCAACATCGTCGCGCAGCTTCCCCATGCCGCTCCAGGAGACGTCGATCTGAAGACAGATAGCGGGGTAGATGACTCGGAGGTCACATGACCACGCCCCTTTGGGAGCCGTCGACGACGGCCATACAAAGCACGCAAATGTACGCACTGATGCAGCACATCGACTGCGAGCACGGCACATCGCTGGCAGACTACGAGCACTGCATGCCTGGAGCGTCGAGCATCTTGGCGCTTTCTGGGAACTCCTGTGGGAGGAGTTCGACATCATCGCCGAGTGATACGCACGCCATCACCTGGGCAGAGACTGGGCAGTCGCTACACGATCCAGTAGCATAAGTTGCCAAGTCATTGAAGGAGAACGGCATGGCGACCCTCAAGGGGCTGACGAGCGTGCTGTTGCTGATCGCCAATACGCTTTTTTGGGGTGTGCCGCTTTATCTGCTGACGCTCCTCAAGCTCGTCACGCCAACGCGACGTTTGCGCCTACGCGTCCTGGCAGGACTCAACGCCATCGCCCTGGCCTGGGTCGCCACCAACAACTGGTGGATTCGTCATTGGGTCAAGCCAAACATCACCGCGCACTTACCCGAGGGTCTTTCTCCAAGCCAGTGGTGGCTGGTCATCGCCAACCATCGCAGTTGGACGGACATCTTCGTCATGCAGTACGTGCTGTACGGACGGACCTCGATGCCCAAATTTTTTCTCAAGCGTGAGCTGATTTTCATCCCGATCATCGGCCTCGCCTGGTGGGCGCTGGAGTTTCCCTTCATGCGCCGCTATGCACGCAGCGAGCTCACCCAGCGGCCACAGTTGGCAGAGCGCGACCGCCGCGCGACGCAACGCATGTGCGAGCGGGCACAGGAAATGCCGATGACGATTTACAATTTCGTTGAAGGTACGCGCTTCACCCCCGCCAAGCGCGATCGGCAAGCGAGCCCTTTTCGGCATCTGCTGCGACCCAAGGCCGGAGGAACCGCACAGGTAATACGTCTAATGGGTGATCGTCTGAGCGGCATTCTCGACATCACGCTTCATTATCGCCACGCGGCCCCAAACTTTTGGCATTTCCTTTGTGGCCGCGAAATCCCTATCCACATGGAGGCACGCCGACTCAACGTGCCCACCTGGATGAGCAATGGCGACTATCATCTGGACCCGCACTACAAGGAACGCTTCCATTCATGGCTGAACGCGCTATGGGAGGAAAAGGATCGTGCGCTCGCATCGTTCCCCTCCTCCTCTTTGTCTTGATACTCGCCGGCTGCGCTGGCGGACCTGGCGCCGGTGGCTATCGTGGCGGCAATATCGCTGGCAACTGGGTCTCCATACAACGTGGCGACACGCTAGGGCAAATCGCCAAGCAAGCAGGTGTTCCACTGCTGCGCTTGCAGCGGTTCAACCCCGGCGCCGATGCGCGCCGACTGGCCATTGGCCAACGCATTCTGGTGCCCACCCATCGCGAACGTGCGCCAGGAGGAGGCCCCTATCGCTATCAAGTGCGCCCGGGTGACACCTATTCGAGTATCGCCAAACGCTTTGGCAGCAGCGCGCAGAGCCTCCAGGCAGCGAACCCCAAGTTTTCGGCCAACACCCTGGATGTCGGCCAGTTGGTCAAGGTGCCACTGGGTGGCGCTGCACGAAAAGCCAGTGTATCGACCACCAAGGCATCTTCATCGACGGCGTCCAAGCCTGCAGCGCGCAGCCGTACGCTTCCCGATCCAGGTGCGTTGCCCAGTAGCGCTCACACATGGCACTGGCCGCTCAAGCAATATGAAGTCGCACGTGCCTACGGCACCGATGCGCGCGGCACCCTGCAGCCGATGTTACTCTCGACCTCCGCTGATACCCAGGCACTTGCCGTTGCCGACGGCACCGTTCGCTTTGCCGATAGTATGCGGCAGTTGGGGCGTGTGGTGATCATTCACCATCGCGACAATATGCAAAGCGTTTATGCGCTCTGCGAGCGCCTACTCGTCGAAGATGGCGACGAGGTAAAACAAGGCACACCCGTTTGCGATGTCGGTTACCGGCACGACACGGGGCGCTATGACTTGCTGTTCGACATCCGCCATGGCGGGAAACCCATCGATCCCAAACAGGTGCTACGCTAAACAAGAAATATCTGGCCCATCGACAACATGCCAATCCCGATTGACGACATCGTATCGTCAAGATGGTGTCGCACTGCTGTCATCAGGATGCTTGAACCTGACAGTGTCTTGATATGCCACGGAGGTGCATCATGCGAGTCGCATTGGTCAGTGAAACCTGGGCACCCGAGATCAATGGTGTGGCACACACGCTGGGCCATCTGGCTCATTACCTGGCCACGCGCCACGTCAACCTGCAACTGGTGCGACCTCGGCCTCGCCAAGGCGGCCGAGAAGGTCGCGCCGAGCGTGACATGCAAGTTCGTGCATTTTCTCTACCTGGTTATCCCGATGTGAATATCGGCTCGCCTGCTTGGCGGCGCTTAACGCGCTTGTGGCAAGAGTCACGCCCCGATATCGTCTACATCGCGACTGAGGGTCCGCTTGGCTGGGCTGCGCTGTCCACGGCGCGCCACTTATCGATTCCCGTCGTCGGCGGTTTCCACACCAATTTCGACCAATACGCAGCAAGCTACCACTTGCGGTGGGCCAGCAGCATCGTCGGTGCGGGGTTGCGCTATTTCCACAACCGTTGCCAGATGACACTCGTGCCTACCCGCGCACAGGCCGAGCGTTTATATCAACGTGGCTTTCAGCGTGTGAATGTATTGGGGCGCGGCATCGACGCTCAACGTTTTTCTCCAGAACGCCGCGACGCCCAACTAAGGAATCAATGGGGCGCCGACAAAGGCGACCCCGTCGTGCTCTACGCAGGACGCCTTGCCGCCGAAAAGAACATGCCGCTGCTGACACGCACGCTACGCGCGTTGCAAGAGGCACACCCGACGCTGCGTACCGTGCTGGTCGGTGATGGTCCCGAAAGGCAGCACCTGAAACGACAGCTTCCCCGGGCGATTTTCACCGGCTTTCTAAGCGGAGAAAATCTGGCACGCCACTACGCCAGCGCGGACATGTTCCTGTTTCCATCGCACTCGGAGACCTACGGCAATGTAGTCCCTGAAGCCATGGCCAGCGGGCTTCCCGTCGTGGCTTTCGATCAGGCTGCCGCGAGTGAATTGATAGAAGATGGACACGAAGGGCGCTTGATCGACGCGACGGACGATGACGCCTTTGTCCACGCCGCCGTGGAGCTTTGCCTGAATTCGGACACTCGAATCCATGCCGGCATCGCGGCCAGAGAAAAAGTCGCCGACCAGGGCTGGCATATCATCGGCGAACGCTTCTTGACGTATTTGATCATGGCGACTCAGGAGAGCCCCCATGCGATCTCGTCCCCCGGTCATGTTTGAGCGCCTGGACTCCCTTGAATGGCAGCTCTGCCAGCGCATCGCCCTGCTCAGTCAGCGGCGGTTGATATACGGCCTCTTCCGGTTTTGCAGCCGTCTCGGCGACTGGCCGGCCTGGGTGGCCCTGGCATTGATGCAGCCGATCATATATGGGCGTGCAGGCTGGCACCTGACACTGCTTTGGGGACTATGCGCTGCCGTCGGTGCCCTCTTCTACCGCCTGATCAAGACGCGCCTCTGCCGTGAACGTCCCTACATCACGTTTTCGAGCATCCCATGCACCATGCCACCCGTGGATCGTTACAGCTTTCCCAGCGGGCATACTTTACACGCCATCATGTTTTCCACGTTTACTGCCGCGACGTCGCCATGGTTGCTCGTCGTGGTCCTTCCGCTCACGGTGCTGATCGCTGCCTCGCGGGTCATCCTGGGCTTGCATTACCTCAGCGATGTCATCGCAGGGGCAATACTGGGATTCGCCATCGCCCAAATGGGGCTTTATTGGGGTGCGACTTATGGGCAATGGTTCCCTGCTTTCGACTAAATGACGGCAAGAAAAAACCTCGAGTTTTACTCGAGGTTTTAAGATAACGGTATAAAAAGAGATTTTTAACCCCGATAGTACTTGGCCTGCACGAACGGCATTCGCGACACCTGCATGGGCAGGCGCTTGCCACGGACATCGGCATACACCGTCGTTTCCAACGCCGCGAATTCGATATCGACATACCCCATGGCGACCGGCTTCCCCAGAGTCGGTCCGAAACTGCCCGATGTCACGTAGCCCACATGGCGATTCTCGGCGCTATAAAGCTGAGTACCTTCTCGCACCGGCGCTCGCCCTTCGCCCAGCAGACCGACACGCTTACGGGTGATCTGCTTGGTATCGATCTGAGGCAGAATGACATCGGCCCCCGGGAAGCCCCCTTCCCGCTCGCCTCCGATGCGCCGGGATTTCCCCACGGCCCAGATAAGACTCGCCTCGGCGGGCGTGGTCTGGGTATCCAGGTCATGCCCATACAAGCACAGCCCGGCTTCCAGACGCAGTGAGTCGCGTGCGCCCAGACCGATGGGCTCGACCTCGGGCTGATCGAGCAACCACGTCGCCAGACGCTCGGCGGCGTCCACGGGAACGGATATCTCGAAACCGTCCTCACCGGTATAACCGCTTCGGCTGATCCACAACACGGTGCCGAGCACCTCGAATTGGCCATGATGCATGAACACTAGATTACAGGCCTCGGGGCACAGACGCGCCATCACATCTTTGGCTTGCGGCCCCTGCAACGCCATCAAAGCGCGGTCAAGCACCTCCACCTGATGCTCGGCGTCGAGCCCGATACGCAGGTGCGCGACGTCTTGGTCCTTGCAGGCCGCATTGACGACGATATAAAGATCCTCACCGCGATTGGCGATCATCAGGTCATCGAGCAGACCACCTTCATTTCCGGTAAAGAATGCATAACGCTGCATACCCGTCGGCAACCCGACGATATCCGCCGGCACTAGCGTTTCGATAGCACGCGCCGGTGACGGTCCTGAAACGATGAGCTGCCCCATGTGCGATACGTCGAACAGGCCACACGCATCGCGGGTATGCTCATGCTCTTTCTTGACACCCAAAGCGTATTGCACCGGCATGCTGTAACCGGCAAAGGGCACCATCTTTGCACCGTGCGAAACATGCACGTCATGCAGCGGCGTCTGGTGAAGGTCGTCGGGCATCGTCGCTTCCTCGTCGTTATCCGTGAAGGGGCGACGATCGCCGCCCCAAGACAGCTCAGCGTTTATCGTCCAAGTCTTCGCCCGGCAGGACGGTCTTGCCGGCAAAGTGATCATTGGTGAGCTTGAAGACCACCGGCGACAGCAGGGCCAGCGCGATCAGGTTGGGGATCGCCATCATGGCATTGAAGACACTGGCCATCAGCCAGACGAACTCCAGTGGCGCGACGGCTCCGGCGAGAATCGCCAGAATATACACCACGCGGTAGATCTTGATCGACGCGACACCGAACAGATACTCGAAGCACTTTTCACCGTAGAAGGCCCAGCCGAGGATGGTGGTGAAGGCGAACACGGCCAACGCGAAGGACACCACATACTGACCGACACCCGGGAGTGCGCCATCGAAGGCCATCGCGGTCAACGCGGCACCGGTCTCACCGGATGTCCACTCGGTGCTGGTCAAGATTGCCAGCGCAGTGACCGAACACACGATGATGGTATCGATGAACGTCCCCAGCATCGCCACCAGCCCCTGGCGCACAGGGTTCTTGGTCTGTGCCGCAGCGTGGGCGATCGGCGCACTCCCCAGCCCCGCTTCGTTGGAAAACACGCCACGCGCCACACCAAATTGAATCGCCTTGGCCACGGCGGCACCCGCAAATCCACCAGCGGCGGATACCGGTGTAAAGGCATGGCCGAAAATCAGCCCCAGCGCGGTACCAACATGATCCATGTTGATGATCAGCACCAGCAAACCGCAGACGATATAAGCGATCGCCATGATCGGCACCAGCTTGCCAGCCACCTTGGCAATACGCTTGATCCCGCCGAGAATCACAGCACCCGCCAACAGCATGATGATCACACCGGTTAGCCAATGCGGCATACCTATCGATTCGCTGAGACCATCGGCGACCGAATTGGATTGCACGGTATTGCCAATTCCAAAGGCAGCCACAGCACCGAAAAATGCAAACAAACCACCCAACCAGGCCCATTTCTTACCCAGTCCATTGCGGATGTAATACATCGGCCCACCAACGTGATCGCCCGCCGCATCGACTTCGCGATAACGAACCGCCAGAACCGCCTCAGAGAACTTGGTCGCCATGCCCACCAGGGCCGTGATCCACATCCAGAATACGGCGCCGGGGCCACCCAGGAAGATGGCGGTAGCGACACCCGCGATATTACCAGTGCCCACAGTGGCCGAAAGCGACGTCATCAGCGCATTGAACGGGGAAATCTCACCCTCATCCTCATCGCCCTTTTCGGCTTTGCGACCTTTCCAGAGAAGACTGAAGCCCGCTCCCAGCTTGCGAATGGGCAGCAACTTGAGCCCCAGTTGCAGATAGACGCCCACCCCCAGCAACAAGATGAGCATCAAAGGGCCCCATACGACATTATCGATGGCGCTGAATACCGCGTTGAGTGTTTCCACGAGATGTCCTCCCAGACATTTGTTGTTATACAGCGCAAAGTGTGCGCTATCGTCAACAGCGTTACATCAAGAAGATAAACGCCAAACCATCCCGACTCTAGCGAATTGGCTTGCCATTTCTCCATACCCACCACGCAAAATAGCGCTTCAGGGATTACTGGCAACAAACGCAATGATGCCTCGCTCGGTCATGCAGCAAAGACACGAACGCAACAAGTTTCTTATTAGAAACAGAGGCTAATCGCTGTCCTCGTACTTGGCAACCGAAAGACATCTCTCCTTCCGCCCCGAGTAGCAGACTGGTATCCGCATTTTCGATGCGCGCTGGGGGCTCATCGCCAACAAACTCACCACAGCGGCGCATCGCGACTGGGCTTGAGCTCATGCATGGCCCAAGCCTGATAGGCAGTATGGCTTTTTGCTGGACGCTCGCCGCTATCCTGTCCACCCTTACTAGGCGGTCGAGCCGAATGGCATGAAGAAATGCATGATGACGATGCCAAGGGCGAACCAATGAGGCATAATGGCACTCATATTCCCCAAATCAGAAAATCTTTTCGTATAGGAAAATCACGATGAGTCACATCCCTGCCAACCTTCACTATACCGACAGCCACGAATGGGTCCTCGATAACAACGACGGCACTGTCACGATCGGCATCACCGATCACGCTCAGGAATCCCTAGGAGACGTCGTCTTCGTCGAGCTGCCCGAAACGGGCCGGCAACTCGACGCCGGTGAAGAATTCGGCGTCATCGAATCCGTCAAGGCCGCCTCCGACCTATACCTTCCGTTGAGCGGTGAAATCGTCGCCGTCAACGAGTCGTTAGAGGATTCGCCCGAAGCCGTCAACGAGCACCCCTACGAGGACGGCTGGATCATCAAGCTCAAGCTCGCCGAGCCCGACGCGCTCGATGCGCTGCTCGATGCCACTGCGTATGACGCACTCGTCAGCGCCGAGGAAGGCTGACGAACGTTGCACTTGTCCTGTTCTGCCGGCGGCATATTCGTCACGTGTCGCCGCTTCGTGTCGAATCGGGCTCGACCGCCCGCCACCGCTTGAGGGTCTCATGGCAAACGACAATCGCAGCCTTTCCGAACTGGCCAATCACGACGACTTCTTGACACGCCACAATGGGCCTGACGAGGACGATGTCCAGCACATGCTGGCGACATTGGATCTTCCCGATACCGAGTCGCTGATCGCCAAGACGCTTCCTGGCGATATTCGCCTGGGACGTAACCTGTCCCTCGAAGAGCCACGTGGCGAAGCAGAAGCGCTTGCCTATCTCAAGCAGTTAGCACGCCAGAACAAGACCTTCAAGAACTATATCGGTCAAGGCTACTACCCCACGCATCTACCGACCGTCATCCAGCGCAACGTCCTGGAGAATCCCGGTTGGTACACCGCCTACACACCCTATCAGCCGGAAATCGCCCAGGGACGCCTGGAAGGTTTATTGAACTTCCAGCAGGTCGTCATGGACCTGACCGGCATGCCGATCGCCAACGCGTCCCTGCTCGACGAAGCGACGGCTGCCGCCGAAGCCATGGCCCTGTGCCGTCGTGCCAACAAGAAAGCCAAGACCGAGCGCTTCTTCGTAGCTGACGATGTGCTGCCCCAGACCCTCGACGTGCTGCGGACCCGTGCCGCCTATTTCGGTTTCGAGCTCATCGTTGCGCCCGCCGAGACCCTGGCCGATCAGGATGTCTTCGGCGCCTTGCTGCAATATCCCGGGGCCACCGGCGAAGTAAGCGATCTCACGGAGCAACTCGACGCGGCCCGACAACGACACATCATGACCTGCGTCGCCACTGATCTGATGAGCCTGGTACTACTCAAGGAACCCGGTGCACTGGGCGCGGACATCGTCGTGGGCAGTTCCCAGCGTTTCGGTGTGCCCATGGGGTACGGTGGCCCGCACGCGGCGTTTTTCGCCGCCAGCGACGCTCTCAAGCGTTCGCTTCCCGGCCGCATCATCGGTGTTTCCAAGGACAGTCACGGCCAACGCGCCTTGCGCATGGCCATGCAAACGCGCGAGCAGCATATCCGCCGCGAGAAGGCGACCTCCAATATCTGTACCGCTCAGGCATTGCTCGCCAACATCGCCGGCTTCTATGCGGTCTATCATGGCGCCGAGGGGCTGCGCACCATCGCCACGCGGATCCATCGCCTCACGACCATTCTCGCCGAGGGACTCAAGCGCCACGGAGTAACGCTCGCCCACGACAGTTGGTTCGACACGCTCACGCTGGTGGGGCTCGACCACGACCAGGTGCATGGCCGCAGCCTGGCGCACGAAATCAACCTGCGTTACGACGCCGATGGTCATATCGGCATCAGTCTTGACGAGACTACCACGGCGGCGGACATCGTCACGCTGTTCGATGTATTGCTGGGCGACGAGCATGGGCTGTCGGTGCGCGATCTCGATCGTCACGTCCAAACCCAGGGCATGACCGGCATCCCCGCCGCTTGCGCCCGGGAAAGCGACTTCCTCAGCCATCCCACGTTCCGGCGTTACCGCAGCGAAACCGAAATGCTGCGTTACTTGAAGCGTCTCGAAAACAAGGATCTATCGCTTACCCATGCCATGATCCCCTTGGGCTCATGCACCATGAAGCTCAACGCCACCAGTGAGATGATCCCCATCAGTTGGCCGGAATTCGCCAATATCCACCCCTTCGCGCCGCAGGATCAGGTCGCCGGCTACAAGCAGATGATCGACGAGCTCTCGGCGTTTCTCGTCGAGATCACTGGCTACGACACGATTTCCATGCAGCCCAACTCCGGAGCTCAGGGCGAGTACGCGGGCCTGATCGCCATTCGGCGCTACCAGAAATCACAGGGCCAGGGCCATCGCGATATCTGCCTGATCCCGAGCTCGGCCCACGGCACCAATCCGGCCTCTGCCGCCATGGCGCAGATGAAAGTCGTCGTCGTCGAATGCGATAGCGATGGCAACATCGACATCGACGACCTGCGCACCAAGGCCGACAAGCACCGCGACGCGCTATCGGCGATCATGCTCACCTATCCGTCGACACATGGGGTTTTCGAGGAAAGTGTCAGCGAAGCCTGCCGTATCGTGCACGACAACGGTGGCCAGGTGTATATCGACGGGGCCAACATGAACGCTCAGGTCGGTCTCTGCCGGCCGGGAGATTTCGGCGGGGACGTATCGCACCTCAACCTGCACAAGACATTCTGTATTCCGCATGGCGGCGGCGGCCCCGGCATGGGCCCCATCGGGATCAAGGCGCACCTGGCCACGTTCGTGCCCAATCACGTCGTCACGCCTCTGCCCGGTGTCGAGACGGATGCCGGCGCAGTCTCGGCGGCGGCCTATGGCTCGGCGTCGATCCTGCCGATCTCCTGGGCCTATATCAAGATGATGGGCGGGCGTGGCATGAAACGCGCCACGGAGCTGGCAATACTCAACGCCAACTACATCGCCAAGCGTCTCGAAGCGCACTACCCGGTGCTTTATAAAGGACGCAACGGCACCGTCGCCCATGAATGCATCTTGGATCTCCGCTCGCTCAAGACGACGTCCGGCATCAGCGAAGAAGATATCGCCAAGCGCTTGATGGATTACGGCTTCCACGCCCCGACAATGTCCTTCCCTGTCGCCGGCACCTTGATGGTCGAGCCGACCGAATCGGAGTCGCGCTATGAAATCGACCGCTTTTGCGATGCCATGATCGCCATTCGCGACGAAATTAGGCGCGTGGAAAGCGGTGAGTGGCCGGCGGATAACAATCCCTTGTCCATGGCGCCACATACGCAGGCGGACTTGATGGCGAACGACTGGGATCGGCCGTATTCGCGTGAGCTGGGCGCCTTCCCCACCGAGGCCACCAAAGCCGCGAAATACTGGCCGACGGTCAATCGCGTCGACAACGTTCACGGCGATCGCCACCTCATCTGTAGCTGCCCGCCTATCGAGGCGTATCGCGACGGCGATTGAGCACGTTGAGCGTCCACGACGCCACCCGCAAAACGGCCCCACCAAGACAATCTCGGTGGGGCCGTTCCCGTCTAGACAGTCACGTCAGTCGAAGTGGTCACGCCCGACGCATGTAGCGTCAGGCATCTTCTTCGAGCGGCGGTGCTTCGGGATACCCATAGAGCGCATTACGGCGCTGCAGGCGAAACTCACCGAGCAACTGCTCGTAACGACGTGGCATCTCGACGCCTCGCTTGGTCACGACATACAACGTTTCGTATACCGCTTCCGTCACCGGCAGTTCCTTGACCTGACGCTGCCAAGGCGACGTCTCGAGAACGGTCCGAGGGATCACGGTAAAGCCCAGACCACGCGCCACCGCATCCAGCACCATGCTGATCTCGTTGGAAAAACCTTGCTGCGGAAAGTGGCTCATCGAACGAAACTCCCCGGCAAAATTGCGCCGCAACAGCAGGCTGGCGTTGTTGATGCCATCGGAATAGTTCATGAAGCCCAGCGCCATGAGTTCGCTGATCGTCGTGCCAGCAAAATCAGCAGGAACGACCAGGCATAGCGGCTCCTGATGCCAAGGCTCAAAATTGAGATCGGGGTGCTTGCTGATATCGGTGACGATACCCACGTCGAAGCGCCCCGCCAGTACCGCATCGACGATCTCGCCATTAAAGGCGAAATCATAAGTGACCGTCAGCCCAGGATGCATTTGCTGATACCCCAGAATGAATGGGTAGAACATCAGCCCCACACTGCCCGGTGATGCCACGCGACACTCCCCGGTATCCGGCGAGTCATTATCCAGCGAGTGACGAAACTGCTCATGCTCGGCAAACAGCTTGACGGAATAGTCATAGGCACGTCGGCCCGCCTCGGTCAGCGTGAAACGCCGGCCGTGTCGGTACAGCAAGGACTTGTCGAGATAGCGTTCCAGCTTGCGTATATGCTGGCTGACCCCGGGTTGAGTCATTTCCAGCTTACGTGCGGTATGCGTGAAGCTACCGGTTTCGACAAGCGTGATAAAGGTACGAAAATATTGCGCGTTGAACATGAAGTGAGGGTCCACCGGCTGGCGTTTCGGGGCAACTGCTTATAGGACGAAGCCATGACACGATCAACGACGGTCAGCGTGGCAATAACCGTGGCTTCGGGGGTTGTGATAACGACATCATAGCAAATCATGCTAAACCACACATCGCTGCGTGGCCGAAGAACGCGTGTTAGCATCGAAACATGAATCAGCCCCGAATAGTGCGGTGATCGAACCCGGCGCGAAGCGCCAAAGACGTTCGTTCCGCCGCCTCATGCTGAGCTTTTCCTTCGGACTTCGTGCCGCCACAAGGATGCGTCAATGCCCCAGAAACTTTCTACCATCATTTCTCCCGAAGGGAGCCTGGAAGTCCTCTCGCAGCAAGAGGTCAACCGCCTGCGTGATACCTCCGCCAACGGCCTGCGCGATTTATTGAGACGCTGCTCGCTGGCCGTGCTCAACTGCGGCAACCCTACCGATGACAGCCGCGCGCTGATGCAGGCGCACCACGATTTCGAGATCGAAGTACTTCAGCAGGACCGTGGCATTCGCCTCAAGCTCGACAACGCACCACAAAGCGCCTTCGTCGATGGACAGATGATCCGCGGGATTCGCGAGCATCTTTCCGCCGTGCTCCGCGATATCATCTACGTTCACAACGAAATCCAGCACACGCCCAAGTTCGATCTGCAACGCGGAGATGGCATCACCAATGCCGTTTTCCACATCCTGCGCAACGCCGGAACGTTGAAGTCCGCACGCGAACCCAGCCTCGTGGTGTGCTGGGGCGGCCATTCCATCACTCGTGAGGAATACGATTACAGCAAGGACGTGGGGTATCACCTGGGATTGCGCGATCTCGACATTTGCACGGGATGCGGCCCCGGCGCCATGAAAGGCCCGATGAAGGGCGCCAACGTCGCGCATGCCAAGCAGCGTCGCCACGATGGTCGTTACCTGGGCATTTCCGAACCCGGCATCATTGCCGCCGAATCGCCCAACCCCATCGTCAACGAGTTAGTGATCATGCCCGACATCGAGAAGCGCCTCGAGGCCTTCGTGCGCGTTGGGCATGGCATCGTGATCTTTCCCGGCGGCGTGGGGACCGCCGAGGAAATCCTCTATTTGCTGGGCATTCTGCTGCATCCGGACAACGCCGACGTTCCCTTCCCGGTCGTCTTTACCGGCCCCCGCAACAGCGCCGACTACTTCAAGCGCATCGACGAGTTCCTGACCTTCACGCTTGGAGAAAA
This sequence comes from Chromohalobacter nigrandesensis, assembly GCF_023061285.1. GTDB lineage: Bacteria > Pseudomonadota > Gammaproteobacteria > Pseudomonadales > Halomonadaceae > Chromohalobacter > Chromohalobacter nigrandesensis. The sequence continues at coordinate 19,632 of NZ_JAKGAM010000001.1, forward strand.
GGCGCGTGAACGCTATCAGATCATCATCGATGACCCCACCGAGGTCGGCCGCGCCATGCGCCGCGGCGTGGATGACGTAGGCGCGTTTCGGCGTAGTCAGAACGACGCCTTCTATTTCAACTGGCGACTCAACGTCGATACCGGTTTTCAATTGCCCTTCGAACCCACTCACGAAAGCATGGCCGAGCTCGCCCTGCATCGTGAACAACCGGTGCATGAGCTCGCGGCCAACCTGCGTCGTGCGTTTTCGGGGATCGTCGCCGGCAACGTCAAGGAAGAAGGTATCCGCGCCATCGAGGAGCGCGGCCCTTTCCGTTTGCATGCCGAGCCGGATTTGATGGCGCGTCTCGACGCACTGCTGACCTCGTTCGTGGCCCAGGAACGCATGAAGCTGCCGGGCAGCGAATACGTCCCTTGTTATACGCTGGGTTGAGTGCCGAAGGAAAATGTCGTCTTGCAGTGCGCCAGTAACACTCGACGCTCGATAACCATTGCTTATGCAGTTGATCGTCTCATGCAATTGTTAAAACGCTAACAGTCTTCTAGACTCTCATCCATACGCGAGCCCGGTCTGTGGCTCGCGTCTTTGTTTTCATTCACCGCCAGTCTGCAAGGAGAGCATCGCATGGCTTCACTCTTCGAACCCTTCGATCTCAATGGCACGCGCTTGAACAACCGCATCGTGATGGCGCCCATGACGCGTTCACGTGCACCGGCAGATATTCCGACCGAGATGGGAGCCCTCTATTATCGCCAGCGTGCCAGCGCCGGGCTGATCATCTCCGAAGGCACCCCCATTTCGCGGCAGGGCCAGGGCTATCTCTACAATCCCGGGATTTTTGGCCCCGACCAACTGGCCGGCTGGGCCAAGGCCACAAGCGCCGTACACGAGCGCGGTGGTATCTTCTTCGCCCAGATCTGGCACGTGGGGCGCGTTTCCCATACCACGGTTCAGGTGGCTGGTGCGTCACCTGTCGGCCCCAGCGACAAGCAAGGCGGCATGGCCTTTGGCTATAACGACGACGGCCAGCCGGATATGCTCAAGGCCAGCCAGCCGCGCCGTCTCGAGACCCATGAAGTACACGAGATCGTACGCGACTTCTCCCAGGCCGCGGTCAATTCCCGCGATGTCGGCTTCGATGGCGTCGAAATTCACGCTGCCAACGGCTACCTCTTCGAGCAATTCCTCAACCCCGGCGTCAACGACCGTGACGACGAATACGGCGGTTCGCGCGAAAATCGCTGCCGCTTGCTGCTCGAGGTCGTCGATGAAGTCAGCAAGATGATTGGCGCGCGACGCGTCGGGGTTCGCCTGTCACCGTTCGGCACGCTGTTCGACATGCCGGAGTACGATGACAATGGCGAGACCTATCTCTACCTCGCACGCGAATTCAACAAGCGCGGCCTCGCCTACGTGCACCTGCATGACCAGGGCGGACAAGGCATGCCCCCGATGCCGCGCGACTACTTGCGCAAATTCCGTGATGTCTATCAAGGCAATCTGCTGCTCGCCGGCAACCTCGATCAGGCAGAAGCCGAGAAGCTGGTCAGCGAAGGCACCATCGATCTACCGGTATTCGGGCGTTATTTCACCTCGAACCCCGACCTGGTCGAGCGGATGCAAAACGGCTGGCCTTTGGCGGACTTCGATGCCAACACGTTCTATGGCGGCGATGCCCGCGGCTATGTGGACTTCCCCACCTATCCCGAGGAACAAGCACGTCTGGCTCGCGAAGAGATGCTTCGCGAAAAGTCCTGATAGGAAATAGCACGTGCTCGCGAAACGAAAAACCCCCGGTCCATGGGATCGGGGGTTTCGCATTTAAACCGAGCGTGATTCGAGATCCAGCACCCAGAAGACTTACTGCCGAGCGCGCCAGCCTGTCGAGATTGCGTGAAGCAACAAGCCGGCCGTGGCGCCATGCGACAGCACGGTCGCCCACCCGGCCCTGGTACTTGCCAGACCATAATGCCAGGTGGCCATCACCACGCCCCCGACCACGAATGACAAGACCAACCACTTGAGCAGTGCTGGAAGTAGACGGCGCTGCTTTGTCGTCATGCGCCGCCAATAGGCGATGATGACGACAGCCAACCCCGCCGCGACCATGGCCAGCAAACCACTGTGGGTGTCATAGCCCCCCAGTTGATAGCGAGGCCAGGAGCACAGCGTCACGAGCAGAAGCCCGATCATGACACTCAGGCGCGCAGCGGAAGGTGACATCGTCGTATCGCCCATCACGCAGCCTGCAATCCTTGCTCGTCGATCCACGACTCGACCCAGGGAATAGCAGCATCATCGGCCATGAAGGTCTCCATGGCGTCGATTTCCAGACGCTCGCCCAAGCGTTGAGCGCCGAGATCTTCCAGCAAAGCATCCAGCGCTCGCCCAGCGCCGCAGAACGTATCGCCATAGGAGCTATCTCCCAGGGCGATCAGCCCATAGCGACACCCGGCCAGCGCAGGCGGCGATTCGCGGAGATCACGCGCGAAAGGCACGAAATTGCCGGGGAAATCACCGCTACCGGTCGTGGAAACGCAGAATAAGGCGAGATCGGGCAAGGGATCGAGATCGTCGAGGGTGGGCTGTTCTAAGATCGCTACCTCATAGCCCACTTGCTCGAAAAGCGGCGCCACCTGCTCGGCAGCGTCCAGAGCGCCACCGTATACGGTGCCTACGAAGATTTTGATGCTTGGCATGCAGTTCAGTCGTCGATTTAACGGTAAATGTGGGCGCCATGCTAGCACATGCATGACACGTCGTTAGCGTCTCGAATGAAAATGAACGACACGATCCCGGGCGCTCGCAAGCCCCCGAGATTACCCGAGATCGTGTCATTGCATGGGCGGAACGCGGCAACGTCAGTGAATGACGTCTGCGTCGTCGAAATCCTCGACCCGCGCCTTGAGCTTCTGTCCAGGACGAAACGTCACCACACGACGCGCCGAGATAGGGATTTCTTCGCCGGTCTTGGGATTACGTCCCGGACGTTCACGCTTATCGCGCAAATCGAAGTTTCCGAACCCGGACAGTTTGACCTGCTCGTTTTCGCGTAGGCAGCTGCGGATTTCCTCGAAAAAGGCTTCGACCATCGACTTTGCTTCGCGCTTGGAAAAACCCAGCTCAGCATGCAGATGTTCGGCCAAATCCGCTTTGGTCAGCGCCCCCATGCTCTCATCCTCGTAACGGCTGATAGGATCAACTCCTCAGGACCGCCGCGAAGCGCGTTTTCGCTTCGCCGACGATGGCATCGACTAACTGATTGATTTCATCGTCATTGAGCGTGCGCGAAGGATGCTGCCAGGTCAAGCCCAAGGCAAGACTCTTGTGGCCTTTTTCGATCCCCTCACCCTGATAGACATCGAACAATCGCATGTCGACCAGCCATTCTCCGGCCTGCTCGCGCATGACGTCCATCAAGGCCATGACCGGCACCTCGTCACGCACGACCAACGCCAGATCGCGACGCACGTCCGGATGCCGCGATAGAGGCGCGAAGGCCGGCAGTTCGCCCTGGGTCAATGCCTCCACTTCCAGCTCGAATACATAAGCATTGGTCTTGATGCCCAAGCTGGCACGAACACCGGGATGCAAGGCACCGACCCAGCCTACATGACGGTCGTCACACATAATGCGCGCTGTCTGACCGGGATGAAGCCCCGGATGCTCGCCGGCATCGAAACGCCATGCCCCAGGCTGCTGGGTCAACGCCATCAGGCTTTCCAGGTCACCCTTGAGATCGAAAAAGTCGACGTTCTCGCGCGATGAAGACCATCCTTCCGGGTGTCTCGGCCCACACACGATACCCCCGAACATCGCCACCTGCTCGAGATCATCCAACTCGCCACGGAACACGAGTCCCGTTTCGAACAGGCGAATCCGTGCTTGCTGGCGGTTGAGGTTGTGGCTCAACGCCTTGACCAGACCAGGTAGCAAGCTGGCCCGCATGACCGACATATCGGTCGAGATGGGATTGGCCAGATAAGGCGCCACCGCGCCCGGCGTCAAGGTCTCTTGCAGCTCGGGCGCGACGAAACTGTAGGTGATCGCTTCTTGATAACCGCGTGCCACCAAGTGTCGACGTAGACGTGCCAGCGGCTGGTGGGCTTCGTTGGAAGCACTCAGTTTCAGACGCGCGGAAGGACGCCGCACGGGAACCTGGTCGTAACCATGAATCCGCGCCAGCTCCTCTATAAGATCTTCCTCGAGCGTGATATCGAAGCGCCAGCTAGGCACCGTCACCCGCCATCCTGCCTCCATGGCAGCGACGCGCATTCCCAGGCGAGACAGGATATCCACGACATCGTCATCAGCCATGACCAGGGCCAGGCATTGGTCGAGACGCTCACGGCGCAGGACGACCTCATGACCTAGCGGCAAATGCTCTGGGCTCATGACGTCAGTCACCGGCCCGGGTTCTCCCCCGACGATGCTCAACAGCAATTGCGTGGCCCGCTCGATGGCAATCTGCGCCAATTGCGGGTCGACACCCCGCTCGAAACGATGCGACGCATCGGTATGCAGGCCATAAGAACGCGCCTGCCCCGCCACTGCCAGCGGCGAGAAGAACGCCGACTCCAGGAAAATATCCTGCGTCGATGCATTGACGCCGGAGGCCTCGCCACCCATGACCCCGGCAATCGCCAACGGCTGCTTTTCATCGGCGATCACCAGGGTGCCCGCACGCAGGGCAATATCCTGGCCATCGAGCAACGTCAAACGCTCCCCGTCTTGCGCCTCGCGGACCACAATGGCGTCATTCAAGCGCGCCAAGTCGAAGGCATGCATCGGCTGCCCGAGTTCCAGCATCACGTAATTGGTGACATCGACGATCGGATCAATGGCACGAACGCCGCTGCGACGCAGGCGCTCGGTCATCCATAGCGGTGTGCTCGCCGAGACATCGACACCACGAATGATGCGCCCCGCATAACGTGGACATTTCTCTGGCGACTCGACACGCACCGGAAACGACGCTTGATGCGCCGCCGGAACCATGTCGGTCTCCGGTGCCGTCACCGGTAGACGACTCAACACGCCGACCTCACGCGCCATCCCCTTGAGGCTCAAGCAATCGCCACGATTGGGCGTCAGATCCACCTCGATGGCATGATCGTCCAGCGCCAGCCAATCGCGCAGGGAAGCGCCGATGGGCGCCTCTTCGGACAACACCAGAATGCCCGCCGAGGTGCCTTCTTCCAGCTCGAGCTCGGAGGCCGAGCAAATCATGCCACGCGATTCCACACCGCGTAACTTGGCTTTCGTGATCTTGAAATCGCCGGGCAGCGTTGCATTCACCCGGGCGAAGGGCACTTTTTGCCCGACCGCCACGTTGGGAGCACCACACACGACTTGCATCGGCTCATCGCTACCATCATTGACTTGGCAAACATTAAGCTTGTCAGCGCTGGGATGGGGTTCCTTGGCGACCACCTCGGCGACGACGACGCCCTCGAAATCGCCGGCCACCGCCTCGATGGCGTCGACTTCCAGCCCGGCCATCGTGATCCGGTCAGCAAGCGCCTGCGTCGTGAGTTCGGGTGACACCCAATCGCGCAACCATGTTTCGGAAAATCTCATGTTTCTTCCTGTGTCCTAGTCGCAGATCAGCCGAACTGGCGCAAGAAGCGCAAGTCGTTCTCGAAAAACAGCCGCAGGTCATTGACGCCATACCGCAACATGGTCAAGCGCTCGGCCCCCATACCGAAGGCAAACCCCGTATAACGCTCAGCATCGATACCCGAATGACGAAAGACTTCGGGATGGACCATGCCGCAGCCCATGACTTCCAGCCAGCCACTATGGGAGCAGACGCGACAGCCCTCACCACCGCACATCACGCACTGGATATCGACCTCGGCGGAGGGCTCGGTGAACGGGAAATAGGACGGCCGAAAGCGTACGGAAAGCGTCTCACGCTCGAAGAAAGCCTTGAGGAAGTCCTCGATGGTACCTTTGAGGTCAGCAAAGCTGACACCTTCATCGACCAGCAAGCCCTCTACCTGATGGAACATCGGCGTATGCGTGAGATCCGAGTCGCTGCGATACACGCGCCCCGGGCAGACGATGCGGATCGGCGGCGCTTGTTCCTTCATGGTACGCACCTGAACCGGTGACGTATGCGTACGCAACAATCGCGAAGCATCGAAATAGAAGGTGTCGGCCATGCCACGCGCCGGATGGTGCGCGGGAATATTGAGCGCTTCGAAATTATGATAATCGTCTTCGATTTCGGGGCCCACGGCCACGTCGAAACCGATATGCGCAAATAGCGATTCGATACGCTCAAGCGTACGCGTGACCGGGTGCAGACCACCTGTCTGCTCACCACGGCCAGGCAAGGTCACATCGATACGCTCTCGTGCCAGGCGGGCATCGAGCTCGGCATCTTTAAGCGTTTGCTTACGCGCCTCGAGCTCGCTCGATAATATCTGCTTGGCCTCGTTGATCCGCTCACCCGCCTTGGGGCGCTCCTCCGGCGGTAGTTGACCTAGACTTTTGAGAAGCGCGGTAATCTCGCCCTTCTTGCCCAGAAAATGCACTCGAACCTCGTCGAGCGCCTGGACGTCCTGCGCGCTCTCGATGGCGGCGCGAGCCTCGGCGACCAGTTGTGGGAGGTGGTCCATCCGTCTAGCTCCGATGCTGAGGAAACGCTGCATAAATGCCTACGCGAGCGAATCGCGTCGTTGCGTGGTACTCGAACACTCGCCTAACCCCATGTTATGTCTCGTGTTCTGTATTCCATGCGCCTCGCGCTTCATCCCGCTCGTCTATTTATTCAGCATTTCCCTAAGTGCCCATGATAGACCATCGCATATAAAGTGATGGCCCAGACAAAAAAACAGGGGAAGAGCGGCTGCTCTCCCCCTGCGGCTTCATGCGCATGATGAGACACTCATGAAGAACATCTCATCCGGCCATTACTGAGCAGCCTTGGCCTTATCGACGATCGCGGCAAAGGCAGACTTTTCATGGACGGCGAGATCGGCCAGTACCTTGCGGTCGATCTCGATGCCGGACTTCTTCAGACCGGCGATGAAGCGGCTGTAGGACAGACCGTTGGCACGAGATGCCGCATTGATACGCGCGATCCACAGTGCACGGAACTGACGCTTGCGCTGACGACGGTCACGATAGGCATACTGACCTGCCTTGATAACCGCCTGTTTGGCAACGCGAAATACGCGAGAGCGCGCACCGTAATAGCCTTTGGCCTGCTTCAGAATCTTCTTGTGTCGACGACGAGCGACGACACCACGCTTGACACGAGTCATGACTTACTCCTGACGTTTAAAATCGACAACCTGTACTTTTGAATACAAGTACTCAGAGGTTCGGCAGCATGCGTTGAACCAGCTGCTTGTCGGCACCGTGAATCTGCTTCATGCCGCGCAGCTGACGCTTACGCTTGGTCGACTTCTTGGTCAGGATGTGACTGCGGAAAGACTGCTTGTGCTTGAAGCCATGGGCAGTCTTCTTGAAGCGCTTCGCAGCGCCGCTGTTACTCTTGATTTTAGGCATGAGGGAAATCTCCACTCGGTTTCTTCAGAAAACCCGAGGCCGGCAGTCGGCGGTACCGACTGCCCGTTAAACCGCCAACGGATCACTTCTTTTTGGGCGCCAGGATCATGATCATCTGACGACCTTCCATCTTGGGGAAGGATTCGACAGCCGCCATGTCTTCGAGGTCCCCAGCAATCCGTTCCATCAGCTTACGGCCGATGTCCTGGTGTGCCATCTCACGACCACGAAAACGTAACGTGACCTTGCCCTTGTCGCCCGCTTCGAGGAAACGAATCAGGTTTTTCAACTTCACCTGGTAATCGCCCTCGTCAGTACCAGGTCGGAATTTGACTTCCTTGACCTGGATCTGCTTGGTTTTCTTCTTCTGAGCAGCTTTCTGCTTTTTCTGCTCGAAGATGAATTTGCCGTAATCCATTATCTTACAAACGATCGGATCGGCATTGGAAATCTGTACGAGGTCCATACCCTCCGCTTCGGCACGCTCCAGGGCATCGCTGGTCGGCACGATGCCAAGCTGTTCACCGTCGCTGGCGATCAAGCGTACCTGATCTTCGGTAATCCGCTCATTCATTGGTGGGCGCTTTTCCTGTGGGCGCCCTCTGGGGTTGCTTCTCTTGATGGTTCCGTCTCCACTTTTGCCTTGGAAGATGTCGCTATTACCGCTCGGCCTGCACCTTGTCGATGAAAGCGTCCACCGTCATGCTGCCTAGGTCTTCGCCGCCGCGCGTACGCACAGCTACCGAGTCGGCCTCGACTTCCTTATCTCCAACCACAAGGAGATAGGGGACCTTCTGCAACGTATGTTCGCGAATTTTAAAGCCGATCTTCTCATTCCTCAAGTCTGTCTTGACACGCAGACCGAGTTTCTGCAAACGCAGCGATACCGACTCGGCATGATCGCGCTGGGCATCGGTGATATTCAAGACCACTATTTGCAGCGGCGACAGCCACAACGGCATGGCCCCCGCATAGTGCTCAATCAGGATGCCAATGAAACGTTCCATGGATCCCACGATGGCACGATGCAGCATGACCGGCGCCTGACGAGACCCGTCCTCGGCCACATACTGCGCCCCCAGACGAGTCGGCATCATGAAATCGACCTGCATCGTGCCCACCTGCCACTCGCGCCCCAGGCAGTCACGCATATGATATTCGATTTTGGGCCCGTAGAAAGCCCCTTCACCAGGAAGTTCTTCCCACTCCACGTCACAGCGTCCCAAAGCGTTACGCAACGCCTCTTCGGCGCGCTCCCAATTCTCGTCGCTCCCCAGGCGCTTCTCGGGACGTAACGCAATCTTGACGGCGATTTCATCGAAGCCAAAATCACGATAGACATCCAGCGCCTGACGGTGGAATGCCGTCACTTCCGACTCGACTTGCGCTTCGGTGCAGAACACATGGCCGTCGTCTTGGGTAAAGGCGCGAACACGCATGATGCCATGCAGGGCGCCCGAAGGCTCGTTGCGGTGGCAACCACCGAATTCGCCATAGCGTACCGGTAGCTCACGATAGCTACGCAGACCGGAATTGAAGACTTGCACATGACCAGGACAATTCATCGGCTTGAGCGCATACTCGCGCTTTTCCGATTCGGTGAAGAACATGTTATCAGCGTAATTGTCCCAGTGGCCCGATTTCTGCCACAGCGAAACATCCATGATCTGGGGGCAACGAATTTCCTGGTACCCGCTGTCCTTATAGACATTGCGCATATACTGCTCGACGGTCTGCCAGAGCGTCCAGCCGCGAGGGTGCCAGAACACCATGCCAGGCGCCTCTTCCTGCATGTGAAAGAAGTCGAGCTTGCGAGCCAGCTTGCGATGATCGCGCTTCTCGGCTTCCTCCAGGCGCTGGAGGTAGGTCTTCAGAGCTTTCTTGTCCGCCCACGCTGTGCCGTAGATCCGCGTCAACATGGGCTTGGTGGCATCGCCCCGCCAATAGGCACCCGCCAGCTTGGTAAGCTTGAAGGCCTTCAGATGGCGCGTATTCGGCACATGCGGCCCACGGCACATGTCGATGTATTCTTCATGATGATAGAGACGCACGGTCTCCCCATCGGCAATGCCTTCGACAATTTCCTGCTTGTACGGCTCGTCACGCTCAACGAAGATTGCCAGAGCCTGCTCTTTGGTCACGTATTCACGCACGACCTCGTATTCACGTTCGATCAGCGCTTTCATGCGCTTTTCAATCGCCTCGAGATCGTCCGGCGAGACCGATTGACCGAAATCGATATCGTAATAGAACCCATCGTCCACGACCGGCCCAATCGCCATTTTAGCGTCGGGATAGAGTTGCTTGACGGCATGCCCCAGGAGATGAGCGCATGAATGGCGGATGATCTCCACCCCTTCATGATCGCGCGCCGTCAGAATACTGACCTCGGCGTCATGTTCGATCAAATCGGCCGCATCGACGGCGATACCATCTATCTTTCCCGCCACGCAGGCCTTGGCGAGTCCCGTGCCTATGGACTCTGCGAGCTGCATGACGGTTACGGGCGAATCGAATGTTTTCTGGCTGCCATCAGGCAGTGTCACGATGGGCATGCAAGATCCCTTTATTCAGTGGTGGCCCATACCAGGGACCACATGAAACGATGAAAATAAAACCAATGGGGAACGTTATAGCCTGATTCCCCTTATGAATCACACGCATATGACGTCCGCACCATGGCCGTGCGGCAAGACAAGCTTATGTAACAATGAACAACGAACACTAGCAAGCTCGAGAAATATCGTCCAGCCGTACCTGCGGCACAAACAAAAGAGGCGCCCGAAGGCGCCCCTTTCTTCTCTTCGATCATGAACCGAGCGATCGTTACTCTTGCTCGCCCATTTCAACGCGACGGTTTTCAGCACGGCCTTCAGCCGTCTCGTTGGTGGCGATCGGATCCTGCTCGCCATATCCCATGGTCGTGATGTTATCGCCATTCACGCCCTTGGAAACCAAGTAGTCTTTCACTGAATCAGCACGTTCCTGTGAAAGTTCCTTGTTATAAGAAGCGCTACCGACGGAATCGGTATAGCCTTCCAGGCGAACATTGACGCTCTCGTTGGCAGAAAGCTTCTCGGCAACATCATCGAGGATGCTTTCCGCATCGCTGGTGAGCGTGGCGGAGTCGAACTCAAAGTTCACGTCACGCAGCACCAAGTCTGCCGGGCAGCCTAGCGCATTGACTTCTTCGCCAGCCGGTGTATCCGGGCACTGATCCTGGTAGTCCGGAACGCCATCGTCGTCGCTATCCAGCGGGCAGCCCTTGGCATTGACTTCGACACCTGCCGGTGTTCCCGGGCATTCGTCTTTGTAGTCCGGAACGCCATCGCCGTCGCTATCCAGCGGGCAGCCTTTAGCGTCTACCGCAACGCCAGCCGGCGTGTCAGGGCATTGGTCACGATCATCAGGTACGCCATCACCATCGCTGTCCACTTCCTTGTCGGAGTAATCAGCGCACAGCAGAGCACCGGCCGTAGCACCGCCGACACCGCCGAGTGCAGCGCCGGTATCTTCGTCCGAATCACTGCTCGATGCGTAGCCAATACCACCACCGATCAAGCCGCCGGCCAAACCACAGACGAACGGTGAGTTGTACCATGCTTGATCATCGGAATTTGACATGGACTGAGCACCCGACGTGGCACAGCCAGAAAGGCCGACCATCAATGCAGAACCGAGCAGCAAGCCAGTCGTAGATTTTTTCATATGTAAGACTCCTTCTTAACACAGCGCTAGTCGTAACGGGACGTTACCCAGCGGGGTCCGAGTATAGAAGCGGTTCCCGGTGGGAGGAAGGCTTTTTCGCCTATCTTTTATCAAAAAGAAAGCACAAAGGCCCCCGTTCAGCCAGTGCTTCACCCTTCACCAGCGCTTCTACGGATGAATGCCCCTTCATGATTATGCATTATCGTCATTGATGCAAACCCAAAAGAACAACGACATCTTTAGTACCTCAAGCTTGTACGACTATCCAGCAGTTCCCTGGTAGCGCCTGACCAAGCGTTCGAACAAATCGATGCCCGGTGTCAGCATGGCATCCGGGAAATCGTAGCCGGGATGATGCAAGGGTCGGCATTGCTCGCCACTGCCCAAGGTCAACAACGCCCCCTCGCCTTGCGCGGCGAGCCATCCAAAATCTTCCGACCAGCGATGTGCTGCAGGCAACTCCCGCAGCGGTAACGCCAAGGCATTCGCTTCCTCACGAATCGCTTCGACAGCACGCGGATGATTGTGGGTCGCCTGAAAGACATCGCACCAGTCGATTTCGATGCCCAAGTCATCCTCTTCAGCCTCGAACCGGGTCAGCGATACGGCCGCTTCCGCCAGGGCACGCATCATCGCATCGTCTTCAGTACGTAAAGTGGCCATCACTTCGGCCTGTCCCGGCGACGTGCCGAAGGCGACTTCACCCAGGCGTGCATGAATCAACGTCACCATGACCAATCCTTGATCGTCCGGCAATTGCTGAGGCAGACGCTTCAACCCCTGCAGGATCCGACACATCGCCAAGGCCGGATTACGCCCCTGCTCGGGATGTGCCGCATGGCTGCACAACCCATTGAGACGTACGATCAATCCTCGCGAGGCGCACGTGAACGCCCCCGCCCGTACCGACACCTCACCTAGCGGCTCACCGGGCAAGTTATGCAGCGCGAAGACATGATCGGGGGCGATTTCCTCGAAACGTGACGATTCGACGACGTCTCTTGCACCTCGCCCCGTCTCCTCGGAAGGCTGGAAAAGCAGTACCGTTTCGCCGCACTCGGGCGGATTGTTCGACAACCGCTGTGCAAGCCCAAGCAATGTCGCCATATGACCATCGTGACCACAGCTATGCGCTACCTGCTCGCACCGAGATCGCCATGCCACTTTCCCAGTCTCATCAATGGGCAATCCATCGAGTTCGGCCCTGAACATGACACGCGACCCAGGACATTCACCGACAAACACACCGGCGACGCCGTGTCCTCCCAGCCCCGTTACGACACGCGTCGCCCCTGCCTCACGGAGCCATTCGACAATGCGCCGCGACGTGGCGACTTCTTGCCCCGATAACTCCGGCTCGGCATGCAAGCGATGACGAATTTCCGTGGGATCGAGTGACATAAACCGATCACTCATGAATTTCTCCTGCGTCATGGTTCACTGCAAGTCTTGCGGCCACTCGCGCTTGAATGCCAGTACCTGACGCGCCGCCTCGTGAAGCGCCGCATAGCGCTCTTCCTGCAGCGCAATACGCTCGCGATCCTCTGCGAAGCGCTGTTTGGCCGACAGGTCCTGGCGTGAAGAGTGCGTGTGCAGATGCTCCGTGCGCCGATAAATCTCGGCAAAGACCTCGAAATCCTCACGTTCGAGTAACGCGGGATCGATGATATCGAGCAACACTTTGCACCGCAGCGCCCCCTCTACCAGATCGACTTGATCGCCCAGCATGGCCGTCGCAATTGCCTCGAGACTCTCCAGGCAATTGCGATGCGCCCGTGCGACTTCTTCACGACGGGTCGCCTCACGACGCTGCACTTCTCGCCACAACCGCCATGCATACCCCACTAAACCAGCGACGACCAGCACCGCCAGCCCCACCAAACTCCAGCCCACCACTACGGACATGGTCGCACCTCAATCGAATACGTTCAGTTAATCGGCAACGAGCGCGGACATTACCGAGCTTGGCGCGTTGCAACAAGCCACACCGTAAAGGCCGGACAAGCATCTTAGACCAATGATTAAGCTACCCGAACTTAATACTTTAGTAGTATTACGACTATCGTAAGCCTATTAATCATTCGCCGCCTTCAAGGAGGCAATCCATGAGCGAGAGCACTCACCACGCGCGCGGCCTAAATGCCGCACAAATCGGGCTATGGCTGGGCCCACTATGGGTCATCCTATGCCTGGTTGTGCCCGCGCCAGCCGGAATGTCATCACCGGCATGGGCATGTGTCGGCTTTGCACTGCTGATGGCCACCTGGTGGGCCACCGAGGCCATCCCCATCCCCGCGACCTCGTTGCTGCCCATGGTGCTCGCGCCTGTGCTGGGCATCGACGAACTCGATTCCGTGGCAGCCAGTTACGCCGACCCTATCATCTATCTCTTCCTGGGGGGCTTCTTGCTGGGCATCGCGATGCAGCGCTGGAACCTCCATCGACGCATCGCCTTGAAAGTCCTCAGCATCGTCGGTCAGAAACCACGCCAGCAAATCGCGGGGTTCATGATCGCCACGGGCTTCATCAGCATGTGGGTCTCCAATACGGCCACCAGCATCATGATGCTGCCTATCGGCATGTCCGTCGTCAGCCTGCTGGGCGATGGCGACTCACGTGAAGTCTCGCGCTACGCCACCGCCCTGCTGCTGGCCATTGCTTATTCCGCCAGTATAGGCGGCGTCGCCACGCTCATCGGCACCCCACCCAATGCCTTGCTCGCGGGATATCTTTCCGGCGAAGGCATCGATATCGGCTTCGCTCAATGGATGACCATCGGCTTGCCGGTCAGCATCGTGATGATGGCCGTGACATGGTGGTGGCTGACCCACAAGGGCTTCGATCTGCAGCAAAGCGACGATGGCGGGGAAATGATTCGCCGCGAACTCGAATCGCTCGGCACCATGACCGCTGCCGAGCGCCGGGTCGGCCTGATCTTTCTTATTGCCGCCGCCACCTGGATGCTGCGCCCACTCTTGAATCAAGCCGGGCTCGACTGGCTATCGGATACCACCATCGCCCTGGCCGCCGGTATTGGGCTATTTCTCATCCCTAGTGGAGACAAGGCACGCGGCGCGCTGCTCGACTGGGATAGCGCCAAGGAACTCCCCTGGGGCGTGCTGCTGCTCTTTGGCGGCGGGCTCGCGTTGGCAGGAATGATCAAGAGCTCTGGTTTGGCCGAATGGATCGCCCAACAGCTTTCGATCTTCAGCGTATTCCCGCTATTGATGCTGGTGGGCATCATCGTGCTGGTCATCATCTTCCTGACCGAGGTCACCTCGAACACGGCCACGGCAGCGGCCTTCCTGCCGCTTCTCGGTGCGCTCGCCATCTCGCTGGACATGGACCCGCTACTGATCACGGTCCCTGCCGCCATTGCCGCCAGTTGTGCCTTCATGATGCCGGTTGCGACCCCACCCAATGCCATCGTGTTCGCGACGGGACATATGAAGATTCAATCGATGATTCGCGCTGGCTTTCTACTCAACATCGTCGGCACGCTACTGATCACGCTGATCACCGTCGCGCTGCTGCGCCTGCTATGGGCTTGACCTCATAGGATAAGCGATCACGACATTTTGAAAGTCTGCATATGGCAACGTCCAATGAGACGTTGCCATTTTGATTATGATTGTTTGGTTTCGAAGCGAAGGTAGATAACGGTATAAGTTTATTAAAGCCCAAAAAGATGCACGAGAGGCGGCAGGATGAAGGCCGTCAGCAGCCCCGTCAGCCCCATCGCCAGTCCCGCAAAGGCACCCGCCACGGCACCGATAGAAGAAAAGGAGTAGGCCGTACCGAAGCCATGCGCCGCCAAGCCCATGGTAAAGCCTTGAACGCTGGGGTCGCGTACCCTGACCAGACGGAAAACGACAGGCCCCAGGGCACATCCGAGGGAGCCGGTGATCAGCACCATCCCCGCCGCCAGCGACGGAATACCGCCCAGTTTCTCTACGATCCCCATCGCAATGGGCGATGTCACCGACTTGGGCGACAGCGTCAGCACGGTTTCGCGACTGGCGCCCATGAGCATCGCAACCCCCACCGCCGATGTCACCGCCGTCACGATTCCCGCGACGCAACTGAGCAATATCGGCATCAGCATACGCCTGACACGCTCCCGGTAGTCGTATAAGGGAATCGCCAAGGCCACGGTCGCGGGCCCCAGGAGAAAGTGGATGAACTGAGCCCCCTCGAAGTACGTCGAATAGTCGGTATCCGTCAGCATCAGAAAGGCAATGATCATCACGATGGTGAGCACGACCGGGTGCAGGAAAGGCGTGCCTCCTAGAAGACGGTTGAGGTAACTCGCCCCCATGAAGGCCAGAAACGTCACCAGCAGATGCAACAACGGACTGGCGGCGAGATACACCCAAAGCTGATCGAGTACCGGAACGCTCATGAACGCTCCTCCAACCATTCGTCACGCGGGTCTTTGGACACCGAGCGTGTCAGCCACGACATGACTTTTGCCGTGACGGCCAAGGTCAAGGCGGTCGACACCACGAGCGTGACGACGATGGGCCAGAAGTCCGCCTTGATAAGATCGAAATGCACCATGATGCCAACCCCCGCCGGTACGAAAAGCAGCGTCAAGTAACGCAGCAGTCCTTCACCACTCGTGCGCAGCCCCGTGGGCACGCGTCCATTGATCATCAACCCGACCAATAGCACTACCATGCCCACGACGGGTCCCGGCACGGGAAGCTGGAACCCATGAACCAGAATCTCGCCGAGAAACTGACACCCCAGCAGCACGCTCATTCCGGCAATTAGAGGCATTGTGTCATCTCCACATGAAACGGCCACATTCTACATCTTTCGTCTAATCCATGCCGCCCTACACCTCAGTTGATAGCGGTCACCACACTGACTTATGCCTTTCATCGTCGGACATTCATCATCACCGGGCACTGGCAAGCAGTTGAAAAAAAAGCGCTATCAAGGGTTTTCATTTCCCGGAAGCCGAGGTAGTATACGCAGCGTTCCACGGGCGGCGCCGGTTTTAAGGCCTTCCGACAGAACGTTAACGGAGCGTGGCGCAGCTTGGTAGCGCGCTGCAATGGGGTTGCAGAGGTCGCTGGTTCGAATCCAGTCGCTCCGACCAAAAGATTGAAGAAAAACCGCCACTTATGGGTCAACCATAGTGGCGGTTTTTTGTTGCGCTCAAAAAATTATCAAAATTTTGTCAAAACTCTGCGCCGTTGATTCCTCAACAGAGCGCCATCCTCTCAACGAAAAAGGGCGCCACAAGGGCGCCCAGATTCAGCAAGGTCGAAGCATCAATCGAAATTGAACTCGCTGCGATCATCTGCGGCTTGAGTCTCCATTTGCACACATGACTCGAGCATCGTGTAGCTACCAGCCCCACCGACGGTGGCCACTTGGTCACAGTGCTGCTGCGTACCGCCAGGAATCGATGACCACCCCTGCTTGATGTTGTCGTACGCTTGCTGCTCCATCTCGATGCACGAGTTATACATGGTGTTGCTGGGACTACCGCCGACGCTGGCCACCTGTTCACAGTGTGACTCAACATCATAGCGCGGTGCCTGTTGCGCTTGAGCCGTGGCTGCCAGCATGACTACACCGCACGCGAAAGGAATAATGAACTTACGCATGGCTTAGGCCTCCTTGGGGCGAGTAAAGAGAACAAACATGCCCAGGATGATATCGCCGAAGACCCAAGTGGTAACGATCATTCCGGTACCGAGCGTACCGCCAATCGCAGCGCCGGCCTTCTCCGCCTCGCTGGCGGGGGTCATCGAGCCCAGGTCACCCCAGTAGGAGAACAGCCACACGGCCATCAACACGTTAAACACGATAAAGCTCCACTTGCAGAGCTTGCCGAAGAGGCCTCGTTTGAGCTTACGAAGCTGCTTGCCGCACTGGCTGCATTTCAAAGCGGAATCGCTGACTTCGTGCTCACATTCCGGACAGGCTACTAATGCCATGGCATGACCCTCTTGCTCAGTATTATTTAAGTTCCCCACTCCAGCTTACTAAGTCTTCGCTGATGCATCCATTACGGATTTAGGATGTAGCAGGTGCCGCTGGCCTAATACTGTACATTCACACACCCCCACCACGGCGGGTCACGCTCCTACCCCATTCTGGTACCGTGCATACGGTAGCGTTTCTTGACGCCTGCGCCTGACTGGGCCACTATTCCCGTGTCGCTGCAAAATCAGTGGCTCGGGTGTGGAAGCCCGATCAGCTATCAAGGCGCACAGCGCCGCAAGGCGTTTTTTTGTGCCCGCGTTATGGCGGGCCGTGCGTGGGAGGGCTTCGGTCCTGCCGGGTTTCCTTGATGCTCCGGTCTTCCACCCCGCGTACGGTCCGCCCCCAATCATGTGGAAGTGAAAGGGCGGACTCCAATCAGCATCGAGGAGTTCCATCATGACCGCGATCACCGCATCACCCGTTTCCGTCGATTTCCACGGCACCGCCATCCCGACCTTCAATGTTGAAGGCATTGTGCGCGTGGCCATGAAGCCGATCTGCGACGCCATCGGCCTCCAGTGGGAATCGCAGTACAACCGAATCAAGCGTCACCCTGTGCTGGCTTCAACCATATCCATGATGAATATGGTTGCCGCCGACGGTAAGCGCCGCAAGCTGCTGACCCTGCCGCTGAACAAGCTCAACGGCTGGCTGTTCGGCATCGACACCAATCGCGTCAAGCCCGAGATCCGCGAGAAGCTGGTCGAGTACCAGGCCGAGTGCTTCGATGTGCTGTCCAACTACTGGCAGAAAGGCCAGGCCACCAACCCCCGCACCACGCCCGACGAACGCGCGGGCCTTCGTGCCGCCGTGACGATGCTCACCACCAAGAAGGGCCTGATGCACAACGATGCGTACCGTCTGGTTCACCAGCGATTCAGCGTGGAGCACATCGACGAGCTGGGCACCGATCAACTGCCCGAGGCTGTGGCGTATGTGCATCGCTTGGCGCTGGAAGGCGAGTGGCTGGGCCGCGACATGCCGCAGGCCGAGAGCGCCATCACCATCGACTACCCGCTGACTCGCCCCTGGAACGAATGGCGCGAAGGGCAACTGGTCGGTGACGACGCCATGTACCACTCCGACTTGCGCCGGCTTTTCCAGCAACTTGGCGAGGCCGAGCGCAGCGGCGGTGCGGTGACGGTTCACAACGTTGCCGGGCTGCGCGAGGAGTTCAAGGCGCTGACGTCGCTTTGCGAGAATCACGGCACGCGCTTGCGCAAAGCCAATGCCCAGCTCGAGCATGTGCGTGATTTCACACGCTCGATGGTGAACTCGGTGAACGGGGTCGTTGCGACACTGGATCGCTAGTCGCTCGGCAGCTCACCCTTTACCCGGCTGGATAAGCTGCCGCCATCCAGCCGGTGTTATAGCGGAGGCAAAGAATACCGCTATTGAATATCAGAACCATATTCAATCAGCAGCTCATCGTACTCGCCTGCCGCCAGGGCCTCTTCACTATACTCAATGCTAAGAGACTCTATTTTCTTCCTTTTCTTGTATAACCCGAGCTCTAAGCTAGCATGCCGGATAGCCTCGTCTTTCAGATAGTCTGTATAGCCTTCAAAAACAGGATAGTCATTAAGCACCAGAAGGCGGTCCAACTGAGCATGCAGCGAAGACATCGTCATCTCTTTTTTTGCTAACGCCGTAGATTCAGCAAATAGCAAAAATTGCTCGGACAGAATATGCAATCGATAAAGCTCTTCGCTACTCAAGTAATTCTTGCCAGTCCTTGCTTCCTCCTTAGTCGGAAAGTCTCCGCGAATGGATAGGAGCCCCATACTATCTTCATGATGACTGGCCCTATCCAGAATCAGCTTCGAGCTAGTCATCCCAGTTATAGCGTGATGAAACTTGTCCTGAAGCAGCGCATAGAAGCTTCTCACTTCGTTGGAAGAGGGGTTGTAGTCAGAGGAGCACAGTTTGAAGCACTCGCGCACCTTGGCGTAAACCTGTTTTTCCTCCGAGCGTAGAGCCCGTACCTTCGCGGCTAATTGGTTAAGTTTTTCCGGCGACTCCCGCAAAGCCTTTTCATTGATCACATAACCTTGTTCAATGAAAGCCCTTAACGTTCGGGTCGCCCATTTCCTAAAAGCTACTGCCCTTTTCGCATTAACCCTGTACCCAACGGACAAGATCATATCTAAATTATAATGCTCCACGTCGGAGCGAAGAACCTCTCTACCTCCCTCATTTTGAACTATTGCAAATTTTGCAATAGTTGACTTTTTGTCCAACTCCTCATCTTTGTATATGTTGGATATGTGCCGTTTTATATTGGAATAGCTAGCGCCGAAAAGCTCTGCTATCTCCTTGCCACTGACCCACAAGGATTGGTCGCTTGGATCAAACCTTACATCAACACTCACACCCTCATCCAAAAAAGTCAGCAGGTTATTATTTTCTTCCAAATTGGGAGTAACAGCCTTTGTTTCATCCATGGGCGAGCACCTCATATTAGCCAGCGATGATGGCCTCATCCTAGCGCGAATCACGCTTTTTGCTAAGCAATGAGTATGGCCGCGTTGAAACGCTAGTCGCTCGGCAGTTCACCCTTCACCTGACATTGGTAGCCGGCATCGTTCAGGGTGTGCGTCACCGACGTGATCAGCCATTCGCCGTCGGCGCCCTCGCGGAAGTCAGACAGCGCCAGCCGGCCCTCGGCCATCAGTCGGGTATCGCCCGGCAGTGTAAGGTTGAGGGTCTGCTCGCCGCGCTGGCCACGACGTAGTTCGGCCCGAGCGGCTGCTCGAGCGCTTTCCTCATCGGGGTGGATGGTCTGCAAGCGTTGGACCGGTTCGCCCTCGCCTTCGGTGATCTCGAGCGTTGCCGCGGCATCGGTGTCACGCCATCGCGCCACGACGCTTCCCGCATTGCCACGCTTGGCCAGCTTCATACGGCCGCTGCTCACCATGTCCGGCGTAACGGGAACAGTCGGCAAGCTCTCCCCGCTCTCGTTTGCCACCATCGAGGCAGCGCGCTTGGCGATCACGAGCGCACCGCCAGCCGGTTTTGCAATGCCGTCGTAATCGCGCGCCAGCCGCGTCAGCAGGTTCATATCGGATTCGTCCGTCTGATCGACATGCGGCAATGCGATCGATGCCATGACGTCCTGTATAGCGGGATCGAGATCATGCTCGCCGGCGATGGATCGTGCCATATCCCCCAGCAGCGTACCGGCATCCCAACTGCGGGTTTTCTTTGTTTGCAGCATGGGGCGTGTACTGCCCTCGCCCGAGTCGCTCTTCGCCTGCGGCGCGGCCTTGGCGACGATCTTGAGCTGGTTGGGTGGCCAGCTCATTTCCAGGCTGTCGACCACGTAGCGCCCCATGCTGACGGCGTCATCATCGTAGCCCAGGAACGCTTCGAGCTCCGCGCCGGTTGGGGGCAATGCGAGCGGGTCTTCCGGGGCATGATCACTGACAACCAGCGTCAGCTCGTCACTATCGGCACCGGATTCATCGCGGATCTTGAGCGAGACGAAGCGTTCGCGCAGCTGGCGGGTAATGTCTTCGTCGTTGGCGGTAATGCGAAATGTCGGCTTCATCCCCACAGCCTCACGCGGCGGCGGGTGCCGGGTCGGTCATCGTCCGGTAGTGTGAGCGGAATACCCGCCGGCAACACAGGGCCAGCCTCGGAAAGCCCGGGGTTCTCTCGCAGCACTCGTTCGACCAGACCCTTGCTGATGCGGCCATAGCGACGCCACACGATCCAATCGACGGTGTCGCCGTCATGCGTTCGATACGTCAGCGCCATCGTCGTAGTACCTCATTTTCATGGTGAAGCGCTGCCGGCGCGGAACGCCGCCCGGTGCGAACGTGTCGGATCGTTCCTCGATGTTGAGGATCACCCAGCGCCCGTGCACGTAGCCATTGCCATCGACCATCATCATCGGCTCGCCTTCGCCGGCTTGGTCGCGCATGTCGCGGATCTGGTCTGGCCCGCCTTTCCAGCCTGGGTAGATGCGCCCGGTCAGCGTAATGGCGTCTTGCCCATAGCCGGTGAACTGCAGGGCATCGTGCTTGCCTACGCGGGATTGGGCAGCCCAGCGGTATTCGGTGGTGCGCGAAAATTCCTGATAGGCGGCGGTATCCAGCGTGAACTTGTAGCGACCCAGCTTCATCATCACATCAGCCATCGTAGAGCGCCCCCTCCTGTTTCTCGTTGATCTTTTCCATTACCAGCTCGGCGATGCGCTCGGCGTAGGACTGCTCTGCCTCTCCCTCGCGACGGGTGACGCTCAGCGTGAGATTGTTGGTGATCTGCTGGGTTATCTCGCGCCGCCGTTCGCCCGCATTGGCATTGCCGCCAGCCAGGGACGGACGCGCCGGCGGGAGCGCATTGTCGGCGATGGCGCGGCCGCGCTGCCGCTGCTCAGTTTCTCGGTCTTCACTGCCCAGCTCAGGGCGACGGACCGAGCCTCCCACGCGTGGGGGCTGGGCGTCTTTCTCTTCATCGTCATCGCCACCGAAGCCGAGCCAGCCCTTGACCTTGCTGAAGGTGTTACCGACCCACTCCAGCTTGCCACTGATCCAATTCAGCGCTTTCTCGGCAGTGGCCGTAATACCGTCCCACAGGTTGCCGAACCAGCCCGTCAGCCCACTCCAGGCGTTGCTGATGGTGGCGAGTGGCGACCAGTCGAATATCGAACCGAGAGCATTCCAGCCGAGTTGCGCATCAGCCTTGACGCCGTCCCACAGGTTGCCCAGCCAGCCGGTGATGGCTCCCCAGTTGTTCACGATCAGCCCCAGGGGCGACCACGACAGCATCGTTTTAAACCAGTCCCACGTTGTGCTGGCCACCGTCTTGACGCCGTCCCACAGATTGCCGAACCAATCGGTGATGCTGCCCCAGTTATTCACTATCAGGCCAAGCGGCGAGAAGCTGACGATGGTTTTGAGCTTATCCCATGCCCAGGCAGCGGCGTCTTTGATGCCACCCCACAGCTTGCCGAACCAGGGGCCGATCCAATCCCAGTTTCGATAGATGAGGTAGGCTGCACCGGCGACCGCCGCAATACCACCAACAATCCAACCAATGGGCGTGGTCATGAACGCTATGCTCATTGCTTTGATGCCCCCGACAACAGCGGGGAACGCGCCCACCAGCGACACCAACGCGCTACCGGCTTTTACCAGCGACACAGCGAACGCCCCGATGGAGAAAATCGCCTTGCTGGCGATCACCGTGCCGATAATCATGCCCAAGTTATCGAAACCACCGACCAGAGTGGCAACCTTACCGGTGGCCTCCCCTACTTTGGAGGCTACTGTTGCCAAGCCACTGGCCAAATTACCAATGACAGGTACCGCCTTTTCCATGCGGTCCGCGAAGGTGCTGGCAAAGCGCTTTACTTCGTCACGGTTTGTGGCCATCCAACCGGTGAATCTCCCCATCATTTTGGAGACCACCGGCATCAACTCGCTGCCGACGATGTTTTTGAGCCCCGCCAGCGAGAGCTTGGTATCAAGCAGCTTGTCCTGGAAGGTCTCGGCGTCGCGCGTCGCTTGCTCACTGAGTATGTAGCCGGTGCGCCGAGCATCTTCGCCGAATTGCTCGAGCATTTTACTGCCGCCTTTGAGCATGTTGATCATGCCAATGCCCTGGCGGCTAAAGAGGTCGGAAACCAGAGCCACGCGCTTGGTATGGCTCTCGACATTCTGCAGGCGGTCTGCTACTTGATCTAGCGCCTCGTCGGGCGTCATGCTGGCCAGCGCTTCGGCGGACAAGCCCATCTGATCGAGCGCATCCTTCGCGGCACCGGTGCCCTGCGCTGCCTCGCCCAGCCGCTTGGTGAACGCCTGCATGTTCGAGTCAAACTTCTGTGTCGACACGCCCGAGCGTTCAGCGGCATAGCGGAGTTCCTGATACTTGCCGATCTGGATACCCAGCGCATCGGACCGCTTAGCCACCTCGTCGCCTAGCTCAGCAGTCGAGTTCGAGATCGCAAATATGCCGCCAGCAGCAGCGGTACCCAGCATCGCGGTGCGCCGCACCAGCCCGCCGACTTCATTGCGCATGTTGCGAAACTTGCCACCGACGTCGGCCATATCGAGGCGCTTCAACGCTTCTTGCTTGCGCTTGAGGCGCTCTACCTCTTCGGTGACCTCGGCATACTTCCTGCGCAGGGTCTCAACGCTACGGCCCTGGCGGCCAAACGTCTTGATCTGATTGGAGAGTTCCTTCTGGCGAGACGTGGCTTTGCCAATCGCGCCGCCGACCTCGCGGATCTGACCCTTGGTATCGGTCAGTCCCTTGGTCAGCGACTTGGCCACCGTGCCGCCGATGGAGATCTGCGCGTTCAGCCGCTGGTTCGCCATGCTGTCCTACTCGTTGGAACGCGGCAGGCCTTCGACCCACCAGAGGAATCGACTAGTCCGCATCGCGCCTATCTCACGCGCGGACCAGCCTGTATGCGATGCAAGCGCCAGCACCAACCGGCGCACGTCATCGCGGCTCAGTTCAAAAAACCGGCGTAGGCCTCTTGCAGACGTTGGTAGCTCTTGAGCGGCAGTCGGCGAATGTCGTCGGGTGAGATCTCGAGGAGATTGGCGAACATCGCCACTTCGCGTTTGGCGTCGCTGCCGCTCATCTCGTCATGCAAAATCTGGTCTTCGACCGTAGCTTCACGCATGCGAAGCGTGGACTGCTCCACGCCATTGACGGAGGTGGGACGCACCAAGGTGATATCGCAGGTGCCGTTGTCGTTGTAGTTCAGGTACTCCGGGGTTTCTTCACTCATGCTGGCTTTCCTCTTCAAGTGGGTTCATTCCTATATAAGGGGCAGTGGCCCCCTTTGATGGATAGGGGCGGCTCAGACACCTAGCGCCGTGCGCAGATCCGCCAGCAGATCCACGCCGTCGACGGTGCGGATCATGTTCTCGACGTCGATCTCGTGGACGGTGACGCCGTCGTGCTCTTCCTTGTAGTAATCAAGCCGCATGGTGACGGTCATCGACGCCACCTGGCCCGCCTGCCAGGTGCCTCGATCAAGGCTGGTGATCTTGCCGCGCATGGTGTGCACAGTTGGGCGCCAGGTGCCGTCATAGGACTGCATGGCGCCACGGCCCACGAACGGCACGTTGTTACCCTCGGAGACGCCGAATTGACGCAAGATCTCGCGGTCGTAGGAACGCAGCACGAATGAACTTTCAAGCGCCTCCATGCCCATATCCAGCGTGATCGGCGCATCCATGCCGCCCGCGCGATGCTCCTCGGTAGAGAGGGTCAGCACCGGCGGCGTGTACTCCATGACCTGGCCGGCATAGCCACGGCCATCCACGGAGACGGTCATCTGTTTGATAATGTTGCGAGCGGCCATTACGCGAACACCTCCTCGATGTAGTCATTCACCAGCTTGCTGCGGAATGTGACGCGCTCCGCCGGGTACGGTGGGGTGAACTCGAAGTTGAAATAGACCTGGCCTTTCTGGACGTTGGCCGGGGTGTTGAGGTCGGGATCCGCCCAGCAGCGCCCACCCAGCAGCGCACCTTGTGCTTTCAGGCTGCCGATGTAGGCGTTGACGCCTTCGGTGACGTCTTCGACGTAGGTCTTGGTAATGTTGCGATCCACCGCCCACAGGTGCGTGCGCTGGATGCTGTCGTTGATCATGTCCGCCGTACGGCGCACGGAGATGAATACCCACTTGGTGTCATCGGTCAGGCTGCGGTTGCCCCACAGGCGATAGCCATCCTGGTTGATGATGGTGGCGATCCCGCCCTCGTTGAGCAGGTTGGCGCGCGCATTCTCGTCGCCCAGAGTGAAATCGACACTGCGGCTCGTGCCCAGAATGCCGTAGATCTCTTTGTTCGACGGCGACCACCAGAAGCCTTGCTCGTTGTCGATGCGGGCAATAAGGCCGGCGACACGTGCCGATGCGGGCTCGCTGGTATTGCTGCCATCGCTCTGCAGGATCTTCACCCAGGGATCGACCATGTAGATGCGAGCGCTGCCCCAGTCCTCGGCATATTGCTGGGCTGCATCGTCGGTGGTGTTGGGGCCATCGGCGACGATGATCGCCCGCATGCGATTCGCGATGCCCTCGAGCTCGGCCACCACCGCATTACGCAAGCCGCTGTCACGCTGATGAGTGAAACCTGGCGCACAAAGAATACGCGGGGCGAAGCCGACTTCAGACTCGGCGGCGGTGAAGGCATGAACGCCCTCGAACTGCCCGGTCTCGGCGTTGACGCCACCGACCACGTTAGCGATGGTCTCTTGCTCGTCTTCGGCCTTCTCCACACGGATGACAATAACCACCGCCCCGACCTGGTCGAAGATCCCTTCCATCGCCGATGGCAACGTGCCTTCGGTCCCCAGCTTGGCGGCTTCCGTGCGATTGCCCGCCACCATGGTCGGCATGTTGAGCGGGAATGGCTCATCTTCGCCGCCGGAGAGCTCGCGCCAGCTCCGAGCCCGAGGCACGCCAGTGCCATCCGAACCTTCGACGACTGCCGCCGTCACCAGGCTGGACGCGTCCGCCTCATCGTTCACGGCCGCGGCGATCTCCTGGGCTGTCGATGTCAGCTCGCCATCGGCATCCGTGGCCAGCGTCACGGTGACGTCCTTGCCATTGATGGAAACCGCCAGCGATGCGCTCGACTCGCCAGGCGCCACGTAGCGAACACGGATGTTATTGCCGGCGGTACCGCCATCAGCGGCGGTAAACAGGATGCCAGTGTTGGCCGCTGACGTGCCGATAGTGAGCTCGGCAGCGGTCTCCCCTTCTGCCTCCGGCGCGGTACCGACGATGCCGATCACGCCCGAGCGGACTGTCTGGATGGGTCGCGGACCGGTATCGATCTCGAGGACCTCGGCCCCGTGGAGAAATGCCATAATGGTGTGCCTCTTGCCTGATCAGGTGTTCCGAACGGTAAGAACAGCATGACCGGGCCACGCGCGAGGCTCCGCTGGCAGTGGTTCTATCTACTGCCTCAAAAAAAACAGTACGCGAGGAATGAAATGACTTGGACGTGTGATTCATGCGGGCAGCCCATCTATAACATTCAAGATGGCTGGGTTGAGTGGTTAACAAGGATGGGACCGAATGGCGAGTCTCTCTATTCTCATTCCATGAGACTGGTTCACCACATGCCATCATCTCCTCAGAGGGGTGGATGCCAGTACGATGGTCACCGAACCTACGCTGTTAGCAAAGACTTGAATAGCGATTTAGACTTAGAGTTCTTTGCATCACCTGATGGCCTCACCGACCTTTTACAGAAGCTATCGGATAACGAGTTCCATAACCAAGAAGAGCTCATTGAGATGATCAAGCGCCTCCATCTTCCCAACTATGAGGAAGCCCGCCTTTACCTCACTGAAGCGGTTGCCCAAGGGGTTTTCGAACCCAACAGCAAGCCTGGTTATCCTCATCAAGGACAACTTTTAGCGGTTCGTCGCTGGACAGGTATTTAACCAGCAAACTAATAAGAAGCCCGCCGAAAGGCGGGCTTCCTTTCACCACTCCACCGCTTCAATCCCTTCCCGATCCTCATCTTCGAGCGCAGCGGCAACGGCGTCCTTCCGTTCCCACGAGCGCTTGTAGACCCCTTCGATGTAATCGAGCGCAGCGGTGGTCAGCGCGATCATTTCCTCGGGGTTGAGCATGCGCGTTTTGTTGCTCTTGCCGCGAAACTCCATGACCGCGTCGGTGACGCCGGCGGCTTTGTTCGACTCGGCTTTGGCGCGTAGCCCCAGGAGATTGATTTGATCCTGCGCGCGTGTCTGGACGACGTCAGGCTCGCCGGCGACGTCGTAGTCGAGGCCGGTGGCGAAGGCCTGGTCGCGGGCGGCGTCGATGGCTCGGCGCTTGCGTTTGGCGAGTGTATCGAGGGACGGCGGCGGGTTGGCGATCTTTCGGGCTTCGTCTCCGTCGATTGGCGTCAGATCGTCTGGCATATTGGCATAATGCACGCCATTTATGGTCTTGGCGTCGGTGTCCACCTCTTCACTGTCGCCGTAGGCATAAATGCGCCCTACCGGTGTTTTGAAATGCTGCATATTAATAGGTCTCCACCCAAATAATGTCGTTTATGGTGCCAAGGTTTGTATCACAGCCATAAGTGCTGCCGTTAGGCACTATGAAGGTTAGGTTGCTCCTCGCGTCACCCGATGCGTCTTGCATTAAGCCCACCTCTATACCGTCAACATGAAAAACTGCGGGGTTTTGGTTATTCTTTGTAACAGCAACTAACATCGGTTTACCCGTCGTATTTGTATACGTCGCTCCTTCGCTGCGGTTGTTAGTCTCGTCGTGGACAGCGGCGAATAGCTGGTCTTTTGTGTAGTAATCGTCAGGGTTGAAATCGGCGCTTGTGAGTATACTATCCCAACTTCTCCAAACCCCCTGACTCAGTACCCTAACGTAAACGTTTCTCGTATTAACGTCGAAGGCCATTTGCACACTGTAATCCCCACCACTTCTTGTTATTACAGTAGCAACTCCGCCAGACCAGCCCGGAGGGCTATTTAACGCAGTTTCTCGCGCGGTATATGCTCCCGTATCAAGAGCAATATTAAAATCTGATAATTCAGGTGGATCCTGAGACCCAAGGCCAAACGCACCGACTTCCATAACGTTGCCACTGTTGGTACCGACGGTGCGAGTAGCAGCGCTGCCTAGCCCATCAAGAACATCATTGATCGCCTCAATCGCCGCATTGAGCCCCGTAATGGCGCTCATAGGGTGCGCGCCTGATGCGTCACGGCCTGCAATGTCGTTATGGTTTTCTGCCTGGGCAGCGGCTCCCAGACCATTAAGAACTTCATTGATGGAAGTAATTGCAGCATCGAGTCCTGAAATAGCACTCATGGGGTGCGCGTCGGCATTCGAGCGGCCGGCGATGCCGTTGTGTGTCTCGGCTTTGGCCGCCGCGCCCAGGAGTGCCAACACCGCTTGTACGGTATCGGCATCGCCGAATGCGTTAAGAGGCGTGTCGAGCGCGATTTTTGACGCGTTATGTGCCTGGGCTTCTTCTTTGTGCTGATCAATCGCGGCTTTCACCCCAGCGAGGTGCGCGGCGCGGTCTGTGCGGGTGCCTGCCCGCGTCTGTTCGCTGGTGCCGAACTGCATCATTCCCTTGGCGCTGGTCGTGGCGTCGGGGTGGTTGCGGCTTTGGGCGTGCTGGTCGATCTCGTCGTCGACGTATTCGCGTGTTGCCAGCACCACGCTGGGGTCGACTTTCAGCGTGACGGCGGCGGTGTCCGAGACCTGCATGACGAAGCGGATTGTCTGCGTCCTGCCTGAGCCTTCCGACAGAACCGGCTTGTAAGTCTCGGGGTAGTTTCCGTAGGCGATCATATCGCCGTCCGAGTCGAACAGACCGATTTCGCGAATCGTCCAGCCACCTTCGTCCGGTGGGATCACTTGTTCGACGACGATCCAGTTCGGATTGTCGTCGTCCACGACGCTGGTGTTGATCGGCGCGCGGCGCACCTGGTTGACCAGCGACGTTCGGTCGCTATCCGGGTCGGGTAGCTCACCATTGCCGTCGCCGATGGCGAGCTCGGCGATGGTGAGGGTTCGGCCGAGGGCAATGGCATTGGCGATCTTGGCTTCGCCGACGGCGGTCGGCACGGTATAGAACTTCGCCATGGGCGGCTCCTAGGCGGTATTCGGGTAGACGGTGGTGGTGTCGATGGCGTGAAGTCCGGCGCCGACATGCGCGAGGCCGGTGTTTTCGGTTTGCGAGGCGACGTAGGGATATACGGTGGTGGCGTGCCCATCCTGCGTGGTCGCGCCGAGATAGAGCGGTCCCCGCGTCTCCCCGAGCAGGTCGAGCCCGGCGATATGCCGCGTGAGTGGCTTGGCGTCTTCAACGAGGCGGGTCAGCTCGGTGTACATCGCATCGGTGATGCCGGTATCCAGCACGCCGATGCGTAGATCGAACGTGCCGCGCGGACCTTCGGGGTCTTTCTGCCACCATTCGACGATCTCGAGTAGATAACCGAGCGGCTCGACGACGCGGCGCAAGGCGCTGATCGTGCCTTTCTTGCGGTGCACATAGAACGAGCTGCGGATCACTTCGCGTTTGGCGGCCTCGGACCATGACGGGTCCCAGCGGTCTACCGAGAAGGTCCACGCCAGATAAGGCAGTAAGCGTGCCGGGCAGCAGTCGGGATGCCAGAGATCTCGCAGCGGCACCGGGACGCGCTGGATCTCGGCGAGTGCCTCGGCGGCGGCGCGCTCGAGCGGTGTGCTGTTCGGGGGTAATAGATCACTCATCGCTGCCCCCGATGGTCACGCTGGTGCCGGTGCAGTGCGCGGCCTGGGTGTCGTCGAGCACGACGTCGGCGGTGGGCGCGGCGAGTTCGACACGCTGGACGCCCTCTACATGCAGCGCGGCATAAACGGCGCTCAGGCGGATATCGCGCCCGATGCGGCGCTGGGTGCTGACGTAGGCATCCAGGGCGTCGCGTGCGGCGGCGAGGATCGGCTCTTGCTCGGGGCCGGGGTAGAGATAGAGCGTGGCGTCGATGCTGTACGGCACGATCTCGGCGGACTGGACGGTAAGCCGGTCGGCGACCGGGCGCACGTCCTCGGCCGAGAGTTCGGCATAGACGACGTCGAGCAGCTCTTGATCGGCGGTGCCATCGTCCAATCGCGAGAGCACGGTGACCAGGGCGTCACAGGGTACGGGGCTGATCGCGGTGGCATCGGCGACGCGGCCGTCGGCGCTCAATGCGTGAAATTCATAGGCTTTTGTGGGGCCGGCGACCGATAGCCCTTCCCACGCGCGTTGGGCACGCATGCGGAGCTCGGTGTTGCGCTCATACGTCGGCGGTACCGGAGGCGTGGCATCCGGGTCGCCGGGGTCGACCACCAGGCGCTCGACGTTGTAATTCGCCGCGAGCTGGTCGAGGTCCTCGTCGTTCGAGTAAGCGAGCATCACGGCGCGTGCCGCTTCATTGACGCGCTGCCGCCAGGTCAGCTCCCGATATGCCGATTCCTCGAGCAGCTTGGCCAGCGGTTCGGATTCGAGTTCGAGCGTGGCTTCGACGTCGGCGCGTTCGTCGCTGCTAACGAGATCCAGCAATGCGGCTTTGCGCTCGGCGAGGATGTCTTCGTAATCGAGTTCCTCGACGACAACGGGTGATGGGAGCTGGGAGAGATCGATGGGGCCGGCCATTAGGTCACCTCAATGCCGTCGAGGTTGATGGTCTCGCCAGTGGGCCGGTATTCGCCCAACAGCTCGAGGATGACGCGACCGGGTTCGGCGCTTGTGGCGCGCACCCGCGTGAGCCGAAAGCGATTCTCCCAGCGGGCCAGCGCCTCGGCTGTCGCGCCGTAGAGCTCCACCAGCGTGGCGTTGTTCATCGGCGCATCGATCAGCTCAAACAGACGCGAGCCGTAGTCGCGACGCATCACCCTGGTGCCAATTGGCGTGGTCAGGATGTCGCGCAGCGATTGCCGCAGATGGTTGATGCCGGAGAGGTCGCGCCCGGACTGCGCATTCATACCGTTCATGCGAGCCATCATGGGCTAGGCCGCCAGCGCGCTCCGCTGGCAGTGGTTCCGTACCGTCAGCTAGGATTCGGTCGGCTCGTCTTGCCGCCGCTATCACCGTCATGGTCGTGGTATTTGACGCTGATATCGTCGGCCGTAATGTCGCCGTCGGTGACTCTGACCCCGCCACTGATCGAGGCGGCAGCACCCGAGCCACCCGAGCCGGTCATGCCACCCTGGTAGGTCAGCGGCCCCTGGATGGTCACCGCCCCGGTAAAGGTGCTTTGCGGACTATCGACGGTGACGGTCGGCGCTTTCAATGTGGCGTCACCGCCAGCGGTGATATCCAGCGTGGTACCGGTATTCACGGTAATGCTCTTGGCATTCTCGACGACGATGTCGCCCACGCAGTGGATCTTGATTACGTGGTCCGCGCTGTCATATTGAAAACGTGTGCCGTCTTCAAACTCGATAAGATCGAGGTCAGGGTTGTCGGAAGGCGATGGCAACGCGCTACTGTAAAGCATGCCGGTAATCACAGCCTGAGCGGGGTCCCCGGAAGGACTGGAAAGCACTACCTGCTGGCCCTTGCGAAGCGGTCGCCAGCGGCGATAGTTGCGGCCCATTTCCGTCGGCCAGTTAAGCCAAGCCGTGCGGATCTCGCCCACTTTCACCTTTAGTTTTCGAGCGGCGTGATCGACCTCAAGGATGGTGCCGACCATCAGCAGGTTGTTGAGCCGGCGTTCCAGCTCCTGCAATCGCCAGGCCTGATTCACGATCCGCCCTCCTCTTCATACTGACTGCCATCCTGGCGCGTGTAGAACGCCTCGTGCTCGGGACCGATCAACGGCGAGACGCCGACCCATACCTCGGTGGGCGGGGTGCCGTCGTCGATCCATTCGTTCTCGCCGATGTGCACGATCTGCGACCAATCGATGCGCCACACCAGGTACTGGTCGAGCTCGGGGCTGAATTCATCCGGCTCACATACCGCGACCCGCGCCGGCTCCACCGGCAGGCCCCACTGCTGCTGATGGATGAAATGCGCCAGCGCGGCGACCTGGGCACGAATGGCGCGGCCCTGGTTCACGCCTCGCCAGCCGAGCACGTACCGCAGCTCGAACTGTGCCTCGAGCGCCAGTTGCCCCGTGCCCGGATCGTCGTCCGGTACCGCTGCCAGCTCGGTGAGCTCGACCAGCGCCGCCGGCACCTGGATGCGCTGGCGATCGTCCGGATAATCCTCCACGGTTTTGATCGCCGGGAACGCAGCGGTAATGGCATCGAGGACGGCCTGATGCAGGCTGTCGAGGGTGATTTGGGTATCCGCGTTCATGAGGCCCTCAGGTAGGCGATGCGCCGCTCGAGATCGTCACGGAAGTGGCGCCAAAAGATCGCTTCCAACTTCCAGAAGATCTCGTCTTCGACGAACACGTCGGCCTTGTCTTTGATCGGCAGCGTTTCCTGGCGAATGGGCAAACGCCCCTGGCCCCGGCGTCGCATGATAGTACGGCGCTTCGTGCCACGAGGTTTGGCGACGAACGCGCCGGGGAAGTTGTGATTGCCGGCCGGGCCTGAGTAGCCGGCGCCACCGCTGGTCTCACTGACGCGGCCTTGGAACTCGGCCACAGCAATATCGTTGAGGCCGTACCACAGTTGAACCGAGGCCATCTTGCGGTAGTCACCGCTTTTCGAGCCTTTCACGCGAACGCTCTTCAAACGCTTGCGTATCGCCTTAGCGCGGCGTAGACCCAGCTCGCTTTGTAGCCCCTGGCTGGATAGCTTGCGCAGGGTAGCGGCGGTGCGAGTGAGCGCGCGGTTGTAGGAGGCGTTGACCTCTTTGGGCATGGCGCCCAGCTCCTCGATCACGCGCTGGAGCTCGTCGGCATCGACATCAAAATCCAGCATCGGGCTTCACCGCCAGGTCGAGCATGGCCATGCCGGTACCATCGGGTTGCGGTTCCGTCATGACGTCATAGGTAGTGCCATCTACGGTGCACGTATCGCCCCGCTTAACGCCCGGCACATCGGACTGCTTGCACCAGACGCGCGGGCGCTCGCTATCCATGCGGTACTCGCCGAGCTGGGCATCCAGGTACTGGTCCTCATAGAGGCCGGACAGGGTCAGCACCGTGCCGTCATCGCGCGTGACGGTCACCGGCGTGGCGAATTCGTCCTCGTCGAAAAAGACGTCGAGATTTTCCCAGTCCGGCGCGGGCATTACTGGTCGCCCTCTTCCTCAGCCTTTTCG
Source organism: Chromohalobacter nigrandesensis (assembly GCF_023061285.1). Classification (GTDB taxonomy): domain Bacteria; phylum Pseudomonadota; class Gammaproteobacteria; order Pseudomonadales; family Halomonadaceae; genus Chromohalobacter; species Chromohalobacter nigrandesensis. The sequence continues at coordinate 52,563 of NZ_JAKGAM010000001.1, forward strand.
ATGGCGGCGACCAGGTCGGCTTTCTGCATGCCATCAAAGCCCTCGATGTCCAGCGCCTTGGCCTCTTCCTTGAGTTCGGCCACCGTCATGTCCTCCAGGGCTTTTTCGCCATCATCCTCATCGCTGGCATTACCAATCAGCTTGGCCTTACCACGACGAAGTAGGTTGTCAGCCTCAGCCGCTGGCACGCCGCGCACGATCTTCTTCGGGATGATCATCTTGCCGGCGGCCATGAAGGCGCTGGTGCACTCAATATCGACGGTCTTGGTCTTCTTGCTCATGGGGCTTTCCTCAATGAATGGCTCATGTCGAGGCGACCCCACAGGGCGTGGGGCCGCCAGTCACTGGATGCCGATTACGCGGTAGTGTTACGACCCAGGCAGAACGACTCGACGCGACGCACGGCCATATCGACGTCCTGGAACACCACCAGGCGAGTGCCGCCGGATTTCGACAGGCTGTACGGGTCGACGGTCAAGTCGAGACCGCCCCACAGACCGATGATCAGGTCAGCGAAGTTGCCGAAGAACAGATCGCCGGTCTGGATCTGGTTGGTCACTTCGGTGCCGTAGCCGTTGACGGTATTACCCTGCTCCCAGATCGGTGCACCATTGGTGCCCTCGAACTTCTGAGTGGTCTTGCAGTGGCCACGCATCATCGACGCCATCACATACGCCATGGAGTTCACGTCAGCGTTATCGGCGGCGATTTCGCTTTCCATCTTCACCACCTCGGCATAGGTGGGCTTGCCGGTCGTGGCGAGGTTGACCGCGTTGATGCCTGAGGTCTGCGCAATACCGGTCGGCTCGTTACCACCGGCACCGTAGAAGCCCGCGAGATCGACGGCCTGCGCCACGGCAGAGGCCAGGTCGTTACGCACTACGCGCTCGGCGTCCGGAGTGGACTGCAGCATCAAGCGGCGCGTGATGTCGGTATAGGCCGCGACGGTCTTCGGGGATAGCGCGATCTGCCCGATGCTCGGCGTCCCCTCCTCGGCGTCCTCACCTTCCCCCAGCCAGTAAGCGGTGGCGCCGCCGGTCTGCTTGGGGATCTCGACGTTGCCGACTAGCCCGCTCATGGTGGTGGCCAGACGCATCAGTGCCGTGCGGTTACGCAGCATCTCGATGAAGCTGCCGGCCATGTACTGGGTATCGACCAGGCCATCGCCCGTCTGGGCGCCGCTCGGCGTATCAGACGCGCCGCCAGCATTGAAGGCACGGGAAAGCACGTCGTCGGGAATCAGAATCCCGCGCGCCTGCTTGCCGTACTGACGCTCAGCTTCAGAGGAAAGCTCCAGCTCGAACTTGGCGGCCTCCTGGGCGCGCTTATCCTGAGGATTCGCCAGGGCCCGAACCACCTTCATCATCGAGTAGCGCTGCAGGTCCTGATCAGTCATGCCGATGCTGGATGAGCGGGTTTCGGTCTCGCCGTTATCGGTCACCGCCTTGGAACGCTGCTTGTGCATTTCGCCCAACAGCGCACGCTGGAACTCCTCGGGGCTCTTGCCATCGCTGACGTAGCGGGTCGCCAGGTCAGGGTTCTCATACTCGCGGCCCATGTCCATGATCGCTTTGACGCGGGCCTGCTCGGCCTGGACGCCGGCCCGACGGGCCTGGTTCTGATCATCGCCGGCGCGCTCGATCATCTCGAGCACTTCGACGATCTCGTCTTGCTCGTTGACCTTGGCGCGGACCAGGTTGCCCTTCTTGTCGCGCAGGATCTTTTCGTTCATCTCGCTATCCTTTTGGTGTGTCCTGGAAGCGCCAGCAGCGCCGCTCGATTGATTGCGTTCATTGCTGGCAGTATCAGGCCCGCCCGTGCCCGGCTCCGCTGGCAGTGGTTCCCGCGAGCGCCCTACGCCCACTGAAACGTCTGCCGCCACAGAGACGATGCTGATCTCATGCGGCTCCCAATCGGTCACGCGCACCATGTCGGCTTGCCCAGAGCGCTCCTCAATCTCCACCTTGTGAATCGAGTAGCCCACCGAGACTTGCCGACGGATGCTGTCAACCACGTCCTGCCACACCTCGGAAGCCCGAGCGCCCTTACCAAAGCGCACCGTCGCCCGGCCCCGCCGATCGGCTCCCACGGTGACAGACTCCACCACGCCCACTTGGTCATCCCAGTCATGATTGACCAGGAGTGCCGCCCCGTTCTCGAGACGCCCCGTGCGCATGGCGCCTTCGCCGTGGTCCAGCACCTCGATGCCAAACCACCGCTCCACCTCGGCCTCGCTGGAAAACGCCAGCTCGACCGTGCGTTTTTCTTCATCGATGGCCCTTACTTCGCCACCAATCATGTCGCGCGTCAGACCCTCGGCCTTCATCTTGCGCAGCTGCTCTTCGGTGACGCTGCGGGTCTGGTGGCTACCCTCAAGCTCACGGGCCTTATCGGGCTCACGCGGGACAGTCGGCTGATGCCGGCGGTCGCGAACGTCGCGCTTATCCTTCATTGCTCGTCTCTCCTGCGGTTTCGCCCTGGGGCGTACTGCTGCCGCTATTCATGGCGGGGTCGCCCAATGTCGCGTCGACCAGGGCCTCGGGGATGCCGGCGTCGATCATGGCCTGCCGATCGCTCGCCCACTGACGCCACACGCTGCGCGGATCGCCGCCGCGTTCGCGGATCACCTGCGAGGGGGATTTGATCTTGTTGGCGATGTCGCGCGCGGCGGTCTTGGAGTCCTTGTCCGGATCGACCCAATCCCAGCGGCGCGCCTGCCAGTCATGCGCGCGGTATTTTTCGATGCGCTCGGCTCGCAAGGTGGCGCCGTTGGTGCCGGGCACGGTGATGCCCTTGAGCAGGGCTCGGGGTAGCCACGCCTGGTACACGGGTTCCAGCAGCTGCTCGATCAGCCACTCCTGCAGCTCCATCCAGTGATCGCGGGAATTGAGCACGCCATGGCGCAGGCTCGAGAAATTGACGTCGCCCAGGTCGTTGGCCAGCGTCGGGTAGTCGATCCCCATGCCGGTAGCGATCCCGCGCAAGCTCTGCTTGGAGAACGGTGCCAGCTCGCTAGTCGGGAACTGAGGTTCCCAGGGCTTGAACTTGAGCCCGGGCGGGAGTTCCTGGAACGACCCGGGCTCGGCGTCCATGTACAGCGGCTCGTGCTCGTCGCCATCATCCTCGTCGACGGGGCCCATGCCCTCTTCCCACTCAAACCATCCGCCCTTGGCGGAGGAGACGCGAGCATTGACCAAGGATGCTTTCTCGAACCCATCCAGGTGATGCAGGCGTAGCACGGCGGTGACCATCCACGGCAGGCCACGGCGCTGCCCCACAAGATCTTCGAGGAAGCCGTGGACCACTTCCTCGGCGGGCACTTCAACGAAATTGCGCCCGCCAAAGCGGTAGTCACTCTCCGACGGGTCGAGGGTGCCGAACAGATAGGCGACGGCCCGGCCCCAGCGGTTGTACTTGATGCCCTGCCGAATGAATTGCCCGCCCGGCAAGCGGTCTTCATTGACCTCCACCGGGCAGCGCTGCGGGTCCAACACCTGGATGGCCAACCCCCACGGGTTGAGGTTACGACCGTAGACAATCCGGAACATGAACTCGCCGTTGATTGCGGCGTCTTCCGCTGCACGTGACAGCAACTGTCGGAAGGAACGACGCCCGGCCACGTCGCAGATGCGCCGGTCACACCATTTGGCAAAGTCGCCTTCGATGGCATCGTTGGCGCGCTCATCGAGCGTTCCGTCGGCGTCTTTGGCCTGGGCCTGCAACTGGATGCCTTTGCGTCCCACCACGTTCTGTCGCACCTGGCGCACGAAGCCTCGGGCGTAGTCGTTGGTCAGCAGCAGGTGGCGCGAGCGCGCGACCAGGGGGCGCTGATTCTTGTCGATGAACTGATCGGCCGGTACCGGTGTTGTCGGCAGGTCAGCCGACAGCCGGTCGGCCTTTGCCTGGCCCAGCAACGTGCGCGACAGCGCACGGGGGATGGCCCGCATACGCGAGCGTGGAGCTGGTTGCTGACCTGACGGCGCCGCCGCTTTCCGGCGCTTGAGCAATTCAAGCACCATGGCCAAACCTCGCTAGCACGGGGCGGCCCAGCGTGTTGCGGCCCTTGCGCGCAGCACGTATTCGGCGCACTTCATTGCGGTAGACGTCGCGCAGCTTGAGCAATTGGCTGATGGGGGTGCGGCGCAACTCGCGGTTGTTGATGCGGTAGCTGTCCTGATCCTTGCTGGCGCGTCCCTCGATCACCGCCTCGATAGCCTCGAGGGTCTTCTCGGCGTGGGTGCGGCCATCGAAGTCGGCATCAGCAGTGGCGAGATCGGGCAGCACCTTGAGCGTGCCGGTGTCGACCTCGTGCACCTCGGTGCCATCGGTTACTCGAAGGCTGTACCAGTAGTCGCCGGCTTTCCATTCGCTGGTGGTGTCGGCGTCGGCCTGAAAAGCATGCAGCCTGCCGTCGGGCTCGGACGTGAGATCAATGGACTGGACGCCACGCAGGATCAGCGTTGCCGACCACTCCGTGGCGGGGTATGCGGTCAGCGCCAGCGAAATCGCCAGCGTTGTGCCTGCCGTCATGCGTTCGGGAATGCCTGCCATGCGTCACCAGTTGTTGACCCAGCTCGAGCGCTGTCGCCTGGATCGTCCCGTGGATGTCTTGCGCCTAGTCTTGCGCTTGCGGGGCTTGGGCTCCGCTGGCAGTGGTTCTGGCGCAGCATCCGGTGACGTCGGTGTCTCGTCGCCCTCTTCAGGCTGCTCATATTCCGCCAGCCGCGCAGCGTGGCGTTTGAGGCTGGGGCTAGCGATCTTGAAGGCGGCGTAGGCATAGGCGCGGCAGTCGAGTGCCTCGTTGCGCGGGCGGGTCTGGTGCCATTCCCGCTTGGGCACGCCCTTCACGTACTTGGTCACCAGCTTCTCAGCGGTGAGCTGATGGAACCACTCGGCCTCGCGGTCGGCGGGGATATGCGTAAAACCGGGCCCGTGATGCTCTACCGCCAGCCGCCGCATGATGGTGAGCTTGGCTTCGTCGACACCAATCGAGAACAGGTCTACCTTCCGCTTGCCGCGCCCCGTACGCTTGCGTGATGGCGCCGTCACCACCGGGCGATCCCAACCCGGTACGCCCTTGATGGCGAACAGGCGACGCCCCGTCTTCCCGCGTGCGTATTCGTAGGCGCGTTGGGTATAACCACTGCTGCCGCCGGTATCCAGGCAGGATGCGATGATGCCGAGTTGGGCGCCGCTCTCATGAGTCCAGGTGGTGGCCAGGTAGTCATCGAGGTCACGCCACACTTCTTCCTGCAGCGGATCACCCCACAACACGGTGTAATCCACCGACCAGGATTCCTCGCCGTAGCCCCAGGCAACGGTTTCCATCTCGAGTCGGTCTTGCTGCATGTCGATGCCGGTGGTGAGCACCACGCCACCAGCCGGCACTGGCGCCTTGTAGCTCTCCGCGCGCTCCATGAGGACGTGTGCCTCGGCCTGCTCTCCCTGCTCTTCCCACGTCTCGGCCAGACTGACGTTGATGAACGACTGCAGGTCGCCCTTGGCCTTCTTGTCGAGGAACGACTGGATGATGTCGCGCAGTCGGCGAAAGCACGAATAGATCTCGTTGAGGTGATAGCTGGCGTGGCCACGGAACGGCTTGCTGGATTTCCACCCGGCACCGACCTGCTCGGCGGTACGAATCGCCGCGATGCGCTCGCCGTCGTTCCACATCACGCCGCAGTGCTTGCAGACGTAGGCAGCGGTTTCCGGATGGTGGGTGCCATCGTCGTCCTTGTCCCAGGTGACCTGGTGCCAGTCGAGTGTCTGGTGATGGTCGCAATGCGGGCAGGCGACGTAGAAGCGGCGCTGATCCCCGGCGTCATAAGAGGCCTCGATCTTGCTCTCGCCCTTGATGGTCGGCGTGCTGATCTCGAGGAGCAGGCGTTGATCGCCATAGGTGGCGGCACGCTGCCACAAAAGCTCGACTTCATCGCCCTCGCCGGTGCCGCTATAACCATCCACTTCATCGGCGACGATCAACGGCGCCGAGCGCCCGCGCATCGTCTTGGTGGAGCCGGCCCAAGCGAACATTAGGAAGCCGCCGGGATAGGACTTCATGCGCTGGTTGTTGACGCCCTCGTGGCTGCGCGGCTTGGCCAGCAGGTTCTGCAGCGATGGATTCGCATCCACCATCGGGTTGAATTTGGTTTCCAGCCAGGTGGTGAGGTCGCCCTGACTGGGCTGCATCATCATTTGGCTGCTCGGTTCGTGGGCGATGCTGTAGCCCTGCAGGCATAGCGCCAACTGGGTCTTGCCGACCTGAGCGCCCCACATCAGCGAGATGCGATAGCAACCGGGATGCACGGCCATGTCCATCGGCTCGCGCTGGTACGGCGCATTGTCGAAGCGAATAGGCCCCGGGATCGCGTTGCCGGCGGGGATCCTGACGTTGGTTTCGGCCCACTCGCTGGGCTTGAGTGGCGCCGGCGGCACCAGGTGACGGGCGCTGCGCTTCAGGGCACGCAGCACGCCTTTGGTGTTGCTGAACTGCTCGGCCGCGTCAGTCGCTTCCGTCATCGTCGCCCTCTTCTTCCTCGAGCTCGACGTCGGTCTCGGCGGCAGCTTCCAGAGCCTGGATCAACTCGGTCCGCAGCACGTCCTTGAACCGGCCTTCGTCAGTTTCACCGATCAGCTGACTGACCACGCGGCTGGGCACGTTCATCACGTTGGCGCGCACGGTCGCATTCTCCAGGGCGCGGGCTCGCTCGAACTCGTCGATGGGCGCTACCTGCTGCCGTGCCGTGGCGAGATCCAGCTCGGCCTGGGCGGTTTCAGCCGCCAGCTTGCGCAGCTTGAGTTCGAACTCATCCATCGGCGCGTCGCCGGCGGCCTCAAGGCGTGCCTGCTCGCGCAGCCACTCGGAGACGTCGCGGGTGTTGAAACGCCACGGCTTCCCCTGACGCCCCCGCTGCTCGAAGGGGCAACCTTTGCGGATCCAGCTGCTGACAGTATTGAGCGAGACACCGAAGGTCTCGGCGAGCTCTTCGCGGTTGACCTCGCGCCCCTTTCCTTTGAACGCCATGACGCTCCCAAACAACAACAATCAACCGAGTTCGGGGCGCCTCGCTCATGCGAATTTCCGCGCCGCCGTCTACCCGCAGGGCTCACCCCCCGCCGGGAGTACCTAAAAAGTCTCGAGGCTCGTCGCCATCGTCCTCGTCGTGCTTCGTGCGCCACGCACGCAGCGCGGCCTTGTCGGCGCGATCGCACTCCACCGTGGCTCGCAGTCCCTGCAGTGCCTCGCCAATCGTGCCGTTACCCAGCGAGACGTCGCAGGGCTGCAGGTAGCTCGCCGGCGGCAACACTGGCTCACGCTCGGTTACCGTTACGGGCTCACTGGCGCAGGCGGTCAGCAATGCCGCCAGGCAGCTGCATCCCCATACAGGCATCAATCTGTTCATCGGTAGCCCTCGCGTTCTTGATCTCGTCCGCCAGGCTGCGAGTGCGTGCCTGTGCATCACGGGTATGGGCTCGCGCAGCGACCAACGCAGCATCACGTGCCGCCAGCGCTTGCTGGTGTCGTTCGTCCTGGGCCTCGAGCTTATTACCCAACTTATCGATAGCGGCCTGCTTGGTGGCCACCTTGGCCTCCAGCTCGCCTATCGACTGCGCCTGGTGAAGACCGATACCGACCACGGCAGCAGCACCAGCCAGCGCGGCCACCGCTCCCCATAGCCGCCACGACTTGAGCAGACCCAGGCCGATCATTTGGCAGCCGCCCGAGCTTTGGCCCCGACGATCTCGAGCATGCTGTCAGCGGCATACCCGACACCAAAGGCAGACACCAGGCTCGGTACCGAGGCATCTGCCAATAGCAGGTAGCCGGCCATGGCACCGATGGTGGCCATCACCGACTTGTAGGGGCGTGCCTTGAGATACGCGATCAACGTCAATGCCTCGAGTTGCTGACGCATCTCCATGAACTTCTTCAGCACATGCGTGGCCAGCCCCAGCAGTAGCATGCAGAACGGCGCGATATGCGGCACAAGGCTATGCATCATCCATCCCACCGCGCCGGCCCATCGCTGCGCGTATCAACGTGGGTGAACGTGTCATACCGCCCCAGGCTGACGAACGGGAAGTTGGCATCGATCCAGTCATGCACCTCATCCGGATCCACGCCCTTCACCTGGATATCAGCCGCGCGTGACACCTTGTGCTGGCTATGCGCGGCACCACCAATGCGGGCGTTGTACTCGGGGCAACGGCAGCCGCTGGTCACCGTAACGGGCACACCGAAGTGCTCGCGCGTGGCTTCCAGGATCTCGAGGGTTCCGTGGTCAACAGTGTCGAAGCCACAGCCACAGCTACACGCGAACTCGCCGCGCCGGAAATGAGGGGAAATACGTTCAGACATGTGACCTCCTATGTAAGCCAGCCTTTGGCCGCCGCCGTCACGACGGCCGTAATCGCCAGCGCCGCTGCCCAGGCAGTGACGTTGGATACGAAGTGGGAACGGTTAACCCGGGGCTCGAGCACCTCACGCAGGTGCTTGCGCGACCGGCGGGAATGCTCCATCTCGCTCTCAAGCGCAGCCAAGCGCGCAGCCTGGTCGGAAGTGGTCTGCTGCACCTCGATCATCTGGTGAAACAGATGGGGAATCTGCGCGACAGCTTTGGCCATCTCCGCGTGGGAGTCGCTCATCGACTCCATATGGCGTTCCAGGCGGTTGAGGATCTCCCCCTGGCCGTCCAGTCGGGTTTCTACCCGCGCCAAGCGCTCGTTGGTTTCTGCCATGATGCCCAGACCCGTGGATTTATCGGTCATGTGTCGACTCTCGAGTCGCCGTGACTCGCGACAACGTGGATATGGGCCTGATTGTGTGGGCCGCCAGCCGGGCCTGCCGCTGGCGGTGGTTCATAACGACAGGTCGTACTGGGGGCTGGATGGTCGCGGCGGCGAGCGACGCTTGACCGGCTCGACGTCACCCTCCACCTCGACATCCAGGATGTAGCCGAGCGTCAACGGATTGATCTTCACCGAGTGCGCGACGATTTCGATGCTGATTCCACGGCGCACCATGTCCCGGGCATCGACGATGGCATCCACCCATTTCTCGCTCATGCCCAACTCGGCGGCGATCTCCGCGATGCTCATGCCCGTATCGCGAAGCGCCAATACCGGACGGTTTGCCATCGCCCGCTCCAGGTAGCGACAGCGCGATGGATACACGTGCGTACCGCCTAGCGCCTCACACAACGCCATGGCATCGTTCCACCCCAGTAGCGTTACCAGCATGTGATTGATATGCAGGCTCTTGGACGCGGGCACGTAGACCGATAACGTCTTCCCCGACTGCTGCTCACGCAGCGTTCTCACCAGGTGCAACGCCTTCTCTTGCCCGATGATGTCCGCGATCTGCTGTACGCTCTTTGGCAACCGCATCAACGCCTCCAATTCGTTCCCGACGCGATACGCTGCACCGGCCCTGCCACTTGAGTGCGCGACCAGGCAGCATATTCACGCAGCACGGCCTTGGCCTGTTCGAGCCCCAGCGCGAGGGCGGCGCAGTAGCGCTCTTCCTCGGAGCCATCCAACCACTCATGTTGCGAGTCGGCCAGATCGGCATCACGTGGCGGCGTCGCTTTCAATTCCAAATACAGGCCATGCCAGCCGCCACGGGCTTGGCGAATGACCAGGTCGCTAACGCCAGATTTCGCGCCCTGCTGCTTCATGTCGCTGGCGGTCTTCCAACTGCGAACACCGCCGTTCGGGGGATGAAAGACATGGGGATACAGCTGCCCCACCTCACTGCCGCGCATGTGCTCACCGCGAAGCCACGAAATCAGCTGCTTTTGCTCCATGCCCTCGTAATCAAATGGCCGCTTGCGAGGCTTGCCACTAGCTGTCGTGATACGCCGCTGCCCGCTTTTCGCCTTAGGGTTCCAAGCCATTATCCTGCCCTCCGCTGCCGACGTTCCCACCGCGTGTAGTCCGCAACGATGCGGCCCAGGATGAAGCCCGCATTAACGTCGTGATCGATCTCGGCTCGACTCGAGACACCGCAGGCAGCACGGATGAAATCCGCCGCATCATCGGCGCTATGTGTGCCGTCAGGCAGTTGGTCAGGTGTCAGGCCATTGCGGTGGCGCCGCCGAGCGTCCAAGTACAACCGAAACCGGGGATTACTTCCAAGCAATGCCGCGCGACGCGACTCTGCACCGCCCTTTAGCTGTTTATCCATGCTCTCGGTCCTCCCGCATCACGCACTGCATGCAGATCCGCCGGCCCTTCGGGAACATGCCGGGATAATGGGTATTTCCGCAGCGCACGCACTCTCGGCGTGTGGTTTGAAGACGACGTTTCTTGAATCGAGGGCCGCGCATTACGCCTCTCCTTTCAACGCGGCACGCAGGGACCGTATGCCCTGGTCGGCATTCATGGCATGCGGCAAACCCTCGGCCTCGGCGCGATGGGTAGCAGTCTCCCGGCTTGCGCGTTCCGCCAGGTCAGCGGCGCTTCGGCTGTTGTCGTCCTCGAGCAGATGGCGCGGCGTGATCTGCTCGCCTGCCATTACCCGGTTGACCAAGGCTTGGTAGTGCTTGGCAAAGCGCTTCTCGAGACGTGGCCACTGGCTCTTGGCCGTGGTGTGAGTGAGATCCCACCAGCCGACGCTTTGCCCGGCCATGCGAACCGCCTCATGGCTCCAGCGGTGCCGGCGTGGCTCATGGGCATGGGCCAGCGCCTCGGTCCATGCGTCACCAGTCGCCGGCATGCCGAAGTCCTCCGCTGTCGGCGCCAGCATCGTAACCAGCACGGGGATCGTCGGTGGCCAAGTGCTCCCCTCGCGCTTGAGCGTACTCATGGCCCGTTCGATCACCTGCCGCGTCGGTAGGTGTATCCAGCCCGCCAGCTCCTGCGCCAGCTCGCGACGTGCCAGGGTCAGCATTTCGGTCGTCGGGAACGCGCTCGAGAACGTCCTCGGAAAAATCGCTTCCAGCCGGGTGAACACCTGCGCCACCAACGTCGTGGTCTGCTCCCGGCGGCTCCGGGTCGCACTCGTCGTCTGGCCACCACCCGTCTGCCCAGCTGGTGTCGTTTGGGCTTGCGAGCTGCTGGCGGACTGCCTCGCGCTCAGTTCGGTCATCGCGCGGTCGATCAGCGGTTGGGCGGTCATGAGACCCTCCAGAAGCGTTGTGGCGCGCCGGCTGGCGCTGCTGATTTTCGTGGACCCAGCGAGCGAAACGACGGGTCCAATCGGCGGGGGTTGCGGTGCGTCCCGGCTCGGCGGCGTAGTGCTCTCGGAAGTCGATCAGGGCTTGGCGGTGGTCGGTACCGGCCGCCAGCCCACGGTCGAAGCAAGCGCGGGCCCAGGTCGCCGAGTCCGGTTGCCAATCCAGCGTCATCGGCTGGCGGCGGCTCACGGTCTCGACCGGCTGGCCATCGTCGGTCTGCCCGGCAGCTCGTTCGAAGATCGATGCGCGCGCCTCAGAGGGAGAGGGGGTACTCTCTGTTGTAGTCTCTGTAAGAAAACTCCCATCGGGCGATTCTGTGCCCTCCGTTTGGGAGATTCTTGATTCGCCGGTTGGGGGATTGCTGTTTCTCCCATTGGGAGAAACTGGGCAACCATGCGGTTTAGCGGGCGTTTCCTCATCGTTCAGCGCCTCCGCCAGCGCCTGGGCGAGACAATCGAGATTGACCCGGTACCACGTCTTGGCGGGCACGCCACAGCGCTTCTCTTCGAGCACTTCAAGGGCAGCTAACTGCCGACGCGCGGTAATCTGTTGCTTGGCGCTCATCCCCGTCTCGGCTTCCCAACTGTCGACGTCGCCCTGCTGCTCTTTCCAGAACCACCCGTCCCGGCGCTGTGCCGTAGGCGTGTTGCATAGGAACAATGCCTGGCTCAGGAATATGGCCCCCTGGACCGAGACGCCCGGCAGCCTGGTGAACACCGCCTGATACGCCACAGGACGACCCAGCAGCGCGGGAAGCATTGCGGCCGTGATGCTCATGCGACCACTCCATTAGCAAAGGGTGGGCACTCATACGTCGTACGAAGTAAGCTATGGGGTGCCAACCTGAAACCCACCTCACGCAACGGAGAGTGCCCATGAAACGCAGTTGTTTGATACATGACTGTACGGCGAGCGATGGAGACGATAGGCGTAGCTACACGCCACCATTGAGGACCCCGCCACCACCGCCTCAGCCTGAAAAACCCAGCTGAATGTGAAGGAGCAAGATGACGATGTCGCAGCAAAAGCCAGCGGTCCGGATGGACGATAGAACGTTCTATGAAGCCAAGGGAGATGCCATGTACTCCGTGAGATACATGATCCTTCAAGAACGGCTTTACAAACGCTTGGCGGGCTTGTTCAAGTTCACCAGCCTGTTCGGTGGCAGTGCGGCGTTTGCCGGCTTGATAACTGCCAGCCCCTTGGTCACCGGTACTAGCGGTCTTCTGATTACCGCCAGCACTGTGCTGGACTTCGTCATCTCTCCCGAACAAAAGGCGCTGCAATGCAAAGAGGCTAGGCAGAAATTCCAAAAGCTCTTGAGGAAAGCTGATGAGCTGGATATTGCGGCCTTCGATAGGCGTGCTGAAAAGATCGCCATGCTGGATACACCGAATATCGAAAGCCTGCGAATACCCGCCTACAACGACTCCATGTGTGAGCGCGGCAGAACGGACTTTGTCCAGCCCTTGTCCTTCCGCCAGCGCGTCATCCGTGCCATTGCCTAGCAACCACTTCGAATAGATGGCCACGGCACTCTCCGGTACATTAGGAGTTTCCACACAACTCAATGAACCCGATGGAGAAGCACCATGGCCGAAACGGAAAATAAGCTCCTCACTGAAGAGCAGGAAAAACTGCATGAGGCTGAAGCCCAGACGAAGTACCACCAGCACCGGCTGTTGGTCCGCCTCGGAGACAAAATCTCCAAGCGAGAAGGGTACAAAAGTAGCGAACTGACGGGGCTTGTCGCTATTCGCTACTACCTCATGCAGAAGCATCACTGGACTCCTGCTCAAGTGATGGCAATGAGCGAAGAGCATCTAGAGTTCGCAATGCTCGGAGAGAGTGACAAGTCGACCTTGCCGACAAAAGATTGGCTGTAAGGTCATCCCCTGCCTGATGCGCCTGCTCGGCTCTTATACCGAGCAGGCGTCCCCGCCTGATGTCGATTCGGGCTTTAGCAGCGCTCAAAGGACCTTGATATGTCATGTCGTTCTCCATTTCCCCTGTATGCCTGTCCACCCCGGTCAGGCGGTCGTCGTCTCTTCCTGGCCAGGAGTAACCTGTGGGGTGTCAGAGGGAGGAAGATCAGATGAAGAGATCAATTCAGGCCATACAATCCACCAGTCGGCGGGACGTAACTCGGGGCGAGTCACCTGACCTGATGTTGTTTTCTCAATACGTGAAGCAATCTCAGCTGAAGGAATCTTGTTCCCGTAAGCGATTTGCTTCAGGTACGCCCTGGTAGTGCCCGTATTGGCGATATCGTCATCACTCGCTTTCTTGACCCACGCCAGCAGGCATCGGTTTTGGTTTCTCATGAACTGCTCCTGTATACGTTAGGGCAAATGATTACCCATAGGTAATCACATTTCAATACCTGAGGGAAATTTACCTTTAAGTAACGGAGCCCGATGATTGGGGTATGGACATTCATGAGACTCGGCGGAACAACCTTCGCCTACTGCTGCAAGAGCGTTTCAATGGGAAAAGGGCTGCCTTGGCCGAGGCCATTGACCGCCAGCCGGACTACATCTCGCGCTGCCTGAGCACGGGTAAGCACAGAAAACGAATTGGCGAGACATTCGCGCGACACATTGAAGCGGCGATTGGACTAGAACGCGGTTGGCTGGATAGAGGCATGGCTCTAGGAGATGCTTATAGATCAGCCCCCAAACCAGGCGAAGCCATCAAAGAAGGCCCCAAGGTGGGTGATACCGTTCGCCATGACGCCAACGTTCAAAAAGCCCCACAGCCGATCCGCTACCACCGTTATCCGGTAATCAGCCGGGTGCAGGCCGGGGCCTGGACGGAGTGTGTCACGCCCTATGAACCTGGCGGTGAACCCCACGAAGAGGCCACCGATTACCGTGCCGAAGGCAGAGCGTTTTGGTTAGAGGTACAGGGTGACTCCATGACTGCACCGACTGGCAGCCGCCCTAGCGTTCCTGAAGGCACTCTGGTGCTTTTCGATACTGGCAAGGAAGCGGTGCCGGGCAAGCTGGTGGCCGCTCTGCTTGCGGACAGCAACGAAGCTACCTTCAAGCAACTGATCGAGGACGGTGGTCGGCGCTATCTCAAGGCGCTCAACCCCGCCTACCCGCTGATCCCCATCAACGGCAACTGCCGGATCCTCGGGGTTGCCGTGGAAGCCAAGACGAGGCTGTAAAGAAATCGATACGCAGATAAGAGAGACGAAAATAAGGGGCTTACTCTTGAGAAACCTGCCTTGCAGACCTATACAGAGAGGAGCAACTAGATTACAGTTGCGCCACCGGCAGAGCAGTCGACCAAGAGGTGGTCATGGGTAACAAACGACTGGACCGGCTGAGACAGCGCCCAAAGGACTTCACTTGGGACGAGTTGGTAGCTCTATTGGAGAGCTTGGGCTACCGGCTGAAGAACGGAAAAGGCTCTCGCCGGAAGTTTATTGATGATCAAAATCAAAAAATTAGTCTCCACGAGCCACATCCAGATAACACAATGAAGATGTATCTGGTGGACAAGGTTCTCACCGCCTTGGAGGAGCATGGAAAGATATGAAAACCCAAGTGCTTGAACACCGAGGCTATCAAGGGTCTGTGGAATTTTCTATTGAGGATGGCGTACTGCATGGCAGTATCCTCCACATCGTGGACCTCGTTACATATGAAGCAGAAACTCTCCCCGCTCTCAATGAAGCATTCATAGAGTCAGTGGAAGACTACCTGGAGACTTGTGCCGAGGAAGAAGTCGACCCAGACAAGCCTTTCCGTGGAACTTTTAATGTTCGCCTTGGTCCTGATTTGCACAAAAGCCTTGCTTTAGCTGCGAGTCGTCAGGGATTAAGCCTTAATGACACCATGAAAAAAATCTCTGTCATGTGGCTCAAAAATGGGTGCCCCTCGGATTTCCAAGAAGTTCATCATCATACACATGAGCATTTTCATCCCACGCCCCATGAAACAGTAACTTACCGAGGCGAGATGGACTTCCAAATGGCTCCTATTCAAACGACTAAACGTCTAAGGGTAGTGCAATGAGTGAAGCAAACTTCGACCTTACACGCTATCGCTTTGAAGACATCGAGGCCAATGGCATCGAATTTGATGCTACGGAGCCGCTCGACCTTGAGATGAAGTTCGAGATTTCATTTTCTGACGAGGCTCCTGGCAGCGATCATTTTACTGTAATCATCAAGATAGCTCTATCTACAAGAGAGCCAGAAAAAAGCAACCCTTGGCTCAAAGTAAAAGCATCTGGATGCTACACTTTTAACGATGGAGTTGAGCCCTATCTCATCAAAGATACTCTTCAAAAAGTGTACGCAGCGAATCTTCTATATGGCTGCATGCGTCCGCTATTAGACAGCATTACAAACAATATTGGGCTTCACGGCATGAACATGCCGCTTACTTTGCCGCTAGGCAATGAAACGATTTCACAAGCACCGGCTTCTACAAATAAGGAAGAGACGCCAGATACTCCTTCGTAGAAAAACCTATGACTTTCGAAAACCCGCCCACCGAGGCGGGTTTTTTGTGCAGAATCGCTTACAGACGCCCTCCGTCTCCCTTTGGCATACTCGAATCGGGCCCATGGCCCGCAGGGAACCACCAAAGGAAAAGACCATGACCAATAATGCAACCGGCCAAACCATTACCGAGCGACTGCAAGATGCCAAAAAGCTCAGGCCCCACACCAATGAACTGATCGGCATCGCCCGTGGCTTACTGGCAGACGGCATGCTCAACCAGAGCGAAGCCGAATACCTCCTAAAATGGCTGGAAGAGCGCCCCGGCGCCCTCGATACCTGGCCCTACAACGTGCTTTTCCAGCGACTTAGCGAATCGCTAGCGGATGGCCGCCTGGACAGTAACGAAGAAGCCGAGCTGCTGGGCATGCTGGTCGACCTGACCGGTGGCGGCAAGCTAGAGGGTGCCGCCACGGTGAGCACCACCGCCCTGCCGCTTAACGACCCGCAGCCGAATATCGAGTTCGACGGCCGCACCTTCGTGGTCACCGGCACTTTCGTTTCCGGTACACGTGAAGAAGTGAAAGCCGATATCACCATTCGCGGCGGACGTGTGTTGGGAGCGGTCTCGCGCAAGACCGACTACGTGGTGCTCGGGCAGCAAGCCAGCGACCAGTGGACTCACGCCAACTATGGAAGCAAGCTCGAAAAGGCTCTAATGCTTCGTGATGATGGTCACCCCATCGCTATCATCAGTGAAAAGCACTGGGCAAGCTTCCTCGACTAACCGGCCCACCCTCTCGATACACACCCGCCCACCGAGGCGGGTTTTTTGTGGTTACCTGAATAAAAATTACCTATAGGTATTGACCGTATAGTTACCTATGGGTAATAGTTACCCCATCGCACAACGACACCGATGGGGAACGCAGGATGACCAACCCAACCAACACCATCGAATTCGCGGGATACCGCTGCCAGATAGGTCGCCAGGCTCAAGGGCTGCCCACCGTCAAACAGGCGCAGGTGATCGCCGGGCTTGCCGCCGGCATGACCCAGAAAGAGATTGCCAAGCTGCGCGGCGTCTCACCCGCCACCATCAAGAGCACAACCGAAAGTTTGTATTTCTGGCTGCATGCCTCCCGTGCAACGGATGCCGTCGCCAAGGCGATGAAACGCGGCTGGATCGCACCGCTGGCCATCGCCCTCTTTATCTCAGCACTCAACCCACACGCAGACGCAATACGGCGCCCACCCAACCGGGGCCGCCAGCAGATCAGCATCACCGCGCGTGCGTCTCAACGGGACAACGGGGGGCTCTCCGCATGAATACCGCCCCGATCACCAGCGCTCAGCGCGCAACCATCAGCATGATCGTAGACACGGCCATCGACGTGACCCTGCAAGGCCGTTACGTCGCCGATGCCGAGTTCCACGGCGGCGTGCATGCAGTCATCGTCGCGACCCACCCAGTCGGCGATTCGCAGATCTCAGAGAAAGGCGAATTGCTGATTTGCTACATGAACCCTGGCCACGAGCGCGACGGCGAGACACGCGACGAGCGCATCGAAACCGAGCTAGCCCACCTGTTCTGCCACCTGCACGGCAAGCTCCAGGAGGCCCAGTCATGAACCGCCTGACCGTCATCAAGACGCCGCGCGGCAATAAGCGCTTGCGCTACACCACCGGCCTGCGCGCCTGCCGCCAGATCGCCGACCGCTACAACTGGAACCTCGTGGTACGCCACGGGCAACTACGGATGGAGGACCGCCAGCATGCGTAAACGACTGATCGAGGTAGGAAGGAACTGCGTGTACTTCTACGGCGGCGACTGTGATACCGAAACCATCCACCCGAAGGGCACGGCCTCGGACTACCTGGCCGAGCGCGCCAAGCGTCGGGGGAAGCGCCACCAGGCACGCCGCTGGCGGCACGAACGCCATGGCCTGACACCAGGCATCGAGATTCATACGGCCTGAATACCCGCGGTCGCCCTGACCGCATCAGGGTCTCGCCCGCCGGCAACGCTGGTCGATGTGCCAGGCGGACCACGAGCAAAACGCCAGCAGCTGGCGATGGGGAGTCACCGCCCCGGGCGCCAGCCTTCAATTCCCTGCGTACTTCCCGGCCTCCGGGCCGGGCTTTTTCAGGGCAGCGGTGAGTCCGCTTAAAAACGCTCGAGCGGATTGTCCGGTGCCTTGGCACCGCAACAGACAGGAGACCGACATGGAAACGAACCCACACGCCTTCACTCAGATGCTCGCCAAGATGCGGCGCGGCCAGTCTGCCGAGGAACTAAGCGAGACGCTCCTGGAAGCGCAGGACGCCTGCAAGGAAACCGGCAAACAGGCGGTCATCACTTACAAGGTCAAGATCAAGCCCGAGAAAGGTATGCCGGGCATGTTCATGCTCACCGACGAGATCAAGTCTCAGCTACCCCAAATGGATCGCGGCGCCAGCGTGATGTTCGAGGACACCAACCTCCAGCTACAGCTCGAGGATCCGCGCCAGCAGAAGTTCGACCTCAAGCGTGTCGAGGACGAGAAGCAAGAGGCGCGCACCGTGGCTGAAGAAGAGAAACCCACCCAACTGAAGAAGGTGTGATGATGGAAGACCAACGCGACTTTCAGGCGGCTCTAGCCGCTGGTACCACCCTGGCCAACACGGGCGCACTGGCGAGCGATTGCATCGATGAGCAGCACGCGGTGCTTATCCCGGAAGGGTATCACCTTGAGGACCTGGAGCAATTCCAAGCCCAACCGCGCCGCACGCGCCAGCGGGTGGCCATTCACAACGCTACCGACTTCGGGCGCTACGTGAACCGCTTCAAGGACGCGGCCACAACCATCTATGCCGACCTCGAAAATACCCGGTTCACGGCGGTACTGGACCACCCAGCACCGAGCGAGCCGGCCTGGGGCGATCACCGTGCGACCTATGCCTGCCCACATTCTCGCAGTTGGAAGACCTGGACGGCCGCCGACGGCAAGGCAATGCGCCAAGCCGACTTCGCCAAATTCATCGAGGACAACCTGCCCGATGTCCAGCATCCCAATGGCAGCGACATTCTGACCATCAGCCGCACTCTCGAAGCGAAGAAAAAGGTCGACTTCCAGAGCGGCGTTCGTCTCGACAACGGCGAGGTGCAGATCACTTTCAATGAGGAGATCCAGGGCTCCGCAGGTAAGGGCACCATCGAGATCCCCGAAACCTTCACCCTGGGAATCCCCGTCTTCGAGGGTGGCGACCACTACGAGCTGACCGCTCGCCTGCGCTACCGCATCAACGACGGCCAACTGGCCATGTGGTTCGACCTGCTACGCCCCGAGCGACTCCTCGAGGACGCCTTCGCCAACACGCTGACCCAGATCCAGCGCGACCTCGGCGACGACGTGATGATGATCCACGCCGACGCACCGCGCGGCTGAACAAGGCGCCCGGCCCGGAGGCCGGGCTTCTCAGGGCAGCGGTGAGAGAGTCATCAAGGATTCCTTGACCACTGGCCTGCATGAACAGGAGTAAATCACATGCAACACCACCAACTGCTCAACCACCCGCTGTTCGAAGAGCGCCCGTTCAAAGACGTGCTTGAACCCTTCGGCTTCGAACTCAGCATCAAGATCACGGAGCCACCTATTGATCCCGAGATCGATAGTGCGCAAGACATCGAGGCATATGACCGCAACGCCGATGCCTACATCGACTCCCTGAGCTTCGATCACCGCGCAGACTTCACTGAGATCTACCGAGGGGAAAACGAGGACGGCGATATTGTCAGCGTCGCCGTGCGAGCCAAGCATGTCTTTGCCCAGCTACTGCTTTGCGCCGACTCCGGCTTCGCTCACGTCAACAGCCACCATCACCGAGCCTATGCCGACGTCTACCGCGAGCGCATGCGGCAGCTCTCGACCGAGGGCTTCAGCCGAGAGCGGGATGATGGGTACGTCAACGGCCAGTTGGGCTATGCCGCTGCAAGCTATGCCTTCGTGGCCTCTCTCCCGGAAAAGCAGAGGGGCCGAGTTACCGGCATTTACTCACTAGACAACAACATCATCCTCCGAGATATGTGGCCGGGGAGCTGGAGCAAGAAGTGGTGGAAGCCCCGCGACCGTCGACGCGACCTAGTCAAGGCTGGCGCTCTGATCCTCGCCGAGATCGAGCGGCTTGATCGTGCAGCCGCGCGGCAGGGAGATGAGGCTCAATGACAGCCAATCCTTCCGCCAGCCTCGCCTGGAGCACTCAGTTCGCAATCGACTTCGATGGCGAGATCAACGTCGACCTGTTCGCCGGTGGTGGCGGTGCCTCCACCGGGCTGGAGATAGGCCTAGATCGCCCGGTGCACGTGGCCATCAACCACGACGCCGACGCGATCAGCATGCATCAGGCCAACCACCCAGGCGCCGAGCACTACCTGTCGGATGTCTATGAGGTCGACCCGCTGGCCGCCTGCCAGGGACGGCCGGTCGGCCACTTCCACGCCAGCCCAGACTGCACCCATCATAGCCAGGCCCGCGGCGGCCAGCCGCGCAAACGCGCCATCCGCTCGCTGTCGTGGGTCGTGCATAAGTGGGCCGGCAAGGTCCGGCCACGCGTCATCACACTGGAAAACGTCGAGCAGATCCTTCAGTGGTCGCCGCTGATCGCCAAGCGCTGCAAGAAGACCGGGCGAGTGGTGAAGGTCGACGGAAGTGTCGCAGCCCCCGGCGAACGCGTGCCGCTCGCGCAGCAGTTCCTGGTACCGGACCGCCGACGCCGCGGCCACAACTGGGAGCATTTCGTGGCCGGCCTGCGACGTCTGGGCTATGCCGTGCAGTGGCGCACGTTGCGCGCCTGCGACTACGGCGCGCCGACCACCCGCGAACGCCTGTTCCTGGTCGCTCGTTGCGATGGCCACCCCATCGTCTGGCCCGAGCCAACGCACCACAAGCACCCCAAGCGCGGGCAGAAGCGTTGGCGATCGGCCGCCGAGTGCATCGACTGGTCGATTCCCACGCGCAGCATCTTCGACCGGCCTCGACCGTTGGCCGACAATACCTTGCGGCGCATCGCCAAGGGCATTCAGAAATTCGTGCTCGATAGCGGTGACCCGTTCATCGTGCCGATTGCCAATTACGGTAGTGCACACGACCAGGTTAACAACATCCGCGAACCATTGCGGACTGTCACTGCTTGGCCGCGTGGCGGCTCATTTGCTGTAGCGGCCCCTACCCTGGTCCAGGTGGCTCATGGCGAAGGGAAGCCGGGCGGTCCGCAGCGTTGGGGAAGCGGCACCCGTGACATCCGTGAGCCACTCAATACGGTGACAGCCAGCGGCGGGACTGCCCTTGGCATGGCTTACCTCGCCCAGATGAACGGAGGATGGAACCAAACGCCGGGACGCGATGCCCGGCAGCCGCTCAGCACCATCACCGGTCGTGGTACCCAGCAGCAGCTCGTCACCGCGCACCTGACCACCCTGCGCCAACACTGCCACGGCACTGACATTCGAGGCCCGCTGACCACTGTGGCCGCTGGTGGTGGTCATCATGCCCTGGTCGAGTGCCGGCTATCGCCCGAGCACGAGGCCGGCGCGCTGCGCGTCGCGGCGTTCCTGATGCGCTACCACAGTACCGGGGGCCAGTGGGCGGACCTCCGCGACCCGATGACCACGATCAGCACCAAGGATCGCTTGGCCTTGGTGACCGTAACGATCAAGGGCACGCCCTACGTGATCGTCGATATCGCCCTGCGCATGCTCAAACCGCGCGAACTCTACAGTGCCCAGGGCTTCCCCGGCACCTACATCATCGATCACGGTCATGATGGTCGGCGCTTCACTCTTACCGCTCAGACCCGCATGTGCGGCAACAGCGTCAGCCCCCTGCCTATGGCTGCGGTCGCGCGAGCTAACAGGGAGGAACACCACATGAAGACGACAACACAGGAAGCTTCATGACCAAACCCACCCATACCCACATCACGCATGGTGGCCGGTTTTCCTGGGTCGGCGAGCAACAAGGTGGCGGTGCCCTCGAGGGGCAGACGCTCGTCTGCTACCTCGATCTCGACAAGGATCTGAAGAGCATCACCACCCTGGAGGACTGGCAACAGCACTGGCGAAAGATCGAGCCAGATGATTGCACCGTCTGCATGGGCACCGGGCGCGACAGCATCAAAGGCAATGCCACCAAGCCGTGTGGCGGATGCTACGGCCTTGGGAAGATCCGGCCAGACGGCGAGACGCCCGCCGACCGCTGGCAGTTGGCCGAGATTGCCGGCGGTATCATCGCCCGCCAGCGCCAGGAGATCGGACGACTACGGCAGATCGAGGCGCTACCCGAGGTGCGCGAGATACTGGATAAGCAGCGCGACGCGCAGAACGAGACCATCGCACGACAAGAGCAAAAGTGGCGTGCCGGCCGCGGACACGGCCCCGGCGGGCAGAGAGCAACAGGAGATTGAGATGGCTACAGGTAAGCTGATGGATCTGGAGCAATGGCGGCGCGCTCGCTTTGCCGGCGACCCACCGTCAGAGACAACGATACGGCGCTGGTGTCGTGAGGGCCATGTACCTGCAAAGAAGATAGCCGGCACATGGTTCATTGACTTGGATGCGGAGCGGCGTCAGACCGGCAACGAGCTGGCTGACCAGGTGTTGGGCACGATGGGAGTCTGATATGGCTGCACGGCCAAGAAAGCGAAAAGGCAAGGGCTTAGAGCCAAACCTGTATGAACGCCGGGGCTACTTCACCTATCGCAACCCGATTGAAGGCACCTGGCACGGCATGGGGCGGGATCGCGCCAAGGCGCAGGATGCCGCCCGCATCCTCAATGCCAGACTGATGCAGGGTGCCGACTATGTAGCCCGCGTCATGGGCGAAGAAGGCATTACGTTAGGCTACGCCATCGATGCCTGGCTCAAGGAGCGCGTGGACGACCATCCCAAGCACAGCGTCAGCACCAAGAAGAACAAGCATTACCGCAGTGGCCGCATCAAGCGTGACCGTGGCGAGACGCTACTCTCGCAAATCGACGTGAAGTGGTGCGCCATGTACCTGGACGAGAATTTCAAGGGCGACCCTTATGTGCAGTACCGGGCCGTCCTGTCGCAAATCTTCAATTTTGCCCAGACCAAGGGATGGATCGATGATAACCCCGTCGCCCCGACCCGAAAGAGCGATGAATCCTATACCGTGAAGCGTAAACGCCTCACCGTAGATCAATTCAAGACCATACATGCGCAGGCAGAGCCCTGGTTTCAGGTCGCCATGGAGCTCGCGTTATTGTGCCTCTTCGGCCGCGCTGAGGTGTCGTCTGCGCGCTACGATCATATCGACGGCGGTACCCTGCATTACATCCGCGAGAAAACGCGGGAGCGGAGCAAAAGCGCCTACGTGGCCATAGAACTAACCCCTGCCATCGAAGACCTGATAGGCCGATCTCGACTACTGCCTCCCGTGTCGCCATTCATCGTGCACCGAGCGCCCGATCGTGGACGGCGCCCGGGCAAGTCTAAGACGCACTGGTCACAGGTGACGCCGGACATGCTATCGCGCACCTTCGCCAAGCACCGTGCCAACGTGCCGAGCATTGCCGCTTTACCTGACGCAGCTCAACCCACGTTCCACGAGATCCGTTCGCTTGGATCACGGCTACTCGAGCTCAAGGGCGTCGAGGTAGGCGATATCCAGGTGCTGATGGGGCATGCCGAAGAAGAGATGACCCAGCACTACCTGGATGGGCATGGCACCCGGTGGCAGCATGCCAAGGGCAACCCCTTCTCGATGGCCGACCTCCTCGCTCAAAACTAACGTGTAACGCCTTGTTTTATAATGGTCGTGATGGCTGAATCTGCCGCCCCTTCGAAGGCTTCTTTTTCCTATACCCATCAATAGGTTATCCCGCCACCCGGCGTAGAAATGGGGTTGCAGAGGTCGCTGGTTCGAATCCAGTCGCTCCGACCAAAAGATTGAAGAAAAACCGCCACTTATGGGTCAACCATAGTGGCGGTTTTTTGTTGCGTTGGCATTATGGTTGCGACTGCCGGGAACACTCGTCAGCATGACGAGTCCCACGTTTGGTCAGTGCAATTCCAGCGAGGTCCAACACATGCTGCATGACGCCATTGAGATACGGAAAATCGCCGGCCCAGACGAGAACGACGTCCGCTATGAAGTCTACGATAGCGACACGGGGGTCAGTCTGGGGCTTTATCAAAGCATGGAACATGCCGAAGCCGAGCGTCAGCGAATGAAAGCATCCGACAACGAAGTCAAGTCAGGCGAAAAGGACGACGACCCCAGCGTGGAATGACCACCGAAAACGGCTTGGCACTGGCTGCCAAGCCGCTTCGATTCGGTTGCAGGTACCAAAAAAGCTTCAGCGCCAAGCTGTCATGCAAAACGCCCCGCCTCTACCGATGACGCCATAGATCCCACCCGATTCCGCCGGCGATGCCAGCAATGACGCCCGCCAGCACACTACCCACCACCAACCACATGACCAGCCCGACCATAATGCCGAGCAGTGCTCCGGGTAGTTCCTTCATGGCATCTCCAAAAGTATTGAGTTACATAGGGCTGAGCGCATCCTGATGCACACAGGCCCATGCATCCCAGTATCGGTCATGCCATCTTCTGCCACTCGATCAAGGCCGCTGCCACGGCATTAGGGTCCCATCCGCTGCGATGCAAACCCGACGACATGATAGCCGCCTGCGCGCCCTGACGTGCCACGAACAAGCGATATCCCAGGTAATCGCCACGTTCGCAACGCGCATTGACCTGCCCGCAGACCACACGGTTGGACGGCCCGCCGACACGAGGGCCGACGGCACGAACATCGCGAAAGACCGCAGTGGCGGGATACTTGAGCAACTTCCTGACGCTCGCCTGGGCCAGGTACATTTCTTCATCGGTCGCCGACATCCATTGCAAGTGATCGCGCGCGATCTGCGCCGTGATCGCCTCTGGCTTATCGGGGGGCTGCGCCGGCAGCGACGATGAATCGTCGAGCAAGCCGCCGCTGACGAGGAGCAAGATGCCCCAAAGTTTCATGTTGTCTCCTTACTCTGGATATCTGGGGAGCGACGCTCGCTGTCGACGTCGGATGGCGGTCGAACGCCACATCCCTTGAGAATGACATGGCACAGAAAATCGGTGATCGCACGGTAATCGCTTTCCCCGAGCGCCGCCTGATCGGTAATGCCCAGTATCTGCGCCTCGAAATCCGCATAGTGCTGGGTGGCCGACCAGATCAAGAAGATCAGCCACACCGGATCGACGGGGTCCATCAAGCCCTTTTCCGACCAGCGCTCAAAGACACGTGCCCGCGCGCGCACCCACTCGCGCAGTTCGCCGTGCAAGTATTCCTGTAGAAAAGGCGCGCCCTGAAGCACCTCGGCGGCAAACAACCGCGAACCTTGGGGGTGTTGCCGGGTCAGGCGCATCTTGCTGCGAATGAAGCCTTCCAGTACCTCGCCCGGATCATCGTTCTCGCCGATATCGTCGAGCATGGCGTTCCAGCGCGCCATCATACGCTCGAGCAGCGTCACGTACAGCTTGCGCTTGCTGCCTACATAATAAAGCACGTTGGATTTGGGCAGCCCAGCCGCTTCGGCGATGGCCTGCACGCTCGCGCCTCGATAACCATGGCACGCAAATACACGTTCAGCCGCCTCGAGAATCATGCTTTCATTGCGCGCCCGCGTTCCCGACTCGGGCGAATTCATCGATGTCATGGCCGCTCTCTTCGTCTGCCGGTAAGGAAGTCTGCCCCAGCGAGCGTCACCAGTGCAACGCACACCAACGCCTGTTGCCCCGCTGCATGGCGCTCGATCTGCGCGCGTCGGCAGACGACAAACAAGTGCAAAAGGGGCTTGTCATACGTGCCATTTTGGTCAAGGCTTAACAGAGTTGACCAAATGGTCATATTGGCATGCGCGGTGCGCACCTCGGACCACAACGACAACCCGATGGACACTCCGATGATCGAGTTTTATCTCAATGGCGAAGCGCAACGCTGCTCATCGCTAGCGCCGGAGACCAGCATTCTGGAACTCTTGCGCAACGAATTGCAGCGAACCGGCACCAAGGAAGGCTGCGCCTCGGGCGATTGCGGCGCCTGCACGGTCGCCATCGGCGAGCCCGACCGCGACGGCCACCTGCACTATCACAGCACCAATGCCTGCATCACCCCAGCCCATCAACTACAGGGGCGCCATCTCGTCACCGTCGAGGGGCTCGCGCGTGGCGACGCCTTGCATCCCGTCCAGGCGGCCATGGTCGAATGCCATGCCAGTCAGTGCGGTTTCTGTACCCCCGGCATCGTCATGTCACTGTTCACGCTTCACGAGCGCCAGCGCCAGTCACCGATAGCGCTGGACGATGCCTGCCTTGAGGCAACGCTGGGCGGCAATCTATGCCGTTGCACGGGCTACCGGCCCATCCAGAAGGCCGCACGCCTCATGACCGACCAACCCGACGTGCGCCCGCCCTGGGCGGATGACCCAAGGTTCGACAACGATGTCGCGGCCTTGGAGAACACGCTCGAGACCACCGGCTATGCCATACCGAGCACATTGGAGACCTTGCACGCACTACGCCGTCAATATCCGGAGGCGCGCCTGGTGGCCGGCGCCACCGACCTGTGGCTCGAGGCCACACAACGGCTCGACGCCTTCGAGAACCTGATCGACGTCAGCCGCGTCGCCGAATTGCAGGCAATCGACGAGACACCCGACGGCTGGTGGATCGGCGCCAGCGTCACTTACGCGCGCCTCGAACCCCTGCTCGACGAGTTTTACCCCGCGTTCGCTCGGCTATTACGGCGCCTGGGCTCCGCGCAGATCCGCAATCGCGGCACTCTGGGCGGCAACATCGCCAATGCCTCACCCATCGGCGACACGCCCCCGATATTGCTCGCGCTGGATGCCCACTTGGCGCTGGAAGGCCCCGATGGCGCCCGTAAACTGCCTCTGGAGGCCTTCTTTCTCGACTACAAGCGCACCGCCCTCGAGCCCGGTGAATTCATCCGCGCCATCTTTCTGCCGCGCCCCGAAAGCGACCAGCATCTCGATGTCTGGAAACTCTCCAAGCGCCGCGAGGACGATATCTCGGCGGTGCTCGGCGCCTTTGCCTGGCGCGAGGAAAATGGCTGCCTGCACGATGTTCACCTGGCCTTCGGCGGCATGGATGCCACGCCACGACGCGCCCATGCCACCGAAGCCGCCCTGGAGGGACAAGCCCCCGATGTGGCGACAATCGATGCGGCTCGCCAAGCGCTTGAGCGCGACTTCAGTCCGCTCGATGACGTGCGTGGCTCCGCCGCCTACCGCCGGCTCGCGGCTGCCAACCTACTCGAACGCCTGCGCCTGACGATCGGCCACGACGCCGCCCAGGAGGTCTGCCTCGATGCGTACGCTCACTGATCTCTCACGCCCGACGGCCGGCCCGGAAACACCCGACCGCCCCGCAGCACAGGCGGACGCTCGGCATGCCCCCGCGCATGACAGCGCCATCCTGCATGTCACCGGCCGCGCGCGATATCTCGACGATCAACCCGCGCCCGCGGATGCGCTGCACGTCGCCGTAGGACTGAGCCCGTCCGCACGCGGCAGGATTACACAGATGAATCTCGACGCGGTACGCCGTGCCCCCGGCGTCGTCGACGTCATCACCGTCGTCGATATCCCCGGCAAGACCGACGTCGGCCCTGTGTTTCCGGGGGACCCACTACTCGCCGATGCCGAGGTGCGCTATGTCGGGCAGCCGCTGTTTGCAGTGGCCGCCACCGATTTCAAGGCAGCCCGCCGCGCCGTGACACTTGCCGAGGTCGAGATCGATGCTCAGCCCGCACGACTCGACGCCGTTGCGGCCGCCGAGGCCGAGGAATGGGTCCGCCCCCCGCATGTTCAGCAAAGCGGCGACTGGCAACAGGCGCTTTCCGATGCCACTCACGTGCTCGAGGCCGAACAATTCGTCGGTGGGCAGGAGCACTTCTACCTCGAGGGGCAAGCCTGTCTGGCGCTGCCCAACGAGGACGACGGCGTCATTGTGCATACCTCCAGCCAGCATCCCAGTGAAGTACAGAAACTCATTGCCGAAGTGCTGGGCGTAGCATTTCATGCCGTGACCGTGGAAGTGCGTCGCATGGGCGGCGGCTTCGGCGGCAAGGAAACCCAGGCCGCACCGTGGGCGTGCCTGGCCGCGCTGCTGGCCCGCCGTACCGGGCGCGCCATTCGCCTGCGCCTGCCGCGCGGCGATGACATGCGCGCCACCGGCAAGCGCCACCCCTTTCATAACCGCTATCGGTTGGGGTACGACGCCCAGGGTATATTGCTGGGAGGCGAGATCACCACCATCGGCGACTGCGGCCACTCGCCGGACTTGTCCGAAGCCATCGTCGACCGTGCCATGTTCCATGCCGATAACGCCTACTCGCTGGGTGACGCCCGGGTCACCGGGATTCCCGCGCGCACGCACAATCCGTCCAATACCGCTTTTCGCGGCTTCGGCGGCCCCCAGGGCATGATGATCGTCGAGCGCGCCATGGACGATATCGCGCGACATCTGGGCGAAGACCCGCTGACGATCCGCAAGCGCAACCTCTATCGCCCCGGCCGAGACGTCACCCATTACGGACAACACGTCGAACAGACCGCACTGCTGCACGAGATCGTCTCGCGGCTCGAAACCGACAGCGACTACTGGGCACGACGCGACGCCATTCGCGCCTACAACGCGCAGAGTTCGGTCCTCAAGAAGGGGCTGGCGCTGACCCCGGTGAAATTCGGCATTTCGTTCACCGCCAAGCACCTCAATCAGGCTGGCGCGTTATTACACGTCTACACCGACGGCAGCGTGATGATCAATCACGGCGGCACCGAGATGGGCCAGGGGCTGCACACCAAAGTCGGGCAAGTCGTCGCCCGCGAACTGGGGCTCGACAACAGCGCCGTGCGCATTTCCGCCACGCGCACCGACAAGGTGCCCAACACCTCGCCGACCGCCGCCTCCAGCGGCGCCGATCTCAACGGCATGGCGGCCCGCAACGCGGCCATCCAGGTTCGCGAACGGCTTTTCGATTTCGCCGCTGAACACTTTTTTCAAGATCAGCAGTTCGATCGCGAAGGCATGCGTCTCGAAAACGGCGAACTGGTCGCCGGTAGTAGCGAGAGCGGCGAGAACGAACGTCGAATCGCCTGGGGCGAGCTCATCCAGGCCGCTTATCTGGGACGCGTGTCGCTCTCGGCGACGGGGTTCTATGCCACGCCGTTGATTCATTACGACCGCGCCGCCGGTCAGGGGCGCCCCTTCTACTACTACGCCCATGGCGCGGCGGTGTCGGAGGTCGTCGTCGATACCCTGAGCGGCGAATATCGCGTCACTCGCGTGGACATCCTGCACGACGTCGGCGACTCGCTGAACCCGGCGATCGACACGGGCCAGGTCGAAGGCGGGTTCATTCAGGGCATGGGCTGGCTAACCAGCGAGGAGCTCAAGTGGGACGCCACCGGTCGCCTGCTGAGCGACGGGCCGGCGACCTACAAGATCCCCACTATCGGCGATACACCGCCCGACTTTCGCGTCTCACTGCTCGAGGGGCACCCCAATTCGCAGGCCAGTCTGTACCGTTCCAAGGCGGTGGGCGAGCCCCCCTTCATGCTGGCGATCTCGGTGTGGTCAGCACTACGCGACGCACTGGCGAGCCTCGCCGATTATCGCGTCAGCCCCGCCCTGGATACGCCGGCCACGCCGGAGCGCGTGCTCTTCGCCGCGCAGGCTTTGCGCCAAGCTCCTGAAACGAAGACGCCAGCGGAGACGACGCGATGAATCCCGAGACCTGGCACAGCGCCCTGCACCGTCTGCAGGTCGAGGCCGCACCTCACGTGCTGATCAGCGTGGTCGGTGCCGAAGGCTCCACACCGCGCGAGCCCGGTGCCAAGATGGTGGTGACCGCCGAGACCAGCCACGATACGCTCGGCGGTGGTCGCTTCGAGTACCAGGCCATCGCCTGCGCACGCGACATGCTCGCCGCCAGCGCGCGTGGCGAGCAGACGACCACGCCACGTCTCGAAGCCTTTCCCCTGGGCGGCCGCAGCGGGCAGTGTTGCGGCGGTCATGTCAGCTTGCTGTTCGAGTGCTTCGCGGGCGCCGAGCAGCACATCGCCATATTCGGTGCCGGCCACGTCGCCCAGGCACTCGTGCCCTTGCTGACCCCCCTTGGCTGGCGGATACATTGGTTCGACAGCCGTGCCGACGCCTTCGCAGCACTCGCGCCCTCGCCGCGCGTCGATTGCCAACACCTCGACGAGAGCGCCATCGCGTCGGCCATTGAGAGGGCCCTGGAAAACCTGCCGCACGCTGTCCATGCGCTCGTCATGACCCATGATCACACTCAGGACCGCCGCCTCATCGACGCCCTGCTCGGCCATGACGGCGTGGCCTCCATCGGCTTGATCGGCTCGCAAAGCAAGTGGGCGAGTTTTCAGCGTCCCTTGGGCGAGGCCGGGCACGACGCGACCGCTTTGGCCCGGGTACGCTGCCCGATCGGCATCCCCGGTGCGGGCGGCAAGCGGCCCTATGAGATCGCGTTGGCCATCGCCGCCGAATTACTGACCTTTGCCCCGGCCGAGACCCAAGCGTCACAGCGCGGCGTGACGCCCACCACCTGGCGCCAGACGACCGGCCAAGGTGTGCACCTCTGAGGCCGATAGCAGAGCACCGTTTTCGTCATTTTCTATCTACAAGAGCGTTTCCATGACTCACTCCCGACTGCTACGCGGCGCCGTGCTGACCTTCGATGCCGATCCCGGCGAAGCGCCCACCCCGGAAGCCGATAGCCTGCGCTATTGGGAAGATGGCGCCGTGTGGGTGGAAGGTGGCCGCATTCGCGCCGTCGACGACTTTTCCGTCCTCGCCCCGCATGTCCCCGAGGAAATCGCGGTCGTCGACTACCGCGGCAAGCTGATCATGCCCGGCTTCATCGACAGCCATGTCCATTATTCACAGCTCGACATCATCGCCTCGTTCGGCCGCGAACTGCTCGACTGGCTCAACGACTACACCTTCCCCGCTGAATGCCGTTTCGCCGAACGCGCCCATGCCGCAGACGTCGCCGAGCGCTTCCTCGACGAGATGCTGCGTGGCGGCACCACCACCGCCCAGGTCTTCTGCACCTCTCACCCTGGCTCGGTAGATAGCATCTTCAGTGCCGCCGGCAAGCGCCGGCTGCGCCTGCTGGCGGGCAAGGTACTGATGGACCGCCACGCCCCGGAGGCACTCACCGACACCGCCACCGGTGGCATCCGCGACAGCGAGCGGCTCATCGCCGACTGGCACGGTAAGGATCGTCTGGCCTATTCGCTGACGCCGCGTTTCGCCCCGACATCGAGTCGCGAACAACTCGATGCCGTGGGGGGCGTGCTGCGCAACGACCCAAGCCTGTACCTGCAAAGCCATCTCTCGGAGAACCGAGGCGAACTCGACTGGGTCGCTGAACTGTTCCCCGAATGTCGGGACTACCTTGCCGTCTACGAACGTTATGGGCTGGTCGGCCCGCGCAGCACCTACGCGCACGGCATTCATCTCTCCGAGGACGAGCGCGCGCGGCTCGCCGATGCCGGCGCCAATATCGCCTTCTCGCCGACGTCCAACCTGTTTCTGGGCAGCGGGCTCTTCGATCGCCTCGCCACCCGTGACGCCGGCGTCGTCACCTCGCTGGCCAGTGACGTGGGCGCCGGCACCGGGCTATGCGGCCTGACGACGTTACAAGGCGCCTATCAAGTCGGCGCCTTGCTTGGGCAGCCGTTGACCGCCTGGCAGGGGCTTTATCGGCTCACGCTGGGCAATGCTCGGGCGCTGCACCTCGATCACTGCATCGGTCGCGTACAAGCGGGGCACGAAGCCGACCTGGTGGTGCTGGATATGGCCGCCACACCGTTGCTGGCGCGTCGCACCCAAGTGGCCGAATCACTCGGCGAGCGGCTCTTCGCGCTGATGATGCTGGGTGATGACCGCTGCGTGTACGCCACCTGGGCCGATGGCGACCTAGTGCACCAACGCGATGCACGCGATCACCGTGGAGCACCAATGGAGCGCGCAGCCGCACATTCATGAAGCATCGATCCTCGCCAGCGCCCAGACATGCGGCGAGCCTGGCGATGACACACACTTGGCACTCCTATTGCTTATGCATTGCAGCATGATTTTGTATACATAAAGTCCGCCGCACGATCGGGCACAAGGAGCCAAGCCATGTCAGTCGATCACCCCCTCTACCGACTCGAGGATCGCCCCGGGCCGCTGGCCGCGCTGCTCGCCGCCGTACAACACGTCCTTGCCAGCTTCGTGGGGATTATCGCACCCAGCCTAATCGTCGGCAGTGCCTTGGGGCTCGGCCAGTACATGTCGTATCTGATCAGTATGGCGCTGTTCGTCTCGGGCGTGGCGACATGGGTACAATCCCAGCGCCTCGGGCCGCTCGGCTCGGGGCTCTTGAGTGTTCAGGGAACGAGTTTCTCGTTCGTCGCTGCACTGATAGCCGCCGGCGAGACCGCGCGTGCCGGCGGTGCCAGCGACGAGGCCGTCATCGCGACGTTGCTCGGCGTTTGTGCCGTGGGCAGTTTCATCGAGATCGCCCTCGGCGGCATGCTGCATCGCCTCAAGCGCATCATAACGCCCACCGTGACCGGCGTGGTCGTGACCTTGATCGGCCTGTCGCTGGTCAAGGTCGGCGTCACCGACATGGCCGGCGGGGTCGGCGCCGAGGATTTCGGCAGCCTCACCAACCTGGGCCTGGCGGCGCTGGTGATCGTCGTGGTGCTGGCTTGTCAGATGTCCCGACACACCTGGCTACGCATCGGCTCGGTGTTCTTCGGGCTCGTCATTGGCTGTCTCGTGGCAGCGCTGACCGGCCAGTTCGAAGGTCGTCCCGAGACACTTGAATGGTTCGCCCTGCCGCAGCCGCTGCGCTTCGGCATCGGCTTCGACTGGACGGCCTTCATCCCCGTGGCGTTCATCTTCCTGGTCACCGCCATCGAGACCGTGGGCGATCTCACCGGCACGTCACGCGCCTCGGGCGAGCCCGTCAGCGGCCCGGTCTATCAACGCCGGATACGCGGCGGCGTGCTGGCCGATGGTGTCAACTCCTTGATCGCGGCACTATTCAATACGTTCCCGAACACCACCTTCAGCCAGAATACCGGCGTCGTGCAGTTGACCGGTGTGGCCAGTCGCCATGTGGGGCGCTACGTCGCGGTCATCCTGCTGTTGCTGGGCCTCATTCCCGCCCTCGGCACTCTGCTGCAATTCATTCCACGCCCCGTGCTCGGCGCCGCGACGACCTTGATGTTCGGTCTGATCGCCGTCTCCGGCATTCGCATCCTCAGCGACCAGACGATGACCCGCAAGACAATCATGACCATCGCCGTGTCGCTAGGCATGGGGCTCGGCGTTCAGCTCGTTCCCGAAGCTCTCGCAGGGCTTCCCGAGACCGCCGAACGCATCTTCTCCTCGCCGATCACTACCGGCGGGTTGGCCGCCATCCTGTGCACCCTGTTGCTGCCCGGCAGCACCGAGGACGCCAAGGAGCCCGCCGACGCGACGCCACGCGCCACGGCATCCAATCAGTCTTCGTAAGTCATAACGATCTCGTGCCCCATAACAATCGATCGAAGGAGTTCGCCATGTCTCGCTCAGCACAACACGCTTCGCCCTTGCACGTTCTCATCGTCGGCGCGGGAATGGGCGGCCTGAGTACCGCGCTTGCCTTTCAACACCAGGGCCACCGGGTCACCGTCGTCGAGCGTGTCCAAGAAATACGCCCGATAGGCGCGGCCATTTCTCTATGGCCCAACGGGGTCAAGATCATGCACCGCCTGGGGCTCGGCGACACCATCGAGCGGCTCAGCGGCGAGATGACCCGGATGCGCTATCTCACCCACCACGGGCAGACCTTGACCGATTTCAGTCTCGCGCCGCTGTTCGAAGACGTCGGGCAGCGCGCCTGCCCCATCGCGCGCGCCGCTTTGCAGCAGACACTCTTCGAGGCAGTGGATGACGCGCATATCCAGCTCGGGCGTTGCTGCCACGATTACACGCTGACGGACGACAGCGTCACGGCACATTTCGAGGATGGCGGCAGCCTCCACGCCGACTTGCTGGTGGTCGCCGACGGCACGCACTCGCGGCTACGCGGCAAGCTCACCGGGCACACCGTGGAGCGCCAGTACGTGGGATACGTCAACTGGAACGTACGCGTGGCCGCCGACGACGATCTGGCACCGCTGCAAAATTGGGACCAATACGTCGGTGACGGCAAGCGCGTCTCGTTGATGCCCATGGGTAGCGGTGGCAATGATCAGGGCGCGCCGGAATTCTACTGTTTCTTCGACGTGCCCTTGCCCGCCGGGACAGCGAACGACCCGCAGCACTATCGCGATGAACTGCGCGCGCATTTCGCCGGCTGGGCCGAGCCGGTACACGCCTTGATCGAGCGTTTCGATCCCCAGCGCATGGCGCGCCTCGAAATCCACGATATTCCACCCCTCGATACGCTCACCGCGCCCCGCGTGGCGCTGCTCGGCGACGCCGCGCACGGCATGGCGCCGGATCTCGGCCAAGGTGGCTGCCAGGCCATGGAAGATGCCTGGGTGCTTGCCGAGGCCGTACAGCATGCCCTTGATGCGCACACCGACACCTCGACAGCGATTGCCACGGCACTGACGCACTACGATGCCGCGCGTGTCGAGCGCGTCGGCGAAATCGTCTCCCGTGCACGCAAGCGCGCGGGGATGATCCATGGCCTGGACCCCGAACAGACCCATGCCTGGTATAACGAACTCGCCCATGAAGACGGCGACACCATCCTCGCGGGGCTCAAGAAGACCGTTGTCGGCGGGCCGCTGGGCTAGATAGCCGAGCCTGATTGAACACCCGTAAGCAAGACTTAAGCTTTACGCAGCATGCTACACTGGTCTGGTGCGTTTCATCGTCGTCGAACTGGCTCAGCGTCAGCAGGCGACACTCCAACTGCGCAACCGTCCTGAACATGGACTCGAGGCCACCATCGTCTGGGAGATATCCCATCAGCCACGCCGGTAGTCGTCATCGAGGCGCACGATATCGTCTTCGCCGAGATACGCGCCGCTTTGCACCTCGATGAGTTCGAGTTCGATGCGGCCGGGGTTTTCCAGACGGTGTTCAATGCCCAAGGGGATGTACGCGGACTGGTTTTCACCCAACAGGAAGGTCTCGTCTCCCCGGGTGACACGCGCGGTGCCCGAGACCACGATCCAGTGCTCGGCGCGATGATGATGGCGTTGCAGCGACAGGCGGGCGCCGGGGCGTACACGAATATGCTTGACCTGAAAGCGTGCGCCCTGCTCGACGCATTCGTAACTGCCCCACGGACGATAGGCACGCCGATGCGCGGCGCCCTCCTGACGCCCGAGCGATTGCAGACGCGCGACCAGCGTCTTGACCTCCTGAACGCGGTGACGATCGGCCACCAGCACGGCATCAGAGGTTTCGACGACAACCAGATCCGACACCCCGAGTGTCGCGACCAAGCGCGACTGCGACTGTACCCAGGCGTCTCGCGTGTCTTCTGCGATGACGTCACCGCGCAGCAGATTGCCGTCATCGTCTTTCAAGGCGACGTCCCACAGTGCCTGGTAGGAACCGACATCCGACCATCCCGCCGTCAGAGGAACGACGACACCGCCCCGGGTATGTTCCATGACGGCGTAGTCGATGGATTCGGCCTCGCATTCGGCGAATGCATCCGCCTGCGGGCGTAGAAAATCGAGATCTGTCCCGCGCCCGGCCCAGGCCTTCTCCACTGAAGCATGCATGGCCGGCCGCCAATGCCTCAGCTCTTCCAGATAGCGATCCCCACGCAACAGAAACATGCCGCTATTCCAGAGATGATGGCCGTCATGGGCGAATTCACGCGCGCGGATGGCATCCGGTTTTTCCACGAAGCGTGTGAGCGGCTGTAGACCCGCCGTGACGTCGGCGACCTCCAGATAGCCATAGCCGGTTTCCGCTCGCGTCGGCACGATACCGAAGGTCACCAGATCGCCTCGCCCCGCCGTCGGCAGCGCCGTCTTCAATGCCGTATGGAAAACCGCCACGTCTTCGAGGTGATGATCGGAAGGCAATACCAGCATGGGGGCGTCACGGCACGCACTGTCTTGGCGCGCCTCCTGGCATAGCGCCGCCAGGGCAATCGCCGGCGCAGTGTCGCGTCCCTCGGGTTCAAGCACGATATCCGCTTCACAGCCGAT
This sequence comes from Chromohalobacter nigrandesensis, assembly GCF_023061285.1. GTDB lineage: Bacteria > Pseudomonadota > Gammaproteobacteria > Pseudomonadales > Halomonadaceae > Chromohalobacter > Chromohalobacter nigrandesensis. The sequence goes on from NZ_JAKGAM010000001.1 coordinate 88,465, forward strand.
TTCACGCAACTGCTCGGCGACCAGAAAGCGATGGGCGTCCGCGCAGACGACGATGGGACGTGCCACCTCGAGCCCCTTCAAGCGCAAAAGCGTCGCCTGCAACAAGCTCCGCTCGCCCAGCAACGCCAGGAATTGCTTGGGCGTATCGCGACGCGACAGCGGCCACAGGCGGGTTCCATTACCGCCAGCGAGAATCACGGGCGTCAGCATGGCATCTTCCTCATTCGGTCACATCTCTGAGCGTACGGTAACCAGCTACAGTTCCAAGCCTTGGCAAAGTAATGGATCTACCGCAAGTAAGACCGTCACTGCAACGTAAAACGGCGCCCGCGAGGCGCCGTTTGCATATCCAACTGACTCACATACGCCACTGGCCCGATTCACGCCGACTGGAGTGAATCGCCCCTGCCCACGGCGAAGTACAGCAAGCCTTCGCGCTTGACCGCCTGCGGGTCGAACAGATTGCGCCCATCGACCACCACCGGCATACGCAGTTTCTCCTTGAGCCAGGCGAAGTCGATGCTGCGAAAGGCCTTCCATTCGGTGCAGATCACCAGGGCATCGGCACCTTCCACGGCCTGCTCGCGGTTCTCGACCAGGGCGAGGTCATCACGCTGGCCGTAAATCCGCCGACATTCACCCATGGCTTCCGGGTCGAAGGCTTGCACGCGTGCCCCTGCGGCCCACAACGCTTCCATCAAGGCACGACTGGGCGCCTCGCGCATGTCATCAGTATTCGGCTTGAAGGCCAGCCCCCACACGGCAATCGTCTTGCCGCTGAGATCGCCATCGAATGCCTGGGAAAGCTTGGCGAAGAGCGTAGCTTTCTGCCGCTGGTTGACCCCTTCAACGGCCTCGAGCAACTCGGCGCGATAGCCGATCTCGCCGGCGGTACGCGCCAGCGCCTGCACGTCCTTGGGAAAACAGGAACCGCCGTAGCCACAGCCGGGATAGATGAAGAGATAGCCGATGCGCGGGTCGCTGCCGATGCCGCGACGCACCTGTTCGATATCGGCCCCCAGGCGTTCGGCCATATTGGCGATCTCGTTCATGAAGCTGATCTTGGTGGCCAGCATCGCGTTGGCGGCGTACTTGGTCAGCTCGGCGCTACGGATATCCATGAACATCAACTTTTCATGGTGGCGGTTATAAGGACCGTAGCACTCGCGCATCGTCTCGCGCACACGTTCGGCATCGGTGCCGACGATGATCCGCGCGCCGTGGGTGAAGTCCTCGATGGCGGCACCTTCCTTGAGGAATTCAGGATTGGAGCAGACATCGACGGTCAGCGAAGAACCCCGGGCGTCGAGCTCGCCTTGAACGGCATCGCTCACTTTGTCCGCCGTCCCCACCGGCACGGTCGACTTGTCGACGACGACCTTGTCGTCGCCCATGTGCTGGCCGATGCTGCGCGCCACGGCGAGAACGTACTGTAGATCGGCGCTGCCGTCTTCGTCCGGCGGCGTGCCCACGGCGATGAACTGCAGCGGGGCGAAATCGACGGCAAACGCTGCATCGGTAGTGAAACGCAGGCGCCCTTCCTCGACATTATGACGTACCATGGCGTCGAGCCCTGGCTCGTAAATGGGAATCTCGCCACGCTCGAGGCGTGCGATCTTGTCGGCATCGACATCCATGCACATGACATCGTGCCCCACATCCGCCAGGCAGGTCCCGGTGACCAGGCCTACGTACCCCGTGCCGAAGATGCTGATTTTCATCGTGTGTCGTCCCTTACCTGTCATGTCGTCAAAAAAACGTGGGCGTCAAACCCGAGCGAGTATCAAACTTGATAGAACGTGCGATACCAGTCGACGAAGCGGGCCACGCCTTCCTCGACACCAACCGACGGGCGGTAACCGACCGCCTCGAAAAGCGCCTCGGTATCGGCCCAGGTACGCGGCACATCGCCCGGCTGCATGGGCTGATAATCGCATTGCGCGGTGCGCCCGGTCACGCGCTCCAGGGCGCGCACGAAATCCATCAATGCCACGGGGCTGCCGTGGCCGATATTGTAGAGGGCGAACGGCGCGGTGCTTTGATCCGGCGCCGTCGCTTGCCGCTGGGGATCGCCCTGGGGAATCACATCCTGGATACGCACCACGCCCTCGACGATATCGTCGATATAGGTGAAGTCCCGCGACAGCTCGCCGTGATTGAAGATCGGCAGCGGCTCGCCGGCGAGGATCGCCCGGGTGAACTTGAACATCGCCATGTCCGGGCGTCCCCACGGGCCATAGACGGTGAAGAAGCGCAGCCCCGTGGTGGGGATCCCATACAAGTGCGCGTAGCTATGCGTCATCAGCTCGTTGGACTTCTTGGTCGCGGCGTAGAGGCTGATGGGATGATCCACGGCATCGGCGGTCGAGAACGGTACATGCGCATTCTGACCGTATACCGAGCTCGATGAGGCATAGACCAGGTGCGGCACCTGCTGCTGGCGACAGCCTTCCAGCACATTGAGATGACCGACGAGATTGGACTGCGCGTAGACATGCGGGTTATCCAGCGAATAGCGCACCCCGGCCTGCGCGGCGAGGTGGATGACGCGGTCGAAGCGCTCGCCGGCGAACAACGCTTGCATGGCCGCCTGATCGGCGAGATCGATGCGCGCGAAGCGCACATTGGGCAATGCAGCCAGATCGTCGAGGCGCGCCTGCTTGAGCGCCACGTCGTAGTAATCGTTGAGATTATCGATGCCGACGATAGTGTGGCCATCGGTCGCCAAGCGCTTGGCCACGGCATGACCGATGAACCCGGCCATGCCCGTAATCAGAATATTCATGGGGTTACCGGTCTCTCCTGTGATGGCGCGCACTATAGCATGGCGCTGGGGACGGGCCGATCCATGCAACGCACTTCATTGACGAGGCGCAAGCCAGGCGAGAATACCCACGAACAAGAGCACCAGGGCGAGCAACGAAAGACCGTCGAGCACGTTTTCCAGCGACAACAAGCGCGGATCGTTGGCAACCACCTGATGCGCATTGTGCATGCCCTGCAGGGCCAGTTGGCCCACGGCCGCAATCAGCGTCAGCATCATTCCCAATGGCAGGCTGGCACGCAGCCATGTCGGCAAGCGTGGGAACGACAACTGAGGACGGGAAGCCGGCTGCTTCTGCGTTTTCGCACCGGCCCGCGAGGCACCTTTGCGCGAAGCGGCATTGGCACGCTTGGGTGCGCTCTTGCTATGTGACTTGCTGCGTGACTTGCCCTGTGGCTTGTCGGAAGACGATGCACGCCGCCCCATCCAGCGATAAATCAGCATGGTAAAGGCGGCTGTCAGCGCCACCGCAGAAATCAATATGGAAAGGAACAAGGAGAGCGAGGCCATGGAATCCCGTTGTCTTTCGAAGAAGAATAACGCCAAGGATACCAGCGATAGCCCCGTGGTTCAGGCTCACTCGAGCGTCTGGTAACACGCCTGCATTCAGTTATCGAGCTCCACCCCCTGAGCTTCGCTGGCCAACTGTCGCAGATGCGCGATCAGCTCATCGGCGGCGGCGGAGTGCGGCTCCTGACGGCGCGTGATGATGCCGTAGTAGTCCAGCGGCTTGCCGATCACACGTTCGAGCACGACGTATTGCCCGCCCGCCAGCGGCCGCCGCATGACCGAGCGCGGCAATACCGCCAGCATGTCCGAGGACTGCAGCAATTGCAGGGTCGCCTGAATCGAGGTGGTCTCGACCACATTGGCAGGCGTAACGATACCCTCTTCCGCCAGGGCCGACTCGAATACGCCACGCATGGGGCTCGACAGCGGATGCAGTATCCACGGCCATTGGCTCAGTTCGTCCAGTTCCGGCGTGTCGTCAAGGCGCGTCAACGGGTGCTCGCGGCGCACCACGACCCGCAGCGGCTCGTCCAATAGCGGCTCGAAGTCGAACACGTTGTGCTGGCTGACATGCGTCAAACGCCCGATGACCACATCCAGGCGCTTGTGCTCCAGTTCGCGCAGCAGGCGGTCGCTGGTCTGCTCCTGCAGACTTACCGAAAGACGCGGCCGATCACGTTTGAGACGCGCGATGGCCGCCGGCAGGATCTCCGGTGCGGCAGCGGCGATAGCACCGATCAGCAGCTGACCATAGCCCCCTTCACGCAGGTCATTGATGTCATCCACCAGGCGTTCCATGTCGTTGAGCAGGATCCACGCATGGCGAATGACCTGCTCGCCCAGCTCAGTGGGCTGCATGGCCCGCGGCAAACGCTCGAAAAGCGCGAAACCGAAGTACGCCTCCAAATCACGCAGCATCTTGCTCGCCGCCGGCTGACTCAAATGCATGGTCCGCGCCGTGGCATGCATATTGCGACTCTCGGCCAAAGTAGTCAGCAACATCAAATGCTTGAAACGCAACCAGGCACAAAGATGTGTATGTGAAAGCTTGTCCGCCGTCATGATTGCCCTTCCTGATAACCGGAACGAATCACAATGCCATAAACTTCGATTGGATTGTGATTTCAATGCGGCCATAGCCTGAGCGATAAGACAACATCACGCGTTGCACCACTGTGAAGAACAAACACTGTCTTGGTCGCCAAGGCACACAGGGAGAGCGGTATGAGTGCGATCATCAACTACCTCACCAGGATACGCTTCGGCGACGATGCCCTGGAGGACCTGGCCGACGAATTGGCCCAGCTCGGTGTCACCACGCCCTTGATCGTCACCGACGCCGGGCTCACTGCCAGCGGCCTGGTCACGCGCGTTCAAGAGGCCATCGGCGGTACACGCCCGGCCCCGGTCTACGACGGCACGCCGGCCAATCCCACCGAAATCGCCATCGAGGAGGCCGTGGCGTATTACCGCGAGCATGACTGCGATGGCATCGTCGCGCTGGGCGGCGGATCGAGCATCGACCTGGCCAAAGGCGTCGCCCTGCTGGCCAGCCATCCGGCGCCGCTGCGGCAATATGCGGTAATCGATGGCGGCGCGGCCCGCATCGGCAGCCAGATATTGCCGTTGGTGGCCATCCCCACCACCGCAGGCACGGGCAGCGAGGTCGGACGCGCCGCCCTGATCAGCATGCGCGACGAACGCAAGCTCGGCTTTCTTTCGCCGCACCTGATCCCCGACGTGGCGATCTGCGATCCACTGCTGACGCTATCGTTGCCGCCGCACTTGACCGCCGCCACCGGCATGGACGCCATCGCGCATTGCGTCGAGACGTTTCTCAGTCCGCGCTTCAATCCGCCCGCCGACGCTATCGCCCTGGATGGATTGCAACGCGCCACGCGGCATATCCGCACTGCCGTCAGCGACGGCAGCAACCTGGAAGCACGCCGAGAGATGTTGATGGCCGCTACGCAAGGTGCCTTGGCGTTCCAGAAAGGGCTCGGTGCAGTGCACTCTCTTTCCCACGCACTGGGCGGCTTTCACGATCTCAAGCTTCATCATGGCACGCTCAATGCCTTGCTGATGCCCATCGTGCTGCGCTTCAACCAGGATCATTGCGGCGACAAGTTCGCCCGGCTTCGCGACTCGATGGGGCTGGCCCCCGGTACGGATGTCGCCGACGCCTTCACTCAACTCAACATCGACCTGGGCTTGCCCATGCGCCTGAGCGATATGGGCGTCACGCGGGAACGTCTGGCACCGGTCGCCCAATGGGCACTGGAGGACCATTCCACCGCCACTAACCCGCGCCCCCCGTCGCACGACGATTTTCAGCGCATGCTCTTGGAGGCGCTATGAAGATCGCTTTAGAAAATCTTTTAACTAACTGAATAAATAGGAGATTTAACTCACTCTCTAGACTAAAGTCTAGACAAATGAATATTGCGCGCAATGTTCATTAAGGACTAACGTGAAAGACGCATCCCGTACACGACAACACGTCATGACACGCCAATAACAAGGATCGATCATGCTCAAACTGCACAATAAAGCCGGACTCGCCAGCATCGCTGTGTTGCTCACCGCCATCGCCGGCCCGGCCCTCGCCGACTACCCCGAAAAACCCATCACCATCATCGTGCCGTGGGCCGCTGGCGGCGGTACCGACGCCACCGCGCGCACCATCGGCAAGGCGCTGGAAGAAGAGCTCGGCGCAACGGTCAACGTCGTCAACCGTACCGGCGGGAGCGGCGTGGTAGGCCACAGCGCCATCGCCCGCGCCAATCCCGACGGTTACACGCTCGGGTTGGTGACGGGCGAGATCAATATGATGCATTGGCAAGGCCTCACCGATCTGACCTACCGCGACTACACTCCCATCGCGCAGATCAACTACGACTACGCGGGCGTTCAAGTGGCCGCCGACGGTCCCTTCGATGACCTCGAAGACCTGGTTAAAACCGTGGGCGAACAACCCAAGGGTACTTACACCGCCTCCGGTACCGGCCAAGGGGGCGTCTGGCACCTGGCATTCGCCGGCTTCTTGATGGACCAAGGCATGGAACCCGACCGCGTCACCTGGATTCCCAGCCAAGGCGCGGCGCCCGCGATGACCGAACTCGCCGCCGGCGGCATCGACATCGTCCCCAGCTCAGTGCCAGAAGGCCGTTCGATGATAGAAGCCGGACGTGCCAACAGCTTGGGGATCATGGCCCCCGAACGCCTGGATAGTTTCCCCGATGTCCCCACTGTGCAAGAAGCCATCGGCAGCGACTATCAGATCGGCGAATGGCGTGGCATCGCAGGTCCCAAGGGTATGGATCCCGAGATCGTCGCGACGCTGGAAGACGCACTCGAAGCCGCCTACAACAGCGATACCTATCAAAACTTCATGGCCAAGCAAGGCTTCGGCACCGAATGGCGCAATGCCGATGACTTCGGTCAATTGATGGCGGATATGGACGAACGCTTCGGCAAGATCGTCGAACAAGTCGGCCTAGCCAAATAACCCGGAGGCCACGATGAGAGACTTCCTGGTTGGCCTCGCGTTCCTAGTGGCGGGCGCCATCGTCTATGTCGTGGCCCAAGGGTTCCCCACCATGCCGAGCCTGCAGTACGGGCCTTCATTGTTTCCCTCCCTCATCGGGGGAGGGTGCATGATCGGCGGCCTGATACTCGCGATCGGACATGTCAGGGCACTCAAGGGCATCGGAAACGGCATGACCTGGCGCATGAAACGTGAGCAACTGCGCGACACGTTGCTTTCCCTGCTTCCCGCCCTGGCCATCGTTTTTTACATCCTGGCAAGTGAGTGGCTGGGGGCCATGCTGTGTCTGGCATCGATCATGTTCGTATTGATGCTTGCACGGCGCACCTCTCCTCTTCTCGCGTTCGGGATATCCATCGTCGCAGCACTGGTCATCGACCTGGTGTTTTCACGTTACTTGCTCATTCCCCTCCCCGAGGGACTATTGGGCGTCTGGGGGTAAGTAAGCCATGGATGCATTCCTGCAAGGCTTGGCGCTGGTCTTCAATTTCCAGACATTACTGGTGATCGCCGCCGCGGCCATTTTCGGCGTATTCGTGGGCGCCGTGCCCGGACTGACCGCCACCATGGCCGTCGCACTACTGGTTCCCATCACCTTTTACATGGAGTCAACGCCCGCCATCGCAGCCATCGTGACCACATCGGCGATGGCGATCTTCGCCGGCGACATTCCCGGCACCTATCTCAATATCCCCGGTACGCCCGCCTCAGCCGCCTATGTCGGCGAGTCCCATCAACTGGCACGTCAAGGACGCGCGCGGGAAACGCTGGGTACCAACCTTGTATGCTCGGTCTTAGGTGGATTGTTCGGCACCCTGGTGCTGGTCTTCGTGTCGCCTTCGCTCGCCGAGGTCGCGCTCAAGTTCAGTTCGTTCGAGTATTTCTGGCTGGCCTTGCTGGGTCTGAGCTGCTCGATCTTCATCTCCATCGGTTCCAAGACGAAGGCCTTCCTGTCCTTGCTGGTGGGCTTGCTGCTTTCCACCGTCGGCCTCGACATGATGAGCGGCGCCCCGCGTTTTACCTTCGGCATCCCGGATTTGATGGCAGGCATCAACTTCATACCTGTGATGATCGGCATGTTCGCGCTCAATGAGCTGATGAGTTTCTACGGTTCCAGCAATGAAAACCGCAACATCCCCGCCGTGCACAAGGACAAAGTCTTCAGCAGCGTTCCTCAACATATCGGACGCTATTGGCGCAACCTGTTGCGGGGCAGTTCGACCGGCACGCTGATCGGCGCCCTGCCCGGCGCGGGCGCAGACATCGCGGCATGGATCTCCTACGCCATGGGCAAAAGCCGTTCGAAAAACCGGGACGCCTACGGTACCGGCCACATCGAGGGCATCGTCGATGCCAGCTCGGCCAACAACTCGGGTATCAGCGGCGCTTGGGTACCGGCGCTGGTCTTCGGCATTCCCGGCGACTCGATCACCGCCATCGTCATCGGTGTGCTGTACATGAAAGGCATGAACCCTGGCCCCACCATCTTCATGGAGGGCGGCGGTCTGGTCTACGCCCTGTTCACGGTATTCTTCATCGCCAACCTGGTCATGTTGCCCATCGGCTATATCGCCATTCGCTCGGCCAAGGTCTTCATCCTGACGCCGCGCAAGATATTGATGCCGATTATCCTGTGCTTTTGCATCATCGGTGCCTTCGCCATCAACAATGCCATCACCGATGTGTGGATCATGCTGATCATCGGGCTGGTGGCGTTCATCCTGGCACGCAACGACTTCCCCATGGCACCGGCCATTCTGGGCCTGGTACTTGGCGGCACGCTGGAAAACAACTTCATGAGTTCGATGCTCAAGAGCAATGGCGATCTGCTCAGCTTCTTCTCGCGTCCAATCAGCGCAGGCCTGGGCGCCATGGTCATCCTGATCTGGTTTCTGCCGCTGTTCATTCGCCTCTATCGCCGTTATCGCGGCGCTCCCCAATCCCCGAGGACGCCATGACTACCTACTCCCCTGCACAACTTCATGAGCTCTTGACGGCCCTCTTCGAGGAAGCCGGCGCCCATCGGGAGGTCGCCGACACCACCGCCGACGTACTGGTCGAGGGCGATCTTCTCGGTCACCACACGCATGGCATCAAGCTCGCAAATGGCTATCTCAAGGACCTCAAGGCCGGTAAAGCCAGTGGCGACCCCGACACGCTCGAGATGACGGAAAGCAGCCCCGTGGCCGTCGTGATCGACGGACATTATGTGTTGGGGCCGTACCTGGTCAGGCGCGCGCTGGAACATGCACGACAAGCCGCCGAAGGATTCGGCATCGGCATCGTCACGCTCAAGCGCTCCCATCACATCGCCTGCCTGGCAGCCTATCTGCGCCCCCTCGTCGAGCGTAACCTGGTGCCCATCGTGCTGAGTTCGGACCCGTCCGTGGCCTCGGTCGCACCCTACGGCGGCGTTACCCCCGTATATACACCGAACCCGCTGGCCATCGGTCTCCCGGGTCGCGACAACCCCATGCTGATCGACGTCAGCATGTCGAGCATCACCAACGGTACCGTCAACAAGACCCGTGCCGAGGGCGGTAAGCTCATGCATCCGGCGATATTGACGCATCGCGGTACCGCCAGCGACGACCCCGAGGACTTCTTCACCACCCCGCCCGGCAGCATTCTGCCACTCGGCGGCCAGGCCTTCGGCCACAAGGGATTCGCTCTGGGGCTGATGATCGAGGCACTGACCTCGGCCCTCGGCGGTTTCGGCCGCAAGGACACTCCCACCCAATGGGGCGCCTCGACCACCGTAATGGTCATCGATCCGGCACGTTTCGGCGGTACCGATGCCTTCGTCGAAGAAACCGACTTTCTCTCCCAACACTGTCTCGAATCCGAGCGTGCCGATCCGGATATCGCGGTACGCCTACCCGGCCAGTCCGGCCTTGCCAAACGTCAGCGGTATCTACGCGAGGGAATCCCACTACCCGATGATGTCGTCGACGCGCTGCGCCAGGCCGTCGCCGACTCGACACTGGCAGACGGATCATTGAGCCGTTCATTAGGCCTGTGAGCGGAAATGACACGTGAGCGGAGAAATGACATGACGCAAGGCCAATACGACACTCAGACCATCGGCGTCATCGGCACGGGGCTCATGGGCGCACCGATGGCCCGCCGTCTCGCCGAGGCGGGCCATCGAGTCCGCGCCTGGAATCGCACGCCCGACAAGACAGAGACACTGCGCGAGCACGGCATCGACATCGCCCATTCGGCGAACGACGCCGCCACCGACGCCGACCTCGTCATGGTGATGCTCAGCTCGGGACCGGTATGCGATGACATCCTGCTGGGCGCCGGCAGCGTGATCTCCAGCATGACGCCCGGCGCGATTCTGGTGGTGATGAGTTCGATCCCAGTGGAGACCGCCAGGGGCCAGGCCCAAGCCGCCGAGGCAGTGGGCGTCGGCTATCTGGACGCGCCAGTGTCAGGCGGCGAACTCGGTGCCATCGACGGCACACTGGCGATCATGGTCGGCGGCGATCCGGCCACCTACACGCAAGCGCGGGCGCTGTTCGCGCCGCTCGGGCGCGACGTGCATGTCGGCCCCGCCGGTAGCGGCCAACTCGCCAAGCTGGCCAATCAGACCATCGTCGCCAACACCATCGCCACGGTGGCCGAGGCGCTGCTGCTCGCCGAACGCGGCGGCGCCGATCCCGCCAAGGTACGCGAGGCCTTGCTGGGCGGCTTCGCCGACTCGACGATCCTGCAGGTGCATGGCAAACGCATGCTCGAGGAAGACTTTCGCCCTGGCGGGCCCGCCAAATGGCAATGGAAGGACACGCAAACCGCCCAAGCGCTCGCGGATGAATTATCGCTGGAACTGCCGGTATCGCGCCTGGTGGATGGCTTGTTCGGGGATATGGTCGCGCACGGCGACGGCGAGCTGGACCACAGCGCCCTGATCCGCGAGCTGCGTCGGCGCAACGGCGAAAATCCGCGCTAATCGGCACTGAGCCCTCACGCCGAGGGCAGGTTGAAGCAAGGGTCTTTCGACAGGATGTCGAAAGTAGCGCCCAGGGAAGGGTTTATAGCGCTCTTGCGGAAACCTGCTCCCGGTGTCGTGAGGAAGACGCGACCTCGCGCAGGTACTCCGGCACCGCGATCTTGCCCGCATCGCGAAAATCGGCCAGACGCGCCTGCACCTGGGATTCGGAACGCGCCAGATGTTCTTCGAGGGCACGCCCCGCCGCTTCGCCGTGACGGTCACGGGCCTTTTCGAACACCTGCCGGTGCTCGTCAAAGAATGGCGCTACGCTGGGCAGCTCGATCGACGAGCCCAGCAAATGCTTGCTGATCAAGAGAATCGGCCGCGTGCGCCGCAACATGCTCATGATTTCGGCGTTGTTGCCACGCATCAGCACCTCATGGTGAAGGTCGTTCTCGAGGGCATCGAGCAACGCGCTGGGCACCCGGGGATAATCGCGCGCGGCATCGTCCAGACGCGTCAGATAACGCTGTATGTCCGCGTCGCTCAACGTCTCGGCGGCACGGGTCATCATGAACGGCTCCAACTGACGGCGTGCCTGGTAAAGATCGTGCAGGCGCGTGTCGTCCAGCGGCACCACCGTCCAACTGCTGTACTTGACCTTTTCCACCACCCCGATGCTCTGCAGATAGAGCAGGATGCGATGCGTCAGGGTCCGGCTCACCGACAACGAGCGCGCCAGTTGCAGTTCGTTGAGCTCGAAGCGTCCTTTCATCGAGCACAGCACCACGTCGCGCTCCACGCTTTCGGCATGCGCGCGCCAAGTATCCGTGCGTTCGATGCGCGAGGTGCGAAAATCGCTCTTGCCCAACGAACGGCGCACCGCGTCGCCGGGTTGTGCGCCGACCTGGTAGCCGCGTCCCTCGAAACGACAGATCCGCCCTTCCTCGTGAAGACGGGCCAGGGTCTGGCGTACCGGCGAACGACTCATCGCGAAATGCTCGGCGAGATGCCCTTCCAGCAGCACCAAACCCGGCTCGAGACGCCCATCCTCGATGGCCTGGCGAACTACCCGATAAAGTTGCTCCTTCAACGATCTGGCCATGCAGTTGGCGTACTCCCCGATTGATACACGCGCTTCAAGCGCTGTTGAACGTGATGGCAGCGCAGCGTTCGTCAAGTGATCGCACCGACCATCCAGGGCACGAATTCATTGCTGCCATAGCCCAGCGATTCGCTGGCACTGGCGTCGCCGGACGCGACGGCGACGATCCGTTCGAAGATCGCCTCGCCCATCTCCTCCACCGAGACTTCACCGTCAATGATCGATCCGCAGTTGAGGTCCATATCCTCATCCATGGTCTCATACATATGCGTATTGGTGGCCAGCTTGAGACATGGCGCCGGCTTGAAGCCGGAGACCGAGCCACGTCCGGTGGTGAAGCACACCACGGTCGCCCCCGAGGCGATCTGTCCGGTGACCGAGACCGGGTCGTAACCGGGGCTGTCCATGAAATTGAAGCCCGGTACCTTGAGCGGTTCGGCGTACTCGAGCACATCGTTGAGGCTCGACGCCCCGCCCTTGGCCACCGCCCCCAGAGACTTCTCCAGAATCGTCGAAAGTCCGCCGGCCTTGTTGCCCGGCGAGGGATTGTTGTTGAGTTCCGCACCGTTGATCTCGGTGTAATGCTTCCACCAAGCGATGCGTGCCAGCAGCTTACGCGCGACATCTACATTCACCGCGCGATCCAGCAGCAGATGCTCGGCGCCATAGATCTCCGGCGTTTCGCTCAAGATCGCGCTGCCTCCGTGACGCACGATCAAATCGGCGGCGTGACCCAGCGCCGGGTTCGCGGTGATCCCCGAATAACCATCTGAACCGCCGCATTGCAACGCCACACTCAAGTGTTTGAGCGGCGCGGGGCGGCGCACATCGAGCTCATGCCCACGCGCCATCTCCAGCACCTTGTCGCAGGCCATCTGGATGCTCGCGCGCGTACCGCCGACCTGCTGAATGTTGAAGTAGGCCAGACGCGCCCCCTCCTCCAACCCCGATTTCTCGACGAGTTGCTTGACCTGGTTGGTTTCGCAACCTAGCCCGATAAGCACCACATGCGCGAAGTTGGGATGCCGCGCATAGCCCGCGATGACGCGCTCGAGGAAGGCAAATCCCTCGGACTCGGTATTCATCGCGCAGCCCGAACCGTGAGTGATCGGCACCACGCCATCGAACCCCAAGGCCGCGATCTCTCCCTCCGCATTGAGCCGTTCGGCGGCGACCTTGGCCACGGTCGCCGAACAGTTCACGGTGGACAGGATGCCGATGTAGTTGCGCGTGCCGACCTGCCCATTGGCACGGTGATAGCCCATGAAGGTGCGCTCCGAATCGCTCAGCGGCGTGCGCGGAAAAGGCTCGAAGCCCTCCAGCGAGGTATCGCGCTCGAGCATGGCGAGATTGTGGGTATGCACGTGCTCGCCGACAGCGATAGCGCGGCTCGCCTGACCGATGACCTGACCGTACTTGATGACCTTGTCGCCCTCGGCGAGCGCTGCCAGTGCCACCTTGTGCCCCGCATCTATATTGTGACGCGCCACACACTCGTCGACCCCCAGCGGCAGACCTTCCGGGACGGCACGCGTGGCGACGCCCACGTTATCGGCCGCGTTGAGTCGGATGACCGGCGGTGTCGTATTGATGAGCTGCATGAGGACCTCGCTGACAAGGACACGCCTCGCCGCCACGGAGGAGGGACGCATCGATTTCGCAACATTGGCTTTAAACTTACTCTCAGACGCCGTTCGGAAAACATCGATTAGACTAACGTCACAATATTGAATATTGCACACAATGTTCAATTAATATCTTAACGCACCAGAAGCAACCCCGCGAGCTCTCGCATAACGCGATAACCAAAAGAAATCACCACAATAAAATTGCGATTGGCCTGTTATTGCTAGTTCGCCTTAGTCTGATCCTGAAAAACACTCATTGACGCGGCGCAGACCGCTCTCTCTTCAGGACACTGGATCATGACCACGATCACCCACCTTCAAACGCGAGATATTCGCTTCCCTACCTCGCGTCAGCTCGATGGCTCGGACGCGATGAACGAAGCGCCGGATTATTCGGCCACCTACGTGACCCTGACCACCGATGCCGACGACACGCACCAGGGCCATGGCCTGACCTTCACCATCGGCCGCGGCAACGATGTCTGCGTCAAGGGCGTCGAGGCGCTGGCCTCGCGCATCGTGGGACGCGAGCTGGAGGCGATCACCGCCGACATGGGTACCTTCTGGCGCGATCTCACCAGCGGCGATAGCCAATTGCGCTGGCTGGGGCCGGAAAAGGGCGTCATGCATCTGGCGGCGGCGGCTATCGTCAACGCCGTGTGGGATCTGTGGGCCAAGCGCGAAGGCAAGCCGGTCTGGAAGCTGCTGGCGGACATGTCCCCCGAGCAGTTGGTCCAGTGCCTGGACTTCCGGTTCGTCACCGACGCCCTCACCCCACAGGAAGCCATTGCCTTGCTCAAGCGCCAGGAGGTCGGCAAAGCCGAACGCGAAGCGCACATGCGCATCGAGGGCTATCCCGCTTACACCACCTCCGCCGGCTGGCTCGGTTACTCCGAAGACAAGATGCGCCGCCTGGCGCGCGAGGCACTGGCCGAAGGCTGGACGCACTTCAAGCAAAAGGTCGGCGGCAACCTCGAAGAAGATCGCCAGCGCGCCCGCATACTGCGCGATGAAATCGGCTGGGACCGCGCGCTGATGATGGACGCCAACCAGATGTGGGAAGTCGATGAAGCCGTCGCCAACATGCGCAATCTGGCGGAATTCGACCCACTGTGGATCGAGGAACCCACCAGCCCCGACGACATCCTCGGCCATGCCGAAATTCGCCGCCGTCTCGACCCCATGGGCGTCGCCACCGGCGAGCATTGCCATAACCGCGTGATGTTCAAGCAACTGCTGCAGGCCGACGCCATCGACTACTGCCAGATCGATGCCGCGCGCTTGGGCGGGCTCAACGAGGTGATCCTGGTGTTGCTGATGGCCGCCAAGTTCGACGTGCCCGTCTGCCCGCACGGTGGCGGCGTGGGGCTGTGCGAATACACCCAGCACATTTCGCTGTTCGACTATATCGCGGTCTCCGGCTCGCTGGACGGTCGCATCCTCGAATACGTCGACCACCTCCACGAGCATTTCGTCGATCCGGTGCGCATTCACCAGGGGCGCTACCAGGTACCGGAGGCTCCCGGTTACAGCATCACCCTGCATGACAATTCTCTCGAACGTCATCGTTATCCCGAGGGAGAGGCCTGGCAAACGCCTTCCAACGAAAATTAATTGGCCATCTACGACTAACGATGAAGTCTCAAAGGGGGGCATCTAGGTGTATGTTCAACATTAAGATGATCAAGAGCAGACACAGCGTCTGCCAAAGACATCGAGTGACCCATCAGTAAACAAGAATTTCTGGTGCAGGTCGCGATGATACCGGTGTCATTCGTGACACACATGCCAGCACTAACCATCAGTTCCAGGAGGACAGGATGACAACAATCACAATGACACGCTTTGTTTCGGTCGTCAGCGGGGCCTTTCTCGGCTTGACCGCTTTGAGTGCTTCCGCAGCAACCGAAATGCCCGACTTGCCGGACGTCACAGGCGACAAGGTTCAAGCCGACGGCGACTTCAAGATCAAGTTCAGCATCGGTACTACGGAATCCGGCGCGCAATATCGCGGTCTTCAGTACTTCGAGAAGATCGTCGAGCAACGCAGCGACGGCAATATCCAGGTCGAACTTTTCCCCGGTGCCCAGTTGGGCGATGACCGCGAAGCCACCAGCGCATTGCAGGCGGGCACCCTGGAAATGACCATGCCCTCGACCTCACCGCTGGTGAACATGTTCCCGCAGTTCGCCGTCTTCGACCTGCCGTTCCTGTTCCCCGAGCCGGAAATGGCGGATGCCGTGCTCGATGGCGAGATCGGTCAGCAGATGCTCGAAGATGCATCCTCTCAGGGCCTGGTCGCCATCGGCTGGGGCGAGAACGGTTATCGCCAGTTGACCAACAGCCAGCATCCCGTCGAAAAGCCGGAAGATCTCGATGGCCTGAAGATCCGCACCATGGAAAACGATCTCCATCTGGATATCTGGCGGACCTTGGGCGCCAACCCCACGCCGATGTCCTTCGCCGAGCTTTTCACGGCGCTTGAACAAGGTGTCGTCGATGGTCAGGAAAACCCCTGGATCACCATCGAGTCGTCCAAGTTCAACGAGGTTCAGGACTACGCCACCGAAACCAACCACGTCTACACGCCCTTCATCACACTGGTCTCTGCTCGCTTCTGGGACCGTCTGCCGGAAGACTACCAAGCGCTGGTCCGCGACGCCGCTACCAAGATGGGCGACTACCAGCGTGACGTCAGCCGTACGCTGAACGATCAGATCAAGCAAGACCTGAAAGATTCAGGCATGCAGATCACCGAGCTCAGCAGCGACCAGGTCAAGGTCTTCCAGGACTCGCTGGAACCGGTCTATGAAGACTGGCGCGATGACATCGGCGGTGAGCTGATCGACGATATCCGCGAACAGGTGCAGCAAGAGCAAGAATAAGCACCCCGCATCATCAGTAGCACAACTCCGCAGGGAAGGTCGGCCACGCCCTTCCCTGCTTTAGGCACCAACAAGCTAAGCATCCCCCCCTGGAGGCTTCATGAAGTCACGTTCGGGTAACGCCTACTTGAACAAGCTGATAAGTGGACTGGACGTCATCATCGGGCTCCTCGTCATAGGCGTGGTCGTCACCGTCTCGATGAACGTCTTCGGCCGCTTTCTATTCAGCTACTCTTTTGCTTGGGCTGCGGAAATCTCACGCCTGTTCTTCATCTGGATGGTGCTACTGGGCGCAGGTATCGCCAGTCTGACCAACGAACACGTCGCCGTGACCCTGTTCAAGGATAAGGCGCCTCCCGTACTGCAAAAGATATTCGCCTCGGTTGCAGCAGCGATCATCTATGCCGTTTGCATCAGTATCTTTTTCGGTTTCAACAACATCATTTCAGGCTACGTGGGAACGACCCCTTTCCTGGGCATTTCCAAGACCGTCCTCTATAGCGCGATGGTGATCATGGCAATACTCACCATCATCGGTAATACCATGTTTCTCTACAAAGTCTTCAAGCGAGGTGCGGCATGATCCTATGGAGCATTCTCTTAGGGCTGTTCGCTTGCATCGTGATCGGCATGCCGATCTCGTTTGGCTTGGCCGCGATCTGCCTGTTCATTTTTCACTTCGCCGACTACGGCCTTTCCTCGCTGGTATCGGAAGCCGTCAACGGGCTTAACTCATTCCCCTTGTTGGCCATCCCCCTATTCATTCTCGTCGGCGAAGTCATGAGTTCGGGCGGTATCGCCAAGCGACTGGTACGCCTGGCAAGCGCCCTGGTGGGCTTCGTCGCTGGCGGCTTGGGCCAGGTAACCGTGCTGACCTCGATGTTCTTCGGTGGCATCAGCGGTTCCGCCGTGGCAGACGCATCCGCCGTGGGCAGCATGATGATCAACCCGATGAAGGAGCACGGGTATTCGGGGCCACGCGCCACCGCCATCGTCGTCGCCGCCTCGGTAGTGGGTATCATCATTCCGCCGTCGATTCCGATGATTCTCTTCGGGGTCGTGACCGGTACCTCGATTTCAGAACTGTTCATGGCCGGCATCGTACCGGGGATTCTGATCACCGTGGGCCTCGCCCTGGCGACGTACTTCCAGTCCAAGAAGACCGGCGCCGCACAACCGTTCGACTTCCAGGAACTCATCGCCGCACTCAAGGACTCCGTGCTTGCGTTGCTGCTGCCGATCATCATCGTCGGCGGTATCTTGAGCGGTGTCTTCACACCCACCGAAAGCGCCGCGATTGCCCTGCTGTACGCCGTAGTGGTCTCGATGTTCGTGTATCGCAGTCTCACCTTGAAGAGCTTCTTCTCTTTGTGTGTGACGACCGGCCGCTTGACCGGTGTGGTCCTGCTGCTGTTGGCGTTTGCCAGTGTCCTGGCATGGCTTTTGACCGCCAATATGATCCCGCAAGAGATCGTCGTCATGCTCTCGGAGCTGTCCCAGAACAAGTACTTCATCCTGGGTATTCTGACGTTGTTCCTGCTGGTCGTGGGTTTCTTCATGGACCTCACGCCGGCCATGGTCATTCTGGCGCCACTGATGACTCCGGTCGTCGTCAAACTGGGCATCGATCCGGTCTATTTCGGCGTCATGATGTCGTTCATCCTCGGCATCGGCCTGATCACACCGCCAGTGGGCACTGTGCTCTATGTCGGTTGCGGCGTCGGCAAGGTCAAGCTCGAAGAACTGGTCAAGAGCCTATTGCCCTACTACTTCACGCTGGTCGCCTTGCTTATCGCGTTCCTGGCCTTCCCCGGCCTGGTGCTTTGGTATAAGTAGTGCCTGGTATAAGTAGTGCTCTGGTATCAGTAGCGCTCTAGTACAAGGATATGACAGTGGAGCAAGACATCACCATGCCCATCGCCACGCAAGAACTGCATGACTTTCTCAGCGACTTGCTGGGTAGCAGCGGGGTCATCGACGACCCCGCGGCGTTTGCGCGCTATACCACCGACTGGGCCGGCGACAAGGGCGGCGATCCCTGGATGATCGCTCGCCCTGGCACTCCCGAACAGGTCGCCGACATCGTCGCGTTCTGCCATCGCCACCAGATTCCCATGGTGGCGCAGGGAGGCCACTCAGGTCTCGTCGGCGGCGCGCAACCCGATCCCGAGCGCGGTGAACTAATGATCAGCCTCGAGCGGCTGAACCGAATTCGTCACCTCGATCCCATCAATTTCAGCATGAGTGTAGATAGCGGCTGCATCCTGCAGAACGTCAAGGATGCCGCCGAAGAGGCGGATTGCTACTTCCCGCTCGCCCTAGGCGCACAAGGGAGCTGCCAGATAGGCGGCAACGTCTCCACCAACGCCGGTGGGCTCAACGTGTTGCGCTACGGCATGATGCGCCAACTGGTACTGGGGCTGGAGGTCGTGCTGCCCGACGGACGCTTGTGGAACGGCATGCATGCCCTGCACAAGGACAACCGCGGTTACGACCTCAAGCAGTTGTTCATCGGTGCCGAAGGCACGCTGGGCATCGTCACCGGCGCCGTGCTCAAGCTCGCCCCTCGGCCGCAGACCAGCCGCACTGCGCTGATCGCCGTGCCCGATATCGCCTCGGTATTGGCGCTTTACGCCCAGGCACGGCGTAGCTGCTGCGACCTGCTCTCGGCGTTCGAGTTGATTCCTCGTGTGTGCATGGAACTGGCATTCGAAGCCGCGCCGGATCTCCCCGACCCGCTCGACGAAGCGTACCCGGTCTATGTCTTGATGGAAGTCTCGGCAAGCGGCCCGGCGGATCTCGACACGATGATCGAGCATCTCTTCGAGACAGGGTCGGATCAAGGGAATGTACTGGATGGCGTCCTCGCCAGCAGCGAGACGCAGGCGGCCCAGCTATGGCAGATCCGTGAAAGCATGCTCGAAGGCCAGCAGATGCGCGGTGAACACCTGCGCACCGATATCTCGCTGCCCATTTCGTCGTTGACGGCGTTCTGCGACACCGCCAATCACGCCATGGCCCAGCGCTCGCCGGAGACACAGGTCATCGCCTACGGCCACATCGGCGACGGCAACCTGCACTTCAACCTTCTGCCACCCGCGAATCTCGACCTCGAAGCCAAAAAGGCCCTGCTGCATGAGCTGGAAGATGTCCTGTTCGATCTCGTCGACGCCCACCACGGTAGCATCAGCGCCGAACACGGCATCGGGCGCGTCAAACAGGTACCTTTCCTCGAAGATTTGGACGAGACCGAATACACGCTCCTGAAAGGTCTCAAACACCTCTTCGACCCGGAGGGGCTAATGGCCGCCGGCCGTATCCTGCCACGTTGAGCTTTCCGCCACCGCCTTCCCCAATACCAGAAGGGGGCCCACCATGAGACTTCAAAACAAGACGGCACTGGTCACCGCTGCGGGCCAAGGCATCGGGCGCGCCACGGTAGAGCGCTTCCTCGCCGAAGGCGCTAACGTCATCGCCACCGATATCGATATCAGTCTGCTCTCTGACCTCGCAGGCGCTCACGTGTATCGGCTCGATGTCACGCAACGCGCTGAAATCGATACGCTGGCCAATGAACTTGGCGAGCTCGATATTCTATTCAACTGCGCCGGCATGGTGCCGGGCGGCTCGATACTGGAATGCGACGATGCCACTTGGGAGCGCAGCTTCGGCCTCAACGTGACCGCCATGTTCCACATGATTCAGGCCTTTCTCCCCGGCATGCTCAATCGAGGCGGCGGCAGTATCGTCAACATGGCCTCGCTGGCGTCCAGTCTCAAAGGCGTTCCCAACCGCTTTGCCTACGGCACCACCAAGGCAGCCGTCATCGGCTTGACCAAGTCGGTCGCGGCCGACTACATGACGCAAGGCATCCGCTGCAATGCCATCTGCCCCGGCACCGTCGAGTCGCCCTCACTGCATCAGCGCATCGAGGCCCAGGCCCAGCAACAAGGGCGCGATAAAGCGGCGGTCTTTCAGGATTTCATCGACCGTCAGCCCATGGGACGGCTCGGACGTCCGGAAGAAGTCGCGGCCTTGGCGACATTTCTCGCCTCGGACGAAGCAGCCTTCATCACCGGCACCGCGCAATTGATCGACGGCGGCTGGGCCAATTGACCACTGCCTTCGTAACGATCAGCGCCCCGGAACCGGCGCAACACTCGTAGCTGTCGTTTATAGCGCCCCGAAACCGGCGCAACGCTCGTAGCTCGTAGCTCGTAGCTGACCATCAGACTCAAATCGCTAACGGATACATAAGAGGAAATCGCATGAAACTGCTACGCCACGGCCCCAAGGGCCAGGAAAAGCCCGGGCTGCTGGATGCCAACGGCAAAATTCGCGATCTTTCGTCGCTCATCAAGGATGTCGCCGGCGAATCGCTTTCCGATGCCGCCCTGGCCCACATCGCAAAAGCCGATCCTGAAAGCCTGCCGGAGGTACCCGAGGGCACTCGTCTCGGCCCCTGCGTGGGCCAGGTCGGCAAGTTCATCTGCATCGGCCTCAACTATTCCGACCACGCCGCCGAAACCGGCGCCGAAGTGCCGACGGAGCCGGTCGTCTTCAACAAATGGACAAGTGCCATCTGCGGCCCGAACGATGACGTGGAAATTCCCCGCGACTCGCAAAAGACCGATTGGGAAGTCGAACTCGGCGTGATCATCGGCAAGGGCGGACGCTATATCGACGAGGCCGACGCCATGGATCATGTTGCCGGCTACTGCGTGGTCAACGATGTCTCCGAGCGGGAATTCCAGCTCGAGCGCAGCGGCAGTTGGGACAAAGGCAAGGGCTGCGACACCTTCGGCCCGCTCGGCCCCTGGCTGGTCACTCGCGATGAGATCGGCGATCCCCAAGCGCTCGACATGTGGCTGGAAGTCGATGGCAAGCGTTATCAGGACGGCAACAGCCGCACCATGGTCTACCAGATCCCCTATCTAGTGGCGTACCTGAGCCGCTTCATGAGCCTGCAGCCCGGCGATGTCATATCCACCGGCACACCGCCGGGCGTCGGCGCCGGTCAGAAACCACAGGTCTTCCTCAAGCCCGGCCAGACCATGCGTCTGGGCATCGAGGGCCTCGGCGAACAGCAACAGCACACCAAACAGGCGTAACCAAGCCCTCTCTTCACGCCTCCAACGCCGCCTTGGCCATGACCTCTGCGGCGGCCCCCCGCGCAGCGGTAAAGGTGCTGTCGTGAATCACCTTGATGGGAACGCGCTGCGTCCCGCGCAGCAAGTCATTCTGATGGGCTTCGAAGTAGGCCAGCGCCGGCGTTACCAAGGGAAGCCCCAAGCGCATCAATGACCCGCCGAGTACCATCATGGCGGGATTGAGCGTGTGGTGCAGGTTAAGCATAAGGGTTCCCAGAGCTTCGCCGGCACGCCTTAGCGTCGCATCGACCTCGGCATCGTCACCGCGCGCCGTTATTGCCGTTACCAGGTTTTCGGCATCGTCGATGCCCAATGCAGCGCGAATCGCCCATCCACTGACCAGGGTCTCGGCACAGCCGCGATTGCCACAGTGGCAATAAAGCCCGCCCGGCTGCACGATGGTGTGACCGATTTCGCCTACCAGGCCTTGCATGCCACGCGGCACCAGGGGGTAATTGTCGCCGGTGACAAGACCGCTACCGATACCGCTCGCCGCACTGATATAGACGATGGATTCCGGCGGAATGCCGTCGTGGAAGTAGAACTCGCCAAAGGCCGCAGCGTTGGCTTCGTTATCCAGAAGCCAGATACCATCGAACTCCGGCAGATACGGACGAAGCACCTCGAGGAAGGCGACATCGACCCACCCCAGATTGGGCGCGAGCCGCAGGATGGGCTGTTCCGGCGACACCGGCCCCGGCACCGTCACGCCCAAGCCCAGGCAGTGCCGCTCGGCAATAATGGGATCGTCGCGCATGGCGCGCAGCATGGCCGCCAGGCGCACCGCCGTTTCTTCGGGCGTCGTAGGCGCCTCGGTGACACAACGCTGCATGAGCACCTCGCCGCCCAGGGTGCAAGCCACGATACGTAGCCCTCTCACGCCGATGTCCGCCCCCAACAGCACATGATGGGTATCATCCAGATAAAGGGCACGCCCCGGACGTCCACCGCCCCGCGGCTGCAGCTCGCCCTCCCGCAGCCAGCCACGCTCCAGAAGCGCTTGCACCACGCCGCCCACCGTCGCCTTGGTCAGTTGGGTGCGCGCCGCGATATCGGCTCGTGTCGCACCGGGATAACGGCGCACTGTCGCCAGGATCGAACTGCGATTGAGCTTCTTGAGAAAATTGAGATCACCGGCGCCTTGAGGGGCAAAGGTACTAACCATGGCAATACGAGATGCCTCGCTGAAAAGCTGATCGAATTCCGCAATATATCAAATATCGCCCCTGCTCGAGAGAAGCGCCTCACGGAACCATGATTTCCCATCCGATCTTCTTTATACCCCCATCTATGACCATGGTCGCATGGAAATCATCCCTCCTCTGAACGATCATTCACTTAGTTAAATCTGTTAACTAAGCGCGTCATTCCAGCGATTATCTGCTTCCAATGCAATAGAGGGCCTGCATGAGTTCCGCAATTTACCCCAGCCTCAAGGACAAGACGGTCGTCATCACCGGTGGCGGTTCCGGCATCGGCGCCGGCTTGGTCGAAGCCTTCGTCAACCAGGGCGCAAACGTCCATTTCCTGGATATCGCCGAGACGCTCGCCAACGAGCTGGTCGAGAAATGCAATGGTGCGCCGCATTTCCACTACTGCGACCTGACCCAGCCCGACCAGCTCCGCGCCACGCTGAGCGCCATCGGTGACGTCGACGTGCTGATCAATAACGCCGCCAACGACGACCGCCACACGCTCGAAGACGTCACGCCCGAGTACTGGGAAGACCGCATGAACGTCAACCTGCGACACCTGGTGCTCGCCGCCCGTGAGGTGGCGCCCGCCATGCGTCGTCAAGGCCAGGGAGCGATCATCAACCTGGGGTCGATCAGTTGGCACCTGGGGCAGTCAGACATACTGCTCTACGAAACCGCCAAGGCCGGTATCGAAGGCCTGACCCGCGCCCTGGCGAGCGATCTGGGCGGCGACGGCATCCGCGTCAACTGCATCATCCCCGGCAACGTCAAGACGCCACGCCAATCGCGTTGGTATAGCCCCGAGGACGAAGCGCAGATCGTCGAAGAGCAAAAGCTCAAGGTACGCATTCACCCTCATCACGTGGCCGCGATGGCGCTGTTCCTGGCTTCGGATGACGCCGCTGCCTGCACCGCTCACAACTACTGGGTCGACGCCGGCTGGCTGTAAGTCCTAGTCGCTGGCCCTCGCCACCAACAACAACGGAGCACATCATGCCAACATACAGCGATTCGCAACGTTCCCTGATCGTTTTCCTCACCTGCTGCGTCGCCGCCATCGGCGGCTTCCTGTTCGGCTTCGATAGCGGGGTCATCAACGGTACCGTCGATGGCCTGCAATCCTCGTTCAATTCCGACAGCGTCGGCACCGGTTTCAATGTCGCCTCCATGCTGCTGGGTTGTGCGGTAGGGGCATTCTTTGCCGGTCGTCTGGCCGATAAGTACGGTCGTCGCACCCTGCTGCTCGTCGCCGCCGTCTTCTTCATCGTCAGCGCCTGGGGGTCGGGTGTCGCCGGTGGGTCGATGGAATTCGTCATCTACCGGATTCTCGGCGGTCTGGCCGTGGGCGCCGCGAGTGTCATGGCACCGGCTTACATCAGCGAAATCGCCCCTGCACACCTGCGTGGACGACTCGCCACCATCCAGCAGATCGCCATCATCTCGGGGCTGTTCTTCTCGTTTCTGAACAACTACCTGCTGGCCAATACCGCAGGCTCCTCCACCTCCGAGCTATGGTTTGGCTTTACCGCCTGGCGCTGGATGTTCTGGATGGAATTGATCCCCGCGACGATCTTCCTGGTCGCGCTGTTGTTCATTCCGGAAAGCCCGCGTTATCTGGTCGCCGCCCGTCGCGATGAGCGTGCCGAACGCGTCCTGCACATGATCTACAACGAAAGCGACGCCAAGGAGCGACTGGCCCAGATCCGCGATTCCCTCTCGGAGCAGCGCAAACCGCGCTTCAGCGACTTGATCAACCCCAAGACCGGGAAGGTAATCAGCCTGGTCTGGATCGGGATCGGCCTGGCCGTGTTCCAGCAGCTAGTGGGGATCAACGTCGTCTTCTACTACGGTGCCGTCCTCTGGCAAGCCGTGGGCTTCTCCGAAGGCGATGCCTTGCTGATCAACGTCATCAGTGGGGCGGTAAGTATTGCGGCCTGCCTCGGCGCCATCGCCTTGATCGACCGCATTGGGCGTAAACCGCTGCTGTGGGGCGGTTCCGTCGGCATGGCCATCACGCTCGCCATCCTCGTCTATGCCTTCTCCACCGCCGAGATGGTCGACGGAAGCCTGAATCTCTCTCCGGGCAATGGCGTGCTCGCGCTGATCGCCGCCAACGCTTATGTGTTTTTCTTCAACAGCTCCTGGGGCCCGGTCATGTGGGTTATGCTTGGCGAGATGTTCCCCAACCAGGTACGTGGTTCAGGGCTTGCCATCGCGGGTCTGTTCCAATGGGGTAGCAACTTCGCCATTACCATGACCTTCCCGATCATGCTCGCCTCCATCGGCCTGACCGGCGCTTATAGCTTCTACGCCATCTGCGCGGTCATCTCGATCTTCTTCGTCATCAAATTCGTCCGCGAAACGAAGGGTCGTGAGCTCGAGGACATGGCTTACGCATAATGGTGACCATCCGGTGTCGGAGGAAACTCCGACACCGGTTGTCGTTTTTGGCGCCATTTAGCTCCAAGGAGAGATCACGATGCCGACACTCATTACCCCACAGACAACACCGCGCGTCGTCCATCCGGCCCACAACATTCTGGGCGAAGGGCCACTATGGGACGCGACGGAACAAGCGCTTTACTGGGTGGATATCAAAGGCCACTGTCTGCAGCGTTTCGACGCTGCTGGCGTTCATCATTGGCAATTCGACGAGGAAATCACCAGTGTGCATCGTCACGCCGAAGGTGGATTCATCGTCACGCTGCGACACGCCATCGCCCGCCTGCACCTACCTGAAGGTAAGCTCGAAAAGTGGCTGACGCCCGAGCCCGAACTCCCCGGCAATCGCTTCAACGATGCCGTGGTCGATACCAGCGGCAATCTCTGGTGCGGCACCATGGACGACGCCGAGGGCCACACCAGCGGTTCGCTCTATCGCGTGCGTCCAGACGGTGACTGCCAACGCCAGGATAGCGGTTACATCGTCACCAACGGCCCGGTGCTCTCGCCTCAGGGCGATTGGCTCTACCACACCGACACACTGGAACGCCTCATCTATCGCTTCGCCGTGGATGAACATGGCAATCTCTCGAATCGCGAGCCCTTCATCCGTATCCCTCAGGATCAGGGCTGCCCCGATGGCATGACCACCGACCGCGACGGCAACCTCTGGGTCTGCCAATTCGGCGGCTGGCGTATCAGCATATTCGATAGCCAAGGCCAACTGCGCGAAGAAATCCCCATGCCCGTCGCCAACATCACCAGTTGCACCTTCGGCGGCCCCGACCTCTCCACGCTGTACATCACCACCGCACGCAAGGGTCTCGACGACGACGCTCTGGCCAGACAACCCGATGCCGGTGCGCTATTCGCTATCGATACTCAGGCACAAGGCTTGCCGGCCGTGGCTTTCGCAGCCCCGACGTAACACCTTCCTTCATCCCTGAAAGCAAAACGGCCCCGCTGCCAAGGTAGCGGGGCCGTCGTTTATCTATCAGCCCACGTTCAGGCGGTCGGCAACGCCTTGGGTGAGTTGTTAGCGTCAGTGTCGTCTTCCTGATAGGCCGCGTTGCTGACCTTGAAACGCCCCACCAGCACATGCATGTCGTTGGCTCGTTCATCCAGCGACAGGCTGGCCGAGGAGGCTTCCTGCACCAGCGAAGCGTTTTGCTGGGTCACCTGGTCGAGCTGGGCAATCGCCTGATTGATCTGGTCGATCCCCGTCGACTGCTCTTGCGTCGCCTCGGCGATTTCGGAGACGAACTGCGACACCTTGTCGACGCTATCGACGATCTCGCGTAGATGCCCACCGGTTTCTTCGACCAGCTCAGCGCCCTCGCCCACCTTGGTCACGCTGTCCTTGACCAAGTGGCGAATCTGCTCGGCCTCGTCGGCACTGCGGCTGGCAAGACGACGCACCTCTTCGGCGACGACGGCGAAACCACGCCCGTGCTCGCCAGCGCGGGCCGCTTCCACCGAGGCGTTCAAGGCCAGCAGATTGGTCTGGAAGGCAATGGAATCGATCGCCTCGACGATGGTGGAAATCTTGGCACTGGAGTCGCGAATTTCCTGCATCGCGCGATGCGTCCGATCCCCCACATCGCCGGCTTCACGGGCACGCTGGCCGACCCCATGGCTCATGTCCCGTGCCTGGTTAGCATAATCGGCGGTCTGCTTCACGGTCGCGGTGATTTCCTCGAGACTCGCTGCCGTCTCGGCCAACGACGAAGACTGCTCATCGGTGCGTTGTGCCAAGTCCTGATTGCCCGAGGCGATCTGACGGCTGCTGGAGGCCACCGACTCGGCCCCGTCGCGAATCTGCGCAATCAAGCGCTCGAAGGTCACCATCATCTGATTGAAGGCCTGCGCGGTATGGCCGATTTCGTCGCCATGGCGCACTTTCAAGCGCATCGACAAGTCACCGGTTTGCCCCGCCGCCCCGCTAATGCCTTCCATCTGACGGCGCATTTCACCGATAGGCTTGAGCACCCGGGTCATGACGCGCCAACCCACCGCCGCCAGAATCACGATCACGATCAGCAGTACCACCAGTTGCAATACGCGCCCGGCTTGCGCCGTCGCGGCAGCTTGTTGAGCGGCGTCATCGGCGCGCTCAGCGGCATAACCTTCGACACCCTCCAGGCTATCGCGCATGCCCTCCATCGCCTGGGAAACGCCAGCCAAGGCCTGCTGGGAACGCTCGCGCAAGCCAAGTTGTCGGTCACGCAACGCATAGACGGCGTTGTCCCCCGTGAGCATCAGTTCATTCAACTCAGTCACGACATCTTCCAACTGCGCGGCACTTTGCTGCTGCGCCGAGGTCGCACCGGCCGCGCCCTCGATACTCGCCAACGCCTGGTGGATCCGCGAAATTTGCTGAGCGATCTGGTTATAGCGCAGATCGACCAAAGCATCGTGGCTATCGACCTGCATCAATTGACGCCCCTGGTCGGCCAATTGGGCGACCAGCATCTGCACGTCGCCGCTGAGCCCTGCGATATTGGTACGTTGCTCCGTCAGCGTATCGAGCATCGACATCGGCACCATGGACCGCCCATCGCCCTCCATCGTCTGGATACGCTGCGTCAACGCGCGTTTTTCGCGCACATCGGAGAGCATCGCGCGCCCCGCCATCGACTCGGCGTCGGTCGACACCTCGGCGATCTTTTCCTGCATCTCGGCAATACGTGCGCGCATGGAAGCGGTCAGCGCAACGTCCTCGCGGCGTACCTCTTCCAATGCGGTATCGGCCTGACGCAAGTCGCTATAATCGCTATCCAGCCTCTCCAGCAACGTCTTATCGGCCATCATCAACGATCCCAACCGTTCGCGGACCGCCTTGAAGCGCTCATCGGCACTGGCTTGTGTGGGCGCCGCGTCGAGCGCCGCTTCGCTCTGGGCGGCGAGCAGGGCCGACTGCCGCTGGCGATAACGCGTCAACGCATCGCTCATATCGCGACTCGCCGCCTGCTGCGGTAATATCTCATCGGTAAATAGATGCTGCGCCTCTATCAACCGCTGGTTGGACAAGAACCCTGCCGCCGCGGGAATCACCGCGCCAAGTACCGCGGCCACGAACAACCCGATCAACATCGCCCGTAGGCTCAAACTCTTCTTCATGGGGTTACTCCTTGGCCGCGTCGTCATCGAGTAGGGTCAACCAATCGATCAGCTCGAATTGGCCATCGTGAATGCGCGTAGCCCACACGGAATCGCTCGCTTGATGATCCTTGGAGCCTAGCGTCAGTGACTTGCCAATACCGAGATCGATGTCGCCCAGACTTTCCAGGCCATCGACGAGCGCCTCGCGGTCGGCATCGGCGCCAGCCGCCTCGAGCCCTTTGATGAACAGCGAAGCCGCCAGATACCCTTCCAACGAGACGAAATCGCCGCCGGCGCTGTCATCCTCGGCTTTCAATGCCTCGCGGTACGCCTTCACGCCCGGCAAATCGGCTTCGTACGGCGGCACCACCTGAGTCACAATCACGCCCTCAGCCTCTTCGCCGAGCTCATCGAGCAGGGCCTGACTGCCCACGAAGGAGACATTGAGGAACAAGGCATCGGGCAGGTCCTTGCGGGCTTCGCGAATGAAATCCGCCGCCGGCCCGTAGGTGCCCACGATAATCACCGCACGCGGCGTGACGGGCGCCTGCAGAATGCTTGCCAGCCCACGATGAACGTTGCGCGTGCCGCGCGTATAGCGTCCATGCGCCAAGCGTTCGGGGTGGGAATAACCGTGATTGCCCAATGCGCGCAGCGCGCCCTGGTAACCGGCATCGCCGTAACCATCGGCCTGAGTGAAGAAGGCGATTTCCTCGGGGGCGATGCCCGCCATCAGCAAGCCTTCGATCATCGTCGCGGTTTCCTGGGCGTAACTCGCGCGATAGTTGAAGACATAACGATCCGGCGGGGACTGACGCAAGATGCCGCTACCGGTGAAAGCCCCGATCAGCGGCATCTCGTTATCGAGCAGAATGGGAAGATTGACGATGGCCGTCGGCGTGCCAACATTGCCCAGCATGGCTAATATCTCGTCGTCTTCCAGAAGCTCGCGTGTCGCCTTCGCCGAACGCAACGGCTCATAACCGTCATCGCGTGTTTCCAGCGTCAGCGTTTCGCCATGCACGCCGCCCGACTCATTGGCCTCGGCGAAACGCGCCTCGATACCCTGGCGCATTCCCTCACCGAGCGACGCCGCCGCCCCGCTGAAGGGTGCGACCAACCCCACCTTGACCTCCGCCACGGTCGGCGTCGCCGTCAACGCGAGCGAAAGCACGCCCGCGACAACCGCGAGCCACCTATATTGAACTTTCATGTATCCCTGCCTCTTTATAGTGATGCGTGTTATCGCAGGGGCCCCATCGGCTTGCCTACGACGTTATGCAGTCACTATCGGCAGTATATCAGAAAAGTTGAATCGAGAAACTTGGCCCGCTAGAGCTTACAAAAAACGTTCGGCGCGGAAAGGTCCCATCTCGATGGCCGGCACTTCGCCTTCCATCATCGACGCAAGAAGTTGCCCGGTCGCCGGTCCCAACGTAAACCCTTGATGGGCGTGGCCGAGGGCGAACCATAATCCCTTGTGGCGTGGCGCCGGGCCGATGATGGGTTTCATATCCGGCGTACACGGACGCGCGCCTCTCCAGGGGCGCGACTCGAGGCGCTTACCGAGCGGGAACAAGCCCCGCGCCGCCGTCTCCGCCGCCTCGAGCTGGGCATGCCCCGACGACGCATCGCGCGGTGCCAGCTCCGCGCCAGTGGTCAGACGAATGCCCGCGCGCATCGGCGACAGGAGATAACCGGTTTCGGCATCCAGCACCCAATGGTGCAATCTCGCCTCGCCCTGCGCAGCGTAATGCATGTGATAGCCACGTTTCACGAACAGCGGCAAGCGATACCCCAGCGTAGCCAGCCAGTCATCCGCCCAAGGTCCCAGTGCCAGCACGATATCGCGTGCCTCGAAGACACCGGCGTCCGTGGTCACGCGCCAGCCTTCTCCATGGCGTGCAATCGCCTGTATCTCGCCTTGCAAACATTCGCCGCCCTCGGCCTCGAAAGCCCGCGCGTAGGCCGCCACCAGAGCGCCGGGATCGGCCACGCTCCAAGGGTCACGCCAATGCACGGCGCCGATGGCCTGGGCATCCAGGTCAGGCTCACGCGCGCGCAATTCATGCGCATCCAGCGTGTCATGCGCCAGGCCGAAACGCTCGCCCAACGTCCGCGCTTCGCTGAATCGTGATTCCAATGCCCCCGGCGTACGAAAGACCTCCATCCAGCCATCGCGACGAATCAGGTCCTCGGCCCCTGCCGCCGCGATCATCTCCGCATGAGTCGTGATCGAGAGTTCGATCAGCGAAGCATATTCAGGGACGATCCGCGCATAGGCCTCGGGCGCGCTGTTCTGCCAGTACTGCCACAAGGCATGTCCCGCCTGCATCACGCCAAGCGGCGTGTAACGAATATCCACGCCCTGGTTGCCCAGCACACGCCAAAGAGTGCGCATATCGCGCGGAAAGGCATGCGGCGCCACCGCCTCGCGCTGGATGATCCCGGCATTACCGTAGGAGGTTTCACGGCCCGGGGCGCGACGATCCACCAGCGCCACTCGGCGTCCACGCCGCGCGAGATGATACGCCACGCCGACACCCACCATGCCCGCGCCCAACACCAAGGTATCGTGCTTCATCGTCGCTCCTCTTTCATGTTCGTACCGGGCGCGGCGTCATTCGCAACGCGCATCGTTCATCATACGGTTCTTGCCCATGGCCTTGGCGTCATAACTCGCGCCATCGGCACGTTTCACCATTGCTTGCGCATCGCTGTCATCGGCGCCCAGGCACGAAATACCCAGGCTCGCGGTGACATGGTAGCGCTTGCCCTTGCGCAGCACCGACAACTCGCTCACTGCGTGACGGATCTCCTCGGCAATGCGCATGGCTTGTGGGTTGGCGCAGCCGGGCAACAGGATGGCAAATTCATCACCGCCCAGGCGCGCCAGGTGATCGTCACGGCGCACACAACCTTCCAGACAACGGGCAATCGCACGCAGCATCTCATCCCCCAAGGCGTGGCCGCCCTCGTCGTTGATCGGTTTGAAGCTATCCAGGTCGAAGAGGATCAACGACGCCGTTTCGCCATGTTCGCGGAAACGCTGGAAGGTCTCTTCGAGACGCCGCTCGAAACCACGCCGGTTGAGCAGCCCGGTCAGCGGATCGTGCTCGGCTTCCCAAAGTTGACGCTTCTGCTGCGCACGTAGATGGGTAATGTCCTTGACGAAGCCCACCACGCCTTGCGGCTGCTCGCCGTTCATCACCTGGCTGGTATAAAGTTCCAGCCACATCATGCCCCTATCGCCACACTGGAAGCGCAACTGGCGATGCAGCTCGTGGCCGCCATCCACCGCGTCACGCCACAGCGCAAACAGCAACGGGCGATCCTCGGGATGCAGGCGGCGCAGCCATGCACGATGCTTGAACGACGTCGCCGACAGCCCTGTCAAGGTTTCCAGGGCCGGGTTGACGTAGCTGATGTGGCCCTCGATATCGGCCAGAAACATCGGCAGCGGCGACGAACTCAGCACCGCGTCGAGGTAAGCTTGGCGGCTGCGCCGCTCCGCACGCTCACGGCCACGCTCGAACTCCACCGTATTGAAGGTCGCAGCGATGCGCCGCAACTCCTCCAAGGAGGTATCCAGGGAAATACGCGGAATATCCCCCTGTCCCACCTGCGCGATCTGACGCGCCAGGCGCCGCAATGGTGAAAGCCCCAAGCGCAGCAGCCACCACAACAAGGGCAGCATCGACAGCACCACGACCATGGCTACCCACCACTGGCGACGCACGTAATCGATGATCGGTTGACGCGTTTGACTTTGCGGCAGGAAAACCCCCACGACCCAGTCCGGTTCCCAGACCTGGTGGTAACTCATCAACGCAGGTTCGCCGTTGATGAGACGACCGGTACCAGTGCCCTGCCAGCCATCCAGTGCCTGCGCCAGCACCGGGCTCTCCAGCGTGGAAGGGACATGATGCATGATCAGGGAACTATCGGGATGGCTGAGCACCGTACCATCACTGGTCATCAACACCGCATACCCCTCCTCGCCGATGCGCAGGCTGCGCAGATCGAGAAAGAAGCGCCCGTCACGCAGGTTGACCACGCCACCCAGCATGCCTGCGAAACGGCCCTGCGCATCCGTAAGTGGAACCCCCATCACCACCAGCGGGCGACTATCGTGGAGTTTGCTGATGATCGGGCGACCCACGAAGGGACGCCCCACTTGCTGAACGAAGCGAAAATACTCGCGATCGGCCACATTCAAGCCCACGGCGCCCGACAACGACGGCGTGAAGCCCATGACATCCCCCTCGGCATCAACAACGAATGCCGAATCAAAAAGCTCCAACAGTGCCGTATGGTCGCTCAAGCGCGCCTGCACGTCGTCGTCGCTGTCTTCGGTCAGCGGCACATCGCCCTGCAGCGACCCTGCTTGCAAGGAAGCAATGGTTTTAAGCGTATCGAGCCGCAACGAAATGGATTGCTGAATATCGCGCGCGATCAGCGAGGCTTCGTAATCCAGATGCGCCCGATTGATCTCCTCGGCAAGACCGCTACCGCCACGCAGCGACACCCACAGGATGGCGATGACCAACACGCTCCAGCCCACACCAGTGCCGAGGACCAAACGCCCCAGCAGTGTCTTGGGCAGCAGTGTCTTGAATAACCGTCTCATGCGATATGACCATATTCGCATTATGCCTCGCCGGACCCGTGTCATTGTTGAATGATAGGCGACAAGCGTATCCCAGCGACTCCCGCGCGCAAACCCCGCGCGCCCTCATAGCCCCTTTGCGCGACGCTGTTTTCCTCCTCTTTTTTTAGTACGCACCATTTTCAGCACGCACTATAAATAAAAGCGCCGGTGCACGAGGCACCGGCGTCAAGGCCAAACACGATCGAACTTTTTCACAAATCACAACACCACGCTTTCTGCTTGAATCATCACGAGGCCACTCGGTTGGTACGTGTGGTGTCGATGAGGTAGATCTTCGGCAAGGTGTTGGCCATGCTGCCAGGCGTGCCAAGGCCGTCGCGTCGCACCACGCGTTTGCTGGGATAGCCTTCGGGGTTCTGCGACTGCCAGCGCCAGGTATCGGCGATCATGTCGGTCAGATCGCGTTGGGCTTTCCAGCCCAACTCATGCGCAGCGAGTGATGCATCCGCCCAGCATTCGGCGATGTCCCCGTCGCGGCGCGGTACGATGCGATACGCCACGTCGCGCTGTGAGATCATCTCGAAGGCGCGCACCATCTCGAGCACCGAATACCCCTGACCGGTGCCCAGATTCCAGACATTCACCCCCGGACGATCCGCCAGCACACGCATCGCCGCCAGATGCCCCTCGACCAGATCCATGACATGGATATAGTCGCGTACACCGGTGCCGTCCGGCGTGGGATAATCGTCGCCGAAAATCGACAGCGCCGGCAGGCGTCCGATCGCCACCTGGGAGATAAACGGCAACAGGTTATTGGGCGTACCTGACGGATCTTCACCGATGAGCCCGCTGGGATGCGCGCCCACGGGATTGAAGTAGCGCAGCAGCGCGATCGACCAGCGCGGATCGGACCGCGAGAGCTTGCGCAGCACCTCCTCGACCATCAACTTGGAATGCCCGTAGGCGTTGGTCGGCTGACCGGTGGGTGCGCTCTCGCTCAACGGCATGCGCGTGGCATCGCCGTAGACCGTCGCCGAAGAACTGAACACCAGACGGAAGACCCCTGCCGCCATCATGGCCTGGCACAGCGTGATAGTTCCCGCGACGTTGTTCTCGAAATACGCCAACGGCTCGTTGACGCTCTCCCCCACGGATTTGAGCCCGGCGAAGTGCAACACGTCGCTGATCGCGAAGTCCGCAAAGATATAATCCAACAGCGAACGCTCACGTATATCGCCTTCGATAAAGGTCACTTCCTTGCCGGTCAACTGGGAGACGCGTTCCAGCGACTCGCGCGAGGCGTTGCAGAGGTTGTCGATCACGACCACGTCGTGGCCGGCCTCCATGAGCCGCAGCACCATATGCGAACCGATGTAACCCGCGCCGCCCGTCACTAATATCGTCATCATGCCTCCATTTTCACGCGTTGGTGATTCATCAAGCCCGCCTCCAGGCAGGCCAGATATCCCGTCACGACGATGTCCTGCGAGAATTCCTTTTCGGCGCGTCGACGTGCCGCCACGCCTACGCGAGAAAGTGCCCAGGGCGTCATTACCAGACACGCGCGCATGCGCGCCGCCAGCGACTCGACGTCCTTGACGCGACACAGCCAACCGGTTTCGCCATCGGCCACGGCATGGCGGCACCCCGGTACATCGGTAGCGATAGTCGGCCGCCCCATCGCGCCCGCTTCCAGCACCGTGCTCGGCATGCCCTCGCGATAGGACGGCAGCACCAGCACGTGGGACTGTGCGATCCAAGGACGCACATCGTCCTGAGCGCCGACGTATTCGACGACACCCCGCACATGCCAGGTCTCGACCTCGTCATCGTCGATGGCCGTGCGATTGCTGACGCCCTTAGGGCCGACGATCAAAAAGCGAGTGTCGGGATTTTCCGAATGAACCTTCTCGGCCGCCGCAACGTACTCGCGCACGCCCTTGTCGCCCAGCAGCCGCGCGATCAATACAAAGGTGAAGGGCCCTTCCTGAGGCAACGGCGTGAACGCAAAACGCGCCACATCGACACCCGCGCCCGGCAGCATCGCCCAGTCGACCTTTTGCAACATGCCTTGGCGTTCGAAGAGCGCCCGGTCATCGGGATTGAGGAAGAAAACCCGTGTCGCCCCGGCATTGGCGACGCCATAGAGACGTCTCACCTGACGAAACAAGTGGCTGTCATGCAGGAAGGCCGTCCCCAGGCCGGTGATGGTATTGGCATACGGGATTCTCAGGGCGCGACACGCCAGGCCCGCATAGAGATTGGCCTTGATCGTGAAGTTGAATACGAAGGCAGGACGCAACTCGCGCAACTGCCCGTACAACCAGAACAGGCACTTCCCCTCCCGCGCAGGCCCCGTGCTTTTGCCATCCATGGGCATGCTGCGCAGGGTGACGTCGAATTCATCGAGCAGACGTTGCGAATAATCGTCGTCGGGCACCAGGCACACCACGCGAAATCCACGTCGCTCGAGCGCCTTCAACAACCCCTGGCAGAAGTTGTAGAGAAACCAGGACGTGTTGGAGACCAGCACAATCGTTTTATCGTTCATGGAAACAACTCCTCTGCAGTGGAGATCGTCTGTGAGGCACGTCTTGAAGAAGCGTTCTTGAAGACACGTGTTTTTAGAGGCACGTTTTTTAGAGGCACAGAGCCCCTGCCCCCGCGCTAAAGCGCGTTGGCCATCGGTGATCGAGCGTCTTGAAGGTGCGGGCTGTATGTGCGGCCTGCGCCTCGGGGTTAGGTCGGTAAGAGGGCTGTCGTAGCCTGTTCGTGACGCGCCAAAACGTCACCCATCGATAGCGAGCGCATGCCGTATTCGATGGAAAGCGACTGGAAATAGCCGATGATGGCAGCGAGATCACGCAAGTTAGCATCGGTATCGCCGCCGAAATTGTGCGGATGCCACCACAGATGGAATATCTCGCCACGCCTGGCGGCACGACGCATGGCGTTCTTGATGCGCCGTAGCCGTAGCACATCCAGCTGCGGCACCCCACGGCGCGGACGCAAGAACATGCTGGCCGGAACATCCAGCGGATCGCCCTTGAGATCGCGCCACTTGATGCCGTGATGGCCGGTCAGATCGACATAGCTATCCAGCAGGCGCAGCGCGCGTCGAAAGGCGGCGTCGCGCTGGTGACGTGGGAACCCCGCGCGTTGGGGATTGCCGCGATAGCAACGAAAGCCCGCCTCACGTATTGCCGCCAGATAAGCCTCATCGACCTGATTGCGTGGCAAGACCAACGAATCAGGGCGATGCCCGGCATGCTCGGCAATAGCCATCGCCGCCGCGAGATCGGCCTTGAAGTCCTCCGGCGTCTGACCTTCTTCATGGCAGTAGTAATGCGAAAAGGTATGCGAGGCGACTTCCTGGCCCGGCGTCTGCGCAATCAGATCGATCAGCGAACGCGCGTAATGCAGCGGATCGCTGGCCTCGTCATCGCCGATGTCCAGACGGTAGTTATCGAGCGCCGGATTGGCATAATGCGGGCGCCGCGCAGGAGAGAAACGCGCCAGCGTCTCTCGGTCCTCAGCGAACAGATAGCCCACCGTGGCCCAGGTCGCACGGATATGACGCTCGCGGAAGAGATCGAGCATCGCCGGCACCGCGCGTCGTGCGCCGAGCAAATGGCGCATATACGGATGTTCGGGCGTGGTCACGATGTCCGACATCCCCCAGTGCAACTCGAAATCCAGGGAGATCACGAAAGCCGGCGGACGTAACGGCTCGCCTTCGGCACGTGCCAAACGGGTCATCCAGTTAGCACTCATGCGTGACACGCCTGATGCCAGGAAGCGCTGTAGCCGTCGATCATGCGCTGCACGCTGAAGGAATCGACGACACGTTGATGCGCGCGCTGCTTGCGCACCTGCCACGTTGCCGCATCCGCATGCTCACTCAGCACCATGGCCAGTTGGTCTGCCAGCAACCGCGAATCGTTTGGCGGCACGATCCAACCGGTATCGCCAACGATGAAGGCCGCATCCCCGACGTCGGTGGACACGCACGGCGTGCCGCAGGCCATCGCTTCAGACAATACATTGGGAAACGCCTCACCGAAGCGCGACGACAGCACATGCACATCGAGCGCGTTCATCACCGCCGGAATATCGCTACGCCGTCCGACCAGCAGCACCCGATCGCGCACGCCATGATCTTCCAGCAGCCGTATTAATTCGTCATTGTCGGCATCTAGTCCCGCACCGATCAGCGCGCAGCGGAAATCCCACCCCAGGCCCTTGAGCTGCGCCAGGCCGGCGATCAGATTGGCATGGTCCTTCTGCGGGTCGAAGCGCGCCACCATGCCGAATAGCGGCATATCGTCGTCTATACCCCACTCCGCCCGCACGCGCGCCCTGGCCTCGGTGTCGGGAGTCAATAGCGACAAGTTATAACCATTGGGCACGACCACGAACTTCATGGCCGCATAACGCAGCTTGCGATGCACATCCACCGCATGTTGCGAACAGCTCACGATGCGACTCGGTACCACGCGGGACAAAGCGCCGCACGCCTTGGCGACCCAGATCGTGCTGC
The DNA here is from genome assembly GCF_023061285.1 of Chromohalobacter nigrandesensis. Lineage (GTDB taxonomy): Bacteria > Pseudomonadota > Gammaproteobacteria > Pseudomonadales > Halomonadaceae > Chromohalobacter > Chromohalobacter nigrandesensis. The sequence goes on from NZ_JAKGAM010000001.1 coordinate 125,946, forward strand.
GCTTGGTGGCGCCTGGCATCAAGTTACTGTTGTGAATCCCCCAGCAAATGGCCTTGACGCCTGCCAGACGCGCCACGACACCGCCCACCAGATTGGCGTGATACATCCAGGTCTGCACCACGTCCGGCTGGTAATCCCGGATGATGCGCCACAACCGCCACAGGCCGGCAGGCGTCACACGGCCGCGCGGCATATCCAGATACACGACCTCGATTCCTGCCGCATCGAAACGCGGACCGTATTGCCCGGCGTCCATCAAGCACACCACGCGGTGTACATTGTGATGATCGTTATGGCAAAGCTGGTAAAGCGAATCCTCGGCACCACCATCGGTCAAGCCGGTGATGACATGCAAGACCTTCAGCGGTTTGGCTAGCATAAGCGGTTATACCCTCGATTGGCCGACGACCAGATGGCACTAGACGCGGCGAACATGACCTTTAGCGTTTGTTAGGCATCGCCTGATGGCCTCAGCTACCGAACGCGAATCCCAAATGCTTGCGGCTCCCCTTGAGCAGCACCACGGCCGCCAGCGACGAGGCCAACGCCAACAGCGCCAGCATGTTGCCCGGCCGATACGAAAGCGCCTCGAACAGCGAGATAAAAAGCGGATGGATGAAGTACAGCGCCGTCGCGTAGTACGCCAGGGACGTGCTGTCGCCGGGCACCTGCATCGACGAAACCCAAAGGAACAAGCCCGGACAAAAGATCAATAAACTCAAGTACATATCGAACGCCGGCTGGCCTTCGAGCCCAATATAATTGAGATAGGATTCCCCCATCAGCAGCAGCGCACCGCCCAGGCTCCACAACATGTAATAACGCCGATCCCATTGGCTCAGCCTTTCCCAACAACGCAACAAATAGCCGGTACAAAAGAAGGGAAAGCCGAAAAATAGAAAGTTGCGGTAGAACCAGATCTCATTGAAGAGCACATCCAAAGGGGTGCCGGCGAATAGGTGATAATGACCGGCATAAATGAAGAACATCCCCATCGCGTAAAGCGTCAACGCCAGTACCAGCAGAGCCTTCAAGGGAAGGTTGCGCAGCATGTACAACATGATGGCAGCCCCGATCAGCGCGGAAAGAAACCACAGATGGTGATAACCCATGACAGCAACACGCAGCAGTTTCAAAATCTCATACGGTGTCACCGCCGGAATATCCAGCCAGAAATATACGTAAACCAGCATCCAGAAGAGATACATCGACACCACTTTCTTGAGCCATCTGAAGAGCGACTGGGAACGAATAACGCTAATAAAGAAATAACCGCTGGCCATCATAAAAATCGGCACCACGATGCGGAATAGCCCCTGCACCGTCAGTTGATAACCTAATTCGCTATACCCCATCAGCACTTGAGCATGTGAAATCACCACGATGACGGCCAGTGTCAGCTTGAGCACATCCAACGAAACATTACGCTGCATTATTCCCCTCCCCTTGAATTTCCCCGCTCCCCAGAATCGAAACGTCAACGCGTTATCGTATTTTATAAGGCGTTTTCTACATTCCGCCTTCGGCCGCCCAGCCGTATCCTGGAACGCCAAGCACCGGATACCACTGCATGAAGAAATAGAAAGCATAAAGCCCGTAGGCCGCGTAACGCCGCCAATCGGATAGCCCCAGCGAGGCCAATAAAACCACTAGCATGCCGCTTTCGAACACGCGTGCCGTGACTGGAAGAAGAAAATATGTAGACAGATAAAAGACCAGAATCGAAGCGGCAAAGAAATTGTTCCTAAGAAACGATTTACCCTCCATGAAGAAGATCACGGAGAACACGGTCCAGAAGACAAACGCCAGTCCCGATCCCCCCGATCCCATGGCACTATACTCGGCGCTCTCGCCTTGTCGTGCCCCGAGCGCACCGGCTAGCCAGATCCCCAGCGCTCCCAACACGACCCCCATCCCCAAGGTGTACACCACGCGCCATACGGTCGAAATACTAAACGTCGAGAAAAAGATATTGAGAAGAAACAAGATATTGATAAAGAAGAAGGACGCATGCACCAATGGCGCCAATGCAATAAAGAAAATACGCAGCGGCAAGTAACGACACCACCAGCCGAGAAAGAACAGCGTAATCCCTACGCCCTGCCGCAAGTGAATGATATTATTCTTCAACACCTGCGGCATGAGAATAAAAAGAATCAGGAAGAAGGCGTACTTCGGATAACTTCTCAACACTAGAAACGAAATCAAAAACGATGAGAAGAAAATGATTACACGAAGCGTATCTTCCGGGGAAAAATGCTTGGCGGCCCAAATATTGAATAGCAGCCAAACCGGTTCGTTGGTAAGAATCGACTTGAGGCTACTTGCGGCATACATCACGAATATCTCATCGGAATGCTGGGCATAAACGAGATAGTTGGCGCGGTCGATATAGCCGTCGATATCCAGCCCCATCAAAAACCAGGCATAAATACCGGCCAGGACCAAGCACATGGACTTGTAACCGAACGAGCCTTCGGTGGGTATCAGTAGTTTCATCGTTCGCCTCAAATTACGGGGGGCGCTGACGCGCCTTAACTTAAATGGGCTGGCGCTGCATGACACGTAAATACGCCTGAACGGCCTGACCGAGATCGAATGCTCGGGCCCTGCTCTCGACATCGGGATATCCCTCCCCTTGCAAAGCAGTCACCATCGCCTCGTACAACGCTTCTGGATTTCCCACCGGCACCAACTGCCCCCAGGTGCCGCCTTCCAGAATTTCCGCCGGTCCGCTGGGACAATCGGTACTGATGACCGGCGTGCCACAGGCCATCGCCTCGGCCAGCACATTGCCGAAACCTTCCCAGGCAGAAGACAGCACGAACAATTCGGCCTGGCGCATCCACGCATAGGGGTTATCGACGAAACCCAGAAAAGCGACGTCCTCGCTCACCCCCAACGACGCCACCATTGCTTCAAGACTCTCGCGTAGTTCTCCCTCGCCGAGAATGACCAGGCGCGCGGGTTGCCGAGTGCGCAACGTGGCAAAGGCCTTGATCAAGGTGGGATAGTCCTTCTGAGCGGTGAGCCGGCCGACGGCCAGGATCACCGGTGGCTCGCCGCTCGCCAGCCAGGGGTGCGTCAACGCCTGCGTGCTCAACTCGCGCAGACGCTCGGTGACCGCCGGGTTGTAGATCACGTCGATGCGTTCTCGCGGCAGCGCCAACGCACGCGAAAGGTCGTCCGCCACGCCGCCGGATACCGCCACGATGCCGCTCGCCCAGGGATAGCTATGCCGCATCAGCAAGGGAATGAGCCACGAACGCCCCGCCGGCTCTGAACGCATGTCGCGCGTCACGTTGTTATGCTCGGAAATCACCACCCGTGTGCCCACGCCCGCCAATCGGGTCGCCCACAGCGCCACCACGTTGGCGTAGTTGAGTGCCGACAGCATCACCGCCGGCCGTGTCTTACGCAGGTAACGCACCAGCGCCGGCAAGCTGTACAGCACCCGAGACGCACGCAGATCGACCACGCGCACCTCTCCCGCCACATTCTTGAGATAAGCGCCCGTGGCCCGCGCGAGAACAAGGTCCACCCGCCAGCCTTGCGCGGCGAGCCCGTTGGCCAAGGTCACCATCACCATTTCCGCGCCACCGCCTTCCAGCGAGGGCAAAAAAAGCGTCAGCGTCATATCACCCAAGGCACTGGCGTCGACGAGCGCCGATGACGATTCCAGCATGCGTTGGGTATCATCCACAGTGGCGCTCCTTCGGCAGCGTCACCCGTAGCGCATGTAGATAGCCACGCAGCGCCTGTTGCAAATCGAAACTACGTGCCCGGTGCTGAACATCGGGATGTGTCTCGTCACTGAGTGTCGCGGCTATCGCCCGCGCCAAGGCTGCGGCATCGCCTACCGGCACCAGCCGACCCCACTTGCCATCTTCGAGAATCTCCGCCGACCCGCTGGGACAATTCGTGCTCACCACGGGCGTCCCGCAGGCCATGGCCTCGGCAAGCACGTTGCAAAAGCCCTCCCACGCCGACGACAACACGAACAACGACGCCTTGCGCATCCATGGGTAGGGATTGTCGACGAAGCCTGGCAGCGCCACGTCGTCGCCGATCCCCAGCTCGTCGATACGCGCCTCCAGCTCAGGGCGCAGCTCGCCCTCGCCGAGAATCACCAGGCGCGCCGCATGCGTCTTGCGCACCTCGGCGAAGGCCTCGATCAAGGTCGCGAAATCCTTCTGTACGGTCAGCCGCCCCGCCGCGACGATCACCGGCGGCTGGCCACCTTTCAGCCAGGGATGCGCCAACGGTGCCTCGCACAACTCCGCGAGCTGGGTATTGATGGGGTTATAGACGACATCGATCCGCTCGCGCGGCAGGCGCACCGTCTGCGCCAGGTCATCCGCCACCCCACTCGAGACCGCGACGATGGCATCCGCCGAGGGGTAACTCAGGCGCATCAGCCACGGCACCAAACGCTCCAAACGATCGCTCGAGACATCCCGGGACAGCGTGTTGCGCTCCGAGACCACCAGCCGTGTCCCCGAACGGGCCAGCTTACGTGCCCAAAGCGCAATGATGTTGGCGTGATTGAGCGCCGAGAGTAAGGCATGCGGGCGCTCGCGGCGCAGATAGCGCACCAGTGCCGGCAAACTGAACAGCACCCGCGAGGCACCGAGCTCTACCAGGCGCACACGAGGCGAAACATCCGCCAGATACGCCCCTTCGGCGGCAACCACGACAAGATCCACCGGCACGCCACGATTCGCGAATCCATTGGCGAGGGTCACCATCACACGCTCCGCACCGCCGCCCGCCAGCGAAGGCAGGAACACCGCAATGCGTTTATCGTCGTTTCTCATTTCGCCGTCCGTCGCTTGGCAAGCACCATCCCGCGCACATTCGCCACGTTGAGAACAAACACGCTAACGGTATAAACCGCCGCGCCCCACAACACCTGCTCCACCAGCGCCCAGGTCCCGGTCGCCTCACGTAACGGCCATAGGCACGCCACCATCACCGCACCGCTGAGCACAACCTTGAGGTTGTCGCGCGTGATCAGCGAGATCGGGAACAAGCGCCGACCCAGCAGCACGCTCAATGCCAGCGCCACGCCGTAGGAGATCAGCGTGGCGTAGGCCGCGCCCACCAGGCCGAAGGCCGGAATGAACAGCAGATTGAGCGCCACGTTGACCACCGCCGCGCCGCCATTGATCCACACCTGATAGAGCGTCTTTTCACTCAACTGAAAAGCCAGATCGAAATGGAAAGCGCGGATACAACACATGAAGATGGCGAGAGCGACCCACGGCACTAGCTGCTCCGCCCCCGCGTGGAAAGATTCACCCAGCATCAACGCGACGATCTGCGGCGCCAGCACAATGAAGCCCAACGTCACCGGCACCGCCATCAGCAGCAGCAAGCCGCCATTGCGATCGAGCTGCTCGCGGGCCGCATCGCGCCCCTGCTGTTCGAGCGCGCGCACCACCAGCGGATACGCCGCTAGATTGACCGTCACCAACAGCAGATTGATCACCTGGGCGACCAAGTCGTAACCGGCGGTGTAGATCCCCACCGCTTCGTTGTTCAAAAGCCCCGCCAGCAGCAGTCGGTCGGAACTCGACACCACGAATTCCAGAGCGAAGGTCGCCGTCAACGGCAGCCCATAAATCAGCAAGGGCTTGAGCTCGGGCGCTAGCGACAGCGCCGGACATGCCCCACGCCACAGCGATCCACCAAGCACCACTACCGCCACCAGCATGCCCAGCAACATGGCCAGCAAGGGACCCAGCGCGCCGAACCCCCACGTAATCAACAGCACCCCGAGTCCCAGTGCAATGACCGCTCGGATACCCGCCATCAAGCCGTAACGCAACGGATTGAGCTGGCTGCGCATCAGCTCGAGGCTCAGTTCGAACCCCGCCTGCACCCAGATCAACGGCACGGCGATCAGCACCAGGGTTCTCAGCGACTCATCCGCCACCGCAAACCACACGGCCACGCCCGCTATCCCGGTCAGCGACGCCACGCTGGCGTACGCCAGCAATAGCGTGCTCAACAAACGCCGCGGGTCGTTCAGGTTGGCCGGGAAGAACCGCAGCAACGACAAACGAATCCATTGAAAGCACACCACATTGATCAGCCCCACCCAGACCACGACCAGGGCGTAGATCCCGTAATCGCTGGGTGACAAAAGGCGCGTATAGATCGCGATGGCGAGAAAGTTCAGCAAGCCCGGCACACCACGCGCCAAGCCGTAATAAGCGGTATAGCGAATCAGCAAAGTGCGGCCCTCGAAAACATTGGCGGCGCCCAACCCTGAGTGCATCGCCCCCCGACCAGCAGGGGCGGCACACAAAAGGTGCGATCAACGATAGGAATAGTTGTAATAGCCGTAGGTGTACGCCGTGGCCGCCTTGCGCTCGAGCCCATTGAGGATCGCGCCTTTCACGCGTACCCCGCCGGTATCCAGACGCCGCATGGCAAGCTCGACTTCCTTGGGCGGATTGAGCTGGAAGCGCGCCACCATCAGGGTCGTACCCACACGCTTACCGATCACCGTGGCATCGGTTACCGCCAGCACCGGCGGCGAATCGACGATCACCAGGTCGTAACGCTCGCTGGCCGTGGCCAGCAGCTCGGTGAAACGCGATGAAGCCAGCAGTTCCGAAGCGTTCGGCGGGACGACGCCACGCGCCAGATACTCGAGCCCCTCGACGCTTTCCACGGGGCGCACCATTTCCGCCAAGGTGTGACGCCCAGCCAGAATCTCGCTCAAGCCATCTTCGGAAGGCCCTTTGAAGATCTTGTGCATCTGGCCCTTGCGCATGTCACCGTCGATCACCAGCACGCGTTGCCCATTCTGGGCGCATACCGCGGCCAGATTGGCGGCAATGAAGCTCTTGCCCACGCCAGGGCTCGGCCCGGTGATCATCAAGCGGTTATCGGTACTATCGAGCATCGCGAAATGCAGGCTGGTACGCAGGCTACGCAATGCCTCGATGGAGACATCCAGCGGCCGATGCCAGGCCAATAACCCCGCCGGCACGCTTTGCGAAAGACCACCGCGACGAATGCGCCGATTGAGTTTGTTCTGATCATCCGACTTGGGCACGATGGCATAGACCGGTAACCCCAGTTGCTCGAGCTGGTCGGGACTTTCCAGGCCGCGATTGAACATCGCCCGCAACATCACTACTGCCACCGCGAAAGCCGCCCCGATCACGGTCGCCAGCGCGATGATCATCAGCTTGTTGGGCGACACCGGCCGCGGGAACGACTCCGAGTCGTCGAGCACCCGTACGTTACCCACCGTGCTCGCCTCGGCGATCTGCATCTCCTGCACCTTGTTGCGCAGTTGGACGTAAATCGCCTGATTGACCGTCACATCACGCTGCATGCGCAGTACTTCCTGCTGCGTTTCCGGCATGCCATCGATGCGGTCTTCCAAAGACGCCAGTTCTTTGTTGAGCTGCGCTTTTTTCTCCAGCAAGGCGGCATAAGTCGGGTGGCTGGGCGTGAAGCGCCGCGAGATTTCCGCTTCGGAGAATTCCAGCTCATTGAGCTGCGTTTCCAAACTGACGACCCGGTCGAGCACCGACTGGGTCTCCATGGAAATATCCACGCTGTTGTGATCGGAACGATAGGCATTGAGCTGGCCTTCGGCATCGGAAAGCTCGCCGCGCACCTCGGGCACCTGCTTGCTCAAGAACTCCAGGCTCTTGCGCGCTTCCTCGGACTGACGCTGGATGTTCTGGGTGACGTAGATATCGCCAATGGTCGAGAGAAGACGCTCCGCCCGCTCCGGCGAGGGATTGGTCAGACTCCAGGCGATAATCCCGGTGCCATTGCCCTGCTCCGCCACGCCAAAGTTGTCGCGCACCCTATCGACGGCTACCACACGCTGCTCGTGGGTGAGCTTGAAGGTCGCCCCCGGCGAGGCTGAGATCGACGCCACCTCGACGCCCACTGAACCGTCCAGGAACTCGGATTCCTCGCCGACGCGCCCCTCGCCCAGTCGCTCACCGCGATAGTGCAGCGCATAACGTTGGTCATCGAGCACCTCGAGGGTGAAGGTTCGGCCCAGATAGCTCTCGGCGACCGGCATTCCTGCTAGTCGGACGCTGTCATCCCCCCAGGCATATCCCCACTTCCTGGCAAAGGTCGGCGCGGGGATGCCCTGGCGATGGAGAAACCCGCCAATGACCGGCACGCGCACCGGTTCGACGCGCAGGTCTAGATTGAGAAGATCCACCGCTTTCCCGAGTACCATGCGCGATTGCATGATCTGCATTTCGGCACGCGACGGTGGCAATTGCGGCATCATGGCGGATGCTGTGGCATCCGCGAGCGGATTCTTGGGAGTCTTGGTTTCCACCTGGACCAGGGAATCCGCCCGGAAAATAGGTGTGGCGAAGAACGCATAGGCCGCGCCGGTCAGCGCAAACAACACGATCAAACTCACCACCAGCCCCTTGGCATCGAACAAAAGGCCCAGAATGCGGCCCAGTTCCATATCCTCGGAGGTCTTGCTCGCTTGCGGGGCAGGCACGTTCAGGTTCATAGAATTCCCACTCCATGAGAATGTGGGGCCGAGGCCCGGCGCCACTTCGAACCAACGGACGTTGGGCGACAGCGGCAGCAGGCCCCGAGGCAATTACGACTTACTGATTGTCATCGATGTCTTGAATGTCACGCGTGGCCTGCGTCAGCTGATAGATCGCTGTCACACTCGGCAGAATCTGGCTGATAACGCGGTTCCAACGCGCGATCGGTGCGGCGGTGACATACACCACATCGGTGGGCTGCAGAATGAATTCCGACCCCAGCACGAAGGAGACCGCATTCTTGGCGTTGAGCTGGTAGACGGTCGCGAAGGTATCGCTGTCGACATCGTGATTACGTCGAATCACGAAGATACCCGAGGCATCGGCGCTGTTTTCGTTGATACCGCCGGCCTGGGCCAAGGCATTGGTCAGCGAGAAGCGCGTATTGGGCATCGGTACGGCAGTCGGCTCGTTGACCTCGCCCATCACATAGACCTGCTGATTACCCACTTCAGGCACATGCAGAACATCGCCATCCTGCAGCAACAGGTTCTGATCGAGATCGCCATTGACCAACATGTCATAGACCGACAGACGCATTTCCTTGCCATCGCGAGTCAATACCACGTCGTGCCAATCCCCTCCTTGGGTCAAACCTCCCACGTTGCTGAGCGCATCCAACACTCGTAGCGGCACGTTGGTGATCGGCTGAGCACCGGCGTTCTCGACCTGCCCGGTCACGTAGGCTTTCTGGGCATTGAAGGCGGCAATCTTCACATCTACCTGGGGCTGCGCGATGTAGCCTTCCAGGCGTCGCTGAATCTCCCCGCGGACATCGCGTACGGTGCGTCCCGCGACGTCCACCTGGCCGATGTAGGGATAGAAGATAGTGCCGTCCGAATGCACGACGTTGCCCGACTCGACAGCGCTACGCTCGCTCCCGGCGGGAATCGTCAATTCAGGATGGTCGTACACCACCACGTTGAGCACATCGCCGCGACCGATCATATAGTCGTAGCCGACCTCGTTTTCGGGCGTCGCATCCTCGGCGTACTCGAACAGCGAATCGCGCAACTCGTCTTCCGTCGCCGCCAGCGTCTTGACCAGGCTCGGGGTAATCGCCTTGATCTCGATATTGTCGGAGATGTCTTCTCCCTGCGTATCAGCCTCATAATCGATGTTTCCACCCGGCGCAAACGCACAGCCCGATAGCGCCACCATGAAAGAAAGCCCCAGCAGCGGCTTTCTCCACCCCGAACGATATTCCATGCGGCTTACAGTCATGCCGATTCCCTCACTCGTCATTTTGTTAGGGTTTACAATTCTTTTACCCACGCTACCGCCCTGGAGCGACACCAAATCTCCCGGGCCATACCACTAATTTTTCAAACATCCTTATTTACCTGGATACTGCGACACGAAATCTCTTGCGCTACGTACTCTTTAAACACGCACCTTTAAAATTGAGCGCCTCTTTCTTGCTTGCATAATTCTCTTTTCGCGGACTTCATTCTATGCACTGTGTAACGTTTCATAGGCTGAATTTACACAATGCTTACATTGGATTTTACTCGTCGCTAATTCGCGCCTTTTAGTCAAAAAACTCATTCATCCAGGATGAGAACCTGACTACACAGCAGTACGAGATAACTCATTCTCTAGACCCAGGAATGAAACGCCCCCGCACGAGACGAGGGCACCAGAGCCTGTTTTCAGATATCGAAAAACCAACGAACGAGGACAGATACGCCTCAGCGTGCCCCGAACCCGGTCGTGACCGTCTTCAACGTGCGCAGCAGAATCAGCACGTCGAGCCATAGCGAGAAATGCTTGATGTAATAAAAGTCGTACTGCAGCTTGACGGTCATGCCATCGACTTCCGCCGCGTAACCCTGCTCGACCTGGGCCCAGCCCGAGATCCCCGGCTTGACGACATGGCGATAACTGAAAAACGGAACGTCCTGCTCGTACCACTGCGAGAGATCCATCGACTCCGGGCGCGGGCCAATAAAACTCATGTCGCCCTTGAGCACATTGAGAAGCTGCGGCAGCTCATCCAGGCGGTACTTGCGAATGATCTTGCCCACGGGCGTGATGCGCGGGTCGTCCTCTCCGGACGTAAATCCCTTGCCTTCGAGGTCGCTATACATGCTGCGGAACTTGTAGATACGAAACGGCACCCCGCGATGCCCCATACGCCATTGCACGAACAGTGCCGGCCCCGGGCTGTCATGGCGAATGGCCCAAGCCGTGCCCAGCATGATGGGGGCCAGCAGCGGCAACAGCAGCAAGGCACCGCACAAATCCAGGCCACGCTTGCAAGCGCTATACAGCGGCGACGGCAACAATGAAGTCAGCTCCGTATCCGCCAGATGCTCGAGCTTGACACGGCCGGTACGCGACTCGTCGATCTGCTTGATCTGGTACACCGGAATGCCATTCAGCGTGCACTTGGTCAGAAAGCGCATCCACTCATGATTGAGGGCGTCGCTGCGTAGATCCGCGACGATGCCATCGATACGCTGCGCTCCCAGGCGCGGCACTTCGAGACGATGCAGCCCGCTCTCTTCGGTCTCGACGAGGTGTCGCGCCTCGCCCAACGGCACCACGGCAAAGCGCGGACGCCGAAACCGCTGCACCCCCGCATAGCCCAGGAAAAACCACACCAGGCTCGCGGCGTAACCGCCCCACAGCACGCTTGCGTCAAAGCGCTCGGCACCGAGCAACAGCGCCCAGGTCGCCGCAAACAGCACACTGGCCAGCGGCACGACATACATCGACGCCTGCGTACCGGGGAAACGCGTCATGCGGTGCAAGACGAACAGCGTCACCAGAAACGCCGCCCCCACCGCCCACAGCGTCATGGCAAGCCCCGGCGCCATGTCACGCCAGACGTCTCCGCCATGCACTATCAGCGGCGGCACCATCACAACCGCCGGTAACCCCACTACGAAATGGAAAGGCATGCCCATCAGGCACTGTTCGTACCAACGTGAATGGCGACGCTCATAACGCGTGTCGAACGCCTTGCCACTCGACACTAACGACTCGCTCCCCGCCCACGCCGAACGATCCATCTGCTCGAACACTTTATGCTTATTGAACATGATTGGCGCCACCTTTTCAGTGTCCCGTGCCGCCCTTTTAAAGGCATAAAAAAATCGGGTTTTCGCCAAACAAGTTACAAAGTGTTTATCTACACAGCCAGACGGTTTTAATGGTTAATACACTCCCATATCATTCATGCCTCAAAACGCCAAAAGCGTATGTCAAAACCCAGTCGCACCTTATGCTTACAACGCTATAATCAATCAACACCAAGCCGACTCATTAAACATTATCAACATCCCTCATCACGCACTCACCACAAATAACGAAAAACAACCAAAATAAATAAAAATGAGAAAAACGAGCTATCGAGAAGGAAAGGTTTCAACATATCGCCCGACGAAATATCGCCTACGCTAGGCGATTATGTCAGGGAGATCACATGAACACTTCGAGAAGACGGCTCTTGGCTCGCCTACTCCAGGGCGGCGCCGTATTGACGGCCGCCGGTCTATTGCCGACTCACACAGTCGGCATGGAAAAAAACGCGGCAAACATGGAAAACAAAGACAAGAAGGAAAATACCAAGCAGGAAGGATCGGCGCAGGCGCGCCAAGTGGCCTCCATCGCCGAGATGCAGGCGCTGGACGTTGCCCGCCTGCCAAACGGGCAACGCATCGAGGTGGCTGGTTACTATGCGGGGGAAACACTCGGTGGTGGGAGCTTCATCTGGTACGCCAATGAACAACGCGAGGAAAACGGCGGCACCTGCTTTCGTGCCCACGACCAGGCCGGTGGGCGCTTTCTGCGGCGCCTCGACGACGCACTGACGCCCGGCATGTTCGGCGCACGCGGAGATGGCAGCGATCAGTACGCCGCCTTGAAGCGTCTCGCACAGGCCGCCAACAGCCAGCAGCGTGATGTCGTCTTTCCCGCCGGCGACTTCGCCCTTTCGGAAGCGGGCTTGCGCTTCGAAGGCATCCGCATAACCGGCGCCGGCGCTTCACGCACGCAACTACGCTACACCGGCGACGCCCTGGGCTCGCTGGTCGAAATTCACGATGGTGCACGTATTTCCGGCTTCACGCTGGACGGCAATGTCAGCGACGACCCCGAGCGCTGGAGTTCATCCAACTACGATGCCTTCACCGGCTGCCTGCCGCTGGATCTACGCGGCCGCGACGTCAGCGCCCTTGACATGGTCTGCCGTGGTTCGCCCGTTGCCTGCATACGCGTGGAGGCCCGCCATTTCACGCTGCGAGACGTGAGCACCGAACGCGCACGCGGCAACTTCGGCGACGGCATCTTCGTCGTCGACTCCCACGACGGCATTGTCGAACGCTGCCAGGCACGCGACTTCACGCGCATCGGCTTCGTTGCCGACACCTACGGCGAGAGCCCGGAACACATGCTCAGCGAGCGCATCGACTTCATCGACTGCCTCGCCGAAAACGGCCATCACGCCAGCGTCGATTACGGCGACGCCGAATACAATGCCGGCTACTGGGCCGAAAACAGCCACGCGGTGCGCTTTATAGACTGCCGCTCACGCCAGACGACGCATCACGGATTCGTCGCCACCACTGGACGCGCCCCGTCGCTCGGCACCGGACACTTCACCCTGCGCGGCTGTATCGCCGAGACCACAGCCGTAGGGTATTTGCTCAGCGACCTGCACGACGTCCCCGTGCGGCATGCCGTCGACGCCTGCCAAGCACGTGAGGTCGACAAGGGGTTTTGTATCGAAATGACGCTCCCCACCAGCCGCCTCACCGGTCAGCGCATTACCACGGAACTACGTGGCACGCGACGCAGTGGCAGCACCCTGGCGTTGGAAGGGGGCGGACACATCGATATCCGCCACCTCGACGAAACCTGGCACGTATTCAACGAAAAGCGCCATGACAGCGTACGCGCTAGTTACGCCTCGATTGTCTCGGCGGGTGGCTTCAAAGGCGAGCTGCATCTTGCCAATTTCCAGAGCCGACACAGCGACACCGATGCCCCCGTGGGCTGCAAACTCATCGGCCAATCGCACCTGCGCGACTTCACGCTGAGCGGCACACAGGCGCGGCTCTTTCATGTCCCGGCCGAACGCATCAGCCTCCAAGACTGCGAGATCCCCGCCGGCTGGATCAAAGCCTTCGACACGCTCGACGTGGACGCCTGCCGGCTCGGCGACGACGTGCCCCGCTTCGATATCTTCGATACCACGCAGCATCACCGTTACCGCCACTGCCGGTTCGACTTCACCCCCGGTGGCGGGCATCTCTACCTGCACAACAGCGACAAGCGCAATGCACGGCATGTAGTGCGCTTCGAACGTTGCCGCTTCAAGAAAGACCTCGCCCAGCACGGCCACATGATTACCCTCGACGCTGCGCCCGGCGTCTTCCTCGCCCCTGAAAGCAACTACCTCACCTTCCGCGACTGCACCTTCGAGAACACCGGCCACGCCACCGACACCCCCGCGATACGCACCCTGCAGCGCCCACCGCAAGCAGCGCTGACCGGGTACGGCAATCGCAAAAACGCCACCCTCAATACCCTCACCGCCTTCGAACACGATGACAGCCTCATGGCCGACGGCTGACACCGTGGTTAAATCTCGCTCCACAAACGCCCCACCCCACACACGAAAACGGCCCCAAAAAGGGGCCGCTATTAATTAGAACGCTTCTCTCCTTTTATTCGAACACTATCCACTTCGATACTCGAGTTGACGGGGATGGACAGGGTCCACCGGCGACTGCCCGCCATTTCCGCAATTACAAATCCGTTTATTACAAAAACAGGACAACACCATGAAACTCTCCCTCCTCCTCGACTGGCGCTTGCACGTCATGGTGGCGGTTGCCTCCTTGATCTCGGAAGCCATCGGCATCATCAAGATCCCCCTCGGGCCAGGCAGTTTGCTGCTGTTGCCGCTGTTTTACGCCTTCATCATCGGCCTGCTGGTCAATCCTCACCTCTTTTCGGCGACCTCGCGGCTGGTGCCGGTGAAGCTGAGTACGGCGGCGGCGCCCATCATCTTGCTGTCGATCATGCCCTTCATCGCTCGGTTCGGCTCCACGATCGGGCCTGCCATCGATCAGATACTCAGCGCAGGGCCTGCCCTGGTCCTGCAGGAGTTGGGGAACCTGGGCACCATGCTGATCGCCATGCCGTTTGCGGTACTCGTCCTGAAGATGGGCCGTGAAGCCATCGGCGCGACGTATTCCATCGCCCGCGAGCCCAACATCGCCATCATCTCCGACAAATACGGACTCAAGGGCCCCGAAGGCATCGGGGTCATGGGAGTCTATGTCGTGGGCACCATGTTCGGCACCCTGTGGTTCGCGCTCATGGCCGGTTACCTGACGACGCTCGATATCTTCGATCCCCGCGCATTGGCCATGGCCTGCGGCGTGGGCAGTGGCAGCATGGTCGCGGCCTGTTCAGGCGCCATTGCCGGGGCCCTGCCGGAAATGCGCGATGAGCTACTGGCCTTTGCCGGCGCCAGCAACCTGCTGACCTACGCCACCGGCCTGTATATTTCGCTGTTCATCGCTTTGCCGGTGGCAGAACGCATCTTCAAATGGTGTTCCGGCCGGCACGTGGCGACATCCACAGGCGCCAAGGCGACGGCCGAGCCTGACGTTGCCACGGCCCCGAGCGAGGAAGAGCGTCCCGAGCATCACCTCGGCCAGACCGCCATCGTGATGGCCGTGGTATGCGTGGTGGCCTGGGTCAGCAATACCATCAACGGCGGCTCCCTCCTGGAGGCCTTGCCGGGCATGGTGATCCTTTACGCCATGACCATGCTGGGGCTTCTCATCACGCGCTTCGCGCCCTTCTATCTGCCCGGCGTGGCCTGGGTGTCGCTGGTCAGCATCGCCGTGACCCTGCCCTGGTTCCCCGGCAACGCCTGGATCGTGGCGCAGCTTCAATCCGTGAGCTTTTTGGCCATCGTGACGCCGGTACTCGCCTATGCAGGTCTGGCGCTCTCGCCCCGCGAGTTCACCATGTTCCGCCAGGTCGGCTGGAAGCTGATCATCGTGTCGCTGCTGGTGTTCACGGGTACCTTCATCGGCTCGGCCATCGTGGCCCAGGCGCTTTTGTAACGCCATGAAAGGAGACAAGGAGACCCTGATGACGACCACCACCCCCGCGTTGTTGCGCGAATGGCGCCATGCCTTTCATCGCCAGCCGGAAACCGCGTTCGAGGAACATCGCACCAGCGCGCGCATCGTCGAGATTCTCGAGGACGCCGGTATCGACAAGGTCACCGGCCTCGGCGGCGGCACCGGTATCGTCGCCTGGGTGGACGGTCGCCATGGCGGCGAACGTGCCATCGGGCTGCGGGCCGATATCGACGCCCTGGACGTGCGCGAAGCCAACGATGTCGCCCATGCCTCGACGACGCCCGGCAAGATGCACGCCTGCGGCCACGATGGCCATACCACCATGCTGCTGGGCGCCGCTCGTACACTCGCCCAAGCGCCCGACTTTGCCGGCCGGGTGTATTTCATCTTCCAACCGGCGGAAGAAAACGAAGGCGGCGGGCGCGTCATGGTCGAGGAAGGCCTGTTCGAGCGTTTCCCGATGGAAGCCGTCTACGGCGTGCATAACTGGCCGGGCATGGCGGTCGGCGAAGCCGCCGTCCACGACACGGCGGTCATGGCGGCCTTCGATATCTTCCGCGTGACGCTCACGGGTCACGGCTGCCACGCCGCCATGCCGCACTTGGGCAAGGATGTGGTGCTGGCGGCCTGCCAACTGGTCAATCAACTGCAAGGCATCGTCAGCCGGGAAACCCCAGCGCACCAGACCGCCGTGATGAGCGTGACTCAGTTTCACGCCGGGGATGCCTACAACGTCATGCCCGAAACGGTGGAGCTGTGCGGCACCGTACGCTGCTTCGACCCCGAGCTGCGCGACCACCTCGAAACACGTTTTCGGCAGGCGATCGCGGCCATGGCCACCTTCCATGGTCTGGAGGCCGACATCGATTACCAATCGCGCTATCCGGCCACCTTCAACACTCCCGCACACGCCGCGCGCTGTGCCGAGGTGCTGGAAGCGCTGCCGGACATTCACCGGGTCCACCGCAACCTGCCCCCCTCAATGGCATCGGAAGATTTCGCCTTCATGCTCCAGCAGCGCCCAGGCGCCTATATCTGGCTGGGCAACGGCGAGGACAGCGCGGCGCTGCACAATCCGCATTACGACTTCAACGATGCCCTGGCGCCCATTGGGGTGGCGTACTGGACGGCGCTGGCGAGAACGCTTCTAGATCAGTGCGAACGGGACAAACGCTGACACGGCGGCCACACCCAACGACCGCACGCTTTTGCCATACGTTTTTCCATGCATTTTTGCCATACCTTGCGGGGCATGGCCCCGGGCCCCGATGCCCGTTTTCGGTACAAACGACTCGACGCAAACAACCAATACTCGAACGAACACTTCGCCACAACGACAAATCTGGAGTTGACATGAACATAGTCGTGATCGGTTTAGGACAGATGGGCGGCAACATGGCGATGACCCTGCATGGCGCCGGCTTCGCCGTCACGGGGACGGACGTCTCCGACGCGGCGCGGGACTCCCTGGCGGCCCGCGGGCTGAACGTCACGCCCCTGGACACCCTGCCCGAGGCCGACGTTTACCTGCTCTCGCTACCCACTTCGGCTCATGTCCGCGAGGTGATCGAATCCTCGCCCGGGCTCCTGCACCAGGTGCCAAAGAGCAGCGTCATCGTCGATACCACGACCAGCGATCCGGCCGTCACTCGCGAGCTAGCCCAGAAGGTAGTCGTGGCCGGCATCGAGTGGCTCGACGCGCCGGTGAGCGGCGGCCCAGCGGGCGCGGCGTCCGGCGCCCTCGGCATGCTGCTGGGCGGGGAGCCGGCCACCATCGAGCGGCTCGCCCCCATGCTCGAGGCGATGTCGGCGCGCTATACCCACGTCGGCCCGGCGGGCAGCGGTCATGTCGTCAAGCTGGCCAACAACTATCTCTGCGCAGCCCACCTGCTCACCACGGCCGAGGCGGTCACTCTGGCGGCCCGCGCCGGGGTGGACCCGGCGGCCTGCCTGGCCGGGCTGAACAGTAGCTCCGGGCGCAGTGCCGTCAGCGAGGTCAACTTCCCCAAGTGGATTCTTTCCGACGCCTTCGACTCGGGGTTCACGACCGGCCTGATGCGCAAGGACCTACGCCTGGCGCGCGACGCGGCCCACCACATGGAGCTCCCGCTGGAGCTGCTGGAGCAAGTCGTGGCGCGCTGGCATGACGATCCGGCCGGCCTGCCCGACAGTGCCGATTTCAATCGTATCACCGACACCATCCTGGCCCTGGCGCAAACGGATGCCCCCTTCTCCAATCAGGAGGAAACACGATGAACGCTCTCAATACCACAGCCGTCGAGCGCGTCACCGAGCTGTTGGCCACGCTGGACATGCAGGCCGACACGAATGCCGACACGCCCCTGAGCAACTGGGTCGCGGGGGAATTGGCACCCGGCCAGGGCGAGGGGATCGAGCTGCTCGACCCCGTGACCGGACTGCCGCTGATCGGTTATCTCGATGCCGGCGCCGAGCTAGTGGCCAGCGCCGTGGAAGCGGCCACCCTCGGCCAGCAGGAATGGATGTCGCTGACCGCCAGCGAGCGTGGGCGACGCATGACGGCGGCGGCCTGGGCGCTACGCGGCCATGAAGAGACCCTCGCTCAACTGGAAAGCGTGGTCGCAGGCAAGCCCATTCGCGACTGCCGGGGCGAGGTGAACAAGGTCCGCGAGATGTTCGAGTACTACGCCGGCTGGTGCGACAAGCAGCATGGCGAGGTGATTCCGGTACCCACCTCGCACCTCAACTATGTTCGCCATGTGCCGTATGGCGTGGTCGGTCAGATCACGCCGTGGAACGCGCCCATGTTCACCTGTGCCTGGCAACTGGCGCCGGCAATCGCCGCCGGCAACGGAGTCGTGCTAAAGCCGTCGGAAATGACGCCGTTCTCGTCGGTGGCAATCGCCATGTTGATGGAGCGCAGCAGCTTGCCCAAGGGACTGATCAACATCGTCAACGGCGTCGGCCCGACCACGGGCACGGCACTCACCGGCCATGACGACATCAGCAAGCTAGTGTTCGTCGGCTCCCCTGAAAGTGGCCGACGCATCGCCCAAGCAGGTGCCGCGCGTCTGGTGCCCAGCGTGCTGGAGTTGGGCGGCAAGTCGGCCAACATCGTGTTCGACGATGCCCGGCTCGACGATGCCGTGGCCGGGGCCCAGGCGGCGATCTTCGCCGCCGCGGGTCAGAGTTGCGTCGCGGGGTCTCGCCTACTGGTACAGCGCGAGGCGTTCGAGGAGGTCTGCGAGCGTCTGGCGCGCGCCGTAGAGGAAATCACCGTAGGGCTGCCCAGCAACGAAGCAACCCAGATGGGCCCGATACAGAACGCCAAGCAGTATCAGCACATCACCTCTATGATCGAGACGGCCTGCCAGCACGGCGCGCGTCTCTTGTGTGGCGGTCAACGCCCGACGAACTTGCCTACGGAAGCCGAGGGCTATTTCCTGGCACCCACGGTCCTGGCGGACGTCACGGAAGAAATGGCCATCGCCCGGGAGGAAGTGTTCGGCCCGGTGCTGGTCGTCATGCCGTTCGATACCGAAGAAGACGCCGTGCGGATGGCCAATGCCACGCGCTTCGGCCTGGCCGGCGCCGTCTGGACCCAGGACCCGGCTCGCGCCCATCGCGTCGCGGCTCGCCTGCGGGCGGGCACGGTATGGATCAACAGCTACAAGGCGATCAACGTCATGTCGCCATTCGGCGGTTTCGGCGACAGCGGCTTCGGGCGCTCCAGCGGCTTGGAAGGACTCAAGGAATACACCGTGGCACAGAGCGTATGGGTGGAAACCGCCCCCACCGCCAGCGTCGCCATGGGCTATGGCAGCGGCGTGGGCTGACAACGACAGACCGGCAGTCAGGCGCATCTGGCTGCCGGTCCTGAACCTGGCTAGCTGCCAGCCTCAATGGCCGGCCCCCTGCCGCGAGTTGAATGCCCGCATCCAGCGCTCGAGATGCCGCAATAACTGCAGGCCTGCCTTCGGCATGCGCCGACCGATCCGGGTGACGATATGCGCATGGGCCTGACGAAAGCGCTCACAATCGACGGCACGTGCCACGAGCGCACCGTCCTCCAGCTCCCGGGCGGCCGCGAAGGCCGGCAGCAGCGTAAGCGTGAGTTCAGACCTGGCGGCATGCAGCAAGACAGAAAGCGAGTTGGTCTGCATCGTGACGTGCTGCCCCAAGCCCGCCTCGCGAAAGCCCTCGTCGACCAACTGACGCACCCCGTGGCCGGTACGCCATAACGCCATGGGATGCTCGCTGAGCGCGGCGAGAGACACTTCATGCTCGGCAGCCGCCAAAGGATGCTCTGGCGACATCAGCGCCACCAGCGGCTGACGGCTGGAATGCCAGAAACGCAGTTGCGGATGCAGCCGCTCGTGATACATCAAGCCAATATGGGCCTCGTCCTCGACTACCGCCTCGATGATGTCGCTGGTACTGCCCGTATCCACATCCAGACGGACACCGCGATACCGCTCGGTAAACGTCCGCAACGGCGTATCGAGAAGATCCCCGACGAAACCCTCACCGACCGTCAGCGAGAGATGACCGGTTTCCAGCCGCTGGTAGGCATCCAGCGCCTCACTGAAGTTATCATCGAGTGCCGCGCGTTTGCGGCAGTAATCCAGCAGCATTTGACCGACTGGCGTCGGCACTACGCCTTGACGCGAACGCTCCAGCAGCGGCGCGCCAAGCGCCTCCTCGATCAATGAAAGCTGGCGACTGACCGCCGACGGCGCAATGTCCAGCCGCGCAGCCGCCTGACGTACCGACCCCGCCTCGATCGTTACCTGGAAGTACACTAACCGCTGGTGGGGAATATCCATTGCTCATAACCCGATCGATTGCCTGGCGGAACGCTAACCACAGTATCTCAGTGTCAGGCACCGCCGTCATCGCCACGCTGGTACCGACGCTCGCCCCACACACGAAAACGGCCCCAAAAAGGGGCCGTTATTCATTCATCACAACATTATTTGAAATCGGATCTACAACTTTCCCGCCCAGGCCTCGGCCGCGTTAACCAATTGCCGATGAATATGCGTGAACGCCTCGTCGCTCTTGCCGTAAGGGTCGGAGATCTCGGGGTTGGCCAGCCAGCGCCCGAACAGCATGGTCTTGCCAAACGCCGAGGGTAACAACTCGCCCACCGCGCGGCGTTGGCGTTCCGTCATCACCAGGACCAAATCCGACTCGCGCAGCATCGTCTCATCGATCTGGCGTGCCGAGTGCGCCTTGAGCGCCTTGGCAAGTTCCGGCTGATCGGCCTCCGCCAATGCGCGGGAATGCGCTTCGACGCCCTCGCCCACCCGCGCACCAAGGCCCGCCGTGGTGATCATTCTTTCGGGGTACTGCCGCTGCAACAGCGCCGCCGCCACCGGGCTGCGACAGATATTGCCCGTACATACCACCAGAATACGCTTGAACATCAACGCCGCACCCCATTTCGCTTTGCACAACGCCCTATCGTGACGCCAAGGCGCTCCAACAGGAAGATGAAAAACCTCGCCAGCCAAGCATGGTCGCGCTCATCCCCCAGCCACAAACAACAACGGCCCCAAAAGGAGCCGTCTAAAATGTCGTTCATTACCAATTCACTGCCACTAATATCTATTCACAACCTGGTGGGTGCTCTTGTAGGAGGGACTTCAGTCGCGATTGTGTTAACGCGAGCGTCACGCGATCAGTGCGTGCCTTCCTCGCGCAATTCTTCCACATCGGCTACTGTCAGTCCCGTGGCCTCGGCGATCTGTTCATCACTGAGTACACCCAGCTTGATCAGATTGCGGGCGATCTTCTCGATGCCCCGTTGTTCGCCTTTGTTTAGACCCAACTGCTCGCCTTCTTCACGACCTTCCCGTTTGGCGTCGTTGAGCAGCGACACTTCATCTCTAAGCGCCCGTTCCCGCACGAACGCCAGGCGGCGAGCTTCTTCATCGGCGCTGAGTTCGCGGATGCGGCTCATCGCTTTTTTGACCGGTTCATGGGCAATATTGGCCATGGTGAGTTCCTCCTGCCAGTGCTTGAAGAAGGTATCCAGGTTCTCCGCTGCAGCCACATTGCTGGGGTTGAGCCGTGCGGCCTGGACCATTGACAACCTTCTTGAGCCTCACTACATTGGGATATACCTATACGATATCCTAAGGTGACGGTCATGCCTCAAGGTTCCGTTTTCCAATCCAATCGCAATCAAGCCATACGTCTCCCCAAAGCAAGCGCCCTTCCTGAGGGGGTAAAGCGTGTCGAGATCATCTCCATCGGCAGGACGCGCATCATCGTCCCAGCGGGAGAATCATGGGATAGCTGGTTCGACGAACCTAGCGCCACGGCGGATTTCATGTCCACGCGTGAGCAACCGGAGGATCAGCGCCGGGAAGCGTTCTAATGCTGAAATACATGCTCGACACCAATATTTGCATTTATACGATCAAGAACAAGCCTCCCTCGATGCGGGAGATCTTCAAGCGCCACCACAGTCAGATGTGCATCAGCTCCATCACGCTGATGGAACTCGTCTATGGCGCGGAGAAATCCAGCAATCCCGAGCACAACATCGCCGTCGTCGAAAGCTTCGCAGCGCGCCTGGAAGTTCTGCCTTACGATAACGATGCCGCTGCCCATACTGGCCAACTAAGAGCCGAACTCGCAAAAGCCGGCACCCCCATCGGGCCTTACGATCAGATGATCGCGGGTCATGCACGCTCACAGGGCCTGATTGTCGTCACCAACAACCTACGTGAATTCGAGCGAGTTTCGGGTCTGCGCCTAGACGACTGGACGACTTATATCCCATGAGGCGGCTCGCCGCCCCAGAAACGAAAACGGCCCCGAAAAGGAGCCGTCTAAAACGCAGTTCATTACCAATTCGCTGCCACTAATATCTATTCACAACCTGGTGGGTGCTCTTGTAGGAGGGACTTCAGTCGCGATTGTGTTAACGCGAGCGTCACGCGATCAGTGCGCGTCTTTCTCGCGCAATTCTTCCACATCGGCTACTGTCAGTCCCGTGGCCTCAGCTATCTGTTCATCACTGAGTAAACCCAGTTTGATCAGGTTGCGGGCGGTCTTCTCGATACCCCGTTGCTCACCTTCCTGAAGGCCTTCTTGGAGACCTTCTTGGAGACCTTCTTGGAGACCTTCTTGGCGGCCTTTTTCTTCCCACCGCTCGGGCCATTGCTTGATGCGTTCTGCCAACATGTCGTGTACCTCGTGTAGATCCTGTAACTCGTTGAACTCGGGCAGTTCCATCCCCGGTGCCCGGTTGGGCAACAACACGCGGCGTATCCACACCACGAAGGCCCGGCGAAGTCCGGTTTGCTCGGGTGCCTTGAGCCACTCGACCAGCGTGCCCAGCACCTCCAGCATGTCTTGCTCGTCGCGGTTGTGCTCCAGTCGAAAGAGCGCAGCAGCCACGTTGCGCATGTGATCCGACCACTCAGGATCGCTGATGACTGCCCCTTCGTCGAGAAGCAGATAGGCCAAGTCCGGCCGGTAGCGTTCGAGCCCTCCGGGTACCTGTTCGACCAGGTCCGCCACGTTTTGTGCCGCCGTCCAGCGCCTCTCCCCATTGTAGAGCACAATCGGCAATACCGGCGGTAGCTTGCCGTTGGGGGTAAAGGCCTCCTGACGAATCAAGTCCTGATAGAGCAGTCCCAGGTAGGTCATGACTCGCACGGCCATGAATTTATCGACGCTCGACTGGAACTCGAGCAGCAAATAAACATAGAGCCAGTCGTCGCCCCAGCGCACTCGCCAGATGACATCGTCCTCGCGATCCCGCAGATCTTCGGTGATGTAGGAGCCGCTGACCTTCTCCAGTGTCGAGAAGTCGAGTTGTTCCACCCAGGCTTCCTTGACGAACCCGGTCAGCAGATCTCGCACCATCTCGGGGTGAGAGAACAACAGCTTATAGCTGTGGTCGTGAGGGTGGTGGGGGTGACTCGCCATACACGCTCCTGTCTCTATCCTAGAAGCCTACCGCGTTGCGGGCACCTGCGACAGAGAATATCGCGAATAAATTCGCTACCACTAATGTCTATTCACAACCTGGGTGGACACCCTATACGGCGTATCTTATGGGGGGCCTTCGTGAGAGGCACGCACTGACACCCTTCCTGGCGGTCCAAAGTGCTGCGGTGGTTCAAACGGGGTCCAGTGGCCCAGCCTGTATCTCGGGCGAACAGTCACGTAAAGCATGTCGTACACGATCCAACCTTACGTCTCCCGTACTCCCCTGAACCACCCGTTCCCACCATTCCCGATGCACGGCTTTTACCATCACCGGTACGGAAGGCAAGCCGAGATGCTGGGCCATGGCCAGACGATGCAGGCCGCGGTTGATCTTGAGGAGCCGCCCTTCGCGCGTAACAGCCACGCCCAGCATGTCCTTCCCGCGGGTGGAGTCGAAGCCGCGCGCGGCCATGTCATCCATGAAGCTCAAGTACACCCGCAAGAAGGTGAGAATGCGCGCTTCGCTATCCAACAAAATACCCTGCTGATGCGATGACCAGGGCTTGCCGGCCTTCAAGAGCGCCAAGTATTTATGGAAGGCTTGCGACTGGGTGAGATCCTCGCGATGGGAGGCGAGATCTTCGATGAAGCGGGTTCGGGAACTGCCACGTAAATCGCCACGGCGAAGATCCCATTCGCCCTCCCAGATGAACGCCGAGGAAGACGGTCGCAGCTTGTGGGACCACCCCTTCCAGTGAATACTCCGGATCAAAGACTTTGGATCAACGTGCAGTACCAGCGAGTCACCAAGTGATTTCTCCACCGCGCGGCGCGGCAGACCAATACGCTCAACCCAGGTGGCGCCCGGCAACGCATGCTGCCAAAGACAGAGCAAGCCGCGCTCCACGGGCACACCCACCGAGGACTGAAAGCCCTCCTTCACCGCTTTTTGCACACGAGCCCGCTGTACCGGCCAGTACATGCGCCGGTCTTCCAGTGGTGCGAAAGCGGGATCGCCCGCTGGCGGTGTCGGCAACCGGCGCTCACCAAACAGCAACGACTTCACGCCCCACCTCCCAGCCTCACCGAGAGAGGAAAAGCTACGTGTCGCTTGTGCCGTCTCGGCAAACGGCAGATAAGATACGGTTGCTCATGTTCCATGCGTCGTGCCTCATTATATGCTTCATGCTTTTAATAGTTAGCATGATAGCAATTTTAGAGCACGTTACGTAAGGCTAACGTCTTATAAAGCGACCTCTTTCACAGATTATCCCGGCCTGGCAACCAGCGCCTAGCCGACAAAACCGGGCGTTTGTAGAAACCGCGCCGCAACGGTCTCGGGCTTGAAGTCATCCAGCCATGCTTCTTGTATGACCGGTTGGGCATTGGCTGCGGCATCGCGTATCCCCGTGGCCAGGCTTTCCTCATCATGGGCGACGATACTGCTTTTTAGCTCCCCCTTGAGGATAGAGCGAATGCCGCCTGGGCAATCCACACTCAGCACCGGCGTGCCACACGCCAACGCCTCGAACAGCACGATGCCCATGCCCTCGTAGCGCGAACTCAACACAAACAGCCGTGCATGGTGCATCCAGGGGTACGGGTTCTGCCGCTGGCCGGCGAAGATCACACGCTCGGCGATGCCCAACTGCGTAACCAGTGTTTCAAGGTTGGCACGCTCTCGGCCATCGCCGACCAGCACCAGCGGCATTGCCACCTTTGAACGCGCATAAGCGCGCAGCAGTAGCGCCTGGTCTTTCGCCGGCACCATCCGCGCCACATTGACGATATAAGGCTCGGCGGGAATATCCGCCTCCGTCGCCAACATCGCCTGGCGTATGTCCCCCACGGGGCAAGGATTGAGAATGACACTCAAGCTCGCTGGCGAACAACGCCACACCGGCATCGCCTCGCGTACTGTCTCGGCAACGCCATCCGATACCGCCACCAAATGACGCCCCTGATAAAGGCAACGCGCAAACAACCACCGGCTAGGGCGTCGCTTTCTCGCCCGTAAGATATTTTCCAACACGTAGCGTGCGCGACCATCTCTAAACGTCCATACCTGCTCGAAGGTCCCCTGGCCGCGAAAGACGATCCGATCCACCCGCCCATGACGCCGCTCGAAGCGCCATAGCCATAAGCGAAACACCGCCCCACCCATGATCCCCGAGCCCAGAAACACGGCACGCTTGAGCAAAGGGTTGAGCACCCAGCGCGCGAAAAGCTCGAGAAAAAAACCGATCACTGACAAACGACATACGCGCATCAGCGGTAAATGATGCACATGCACGCTCGCGTGTGTCGGGCTTAGCGGCTTCTTGACCCGGCGAAAGCTGACCAAGTGACTTTCATGCCCCGCCTCGGCAAAGGCATCGGCCAAGTTGACGGCGACACGCTCCATGCCGCCCATCTTGAGGGAACGCACCACGACCAACGTGCGCATCAGGCCTCCATCAAGATAGTGTTTTTTGTACTACTGCTGATTGTCGAGACAGCGGATAACCGAAGGGGATCGCGCATCACTTGTAACTCCGTGATAAATACCAGGCTTAAGAGCGCGCCAACATGCGACGGCGGCGAATCTTCGGCTGTTTCAATATCAAGCGAATACGTTTTCCCCAAGGCAACGTAGCTCTCAAGGCGGCTTTTTCGATGGGCCACGGGGTCTGCTGCGAATAGGCAAGAAAGTCATCCTGAAACGGATGAACGCACCTTGCATGCCATGGCTTCACGGCCCCGATGAAATGCACGATTTGCGGCCCTCGGCTAGCGGCTTCCAGATAAGGCAGATGTTGGGTGAGATGTGCGTAGCGCTTTTCCATGGCCGCATAAGCAGTCGGCTGAAAATTCCACTCCGGCTCAAGCCGTCGCCACTTGCCATTCAATACCTGATTCAAGGCATCCTGGTCGGGATAACGAGCGGTTTCATCCGTTTGCAGACATTCCAGAGCCTTCTCGGCGACTCGCTCGCGACGCCATGCCATCAGATCCACCAGTATCACGCCAGAGTTGAAGTAGTTATCGGGGGCACCCCGGGTATGCTTGCTAGAGGAATTGCACAGGTCCATGGCTGCCGCCGCGACGTAACCTTCCAATGGCATGGACCACAACCCCGCAAGATCACCCAGCACCAGAACGTCACAATCCAGATAAATGACACGCTCGCAATCGCCCGGCAAATAGCGATGCATCAACAATGGAAGCAAAGCCGCGATACCGAAACGGCCGGTCTTCAGGCCCTGCAACTCGCGCACATCGACTTGGCTGATATGAATCGCCGCGTCGGCTTCTTCCACCAAGTCACGCAAGCGTTCCTGGGTATCTGCTTCCAGCCCTGTGGTCAGTACGAAGAAACACAGCCGCTCAGGGTTGGAGGCATTGGCAATGGCTGACGCCATCACGACGGCAGCGTAGCGCGCATAGCCTTCGTCCGCACACAGCACTATGTTCATCTTGCCGCCACCTCCGCCCCATCACGCTCATTGAACAGGTAAAAAGACATGCCCACCCCACCGAC
This sequence comes from Chromohalobacter nigrandesensis, assembly GCF_023061285.1. GTDB lineage: Bacteria > Pseudomonadota > Gammaproteobacteria > Pseudomonadales > Halomonadaceae > Chromohalobacter > Chromohalobacter nigrandesensis. The sequence goes on from NZ_JAKGAM010000001.1 coordinate 153,068, forward strand.
GATGATGTAGAAATACATGCCGGAGTTGAAAATCAGATACGACTCAAACATGTTGATGATGAAAAAGAACGCCCAAGTCGCTAATAGCCCCACGCCCCAGTAACGGCGACCGGAGCGGAGCAGCAAGAAGGTCCCTTTGAGGATCATCCACGTGAGGATCACCAACGCCAACATCCCCAGAGCGCCATAGGCCAGCAAAATTTCCAGATAGGAATTATGGAAATGCCCGAAGCGATTTTTCATCCAGTCCGGGAAGGGGCCTTCATCGATCAATGGTTTGCGACTCTCTGCCCCCCACCCCGTCAAGGGACGCTCGGAGATCCTCTCCAAGGCATACATCCAGGTATGGAGACGCACGCCGGTGCCATTTTTTAATGGAATCTCGTCAAAGCTGCCCGTCTCGAGCGCTTGGATAGTCGCTTGCGAGGCGTGCAACCGTTTCTCGAAGGACGGCGCCAGCGAGTACCCAAGCATCGCTAGCATACTCGCCACAGCGATAAACACCACTACACTCTTGGCGCTTAACGCCTGACGGTGACGCTGCCTGCATAGAAACACCAAGCCCACGAGCAGCAAGCCAACCAGTACGATCACCAACGCCAACCAGACCGCCCGCGTCTGTGTCACGGCAACCCCCACCAGTCCCAGTATCGTCAGGCCCAGCGCTAGGCACCACTCGGCCACTCGGGGAGGCTGCCGTAGGCAGCGGGCGAGTAAACTCCCGCCCATGATCAATACAAGGCCCAGGTAAAAAGCGGTGTGTTGAGCGTTGGTATAGCCGAAATCCACCCGATGGCCCGAAATGGCCGCCAGCCACTCTCGGGTCGTGGAGTGAATCGCCAGCGACACGAGGAACCCCACCAGAAAAATCATCAAAAGATACTTGGCCGCACGCATGGAGCCTCGCAACCACCAGGCCACCGCGATACAGAGGAATAGCTTGGAGAAATGCCTGGCGGCCTTAACCTGCTCATCGGCAAAATCAGGGAAGCGCTCTACGGCAAAGAAATACACGCCCGTTTGCAGCACGACGAACGCCAGCAGTAGAAGGAACACCCTATGCCACTTGACCGACGGCTCCGGTTCCATGCACCAGGCGATGACGAAACACAGGACGAAAACGGACTCCGCCGAGCGTGAAAGGTCAAAACTGATCAACCACGAGAAGGCGTAAATGGATAACGCCACCCAACCAACCGCTTGATTCGTCTTCTTCCATCCGGCCCGCGGCATCCACCTGCTGCTACTTTCCATCTAACGATCTACCCCTATGTCCGCGCCCCAGCCGGTTGTTACGCACGTCGAGACGAAGAAGTAGACATCCCGCATCTCACCGGCGATGTTAAAAGCGCAACAGGGTACCAGACCCCGCATACCGGGGAAATTTATAAAACGGAAACCAGACACAAAGACGCCCAGCCCCATAAGGAGGAGCCGGGCGTCTTAAGCAGGCACATTGCTAATGCTTTGACGTGCCCGCCGGCACAGAGAGCCGCCCCTCCTTTTCCATCGTTGCTGGCAGCAAATCCACCATATTGCCGTTATGGGCAAATCCCTTCACGCCTTGCTTCAAGATGGCGCAGGAACGCTGGCTATCGAGATTTCGCTCAGCGGCTTGCAGCTCGCCCAGCAGCGTTATCAGCTCTTGATGCGTCAAGGCTTCTTCCTGGGCCCGCATGATCTTGGGGTGCTTGGTCCCCACGACGTTGTCCCCGATCAGCAGCTCTTCATAAAGCTTCTCGCCGGAGCGCAGGCCACTATAGACGATCTCGATATCACCGTCAGGGTTTTCCTCGTCTCTCACTTCGAGGCCGGTGAGCTGGATCATGCGCCGCGCCAGGTCGACGATCTTCACCGACTCGCCCATATCCAGCACGAACACATCCCCACCCTCGGCCATGGAGCCGGCTTGAATGACGAGCAACGCCGCTTCGGGGATGGTCATGAAGAAACGGGTGATATCGGGATGCGTCACCGTGATCGGGCCGCCTTCCGCAATCTGACGCCGAAACAACGGCACTACCGAGCCACTAGAACCCAGTACGTTACCAAAGCGCACCATAGAGAAGGTCGTGCGATGGCCGTCTTTCAAGGCATAACGCGTGGCCAAATCCTGAAGCACCAACTCCGCCATGCGCTTGGTGGCCCCCATCACATTGGTGGGGCGCACCGCCTTATCGGTGGAGATCAACACGCAGCGTTCGACGCCCAGGCTCGCGGAGCTTTCCGCCACCACGCGAGTGCCGTGTACGTTGTTGCGCACCCCTTCCAGCACGTTGTTCTCGACGATGGGCACATGCTTATAAGCGGCGGCATGGTAAAGCGTTTGTACGCCGTAGTGGCGAATCGCCGCCTCCACCCGGTTACGGTCACACACATTGCCGAGCAGCGGCACGATGGGGAAGCTCTCCCCCATCTCGATACGCGCCGCTTCCAACTCTTGATTGATGGCGTAGAGGCCGAACTCGCTCACCTCAAACAGAATCAGGGCCTTAGGCTTACCGCGAACCACCTGACGACACATCTCGCTGCCGATAGAGCCACCCGCCCCGGTGACCATGACCACCTTATCGCGGATGCTGGCGTTGACCAGGTCATACTGTGGCGGCACAGGGTCACGCCCCAGCAGGTCCTCAAGCTCCACCTCGCGCAATTGATCGACGCTCGCAATGCCCGAGACGATCTCCGGCATGGAAGGCACGGTTTGCACACGCACCGGCACATCGACGAGGTTGTCCAACGCCTGCTTGCGTTGCGCCTTGGTGGCGCTGGGCATGGCCAACAGCACACGCTTGATGCCCAGGTCCTCCGCCACCGACTTGAAGCAGCCAGGGTTATGGACCTTTATCCCTTTGATAGTGAAGCCCCACAACGCGGGGTCATCGTCCATGAAGGCCGCCGTGTAGAACTCACGGCTATTGGCCAGCGCAAGCGTCAATTGCGCCCCCGCACCGCCGGCCCCATAGATGGCCACCGGCTCCTTCTGGGTATAGTGCTTGAGCAGCCACTGATAGTAACTGCGTACCACCAGCCGAGTACCGCCCACATACACCAAGGTCACCAAGGCAAAGTTCACCGGTACCGAACGGGGGAACGTCTCCCATCGATAAAAGAACGCCGCCGCCCACATGAGAAGCGCCAGAAGCAGCGCCCCTTTGACCACCGCCCACAGCGCCTGAGGGCCCATGAAGCGCACCACGGCGCGGTAAAGCCCCAATCGGGCAAAAATGAACACGCCGACAGGCGGCACGACCAGAAACAGCCACCAAAAAGGCTCGAGATAGCGTGCCGGCCACCACTCGGCGAGACGCAGCGCATAAGCAGACCACAGCGCCAATGGCAACGCGACAAGATCCGACGCGACCATCACCAAACGCTTCTTGGCGCGACTGAGCCCAGCAATTGACTGATGCATCCGTGTTTGGGCCATTATTCGATCCTTCTCTTGTCACGCATTCAGATGGCTCTTTTTCAAGTAACCCTTTTTCAAATAACGCTCTTGAGCAACTGAGTGACCAACGCCTGCTGACTGCAGTCGGCGCTGTGCACGACTACTTCTGCTTTATCGGGCGCTTCATAAGGGCTATTGATCCCCGTGAAGTCCTTTATTTTGCCTTGGCGGGCCTTTTCATAAAGCCCCTTGGGATCGCGCTGTTCGCAGACATCCAGCGGTGTGTCGACGTGCACTTCGATGAACTCGCCCTCATCGAACAGCTCGCGAGCGGCGTCGCGGTCCGAGCGGAACGGCGAGATAAAGGCGGTGATCACGATAATGCCGGCATCGGCAAACAGCTTGGCGATTTCCCCCACGCGGCGGATGTTCTCAGTGCGAGCGGCATCCGTCATGCCCAGGTCCTTGCAGAGGCCGTGGCGGATGTTATCACCGTCGAGCAGCATGGTGTGGTAGCCGCGCCGGTTGAGCTCCACTTCCAGGTTATTGGCAAGGGTGGATTTCCCCGACCCCGAGAGCCCCGTGAACCAGATGCATTTGCCGGTGTGGCCCTTGATCTGGGCGCGCATCGTCGGCGTGACGCTGCTGCGGTTCCAGACGACCTCCGCCTGACTGTCATTCGCGCGGTATTCATAGGGAAGCTCGGTATCCAGCATGCGGTGCACCATCCCCGCGCCCACGGTGACGTTGGTCAGCCGGTCGATGACGATGAAGCTGCCGGTGCCCGGGCTGACGCGGTAATCGTCTACCGGCAGCGTGCCGGCTACTTCGATGCGGCAGCGGCCGATGGCATTAAGGCCCAGTGTGTCGGCAGCGTGATGCTCGAGCGTGTTGACGTCGACCTGATAGTCGATCTGGCTCACCTTGCCGGCGAGACCCCGGGTGGCAAGCTTGAGATCGTAGAGCTTGCCGGGCTCCAGAGCGGTGTCGTGCATCCACACGATGTCCGCCTCGAAGGCGTCGGCCAGCGGCACCTCGGCGTCGGCGGCCACCAGCCAGTCGCCCCGCGAGATGTCGATCTCGTCGTCGAGCGTGACGGTGATCGCCTGCCCCGGATAAGCTACCTCGAGATCGCCGTCGAAGGTGACGATGCGCGCGACCGTGGAACGCTTGCCCGAGGGCAGCACCTTGACCGCCTGGCCGGGCCGCAGGATGCCGGCCTCGAGCGTGCCGCAGTAGCCGCGGAAGTCGAGGTGCGGGCGATTGACGTACTGCACCGGCAGGCGCAGGTCCGTCAGGTTCTGGTCGTGAGCGACCTCGATGGTCTCGAGCAGCTCGAGCAGCGGCGTCCCGGGTTGGCCATCGACGCGGTACCAGGGCGTATTCTCGCTGCGATTGACGACGTTGTCGCCTTCCAGCGCGGAGAGCGGCACGAAGTGGATGTCGGGCGCATAGAGCTTGGCGGCGAAGTCCCGATACTCAGCGACGATCTCGTCGAAGCGCGCCTGGGAATAGTCGACCAGGTCCATCTTGTTGACCGCGATCACCAGGTGCTGGATGCCCAGCAAATCGGCGATGAAACTGTGCCGCCGGGTCTGGGTCTGCACGCCGTGACGCGCATCGATGAGAATCACCGCGAGGCTGGCGGTGGAGGCCCCGGTGGCCATGTTGCGGGTGTACTGCTCGTGGCCCGGCGTATCGGCGATGATGAACTTGCGCTTATCGGTGGAGAAGTACCGATAGGCGACATCGATGGTAATGCCCTGCTCGCGCTCGGACTGCAAGCCATCCACCAGCAGCGCCAGATCGACCTTATCGCCGGTGGTGCCGCTGGTCTTGGAGGCCTGGGTGATGGCGGCGAGCTGGTCCTCGTAGATCATCTTGGAATCGTGCAGCAGCCGCCCGATCAGGGTCGACTTGCCGTCATCGACGCTCCCGCAGGTGATGAAACGGAGCAGGTCTTTGCGCTCGTGTTCTCTCAAATACGCTTCGATGTTTTCCGAGATCATCGGTGAGGCGTGTGACATGGTCTTATCCCTTAGCCTTAAGCTGGAAGCTTGAAGCTGGAAGAAACCCCAACCCCTTCAGCCTACAGCTTATTCATTCGTTGGTGAGCCTGCCGATCAATGCCGAAAGCATGGCGGCAACCTCACGTGTTTCCTGTAACCACCGGTTTCCACAGGCTTTATCGATGTAGCCAATGTCGATACCGATGTAGATCTGTGTTCTGAGTTCAGCGCAAGATCCCTTGGCAATCAGCAGGAAGTGGCGCTTGTCTTTGGGCGTCCCTCGCGTCATGCCTTCTGCAATGTTGCTGGGTACCGAAAGCCCGGATCGCGTAATCTGATCCTTGAAGCCGAAGTCACGCAGATCGCGCATCGCTTTATAAAGCTCTGCCGACAATCTGGCGGAGCGCTTCCAAACCTGAAGTTTTTCGAAGTCCATAAGATGTCTGTTTTGCTTTTTCTTCCAGCTTCCCGGACAAGCTTGAAGAGCGCCGCTGCGCGGCTGGAAGCTTGAAGCTGGAAGAGACCCCAAGGTCAAAACCACGCCCCAATGGCAGGCGGTAGTGGTTTTTCTTCCGGCTTCTAGCTTCCAGCTTCCGGCTCTTCTGAGCCTTCGGCTCAGAAGTACCCCTCCCGCTTCTTGCGCTCCATGGACCCCGCTTGGTCTTTGTCGATCGTACGGCCGGAGCGTTCGCTGGTCTTGGTCAGCAGCATTTCTTGGATGATCTCGGGCAGCGTGTCGGCGTGGGATTCCACCGCGCCGGTGAGCGGGTAGCAGCCCAGCGTGCGGAAGCGCACCCATTTTTCTTCGGGGACTTCGCCTTCTTCCAGCGGCATGCGCTCATCGTCAACCATGATGTCGACGCCGTCGCGCTCGACTACCGGGCGCGGGGCGGCGTAGTACAACGGGACGATGGGAATCGATTCGAGGTAGATGTACTGCCAGATATCCAGCTCGGTCCAGTTGGAGAGCGGGAACACGCGAATCGACTCGCCCTTGTCGATCTTGCCGTTGTAGATGTTCCAAAGCTCCGGGCGCTGGTTCTTGGGGTCCCAGCGGTGGTGCTTGTCGCGGAAGGAGTAGACACGCTCCTTGGCGCGCGAGGCTTCTTCGTCGCGGCGCGCACCGCCGAAGGCGGCATCGAAACCATGCTTGTCCAGCGCCTGCTTGAGGGCCTGGGTCTTCATGATGTCGGTGTGCTTGGCACTGCCGTGATCGAACGGGTTGATACCGGCCTCTACCCCTTCCTGATTGATGTGCTCGATCAATTCCATGCCCACCTCGTCCGCCATGCGATCGCGGAACTCGATCATCTCGCGGAACTTCCAGGTGGTGTTGACATGCATCAACGGGAACGGCGGCGTGCCGGGATAAAACGCCTTGCGCGCCAGGTGCAGCATCACCGACGAATCCTTACCGATGGAGTACAGCATCACCGGATTGGCGAACTCGGCGGCCACCTCGCGGATGATACGGATCGACTCCGCCTCGAGTTGCTTGAGGTGGGTTTGGCGTTCGGGGGTGAGTTCGGTCATAGAGTATCCGGAAATTCAGGTTCAGTGGCGATAGAGAGTACTTTAGCTGGAAGCTGAAAGCTTGAAGCTGGAAGTAACCCCAACACCGGCTTCGAGTGGTTTTCCTTCCAGCTTAAGCCCGCGTAGCGGGCGTTCTTCCAGCCGCGAAGCGGCGCTCTTCAAGCTTGAGTTTAAAACCCCCACACCAGGGGTATGAGGCCGATGACGATAATACCGGTCAGCAGGCTCATCGGCGCACCGAGGCGTAGGTAGTCGACGAAGCGGTAGCCGCCGGGGCCGAGGACCATGAGGTTGGTCTGGTAGCCCAGCGGGGTCATGAAGCTGGCGGAGGCGGCGAACATGATGGCGATGACGAAGGGCATGAAGTTCACGCCTAGTTGATCGGCGACGGCGCTGGCGACGGGGAACATCAATACGGCGGCGGCGTTGTTGGTGATCAGTTCCGTGAAGATCACCGTCAGCACGTACACCATGGCAAGCGCTACCCAGGGCGGTAAGCCGTCCCCCAGCAGTAGCCATTGGGCGATTTGCTGTGCCGCGCCGGTTTTATCCATCGCGTTGCCCAGGGCGAACGAGGCGGCGATGACGATCAATACCGAGAGTTCCAGATAACGGCGTGCCTTGCTCGCGGTGACGCAGCGCAACGCCAGCATGGCGCCCCCGGCGAGCAACGCGGCTTCGAGAATGCTCAACAGCCCCGTAGCGCTGACCAGCACCATGGCGCCGAGAATGCCCAGCGCCCAGGGCGCCTTGCGGAAGTCCGGCGGCGTGGAGTCGTTGAGCGCGCTGACCAGCAGGAAGTCCTTACGGTACTGGTATTGCGAGACGAATTCCTGGGCGGTTTCCAGCAGCAGCGTATCGCCCACCTGGAGGCGGATATCCCCCAGCTTGCCGGGCAAACGGCGCCCGTGGCGGGAGATCGAGATGATCACGGCTTGGTAACGCGAGCGAAAGCGGGACTCGCGCACGGTTTGCTCGATGCCGGTGAAGTCCGGCCCGATCACGGCTTCGACCAGGCAGCGCCGGTGATGGGCGATATCCAGCTTGCGCACGTCGCCGTTGGCAGGCCGCAGGCCATGAATGCGGCGCAGCTCGCGTGCGCTCTCCGGCGCGCCGACGAAGACGAGAATGTCGTCGGCTTGCAGCTTGGTTTCCGGCGGCACGGCGGTCATCAGCTCACCCGCGCGCTCGATATCCGCCAGGTAACCATGCGCCAGGCTACGCAAGCCGGCGTCGGCGATGGTCTTGCCTTCCAGCGGCCCCTTGGGGATCACGCGAACTTCGACGGAATACTCACGCGCCTGCTCGAGCTGTTCCAACGCACCCTGGCGATTGGGGAGCAAACGGTCCGCCATCAGGTACAGAAAGCCCCCGGCGATGAACACCAGCGGCACGCCGACCCAGGCCAGTTCGAACATATGCAGCGAAACGCCCCGCTCGCTCTGCAACAAGCCATCGACGACCAGGTTGGTGCTGGTGCCGATCAAGGTGCAGGTGCCGCCGAGTATCGAGGCGTAGCTGAGCGGCAGCAGCAATTTAGAGGTCGGCAACCGCAGGCGCGCCGCCCATTCCTGAATGGCGGGGATGAACATCGCCACCACGGTGGTGTTGTTCATGAAGGCGCTCAGCCCCGAGGCCGGGAGCAACACCCGCAACTGCGCCTGGCGGAGGCGCTTGGGCTGCCCCAGCAGGCGATGGGCGATCCACTGAATGGCCCCGGTTTCCTTCAGCCCCGCCGCGACCACATACAACGTCGCGATGGTCATCACGCCCGGGTTGGCAAACCCCGCCAGCGCCTCGCCGGGGGTCAGAATGCCGCTGATGACCAGAAAGGCCAACGCCCCCATGAGGACGACATCCGGAGCGATACGGGTCGCCACGAGCGTGGCGAGCACCGACAGAACGGTGGCTAATGTAAGATAAGCTTCCAGTGGCATGTCAGGCGCTGGCCAGGCCCATTACCTCACGCAGTACATCACAGGTCTTGTCGATCTCTTCTGACGTTAGCGTTGGATGACAAAGAAACATCAAGCTGGTCTCGCCCAACTCACGCGCAACGGGCAGCGGCTTGCCGGGGCGCCCGCCCTGATCGCCTGAATAGCCATCGAACGCCTTCTCACGGTAGACCTCCGAACAGGAGCCGGAAAAGCATGGCACGCCACGAGCGACGATTTCCTGTTGGATGCGATCACGATCCCAGCCGGCCGCCAGGCGTTCAGGCTCGATGAATACGTAGCACTTGTAGGCGGCGTGTTCGAGGTGCTTGGGTAACTCAGGCACTCGCAGCCCTGGGCATTCGGTAGCGGTTTGCCAGATTCGCTGGGCGTTGGCTTGGCGGGCCGCTTTCCACGCTGGCATACGTTGGAGCTGAATGCGCCCGATAGCCGCCTGCATTTCCGTCATACGCCAGTTGGTACCGAAACTCTCATGCAACCAGCGAAAGCCGGGGGGATGCTCACGCTCGTAGACCGCCTCCCAACTCTTGCCATGATCCTTATAGGCCCACATGCGACGCCATAGGGCTTCATCATCGGTCGTGACCATACCGCCCTCACCGCCTGTGGTCATGATCTTGTCCTGACAGAACGACCAGCAGCCGATGTGGCCAATAGAGCCGACACTTCTACCCTTGTAGGTAGCGCCATGGGCCTGAGCACAATCTTCGATTACATAAAGCCCATGCCGCTCTGCCAGCGCCATCAATTCATCCATCTCGCAAGGCCAGCCTGCCAGATGCACAGCAATAATCGCCCGCGTATTGGGCGTGATTTTCTCGGCAACGGTCTCGGCCGTGATGTTCTGCGAATCGCGATCTACATCGGCAAACACCGGCACGGCACCAGCAGTCACGATACTGGAGGCCGACGCGAGAAAGGTACGCGAAGTGACAATGACTTCATCACGCCCTCTCCCCTCGTTTTCGCCAATACCCAGTCCTTTCAAGGCCAGGTCAAGCGCCGTCGTGCCATTAGTCAAAGCGACCGCGTACTCAGTACCGGCGAAGGCCGCAAACTCGCGCTCGAATTCACGACCTTCAGTCCCTGTCCAATAATTCACTTTGTTGGAAAGCAACACACGCTGCACCGCCTCGGCTTCTTCTTGAGTAAAGGAAGGCCAAGGCGAGAAAGGTCCATTCAGCATTTCAACATCCATTCAAAGTATTCAAGATGCTAAGCGTAGCCCATGGCAATCATTTCATCACCGACCGCTTTGCCAAGCCAGATCACTACGAAGATTTAAGTATTAGGGTTAAATATCAAAATAAGCACCTACCACCAAAACTTCTCAATGCTAATCTTTATCGCCAATAAATGACACCAAATGCTTCTGCGGCCTCATAACCCACTTCTGAACCAAAGACGCGAGCGCGGTCTCTTACAGCTTTAATGCTTCTCGGATGTGGGTATTCGCGAATTTCATCTTTGTAAACACTCAAGGCATTCAACTTTCTATCGAGCCAATTACTAATATCTAAAAAAGCATTGGGGATAAATCGGTCCGTATGGCACGCCATTCCCCACTCCGTTGATGAATTTACATGATAGGTAAATAACCCTTTAACACAACAGCTCGGAGTGGGTCGTACGGCCACCAAGACGGATTGGAAAACAACCTTATGATCTAAATTCACATCATAAGGATGATGCGTGAAAACAAATTCATACCCGCCACCTGAAATCAGGTTTTGCAAGTGTGAATTCAACTCGATATGCGGAACCTCATCTAAGCGCATATCAGGGTAATCCCAATGAAATATTTGGCTCACTCCCAGAGATTCACCTGCACCAACAAGCTGTGAGTGCCTTAGCTTACTGGCCTCTTCGTTCTGGCCATACTGTGCTGCATTGCCTTCAGATACGATCAGCACATGGCTTTCACCACCAGCATCAGCATTGGCGGCGAGCAAACCTCCACATCCCAAGACCTCATCATCCGGGTGAGCCCCAATTACAAGGATACGCTTCCCTAGAAGTTCTTTCACCTCGTTTCCCCTTCCCTATACGCTAGCATGGCTTCCAATTTCGCCACTCGCTGCTTAAGCTCGTGAAGCTCATCTTCCACACGATAATTAAAAACATCGCCTAAATCAAAATAAGATAGTGGCAGCGATTTTCCTTCTATCTCAAAAGAACGCAAAAGCAAGCAGTTATCAGCAGCACGAACAACTAGAGCACTATCCTGCTTTGCGAGAATCTGTCCTGAACGCCCCACTCTCTCAGGCCCATCATAGATATCACAATCCCAGACGACGACCTTGTTTCCCTTGTAAAAAAAGTAAGCGCCTGGATATGGTGCTGAAGCAGCTCTAATCAAGCAATCAACATCTTTAGCAGGTAAACAAAAATCTATAAAACCATCTTGTGGCGTTCTTTTTCCACGATAGCTTGCCTCTTCACAATACTGAGTAGTTTCTACAACTTCCCCAGCGACTATCTGTTCATGCAGATCAATAAAAGCATTGCTTAATGCTTTAGCAGCCAACTGGTAAACATCCATAGCTTTAGGCCGCTCGGGAATATCGAAACGCTTTTGTACCAAAATCGGCCCATCATCGACTTTAGAAGACATTTTAAACAAGGTAACAGCACTGCTATCAGCCCCATCAAGTATAGTCCATGGAATCGGCGCCCTGCCACGACGCTGCGGCAAAGGCGTAGGATGGCTCCCTACAACAAAGCCAGAAACCACTGAAAGCGCTTGACTTTTAAGTATCTGACTCCAACCTAAAACAAAGAGATAGTCGGGATTAAAATTTCTCAGCTCATCCAATGTCTGATGTGAGTTGATATCATTCGTTTCAATAACTGGGATACCTGCCTCATACGCTAAGCCATGAAGATCACGGTAATCAGAAACAGTCTCACTAAACGAAGTAGGCAATGTCACTAGGCCAGTGATATTGACACCATTCCTAATCAAACATTTTAACGAAACTTCACTTTCTAAGTTTGCACCAACACAGACAATTCTCGGCCTCATCATTTCCCCCACTCATCATCACTAGGTGGGTGTGTATCAGCACGGCCAGACACTACCAAAAGAACAGTTTTTATCAAAATGATCAGATCCCACCAAACTGAAAAATTATCAATATATTCCAAATCGTATCGGATACGCTCTCCCCAAGGAATGGATGTGTTCCCCGAAATCTGAGCCAAACCAGTTATTCCCGGGCGCACGCTAAATCGACGCTTTTGCTCATAAGTCATTTTATCTACATCATCGCGCACGGTCGGCCTTGGACCAACCAGCGACATAGACCCACCAATTACATTAAGAATCTGTGGCATTTCATCAATTTTGAATTTCCGAAGAAAATGACCACCTCTAAAGACACGTGAATCTTTTTCCATGGTAGTAGCGCTCGACGACCTCTGACTTATATACATTGTTCGAAATTTGACAATATAAAACTCTTTCTCATTCATCCCCACCCTGCGTTGACGAAAGAACACCGGACCAGGGTCATGTAATAATATTATTATGAAAGACAAGACCCATACAGGTGAGGTGACAAAACAAATAGCCAGTCCAGCGAAAACATCAAAAAACCTTTTCATAAACACCTAACAGGAAATATATAATCCAAATATTAGCAACGCACACCCTCAGGGTTAGTGCACACCCTTATCACCTATCGACAAGCTAAGCTAATCGGCCAACGACTCAGCAAAAGCCCGATGGCCGACATCATCAAATCAAAGGTCCGTTTGATAGTCGCCTGGCCGCGATTAAGGGCCTCATATTCAATCACGGTAGCCATAGCGATCCAGCGTCTCTCCTACCAGTGATTCCAACCGTGTCACTTCCGATGCCTCCAACGATGCACGCCCTTTGCCGACGCTCTTGCTGGAGACATTCGAAACGGCCTCTTGGATAGCCTCGGCAGGCACGTCTAGCCCCAGGAACTCCACCACCCTGGCCAGCTCCGCTTGCGGGTCATGCACAAAGTCCTCATAGCGAACGCGAACCACTTTGTTCTGAGGCATGCCGGCGAAAGCGGTTTCCGCGTTCTCGACGCAACGCTGCCACTGCAAGGCACAGACCTCGTTCAGGTTATATTGCTCCAATATCTCCGGCATGCCATCGAGAGCCGGCCCCCAGAACGCTAGGCGCTGCTCACGTGAGAACAGCCGATACACACGGCTCCACAGATAGCGTGTGCCATAATAAGGGAGATCCGTCAGGGGGACGAAGCGTACCTTCTCCATCAGATAGGGAATATCCAGCTTGGCTTGCCAACGCAGCTTCGCCGACCCAGTGGTATCGATGCCATCACGGTAGATATAGACATACTTGGCATCTGGCACAGCACGGTCGACAAAAGGCACTCTTAAACTGTTCGCACAGGTCTTCTCAACAATCGTATGCGCCTTATAACGGTTTGCTACCCAGTCAAACTGCTTCTTTATATAAGCCTGTACCGCAGACGTGGCTCGCTCAGCGGGGATCTCATCAGAAGGATAACGCACGTTGCCGTGCCGCCATAGATAGTTGATCTCGTCACACGGCCAAGTCGCTACACCGTCAAACTCACACAGAACATCTCGGAGCATGTTAGTCCCGCTACGGGGAGCCCCAATGATAATTACATTATTGACTGTCACGCCTTGCCTCTCTCCTCTTGCTTCACTAGGCTAGCCCACTCGGATAACACGACTTCTTCTGAGAAAGCCTGCTGAGACTTCGCCTTAGCTTTCGCTTTCATTTGTGAAGTGGTTTCCTCGCTAGATTTAGAAAGCTTTTCGAGTATCGCCGCTAATGCAGCGCTATCTCCCGGTGGAATGGCATAGCCGTATGCCCCCGACACCACCTCTGAAGCAAGCTCGCTTTCCGGTTCCACGGCAACGATAAGAGGACATCCCTGCTCCAGATAGGTCATGGTTTTGCTTGGATAAGCGTAGCGGTAAATACCTGCTGTAAGACTAACGAAGCCTGCATCGGCGCGCTGCATTGCCGACTTGGCAACTTCCACCGACTGATGACCAACAAAGTGGATACGAGCACCAAGCTCAGCGGCCCTTTCTTGCAGAGCACTCTTGGCCACCCCCTCCCCCATGATCACAAACGCAAGGTCCTTACGATCCTTCAGCATACCCATGGCCTCAACAACGGTCTCTAGCCCCTGGAAGCGGCCGATATTGCCGGCGAAGAGTACTGTAAAGGTATCGGCTGGCCAGTCGAAGGGTAATTCAGTAGGGATTGGCTGCTCAGTAGGAAGGCTGAAGTTGTTCAGTACACGAATCGCTAGCTGTTCCCCTGAGTGGCGTTCACGCAACGTATTTGCCATATCCTGTGACAGCACGACTATGGGATTAGCCTGACGACATGCCCACTGATCAAGTTTCCTCAGTAAGCGGAATACCAGCGGGTTGGAAAACTCACCTGAGACTCTCCCAACCTCAGGGTGAATATCCATGCAGTGATAAATAAAGCGTGCCCCGGTGAGCTTGGAGGCGAGTGCTGCTGCGGCCCCTCCAAGCACCGGGGGCGCAGTAGAAATCATGATGATGTCATAACGCTGCGTGAAAGCCTTCCAAAGCAGCTTGCTTCCCAAACGCAGGGCATTGACGATCCGCACTAACGGCCGCGCCGTCTCGTTAGGAAGCGTCATGCGGTCTACGGCGATCCCATCGACGCTATCATCTGCCGGTCGACGCTCATTCTTGAGTCCCTTTTTGTAGGAGGGATGCGACGACAATACTTCTACTTGGTTCCCAGCGTCGTGCCAAGTAGCCACAATTCGACGTAACATGGCCGCATATGGCGGCGTGTCAGGCCAGTAATAACGGTGCACCGCTAAAATTTTTTGTGGTCGCCCTCTCATGGAATCATAGGGCTTATCCATGCCCTGGCCCTTAATTCCAGTCATAGCGGCTGAACTCATCCATATTGCGCCAGCGATTGGTTAGCTTGGCTGTACCAGTGATCAGCCTGACCACTCGCTCTGAGGTGTTACGCACCTGATACTCTTCGGGAATCTCGCGCTCGGCGCCAGAGAATACAGTCCGCGATGCCGTGGCGATACGCACCCCATCCACGAGTACTTCCTGATTGAGTCCGGTGAGCGCGATAGCACCAGTGTCCAATGCTTCAGGACGTTCAATGGAACGCCGCAGCGTCACCGCTGGAAACCCAAGAATCGAAGCTTCCTCGCTGATAGTGCCACTATCAGAGATGGCACAGTAGGCGTGCATCTGCAGATGGTTGTAATCCAAGAAACCGAAAGGCTTGAGAAAGCGGATCGCCTCGCTGTCCTCAGCCAATCCCAATTTTTCGAGTCGGTTGCGTGTGCGCGGATGCGTCGAGACGACCACCGGGTAACCATAGCGTTCATGTAACGCTTGCAGCGCTTCTACAACCTCTCGCAAATTGTCGCGGCTATCCACGTTTTCTTCGCGGTGAACACTAACGATGAAATACGCTCCGGCTTCTAGCCCCAAGGTCTCCAGCACCTTGGATTGCTCGATCTGAGGCAGCATGTGCTCCAGCACCTCACGCATTGGCGAGCCCGTCAGGTAAATGAAGCGATGAGAGAGTCCTTCGCTGATCAGGTGCCGGCGCGCATGCTCGGTGTAGACCAAGTTGAAGTCAGCCAAGTGGTCAACCATCTTGCGGTTGATCTCTTCCGGAACGTTAGCATCGAAGCAGCGGTTCCCAGCCTCCATGTGGTAAGTAGGAATCTTCATCCTCTTGGCCATCAGCGTGGCGATAGCACTATTGGTATCGCCCAGCACCAGTACGGCGTCGGGCCTTTCCTCCAGTAGCACCTGCTCAGTCCTGATCAGGATTTCGCCCAGGCTTCGACCGAGCGATGAAGTATCCACGTTGAGAAAGTGATCCGGGCGCCGGACGCCCAACTCGTCGAAGAAAACATCGTTCAGTTCATAGTCGTAGTTCTGCCCGGTATGCACGATCTTGTGTTCCACCACCTGATCCAGGGCAGCCATCACACGTGAGAGACGGATGATTTCCGGGCGGGTGCCCAGAATGGTCATGACTTTCATTGACTAGCTCGCTTATTGGCCAAGTACCGGCTCGAAGTAAGTATCCGGATTCTCGGGATCGAAGAGTTCGTGACTCCAGAACATCGTCAGCAGATCCTCATCCCCAGTATTGGTAATACTATGAGTGTGCAGCGTCGGCATATCGACATAGCATGGAGCCTCGCCACTGACGTGAAACTCCTCGACCCTGTCATCTAGGAGCCGGCGAATGCGGATCACGGCCTGCCCCTTGACCACCAGGAAGCGCTCTACCTTATTGAAGTGGTAATGGTTGCCACGTGTGATGCCGGGCTTAGTGGTGGAAAGAAACGCCTGACCACCGTTGCGATTCTTGACGCCTTCGAAAAGCGCTCCACGATCATCGCTATGCAGCTTCAACGCCTTGGGATAATAGTCGGGATACAGGAAGGAACGGAGTGTGTTGAATAGCTGGAGATCAAAGGCATCGCGCAGATCCGGAATCACGTCGCCAGTATAGCTGCGATGCATGTCGACCAGCTTACCCGCCGCTGTTGCAACGCTCATCGCACGCCCCCACAGGCGCAGCTCTCCGGTCTGGCCACGTTCGAAAGCCGTTACAATGGCTGCGGCGATATCCTGAGCATGCAACAGTTCAAGCTGTCCCCCACCGTTGATAGCCAACTCTTCCCCGGCAGCCAACTGATGGCAGAAGGTGTGAACCGCCGAGTTGTAGTTGGGGCGCCCCCCTTCACCGAACACATGGGGTAGCACCAACTCGGTATAGCGGGCACCGGCGCGTTCACTCCATTCGGCAAATACCTGGTGGGCCGCCAGCTTGCCACGACCATAGGGCACATCGCGGCTGCGCTGAACGCTGTTGGCATAGAAGACATGCGGCGTGGATGTATTGTCCTGCAGGGCATGCGTCAAGCGTTCGGCCAATTCACGGTTGCCATTTTCTACCCGCTCATCGCTATCCCGATTGATCCCGGCACAGTGGATCACCCACTCGGCACCCTTCAAGGCATCGTTCAATTGTCCATCATCATTGAACGCATGCCGATCCAGCAGCACCAATTCATCTCGATAGGCTTCTCGGGCGCGTAGGTGCAGATGAATATGCCGGCCCAATAGTCCGTTGGCTCCGGTGATGACGATCTTCATTGAGTCTCCAGATAGTTTGGCGGGCGTGTATCAGGCCTCGAGTGCGGCGCGAACTTCCGGCAGTGTCAGCAGCAGCTCCTTGAGCTCCTGCTTGTTGAGCTGATAGGTGTTGTGAGAGTGATAGTCCTCGGTGGAGATCTCTTCTACATCCCCTTCGGTAAAATACTTGCCATAGTTGAGATCACGATCATCGAAGCTGACGCGGTAGTAGTCGCCCATGTCTTCAGAGCGACGCAACTCCTCACTGCTAGCTAACGTCTCATAAAGTTTTTCACCGTGACGCATGCCTATGATTCGTAGCTCATTGTCTGCTTCGAACATTTCTAGCAGCGTCTCAGCAAGTAGCTTAACCGTACATGCTGGCGCCTTCTTGATAAAAATGTCGCCTTGGCGCGCATTCTGAAAGGCAAAATTAACGAGCTCAATAGCATGGGGTAGCGACAGCATGAAACGCGTCATGCTCGGCTCGGTAATGGTCAGCGGTTTACCTTCTTTGATCTGCTTGATAAACAGGGGAATCACTGAACCGCGCGAGTGCATTACGTTACCGTAGCGCACACAAGAAACGATGGTATCGCCCTCTCCCAACTGTCGGCTGGCCGCTTGGGCTGTCTTCTCCATCAATGCCTTGGTCATCCCCATGGCATTGACTGGCATCACCGCTTTGTCCGTGCTCAGGCAAACGACACTTCCCACACCGGCTTCCACGGCCGAATCAATCACGTTCTGGCTACCTTGTATATTGGTCTTCACCGCTTCCAGCGGGAAGAACTCACAAGAAGGCACCTGCTTCAACGCAGCCGCGTGGAACACCAGATTCACCCCGCGCATAGCTTTATCGACCGACTGACGGTCACGGACATCACCAATGTAGAACTTCAACTCAGGCCGACCATACGCAATGCGCATTTCTTCCTGCTTGGCTTCATCGCGGCTCAAGATGCGGATCTCTTTACAACCATGAGTAAGCAGATAATTCGACATGGTCTTGCCAAAGGATCCAGTACCTCCGGTAATCAATACCTTTTCATTAAACCCCAACTTTACCTCCCAGCGATTAGCTTATAAAATCTCTTTTTAATAAAATAAACCGGCCTTACAATATACTGAATAGCTCCAAGCTTCTCACGAACGGACACCCCACGGATCAAAAGCAATGGAAACACTACGCCCAAATGAATACATGCCGCTATCAAAATACGTTTAACAAGAAACCTCCTCCCAGACTCTGGAAGCAAGGAATCATATCTACAATAAAACAAAAAAGGAGCTTTTTGTCTATCAAGAATCATTGAGCGGGCGACAGGGAAACTAAAATCCCTTGAGTGACTATTCCCAGAGTGGATTCTATAGTTAAGACCTACAGCATCAACGTGAACTTTTTTGACATCAAACGCGTCCAAAAAAAGTGAAACCCAAGTGTCTTCATTAGGCAAGCTGAGTGGAAGCGGAAAAACTTTATTAGCAAGAAGCCTTGGTAAAGTAACTGCCCCACCTGACTGACTACCAACCCCTTTCTTTCTAGGAATCAATATCCCATCTTTTTTTCTTTCACTGGAAAAAGTTTTAATTTTGCATAGGGTCACACATAGGGAGGGGGTGGCATCATAGACTATTTCTCTCAAAGGAGAAATACGCGCATCCAAAGACTCTGGAACGAGAAGATCATCCCCTCCCATAAAACATATAAACTCGCCAGAAGAATTCTCAAAAGCTAAGTTAAAGGCGGCATTTTTCCCTTTCCCATCGTTTCTATATAGCTTTAGGCTATTATCTTGATATTCAAACCGCAGCCTATCAACGCTATCATGCGTATTATCACTTGAATTATCATCAACTACCACCACCTCAACTTTTGTTAGTCCATAATCGTAGTCAAGTATAGACTTTATTGCGCCTGCAATATAATCTTCCTCATTAAAAACAGGAACTAAAAAACTCACCGTAAACAATTAAAACCCTCACTAGCCATCTGATATCAAACTGAGAACATGCTATTGTGCCACTGAAGTGACCCCCTCCAGAGCTGCACAGGCTATAGTGCAGTCATCAGGAGGACAGGATGAGCGACGACAACCCCATTAAGCGATGGACCGCGAAGCGTAAAGCGTCCGTGGTCATGGACATCTTCAAGGGCAAGACCACGGTCGCGGAGGTCGCACGACAGCATGACCTCACCGTCTCCGAGGTCGACGGCTGGATCGATGAAGCCCAGCGCAACATGGAGAACGGGTTCAAGGCCCGCCCCAAGGATATCCGCGAGCAATACGAGTCCGACCTGCGGGAAACCAAGGAGGCGCTGGGCGAGGCCCATCTGCAGATCTACGCGCTAAAATGTATGGTCCGCCCTGGTGATGCAAGGGCCTTCTTACATGACGGGACAGGATTGCGCCAATGTATCCGACCTCTTGATGGGCTATCGGATGATGGCCCGGGCCATGATGGAAATCCGCGCATACCGCTCCTGAATAGTGTCAAGACCTCTATGGGGCCGCTTTTTTAGCCAGGCTCTCAGTATGCCGTTAACCTGTTTCCGCCATCGTTTCCGGCACTCGCACTCACTCGGTGGGAGTTAACCTCCTGAAATTGGTATCAATGCTGTTGTTGACTGAAATGATCAGTGATCAGCCGCTCATCAATCGTGAGTCAAATGGTGCTTGGTAACGCAAAACGCCGTGGACAACCCGAGCCAACTTATTGGCCAGTGCCACGACCACCACGTTACCGTGCTTACGAGGGGTAATTCGCTCCACCCAACGACGGAGTCCATCCTGCTCATCGCGTGTTCGCACCACCCGTAGCACGGCCCTAGCGCCGTGGATCAGCAGCATGCGCAAATGGCGATTGCCACGCTTCCCAATGCCCAACAAGCGTGTCTGACCTCCTGTGCTGTACTGGCGGGGCACTAGCCCCAGCCATGCAGCGAGATCCCGGCCCTTGCGAAATGCGCAGGCATCACCAATGCCGGCGACCAACGCAGTAGCAACGATGGGCCCGATGCCTGGGATGCTCAACAGTAGCTGCATCTGAGGGTCTTGCCGCGCCAGGGTAGCCAACTCGGCGGTCATCCTCTCAATACGCTCATCAAGCCGATTCATGTCGGCCCAGAGTTCGGCGATCAGCTCACGTAGACGGTCTGGCAAACCGTTATCGCCATCTTCAAGCACCCACGGCAGATGACGACGTAGCTGACGGATACCCTTCGGTATTGTGACGCCAAACTCCAACAGCATGGCGCGAATCCTGTTGGCCAGTGTCGTCCGCTCGGATACCCAGCCAGTGCGCTGGCGGTGAATTAATTGTAGCGTCTGGCGATCGACAGACTTTACCGGTACTGAGCGCATGGTGGGCCGTGTAGCAGCCTCAGCAATGGCCTCTGCATCGGCATAGTCATTTTTCTGAGACTTCGTGTACGCCTTTACATACTGAGCAGGAAGCAGTCGTGCCTCATGGCCAAATGTTTCGGCTTTGCGACCAATAAAGTGGGCACCGGCACAGGCTTCAGTGGACACACGAGCGGGCGGAGTATTGGCCAAGAACCGGATAAGGCCTGATCGTGAAAAGGCCTTGCGCAACTTTATATGGCCACGCTCATCAAGGGCGCATACATGAAACTTGCTCTTGCCAATATCGATTCCGATGGTTGCGATAGTCATGGTGCGTACCTCCTTCGCTTCAGCGCTACCTCATCGGTAAGAGTATGAAGAAGGGGCGGACCATGCCATTAGTGGCGTCGCCTGCTCGACGAGGACGAGAACTCGTAAGGTCGCTGCAGGCGGAAATGGCCCAGGAAGGCCAGGTGGTATCACTTGCCCAACTTTGCCGCTGGTTGGGTTTTCCTCGGCGAAGTCTTTATTACCGGCCCAAGGAGCGGCAGCGTGTCGTTAACACGGATCTGACGGCCCGGGTGAAACTGACGCTGGAACGCTTCCCCAGCTACGGCTATCGTCGACTAGCGTGCGTACTGGGCGAGAACCGCAAGCCGATCCAGCGCATCCTGCAGCTCAAAGGCTGGCAGGTCCGCAAGCGGCCGCAAGGCTTCCGACCTCGCGCCAGAAGCTTGCCGTCGATTACTTCACGGCCCGATGAGCGCTGGGCCACGGATCTCACTCACGTGTGGTGCGGGAAGGATCGGCGGGCCAGCCTGGCGGTCATCATCGACTGTTGTACGCGTGAGATCCTCGGTTGGCGATTATCGGACAATGGCAGCAGCAAGACAGCGGAGGCTGCCCTGGAAGAAGCACTGATTTATCGACTGGGGGCACTGGGGCGCGTTCAGCAGCCGCTAGCACTTCGCTCTGATAACGGGCTCGTCTTTAGCAGTCGCCATTACACGGGCACGGTGAAAGCCTATGGCCTCACACCAGGGAAAACGCATGACAAAAACCTACACCGCGAGAATGTCTGAAAGGTACGTCTCCTCCAGCGCCGCTTTCTTCTGTTTGCGCCGAATTCCTCCCTTGAAACGCTTCTCACCTTTCAGGTAATTCAGGGCAATATGGCGGACCCTGGCGAGGTTTTCTGCCGCCTGACCTCGGTGAATTTTGCAGGCATCTTCGCGAAGCGCCACATCCAAAGACCAATGCAGCTTATTCTCCACATACCAATGCTGGCGGGCCGCTTCGGCAAGCTTTTGGGCGCTCAGCTCGGCTGAGCTGATGTAGTAGCGAATCATCGGCGCCTCGGGTACGTTGTCACCTTCCTGGCGAAAGCTCATCACCACACCGACCGTTTTCAAGCCCGGCCATTCGTAGCTAAGCTCCTGAAATTTTTCAGTAATCTCACTCACAATGTGATAGCGCGTCTCCTGCCGCCCCCGGTTCTTCTCATCCGTGACATAGCTATCCCCTTCGAAGTTGACCACCTTAGACATGGGAAATGCTGTTTCAAACGCGTCCGCCAAGGCGGGCTGATTTTCCTTCACCGAAAGTAGATAATCAGCCCCCTTCTGCAAGACCTGCGTGGCGATCTTTTTCTGGCAGCCCATGGCATCAATTGTCACCAGGCATCCTTGCAGATCCAGTAGCTTGAGTAGCTCTGGAATAGCGGTGATCTCATTGGACTTTTCCGCTGTCTTGACCTGGCCCAGCACCACCCCATTCGCCGCACTGAAGGCACTGACCATGTGGATCGCCCCCTTGTTCTTGCCACCGCAGTACGAGCCGCGCAGTGTCTTGCCATCAATCGCCACTACCGCGCCATCGGTGACGTCATGGCAGGCCTTCATCCACTCGGCAAAGGCGGTTTGGAGCTGCTCCGCATTAACCAAGGCCATGACCCGGGCCAACGTATCGTGACTGGGCGCACCCGCCTCAAAATTACCGTATTGGCGGAGAAAATCGAGCTTCGCGTGGCCAAAATCCTCTATCTCGTCCCAGCCTTCTGCACCACAGATCACTGCACAGACGGTCAAAAACAGGATATCTGACAGCTGATGTTGCACTTTCCAAGCTTGGCGGAAGTCGGGAACGATCGATAAATGGTGCATAAGAGAGGGTGTCAGCATCGGGCCATCCATGAGCAAAATACGCTAGATGACCACATTAGCTCCTATTGGTAAAGCGCTACGAGTCGCGTCATAGAGCGGTTTTTCATGCGTTTTCCCTGGGCCTCACACAGGAATTCACGACGCCGTATACACCGGAACAGAACGGGCTCGTGGAACGCTTCTTCCGCTCTTTGAAGGAGGAGTGCATCTGGCTCCATCGCTTCGAGTCGCTGGGCCAAGCCAGGGTCGTGACCAATCGCTGGATACGGTATTACAACGAAGAACGGCCACATCAGTCTCTGGACTACGTGGCACCCCGAGCACACCCCGCATTAACGGCGTAGGGTGTGCAGAAACCAGGGGGTCATTACACCACCCCAGCGACCGTGGTCTTTCCCTTTTAGATGTCCATAATCACGGACACTTTGCACTTCGCGGTTACCGCTTGATGGGGTTGTCGTCACTCATCCTGTCCTCCTGATGACTGCACTATAGCCTGTGCAGCTCTGGAGGGGAGCACTTCAAAACGGCAAGAGCAAGATGGCGGCCTTAGGGGCTTGATGCGCAAGTTGATTTACACCGCTTGAGGATCCTCATATAAACTGAATATCGGCCAAAAACCACCCGAGGGAATGTTTGTGGCTGAGGGTATCTAACTCCTCCGAAGTGCGCCCGGCAAGTTAATCCCATAAGCCAATATCAACCATGTAATACCCATACCAACCACAGAACTACCAGAGGGTGACATAATCAAAAAACCCAAAAGAGATAAAAAAGCCCCATCCAAAAAAACCTTATCACCTTGGCTCCAACGGCGAGGCTTAATCATTCTGTTTAGCGTTATCAGGTACACAAAAAAGTAAATTAAAAGGCCTAGCACTCCAAGCTCAACAAAAACCTCCATCACCATATTATGAATATTAATAATTGGACCATCATATATATCCGCAGGCAAGTTACTTACAAAGTGCTCTGCATTGCCTACACCAACCCCCAAAAAGTAAGAATTTTTTGCAACTTCAAATGCTGCAACAATAAGATTATATCTAGAACCTAGAAGGCTAGCCGCACACTCTTCTAGGCCTAACGAGCCCAGCAGTATCAACAAAAAAGGAAACAAAAAAACCAAAAACAAAAAAAACGACATAAGAGCCACCTTAGCAAGGTACTCATAGTAACTGTTACGCACCCACAAAAGGAAAAAATAAGATATAAAAACAACTCCCGCACTAATCAACCCTAGCCTAGAGCCTGTTAAAAAAAGAATCAAAAAAGAAGCTATAGATATAGAAAAAAGAACCCCATTCTTACTAAAAAAGCGAAGATGACTAAAAAAAGAAAAAACCAAGGGCAACGAAACTATAATAAATATGGCCAACTCGTTTGGATTGTAAAAAACCCCAGTCGGGAGAACTTTTTCTCCCGAATAAACACTTGGATCAAACCTACTCCCAGGCAAGTAAAAGCCAAACAAAATGTTTGCAAAACTAATAACCAAAATAGTTATGTACGCGAAAACCCAAACTTTGATAAAAGAAAAAACATTCCCCCTATCTAGAATGAAAATTTGGAGCAATATCACATACCCAAAACCTCTAACCACTTGAAAAAGACTCTTAATATCTCCCCGCCCTTTTGTTAAAAAGGTCTCTCCAAGCATAACAATTAAGAGAATCAAGAAAAATAGCAGGATGAGGGAGTTAGCTTTTAAATTAGACCTAAAGCTGTAGCTCTTCAAACAATATACACTAAATGATACAGCAAGTATGGCAAGTGCAGCAATATACACAGGAACACTAAACCCGAAAGCAAAAAAACTTAACGAACTAGAGAAAAAAGAGAAATATATAAATACCAGAAACAAAAATAGCAGGCAACCACCTCTGCCAAACTTATATCCACGAGTCTCATCAATCACTTTAATGACTCTCTCTTTCTGGCTGTAAGGATATAGTTTTTCTTACCATATAAAACTTAACCACAACATTAAAAATATATGAAATACTGGTGGCCCAAGCAGCTCCAATAATCCCATATTTTGGCACCAGTAACACATTTCCCACCACGTTGATGGTCACAACACCGATAGAAGAATACATATTCCACTCGGGCTTATCTGCCGCCGCGATACAATTTGAGTAAATCCGTGCCCCCGCCCCAGCAATAATACCAGGCAAGAGCCATAAAAATGCAGGTAAGGCTTCTACGTATTCCTCACCGAACAAAGGACTGATCAGCCACCAGAGAGCTATGGCCACGCCAACACTGGCGGCCGCGGTTATTGCAGACACCACTAAAAAACCTTTATTGGTCAAGGCCAATCGAGCTTCTGGATTCTGGTGCATGGCGGATAGCCTTGGCAACAGCACAGTGCTGGCCGCTTGAGAGAGCATCCAAAGCTTTTCGGCAATTTGTACAGCAATTACGTAAATACCGGTGGCCCCAGGCGTGAGAAAGAAATTCACCAAGAAAATATCTGTCCTGTAGTTCACAAACGCTAATATATTAGACAGGTGGGCTTTCCATCCATAACCTAGGATTCTGCGTGCATAGCCAGACCGGAGCGTGTCGTTCCCTGACAACGCTAAGGTTGGCTTTCTGCGACTTAATAAACTAAAGACAATCAGCAAACCCACCAGTTGACCGATAATATAAGCCACCATGGCACCAGCCACGCCGAATGGTAAAATGTATAGAGCAATAACCACACCGGCAAGATTAACGTAGGGCGGCACAAGCACTGTTAAATTGAAAGCTTTGAAGTCTTCCAGCCCTTGCAGGATAGTATTTAGATATGCCAACAGTAACGTCAACGGAAAGCTTACCAAACCAAGATATAACAAGCTGCTTGGTATCCCTGGAAATATTTCTTCGCCCCAGACCAACAGTATCGGTAGCGCGCAAACCATACCTGCAGCGGCTACGACCAAGGCCAAGTGGAGATTACCAGACATGGCTTGGTGGGTATCAAAATCTCCACGGCTGATATAATATACAGTAGCAGGACCGACCCCAAGATTCAGGAAATTTGCCAACATGGTGGGAATGAGAATGGCCATTGCATAATAGCCATTGCCTTCAGGACCAAGTTCCCGCGCGATTAAAACCACCAGTAAAAGCTGAGCAAATGCCGCCAATAACTGACGGCCTAGAGTCATGCCGATATTGCGTCGTAAAGGGGTAGCACCCGCAAGCTGTCGTAAACGATAAATCAATTACTTATCCTACACGGTTTGGAGAGGCGCTGGCGGACAACACATTGTGGTACACCGTAGTCAACCGGCTAGCGATGGCAGATCCGGAGAAGCGGGCTTTGGCACGTTCAGCAATGGCGATGGGGTTGTAGTCAGGCAAGTTTTCACCCATGTGTCGCATCCCCTCTTGCAAAGCAAAGGGTTGTTTAAGAGGCACCAAAACTCCATCACCCTCCTCTACAATGCACTCCGGCCCGCCACATCGGGTCGCTACTACGGGCACACCGGCCA
Source organism: Chromohalobacter nigrandesensis (assembly GCF_023061285.1). GTDB lineage: Bacteria > Pseudomonadota > Gammaproteobacteria > Pseudomonadales > Halomonadaceae > Chromohalobacter > Chromohalobacter nigrandesensis. Next base: position 179,107 of record NZ_JAKGAM010000001.1, read on the forward strand.
TCAGTGCCTCGGCGGCAACCACACCGAAAGTTTCATAATAGCTAGACACCACCATCACATCGGTCTGGGCCAGCAAATCTGGCACTTTGTCCGGCTCTATCGACCCCATAAACCGAACTTTATCGGCAATACCTAAGTTTACCGCCGTTTTCTCCAATTCTGGGCGTATCGGGCCATTGCCAGCCAGCCATAATTCAGCATTTAGACCGTTACTTACTAACTTTCCGAAAGCCTGAATTAAGTCGAACTGTCCTTTTTTTTCAGTCATTAAAGCAAGGTTGAGGAACCGTACAGGTTGCTCTTTTCGTTCGGTCAAATCTGGCTTTTTAAAACGCTCTGCAACCACGTTAGGTATCCACTTCCAATGGCTTCTACTTGAAGGAAACTGCTCGCTTAACAGGTCCGCAAGGGAAGGACTAACCGCTATACAGGCACTGGCACTCTGTATCGCTTTTTCAGCAAGCTTGAGCTGCCAATGTGAGTATATACGCCTCGCAAACCCGCTACTGTGCTCGGTCAATACGTACGGTATGCCAAATTCTTCAGACAGCTCCGCTCCGGCAGCACCAGCGTATACGGCTGCGTGGGCGTGGAGAATATCAGGCTTACCATTTTCGGCTATATAGCGCTCCAAAAGCTCCCTTGCCGCTTTCCTGAATAAATGATAGTTGCCATAAGGTATACGCGGGAGCGCGGCGAAGAGCTCTTTTCGGTAGGTAAGCAAGCCGTCGTCATCCTCGTAGGACGGCAACTTTACTTTTGAGCTTGCTTTGCCTAGCGTTCGCAATGAGCGCATTGAAGGCGCGATGACGCCGACTTTGTGGCCGTGCCTGTATAATGCCAAAGCTTGATCACGAAAAAAAACCCCGCCTACATCGTTTGGGCTTTTGGGGTACCAAGAGGGGAGGAGAAGAACGTGCATTTAACAGAACCGAACCAAAATCATATTTTCTTATACCCTCTGCTCTGCGGGAGTTTTCCTAGGACTTTCCTAATTGTGTACAAATTTTCAACAGCCATACTTTTACGACCTTTGCCTATAGAGACTGTAGAGGGTGCATTCTGAACATTGCTGTGATGTTGCCGGGCACCAACATCGCCCAAAGAGTTAGGGGCCATTTGTTTTTCTTCACTTCTTTCAGGAATTGCGAATTTTTCTGACACTCTCTCTAATGCCAACGAAGGATTCGCAACGAGGTCTTCATAGCGAAACTCGAGGGAATCTTGATCAGACTTTAGTTTCTTAAATCTTTCCCAATATTTTAGAGAATTTTTCCAACGCTTCGCAGCATCTTCCGCGTTCTGGTATAAGCCAGCTTTCAGATACGACTCGACAACATCAACAGGGTCGCGCTCTATAAAGATAAACTTGGCTTTTGGAAAAGCCCAGTGAATCACCCCTAAGCTTAAAGTGTTTAATGGCGTTTTATCTCCAACCCACTGGCCCGTTACGCTATTTTGTTCTCCGATCCATCGATATAGACCTTCAATTAAATTTACAAATGACTGTTGATCACTGCGCCATTTTTTTGCCAGAACCTTAAAATCAGATAAAGAATCAACACCAAACGTCTCAAACTCCGGATGATTTTCTAGCATAGACAAAATGCTATCTACCTTGTCTGGCCACCGAAGAAAATCACTAACACAATACTGATTTATTTGCCTGGGAAGAACATATGTCTCCGGTGGAATATAGATGTCAAACTTTTCCACCAAGAGCCTTCGCAATAACGTATTGCCAGATCGACCACAGCCGACTACAAATAAAAACTCACTCGTGTTTTCCCCATCTTTTGAAAAACAGCTTCCGTTCCTTAAAGCTTTAAACGCATGATTTGCTCGATACAAATAAGGCTGTAGCCGAGGACTTAACTTAATATTTTCCTTTACCTTTTTAAGCATATCAGTATAATATTCTTTAGCGTTTTATAGGCTAGACAAAGGCATCGCGCACTATTTCCAACATAGCTGCTGCAGGACTTCAACTACCATGTCTTGCTCAACAAGTGGCATATAAGGGTGGATCGGTAAGCTGAACACTTCTTCGGAAACTTCATCGCCTACCGGCAAATGAACGCCATCGTCTTCCACCGCCGGCTGCTTAGTTAGTGGTATCGGGTAATGTACAACGGTAGGAATACCTGATTCCTTTAATCTTTCTTGAACCTGATCGCGATTATCTACTCGAATAGTGTATTGCGCCCAGGCGCTGGTGTTGTGCGGTTCGAGATAGGGCGTGGTGATACCGGTCTTACTGAGGCATTGAGTGTAACGCTCCGCCACTTGCTGGCGCTTTGCCAGTTCGTCATCAAATATCTCGAGCTTCGGTAGCAGGATGGCGGCCTGCAGAGTATCCAGCCGGCTGTTTACGCCTACCCGAATGTGATGATAACGCCGGTCCTGGCCATGACGAGCGATTTGACGGATAACGGTAGCCAGTTCCTCGTCATTGGTGAAGATAGCCCCACCATCGCCATAGCAGCCTAGTGGCTTGCTAGGGAAGAAACTGGTCGTGGCGATGGTGCTGAGGTTGCAGGACTTTCGGCCCTTGTAGGTGGCGCCGAAACTCTGGGCCGCGTCCTCGATCACTGAGATGCCATGTTTTGTAGCAATGGCATTGATGGCGTCGAAGTCGGCGCATTGCCCGAAAAGAGAGACGGGGATAATTGCCTTGGTGCGCGGCGTGATCGCGGCTTCCAGCTTGGCTGGGTCGAGGTTGTAGGTGCGCGGGTCGATATCCACATAGACCGGCTTGGCACCCAGCAGCGCCACGGTTTCTGCAGTGGCTATATAGGTAAAGCCAGGCATAATCACTTCATCACCCGGGCCAATGCTCAATGCCATCTGGGCGATCTGCAGGGCATCGGTGCCGTTGGCGCAGGTAATGCAGTATTTGGCGCCTGTATAAGCGGCTAGCTTCTCTTCCAGCTCATGGACTTCAGGCCCAAGAATATACTTGCCGTGCGATAGCACGCGTTGGATGCCAGCATCGATCTTGTCTTTGATGCGCTCTTGCTGAGCCGCCAGGTCGTTAAACGGAATCATGCGCTAACCTTTGCAAGCTTTTGTCCATTAAGCACATAGCGGTCGCCTGTATGCGGACATACGGCTTCGCCCTGCCCTTGCAGCGGCAGATCCAATTGCTCCCCATGCTCGCTCATCCAGCCGATCTGGCGGGCCGGTACGCCCACCATCAAGGCATAGGCCGGCACATCTTTATTGATCACCGCACCGGCACCGATAAAGGAAAACTCACCAATGGTCACCCCACACACAATCGTACAGTTGGCACCCAGTGAGGCGCCCTTCTTGACCACGGTGTCAAGATACTCGTCCTTACGTTCAATCAGCGAACGTGGATTATAGACGTTGGTGAACACCATACTGGGCCCACAGAACACGCCTTCTTCCAAGTGCACGTTATCGTAGACGGAGACGTTATTCTGGATCTTACAGTTGTCACCGATGGTCACCTTGTTGCCGACGAAGACGCCCTGTCCCATGGAGACGTTCTTGCCTATTCTGGCGCCGCCACACACGTGAACGAAGTGCCAGACGCGCGAGCCTTCACCGATCTGGGCTCCGTCATCGACAATCGCGGACTCATGAATCTTAACGCTCATCTCAGATCAACCGGTTGAGAAATGGGTGGGCTTCGCCCTCCTCGGGCGCCTGTGAGCGGGCCAAGCGAATGGTATTGACGGTTTCGATGCAGTGGCGGGCATCCTCGATGCCGTAGCCGCGCCCAGCGAGAATTTCCTGGTAGCTAATCGTATGTAGATCGGTGAAACCAGCGGAAAACTCGATATCACTGCCATCTACGCTTATCGAACGATACGTTGGCTGCTTGCCCTGTACACTTTCCGGGAGATCGGCGGCGTCAATGGAAAGGAACCAAGGCACCCGAGCTTTCTCGTACTCCAGATAGCCTGCGGCCTTCTTATCGGAGGCATAGTGCAACACGTTCTTCTGCAAGTCACCGAAGATGAAATGCAGCATGTCGAAGAAGTGCACGCCGATATTCGTCGCTACACCGAACGACTTACGCGGGTCACCCTTCCAGCTCTCCATGTACCACTTGCCCCGCGAGGTAATGTAGGTCAGCTCTACCTCGTGTTTGTCGTCTCGCTGCTCCTGCTCAACCTTCTGCTTGAGGTCTAGAATGGCTTGGTGATGGCGTAACTGCAGAATGTTGTAAACCCGTTGACCGGTCTCACGCTCGATCAATGCCAACTCATCAAGCAGCTCAGGCGTGGGGACCAAGGGTTTCTCGCAGATCACATCGCATCCCATGCGTAAGCCAGCCGCGATATGCGCATGGTGAAGATAATTGGGCGAGCAGACGGCCACGTAGTCCAGCGCAGTATCCGCGTTTCGCTTGAGCTGCCAAGCGTGTTCCTGGAAACGCTCGAACTCGGTGAAGAATTCGCTCTGGGGCGAGATGGAATCGATAATGCCCACCGAGTCGTTGATATCGTAGCCAATCGCGAGGTGGTTGCTGGTTTCTTTGATGGCTTTCATATGCCGCGGGGCGATATAACCAGCCGCGCCAATGAGTGCGAAATTCGTCATTCCGTACGTATCCTCAGGCCTTGATGATGTGAGCGGCAGCCTCTCGGTAGGTGCCTCGGCTATCGACGATCAGCTTGGCATGCTGTTTTATCAGCTCGAAGTCGAAATGGTCGTGGTCGGTAGCCAATACCACGGCATCGAAGCTGGAGAGGCTTTCGGCGTTTATCTCCACGCTTTTTAAATCGAAACTATGTTCACGCATTTTAGGGAACACCGGTACATGCGGGTCGCTATAGCTTACCTCGGCACCCTTGGCGTCGATGAGTTCCATGATCTCCACCGAGGGGGATTCACGCATGTCGTCCACGTTCTTCTTATAGGCAATGCCTAGCACGAGCACTCGGCTGCCTTTCAGGGCTTTTTTATGGCCATTGAGGCCGTCCATCAGCTTGCCTACCACGTATTCCGGCATGGCCCGGTTGACCTCGCCGGAAAGCTCGATGAAGCGCGTATGCAAACCGTACTCGCGCGCCTTCCAGGTCAGGTAGAAGGGATCGATGGGGATACAGTGGCCCCCTAACCCCGGCCCCGGATAATAAGGCGTAAAGCCGAAAGGCTTGGTCGCGGCGGCATCCACTACTTCGAAGATATCGATTCCCATGCGCTCTGCCACGATCTTCATCTCATTGACCAGGCCAATATTGACAGCGCGATGAATATTCTCCAGTAGCTTGGTCATTTCGGCTGCACGCGTAGAGCTAACCGGTATTACTTGGTCTATGGCGGGGGCATATAGCGCTTTCCCCACTTCCAGGCATGCTGGCGTATGGCCACCCACGACTTTAGGAATAGTCCGTGTCTCGAAATCGGGGTTACCCGGATCTTCGCGCTCGGGAGAGTAGACCAGGAAGATGTTTTCCCCCACCACCAGGCCGTTTTCTTGTACTCGCGGTAGCAATTCTTCTTCCGTGGTACCGGGGTAGGTTGTGCTTTCCAGCGAGACAATCTGCCCCTCACGCAAATAGGGTTTTAACGATTCGACGGTATTGATCACGAAGCTCATATTAGGCTCGCGATGCTTATTAAGCGGTGTCGGCACACATAGAATAACCGCATCCGCCTCGGCCACACGACGAAAATCCGTAGTAGCCTCGAATCCGGAGCCTGTTGCCTTGGCAACTTTTTCCGAGGAGATATGTTCAATATAGCTTTTGCCGCTATTCAGTTGATCGACCTTTTCCTGGTCAACGTCAATCCCCAAAACCCGATATCCGATATCGTTATAACGAAGCATCAAGGGAAGCCCCACATACCCAAGCCCCACGATACCGATGACAGCTTCTTTTTTTTGAAGCTTGTTGACTAATTGATCCTGCTGGATTGACATTTTACCTTCCGTTTCATAACCGAATAGTTTCGAAAATGGCCGACACCAAACCACTGATCCTCAGTCAGAACGTTGACGGATACTCTCACGGACCGTTCCTATAAAATGCATCACAAACGCTCCCATGATTGCCAACATGCCGCCTAACACTACTCCCAGTACAACAATAAGCTTTTTGTTCGAGCCTGTGGGCTCTAGGCTTTGCACGGCATGCTGAGTAATCTCCCCTTCACGCAACTCATTGAGCTGGCCTTCCAGGTCGGAGACGCGGCTATAGTAAGTAGCGATCAATTCGGCGGCGCTGGGGCTTGATGATTGCTGGGCGCTTTCCAGCGCTTGCTTGGCTGAGTCGAGTTGGCGCTGGAGCGAAGCCTTGCGACTCTCCACCAGTTCTGCCTGGTCTTCTTGCAGGCGATCAATCACGTGTTGGTGAAGCGTTGCTACCAGTTGTTGATTTTCTTGCGTGGCGTCGCTACTCAATTGCAACAGCAACGTATCGCTGGGATTGGAAGTTTTGACCTCAAACGGCAATGACTCGAGGTCGTTTTCTTCCAGGAGTTTGCGCGTTTCTGGCCCGAGGTACAGGTTTTGCACTTTGGCGACGACAGACGCAGGCGATTCGATAGCCACGCGCTGGCCGTTGCTATTGGTGTACTCGGCCACGCTGTAGAGAGAGGTGTACTGGTACTGGGTGGGTAGCCAAAATGCGGCAGCGACGGCGAGGGCTACGACAACAAAGAAAATAACGGCCATGGCCTTCCAGCGGCGGATCAAGATCACCGCGAGGTCCACGAGGGAGATTTCATCGTCTCGCCAGTCGGCATCCTGCCACTGGGGTTTCTGGTTTTGTTGCGCGGGGGGTTGTGTCATGACGCGTTATTTTCCCTAGTGCTAATATCGGCCATTTGGGCACGCTACCGCCCGAGGATTGTACCGGGCGGCTTCCCAAGGCCCTTCCTTAGTATGGGCGACACCGCAAAGCCGGCCAGTCAACGGCAGGATGATACGAGCACAGGAGAATAGGAATGGGCGCCCTAGTAGAGACGCTACCGGTGGCCTTCCTTGTTGCACCCTCGCCCGCTGACATGGCGGTGTCGTCGTTGTTGTAACGCTAGATTCGAAAAGACAGCAAAACGCGGCCCTCCTGGCCACGCTGCCTCATTCTATGTGAGCCCCCCGCCCATCTCTACCGTTATGCCGTTGAATTTTGTGAAAGAAGCCAAAAAATTTGTCGCGCCATGGCGACGTTTAGAGCGTATTCGCCTGAATGGATCGATGCCGTGAAGCGCTACGCCGAGGCCACGGTGGCAAGCAAAATACGACGAGACACGCCCATAGCCCCGCGCGGCAGCTCATTGATCAGGCTGTTTGCCCTCAGACATGAACCAACGTCAGGGCCTTGCCAGCAGGCGGCGCATCCTCACGCGGCCCGACGCTGACGCAGTACCGCCCCCATGCCTGCCCGCAGGAAAACTGCCATAACGCCCAGCATGCCGCCGAGTACTATCGCCAATGCCAGCACCAGCGTGGTACGTGGCTTGACGGGATTATTCGCTGGATAGGCGCGCTCGATCACGTTGACGACGCGCTCATCGGGATAGTTCGAGACGCCCTCTTCAAGAGGATAGAAGCTGTCCTTATTGAGCATGGCGGCGATTTGGGCGCGCCGGTTCAGCTCTTCACGGGTATTGCGCAGGGCGCCATTGCTTAGGCCTTCGCGCATTTGGTCCTTGAGGGTTTTGCGTTCGGCCTCGAGGGTTTTATACCCCATGAAGTAGAGCGGGAGCGCCCCATTGCCGGAAAGGCTGGCGTAGATGATTTCTCTTTCGGGATTGAGCTGGCCGAATTCCTGCGGCGTGGTGGGCGACTCGATCCCCAGGGCGTGGGCCGTGTTGATGGCGTTGTTCAAGGCAAAGAGACGATGCTCACGCTCGGCGATAAGTTTGTCTTCGCCGACATCCACACGCGTATTGAGCGAGGCGATTTGTGCCTGATTGGCGCGTGCGAAGCGGTTCTTGAGTTCTTCCCATACGCGCTCGGCTGTGGCATCGATGTAGCCGTTGAGGTTCTCGTTACCGGCTTCGCCTTCGGGATAGCGATAGGTGAGGCTGAGTTCGGTAGAGCCGCTGACGTCCGAGGTCAGCCCGGCGATCTCGAACCGGTTGGCGAAAACGCCCGCCAACGCTGCCTCGTCTGATATCGCGAAGTCATCGCGATGGTTCTCGACGTAACGCTCGAAATTCTGAAAGCTGCTCAGGCGATTGCCCAAAGTGGTGTAGGCGTCTTGCGGGGAAACGGAGAACCCCGAGAGCAGGTTCATGCCCGAGAAGTTGGAGGCAGCCGCGGGCGAGGCGCGAAACGTGGCCTCGTATTGCGGCGTCGTCATCATCAGGTAAACGCCCGCCAGCACCAAGGCGGCGACAATCGCCCCTACGATGAGCTGCCAACCGTCGATCAACAGATTGACGAGTTGCGCCAGGTCGATTTCGTCATCTTCGGGACGCGCGCGTTCCGTTTCCATGTCCGTTGCCATAGAGGTCTACCCTTCGTTGTTCCCTTGACCGGCGTTGGCCGGTACGACTCGCGCACTCACTCGCCGAGGCCGTTCACTGCCTGCGGCGCTGAGGGCGCTGGCCACTGCGTATGGCCACGTAACCAAAACGTGATGCTACGAGCAGCACGCTAATGACGGCTTGTTTGATTTTGAGTTGCAGATGTTACCGGAATTACCTTAACAACCCAATATCAACAAACAGTTACGCTGTATTACGCTTATTCCACGAGAATTCTGATTGATTGGCTGACATCGTCATTCGCATTTATCTAATGCAACACGCCGCGCCATGTGCTTAACTTGACCATTAGTTACATTTAATTTTGAACTATTGGTTACGCTGCATGGAGGACGGTTGAGGATGGCAATGACGAACGCGGTACATGCGATGCACGAATCCCCGCACGGCGCTAGCTCGGCGACGTGCGGCCGGGCGGTCAGCTTGCCGCCGCGGTTGTTGCGGCAGGTGCGGGGGCATTTCTATTACGTCGACCACTGCCCCATCGATGGCAAGCGAATCCATTTGAACGGTGTCGGCGAGCCGCTGGCGTTGAAGTCAGCGGTGCAGATTAATGCGGAGTTGGCGAGTTTGCCGGTGCCGCTGGAGACGGACGCGCCGGGCCATCATGTTCAGGCAATGCTGACGACGCATGGCTGGGAGGATCTCGCAACCTGGTTGGGAGTGGCGTCGGCAGGTTCGCATGATCAGCTTTGGCGGGCATCTAGCGTGGCGGAATGCTGGGCACAGGTATTGGCATTGGCGCTGGGGGCGACTCCCCGCGGGAGCCATGTCGTGACCACGGCGCTGGCCTCTGCCGAGGAGGCGACGGCCATTGCACTGCGCGCCAGGCAGCGGGCGTTGAGCAGTGCCACGGTGCCGGTGAATCCACTCACCGGTCGGCTGGAAGTGGCGGAGTACGCGCATTGCGTAACGCCGGAGACGCGCGTTGCCACGCTCGTGCATACCTGCCCTTTCACCGGCATGCGCCAGGATGTAGCGGCGATTGCGCATGCCATCCGCGAGGTGGCGCCGGCGTGTTTCATCCTGGTGATGGGGGAGCATCACGCCGCGCACGCGCCGCTGGCGGTGGCGCATTGGGAGATCGATGCGTATGTGGTCGGTGCGGAGGCGATCTTCTGTCGCCCTCGGCAAGGGTTTGCATGGCTGTCGCGGCGTTTGTCACTGGCCATGCGCGGCACGCCACCGAACGGCTTGATGGCGCCGCATAGCGGTGAGGAGCCCACTGCCCTGGCGAGCATTACCGAGTGGGTGGCGTATCTCGATTGGCTGGGCAGGCCTTTCACCGGCGCCCCGCCCCGGTGTTCTCGCTTACAGGCAGCGGGCGAGGCCATTCAGGCCCATGAGCGGGCGTTGCTGAACCGGTTGTTGCATGGCTTTCCCGAGGCGCCGGAAACACCGGAGGCGAGCGCATCGCCGACGTCATTGTGGCGATGCGGCTTGCACGGCCATCCACGCGTGCGGGTGATCGGCGCGCCGCATTCGTCATGGCGGGACGCCACCGTGGCATTCGATGTACGCGGAATCGAAGCGTGGAAGGTAGTTCAGTGGCTAGCGGCCACCGGCATCGCCGCCCAGCTTTTGTCCTCGCCCCAGGCCAGGCGCGCACTCGCGCCGTTTGGGTATACCACCGCCACACGTTTATCCGTCAGCCATTACAACAGCGAGGCAGAGATCGAGACCTGCCTGCAGACGCTGGAGCCCTTGCTGGAACGGCCAGCGGAGGCGTGGGGGTAAGGTTGCGGGCTTCGGGCTTGCAATAATGCAATACTGCAACTATATTTAGTCGCCATAAGGAGCCAGGATGTCCAAAACGGAAAAGCTCATTGCCAAGTTGCTGAACGAGCGGGCCACCTTCACGTGGCAAGAGCTGGAAACTCTATTGCAACGACTCGGCTATCGGCAACTTGACGGCCAAGGCTCGCGTATCAAGTTCCACAATGGCGACCCCCAGGCCATGATCAACCTGCACAAGCCGCATCCAGGTAACGAATTGAAGGCCTACGCCAAGCGCCAAGTCATCGAGCAGCTACGCTCAGGAGGGCTGATCTAATGGAAAAACTCTTGAAGTACCGGGGCTACTACGGCTCCCTCGAAGCCAGCACCGAAGACAACTGCCTGTTCGGCAAGCTGCAGTTCGTTCGCGCCCTGGTCAGTTACGAAGGCGAGACGGTGGCAGAGCTGGAAGCCGCGTTCCGCGAAGCCGTCGATGACTATCTCGCCACCTGCGAGCAACTCGGCGAGACGCCCGAGACCCCGTGCAAGGGCTCCTTCAACGTGCGCGTCGGCCACGACCTGCACCTGGCCGCCGCCGTTTCAGCCTCGCAACACGGCATCTCGCTCAATGACCTCACCCGCCAGGCGCTGAACGACTACCTGCAACAGCATCCTTGACTGCCGGACACTGCGGGCTTCGGGCTTCGGGCGCCAGGCTCGGGGCGCTGTGAAGAGCGGCTTCGAGCTTCGAGCAACATTATAGCTCGTGGCTCGCCGCCCGTAGCTCGCGGCATGGCCGCGCTAGGCGACGCTTTCGCGCAGGGCGATCACTATTATGGCCCACTTGCTTCGTCTTCCCGCAGTACGTCGTCGTGCAGGTCATCCAGGCTCACGCCGAGCACATCGGCGATCCTGCGCAGTGCTTCGATGCGCCCGGTTCGATCCCCGCGCTCGATCATGGCGACGTACGACTGGGATACGCCCGCCGGCTCGGCCAGCGCGGCCTGGGTCAAGCGGCGGTATTCGCGCCAGACCTTGACGGGGTTCTCCCCGGCAAGTAGCCGGTCGACCACCTCTGCCGGCACCAGCTCGTCACGTCCCTCCGCCAGCTCGCGCGTCGCATGATCAAACGCCGTCACGTCATCCAGCTCTTCGGCCTTGTGCAACAGCTCCCGGTATTCGTCATAAGGAATGACGGCGTATTCCGGCCGCCCCTCCCGTTCAATGATCTGTGCGTTCATTTGTAAATGTCCCCTCTGGGTCCGATATCCAACACCAAAATCACCAGCTCGTCGTCGACGATCTTGTAAATCGCCCGCCATCGACCCACTCTGAGCCGATAGCCGGGCCGGCTCTGCAATTTCCGCGTATCCAAATCAACGCGCTGCGGGTCCTGCGCTAGCTGCTCCAGCGATTCTCTGAGCTGACGCCGCTGCTTTGCGGGCATCTTGCACAAGCCTTTGGCCGCCGATTTCTTGAACGTAATTTTGTACATGGATAAAGTATCACACAATGTGATAATAAATGCCAGTGCCTGTCCGGGGCGGTTCCCCGACCCGGGCGAGTATCACGCGCCTGCCTCGTACGCACGTTTCGTTGCAGACTTGAAAGCCCCCGAACGTGCATGTGAGACGGTGGCGGAGCTGGAAGCCGCGTTCCGCGAAGCCGTCGATGACTATCTCGCCACCTGCGAGCAACTCGGTGAGGCGCCCGAGACTCCGAGCAAGGGTTCCTTCAACGTGCGCGTCGGCCACGACCTGCACTTGGCTTGTCACGTGTGATGTGATAAGTCACACGTGAGACATTATCATCAGCTTTCGACACAAGGGCCTGCGTGACTTCTTCGAAACAGGCACTACCAAGAGGATTCGCACCAACCACGCCAAGCGTCTGGGGCGCATTCTGGCAATGCTCGACCGCGCGGAAGATCTAGAAGCGGTTAACCTGCCGGGCTGGTCGATTACTTGGATTATCACCAGGAGGTGGCACATGGCTTACATGCACAACCCCCCGCACCCCGGTGAGACGTTGCGCGAAGATGTATTGCCGGCGCTGGACATCAGCGTAACGGAAATGGCGCGTCGTCTGGGGCTAGCGCGGGAAACCCTGTCGCGGATTCTGCACGGGCGGGCACCGATCAGCCCCGACTTGGCCGTTCGTCTGGAACGGGCCGGCATCGGCCGGGCGCGTACCTGGCTGGCAGTGCAAGGCGATTACGACTTGTGGCAGGCCGAACACCGCACCCAGCCGGCCATCGAGCGCTTCGCCAAGCTGGCGTAAGCGTTGTTTGAGAAAAATTTCCTCTCGCGTTCCAAGGACACGCCCATGGCGATACAGGTAGGGATGCTGGGGTAGTGCCTCGGCTGTCTCTTCGATGGCACTGATGAGTGCTTCGAGCGCCAGGTTCGGGGCGCTGTGAAGAGCGGCTTCGCGCGCCAGGTCCGGGGCGCTTTAATAGAGTGTGCCCAAATTGACCCGAGAGGCCTAGCTATACGTGTAGCTAATAGCGTTACGGTATAGACGATGGCGTTACGACGCGCTATTGTGTGTCACAAGACACACGCATTCAGTGTGTGGCGATGCTAGCGCCATTAAACGGCTAAAGAGTCAGTAAAAATTTAATTAAACAGGTGATGAGCATGAGTCAAGTTGCAGAGGCGCGCCCGAATAAGTTGTTGCCTCTCAATATGCGCGTTGAGAGTAAGAAACGCGCCCTCATCGATAGGGCCGTTGCAGAATGTGGCGGTGATCGGACCAGCTTCGTGTTGGATGCAGCATGTCGCCGAGCAGAGGAAATCTTGATGGATCGGCGTGTGCTTGTCATGGATGATCGCTCGTTTGAGGCCTTCGAGAGGGCATTAGAAGCCCCCATAGAGGACAATCCATGTGTGATGAAGCTGATGAACCGAAAGAAACGCTGGGACAAGACGTAATTGAAGCGGCGCGTGTTGACCCTCCTGTCGTTATTGCCCAGCTTCATGAAGTCGATAAGTTCGATTGTGGCCGGCATAGCCTTAACGACTTCTTGAAGGATCGAGGTGTCAAGAACACGCAGCGTAAGGCCACAACGACGTATGTCGTGTGCTATGAAGGAACAAGCCAGGTGGCAGGCTACTTCTCACTAGCGACCGGCGCGGTGCTGCGGGACGTAGCCCCCAAGAACATGCGGCGCAACATGCCCACTGAATTGCCTGTGATAAAGCTGGGGAGGCTAGCGGTAGATCAGCCTTGCCAGGGTGCGGGACTCGGTGGCGACTTGCTCGGAGATGCTATCGAGCGATCTTTGATCGCGGCTGGACATGTTGCAGCGCGTGCTCTAATTGTCGATGCGCTCGATGAGGATGCAGCAGCTTTCTACAAGAAGCATGGTTTTCTCGAGACCCCCGACAACCCCCTTATGCTGTTCTTGTCGTTGAAGACCCGAGGCGGATGACGGGAATAGGGTCGGTTGTCGAAGCATGTGGTGGTTAGCGGGCTTCGAGCGCCAGGTTCGGGGCGCTGTGAAGAGTGGCTTCGAGCTTCGAGCTTCGGCAGGATTGCAGCTCGTTTCTCGTCGCCCGCCGCTCGTAGCTCGTAGCTCGTAGCTCGTAGCTCATGACCGCATCAGGCGATGCTTTCGCGCAGGGCGTTTTCCCAGCGTGCGTCGCGTTGGCCGCAGACGATGAAGAAGGGGTTCAAGACGCTGTCTTGTTGGTTGCAGCGCAGCGGTTGGAGCGTTTCGACATCGAGTACGTGGCCGCCGGCGGCGGTGACGATGGCTTGGGCGGCGGCGGTATCCCATTCGCAGGTAGGCGCAAGGCGCGGGTAGAGATCGGCTTGGCCTTCGGCCACCAGGCATAGCTTCAACGAGCTGCCCATGGAGACGCATTCATGCGCGGGCAGACGCTGGCAAAAGGCGTCGAAGATTTCGGCGCCATGCCGGCGGCTGCCGATGATCTTCCAGGGCTCGGCCTGGGGGTCGGGCAAGGCGCGGGCATGAATCGCTTGGTCGTCATCGCCGTTCTCGCGCTTGTAGGCGCCCTCCCCGTGCTGGCCCCACCAGGTCGCGGGGCCGCTTTCCAGCGCCGGCGCGTGGACGATGCCGAACACCGGCACGCCGTCTTCCACCAGAGCGACATTGAGCGTGAATTCACCGTTGTGGCTGATGAATTCCTTGGTGCCATCCAGCGGGTCGATCAGCCAGTAACGCTGCCACGTCTGGCGGGTCTCATAGCGGATCGCGGCGGATTCCTCGGAGAGAATCGGCACCTTGGGGGTGAGCGCTTCCAGCAGCCCGACCAGGGCGTGGTGCGAGGCCATATCCGCCTCAGTGAGCGGGCTGGCGTCGGCTTTTTCCTCGATTTCGAAGTCGCGACGGTAAATCGCCATGACTTCCTGGCCGGCGACGTGAACGCCCTCGATAAGGCGATTGCGCGTGGAATCGGTAATAAAATCGGTCATCTTGATTCGGGTATCCGGAATATCGGGTTGAGACTATTGCAGATGGGCACGGTTGCTGGGCAGCCAGCTAGAAGCCCGCTTCTTTCTGTTGACGGATGGCCAACACTACCACGGTGTCAGCGTCGACACGGTACCGGGCGATATAGCCGCTATCGCCGAAGTCAATCAGCCAATCCCGGTAGGCTTCTGGCAGGTCGTCGATTGGGCGTCCGATATGGGGATGTTCTCCGAGTGCCTGGACGCCTTGGAGGATAGCCTCGGCAGTTCGCTCGGCCGCTGCGGGGTTCTTCGGTCGCAAGAAGTCACGCAGCCGCTCGAGGTCGCTGATCGCTGCCGGGGCGAAGATCACTTGTGGCATGTGGGAGCGGGCGCCTCATGATCCGCTCCCCAGCTATTCAGCCACTTCTCTACGTCGTCTGCAGTCGCGTGCAGGCCCGTCGCCTGGTAGTCCTCCCAAGCCCGGAGCGCCTCCTGCTTGAAAGCTTCCCGGCTTTCCTCACGCACGACATACTGCTCGATGGCTTCACGCATGAGCCAGTGCGACGAGCGTCGGCGCGCATCGGCCAAGTGCTGCACCCTTCCTTTCAAATCGTCGTCGAGCTTGATGGATGTCGGGGTCGCCATGTCAGCCTCCGTAATTAAAGCTCGTAGTAAGAGGTATTACCTTTAAATACTATAGACCGGTGCGGCCTGGCTGTCGATGAAAGCAAAACGCCTAAAGCATGGATTGACAGCTTTCTTCGGGACTGGATAAATACCCGCTCCATTCTCAACCAAGAGTCTTCATGGTCCTCCTTGCGGCCTTTGCCCTGCTTTCCATCGGGTTTTCGTTTCTGTGTTCCATTCTCGAGGCGGCGTTGCTGTCACTCACGCCAAGCTATATTGCGCAGTTGAAGGACGAGCGCCCGAAGCTGCATGCCTCGCTTTCAAAGCTGAAGTCCAACATCGATAGGCCGCTGGCGGCGATCCTCACGCTCAATACCATCGCGCATACCGTGGGCGCGACGGGCGTGGGCGCGCAGGTAGCGGTGGTATTCGGCGATGCGCATGTGGCGATTGCCTCGGCAGTGATGACGCTGGCGATTCTGGTCGTCTCGGAGATCATCCCCAAGACCATCGGCGCAAGCTACTGGCGAGCCCTCGCCCCGCTGCTGCCGCCGATCCTGCGGGTGATGATCGTGCTGCTGACGCCATTCATCTGGCTTTCCGAGCGGATCACCAATCGTATCGGCTCCTCGGAGAACGATGTCGATATGCGCGGCGAGATCAAGGCGCTGGCGAGCATCGGCCTGGATGAGAAGGCGCTGGATAGCGACGAGACGCGTGCCATCGTCAATATCCTCAACCTGCACGAGATTCGGGTAAAAAGCGTGATGACGCCGCGTACGGTGTGCGTGGCGGTGACGCCAGATCTCAGCGTGGCGGAATTCGATGCGCAGTACGGCAAGATGCAGTTCACGCGCTTTCCGGTGATGGACGGCGGCGAGCAGGCGATTGGCTACATCCATAAGGCGGATACCTATCACGCCGAGGATGAGCAGACCATGAAGGCGCTGATGCACCCCATCGAGGCACTGCACGAGACGGATAACGTCGAGCATGTGTTCACCGCGATGCTCAAGGATCACGGGCACATGCGCGTGGTGTACGACGAGCACGGCACCTGGGTGGGCTTGATCACACTGGAAGACGTGATCGAGACGATTCTCGGCCAGGATATCGTCGATGAGACGGACAACGTCGAGAACCTGCGCAAATACGCCAAGCAACGCTGGGTGAAACGCCTCAAGCGTGACGGCAACGACGCCGGCTGATCCGCGCCCGGTTGACCTCGCGCAGAATCAACTTTTTAAAGTGACAGGCTCTATGTCTTGTTCTTAACAATTGTTATTGAAACTTAGCTTATGACATAACAAGCTATATGCCCCGCGCAATAGGTGGATGTACCACGCCATTCGCGACGCACGTTTCACGCCTTTTGCTAGACTACTAACGCCAGCAACGAACGCTGTCAGACGCTCTGCGTCGATAGCGTTTTTTCTTTTTCAAACAATACCATTTACTTACCACCCATAAGGAGAGCAAGGAATGCTCGAGTGGCTCAACAATAATAGCGGTGCGCTGAGCGCAATCGCGAGTTTCTGCACTTTGGCCGTGTGGCTGTTCTACGCGCAGCTTCTTTACCTGGGCTTTGCACGCCAGCGGCGGCCGCGCATTCTTATCAACCGCGGGCGCAGCAAGTCACCGGATGGCATGTGCCTGATCAGCAACATGAGCTCAGAAGCGATATTCGTCACGAATGTCTTGGGGGTCTTGCATACGTCTCAGGGCGAATATACCTGCGATCTAACCGACTACACCCGGTCGGATGACAGCAGAGAAGAGAGCGGTGAGGAGCGCGCCACGCGCCAAGGACCACTCGCTTCCGGCGGTTACCATCAGGTGTGTTCGTTCAGGGAGATCATCGACCACATCGCCGAGGGGCACAATCTCGATATCGACCGGAGCACGCTGACACTCGACGGTGAAATGCTGAGAATGTTGGAGATTCGGCTGATCGCGATCTACGGCAGCGAGAATCGCCCGCTGGGAGCCTACCGTTGCTTCATGCTGGAAAAGACGGATCTCGACCCCAACGTCAAGAATCAGGATTGTCTGATCGTACCGACCTCGTTCGATACCTACCGCGTGTCGCGTCGCTGGCACCAGAAGCGTATACGCCAGTGGCTGGAGTCACTGCCGGGTAGCCGTTGATCGTCCGCCGCCCCAAACGTGACAGGGCCCGCCGAAGCGGGCCCTGTCATGCGAAACCTTAGAGGCTTCGAATCAAGCGAGTGAGATCACTCGGGCTTGACGTTGGACGCCTGAAGGCCTTTCTTGCCCTGAGTGACGTCAAAAGCAACCTTTTGACCGTCCTGCAGAGATTTGAAACCTTCAGCCTGAATTTCGGAGAAGTGGACAAAGAGGTCATCGCCGCCATCTTCCGGAGAGATAAAGCCGAAGCCTTTAGCGTCGTTGAACCACTTGACTGTACCAGTTGCCATTTTCGATATCCTTTACACTTTCAATTGCCGGGTATTTACCCGAGTTGCAGTGGGTAAAACAAATTAGCGGTACACCAAGCTCTCGAAGACATCGATTACTACTGCGGTACGCCACTTGCTAACCTACTGCGCTAAGCTTGGACCTTTGCGGGAGCGCTGTCAACACTTTCTCTTCGTATCTTCTCAGCGCGCCAGTGACGCGCCCCGACAGGCGTTTCACTGCGCCCCGCGTGACGAATGACGCAGCTCGACGATGGTGCGCAACAACGTGGCGACGCTTTGGCTGGATTGGCTGTATTCGTTCATCAGCGCCTGCAGACGTTCTTCGAACGGCGGCTCTTGAGGCTTGGCTTTTTCATTGCTTGCCCCGCCGTCATCGAGCTCCTGAAGAGCCGTAGCGAAGGCGTCATCGAGTTCACGAAACTTGCGGAGCTTTTCACGCTCGTCCATTTGGGACGAGGCTTGACGATTGTTTTTCATGGAAATATTGAAATCACGATGTAACGGTTCAAAAGCGTAATGCCACGCCTTCGGCAAGGCTTACCGGAGACGCTCGACGTAAGGCAACGAGTCACGCTGATAGGTAACGCGGGAAAAACGATCTCTCTGAATAGGCGGCGTCTGAATCGCTTGGCATTGACTCGGCCCAGTATTATAGATGATGCCAAATCTGCGAAGTTCAATCCCTGCGGGGGTTTATATGCTCCGCGCTCGACGAATTGTCGCCAAGGGCCTTTCTCTCCAAGGGCCTAATGCGCGCGTGCGGAGTGCGATGGCAGCGTTTCTTGACGCTGTGACAGCCGCCACAGGAAAGACTCGACGGGCCTGGGCCTACCCAGTAGATAGCCTTGGCCAACGGGGCACCCCAGTCCTTGCAGGACATCCATCTGCTCCTGAGTTTCTATCCCTTCGGCGACGACAGTCAACCCTAGCCCCCGCGCTAGATCGATGATGCCTTTGACCAGCAATTGGCTGCGCTCGTCGTCGGCGATGGCATCGATATAGACCTTGTCGAGTTTGACCTTGGTGAACGGCAATTCCTTGAGAAAACGCAGCGAAGTATAGCCGACCCCGAAGTCGTCCAGCACCAATCCGAAGCCGTGCAAGCGCAGAGTGCGCATGATCTGGCAAACCTGAGCAAGATCCTGCGTGGCGACGTGCTCGGTGACCTCGAGCTCGATACAGTGCGGCGGTACGCCATAATGTTTGCAGCGCGCCAGCAGCCAATCGCCGAATTGGGGATCGTCGAAATGCCGTATCGACAGGTTGATCGCCCAAACCAGGCGCTGCGTCTGCGGTAATTCATGGCGCGCCAGCCAGCCGAGCATGGCATCGAAGACTTTTTCGTCCAGCGGCACGATCTGGTGGCTGGCTTCGGCCACGGGGATGAATTCACCCGGCGATATAGTGCCGAAGGTGGCATGCTGCCAACGAATCAAGGCTTCAGCGCCCACCAGTTGCCGAGTGGCAAGACGGTATTGGGGTTGCAGATACAGCTCGAAGAACGGCGTTTCCTGCTCCATTGCATCAGCCAATGTTTCCGCCAGGAACCGCCGACGCTCGGCGGTCTTGAGCAGCTCGAGCTTGAACAGTTGCGGCTCGGCCCCGGCACTGACCAACACCTGGTCGGCGGCATCCTGCGCGGCTTGCAACAGTGCCATGGGTGTCTTGCCATGCTCGGGCGACATGGCGATCCCGATGCGCGGTTCGACCCGATGCGGCACGCCGTAAACCTCGATGGGCGCATGGAGAAGTTCCTGATAACGCGCGGCCATGGCCAGGGGGGCTTGCGCGCCGGAGGCCATGACCACGAAGACATCATCCGAGAGCCGTGCCGGATAACACACGCCGCCACAGGTATCACGCAGGCGTTCGGCAATGCCCTGAGCCGCCAGGTCGGCGCATTCGACCCCGAACTGGGTACGCAGGCGGCGCAAATCATCGAACGCCAGGTAATAAAGCGAGACGGCGTAGGCGTCGTCCATGGCGCGTTGTAAGCGCCGTTCGAGGAGCACGCGCCCCGGCAGGTCGGTCACACGGTCGTTACGCAGGGCCTGGCGCTTCAAACGCTGCTTACGCTCGCGCCACCGCGCCAGCCAGATGGCGAGCCCCGCTATGACCAGCGCGGCCAACGCCAGGGCGAAGGCCCACCAGGTCCATTGACGCTGATCGACGACCGCGTCGGGTACCTCGAGCCAGTTCACGCCCTCCTGTGCGGATACCTCGATTTGCTCCCGAGCGCTGTACAGCACGCTAGGCGTGGCGGAGACCAGGCGCGCGCCGTCCAATGCCAGGCCATTTTCCAGGGCTTCTCTACCTTGCATCCGTGCGCCTTGGGGCGCGAGCAAGGCGTCGACCAGGCTATCGGCCATATGCTCGGGCGCCGGGAAGACGCCCCCCAGGCAGCCGTGATTTAGCCATTCACGCTGATGACACCAGAACTGCCAGCCCTGCTCGGCCAGCGCCTTGACGCGCGTCAGGTTGGCCTGCGTGACGGGTGCCGAGAGGTAGGCTTGCAGGGGTTCTCCTTGTTGCTGGCGGCGCGCGCGAAAACGCGCCAGCACGTTTTCGTCGGGCGATTCCAACGCCAACCAGGCATCGCTGAGCCAGGGCGAACCCACCCGGCGTGCGCTGGCCACCAACGCATCGCGGCGCTCGCCCTGGGCGTACCACAGTGCCAGCGGGCCTTCCTGCGGGCGGCGAGCCTCCAGGGCCCAGCGCAAGCCGCGCTCGGCATAGGTGTCGAGCCCGATATGCTTGATCTCCCGCGCTTTAAGCCACTCGCGAAGCTCGCCGTCACGCACACCATAGGCCACCGCTATCGCGTTCTCGGGCGAGTTGGAAGCATTCTCGGGCGAGTTGGAAGCGTTCCTGGAAGAGGTAGACAGATGACGATAGGCGCGCACGGCGGCGTCATGCATGAGCAGCACGTAGCCGAGATCGGCCTGGCGATGCGCCATGGTTTCGCGCCAGCGACGCAGCATCGTCTCTTGGGGGAAACGATCCGCTCCCAGTACCTCGAGGCTGACATTGCCCTCACCCATGCGACGAGTTAGCGCGTCGCGCACATCGCTCAACAGGGCGTCGTCACTTTGCAACGCAAGCTGGCTGGGCACCACGATCATGGCGCTGGACGCGGTCGCAGACGGTCCTGGAGCGTCATCCTCGGCCGCCCCTGCCCCATCCAGCGGCAGGATCGCCAATACAAGGAGATACCATAGCCAAGGCCCGGACTTGTTGATGCCCTTTAGCATGCGTGCGGCCTCCTACCGTCGAGATGAAACCCGCCATCCTTTCCCCGAGTCACTACTTAGCATAGACGTCGGCGACATCTTTCATGCCATTCAATCGAGAAAGATGCTGGCAGTCGTTGTCAAGGGATCTGGCGTGCCCGGTATGCTGATGCCAAATAGGTTCAAGATAGGAAGCGGAAAGTCAGCTTGAACGCAGATAGTCAGCAACCCTTCTTCAAACGTGGGGGGGTCATCCTCACAAAACCGGGTATTAAAGCGAGCGAGCCAACTATCATCCTTTTGTGTGCCATCCTCACCGGTAATTAAACCTAGCTCCGTGAGGCGATCTTCAAGCTTTTCCACGGGGTCTTCATCGCCTTCTTGTACGAGCGTGGTGCTGATCGTCGCGGCTTGGCGCGCGGTTTCACTCGCCAGGTTCTGCAAGCCGCTTTGAATCAGAAACACGAAGGCGTAACCGATCAAGGCATAAAGCACTAAGAAGAACACCGGAAAGACGATGGCGAATTCGATGGCGGCCACGCCGCTTTGGCGCCTGCGCGGCGTGTACTTGAAGCGATTCGCTTTACTCATCGGAAACTTCCCCTACGCGGATCAGTTCGACTTTTCCGTACTCGACACCGAGCACTTCGGCATCCACGCCATTGAGGCTCAATCCCAGGGCGTTGAGCAGCGGGTCGATAAGGGGCGCCAGGACGCTGTCGAGCACATCGTCGAGCCCCGCCGTAAGTGCTGACAGCAAGTCGCCGACGGAACCCAGCGCCTCGTTCACCAGGTCTTCTATACCCTGCCCTAAGCAGCCAAGAAGGCCGTTGCACTGCTCGTTTCCATCATCGAGCAATGACAACTCAATATTCGATTCCGTCAGCAGCGGCCCTAGCAGCCCCGAGACACCACCGATGCCTTCGCCGAAGCGCAGCGTCGTCTGTAAGGGCCAGGCATCCAGCGTGTCGTGATACGCGGTACCCGCGGCGGTAACGGTTTGGCTTTCTGCGTCGTTATTGAGACGCAGGGAGAGTAGATCGGCGAACTTCAGCAGGCTCAGCTCAACGTCAGCAGTGCTCGTCAGCAGCGCCGAGCGAGCGCTGACGCTCACGTCGTATCGCTGATCGCCCGCCGGCTCGACGGATTCGATACCACCACTTGCCGAAGCTGATTCAAGCTCCAACCCCAGATCCAGCGTTACCAAATCTATGACGTTAACCTCCGTGTCGAGATCCAGCTCCAACTGCGCCGTTTTCGCCTCGCTGCGCCATTCGTCACACCCGTCCGCCGCATAGGTCTCGCACCCCACCGGCCCCACGGCGATTTTCGGCGGCTCGATGATGTCGAGATCAAGCGACACGTTGGTCAAGTCACCGATATTGGCCTCAAGATTGTCGATATGTATGCCGCTTTGCTGGTTCGCTGCCAGCAATGCGCCGCTGAGCAAATTGCCGAGCCCCACACCGGCGAAAAGCGCGCTGTCACGCTCCGGGGATTCGACATCTACCGCCAGTAGATCCCCCAAAGGAACGGAGACATCCAACGCATTGCCGGATAACCCGCCGATCAGGTCATCGAGTGCCGTGTTCACCTCGCCGAGGCCAATGGCGTCATCAGCGGATTGCAGCGCCACGAGTGCATCACCATTGCCGGGCCGGCGCAAAGCGGCAAGACTGGCTTCGGCCAATTCACTGACCGTGACGTCCGTCGCCAGGAGTTCGTCCAGACCGGCGGCGCTCAAGTCAACATCCACGCCCGATAACTCACGCGCCAGTTCAAGCAGGGTTATCTGGGTTTGTGCCAGGCCCTCGTAGCCCACCAGATCGAGGTCTAGATTCTTCGCCCCCAGCGCTGCGAGCACGGGCTCGAGCAGTGTCTTGTCACCGTCGACGGACAATAGCTGCGTACCTAACGCGATGGCGGCGACTGGTGTACGGCGCGCCACAGCCGAGGCGCTGAGTGTGCTTTGCTCCTCGATATTGGAGTCGGAATCAGAGAACAGCCGTTGGAGATTGACGATCAGACTGGTCGGCACCGCTTCGCTCACCACCACTCTGACGGCATCGCTCGTGACATCGTCACTGGCGGTGAAGACATTGAACCCGTCTTTCACCTCGACCATGCCGCGTTGCAGTTCAAGGGAACTGCCTTCAGCATCCGACCCACGTACCAAATTGGCGTTGGCGATCTCGCGAAGTTGAGTCATGTCCTGCGTGCGCATGAGGGCCGCCGCGGCTTCCATGGCGGCGGTGTCGGCTTGCTTCTGGAGCTTGGCTTGTTCGTAATACAGCCGCCCCACATCCAGCGCCAGCACCAGGCACAGGATCACCAGCCCCAGCACGCCCATAGCGAGCAGGCCGATGGCGCCGCGTTGGGCACCAGGCGACGTAGGCAATGCGCGACGCGGCATGCTTATTGTTCCCCGAAGTCGTCGCTGTCGATATAACGCTCGGGAATCTCGTGTTCGAAGCTTTCCACGTAGCGCTGCCAGATGGCCGATTGCACGGGCCCTGCGAGTTCCTGGCGGTGGGACGAGGCACCACGCCCGCTGCGTTGCCATTCGAGCAAGCGCTGCGTTGCCTGGCCGGGATGCCCCGAGAGATCGTTGTGCGTGCGCGTCGTCTCGACACCTTGGGTATCCTGCTGGCCCTGGGCGGGTTGACCGCTGGCCATGCCCACCAGTACCAAGCCGCCGAGCGCGGTCATGGCGAGACGCCCGAGACGTGGTGCACCTGAGTTCATGAATGCTGTGTGTGTCGTAAGCATGTGAGTCTCCTGCATGTAAGTCTGCTGTCGGTCGGCGTGTCCGAGCGATACGCCGTCATTGGCGAATGATTTCGAGCGAGCCCGGAGCGGTTGGCCTCTCGATGGGGGTTTGAGTGATCGATGCGCCCGCGCCACTCGGGGTAGACGCCGAGACACTGGAGACAGCATCGGCAGCGGCACTCGCGTCGTCGCTTGAAGTAGCGTTGGACGATTCGGCCTTGGCCAGCCGGGTCTGGCGCAACAACGCCACTTCTTCCTGATCGATTCCGTACCGTTGGGCGACGCCTTGCGCCTGCCGATCATTGTTCTGGGCATATAGCGCCATAACGAGGTTGCGCGCGGCACGCGCATAATCGGGACTGAGTTCCAGAGCGGTGAGGAATTCGTCTTGCGCTTGTCGGGGCTGACCTTCCAACAGGCGCAGATAGCCCAGGTCATTGCGGATGGCGGCGTCGATGGGACGCGCCTCGCGGGCACGCTGCATGGAGTCCAAGGCGGTCTCGAGTTTTCCCCGTGCGGCCTGGTTACGCGCGATGCCGCGCCAGGCATCGGCGGCCAGGCAGGTCTCGGTGAGCGTCTCGTAGACGGCGTCAGCCCTGTCGCGCTTGCCCGTCTTGCGCAGCGCCTCACCCCGCAGCAGGCGCGGCTCGGCCAGCGAGTCACGCGCTGCGTCCAGCGACAAGTCATCGAGATGCGCCAGGGCAGCGCGCGGCTTGTCATCGTTGAGCATCTGGCGGATCAGCGAGATCTGCATGCCGGCGGTGGCCGTCATTTCCTCGCCGCAGGCACCGCGCCGGGTATCGCCCTGGCTTTCTTCGGGCTCCGCCAGGCGGCTGGACGCGCTCTGTGCGCCTTGGGGTTGCGTCCAGGCGGTGTTCGGTGTCGACGAGCTGGCGCATCCGCCCAGCGCGATCAGACAGACGATGCCAGCGAGGGCATGCCATGGCCGAGACGACATTGCATGCGACATCATTAACCTCCCAGGGTCGCCAGCGCACCGGCGAGATTGAGTACGGCGGGCCCGGCCAAAACGATCAGCAAGGCGGGGAATAGAAACACCATCATGACCAGCGACATCTTGCCCGAGAGCCGGGTAACGGCTTCTTGCAGGCGTGTGCGCCGCCGATCGCGCAGCAGTTCGCCCAGCGTGCGCAGCGAGTCCCGCGCGCCGCCCCCGCTGGACGAAACTTGCGCCAGCAACTTGAGCAAGTCGCCCAGGCCTTCGCTGGCCTGCACATCGGCGACTTCCTCGAGGGCATCTTCGCGGGCTTGGCCGGCTTCGATCTTGTGGGTCACGCTGCGCAGTTCGCGCACGCTTTCCGGGGCGGTGCCTTCGAGGTTGTGGATCAACCCTTGCAGCACGCTTTCCAGCGTCATGCCGGCCTCCCAGAGCATCCGCGTGACCTGCAATACCAGGGCGATTTCCTCATCCAGGGCACGGGTTCGCTGACGGCGGCGATTCTTGATCCACGCCCAGCACAACACGCCGGTCAGCGCGCTCGCCGCGACGCCCAACAACAGGCTGCCCCAAACGTCCCGGCCTTGCTCCCAGCCCCATGCGGTGCCCACCAGCCAGGCGCAGGCCGCCAGCGTGCCGAGCACGCCCAGTAGGCGCGCTTGAGAACGCGAGCCGATGAACCCCGCCTGGCGCAGGACGATGGCCAGCTCGGCGCTGCGCGCATGCCGGCGCCGATGCACGCGCCATGCGCTACCGCTACGCAGCAATAGCGACTCGGTCTGGCGCCAGCTTTCCGGCGCTTGCGGGGGCTGGCGTTCCAGGCTCCGCTGCGCGAGGGCCCAGCAAACCCCGGCGGCAGTCATCAATACCGCGCCACTGGCGAGTAACCACATCACTGCTTGCATGCGCCCTCCTCAAATCGCCCTGAGCATTCGCCACATCACGAAGCAGCCGCTCAATTCGAGTCCCAGTGCCAGCCATAGCGCCGCGCGACCATCCGCGCTGTGCCACATGGTGCTCAGGAACTCGGGGTTGGTAATCAGGATGTAACCGCCGATCAATATCGGGATGACGGCCAGCACCATGGCGGTGAAACGCGTTTCGCCGGTGAGTGCCTTGAGCTCGCGGCGTCCGCGCTCTTGCTGACGCAAGAGGGTGATGAAGCTGCTCAGAATGTCGCGCAGGCTGCCGCCGTGGCGTTGATTGACTTCCAACGCGGTGGCCAGCAGCGCCAATTCGTTGAGCTTGAGCAGCGTGCTCTCGCGAACCAGACCTTCATGCAGTTCCATCCCCAGTTCGCGACGCGCCCAGACCCGTTCGAGCATGTTGCGAAGCGGCGGCGCGCTGCGTGCGATCTGGCGCCTGAAGGCGTTTTCCGGGCTGGCGCCGACGGAAAGCTCGCGCAGCAGTTGTTCGAGATACCCCGGCAACTGGGCCCGCAGACGCGAGCGCAGGCGTCGCGCTCGCCATTGCAATAGCAGGTTGCCGCCCACCAGCACGCCCGCCAGCAAGTACAGGCTCCAGCGTTGATCGAGCAGTACCAGCATTACCGCGAGCACACTCAGCACCAGGGCGACGGCGATCACCAGTCGACGCGGTGTGAGTTGAATGCCGGCACGCAATAGATAGTCGAGCGACCAGTCGAGCAACGACTCGCTGGGCGCGATACGTCGCCGTTGACGGCGTGGCGCGCCCGCTTCGCGCGGCATCGAGGCTGCCCGCGCACTGGTCCATACCAGCCCCGCCGCGGCCAACAGCAAAACCATTGCGACCCACCACCACAAGGTCATGCTTGTACCCTCGCGGTGGCGAGTTGGGTCCAGGGCGCGTCGTGGCGATGATAGAGCGTTTCGAGTTTGATGATGTCGCTATCGAACCCGACTACGCGCTGCACCTCGAGCACATGGCGATGACCTTTCACGTCGCGGGTGACATGCACGACCAGATCCAGCGCCGTGGCGATGATGCGGTTGATCAGGGTATCCGAGCCCTGAAAGCCCGATAGACGCACCATCATCTGCAGGCGGACCAGGGCATCCGCCGCCGCGTTGGCATGCACCGTGCTCATCGAGCCCAGATGGCCGGTGTTCATGGCCTGCAGCACATCGAGAACTTCATCGCCGCGACTCTCGCCGAGAATCACGCGGTCGGGACGCATGCGCAGCGAGTTGCGTACCAGTTGCCGCGCGCTGATCTCGCCTTCGCCCTCGCTGTTGGCGGGGCGCGTTTCGAGACGTACGACATGGCTGTTGCGCAACTGCAGTTCGGCGGCATCCTCAATGGTGACGACGCGTTCGTGCGGCGGAATCGACTGACTCAGGGCATTGAGCAAAGTGGTCTTGCCCGAGCCGGTGGCACCACTGATGAGGATGTTGCGCCGCCGTTCGACGGCTTGTTCCAGCTCGCTGAGCAGCGCGGCGGGCAAGGCATCGCGTTCGACCAGCGCCAGTGCGCTCATGGCGTCGTGACGAAACTTGCGGATCGAGACGCAAGGACCGTCCAGCGCCAGCGGCGGGATGATGGCGTTGACGCGGGAGCCGTCTTCCAGGCGGGCATCCACCATGGGACTGGATTCATCGAGCCGCCGCCCCAGAGGTGCCAGCATGCGGCGCACCACGCGCAGTACATGAGCATCGTTGAGAAACTGCTGGGAGACGCGCTCGAGCTTGCCCTCGCGTTCGGCGAAGACGTGGTGCGGCCCGTTGATGAGGATGTCGGTGATGCCATCATCGCGCAACAGCGGTTGCAGCGGGCCGTAGCCGGTCATTTCGTGATACAGCGATTGCAGTACCGTTTGCATGGCGTCGTCGGGGATAAACTCGCCGCGCTCGGCCAGCCAGTCGCGCACGCTATCCTCTAGGCGTGTAAACAACACGCTGGGTTCGGCATCGAGTTCCATGCCTTCGTCCTCGAAGCGCTCGATGACGCTGCGGTGCAGTTCCGACTTGAAGGCCGGGTCGTCGGGGTCGGCGACGACGTTCAAGTGACGTTGTCCAAAACGTGGCAGTGCCATGGTGTTTCCTCCCTGGCGGTGGCCCCTGAGAGACACCGCTTAACGTTCCAAGCGGCTATGCCGGTAACAAGCCTGGCGAGGGCGCTGTAAACCCTTCCCTGGGCGCTACTTTTGCCATCCATGGCAAAAAACCCTCGCTGCGTCTTGCCCCCGGCGCCCACTGATTGCCGGATGTAAAATCGACACTCAGTCGCCGAAGCCGACGTTCCCCAGGCGCTCGAGGCTTTCGGCGTCCTGCGGGTCGAACAGCAGTTCCAGATACGAGGGGTCGTAGCGACGCAGCGCCTCGCCGGGCAGGTCCGGACGCGGCGCATCCGCCGCCATCGGTGAGACGAGGTGCGGCGTGACGACCATCACCAGTTCCTTGTTTTCGGTCTCGAAACGCGTGGAGCGGAAAAACGCGCCGATGATCGGCAGGTCGCCAAGGCCGGGGAACTTGTCCACGGTCTGCATGGTGCTGTTGCTGACCAGGCCGCTGATGATCAGGCTCTCGCCGTCGCCGAGCTGCACGCTGGTGTCGGTACGCCGCACGTTCAGCGCGGGCACGGCAACGCCACTGGCTTGCACGCCTTGCGTGAAGTCGAGTTCGCTGACCTCTGGGGCCACCTTGAGCATGATGCTGTCGTTATCCAGCACCGTGGGCGTCAGTTGCAGCCTCACCCCGAATTGCTTGAAGTCGATGCGCACGTCGCCATCGTCGTTGCTGATCGGGAAGGGAAATTCGCCACCGGCGAGAAACGAGGCGCTTTGCCCCGAGAGCGTGACCAGGCTGGGCTCGGCAAGGGTGTAGGCGAAGCCGTTGCTGCGCAGGGCGCTGATCACGCCGAGCATGCTGTCGTCGGCGCTGCCTCCGACGATGTTGTAGCCACCATCGCCGGTCTGAAAGCCGGAGCCGGTGAGGAAGGAAAAGCCTTCGCTGAAGGTGTCGCCGACGGCCTCGGCACCGCCCAAGGCGCCGCTGGTACCGACGCCTGCCAGGGTGTTACCGCCGTTATTCTTGCCGAAGAAGAAGCCGGCGGATTGCAGTTTGCTGCGGTTGACCTCGACCACGCGGATATCGGTCTGTACCTGGACCGGACCGCTCTGGCGCGTGGCATCGACCGTGTTCTGATCGCCGAGCCGATTGCGCGCCTGGTCATGACGCGACAGGGACTCGCTCTCGCCCGAGAGAGTCGGCGTATCGGTGCCGTCGGCCAGGGTGTATTCGGATTCCATACCCCGCGCGCCGCGCGGACGCACCGTGACGCGATAGTCCCGGGGCTCGTCATCGCCATTGCGCCATACACTCAGCGAGGTCGTCCCCGCCGCCAACCCGGTGACCATGAGTTGACGTGCATCCAGCACCTGGGCGCTGGCGATATCGCCATCCCCCAGGGCCGTGCGTTCCACGGGGCGGTCGAATGTCAGGCGCTGCTGACCACCGGCATCCAGACGCAGCGTGCGCCCTTCTTGCCCGTCATCCTGCTGAGCCATCGACACAGCGGAAAATGACAGCGCCAATAAGCACAACAGTCCATACACAGCGCGCTGTCCCACGGCGATGACAGTCGACGTCGGTAGGTATTGCATCATGTTTTCCTTCTTCCCTGCATTGGCGCGACATCTAGCATCGGCATGAAGTGTCGCGCTTGTCGTTATCGTGCCGACGGCTTTAAAGGCCGTTCCTAACGTTGCGTTTCGGTCACCCGACGCTCGCCCCCGACAAATTGCACGACGCGATGGCCGCTTGTTTGCTGGGTTGCGCGACGCGGTTCAGCAGGCTGTTGGTTATCGTCGTCGGCTGCGGCGATATCGGCATAGGTGACGGCCGGCGCCAGTTCGTCGTCGTCTCGCGCGCTTTCCTCGCGTGACGTTTCGCCACCGCTGGCGTCGGACAGGCCCAGTACCATGTCGTCGCCCTGCCCGTCCGGCGCGGTAACGAGATTGGCCATCAAGGCATCGACGCGCTCGCGACTGCCGACCACGGCCAATCGCAGGCGACCGGTACTTTCGGCCAGTAGCAGCTTGGGAGCCTGCGATTCGTCGACGGCGACCACGGCGGTACGTGCACCGCGTCGACCGGGACCCTCGTCGTCCTCGTCCTGCGCAGAGGCATCACCGAGACGCTCGCCATAACCGAGCACCAGCACATCGTCGAGCAAACGACGCGCCAGCGTTTCGCGACTATCACCGGATGCAGCGGCACGCGCCTGAAACAGCACATCGACTCGGTCACCGGGAGCGATGAAACCGCCGCCACCGATGACATCGTCAACGCCGATAGCCAGGGCGCGGTAGCCCGCCGGAATCTGGCTGGCCAACACGCTACCCAGGGCAAAATCCCCTTCGCGAATCACCTCGCCAGCCTCGACAGGACGTGTCAGCACGCGCCCATCCAGTGCCTCGCGCTCGGCGAAGCTCTTTGGCAAGGCATTGGGGAAATCCACCACCGCCAGCATCGGCGATCCCGTGGCATCATCCACCGCATCGTCGGCCGCCAGTTCCGTGCCTTCGCTGAGATCCCGCCTGGCTACCACTGCGGGATGCCGCATATCCGGCGTCTCGGTAGCCGACTCGACGGCATTTTCCTCTACCGGTGGCGGCGCGGCCTGCTGGGTCAAACGCCAACCGGTGAACCCCAACCCCAGGGCCAAGGCCACCAGCAGCACCGCGACGATTTTTAGGGTCTTGGGAGACATGGTTTAGCCCTTACTCAGTATCAGGGTTTTCCGCCGTTCCAACGGCTTGCGCAATGCTGTCGAAAATGCCCCCAAATATGTTTTGCAGGCCTTCATCGCCGTTGAAAACCGCGATAATGACTACCGCGACGACACCCGCGATAATCGCGTACTCGATCGCCGTAGCACCTTGCTGTCGTTTAAAGCGCGCCTGATTGAGTGTCTTGTTGGCGTGACCCTGCGCCGCGATGCGTTGGGTCAGGGTGGTGAACTTATCGATCAATGAAATACGCATGATGGTTTCCCTGCATTGTGTGATAAGTGTTGTCTTGCTACTTACCTCTTCCTTCTTCTTTCTTTTCTCTTCTCTCTTCCCTCTTCCCTCTTCCCTCTTCCCTCTCCCTTCTTACTGCTGCTTCCTTCTTCATTGACGGCTTTAGCCGCCATCGAACTGCCAGGAGACGCGTGCATTGATGCGCCCGTCGCGGTTATCGGTATCCAGGTCTTCCTCGGCAATGGGACGTGCGTATTCCACGCCTAGCCGGTAGTAGCGGTTGTCGGTGAATTCGAGGCCGAAGGCCGCCGAGGCGAGGTTGTATTCGATGTCGTTGTCGTGGAAGCGCGTGCGCGCGCCGTCGACGACCAGGTAGGGTTCGACCCGGCTGACCCAGCCCCAGGGCACGGCTTGCAGAAAGCGCATTTCGATCTCGCCGGCGTAGCCGTAATCCCCTTCGGCCTGGCCATCCGGATAACCGCGCCCGAAGCGTGTACCGCCGTAGTTGCCGCGTTCGGGCACGGGCAGACTGTCCTCGGCCCAGAAGCCATCCGCGCGGGTGGTAAGACGCCAACGCTCACCCAGCGCTTCTACCCAGCGCCCCTGAAGTCCCAGACGGGTGTAACGCAGCGGGTCATCATCGCTCTGGGAAACGCCGGTCGTCTCGATGGTCAGCTCGTTCTTGCTGCCGCCGACTTCGAGCCCTTGGCGCACGTCGCCGCTGATTTCCCAGAGGCGGTCGTCGCTGACCTGACGGTAACGCGTATTGAGCTCGGCGGTGCCGTAGCGCAGGGATTCATTGGCACGGCTCTCGCCATTCTCGCTGGTGTAGCGATATTGAGTGTCTTCATCGAGATATTCGACGGCGCCGCCGACTTCCCATAGCGTCTCGCGAGACAATTCGATGGGATATTCGAGTCCGGCACGATAGCGATAGCGTTCCTTGTCTTCTCGCGCTTCGATGGGCACACCGCGCAACTGGGTGGCGTCGTCGCCGTCGAAGTGCGTCGCCGAAAGCTTGAGTCGCAGGCCGTCGCTGCCCAGTGCCTGGCTGTATTCGGCGGCGAGGTATTCGTCGTCATCGTCCACGGGTAGCAGGCCGGCCAACGAGAGACGCTCGGCGTGCCGCGTATTGCCCTGAGTGGCGATATTGGCCAACGTCTGGGTGTCGTCCTCGTCGTCGTAATTCACGGAGAGCCCGGCGTCGACGCGCTTTATATCGCGCTCCTCGACACGCACGGTGGTAGCGCCATTGATGGTACGCGGCAACGGCACGTTGACCGACAGGCTGGCGCCGGGAATACGTTCGATCAGGGCGGTATAGCGCTCGAAACGCTCGCGGCGCAGCGGACGCTCCTCGGCCATGCGCTCGATCAAGCGCTGAACGCGAGCCGCCACGGCATCGTTGTCGATATCCAGCTCGGCGCGGGCGATATAGCCTTCGACCACGACCACCTCGACATTGCCGTTGGCGAAGTTATCCGCCGGCAGGTAGGCATAAGAAATCGGGTAGCCGGCGTTCTGATAGCGCTCGGTGATGCGCCTCACGGCCTTGTTGATACGACCGACGGTGACCGTTTCTCCCACCAACGACTTGAGAGGCGCGGCCAGCTCATCGAGCTCAAACACCGAGCCGCCCCGGATATTGATATGTCGGACGTTGACCTGCGCATTCTCCGACACACCCGGTGCCGAATCCGGCTGCTGTACGTTGAGGTCCAGTGTACGTTGGCGTTCCTGCTGCTCTTGTTGCTCGCGCGTGGCGGTCGGCGAGCGTTCATCGATGAAGGAGGGGACGACATCGTCGGCCATGAGCGAACCACTGTGGCCGATCAGCACGATGGCCAGGCAACCCAGCAGCGATTCAGACAGCGGGCGACGGCGTTCGTCGCGACGAAGACGCAGCAATGACGGCATATTGTAGCTTCCCTGTGTGTGTCTTGTCGGAGCCGCTCGTTATTGTGTCGATGGCGACTCTCGTGGCGGTGCAGCGCACCGTGAGTGCCCTCATG
Organism: Chromohalobacter nigrandesensis; assembly: GCF_023061285.1. Lineage (GTDB taxonomy): Bacteria > Pseudomonadota > Gammaproteobacteria > Pseudomonadales > Halomonadaceae > Chromohalobacter > Chromohalobacter nigrandesensis. The sequence goes on from NZ_JAKGAM010000001.1 coordinate 211,698, forward strand.
GCAGGCCATGAGGGCACCTTGCCTACGTTCGCTTCAGTGATGAGCGATAGTGGGCATTAGCGTTCGCCTCCTCCCAGCAGTCCACCAAGAAGGCCGCCTGCGAGACCATTGCTCTCGCTACCTTGATCGGTGCCGCCATTGTCCGAACCGGCACCGCCACTCAGGCCACCGGTCACGCCGGAGACGGAATCAGTCACACCGCCGACCAAGCCGCCGACGAGGCCTTTGCTGCTGTCGCCGCCGTCGCTCGAGCCACCACCGGTCAAGCCGCCCGTGGACTCGGTCAATCCACCGACGAGGCCGCCGACCAGACCTTGGCTACCACCGTTTTCGCCACCGCCGGTCACGCCACCGAGGAGGCCGCCTTCACCACCGGTAAGACCGCTGAGCAGGCCACCGCCTTCGCCATCGGCGTTGCCGCCCGTCACACCACCGAGGAGGCCGCCTTCGCCACCGGTAAGACCGCTGAGCAGACCGCCATTACCGCCTTCTCCGTTGGTCGCGACGCCGCCCAGGTCAGCCACGGCATTGCCTACGCCTTGCAGGGTTCCGCCAAGGCCACCTAACGCTTCGGAACGATCGCCGACACGGCCACCGAGCTGTGTGACGACGCCCCCGACCGATGTCAGCAAGCCGTCAACGGGTTGGCCGACGCCAAGTCCATCACCCAGCGTTTGCGTGGTGCCTTCGAGATTGGTGACCAATGGCCGTACGACCCCCGTCACTTCGGTGGTCAGCCCGCTGAGGTGGCCGTCTTCGGCGGTCAAGGAAGACGTCAGCGATCCCGCCGTCGAGCTCAGTGCCACCCCAAGCTGGTTGACCGTGTCGCCGGCCCCCGAAACCAGGTTGGTACGTTCGTCGACCTGGCCGACGACCGGTAGGGTATTCAACCCCGTGACAATAGTGCTGGCGGAGGAAACCGCTTCACCGACTTCTCCCACCGTCGATGTCGCGCCGCCGAGCGTGGTACCTAGCGCATTGTCATTCTCGCTCAGATCCCCGACCCCATTACGTAGGCCATCACTGAGACTGTTGACACCTTCCCCGACATCGACGACGGCATTTCCGGCGCCATCAGTGACAAAGCCTGCGCCACCGACATCGGATTGCGAGATGGCCTCACCCGCGCCGACAACGGTATCGCCGACACCGGTAGTGCCATCGCCAGTATCGGAAACGACCTCTTCGACCGCTGTGGAATTATCTCCACCATCGCCATTGTTGCCGTCGCCGCCATTGTTGCCGTCGCCACCGCCGTTGTTGTCACCCATGTCAGGACCATCGCCCGCGCCACCATCCATGGGTTGAGACTCGGATGAACTGCCACTGCAACCGCTCAGGACCAGTGCCAATACGACCGTTGTCAGTGCCGGTATCTTGAGTTCCCCAAGCATCTCGACCTCCATTAATTATCGTTTACTGTCTACGGTTTTCCGTGTAGCGGCTGGTAGAGCATTGACCCTCATATTGCTCACTTTGACCGCCTCTCATCTTTCAAATGAATGAGATTTCGTCTCATTTACGCAGGAGATATCCAAAATAAAAGACAGCCCCCTTACACTATTTTCTTCTTATTAGCCAGCTAACTTTACCTAAAAAATCCTATAGAACGCTGTTTTTTATACATATATTCTTTGAAATAACTGTATACACCCCCAGCATCCCACCTTTCTTTAAGATAAAGGGAGCCACTTTCGCTTTCTTTACTAGAAAGCAATCTACAAACTTAACTATTGATTAAATCACAAAATATTCTATATAAATCATCCTTTTTATCCGAATTTCGTACTATCCTTTACACTCTTTGCATATTAGGGTTCTCATCCTTTTAGGCTTTGCAATTCTGATCATCATCTCGGTATTTACAGATTGAGTCAGAAATGACTTACAAAGTAAGACGCAAAAAACCAAGGGGAAGCATGTATGGCAGCGTATGAGACATCGTTATCGACTAGCCTCAATACCATGCGGGCTGCCGAGATATGGCTGCATGAACGGTCAGGCGATAGCCCATCGATCCGTGAACTGGCCAATTATCTCGGGTATTCGGAAGCGCAGATACGCCGTAACTTCAACCGCTTCTTCGGCATTTCGCCCGGCCGTTATCGTGACTCGCTACGCTTGGAACGCGCAGCCCTGCTGTTATGTCGTACGCCGATGCAGGTGCTCGATGTCGCCATCAGTTGCGGATATCGCAGCCATGCCATTTTTACGCGGGCCTTCCATGGCTACTTCGGCGTCTCTCCCAGCGAGTATCGGCGCCGCTTCGACGATCACTTGCGCAACTTGGCACCTCGACACGCGCCCGAATCGCTGAGCATCGGGATACGAGAAGAATCACGCTATTTCTTGACCCGCCATTACGGCGATGTACCAGTAACCGAACATCCCGGCTTATGGCGCCGCTACGCGCAACAATGGCAGCCTTATTTGAAAGGATGTGAGGTCTCGCGGACCTGGGTATATCACGACGATCCGAATATCACGCCCGCTAGCAGGGTGCGTATCGACTTCGGTTTCAAGGTCGAAGGCGACTGTATGACACCTCCGGCAATGGCATTTAGGCAGGTCCGCATTCCTGCCAGACGGCAGGTCAAGATGCGTGTGGCGGGGAGGGAGAACATCACTGGCGCATTTGCTTATCTACTTTATGAATGGTTACCGACACATGATGAATGGTTGAGTGGTGAGCCCGTCGTCGTCACGTGGTTGGACAGTTCGTCGTCACATTCACAGCTCGAGACTTTCGAACTGGGTATCCCCCTCTTGACGATTCATTAGCTCGCCAGCTCGTCCAGGAGCAAATAAAAAAAGGCTGATGCTCTAAAGCATCAGCCTTTTCCAGACAGTACGGCTTGGCGTACTTAGCGCGCTTTCACTGGAAAGCGCTTATCCGCAAAGACGCTCACTCCTCGACGCGTACCAACCAGGACTCGACGGTGTCGTTGCCGTACTCGTCTTTCCACGCCTTGAGCGTCTTTTGATTACCACCCCGTGTTTCCACCACTTCACCGGTGTTGGGGTTCTTGTAGATCTTCAGCTTACGCTTGCGGCGCCCGCCAGTGTTCGCCTGAGAAGACGACGCGGAAGAAGAAGTCGGCTGTGGATCGAGCAGTTCGATCACGGCAGCAGGCGACTTGTCGTATTCTTTCATCAAGGCTTCGAGCTTTTCCTTGAATTCCAGCTCAGTCGTCAGGCGCTGGTCCTTTTCCAACTGCTGCAACTCTTCGCTGAGTTGCTTTAGCAGCTGTTCCTTTTTCATGTACTCGCTCAAAAGAGACATTCTTTACCTCTAGACAGTTGGGATGCGCTCGTATTATCGCTACTTATTCGCTTATTGCCAAGTCCCGTCTTTATTTTTTTATTTAACCTGTCGCAACCTCGGGCCTTCCAAGATGCCTTTAATGCGCTTTCAAGCAAGCTCGGCGACACCATCACGCCCCCTCTTAAAAGAGACCGGCGCCATTTAAAGCCACATTGCCGCCAACCACCCGAACACGATGAGCGGGATATTGTAATGAATGAAAGTGGGGACGACCGAGTCCCAGATATGATCGTGCTGGCGGTCGACATTGAGTCCTGAGGTCGGCCCCAGCGTCGAATCGGATGCCGGCGAGCCGGCATCGCCCAACGCGGCGGCGGTGCCCACCAGGGCCACCGTGGCCATGGGCGAGAAACCGAATTGCATGGCCAGCGGGACGTAGATCGCGGCGATGATGGGAATCGTCGAGAATGACGAGCCGATCCCCAGTGTGATGAACAAACCGACCAACAACATGATCAACGCTGCGAGCCCTTGATTGTCACCGATAATGGCGAAGGCGTTTTCGACCAGCGTGTCGATATCCCCCGTGGCTTGCATGACCGAGGCAAATCCCGCTGCCGTGATCATGATGAAGCCAATCAGTGCCATCATGCGCATTCCGCTGGTGAAAAGATCATCGGCTTCTCGCCACTTGAAGATGCCACCCAAAGATAGCAGGGCAAAACCTACGAGCCCGCCCATGATCATCGAGCCGCTATACAATTGAATCGACAAGGCAGCGACGATGGCCACGACGGCCATCACCAACCCACGTGTATGCAGAGCGACTTCACTAGCGTGATGTGGGGCGTTGCTAGCAACGACATCGCGCGCTTCATAATCACGCGGCTTGCGATAGGAATAGAACACGGCCACTAAAAGGCCCAGTGCCATACCGGCGACCGGAATTCCCATGGCGAGTGGCACCATGCCACGCGTTACTTCAAGCCCTACAGCCTCGCCTGCCGAATTGATATTGGCCAATAGAATATCGTTGAGGAAGATTGCCCCGAACCCGACCGGCAACAGCATATAAGGTGCCGTCAGACCAAAGGTCAACACGCACGCCACCATGCGTCGATCCAGACGCAGGGGATTCATGATCTTGAGTAGCGGGGGAACCAGAATGGGAATGAAGGCAATATGTACGGGAATCAGGTTCTGCGATGAAATCGCCACCAATAGCAACGCCACGAGCAGGATGTATTTCACCGCCGATTGGCGTTTATATGACGCCTCGTGCCCGAGCAGACGAATCAAACGCTGGGCCAACACGTCAGGAAGTCCTGAGCGTGAAATCGCCACCGCGAACGCCCCCAGCGTTGCGTAGGCCAACGCCACCTTGGCGCCGCCTCCCACACCATCGTTGAATGCGGCCAACGTGTCCTCGAGCCCCAGACCGCCGACCATACCGCCCACCAAGGCCCCCACGATAAGCGCAAACACTACCGATACTCGCGCCAAGGCGAGCCCTACCATGACCAGAACGGCCAGAATAACCGCGTTCATTGCCGTGTTCCCGTTGAGTGTGTTGTATGAAAAGAGCGAGATACTAACAGAAGTGGCCATCGGAAGTGGCCATCGGAAGTGGCCATCGGAAGTGGCCATCGGAAGCGGCTATCAAAAGTCGCCATGAAAACGTCACATCCGCGACGCGACATTGTCATGAAGACGGATTACAACGGGGGGCGACAATCAATGGTCAAGCAAGCCATTGCTTGTCAGACAAGGGACACTGTCGTTAAGCGCGTCAGGGAGGCATGCTGAGCGAGGAGGCTCACGGGAACCGGCAAAGTACCGGTGCGTCAGGAAGACGCCAAGGGAGCGCGGAATATTACGCCATGGTCGAATACGGCCATGGCGTTTTTATGATGCCGCGAACGATCACAAAAACACGAGCTGAACTGCCCCCAACAGATGGCCGCTCAGCAGCTTGTCCCCTCTTGCGAAATGCCTGTCACGCCCTCCATAAGCGTTCACACGGGGATTCCCAGCCATTTCATAACACCTGTTTATGTGATGGCAAGATTTAGGTATGCTACGTGTCATAACGAAAAGAAAAGCAATCAGGGAACGCCTGAACCAAATCCAACGCATGGCTCACGAAGCATGGGAACCGTCCTCGTTTCAAGATGGACGCGTCTTCGTGCTTGGCATGGTGTTGTGTGCTCATTGAGAGCGCGCGGTTCAGCGTTTCCCAGGCGTCAGTTCGCAAGGGCGACCCAGCCCATCCGACGACTCACGACCCTAAGCAGGAAACGGAGAAAATAAAGTGGCACAACTATCATTCAAGGCAGCCGGCCTCGCCATGGGCGTTACCGGCACACTGGCTTTTGCTGCACCGGCATTGGCACAACAAGACACCGAGGCCATGCAACGTCAGTTGGATGCCCTGCGCGCGCAAGTAGAGCGCATGGAGCAGCAACTCGACGCCCAGCAGTCGACCACATCCGCCGACAGCAGCCAGGAAAGTTCGCAGACGCGTGACCTCGCCGAGGAAAACAGCTCTCTGATCGAATCGATCCAGAATACTCAGTTCAGCGGTACGCTCCAGTTGAAGGGCACCTACGATGACTGGAGCGAGCCTAGCAAGGACACCGCCGGGGACATGGACTTCGGCAAGTTCGTGCTCGGTATCGACGGCCAACAAGGCAACTTCCTCTACTCGTTCGAGTACCGTTTCTACGACGGCAATCAGTTCCTCAAGAAGGGCTGGATGGGGTATCAGGCCAGCGATAACGACACCGTCAAGGTGGGCCTGGTCCAGACGCCGTTCGGCAACATGGATTACGGCTACCTGGGCTGGTACGGCAACCTGCCTTACCTGGCCGGTTTCAACGACAACCAGAACGCCGGTATCAAGTGGGATCATACCCAGGGCGCCTGGGACACCTCGCTGGCCTTCTTCAAGAGCGACCAGTTGGGAGATGGCAACGAGCACTACGGCGCTAACCCGGTGGGTGAAAGTCCTCAAGGCAATACCGCCGAGAACCAGCTTGCCGGCCGTGTCGCTTACACCTTCGGCCAGGGCACCGACTACACCACCGAGATCAACTTCTCGGCCAAGGGTGGTCAGCTCTACAACAAGAACACCAACGACAGTGGCAGCAACTGGCAGGCCGCCGTGGGCCTCAACGGCAGCTATGGCAACTGGCTGACGCAACTGCAGGCCACCGCCTACGAATATGATGCCGAGAACTCGCCTGAGTCAGCCAGTGGTATCTCCGACGACGTGATGCAGATCGGTGCGTTCGGTTTCAATTACCTGATCCCCGCCGAAGGTCAGATGTATTCCGCCAGCGTGGGCTACAGCATGAACGTCGACTGGGGTGACATCGATAATGTCTACTTCTACAACGACTTCAGCTATATCAGCCCGGAAGGGGATTATTCCCCGGTTAACGGTGGTTTCGGTGATGTCGACGACCCGATGCTCAACGATCTAGGCATGAAGGTTACCGCCGGCCCTTACTACGCCTGGTTCAGTGTCGTCTCCAACAAGAACGGGCTCAACTACTTCGGTTCACCAGTCGATGATGGCTGGCACACCAGCCTGCAGACCAACTTCGGTCTCAACTTCTAAGCAACGCGTCTTGACTAGCTGACGTTTTATTGCCCCGCTCCCCAGGAGTGGGGCTTTTTATGCGCTGAGCTTCACGCCATGTCGAGCCGAGTGTATTACGCAAGGCTTGTCTTCAGTGGCCTCTCCACTCCCCCCTTCATTACCACGCGATTGAACCGATACTTTAAAAGTAAATCTTAACTTCAATCTTCCATATGATATGCCGCCGCCATCAAACGCTTGTTTAAATTTGATCCAAATCAACTAATAATAATTAATTCTGTTTTACTTATGAGATAACTTTATTTACATTACCTAACTGTTTAGACTAAACGCTTCATAAAAACGGCATGGATACGAATGTCTATAATATCGATGCAGGGAAAACATACACTTATCTTCAAAAGGCGATGGGCACGCCTGTGTGTGCCGGCCTTCATGGCCAGTGGCCTGTTCGGTTGGGGAGTCGGTGGAGCGCACTGGCCCTGGCCTATAAAGGTCATCGCGCTGCTACTACTGGTATCACTGACTGCAGGTTGGGTGCTGCTGAGAATCGACCGAGACCTTTTGCACCCCATGCGGAGGCTCTCGGAGCATGCTCGTCGGCTTCATGAAGGTGACAATACCCACCTCATGATGACGACCTACCTCACCGAGCGCCACGATGAAGTCGGCGAGCTGGCACGCCAGTTTCAGCATCTGGTCGAAGAGCTCAAGACACACAATGCCCAGTTGCTGGAACAATCGCTGATCGATCCGCTCACGAAACTGGGCAATCGCCGCATGCTGGAAAATCGTCTCGATGTCGCTCTACCGCTGACGCGTCGTCTCGACTGTACGGTGTCGGTGCTGATGATGGATGTCGACCATTTCAAGCCTTATAACGACTATTATGGCCATCCTGCCGGCGATGAATGCCTGGTGCAGATCTCCGGCGTATTGCGCGATACCTTCCGCCGTGAAACGGATATCGTCGTGCGTCTGGGCGGCGAGGAATTTCTCGTCTTGCTCATCGACACTCCCAGTCAAGAGGCCTGGCGCCTGGCCGACGCCATGCGTGGCATGATCCAGGCCATGGCTATCCCGCATGAGTACTCGCCCACCGCCGATGTCGTGACCGTCAGTGTGGGGGTCGTGACCAGCCCACCCGGCGTCAGCGCGGATATCGATGCCATGATTGCCTGCGCCGATGAAGCCCTTTACGCCTGCAAGGCCCAAGGCCGCAACACCACCCAGGCGCGCATGCTTTCGTCCCCCACCGAGGCGCTTGAAGCTCACGCCGGATAGCGCCATGATCAAAACCCCGCAAGGTACACCCGGCACGGTGGTACCTTGCGGGGTTTGTATGCCTCAATTACTGTATATAATTACAGCATTGATGATATCGAGCTAGTCAGCTTATAAATCGTATTATTTTGCGATTATATGCATTTATAGAATTATTCTACTATTATTGCCATATACCGCATTAAAAGGCGATAAATAAGCATGAATGAGAACTCACTCGGCGTACTGACCGGCGACATCGTCGGGTCACGCCGTATCAATGACCACATGCAGCTCGATCAAGCGCTCGAGAGCGTACTAGGGCTCCTCGAATCGCAATACGGGGCATGCGTGGACCGCTATCGAGGCGATGGCTTTCAAGTCGCCTTGAGCTCGCCCGCGCAGACCATGACGGCCGCCGTACTGACCCGTGCAGCGTTGATACGTCACTCGCCTTCGCGCCGCGAGACTTGGGACGCCCGCATCGCAGTGGCCGTCGGCTGGGGGGATTTACCCGAGGCGGGGCGTTTCGCGTCTGCCAATGGCGAGGTCTATGTGCGCTCGGGCCAGACCCTGGACGCCTTGAGTGAGGGCGATACACGCTTTGCGCTGTCATTGCCCCAACCCGATGACACCCTGGCCCTGTTGACCCGCTTCGCCGATGACGTCATCCAGGGCTGGACCCATAACGCCGCCGAGGTGATGTACTGGCAGTTGCAACACGGCGAAACACAGCAGGCTCTGGCCAAACGCCTTGGGCGCGCGCAATCGACCATCCATCAACGTCTGCACGCCGCGCGTTGGTCGCTGATCGACGACTATCTCACGCATCTCGATCGGCGCATCACCGCCATCATGGAGGCTCCGCGATGATCGATTCTCCCTTGACCACGCTATTGCTGTTACTGATCGCGCACCTGGCCGGTGACTTTCTGCTCCGGAGCCGTACGTCCTGCTGGGCACCATGCTGAGCTTCTCGTTGACGCTTACGCTGGGCATACTGATCGCCCATTGGTATACCGCCTTGTAGTCCTGTAATACGTCAACGCCGGAGACGCCGCCATGCCGACGCCACGCTTCCATGTGCACCAAGCGCAATGGCGGCTCCCCGTGCCCTGCCTTCCGATGGCCTGCGTTGTTGCCGTCTGCCTGCTTGCGCTGACAGCGTGCAGCGGTACGCCGATGTTGGAATCACGCCACGGCTATCAGGTCGATCATCGTTATCAGTCCACCGCCCAGAGCAGCCGCGTGCGCCACTTGGTGCTGCATTACACCGACAGTAATGCACGGCGGTCGCTTCACACCCTGACCGGACCGCATGTAAGTTCGCACTATCTAGTGACGCACGACTCAACGCCGACGGTCTATCAACTGGTCGATGAATCGCGGCGCGCCTGGCATGCCGGGGCCAGCGCCTGGGGCTCGCGTGCGAACCTCAATGACACCTCCATCGGTATCGAGATCGTCAATCGTGGGCCGCGCGACATGCCCCATGGACGCACCTGGACACCCTATCCCGCGCAACAGATCGACACGCTCATCGCCGTGGCACGCGACATCATCGCGCGCCACGACATCGACCCTGTGGATGTCGTGGGCCACGCCGACGTCGCCCCGCAGCGCAAGATCGACCCCGGCCCGCGTTTTCCCTGGTATCGGCTTTATCGCGCAGGCATCGGCGCCTGGCCTGACACCGACCGCGTCGCGGCTTATCAAGCATACTTCACGCAGCATCCGCCGAGCCTGGCGCAATTTCAGCGTGCACTCGCAGCTTACGGTTATCCGGTGCGTATCACGGGAACATTCGATTCACTCACCCACGACACCTTGCGTGCCTTTCAGATGCACTTTCGGCCGATACGCCATGAGGGTTTTCCCGATACGCAGAGCACGGCCATCCTCTGGGCACTGCTGGAGAAATATCGGCCCGAGGCCTTAAAGAACATCCGTAAATAGCACGTCGGTGGTAAGCCTTTGCGAGGGCGCTGTAAACCCTTCCCTGGGCGCTACATTCGTCTTCCATGACGAATGACCCTCGCACCGGCTTACCACCGCGCGGCGCAACAACCCTGGACTAGACCTGCGGGTAATGAATCACGCAGTGAAAGCGCGCGGTGCGTTGGTCGGGGTTGCGATAGCCATGCTCACGGTCGGCGGTAAAGCGTCGTGCCTCGCCGGTGCCAAGCGCGCTCCACTGCCCTTCGAGGCCCAGTTCAAGTGCCCCTTCAAGCACCACGACATGTTCGACCACGCCAGGTTCGTGGGGAGATGACTCGCTGCATGCTCCCGGCGCCAGTTCGATCAGGAACATTTCGAAGCGTAGTTCGGGGTCGAAGGCGAAGAGCGGCGTCACCGTAATGCCAGCGGCGGCGTCTTCCAATACCATGGTGGCAGCATCGTCAGGCGGGCTGCCCTCAACCGAGGCCTGCTCGAAGAACTGCGAGAACGACACGCGGAATCCGCCCGAGATTTTCCATAACGTCGCCACGGTGGGGCTCGACTCGCCGCGCTCGATCTGCCCCAGCATCGCCTTGCTGACCCCCGTCGCCTGCGCAGCCCTATCGAGACTCCAGCCTTGCGCGGCACGCAGCGTCTTGAGCGTCGCGGCGATGTGCGGTGTGGGTTCCTGCATGTCCGTGACCTCCTCCTCTAAACCGTCCTTGGAATGACTAGGCACTGTCCGAAAAGTGTCTGCGCTCGACCATGCTGCGTTAAAAATTGGCTCAAAGTACTCATTTACCACCGTAAACTCCGTCTTTTCGCCGATTTTTGCCTTGCCTGATCATCGCTCGTCGACTTTTCAGACAAGGCCTGCACCGTGGGTTAATTGTACGTCATCGTCGGCGCTGCTATCGTGCGTTATAACGCACAACATGCCAAAATCAGCCGTCTGACTGGGCAAGGAGCCACCATGCGTCAGCCTTTTTTTCTACGCGACCTTTCCGTCTCGGCGAGCGTGGCGGGGTTCGTGGCCGTGCTGGTGAGCTACGCCAGTTCGGCGGTGATCGTCTTTCAGGCGGCCGAGGCTGCCGGCGCGAGCCCTGCACAGATCGGCGGCTGGCTGAGCACGCTGGGGTTGGGCATGGGCGTCACGTCGCTGGGGTTGTCGCTTTACTATCGCGTGCCGGTACTTACCGCATGGTCGACTCCCGGCGCGGCGTTACTGGCCACGAGCCTCGGCGACTACACACTCGCCGAGGCCATCGGCGTGTTCCTGTTCTCGGGCGCGCTGATGGTGCTATGCGGGGTCACGGGAATCTTCGCACGGCTCATGGAGCGCATACCCCACGCCCTCGCCGCCGCCATGCTCGGCGGGGTATTGCTGCGCTTCGGGCTCGAGGCCTTTGCCTCTCTCGAGGATAATGTCAGCCTGGTGGGCGCCATGTGCATTGCGTATCTGCTGGGGCGGCGCTATTGCCCTCGCTACGCGGTACTCGGTGTGCTTCTGGCCGGGTTGGCCGTCGCCGGGCTGCAAGGCGGCATCGACACGACGCGTGTCACGCTGGCCATCGACATGCCCGAACCGATCATGCCGCGCTTTACGTTGTCGTCGCTGATCGGCATAGGTATTCCGCTGTTCGTGGTCAGCATGGCGTCCCAGAACGCGCCGGGGGTGGCCACGTTACGCGCAGCAGGCTATACGCCCCCGTTGTCGCCGCTGATCGCCTGCACGGGATTGGCGACGCTGATATTGGCACCACTCGGCGGTTTCTCGATCTGCCTGGCGGCGATCACCGCTGCCATCTGCATGGGGCCTGAAGCGCATCCCGATCCCGGGCGGCGCTACATGGCCGCCGCTTGCGCGGGGGCCTTCTACTTGCTGGCGGGAGTCTTCGGCGGCTCCATCGGTACGCTGTTCGCCGCCCTGCCCAGCCCTTTGGTACTGGCCATCGCAGGGCTGGCGCTGTTGACCACCATCGGCGGTAGCCTGCACAACGCCCTGCACGACGACAGCCAGCGCGACGCGGCGCTGGTCACCTTTCTCATCACCGCCTCGGGGGTGACGCTACTGGGTGTCGGTGCCGCGTTCTGGGGTCTCGTCGGTGGCATGCTCACCCGGGCGCTACTGACGCCCGCGCGCCCGTCATGACCAGCGCCCGGCGCAAGCAGAAACCGCCATCATCCGGTATTACGCAGGCCCGCCGCGATCCCCGCCATGGTCACCATCAACGCCCGCGATAGCTCGGGACTGATCGCGCCGTCGGCGTCGCGGTTACGCTGCAGGAGCTCCGCCTGCAGGCCATGCAAGGGGTCGATATAGGGGTTGCGCACCTCGATGGCCTGGCGAATCAGTGGCGTGTGCTCGAGTAGTTCATCCTGATCGAGGATATCCAGCAGCGCCGTGTGCAGATGCGCCAGACGCTCGCGCAGCGACTTGCCCAGGGCTTGCAGCGCCGGCTCGTCGACCAGACGACGCTCGTAATACGCCGCGATGTCCGGGTCGGCTTTGGCCAGCAGCATTTCGAGCATGTCCAGATAGGTACCGAAGAACGGCCAGCGCGCGCGCATGTCACGCAGGCGCTCGCGGCCGTCGGGTTCGGCGAGACGCGTGGCGAAGGCCTCGCCACTGCCCAGCCAGGCCGGCAGCATGAGCCGCGTTTGGGTCCAGGCGAAGATCCAGGGAATCGCCCGCAGCGATTCCACCCCGCCCTCCTGGCGTCGCTTCGCCGGTCGCGAGCCCAGCGGCAGCCGGCCCAGCGCGCTTTCCGGTGTCACCGAACGGAAATAGGGCACGAAGTCGGGGTCCTCGCGGACCACGCCGACGTAGGCGCGATGCGCGATATCGGCCAGGCGGTCCATTTCCTCACGCCACACCGGTTCCGGGTCGGGCGGCGGCAGCAACGTGGCTTCGAGCACCGCACAGGCGTAGATCTCCATGGAGCGCAGGGCGATATCCGGCTGACCGAACTTGAAGCGGATCATTTCGCCCTGCTCGGTGACGCGCAAGCTGCCGTTCACCGAACCCGGCGGCTGCGAGAGAATCGCCGCATGCGCCGGACCGCCGCCGCGTCCCACGGTACCGCCACGCCCATGGAACAGCGTCAATGCGACGCCGTGTTCACGGCAGATACCGACGAGTTGTTCCTGGGCGCGGTACTGGGCCCAGGCAGCGGCCAGTTGACCGGCGTCCTTGGCCGAATCCGAATAACCGATCATGACTTCCTGGTTATCGCCAGCCATGCGCCGGTACCCCGGCAATGACAGCAACCGCTGGATGACATCGCCGGCGCGATTGAGATCGTCGAGCGTTTCGAACAGCGGTGCGATAGGCAGGTGCATGTCGCCGCCGACTTCCTTCATCAACAGCGCCACCGCCAGCACGTCGGACGGCTGCCCCGCCATGGAGATGACATAAGTACCCAGCGCTTCGCGGTGCTCGCGGGCGATGACGCGGAAGGTGTCGATGACCTCGCGGGTTTCCGCCGAGCAATCCCAGCGCCGGGGAATCAGCGGGCGTGGCGATGCCAGCTCCTCGAGGAGGAAGGCCTGACGCTGGTCTTCGTCCCACTCGAGGTAGTGACCCAAGCCCAGACAATCGCTGAGCTCGTCGAAAACCTGGGCATGACGCCCGGCTTCCTGGCGGATATCCAGCTTGGTGAGCGAGACGCCGAACACCGCCACACGTCGCAGGGTATCCAGCAGGCTGCCGTTGGCGATGGTATCCAGGCCCATATCGCACAACGAGCGATAGCAGGTCAGCAGCGGCGCATAGAGCTGATCGCGGGTTTCGATGATGGGAATATCGCTGTCGAACGGACGCCCATCGAGACGCGCCTTGGCCCAGTCGCGCGTCGCCTCGACCCGTGCCAGCAAGCGCTTGAGCAAGGCCCGATACGGCTCGGGATCACTGCCGACTTCGGCACGCAGCGCGCCGTTGGCCTTCCACATCGAGAGTTCGGACTTGAGGCGTAAAAGGTCACGCGCGTAGAGATCGGCGGCCATCCAGCGGCCCAGCAGCAGCACTTCCTCGGTAACCCGCCCGGTGACATTGGGATTGCCATCACGGTCGCCGCCCATCCACGAGGCGAAGCGCAACGGTGCGGCGTCCAGCGGCAAACGCTCACCGGCGGAGGCCAGCAATAGATCATCCAGCTCGCGATGAAAATCGGGCACCGCCTGCCACAGCGAGTTTTCGATCACCGCGAAGCCCCATTTGGCTTCATCCACCGGGGTCGGGCGTTCGTGGCGAATCTCGTCGGTGTGCCAGGCCTGACCGATCAACTCCTCGAGCCGCCCCCGGGCACGGCCGGCGATTTCCTCGCGCTCGGTAGCGCCTTCCATGGTGCTCAGGCACTCGTCTATGGAATCGTATTTGCGGATCAGGGTGCGTCGGATGACCTCGGTGGGATGCGCGGTGAGCACCAGTTCCACACGCATGGCGGCCAGTGTCTCGACCAGCTTGCGCGGCGCATGGCCGGCGCTACGAATGCGTTCGAACAGTTCGCCGAGATCGGGCTGGGTGCCGGGCTTGTAGTCCTCGACGCGACGAAAGCGCGCGCGATAGTGCTGCTCGGCGATATTGGAGAAGTTGAGAAACTGGTTGAAGGCACGCGTGACCGGCAGCAAGTCCTGCTCGGGCAGCGCGCGCAGGTATTCGATCAATTCACGGCGGCCTTCGCTGTCTTCCTGACGCCCTTGCTTGGCCAGGCGGCGAATGGTCTCGATCTTGTCGACGAAGCCATCGCCCAGGTCATCGGCGATGGTGCGGCCCAGGCTATCGCCGAGGATGCGGACGTTGTCGCGCAGCGATTCATGCAAGTCGTGACTCATGATGCCCTCCGTGGTGGATGTGCCGGTCATCGCGGTGGCCGACATGGCAAGTTGTTGTCTTGACTATTGTTGTCTTGACTACATTACCCGGGCACGCCGACACCCACAACGGATGCTCCCCCTCAGGATGCCGAGGTTTCACGGCGCTTGGCGGCCTGCCAGTGACGCTCCATCTCGTCGAGGGACGAGGCCTCGAGGGAATCGCCCCGCTCCGCCAGCGCACGCTCCACATGACGAAAGCGGCGCTCGAACTTGCCATTGGCTTCGCGCAGCGCGCGCTCGGGGTCGATATCGAAGCGCCTGGCCAGGTTAGTCACGGCGAACAGCAGGTCGCCGATCTCCTCGCGCACGTGGTCTGCATCCTGCTGCTCGGCGGCCTCCTCGACTTCCGCCAGCTCTTCGCGGATCTTGTCGTAGACGCCGCGCTCATCGGGCCAGTCGAAGCCGACCCGGGCGGCACGCTTGGAGAGCTTGGCACCACGCGACAGGGCCGGCAGCGTGCGTGGCACGTCATCCAGCACCGACACCGCCTCGCGGGTCTCGCGCTCCTGCGCCTTGAGAGCTTCCCAACGCGTCTTGACGCCCGCCGTTTCGACCTCGTCGGCGGAAACGCCCGCGGGACGCCGCGAGTCAAGCGTGCCCTCGGGAAATACATGCGGATGACGCGCCACCATCTTGGCAGTCAACACATCGACGACGTCGTGAAAATCGAAGCGCCCTTCCTCCCGCGCGAACTGGCTGTAATAGACGACCTGAAACAGCAAGTCACCCAACTCGCCGGGCAGTTCGTCGAAGGCGCGGCGCTCGATGGCATCGGCCACCTCGTAGGACTCTTCCAGGGTGTGCGGGACGATGCTGTCCCAGTCCTGTTTGACGTCCCAGGGGCAACCTTGATCGGTGTCCCGCAACACCGCCATCAACGTCAAAAGATCGTCGAGCCCGTAACGCGTGGATGCCTCGCTCATGCCGTCTTGCCTCCTCCACTGCGCAGCCGCTTGACGTCGATGACGTTGGGCAGTTGCTGAATCCGCGAAAAGATGCGCTCCAGGGCCTCGAGGCCATCGACTTCCAGGGTGATCTTCATGCGCGCCAGGTTGTCATGCTTGTCGGTGAGCGTATTGACCGACAGCACGTTGATGCGATCGCCGGTGAGTATGTGCGTGACATCACGCAGCAATCCCGAGCGGTCCCAGGCTTCGATCTCGATATCCACCGGGTACTGAGCGCTGGCGTTGCCCCACTCGACATCGACGATGCGGCGCGGCTCCTCGGCACGCAGTTGCAGGATATTGGGGCAATCCTGACGGTGGATGGTCACGCCGCGCCCCTGGGTGATATAACCGACGATCTGATCGCCGGGTACCGGGTGGCAGCAATTGGCCATCGAGGTCTTGAGGTTGCCGACACCCAGCACGGTGATGTCGTCCACCGCCTCCCGCGACGAGCGCCGCGGCTTGGCCAGCAGGCGATCGAGCTGTTCCTGATCGTCGGTGTCACCGAAGAGTTGCTGCGCCTGGTGCAGCACTTGCCCGATGCGTAGATCGCCGCCGCCGATGGCGGCATACATATCGTCGACCGTCTGGTAATTGACGGCCTGCGCCAGGGCGTCGAAGTCCACGCCCTCGATGTCCAGGCGCCGAAACGCCTTCTCGAACAACGTGCGCCCTTCTTCGATATTCTGGCTGCGCGCCTGGTACTTGAACCATGCCTGGATCTTGGCCCGCGCCCGCGAGGTCCTGACGAAGCCCAGGTTAGGGTTGAGCCAGTCACGGCTCGGCCCGCCCTTGGTCGCGGTGAGGATCTCGACCTGCTGCCCGGTTTCGAGCTGATAGGTCAACGGCACGATGCGGCCGTCGACCTTGGCGCCCCGGCAAAGATGGCCGATCTCGGTGTGCACGCGATAGGCGAAGTCGATGGGTGTGGCGATCTTGGGCATGTCGATGACATGGCCATCCGGTGTAAAGACGTAGATACGGTCCGGCGCCACATCGCTGGTGAGTCCCTCGCTCAAGTCGCCCAACTCACCGACTTCTTCCTGCCATTCGAGCACCTGGCGCAACCAGGCGATCTTCTCCTCGTAGCTGCGGCTTTTCGAGTCGACATCGTGGCCCTTGTAACGCCAGTGGGCACAGACGCCGAGTTCGGCCTCCTCGTGCATGGCGAAGGTGCGGATCTGGATTTCCAGCACCTTGTTTTCGGGGCCGATCACCGCCGTGTGCAGCGATTGGTAGCCATTGCGCTTGGGATTAGCGATGTAATCGTCGAATTCATGCGGCACGTGATGCCAGCTCGAATGTACGATCCCCAGTGCGGTGTAGCAGTCAGCGACTTCCGGCACCAGAATGCGCACCGCACGCACGTCGTAGACCTGCGAGAAATCGATGTGCTTGCGCTGCATCTTGCGCCAGATCGAATAGATATGCTTGGCGCGGCCGTCGATATCGTATTGCTTGATGCCTTGCTGATCGAGCAATCCCTTGAGGGTTTCCACCACGTCATGGATGTAGCGGTCACGGTCGAGGCGCTTCTCGGCCAATTGTTTGGCGATGGCCTTGTAGTCGCTCTCCTGCAGATAGCGGAACGATAAGTCCTCGAGTTCCCACTTGAGCTGCCCGATACCCAGGCGGTGGGCCAACGGCGCGTAGATGTCGAAGACCTCACGCGCGACGCGCAGACGCTTGTCGCGCGGCGCGTCGCGCACCATGCGCAGCGCACAGGTACGCTCGGCGATCTTGATCAGGGCGACGCGCACATCGTCGACCATCGCCACCAGCATCTTGCGCAGGTTTTCCTGCTGATTGTGCTGCGACAACCCCTGGCGCGGCGCTTGCAGTTGGCTGATCGCCGCCATGTGCAGCACGCCGTCGATCAGCGACGCGACTTCCGAGCCGAAGCGCTTCTCGATGGCTTCCTGCGTGATCAATCCCTCGCGCACCACGCGGTAGAGTACCGCTGCCTCGAGAATCGACTGATCGAGCTTGAGTTCACCGAGAATATCGGCCATTTCCAGGCCGGTGCGAAAGCTCGATCCCGGCTCGGCCCAGTTGTGGTGCGGTTTCTCGGCGTTATAGGCCAGATATCGAGCAAGTTCGCAGGCCTCACGCATCTCCTCGACATCGCGCAATACGACATCGTCCTGGAGGCGCTTCAACCACAATGCGATATCGACCTCACCGGTCGGCGTCAGCGGCTGGTCTTCACGGACCTTGACCATGATCTTCCCTTTCTGCGGACATGGACCGACCACGCGATATCTCGCGGGTCAGCAACAGCATGGACTCCAAGTGCGCGGTGTGCGGAAACATATCCACCACCGCGGCACGTTCAATGCGATAGCCACCTTGCACAAGATGTGCCGTATCCCGCGCCAGCGCGGCAGGATCGCACGAGACATACAGCACCTTTTCTACCGGATGCTCGGCAAGCGACCGGCACAGCGCTTCGGCACCGCCACGCGGTGGGTCGAGCATTACCCAATCGATACCATCGACATCGGGCATCCGCGTAGCCAGATCGGCCTGATGTGCCTCGACATGGTGCAAACCGGCGCGGCGCGCGTTGTCGGCCAGGCGCTCGACCATCGCCGAGCTGCCTTCGATGCCGCTGATCGCGGCCACATGCGGCGATAACGCCAGGGTGAAATTGCCCACGCCGGCGAACAGGTCGAGCACGCGTTCGTGCCCCTGTGGTGCAAGCCAACGTAGCGCCGTGCGCACCAGTCGAGCATTGACCTCGGCATTGATCTGCAGGAAATCGCCCGGCGCGCATCCCAGTTGCAAGGTGGTGTCATCCAGCGCCAGCGTGACGTGCAGCGTCTCGCCGAACGGCGCGTGCAACCAGCGCTGCGTAGGCGAGTCGCGCCCCACCTGCCAGACCAGGGTGATATCGCGTTCGGCGGCGAAACGTTGCCAGCGCGTTTCGTCACCGGGCACATCGCGCAATTGACGTATCACCACGCAGGCGCCTTCGGCGGTGGCGAGCAGTTCGATGTGGCCGACGCGTCGCGGCGCCTCTAGCGTGGCCAGGCATTCGCGTAGCGGGGCGATCAAGTCCGCCAGCATGGGCTCGAGCACCACACACGTGTCGATATCGATCAAATGCTCACTGCCCCGGGCACGAAAGCCGAGGTGCGGCGAGCCCTGGGCATCGCATTTGACCCCCAGACGCGCGCGACGCCGATAGCCCAAGCCCTCGCCGGCCAAGCGCTGCACCTCGGGGAGGCCGAGCCCCTGACGCGCGAACAGTTCCTCGAGCGTACGCTGCTTGTGGGTGCGCTGATCCTCGAGCGCCAGGTGCTGCAAATCACAACCGCCGCAACGCCCATAGTACGCACAAGGCGGTGTCACCCGCTGTGGAGAGGGTTCGAGACACTCGACGACATGTGCCTCGTCGAAGCGCTTGCGCTGACGATGCACGGCGATGCGCACGCGCTCGCCGGGGAGCGCCTGATCGACGAACACCGTCTTGCCCTGCGGGTCGCGAGCCACGCCACGACCATCATGCGCCAGCCGCTCGATGGTCAACGTATCTGCCGCCTCGTCACCGCGCGGCGCGTTCGCCCCGCTTTCCCGACGCACACGATTTGTGGCGGCACGCGGTGGGCGCCGCTTGCCCAGCATCGCCATCTCAGCGCTCCGGGGCGAACAGGCCGGTGGACAGGTAACGGTCACCTCGGTCGCAAACGATGAACACGATCACCGCGTTTTCCACTTGCTCGGCGATACGCAGCGCACCGGCGAGCGCGCCACCGGAAGAGACGCCTGCCAGGATGCCTTCCTCGCGGGCAAGAAGACGCATATGTTCCTCGGCTTCCTGCTGACCGATATCCAGGGTGACATCGACTCGAGAGGCATCGAAAATGCTCGGCAGATACTCCTGCGGCCAGCGGCGAATACCGGCGATGCTGGCACCGTCGGCGGGCTGCAGGCCGACGATCTGAATGTCGTCGCGGCGTTCCTTGAGATACTGCGAAACGCCCATGATGGTGCCGGTGGTGCCCATCGAGCTGACGAAATGGGTGATTTGCCCGTCGGTCTGCTCCCAGAGCTCCGGCCCGGTGGTGCGATAGTGCGACAAGGGGTTGTCGGTATTGGCGAACTGGTTGAGCGGCTTACCCTCGCCCCGCGCGATCATCTCATCGGCCAGGTCGCGGGCGCCTTCCATGCCCGCCTCCTTGCTGACCTCGATCAACTGCGCGCCATAGGCGGCCATCGCCTGCTTGCGCTCGCTGGAAGCGCTCTCGGGCATGATCAAGGTCATGCAATATCCCTTGATCGCCGCCGCCATGGCCAACGCGATGCCGGTATTGCCCGAGGTCGCCTCGATCAGGGTATCGCCGGGGACGATCTCGCCACGCGCCTCGGCTTCTCCGAGCATCGATAGTGCCGGACGGTCCTTGACCGAGCCCGCCGGGTTGTTGCCCTCCAGCTTGGCCAGTAGCGTGTTGTTACGACCTGCGTTCAGCCGGGTCAAACGGACCAACGGCGTGTGGCCGACCACATCCGCAAGAGTGGGAAATTGCATGGATTCATCCTTTGCTGACTGCGACCCCCATCGATACGCCTGGCGTGAGCGATGCGCGTCGCTTTGGAACGCATTCGTCGGTTATTCGCTGCGTCCAATTATATCCGGGACGGCCCGTCGGCGACAGGCGAACCCCCTGAGTGTGGCATACTGGCGATGGGGAACACGAAGGGAGCGGTCGGAATGTCATTAAGGCTGCGCTTGCTGCTTTTATTGCTGGGTTTGCCACTGGGTGTGGGACTCGCCTATGGGGCGTATGACGTCTATGCCGGGCGCCAGGAGGCGCGTCAGGCACTCGTCACCCGCATCGCCGATGTCACCGCCACCTTGGCACCGGCCTTCACGCTGGCGCTCGATGAAGGACGTGACGAGCATCTTCGCCAGTTGGCCCAACGCCTGCTGGATATCGATGAAATCGACGCCGTCAGCGTTCGCGATGGCGACGGCGAGGCCGTGCTCAGCCTCGGCGAAACGCAGCAGCCTCCCGCCCAACCGATGCCGACCCAGGGCACATTGCAGGAGCACGCACAACGCTGGCGCTGGCTGCACCCCTTGGGTACGGTCAATACGGACCAGGAGGCGGCGGACGATACCACGGCCTACTGGCTCGATGTCGATCTGGGCACCACGGCGCTGACGCTGGCCTTTTATCGCCAATTGGCCGGCCACGGCATGGCCGGATTGGTGCTGGGCCTGCTGCTGTTCTTGCTCGCTTACCCTCTGAGCCGCCGTCTGACCAGGCCGTTGCAACATCAGATCGACCTGCTCGAACGCCTCAACGACGGCGATTACAGCGCCCGCCTGGCGCCTCGCGGCGCGCGCGAACTGGCCACGCTAGGGCACCAGCTCAACGCTCTGGGCGATCACATGATGCGCCTGCGTGAGGACACCCAGGCGCAGATCGATCAGACGACCTTCGATCTGCGCGAGTCGATGGAAACCATCGAGGTCAAGAACATCGAACTCGACATGGCGCACCGCCGCGCGCTGGAAGCCAATCGCATCAAGTCCCAGTTTCTGGCCAATATCAGCCATGAAATCCGCACGCCCCTCAACGGCATCATCGGTTTCTGCCAACTGCTCGGGCGCAGCGCCCTGGACAGTCGCCAGCGCGAATGGCTCGAACAGGTACAAACCGCCTCGGACAACTTGCTTTCGCTGATCAGCGATGTGCTGGACTTTTCCAAGATCGAGGCCGGCAAGCTCGAACTGGAAACCGTGCCGGTGGACATGGTGGCGCTGGTCGACGAGGTGCTCGGCTTGCAGGCGCCCAACGCCCAGCGCAAGAGCCTGCATCTTTTGGGGCTGGTCTACGACGATGTGCCCGACCAACTGCTCGGCGATCCACTGCGCATCAAGCAGGTGCTCACCAATCTGGTCAATAACGCCGTCAAATTCACCGAGCGCGGCGAGGTCGTGGTTCGCGTCATGCTCGATGATCTCAGCACCACCAGCACCAAGCTGCGCATCAGCGTCCGCGATACCGGCATCGGCCTCGATCTGGCGAGTCGTGAGCGACTTTTCCAGGCTTTCAGCCAGGGCGATGCCAGCCGCTCACGCCAATACGGCGGCACCGGGCTGGGACTGATGATCAGTAAGCGTCTGGTGGAGCAGATGGGCGGTGAGATCGACGTCGAAAGCGAAAGCGGTGAAGGCACGACCTTCACGTTCTCGCTGACGCTCATCGCCACGCAACAACGCGAGCGGCTTCCCGAATTGAACCTGGGCGGTTATCGCGTCGGTTTGTTCGAAGCCCACTCCACCAGCCGTCGAACCTTCACGCACCTCCTCGAGCGCTGGGATGCCCGCGTCGTGTCGCTGCCCTCACGGGATGCCTGCACGACCCCGCCGCCGGAGATCGATCTATTGCTGCTGGGGCTGACTCAGGACGACCTGCGTCCCCGCGAGATTGCGGCCTGGCGCGAGGTGCTGGATCAGTGCGCTTGCCCTGGGCTGCTGTTGGTCAATGCCGACCCTTTCGAGCTCCCCGATCTGGCGCTTCCCCATGGCGGCGAAATCACCACCAAACCCATTTCGCGACGCGGGCTGGGTAACGCCATCAATGCCTTGTTGACGGGGGAACGCGAGTCGTCGCACACGATGCCGGAAGCATCATCGCTCGCGCCTTCCGGCAAGGTGCTGGTCGTCGATGACACGCCCTCCAACCGCTTGCTGGTCAAAGAACTACTACAAGACCGCGGTTTGACGCCGCTACTCGCGGGAAGCGGCGAGGAAGCGCTGGCAATGGCGCATGGCGAGTCCATTTCCCTGGTATTGATGGATATCCAGATGCCCGGCATGAATGGCGTGGAGGCCATGAAAGCGCTCCGCGCGCTTGGCGACGACTGGCAGTGGCGGCCCATCGTGGCGCTGACCGCCCACGCTCTCGAAGAGGAACGCCAGCAGTTGCTGCGCGACGGCATGAGCGACTGCTTGATAAAACCGATCCGCGAAGCGGCGCTGGATACCCTGCTCAAGCACCACCTGGGCGATACCGTCGATTCCACGTCCGACCCTCGCCCCACGGCGCTTCCCGCGCCACCGCCCGACGAGGCACCGACGCAAGAAGCTCAGAACGATACCGCTGGGGATGAATTACCCGTGGTCGATATGCAGCTTGGCATGCGCATGGCCGGAGGGCGCGAAGCACTGGCACACGATATGCTCAGCCTGCTGTTCGAGCACCTGGATGAATCCGAGCAGGCGATTCACGCCGCTTGGGTCGCCCAGGATGCCGAGGCTTTCCATGAGCAGGTCCATCGTCTCAATGGCGCCTGTCGCTACTGCGGCGTGCCGCAACTGGCCTTGTTGGCGGAAACGCTGGAAACTCGCTTCAAGGCCCAGGGACTCGAGGCCTGCCAGGGACTCTATGCGGCACTTCAGACCGCGATCGCGCGGCTACGTGAGTGGCAGGCCCAGCACTGGCAGACCGTGGACTGACGCGTGCAGGCTCAATCGCCGCAGCACTCGCCGTTATCGTCATGCCCGTGGTCGTGCTCGTGGGCATCGAGCTGCGCCATGACCCCGGCTTCCTGACCGGCGATGGCGAGGCGCTTCATGTCCGCCACGGCCTCTTTGAGGCCGACGAACAGCGCCCGCGCGATAATGGCATGTCCGATATTCAGTTCATGAATGCCGGGAATCGCGGCAATCGCCTCGACGTTGTGGTAATGCAGACCATGACCGGCATTGACCGTCAGCCCCAGCTCGAACGCCATTTCGGCCGCCGCCACCAGGCGCTGGTACTCGATACGCTGTGCTTCGCCACTGGCCTCGGCGTACGCCCCAGTATGCAGTTCGACGGTCGGCGCGCCCAGCTCGAACGCGGTCTGGATCTGGGCGGGCTCGGGGTCGATGAACAACGACACCTCACAGCCCGCCGCCGCCAGGCGCCGGCAAGCCTCGTCGACGCGCTCGCGTGCGCCGGCGACATCGAGTCCGCCTTCGGTGGTCAACTCCTCGCGCTGCTCGGGCACCAGGCAGACGTTGGCGGGATGCAACGCCTCGGCGAAGGCGATCATTTCCTCGGTCACGGCCATTTCCAGGTTCATGCGCGTAGCCAGCGTCTCGGCGAGGACACGCACGTCACGCTCCTGAATATGGCGGCGATCTTCGCGCAGATGCAGGGTAATGCCGTCGGCGCCGGCCTCTTCGGCCAGCATCGCCGCCTGCACGGGATCGGGATAGCGTGTCCCGCGCGCCTGACGCAGCGTGGCGATATGATCGATGTTGACGCCCAACAGGATACGTGGCGGATGCATGGCGGTGTCCTTTCAATAAGAGGATGAAGTCAGTAAGAGTATGGAATAATCGTCAGGAGGTGCGTCGACGCTCGGCCAGTCGCCGCATCAACTCTCGTGAGCGCAGCGGGCGCTCACCCAATAAAGGCGCCAATGCCGCACGCGTGACGTGCTTGGCAACGCCTGCCAGGCCCGGCGCCTCCCAGTCGCCCCGCGCCAGCCATTTGAGGCTGCGCCCGTCGATGCCGCCCTCGCCGGGGGCGACGGCGCGAAAACAGAGGCGTTCGGGGTGATATCGATAATGCGTGAAGGCGTCCAACGGGGCATCATGCTCATCGACGAAGCGCGGCGCCATGTCGAGGCTTTCCAGCAGGGTGATTTCCAGGCGCCTCAACACCCCTGCTCGCCTGGCCGGCTCTGGCAAGGCCTCGAGCGTCAGCGCGTACAGCGAGAACACCTCGTTCGCCGGATATTCCAGCGGCAATGCCCGCGCCAAGAGCTCGTTGGCATAGACGCCACACAGCAACCCTTCTCCGGCCAGCAAAGCCGTACTGCCCTGGCTTTCGAGCAGTCGCAGACGCTTGAGCTCGCCGTTGCCGCTCCAGGTGACGTGCAGGGGGGAAAACGGTTGCAGAATGCTGCGCGCCTTGCTTCCACCGCGTTGCACGCCTTGGGCAACGGCACGCACGCGCCCCTGAGTGAGCGTCAGCAACTCGACGATGGCACTGGTCTCACGATAAGGGCGCTTGTGCAGTAAAAAGGCCGGTTCAGGCGTCATCGCAGCATCCATGCGCCATGGCAGGCGCCATCAGTCGAGGTCGTAACCCAGGCTCTTCAGGGCGCGATCGTCGTCGGACCAGCCCCGCTTGACCTTCACCCAAAGATTGAGCATGACCTTGGCATCGAAGGCACGCTCCATCTCCAGACGGGCTTCACGGCCGATGTTCTTGATACGTTCGCCCTGGTCGCCGATCAGAATCTTCTTCTGTCCCGCACGCTCGACCAGAATCAAGGCACTGATGTGCAGCGTCTTGCCATCGTCCTTGAATTCCTCGATCTCGACAGTCATCTGATACGGCAGTTCGTCACCCAACTGACGCATGACCTTCTCGCGCACCAGCTCGGCGGCCAGGAAACGCTGACTCTTGTCGGTGATCTGCTCTTCCGAGAAGTAATGCACGCTTTCCGGCAAGCGCTGGGCGACTTCGGCTTCAAGCTCAGGCACATTGGTGCCGTTCTTGGCCGAGAGCGGCACGATGGCCGCGAACTCGCGCTTCTTGCTCACGCCATCCAGCCACGGCAGCAGGCTGCTCTTGTCCTCGAGCCAGTCGACCTTGTTGACGGCCAGAATCACCGGCGCCGGCACGTTGCTGAGCTTCTCGAGTACTACATCGTCTTCCTCGGTCCACTTGGTACGGTCGACGATGAAGATCACGCAGTCGATATCGCGCAAAGCGTGCGTGGCCGCCTGATTCATGAAGCGGTTGATCGCCTTGTTGCGATCGCGCGTCTGAATGTGCATGCCCGGTGTATCGACATAGATGAACTGGGTGTCTGCCTCGGTCTTGATGCCCATCACCTGATGGCGCGTCGTTTGCGGACGCCGTGAGGTGATGGATATCTTCTGCCCGAGAATCCGATTCATCAGCGTCGACTTGCCGACATTGGGGCGGCCAACGATGGCCACGAAACCACAGTGTTGCGTCATGCGTACCTGCTCTGGGAAGGTTCGAGTATTTCCAGCGCCTTTTCGGCGGCTTGCTGTTCGGCGTGGCGGCGGCTGGAGCCGACGCCCAGCGTATGATCCTCGAGCATCGCGACATGACACTCGATGGTAAAGACCTGCGCGTGTGCTTCGCCTTCGACCGAGACGACGTCATAGCGCGGCAACGCCGACTGCCGCGACTGCAGAAACTCCTGCAAGCGTGTCTTGGGGTCTTTCTGATTGTCCTGTAAGTCGATCCCTTCCAGACGCGTCGCGTACCACGACAGCACCCGCGCCTTGGCGACTTCCATGCCCGCATCGAGATAGATGGCGCCGATCAGCGCTTCCACGCCATCGGCGAGGATCGAATCGCGCCGATAACCGCCGCTTTTCATCTCGCCGGAGCCGAGTCGCAGACATTCGCCCAACTCGAACTCGCGCGCCAGTTCGGCCAGGGTCTGCCCTTTCACCAAGCGCGCGCGCAAACGCGACAACTGGCCTTCTCGGGCCTGAGGAAAGCGCTGGAACAGCGCTTCGCCGATCACGAAGTTGACGATGGAGTCACCCAAAAATTCCAGGCGCTCATTATTCTGGCCCCCATAGCTACGATGGGTCACCGCCAATTCAAGCCGCGCGGCATCACGAAACTGGTAACCGATTCGTTTACTGAGGGCGTGCAAAGGGCTACTCACGACACTGCCTTTTTCATCTGTTCTGGGTGAAGCGGCGGAGAGCATCGCTTTCCGCCAGCATGAGTCATTCGAGAGTATGGTTCATTCAATGACCCTGACACTAGAGAAACTCGGCAAGCCGCCATCCCAGTGCATCCACACCGCGAACGCCTTGCCCACGATATTCTCTTCCGGTACGAAGCCCCAGTAGCGGCTATCGTTGGAATGATCGCGGTTGTCGCCCATCATGAAATACTCACCATCCGGCACCACGACCTCGCGCATTTGCGGACCGGGGTCGTCGGGATTGTTGTAAATGGCGTGCGCCACGCCATCTAGCTGCTCCTCGAGTTGTTCCTCGCCAGGCGCTGCCTCGATGTCATCGCCGGTTACCGATTTACTGACCGGCTTACCATTGACATAAAGCTGCTTGTCTTCATAGCGAATGCGATCCCCCGGCAAGCCGATGACACGCTTGATGAAGTCGACCGAGGGGTCGTCCGGGAAGCGGAATACCATGACATCGCCGCGCTCGGGTTCACCGAAATCGACGACCTTGGTGTTGATGACGGGTAGCCGCAGCCCGTAAGTGAATTTGTTGACCAGAATGAAGTCCCCGACCTTGAGCGTCGGGCGCATCGAGCCGGAGGGAATCTGAAACGGCTCGACCACGAAACTCCGTAGTACCAGCACGATCAGCAACACGGGAAAGAAGGAACGCGCATAATCCACCGCCCAGGGTTCCTTGACCAACTTGCCCCGTGTGTCGGCATCCAGCCCACCATCGACTTGCGATTCGGCTTTTTCCAGACGAGCGCGACGGGCTCGCCGCCACCAGACGATATCGACCAGCCAGACAATGCCGGTGACGGCGACTGCCAACACCAGCAACAACGAAAAATCCATGGCTATGATTCCTAATCATTCATCTTGAGGACGGCGAGGAAGGCATCCTGGGGAATTTCCACTTTACCTACCTGCTTCATGCGCTTTTTGCCTGCCTTTTGCTTTTCGAGCAACTTCCGTTTGCGGGTCACGTCGCCGCCGTAACACTTGGCAGTGACGTTCTTGCGCAACGCCTTGACGGTAGAGCGCGACACGACCTGACCGCCCAGCGTCGCTTGGATCGCGACATCGAACATTTGGCGCGGGATCAGCTCTTTCATCTTTTCCACCAACGCACGGCCACGCGGATGCGCATGGTCGCGGTGCACGATGGTGGCGAGCGCATCGACGCGGTCACCGTTGATGAGTACGTCGAGACGCACGAGATTGGCGGCTTCGAAACGCTCGAAGTTGTATTCGAGCGACGCATACCCCTTGGAGATGGACTTCAAGCGATCGAAGAAGTCCATCACCACTTCGCTCATCGGC
Organism: Chromohalobacter nigrandesensis; assembly: GCF_023061285.1. Taxonomy (GTDB): domain Bacteria; phylum Pseudomonadota; class Gammaproteobacteria; order Pseudomonadales; family Halomonadaceae; genus Chromohalobacter; species Chromohalobacter nigrandesensis. The sequence continues at coordinate 239,614 of NZ_JAKGAM010000001.1, forward strand.
AATTCGTAGGTGAGCTGGAGCTGACTGCCCAGGAACAGCATGTCGAGCTGTGTCCCGCGACGCTGCTCACACTCAGTGATGACGTTGCCAACGTATTCCTGCGGCACCAGAATGCTGGCGCGCACGATGGGCTCACGCATCTCGTCGATGTCGGCCATGTCCGGCAATTTGGACGGATTGGAGATATAACGTACCTCGCCATCCTTCATGACCAGCTCGTAGATGACCGTCGGCGCCGTGGTCAGCAGCTCCAGGTCGTACTCACGTTCGAGACGTTCCTGGATGATCTCCATGTGCAAGGTGCCGAGGAAACCGACACGAAAACCGAAGCCTAGTGCATCGGAATTCTCTGGCTCGTAATCCAGCGAGGCATCGTTGAGCGCGAGTTTCTCCAACGCATCGCGAAACTCTTCGTAATCGTCGGAGCTGACCGGGAACATACCCGCATAGACCTGGGGCTTGACCTTCTGGAACCCGGGCAGGCGCGCGACATCATCACCGCCCTTGGCGTGCACGATGGTGTCACCCACCGGGGCGCCATGAATATCCTTGATACCCGCCACGACGAAGCCGACTTCACCGGCACGCAGCACACCGGTCTGCTTGCGCTTGGGCGTAAAGACGCCCACTTCGCTGACCTCCCAGGCCCGCTCGGTGGACTTCATGCGAATCTTGTCGCCCTTCTTGAGCGTGCCGTCGAAGAGACGCACCAGAGAAATAACACCCACGTAGTTGTCGAACCACGAGTCGACGATCAGCGCTTGCAACGGCGCCTCGGGATCACCCTTGGGCGGCGGCACGTCACGCACCAAGCGCTCGAGCAAGGCGTCCATCCCCAGGCCACTCTTCGCGGAAACCTGACAGGCATCGGTGGCATCGATACCGATGATTTCTTCTACCTCATGGGCCACGCGATCGGGGTCGGCCTGGGGCAGGTCGATCTTGTTGAGGACCGGCAGGACCTCGAGCCCCTGCTCCACCGCCGTGTAGCAATTGGCTACCGACTGCGCCTCGACCCCTTGCGCCGCATCGACCACCAACAGCGCGCCCTCGCAGGCATAAAGCGAGCGCGACACTTCGTAGGAAAAGTCGACGTGGCCCGGCGTATCGATGAAGTTGAGCTGATAGACCTGACCATCGTCGGCCTTGTAGTCCAGCGTCACGGACTGAGCCTTGATGGTGATGCCTCGCTCACGCTCGAGATCCATCGAGTCGAGCACCTGCTCCTTCGTCTCACGCTCGGTCAAGCCACCGCAAATCTGGATGATGCGGTCGGAAAGCGTCGACTTGCCGTGGTCGATATGGGCAATGATGGAGAAATTGCGAATGAGTGGAAGCGTTGCGTTATTTTCGTCGCGGCTCATCGAGTCCTACCTGAGTCAGAAACACGATCCGGCCAAGCAATACCGTTAGCAGTGGTCAAGCCCGAAAGGCTGCTAGGCGAGCGTACGCGGACCGATGGACAATTCAATTGAAAGGCATTGTACCGGCAAGCACCTTCCATGGACAGCGAGGACGTGCGATCGACGCGACGAGGCCCCGACAGAGCGGGGCCTCGATTCCTGGCATCGGCAGCCAATCCGGCTTCAGTCGCCGTCGGACTGCAGCCGCAGCGCCACGAACAGCGAACGCCCTTCGCGAACGATACGCACCGGGATGGCGCGATCGGTAGGCGCATTCTTCACCGCCTCGATCAGGGCATCGGTGTCCTCGATGGAGGTGCTATCGAAGCTGACGATGACGTCGCCACGCGCGATTCCGGCAGCGGCTGCGGCGCCGCGCGGATCGAGCTGGCGCACCACGACGCCGTTGTCGACGTCGAGTTGACTGCGCATCCGATCGTCGAGATCACTGACCGCAACGCCCAGGCGCGCTTGGCTGTCGTTTTTGGAGTGCTGCTGGTCGGAAGCCATTTTGCCCTCTTCCGGCCAGTTACCCACGGTGACCTCGATTTCCTGGGGATCGCCGTCACGCAGAATGTTCAGCGTCACTTCATCGCCAGGCGACACACGGCCCACCAATCGCGGCAAAGTACTGGAGTCCTCAACTTCGTCGTCGTCGACCGCCAGCACCACATCGCCGGCCTTGAGTCCGGCCTCGCTGGCAGGGCTGCCATCGGTGACGTCGGCAATCAACGCACCGCGCGTATCGTCGAGCCCGAAGGATTCCGCCAGATCGTTCGACACGGGCTGAATCACCACCCCGAGCCAGCCACGGCTGACGTGTCCGGCGTCTTTCAACTGATCGGCGATATCCATCGCCACATTGATCGGGATGGCGAAGGAGATTCCCATGAAACCACCGCTGCGGGTATAGATCTGCGAGTTGATGCCCACGACCTCACCGTCGAGATTGAACAAGGGCCCGCCGGAGTTGCCGGGGTTGATCGCCACATCGGTCTGAATGAAGGGCACATAGGCATCGCTCGGCAAGGTACGGTCGATCGCACTGACAATGCCGGAGGTTACCGAGTGATCGAAGCCGAAGGGCGAGCCGATGGCGGCGACCCATTGGCCGACCTGCAGCTTGTCGGAGTCACCCATGTCGAGCGTCGGCAAATCGTCGGCGTCGACCTTGAGCACGGCGACATCGGTCTTCTTGTCGGCACCCACCAGTGTCGCCTCGAGCTCGCGGCGATCGTTGAGCCGCACCACGATCTCATCGGCGCCATCCACCACATGGGCGTTGGTCATGATGTAGCCGTCATGGCTGATCACGAACCCCGAGCCCAACGAATGGCGTTTCTCGCTTCCGCGATCGGGGCCTCTCGGCACCATGGGCGGCATCTGATCGCCGAAGAAGCGCCGAAAAATCTCGGGAACGTCCTGTTCTCCGAATGGCGAGCCCTGCATGGCCCGTGTATCGACCTTACTGGTAGTGGAAATGTTGACGACGCCCGGCGCGGCGTCTTCGACCAATTGGGTGAAATTCGGCAATTCGCGTGCCTGAGCGAACTGCGCGGCGCATAGCGCAATAAACGCAAATAACAGCGGGGTGACATAACGAGAGAAACGTTGCATGAAAAACTCCTGATACAAAGCGTGAACTCGTTAACCAAAACGAGGAGTCACATTGACAATATGCCGGTGCGCATTACCGGCTTAGCATAGATCGACAACCAAGAAACCTGGCGTCGACAGTTACATTGATACACTAACGGGACAAGAGTTCACTGGACAGCATAATTAGTTCAGCACCACTCGTTCAATATGTAGCCCTGACTGCTGCACAGCATCGACGAATCGCCAAACGAAAAAAGGCGCGCCCCTGATGACAGGTGACGCGCCTTGGCACGGCGTCGAGGGAATCGTCACAAGTGGACGACAGACTTCATGGAATTAACGCTGACCCGACGCCTCGGCGCCCGCACCATCGAGTGAGCGAGAAGACGACATCCAAGCCTCGCTCGCACCGTCAGACTGCTGCTGGTTCAGGTATGTCTGCAGAAGGCGCGCCTGTTCATGGTCGCTGCGTGAGGCCTGACGTGGAGAGTCGGAAAAGAGCGACGCGTCCATGCTGGCTTCCATGGCACCGCCGGGGCCCGAAGGCGCGAGGCTGGGAAATACTGTATTCGCCCCTGATGAGGTCAAGAACCCGGTACCCTCACCGCCGAAGCTCGCGAGTCTGGCACCAACACCGCCCCCCGAGGGCGCGCTCTGCAGCGATGCTGGCTGCACGTTGGCGCCGCCCTCGGCGGAAGGCGTCTCACCGGAAGCGGCATTACCGCTGGCGAACTCGGTCCCCTCACCGCTGACACCGCTCGGCGAGTTGGCGTTATACACCTGGACACCGGTGATGACCATCAGCGACACCGCAGCGGCGATCGCAGCGCTACCGGCAAAGGAGAACGGCACCGCACGGCGCGTGCCAGATGTCGCCGACTCCTGCACCTCAGGCTCGTCGGCAAGGCGTGCCATGATGCCGGCGGACAGATCCGCACTGACATCCACACCGCGATCACGCTGCATCATGCTGCGCGCCAAGTGATAACGTCGCCATGTGTCGGCGTCTTCAGGGGCGTCTTGCAACGACCTCATGACACGGCGTATCTCGAGCTCGTCGCCCTCATTATCCATCAGCGCGGACAAGGACTCTCGTACGTTCTGATTCATACTTACCCCCTCACATTCGAGAAGACGAATGCCTATCGTCTACTGGGCGCTACGCAGCGGTTCACGTGTGGCAATACCTTTTCTTGATATCTTGCACGATTATCCTGCCCACCTGACACGGTAGCGCCCACTCATTCCACTGGTACTCGTTGAGACGTCAAAGTCGCCGGACAGTTCACTTTTGAATGCGTCGCGCGACACTTTTTTTATCATCCCACTCGGTCATTCGACCGTGGCATCGGCCTGGCGCGGCGCGTTCAGCATCGGCTCGATGGCTTTGTCCACCGCCTCGCGCGCCCTGAAGATGCGTGAACGTACCGTCCCCACCGGGCACTGCATGATATTGGCGATATCTTCATAGGCGAGCCCGTCCATTTCGCGCAAGGTAATCGCGGTGCGCAGATCTTCCGGCAGGTTTTCGATGGTCTCGAACACTACCGCCTCAAGCTGATCGCGCTGCAAGGCGGCTTCCGGGGTTTCTATATCGGAAAGACGACCGCTATGGTCGAGCACCTCGGCGTCCGCGATGTCCATGTCGTTGCCCGGTGGCCGGCGGCCACGAGACACCAGGTGATTCTTGGCGGTATTGATAGCGATGCGGTACATCCACGTATAAAAAGCACTATCGGAACGAAACTTGCCCAAGGCACGATAGGCCTTGATGAAGGCTTCCTGCGCGACATCCTGCACTTCGGCGGGATCATGCACATAACGCCCGATCAGGCCGAGAATCTTGTGCTGGTACTTCTTGACCAGGAGATCGAAAGCCCGAGTGTCCCCCTTCTGGGCACGCTCGACGAGCTGGTGATCGGTTTCCCTAGTGCCCATTCATTCTTCCCCCATGCCGGAGGCACTATAAAGCGAAGCGCCGACAACGGCGCCAGCGCAGGAAAATTGTATCTGCTGTGTGGTCATCATGTTCCAGTCGAGCCCACGGGGCGCTGAATGATCGAGGTAATGGATGAAGTTGGGCGAAGACCTGCGGTCATGTGGCCGATCCACTTGCTTGATTTAAGTAGGACCTAGTGTTCCTTTTTCTGCCCGCCCCATCAAGGTGATAAAGCGGCGGATGCGCTTATGGCATCCAGACATTGACCGTCATCATCGCGAGAAGTTCGGCCATGAGATTGATTTTCCCGGCGCCAACAAGCGATAGTAGCGCTTTATCGCAAGCGAAACCGATGCCCTTCGCGACACATATCTACAGGTAGCGGAATGTCAGAACAGCACGTCAATAACATTAACGTCCTTTCCCAGGACGTCCTGGTCACACCCGAAGCGCTCAAGCGTGAAATTCCCCTTTCCGAGGAGGCCGAACGTACGGTACTCGAGGGGCGCCGAACCGTTCAACGGATTATCGACGGCGACGACCCGCGCCTCGTCGTCGTCATCGGTCCTTGCTCGATCCACGATGTGGAGGCGGCACGCGATTATGCTCGTCGCCTGAGCCAGTTGGCCGATGAGGTGAGCGATAGCCTGTACGTGGTCATGCGCGTGTATTTCGAGAAGCCACGCACCACCGTCGGCTGGAAGGGTCTGATCAACGACCCGCACCTCGACGACACCTTCGATATCCAGGAAGGGCTGCGCACTGCTCGGCGCCTATTGGTGGAGCTCGCCGAAATGGGCCTGCCATTGGCCACCGAGGCGCTCGACCCCATCTCACCGCAGTATCTGCAGGATTGCATCAGCTGGTCGGCCATCGGGGCACGCACCACCGAGTCCCAGACACACCGTGAGATGGCGTCCGGCTTGTCGTCGCCGGTGGGCTTCAAGAACGGCACCGATGGCAGTCTCGATGTCGCGGTCAACGCGCTCAAGTCGGTTGCCCACCCGCACAACTTTCTGGGTATCGACCAGGGTGGACAAGTTGCCGTGATTCGCACGCGCGGCAATGCCTATGGCCATATCGTGTTGCGCGGCGGTAACGGCAAGCCCAATTACGACAGCGTCAGCGTTGCCCTCGCCGACAAGGAGCTGCGCAAGGCAGGCGTGATACCCAACATCATGGTCGACTGCTCGCACGCCAACTCCAACAAGGATCCGTCTCTGCAGTCCTTGGTGATGGATAACATCGCCAACCAGATCCTCGAGGGCAACACCTCGATCATGGGGCTGATGGTCGAGTCGCACATCGGCTGGGGCAACCAGAAGATCCCCGAGGATCGCTCGCAACTAGAGTACGGTGTTTCCATCACCGATGCCTGCATCGACTGGCCGACCACCGAAACGGCCATGCGCGAGATGAACGAGAAGTTGAAACCGGCACTGAGCCAGCGCCAGCGCGGCGAATAAGTGCACTTCCCCGGCCCCGCCTGTCGCGGGGTCGGCGCCTACCTTCTAGCCTACCGCGCTTCCGAGCGGTGCGTCTGTGAGCAGTACGCTTGTAAGCAGTGCGCTACTGCGCCATGCCGTCGATTTCACGCCGGAAAGGTGGTAACGAGTCGAGCAGCGCGCGTCCATAACGACGCGTCAGAACACGGCGGTCGAGCAATGTGATGCGCCCCTGATCGGCTTCCTTGCGGATCAAACGACCGCAAGCCTGCACCAAGCGAATTGAGGCATCCGGTACCGAGATGCGCATGAACGGATTCCCGCCTCGGCTTTCGATCCACTCCGCCAGGGTCGCCCCCACCGGATCGTCGGGCACGGAAAACGGCAAGCGGGTGATTACCACGTGAGTGAGATACTCGCCCGGCAGGTCGATCCCTTCGGCGAAACTGGCCAGCCCGAAGATGATACTGCCCTCCCCGGCATCGACGCGCGCACGATGACGCTGCAGCAATTCACGCTTGGGCAGGTGATTCTGCGCCGACACGCGCTGACGCACCGCCTCCGGCAGCGCCTCGAGCACCGCGCGCATCTGCTTGCGTGACGAGAACAGCATGAGTACGGCTTCGCGCTCCCCCAGCGCTTGGGTGAAATCGATCAGCGCGCGCTCGTGGGCCTCGCGATTGCTGGGGTCGACGGCCTCCGGCGGCACACTGAGCACCGCCCGCGAATAATCGAACGGGCTGGGCAGGCGTTGATAACGATAGCGGTTGGCAAGCCCGGCGCGTTCTTGCAAGCGCTCGAAGCGATTGAGCGCGGTCAGCGTCGCCGAGGTCACCACCGCGCCATAGCACGTACCCCACAAATGCCGGGCCAAGGTCTCGGCAGCCGACACGGGGCTTGCCGAAAACGTCAACTCCGCCTCGCCGGCGACACGTTCGAAGGTTAGCCAACGTGCCTGCGGCACGCCGTCTTCGGGGTCCGCCGTGGCCAACGCCTGCCACAAGGCATGTGCTTCCTGCGCACGGCCATGCAACAGGGCGATCAGCGGCAGCCAGGCCTCGGCCTGTTCGCGCGGCAAGCCGGTAGCCTTTTCCGGATCGAGGCTCTCGCGCAGGATATCGGCCATGCTCTCGAGCGTGCGCGACAACTCGGCAAAGGCCGTCACCATCGCTCCAGCCTGCTCGGAAAGCGCCTCGGGCACGCGCCCCATGGGGAAACGATGGTGCACAGCATCGGTCGCGTCGTCGGGAAGGCCTTCCTCGCGTTCGGCGATGCGATGGCCCATGGCGAAGGCCTCGCCGAGGCGCGGCTCCAGCGCGGCGATGGCTTCCGGCAGGCTACCCAGCAAACGCGCCAGGGTCGGCTGCACGGCCAGCGCGGTATTGAGCTCGGTGAGCGACTTCTTCAGCGTGCGCAGCCAGCGCAGCGTGCCGTTGACGGGCAGGCGATGATAAAAGTGATCGAGCGCCTTGTCGGGCAGATGGTGGCCTTCATCGAAGACGTAGATGCATTCCTTGGGCGAGGGCAATACCAGCCCACCGCCCAGGGAAAGATCCGCCAGCACGAGGTCGTGATTAGCGACGATGATATCGGCCTGGTCGAGCCCGCGGCGGGCACGAAAGAAGGCGCAGGCGCCGAAGTGGCCACAGCGGCGATTGGTGCACTGGCGATGATCGATGGTCAGGCGGCGCCAATCCGCATCGTCGATCCCCGTCGGCCAGCTATCGCGATCACCCTCCCAGCGCCCTGCCGAGTAGGCCTCGGCCATTTCGTGCGCCAGGGCCTGGAAGTCGTCACCGTCGCGCGACGTCATCGCTTCTTCGAAAAGCGACAGCGTGGGGTTGTCTTCCCCACCTTCCAGGACTTGATCGAGCCGCGCCACGCACAGATAGCGCCCCCGCCCCTTGGCCAGGGCGTATTCAAAATCGAGACCGCTATGTGCCTTGAGCGCCGGCAGGTCGTGATGCAGCACCTGCTCTTGCAGCGCCACCGTAGCAGTGGAAATCACCAGGCGCTTGCCCCGTGCCTGGGCGATGGGCAGTGCGGCAAGCAAATAGGCCAGCGTCTTGCCGGTGCCGGTACCCGCCTCGAGCACACAGACATGCTCGTTGGAGAGGCGTCGCCCGGCGTCATCCGCCTCGATGCCACCCAGGGTCCGAGCGATCTCGGCGATCATCAAGCGCTGTCCATAACGCGGCGTCAGCTCGAGTCCATCGAGCACGCAGCGATAGGCGGTCTGTATCTCGTCCTTCAGGGCCTCATCAAGCATGATGCATCCATAAAGAAGCGCGGCGACGGGGACAGGCCGACGCGGAGGTGCTGTAAACCCTTTCCTGGGCACTACCGATTCCTTCCCTGGAATCGGACCTCCACTCTGGCCTGTCCTCGTCGCCGCTCACCAAGGGGCCAACGCAGCCCGGGCAGTCTTTCTTCAAGCGGCGTAGCCGCTGTCTTCCAGCTTCCAGGCACGCAGTGCCGATCTTCACGCTTCAGAGCAACCCTTCGGGAGGATGCTGACAAGGCAGCTTGGCGTCGATGTAGGATTCGATTCCCGGCAGCGCAAAGGCATCTTCTTCGCCGACGAAACTGATCGACACGCCCTCGGCACCGGCCCGCCCCGTACGGCCGATACGGTGAACGTAATCTTCGGGGTCTTCCGGCAGGGTGTAATTCACCACATGGCTGACATCATCGATATGAATGCCACGCCCTGCCACGTCAGTGGCGACCAGCACATCCACTTCGCCGTTACGGAAGCGATCGAGGGTTTCGATACGTGCTTTTTGCGGCACATCACCGGAGAGCATCGCCACATTGATGCCGGCCTCACGCAAGGACGAGTCGAGATTGCGCACCAGGTCACGGCGGTTACCGAACACGATCACGCGTTCCATGCTCTCCTGATTGAGCAAGTTGATCAGCAGGCGCTGCTTGTCGCTGTCACCCACCAGATAGACACGCTGGTCGATGTTGGCGGCATTCTCGAGGCTGGCCTCGATCTCGACGTGCGTGGCGCCATGCGTCCACTGGCTGGCCAGGTTGAGAATGTCCGGGCTGAACGTCGCCGAGAACAGGAAGGTCTGGCGCTCTTCGGCCTTGGGCGTATGCTGGATGATGCGCTTGACGTCAGGGATGAAGCCCATCGACAGCATGCGATCCGCTTCGTCGAGAACCAGCACTTCGGTTTGCGTCAAATCGACATCGCGCTTCTCGTGGAAGTCGAGCAGCCGCCCGGGGGTCGCCACCAGCACATCGAGATTGCGCGACAATTGCTCGCGCTGCTTCTGATAGTCCATACCACCGACGACACTCGCCACATTGAGCGACGTGAAGCGCGCCAGTGCCTTGGCATCCTTCTCGATCTGCAGTGCCAGCTCTCGTGTCGGCGCGACAATCAACGCGCGCGGCGCACCGGGCTTCTGACCATCGGGGGCTTTCTCTTCCAGGAAATACGCCAGAATCGAGATCAGGAAAGCGGCGGTCTTGCCGGTACCCGTCTGCGCCTTGCCGACCACATCGCCGCCGAGCAGCGTATGCGTCAAGGCTTCCGCCTGGATCGGCGTGCAGTATTCGAATCCCAGGGCGTGAATCGCACGCATCAGCGGCACGGGAAGATCGAAATCGTGAAAACGCCACTTGCCCGCCACCGGCGTTACCTGGAACTGCTTGACGTCCCACTGGGACTGCGAACGCCGCGGCTTGCGACGCCGACGCTTGGGCTTGCGGTTCTGGGCCGGTGCTGGGGTTTTATCCGACTCACTCATAGGCTTCTATGTCTGTCCATATTCGTACGCAAATGCATGAATCCAGCGCGCTTTTCCGCCTTTCCGGAGCGCGCCACGGCCATCGCGACAGCCAAGCTGGATCACGACGCAAGCGGACATTGTATCAGTCATTGCCAAGCATCGCGCGGGCATCACACTCAAGCACGGATGTCGCCCGGCAGCGCGACTGGTAGAATAGTCCTCAAGTCAATACGACACAGGATCACGACATGACACGCAGTAAAAAAACGCGCTCGATCGCCAGCAAGGTGACGATTCGCACCGGGCGCCGCAAGGACTTCCGTAAATGGCGCCACGACAACCCCGATCAGGTCAAATCGTCGCCGCGCTACGTGCAAAAGAAACGTCAGCAACGCAAGCTCCAGGCCGCACGTCGCTTGGCACGTCAACAGCAGGCGCCGACCCTCGATGTGCATGGCGCGCCCACACGCGACGACGATTCTCAGGGTGATCGCTGATGCGCCTGGTCTCCTTCAACATCAACGGTATCCGCGCGCGCCTGCACCAACTGGAGGCGCTCATCGAGGCGCATCGTCCCGATATCATCGGCCTCCAGGAAACCAAGGTGCAAGACAGCGAGTTCCCGCGCGAAGCCGTCGAGGCGCTCGGCTATCACGTCGCCTTTCACGGGCAGAAAGGCCATTACGGTGTCGCGCTGCTCAGCCGAGGGGCCCCCGAGGCCGTGCATTACGGCATGCCCGATGACGGTGAAGACGCCCAACGACGCTTGATCGGCGTCCGCGTCCGCTGCGACGACGGCGAGACCATGACCGTGTACAACGGTTACTTCCCGCAGGGTGAAAATATCGAGCACCCCACCAAGTTCCCCAATAAACGCGATTTCTACGCCCGGCTCACGGCATTGCTGCAAGAGCGGCATACGCCCAGCGAACGGCTCGCGGTCATGGGGGACTTCAATATCTCACCCGCCGACATCGACATCGGTATCGGCGAGTCCAATCGCAAGCGCTGGCTGCGCGAGGGCAAGACCAGTTTCCAGCCCGTGGAGCGCGAATGGCTCACGCGGCTCGCCGACTGGGGCTTGAGCGATTGCTACCGCCTGCGCTACCCCGAAGTCGACGACCGCTTCAGCTGGTTCGACTATCGTTCGCGGGGCTTCGAGCGCGAGCCCAAGCGCGGCTTGCGAATCGACTACATCATGGTCACCCCCACGCTGCGCGAGCGGGTGGAAGACGCCGGTATCGATTACCAACTACGCGGCATCCAGCGTCCTTCGGACCATGCGCCGGTATGGGCGCAGTTGGCTATCTAGCGACGCATCACTGCTAATTATCCGAGGGCGCCTGGGGCGTTACCTCATTGGGTGATGAGTCAATGTCCGGCGCTTTGTCGACATTCCCTTCGCCAAGCGATGCCAGCCAGGCCTCGGCCTGCGACGCACCGGCATCGCGTGCCGCTTCGAACGCTTCGCGCGCCGCCTCTTCATCTGACGACTCGAGTTGCGACACCCCCTCCAGCAGCCAGGTACGCGCGGCATCGGCGCCTTGTTCACGCGCTTGGCGCAGCGCTTCTATCGCCGTCGACCACTCGCCCCAGCCGTAAGCCAACTCGCCGAGTTGGCGCCAATCCTCGCCGCCCTGGGTATCTTCGGCCAGCGCGCGCCACGCCGACAACGCCTTGTCGTGCGCGCGCGCCGACGTCCAGGCCTCGGCGAGAAGGCGCCGATGCTCGCTATCGCGTGGTAGCGTACCCGCCTCGAATGCCGTTTCCAGATGCTCGGCGGCACGCGCCGGGGTACCGCCCGCCAGATGCAGGCGAATCAGTCGCTCGAGATCATCCTCACCCGCGAGCGCACCCCGCCGCCAGCCGGCTTCCCATAACGCCGCTGCCAATCCGGGCTGCTGCATGCGCTGCGCCAACGCCGCGGCACGCCGCCATGCCTGGGGATCGTCACTCTCGCTTTGCAGTTGATCGTCGAGCAACGACAACGCTGCGTCGTAACGCTCGGCGTGCTGATAAACGCTCGCCGCCAAGCGACGCCTGTCGGCATCCATACCCCCCGCGCGACGCGCGCGGTCGACCCACTGCGCCGCTTGCGACCACTGTTCCTGCGTCGCCTGGGCTTGCACCATCAGCCACAAACTGTCGGCGTCATCGCCATGACGCTCGATCCAATCGCCCAGCAACTCGGCACCTTGCGCGGTCTGCCCCGCGCGCAACCGCAAGCGAGCCTCTTGATTAAGCCAACGCTGGCGCGAATCGGTATCGACAGCGTCGCTACGACGGGCTTGGCGAAAAAGATCCGCCGCCTCGGCATCCCGGCCCTGGCGCGCCTCGCCGGTGGCCGCCAGTTGCAAAAACAAGGCACGCGCCCAGCGATCCGCCCGGTTACCGCCTTGCAGACGCCCGGCGGCTGCCTTGGCGTCATCGATGGCACCCTCGCTGGCATTATCCTGCATGCGCTGCTGCAGCGATTCCAATGCCTGCACCATGTCCGGCGCCAGTGCCGGCCCGGCAGCACTAACGCTCGTGCTGGCCGCTCCCAGGCCCAGACATAGCATCGCTACACATCCCCAATGACGCCACTGCATGCGCTACCTCTCGAGATGAAATTCCAGCCGCTGACGCGCTTCACGCGGTCGATCGCTTTGCGGAAACTTCCAATCGGCGACGGCCTTTAGCGCCGCACGCTCGAACATGCTGCGCGGCTCGGCCTCGGTGACGCGCAATGAATCGCGATCGACTCGTCCGTTGGGTTTGATCGTGAAGCTAACCTCCACGTATCCCTCGATGCCACGCCGTTGCGCCCGTGACGGATATTCCGGCGGCACGCGCTCGGTGGGCTGCGGCGAGCCGACTTTTTCGGCATCCTGCTGGCGCGTTTCGCCATTCGCCGAGGCGTCGGCATCCGAAGCATCCGCACTCTCGCCTTGCGACGCCGCCTCCGAGGTAGCGGTTTCTTCTACCGGCTCCGGGTCTGGCTGTGGTTCGGGGTCGGGCGCCGGCTCGGGTTCAGGTTCGGGCTCAGGAGTGGGTTCGACTTCCTCGAGCTCGGGCAACGACTCCTCCGGCACTTCCGGCGAGGGAGGAACCGACGCTTCCGGTTCGGGCAACGTCAATGAACTGTCACTCTGGGCCGCGGGTACTGGCGAGGGCGGCGGAGGCGGCGGCGTTTGTGTCGGCGGCGTCGGGGCGTCCGGCGCGGCCGCTTCCGGTGCCGACGCCTGTCTTGCCTCGGGCGTTTCGACACGTGACACCGACATCGGCTGCTCGACTGGCTCACGGTTATCTTCCGGCGGCGCCACCAGCAGGGCCAACAGGTAGAAAAGCCCCAACGCCATCACGATGCCGCCTAAGGCGCCTGCAATCGCTCTCATCCGTCGGCGCCTCGATCCGCTGCCACGGCGACGTTTTCGACACCGGCGTCGCGAATGGCATCCATGACCTCGATGAGAAGCCCGGTGGTCGATTGGCGGTCGGCCTGAATCACCACGCCGCCTTCGTCGCTCACCAGACTCGCCACTTCATTGCCCACGCGATGTGCATCCACCGGCTGCCCATCGACCCACACGGCGTCCTCGGCGGTGATCGCCACCATGACTTGCGCTTCGGGGCGCGCGGTCGCGGAGGACGACTCGGGACGGTCGATTTCCACGCCGCTTTCCTTGATGAAGCTGGTCGTCACGATGAAGAAGATCAACATGATGAAGACCACGTCGAGCATCGGCGTGAGGTTAATTTCCTGGGCGTCGTCATTGACGTCCTGCAGTCGACGCCTACGCATTGGCATCCTCCACGGCACGCGCCATGCGGTCATGTAGCCGCTGATCCTCGCGCCGAATCACGTGTTCAAGACGGGTGGTGAACAATAGCCCCACCACGGCGACCGCCATGCCGGTCAATGTCGGTAGCGTCGCGCGGGCCACGCCATCGGCCATGGCCCGCGCCTGGTTGGTATCGGTCAGAGAAAGGCTGTCGAAGACCTGGATCATGCCGGTGACCGTGCCCAGCAGGCCCAGCAACGGACACAGCCCCACCAATAGCTTGAGCCACGGCAGAGGGCGCCGCAGTTGGCCGATGAGCTCTGACGTCCAGACCTCGCGCAACGTCAACGCGCTCCAGCTAGCGTGATCGCGGCGCGCCACCCAGCGCGCCACCAGGGCCCGGCGGCGGCGGTTATGCACGAACTGCCAGTACAGGCCGCGCTCCAGCCCCATGGCGAAAAGCGCCATGGCAACCAGGGCAATCACCACCAGTACCGGACCACCGGCCTGGACCAGCCAGATGATCGGCTCAGCGAGCGTGGACATCGGCCTGCGTCCTCGTATGCCCGTGTGAGGCCTCGAGATGCTCGGCCAGCATGGCACTCGCTCGACCCTCGAGCGTGCCGAGCAATTCGCGGCTGCGACTGCTCAAGGCGGTATGTCCGAATAAAAGCGGTACGGCGACGATCAGGCCCATCACGGTGGTCACCAACGCCTGGCTGATCCCGCCGGCCATGAGTTGCGGGTCGCCGGTACCGAACACGGTGATCGCCTGGAAGGTGCCGATCATCCCGGTCACGGTCCCCAGTAGTCCCAGCAACGGCGCAACGGCCGCCATGAGCTTGACCACAGGCTGACCACGCTCGAGACGCGGCTTTTCGGCCAGCAGTGCTTCATCGAGGCGTGCCTCCAGCGCTTCCGGTGCGTGATCCTGGCCCAGCGCCGCAAAGCGACCCAGCACCCGCCCCAACGGGTTATCGTCCCGCAAATCTTCGGGGTTGCGCAGTTGACGACGCAGCCGCAGGCTGACCATCAGCAGGTAGATGTATTGCGCGAGCGCAACCAACAGACCGGCGATACCTAGCACGACAATGACATAGGCAACCGCGCCGCCTTGCTGAAAACGCTCCCACAGCGTGGGTTGCTGCGCCAGGGCATCGAGCACATTGCCTTGCGTGGGATCGAAGACCACGCGCTCTCCGTCGCCATTCTGGAAGGCCTGTAGTGCATCGCTAGCATCTTCGGGCGTATGCGATACCACCCGCAGGCCAACATCGTCCGAGGCTTCACCTACATCACGCGTCAGAAGCTTGCCATCGCTGAAGGCAAGAAAGTCGCCCAGACGCACCGCCTCACGCTGCTCGACGTCACCTTGGGCATCGGCGATGGGCGCCTCGAAGCGCACGCCGCGCCCGGTTTCCGCCGTCAACTCGGCGAACGTCCGCCCCAAGTTGTCGAGAGTCCGGGTATCGATGATGGCATCGTCGTCGAGCCGTTCCGGCAACGTCGTCCGCGTCCCTACGGTCAACCAACCGTCGCCTAGCGCATCGCGCAATTCGCCGATTTGCCCTTGCGCCACATCGAAGACGCCATCGAGATCGCCCGCTTCGTCGCGGCGCTGCTGGTTGACGTCATCGAGCGCCTCTTGCTGGCTTTCCTGCGTTGCTTCCAGCTCATCGCGCCGTTGACGCGCCTCATCGCGCTCGGTTTCCGCTTCTTCCACCGCGTCACGCAAAGCGTCGCGGTCGTCCACCAGTGCGCTTAAACGCTCCCGGTCCCGCGACTCGGCAGCCTCGCTATCGGTACGCAGACTCTCCAACATTTGCCCCAGCGAAGGGGCGGAATCACCATCCTGCGCCAACGCCGATGGCGCCATTGCCGGCAACGCCATCGTCAATACCAGCACCGGGACCAAAACCCGGGACCGCAGAGACTTCCATGTACTCATGACGACTCCTCGTCCGCGGCTGGAGAATTCGCGTCGTCGGCCGCTTGCGTCTCGACCGCTACCGAGACCGGGAGATCGAGCAATGCCGGCGCCCGCTGATCGCGTGCAATACGCAGCCCCTTGCGCAGTTCATCGAGCGCATCGCCTTCGAGGGGTTGCCACTCCTGGGCATCGGCACGCCAGACACCGCCCGCGCGGCCATCCGGTGTGGCGTAATACAGCCCCATACGGCCCACGCGGAGGTAATCGACCTGACGCTCGTCGTCACCCACCAACGGACCTTGCCAGGCATCCATCTCGCGGCCGTAGTCGAGCTCCGTGCGCCATGCGGAAAGCACGCGATCGAGCTTGTCGCCCGCGCTCATTTCACTGTCATCGAGCATCACATCGAGGCTATCGACGCGCGCCAGGCGCTCCTCGCGCAGGAAAGGCAAGTCGGCTTTAATCAAGGTGCGCAATTGCGACACCATGTCGCGCAACTGCCCCGGCAAGGCTTCTCGCGTCACCGAGAGTTGATCGATGGCCTCGCGGCGCTTCTCGATCAAGGCCTGCTGCGCCTCGTTGCGGCGCGCCAGCTCATCGTTGTAGCGCTCGAGGCGCGAGGCTTCGCGGCTGGCATCGCGCAAGCGCGTCAGCAATTCCCGCGTTTCGTCATCAGCCGCGTCTATCTTTTCCTGCAACGCCGCCTGCTCTTGTTGCGCCTGCGCACTGATATCACGCAATGACGTCTGCTGCGCCCCGGCCGTTGCGGAAACGCCCATCAATAACGCCATACCGGCGCAAGCCGCACGCCGATATGCCCGTGTTCGGCTTCGCGTGTCGTTTGGCACCACGCTTTCTCCCGTTGCTTGATCTTGCCGGTCGCTCATCAGCGCCGACGAAAGGACGGCTAGCACGCTAATACAAACAAGAACAATTATCAATCATGAGTTATAAGAAAGAAAAACCGGCCACCCAGGGCCGGTTTTGCAATGCAGTGCGCGCCAATAGTCTTGGCAGGCCGCACTCGTAGCTTCACTTACAACTTGGACTCGAGTTCGGGAAGCACGTCGAACAAGTCGCCCACCAGGCCGTAATCGGCGACCTGGAAGATCGGCGCTTCTTCGTCCTTGTTGATCGCCACGATGACCTTGGCGTCCTTCATGCCCGCCAGGTGCTGGATGGCGCCACTGATGCCCACGGCGATGTACAGTTCCGGCGCGACGATCTTGCCGGTCTGGCCGACCTGCATATCGTTGGGCACGAAGCCGGCATCCACGGCCGCGCGCGAGGCACCGATCGCCGCACCGAGCTTGTCGGCGATGCCGTCGAGCAACTTGAAGTTCTCGCCGTTGCCCATACCGCGACCGCCGGAGACGACCACACGCGCACTGCCCAGTTCGGGGCGATCGCTGCTTGCCAGTTCCTCGCCGACGAACCGCGACAGGGTATTGTCGACCGCCATGCTGACCGCCTCGACCCCGGCATTGCCCGTCGCGTCGACGGCATCGAAGGCCGTGGTGCGTACGGTGATGACCTTGAGGGCATCGCTCGATTGCACGGTGGCAATCGCATTGCCGGCATAGATCGGACGCTGGAAGGTATCGGGGCTTTCCACACCGATCACCTCCGACAGTGCGGCCACATCCTTGAGTGCGGCCACGCGTGGCAACACGTTCTTGCCGTGGGTGGACGCGGCAGCCAGCACATGGCTGTAGTCACCGGCAAGCTCGGCGATGAGTTCGGCCATCGGCTCGGCGAGCTGATGCGCGTAGACGCCGTCGTCGGCGGTTCTCACCTTGGCGACACCAGCCAGCTTGGCGGCCGCCTCGGCGACGCCTGCGACGTTCTCGCCCGCCACCAGGATGTCGATGTCTCCACCGATAGCCTGGGCCGCGGCGACCACGTGGGCGGTGCTGTCCGCCAGTTGGCCGTTATGATGTTCGGCGATAACCAGAATACTCATGCGATCACCTTGGCTTCGTTCTTGAGTTTGTCGACGAGTTCGCCCACGGAGGCCACCTTGGTGCCCCCCTTGCGTTCCGCCGGCGATTCCACCTTGAGAACGCTCAGGCTGGAGGCCACGGCGACGCCCATATCGTCAGGACTCTTGATATCGATGGGCTTCTTCTTGGCCTTCATGATATCGGGCAGCTTGGCATAACGCGGCTCGTTGAGGCGCAGATCGGTGGTGATCACCGCCGGCAGCTTGAGTGCGACGGTCTGCAGGCCACCGTCGATCTCGCGGGTCACCTGGACGTCGTCGCCCTCGACCTGGACCTCGGAGGCAAAGGTGCCCTGCCCCATGCCTGCCAGCGCGGCCAGCATCTGACCGGTCTGGTTGTTGTCGGTGTCGATGGCCTGCTTGCCGAGAATCGTCAGGCCCGGCTGTTCGTCGTCGACGACCCGCTTGAGGAGCTTCGCAGCGGTCAGCGACTCGACCTTGTCGTCGGTCTCGACGTGGATCGCGCGATCGGCGCCCAGCGCCAACGCGGTACGCAGTTGCTCCTGCGCAGCCTTGGGGCCGATGGTGACGGCGACCACCTCGCTGGCCACCCCCTTTTCCTTGAGGCGCACCGCTTCTTCCACGGCGATCTCGCAGAACGGATTCATGGCCATCTTGACGTTGGTGAGATCGACGTCGGAGTGATCCGGCTTGACCCGGATCTTGACGTTATAATCGATGACGCGTTTGACCGCGACGAGTACTTTCATGGTGTCCTCGCTTGGTTAGAACCGGCAGGCATGCCCTTAGAATAAATTCATTCAAGCGTTTGATAGGGGGCGTGTCCCGTAAAAATGTCGCCCGTTAAACACTCGGCGACCCTATATAATATTGCGTGATCTCGTCCAACCTGGTCAAACCCTGAAGCGCCGTCATGGCAGCGCCCCAGGACAAACCACGCGGAAAATGACATCATGCGGGCGGTCGTTCTGTGTAGAATCAAACGGCCGTTTAAAATACAATCTTTAGAATACAACCAAAAAAACGCGACTTGTCCATGCACCATTGCTCGAAAGACACTGTGCATGCTCGGGCGCGTCGACCGCCCAACGCGAAGATGGAGGAGATCAAGCCGTGGAACGCGAATACATGGATTTCGACGTCGTCATCGTCGGCGCCGGCCCATCCGGACTCTCGGCGGCGTGTCGCCTGATGCAGCAGGCCCAAGAGGCCCAGCGCGAGCTCAGCGTCTGCGTGGTCGAAAAAGGCTCTGAAGTGGGCGCGCATATTCTTTCCGGTGCCGTGCTCGAGACACGCGCCCTGCGCGAACTCTTTCCCGACTGGGAGTCGCGTGGCGCACCGCTGACTACTCCCGTCATCAGCGACGATCTCTACCTGCTCAAGGACGCCGAAAGCGCCCAGAAGCTGCCCAATGCGCTGGTGCCCAAAAGCATGCACAACACCGGCGGCGCGCATGATAATTATGTCATCAGCGCCGGCAACCTGTGTCGTTGGCTAGCCGAGCAGGCCGAAGAGCTGGGCGTGGAAATTTTCCCCGGCTTCGCCGCCCAGGAAAGCCTCCACGATGACGACGGCACGGTACGCGGCATCCTCGTCGGCGACATGGGCGTGGCCGCCGACGGCAGCGAGAAACCCGGCCACATGCCGGGCATGGAACTGCGCGCCAAATACACGCTATTTGCCGAGGGCGCACGCGGGCATCTCGGCAAGCGCCTGATCGAGCGCTTCGACCTCGACGCAGACCGCGATCCACAACACTATGCCTTGGGTTTCAAGGAACTCTGGGACGTACCCGCCGATCAGCACACGCCAGGGCGCGTCTTGCATGGCTCAGGCTGGCCATTGCCCAGCGACACGCATGGCGGCTGGTTTCTTTACCATGCCGAGAACCAGCAGGTCGTGGTGGGATTGATCGTCGATCTTTCCTACGACAACCCTTACCTCTCGCCCTTCGATGAGTTTCAGCGCATGAAGCACCATCCGGTGCTCAAGCAACATCTCGAGGGCGGCTCCCGGGTTTCCTACGGGGCCCGCGCGATCACCAAGGGCGGCGCCAATAGTCTGCCCAAGATGACCTTCCCCGGGGGCTTGTTGATCGGTTGCGATGCCGGCACGCTCAACTTCGCCAAGATCAAGGGCATTCACATGGCGATGAAATCCGGCCTGGTCGCCGCCGAGGCCGTGTTCGAGGCGTTCGTGGCGGGCGATGAAGGCGGTGCGGAGCTGACCGCATTTACCTCGAAGTGGCAAAATAGCTGGGCCTGGGCGGAGTTGACCGAAAGCCGCAGCTTCGGACCGGCGATTCACAAGTACGGCACCGTCAAGGGCGGCGCCTACAACTTTCTGGACCAACTGCTGGGCGGCAAGTTGCCCACGGTGCACGACACTACCTCCGACCATGCGCGCATGCGCCATGCCAGCGAGGCGACACGCATCGACTATCCCAAGCCGGATGGCAAGCTCTCGTTCGACAAGTCTTCGTCGGTATTCCTCTCCAATACCAACCATGAAGAGGATCAACCCTGTCACTTGCGGCTCGCCGATCCCGAGATTCCGGTACGCGTCAACTTGCCGGAATACGCCGAGCCCGCGCAGCGTTACTGCCCCGCCGGGGTCTACGAAATAGTCGAGGAAGACGGTGAACCCAAGTTCCAGATCAACTTCCAGAACTGCGTGCACTGCAAGACCTGCGACATCAAGGACCCTGCCCAGAACATCACCTGGGTGGCGCCGGAAGGTGGCGGCGGCCCCAACTATCCCAACATGTAGTCATGCAGACACGGCACCCTCGCTTGCGAGCGGGGGCACCTGACGTTCACTTCAGCTGGGTACCGCCTGATCTGTCATACGCTCCAATGGAGCACGCGCGGCGATCAACCGCCGACGTCCCGCCTGCGTGAAACGCACCTCGATGACCGGATTGGCGGGGTCGCCCTCGAGAAGGACGATCTCGCCATCACCGAAGACGCCATGTCGCACCCACTGCCCCACCGTCCATGTCGCAGGCGAGGATTCAGAGGCCGTCTCTGATGCGCGGGTGACGGTCAGCTTCAAGCCGCAACGTTCGAGATACCGCCCGACCACCTCCGGCGCACGCACCGCCAGTGACTCGGGCGGTGTCTCGCCAAGCGCCGCGGCGGCGCGATGGCAGTCGTCCCAGGCGGTCTCCTCGAGAAACCGGCTGGGGCGATGATCGCCGCCATCGTGAAGGACCAGCAAACGCTCCCGCGCCCGGGTGATCGCCACATAGTAAAGGCGACGCTCCTCCTCCAGGCGCTCGGCGTCCAAAGGCGTCTCACGCGTGTAGTGCGGAAAGTCTTCCTCGTTGACGCCCCACAGCGCGACCATCGGCCACTCGAGCCCCTTGGCGCCATGCACCGTGGTCACCAATACGCCATCCTCGCGCGCTTCCACCGGCTGGCTGAGCAGCTCAATGAAGCCTTCGGGATCGTGGGCCAGTTCACCGGCCTGCTCGATCAACACATCGAGCAGACGCACGTCATCCTCGGCCTTGGCACGCCTCGAGGCCGAACGCTTGAGGGCCTTGTCCGCCTCGGTGGCCTCGACGACATGTTCGAGCAGCTTGGCCGGCGACCAGTGCGCCATGCGTGGCAGTTCGCATAACAATTGCCAGCGACGCTTGAGGTTACGCCGCTGAAGGGGCTTCAACGCGTTCAACAAGGGGTCGTGCCGCTCGGGCCATTGCTGGGTCTGGGCCAGTTGGTGCGCCAATGCGGTCAGCGTCTCGCGAGGCACGAAGACCGTGGGCTGCGACAACAGCAGATTGAGCTGCTCGGGGTCCTGCAAGCGTCGCCCGTCACGCGCCAGGGCCAGATACCCCGCCAGCGCCTGCACCAGCGGCAGACGAAACACGAAGCGATCCTCACGCGCGAGCCGGAACGGGATGCCGGCTCGCAACAACTGTAACTGCACCGAGACGGACAACGCCCAACTGCGCACCAGCACACAGGCCTCGCCCAAGGCTCGCCCGTCGCCGCGCCACTGCTGAAGAGCATCGAGCAGCGCACTACTGCCCACCGCTACGTCGGCGCGGGTCGCCGGCGTGCCGGGCGCGGCCAGGCATAACTGATCGGGACGCCGCCGATTGGCGCGGATGGCATGATTGGCTGCCAAGGCCAGCACATGGCCATGGCGAAAGGTATATGACAGCGGATAATCGTGGGCGGTGCCGAACAAGGTGGTAAAGCGTTCGAACATGGCATCGGGGCGCGCCCCGCGCCATTCGTAGATGCACTGATTGGCATCGCCCACCGCCATCACCTGGGCGGAAGCCCCCGCGAGAATCGCCAATAAGCGCTGCTGCACCTCATTGATGTCCTGATACTCGTCGACGATCACATGATCGAGAAAACCCTGCACCCGCGAACGCGCCTCGGGGGTCGCTTCCAGGCAGCGCAGCGGCCGATAGAGCAGATCGGCGTAGGTCATCAAGGCGTGATCCTCGAGCAATCCCTCGAAGACCGCATACGCTTCACAGAAATGCTGGGTGCCGTCACCGAAATCCAGGCGTTCGTGGAGTATCTCGGGGGCGCACATCTCGGCCTTGACCAGTTCGCAGAACTGCGCAAGCGCCTCGAGACGATCCGACTCCAGCGCGGCGTGGCGCTGACTGTCATCGGCGTGTTCCAGACTCATTTGCACTGCCTGGCGTAACAGCCGCTCGCGCTGCCAATCGGCGACAATCAACTGGCGCGATGACAGATACCCCCAGCGCGTCAGGGTCTGAGTCAGGCGATGCCCGATGGAGTGAAAGGTTCGCACGTCGGGAAGGCGCTGCCCTGCCGCCTCGTGCGCCAGCTTGTGGGTGAAGTCCTCGCGGGCGGCGCGATTGAACATCAGCACCAACATGCGTTGCGGTGGCACGCGGTTGGCCAGCAGGTGCAAGACGCGCTGCACCAGCGTGGTGGTCTTGCCGGCACCGGCGACCGCCGATACACGCGCATGCCCTTCGACATGCGCGACCACGGCGCGTTGTTCGGGCGTCGCCTCGCTCACGGCGTCTCCTCGGGCAACCAGCCCAGAGGCTGCCAGACGCCGTCGCTATATATCCCCAGCGCGCTGCCGTCGGCTGTCGCATGCAACTCGGCAGTGTCGATCAGGCGATAGTAGACGTTGCGGTTGAGGCGTGCCGCCAGCCCGAAGCGAATGGCGACCTCGGGAACCGGCTCCCCGGCCGGCATGGCGCTGACCGCGAGGCGGCGCTGCGCACCCAAGGTGACGCTATCGCCGAGGTTGGTGGTCAGCGTCCACACCCCGTCGCGACAATCGGCATCGGCGATCAGGAACGGGCGATCCTCGACCTGGATACGCAGCTTTTCGACCGGTGTCACCAGGTAGTAATCGCCATCTTCTTCCCGACGTAGCAGGCGCGACAGCAAACGTACCAAGCGTGCGCGCCCGATCGGGGTGCCCTCATGCCACCAGCGGCCATCGGCGGCAATGGTCAACGCCATGTCACCGCAGAAAGGCGGATTCCAGGTATCGACCGGTGGCAACGCTGCCGCCGGTGATGCGTCGAGATGTGCCGTCAACGACTCTAGTGGCATGCTCGCTCCTCGCTGCTGGACGTTACTGACCGCTCATCTGTGCCAATGCCTCACGCACATCCTCGGGCGCCTCGGGCAGCGCGGCGCGAAACAGCCGGTAGAAATTGGCACTCGTCTGCATCGCGACTTCGTCGACACTGATGCCGCGCTCGGCGGCGATACATTCCGACACTTCCACGACCCACTGAGGCTCATTGGGTTTGCCACGATGCGGCACCGGGGCCAGATAAGGGCTATCGGTCTCGATCAACAACCGGTCGAGGGGCACAAGGCGCGCCAGCTCGCGAACCGAGGTGGCGTTACGGAAGGTCACGATGCCGGAAAGCGAAATGTAGAAGCCCAGCCTCACCGCCTCGCGCGCCATGTCGAGATCCTCGGTGAAGCAATGCAAGACGCCCCCCACCGCGGGATCGGTATGCTCGCGAATCAACGCCAGGGTGTCTTCCTTGGCATCACGGGTATGCACGATCACCGGCAATTCGAGCTCGCGCGCGGCGCGCAGGTGATCGGCGAAACGCCGATGCTGCACATCATGGGGCACTTCATCGTAATGATAGTCCAACCCGGTCTCGCCAATCGCCACCGCGTCATGACGCTGGGCGCAGTCGACGATGGCCTGGACGTCGGGCTCGCGCTCGACGCGGTGCAACGGATGTACCCCGGCGGACAGCGAGACGTCATCGTGAGCACGGGCGATATCCACCAGGTTGGAGACATCGTCCAGCGTGACGGCGATCGCCAGGAAGTGACGCACGCCACGTTGGCGAGCGGCGTCCAGAGCACCCTCGAGCTTGCCATCATGGGCGGTGAGGTCGAGTCGATCGAGATGGCAGTGGGAATCAACGAACATGCGGTACCTAAAGAATCGAAAAGGGTGTCATGGCATTAAAGGGTATAACTGGGACGCGAGGCGGTGACGCCTGCGAGCTGGGCGTCGATCAGTTCCCTCACGCGTTGGTCGGCGGCGCTGAAATGCACGCCGATCCCCGGGACGCGCCGCCCGCCGACACCCGGCGGCGACAGCCAGGCAACCGTGCCCGAGACCGGTAGACGTTCGGCGTCCTCCGGCAAGGTGATCAGCAGATACACCGCATCGCCGAGGGCATAACGCTCCTGCGTGGGAACGAAGACGCCACCCCGCGCCAGCCAAGGCATATAAGCTGCTTGCAGAGTCTGCGTATCGTGGAACGTCAGGGATAAGGCTTTTTGCGCCACGCCGGGTCCTCCTCGATCAGGGTGCACGACTCGCTTCATGCAGCATATTTATGACTCGCCAGCATGGCGCTGTCACGAGCGCAACAGCGACGCCCAGCGCACCAGCCAGGCTTCCAGCACCAGTTGTGCATTGGGATTGCCCCCGGCGGCGATCAAGCGGCGCTGTTCGCGCGCGTAGTCGAGCAGGCGAAACCAGTCACGCACCCGCGCATTCTTGGCTGCCTGGCGATACAACGGCAGCAGGTCCGGGTTGCGCACGTATTGCGTCTCGCCGGAGACGCCCAGGCGAATCAGGTCTTCGAGCCAGACGATACCGTACCACAGCACGCGGTCCAACGACTGGGGATCGAGACGCGCCGCCTCGGCGACCGGCTCCCCCCCCCGTACCAGGGCATCGAACAACTCATGCAGTTCCTGACGCAAGCCGCGCCCTTCGGCCAGCTCGAGTGCGAACTGCGGCAAACCGCCGGCCACACGCAACCAGAAACGCGCTTGTTCGGGATCCTCGAAACGTTCGTTGAGCCACGCCAGTGCGCTGTGTGGCTCGGGCACGCCCAGACGCCAATGCTGGCAGCGCGAACGAATGGTCGGCAGCATGCGCGAGGGAATGTCCGCCAGGAGTACGAACAGCGTCTTCGCGCCCGGCTCTTCGAGGCTCTTGAGGAGCGCGTTGGAGGCCGCCACGTTCATGGCTTCCGCGGGATGCAGACGAATCACGCGGTAGCCGCCCTGCTGCGCGGTCTGCGACACGAAAGCATTGACCTGGCGAATCGGGTCGATGCGTATCTGGCGGCGCTTTTCCGCCGGGGTAATATCCAGCAGGTCGGGATGATATCCCGACGCCAGCATGTGACAAGCATGGCACTCGCCACAGGCGGTGTCGCCCGGCGCATGGCACAACGTGCGGGCCACCAGTGCATCGGCGAGATCGTGCTTGCCAACTCCGTGCGGGCCCGAAATCAATAGCGCATGCGCCAGGCGGCCGGCGTCCTGCTGACGGATCAGGCGCTGCCACAGGTCACGCTGCCAAGGCAGTGGCGTCACGACCATAACGCGCTTCTCGCTGTCAGGTGATCGGCGATCGACGCCTGCACCGCGTCCAGCTCGCGGTCGGCATCGATCACGGCGAACCGCTCCGGTGCCTGGGCGGCGCGTGCAAGATAGCTCTCCCGCACGGCGCTGAAGAAGTCTTGGCGTTCGCGCTCGAAGCGATCGCGTGCGGCACCCCGCCGTTCGACACGCTGCTGGGCGGCCTCGACGGGCATATCCAGCAACAACGTCAGATCGGGTTGCAGATCGTCTTGAACCAACGCTTCAAGCGTCGCGATACGCGTCTCGTCCAGCCCACGTCCGCCGCCCTGATAGGCGAAGGTCGCATCGGTAAAACGGTCACAGACGACCCACACGCCTCGCGCCAGCGCGGGGCGGATCTTGGCCGCCAGATGCTGGGCACGGGCGGCGAACATCAGCAGCAATTCGGCTGTTTCGTCGAGGGGTTCCTGCGGGGCGGGGTCGAGCAGCAACGCACGAATCGCCTCGGCACGT
The DNA here is from genome assembly GCF_023061285.1 of Chromohalobacter nigrandesensis. Lineage (GTDB taxonomy): Bacteria > Pseudomonadota > Gammaproteobacteria > Pseudomonadales > Halomonadaceae > Chromohalobacter > Chromohalobacter nigrandesensis. The sequence goes on from NZ_JAKGAM010000001.1 coordinate 265,730, forward strand.
GGAGTGCCGCCCGGCTCACGCGTGCGCAGCACGTCGATGCCGCGCGCGCTCAGCCAGTCGCACACGAAATCCACGTTGGTGGACTTTCCCACCCCTTCGCCCCCCTCGAGGGTGATGAAACGTCCTGGCGTCATGGCGATAGTCTACCCCGCTCAGCGGTTGAGAATGTAACGACGTACTGCGGCATTGTGCTCGGCCAGCGTACTGGAAAAGTGATGCGAGCCGTCGCCTTGGGCGACGAAATACAAGGCATCCCCCGGGGCCGGATCCACGGCGGCCTGCAACGACCCCACGCCCGGCATGGCAATCGGCGTCGGCGGTAGCCCATCGATCACATAGGTGTTATAGGGCGTCTCACGGCGCAGATCGGCCCGCGTGATGTTGCCATCGTAGTCCTCGCCCATGCCGTAAATCACCGTGGGATCGGTTTGCAGCCGCATACCGCGCTCGAGACGCCGCGTGAACACACCGGCGATCTGACGCCGCTCTTCGGGCACGCCCGTCTCGCGCTCGATCAACGAGGCCAGGATGAGCGCATCGTAGGCGCTATCGATGGGCAGGTCGTCACGCCGCTGCGCCCAGACATCCTCCAGAGTGGTGGCCATGCGTTCATAGGCACGACGCAATACCTCAAGGTCCGTCATCCCCTTGTGATAGCGGTACGTATCGGGAAAGAAACGTCCTTCGGGATATTCGTCTTCATGCCCCAAGGCCGTCATGATCTCTTCATCGCTCATGTCTCGCGTGCGATGCTCGAGCTTGGCAGCGGCATCCAGTTGGCGACGCATCTGCGCGAACGTCCAGCCCTCGGGAATGGTAAACCGATAGGACACAACGTTGTCGCTGGAAAGTCGCGCGACCATTTGGTTGCCGCTCATTCCGGGGTCGAGCTCGAATTCACCGGAACGCAGTCCGTTGACCTTGTCCGGAGAGAGCTGCGCCAGGACGCGATACGGCCAGGTGGCGTCGATGATGCCACGCTCCTCGAGTTCACCGATGACACGCGTGAATCCCGCACCACGCGGCACTTCATATATCGTCGTTTCATCGAGGGCCAGCGGAGCCGCCAGGCGGGATTGCCAATACTGATAGGCTCCCAGAAGCACCACACAGGCCAATACCGCAATCCCTATGAAAACCTTCACCACTCGCATGTCGATACCTTGTCTCACGCCTCATCGAAGGCGTCATGGGGATAGCCCAGCAATGGGTGGGCATGGTGTTGCAGGTGTCGATGCACGGTGTCTACCGCCCATCGCTTCAGGCAGTTACCGTCGGTATCGTCCAGTTGTCTCAAGGGCCATACCCCCTGAACCGAATTGATGACCCAAGCCGCATCAGCTTCCATCAATGCCTCGATTCCCGTTTGCCGCGTTGCGATCGGCAATCGCTCGCGCAATGCTGCCAGCAGCGTGCCTTCCACGCCACATGCCGTCAGATCGGGCGTTTCGAGAGTGCCGTGACGCTGCCACACCAAGTTCATGCTGGTCGCCTCGACGAGACGATCGTGCTGATCGCACAACACGCCCTCGGCAATATCGGCATCGCACCACTCACGACGCGCCATGACATTCTCGAGACGATTGAGATGCTTGATGCCCGCCAGTCGAGGCTGATGGCCCAAGCGCAGCCGGCACAGGCGAACGCGTACGCCATCCCGCCAATGAGCGGGTTGCGGCGCGAACGGCATACACCGCCAACGCAGCCGCGGTGCGGGCGATTCGGGGGAAGCATAGCCACGCCCACCGCTGCCACGGGTCATGAGCAGCTTGAGCACGGACAATCCGGCCCCCGCCTGCCCCGGCAAGCTGGTCAAGGTCTGCGTATCCGGCAACGGGATTTCCAGCCGCTCGGCACCGCGCGCCAGTCGCCGTAGATGCGCGTCCCACAATAAAGGCTGTCCATCACGTACGAGGACGGTCTCGAAGAGACCGTCCCCATAAGCGAAGCCGCGATCGTCGAACGGTACTGCCTCGTCGGCCATGACGTTTAAACGCGACCGAAGATCAGCGATCCATTGGTGCCGCCGAAGCCGAAGGAATTCGACAGACTGTACGTTACTGGCATCTCGCGCGCCTCATTGGGCACGTAATCCAGTGTGCACCCTTCGTCGGGATCTTCGAGATTGATGGTCGGCGGCGCGATGTTATCGCGAATGGCGAGCACGCTGAAGATCGCCTCGACGGCGCCGGCGGCGCCCAGCAGGTGGCCGATCATCGACTTCGTGGAGCTGACCGCAACGGACTTGGCGGCCTCGCCCATGACACGCTCCACGGCCTGGCTCTCGGCGACGTCGCCCGCCTGGGTCGAGGTTCCGTGCGCGTTGATGTAATCCAGTTGACCGGCATCGATGGCAGCGTCCTTGACGGCATTGCGCATGGCCCTTTCCGCCCCCTGCCCGTTCGGCGCGGTCATGTGATAGGCATCATCGCTCATGCCAAAGCCCAGAACCTCGGCATAGATGGGCGCGCCACGCTGCTTGGCATGCTCGTACTCCTCGAGTACCAGCACCCCGGCACCATCGGAGAGCACGAAGCCGTCCCGTTCGCGGTCCCAGGGGCGGCTCGCCGCAGCGGGATCGTCGTTACGCGTGGACAGCGCACGTGCCGACGAAAAGCCACCCAGGCCCAGCGGCGTGGTCGCCATTTCGGCACCCCCGCAGACCATGGCATCCGCATCGCCATAGGCGATGGTGCGTGCCGCGTAGCCGATGTTGTGCGTCCCCGTGGTACAGGCCGTGGTAATGGCGATGTTGGGCCCGCGGAAACCATGCTGGATCGCCAGATTGCCGGCGATCATGTTGATGATCGAGCCGGGCACGAAAAACGGCGATATCTTGCGCGGACCGCCGCGATTCAAGGCATTGTGGTTATGCTCGATCATCGGCAGACCGCCGATGCCCGAGCCGATCGCCACACCGATACGATCGGCATTCTCGCCATTGCCTTCCAGCCCGGCATCGGCGATGGCCTGTCCCGCCGCCGCGATGCCGTACTGGATGAAAGTATCCATCTTGCGCGCTTCCTTGGGATTCAGATAGGGACTGATATCGAAGTCCTTCACCGAGCCGCCAAAGCGCGTGTTGAATCCCGTGGTGTCGAAGTGGTCGATCGGTGCGATGCCGCTCTTGCCTGCCAGGATATTGTCCCAGCTTTCCTTGACACTGTTACCGACCGGGGTCACCAGGCCCAATCCGGTTACCACGACCCTTTTACGAGGCATCAGCTCTCCTCCAGACTTGCGAGTTGGCACGGCAGTGCCGTGTTTGGCGCGCATTATACCCGAAACACCGACGGGATGGAGACCGCACGCATGCACAAACGACGAAGACCGCCCTGATGACAGAGCGGCCTTCGCGAGTCGATGTCGAACCGGGCAACCCGGTACCGCTCTACTTACTGGTGAGCGACGACGTAATCGATCGCTTCCTGGACGGTCGTGATCTTCTCGGCTTCTTCGTCGGGAATCTCGGTGTCGAATTCCTCTTCGAGCGCCATCACCAGCTCGACAGTGTCCAGCGAGTCGGCGCCGAGATCCTCGGTGAAGGAAGACGTGTTCTGGATGTCTTCTTCTTTGACGTTCAGGCGCTCAGCCACAACCTTCTTCACGCGCTCTTCGATGGTGCTCATTCTCTTGTTACTCCTAGTGGTACGAATCCGCTAGCTCTGGAAAGCTGCGGGTAGTTTATAGACCGCTCCCAGACGACGCAACAGCGCCTAGGGGAGCGTCAACGCATATTCATGCCGCCGTTGACCTGCAGCGTTTCACCGGTAATGTAGCCGGCATTGTCGCTGGTGAGAAAACCCACGGCAGCGGCAATTTCCTCAGGGGCGCCCAGCCGCGATAGCGGAATCTGCCCCAGCAACGCTTCATGCTGGGCTTCCGGCAACCCCTGTGTCATGTCGGTGGCGATGAACCCCGGCGCGACACTATTGACAGTAATGCCACGCGATGCAACTTCACGCGCCAGAGAGCGAGAGAACCCTTCCATGCCGGCCTTGGCCGCCGCATAGTTGGTCTGCCCCAGATTGCCCATGGTCGCAACCACCGAACTGATACTCACGATACGCCCGAAACGTGCCTTGGTCATGCCACGCACGCACGCCTTGGTCACGCGATAAAGCGACTTGAGATTGGTGTCGAGCACCGCATCCCACTCGTCTTCCTTCATCCGCATCAACAGATTGTCACGCGTGATGCCGGCATTGTTGACCAGAATGGTCGGTGCGCCGAACTCGTCGCCGATCGCCTTGATCAGACTCTCGACGCTGGCCTGGTCGGTGACGTCGAGCACACGCCCTGCGCCTTCGATAGCGTGCGCCTTGAGGTCGGCATCGATCTGGTCGGCACCGGCCTGGCTGGTTGCCGTGCCGATCACCACACGTCCTTGGCGGCCCAGCTCACGGGCAATCGCTTGGCCAATGCCACGACTGGCACCGGTGACCAGGGCTATCCTGCGTTCGCTTGTCATCTGGTTTCCCGCATTCATCACTAAGACTGCTCCCCTTCGCTACGCGCCAATTCCAGTGCGCTCTCCAGCGATTCGGGGTCGTTGACGGCAAGCCCCTTGGCTTGGCGTTGAATTCGCTTGTTGAGTCCGGTCAGGACCTTACCCGGCCCACATTCGACAAAGACCCGGGCGCCGCGTTCGTACATGGCATTGACACAATCCGTCCAGCGCACCGGGCGATATAGTTGCTCGACGAGACGCTGACTGAGCGTTTGAACGTCCTCATGCGCGAGCGCATCGACATTCTGGACCACGGTATAACGTGGCGTGCGGAGATCGAGCCGTTCGATCTCCGCTGCGAGGCGCTCGGCCGCCGGCTGCATCAAGTTGCAGTGCGAGGGCACCGATACCGGCAGCGGCAACGCTCGCTTGGCGCCGGCTTCCTGGCACAAGCCGATGGCGCGATCCACGGCCGCCTTGTTGCCGGCGATCACGACCTGCCCCGGCGCATTATAGTTAACCGCCGCAACCACTTCATCTTGCGCCGCCTCGCGGCACGCTGTCTCGACCGTCGCGTCATCGAGACCGAGTACTGCGGCCATTGCGCCGCGGCCTTCGGGTACCGCCGCCTGCATTGCCTCACCGCGCAGGCGTACCAGACGCACGCCTTCCGCGAAGCGGATGACGCCGGCACATACCATGGCGCTATATTCACCCAGGCTATGGCCCGACATCACCACAGGGCGTGGGCCTTCGAGCTCTTGCCAGACGCGCCAGATCGCGACGCTAGAGGTCAACAGCGCAGGTTGCGTGCAGGCGGTAGCATTCAACGCGCTTTCGGGGCCTTCTTGCACGACTTTCCAGAGGTCGTAACCTAACGCACCGGACGCTTCGTCGAACGTGGTCCGCACGACGCTATAACGCTCGGCCAGCTCCCTCAGCATGCCGACCTGCTGGGAGCCCTGCCCCGGAAAGACGAGGGCGAGGGATTGTGTCATGACAGTCACCTTTGAGGATGGGAGTCGTCGGGTTGAGCGTCGCTCGCTAACCCGCTATCCGCTCGGCCTCCACGAGGGTCGACCGAGTGGATAGAAGGTTGGGGACGCGACGTATCACTCAACTCGCGTGCCAAATGCGAAGGCAGGTCCATGTCGACCTCGCGTACCGCGCGTGAAATGGCATAGGCAAACCCCTTGGCATCCGCACCACCATGACTCTTGACGACAATACCCGACAGCCCCAGAAGACTAGCGCCATTGTAGCGTACCGGGTCGAGTCGCCGCTTGAGACGCAGTAACGCAGGCCGTGCCATGGCACGCACCACACGCGTGGTCAGGTGCGCTTCGAACGTCTCCTGCAAGCGCGCCAGCAACATCGTCGCCAGACCCTCGCTGGCCTTGAGAACCGCATTACCCACGAAGCCGTCGCAGACCACGACATCCGCCGCGCCGGAGAAGACGCCATCGCCTTCGAGGTAACCGATATACTCGAAGCCATAACCATCTCGATGGCCCGCCACGCCTTGGCGCAGATGCTCATCTGCCTCACGTACGCTGGGCACACCTTTATTGGCTTCGACACCGATATTCAAGAGCGCCACACGCGGCGTCGCCACATCGTCGATCACCCGCGCCATGATCGCGCCCATGCGCGCGAAATCCACCAGGTGACGCGCCTGGACACCGACGTTGGCACCCAGGTCGAGCAGATAACACCGCCCACCGCCCTGGGTGGGCACCGCCGTGCTGATGGCAGGCCGGGCAATACCCTCGACCGTGCCCAATTCACGCCGCGCCAACGCCATCAGTGCCCCGGTATTCCCCGCGCTGACACAAGCATGCGTCTGGCCGTCGCGAACGCTCGCGATGGCACCCAGCATGCTCGACCCCTCGGCCTCACGCATAGCATTCGCCACCCGCATCGCCTGCGAAATCATACGCGGCGCGTGTTGCAGGACAAGGCGAGAGCGGTAGCCGGAAAGGCGCTTGGGGAGGGACTCTAGCTCGGCTTCCAAGGCGTCGCGAGGGCCGTGCATCTGAATCTCGAGATTCGAGTGCATGGCAAGCGCCTGAAGAGAGCCAATGACGGTGGCACGGGGACCCAGGTCCCCGCCCATCGCATCGATAGCGATTCGCACGGTCACGTGCGCGTCGACGACGTCTTAAACGTCGAAGACCTTGCGGCCACGGTAGAAGCCATCGGACGCCACGTGGTGACGACGATGCGTGGTGCCGGTTTCCTTGTCCTGAGACAGGGTCGGTGCGCTCAACGCATCGTGGCTACGACGCATGCCACGCTTGGAACGGCTCTTGCGGACTTTTTGAACTGCCATGGGTTACACTCCAGAGTGTCAACGATGATTCAAAGTTTGCCTTTCAAGTTACGCAGTACCTCGAAAGGGCTTGCAGGACGCTGTTTCGACACCTCGGCATCAGCGCCGCTTTCCAGCTGATCGCGCGAAACGGCGCAATCCGCTTCGTCATGATAAATCACCTGTGGCAGACTGAGGATGAGTTCATCCTCGACGACCGACAGAAGATTCAGCTGTTCGTTTTCCACCAAGACCGGCTCATAATCGCTCGGCAACTCGCCCGCCAGGCTATCATCACTGACAAGACCCAACAGAAAGCGACTATCCAACGTCACCGGCATGAACTCCAGACAGCGTCTGCAAGGCATCTGCACATGCGCCAGGAGATGACCGTCCATGAGGCGCCGCCCTTGCGTATCGATGTCGAAACTCAAGCGTACCTCGCAGTCGCCCTGTTGGGCGCCGATCTCTTCGCCAAGACGCTGCATCGCATCAAGCGCCGCTAGCCCTTCGAGACGTTCGCGATTGGCAGCGAGCTTATATGGCTCGATCTGCTTGGGGAGTCGTGTGGTTAACATAGGCGCGCAATAATAGGGACTCACCCCGACGCTGTCAAAACAAGCGCACTGTACACAACCAGCCGGGCGCGGCAGACTGCGATTTGACGCGCCATACCGCCATCGTTTTTCCAGGAGACGCCATGACCCGCCTCGTACTCGCTTCCGGCTCCCGTTGGCGCCGCCAGCTTCTCGACCGTCTCGAGCTGCCTTATGCATGGGCCTCGCCGGATATCGACGAAACCCCGCTCCCCCGCGAATCCGCCCAGGCTCTGGTGCACCGCCTCGCCTTGGGCAAGGCCACGGCCCTGGCCGGCGAATATCCCGAGCACTTGATCATCGGCTCGGATCAGGTCTGCCTGTTCGACGGCGAGATACTAGGCAAGCCCGGCGACATGGCCACCGCCCGCGCCAATCTGCGCCGCTTCTCGGGTCGCCATGTGCGCTTTGTGACCGGTCTTGCCTTGATCGATACCGCCCACGCGCGCCATTGGGTCGATCACGAACGTTACGACGTGGTGTTTCGCGAGCTCAACGATACCCAGATCGAGCGTTACGTCGAGAAGGAACGCCCGCTGGATAGCGCCGGAAGCTTTCGCATGGAGGGGCTGGGCATTACGCTTTTCGAACGCCTCGAAGGACGCGACCCCAACACCTTGATCGGCCTGCCGCTGATACGTCTATGTGAAATGTTGCGCGAAGCCGGTCTCGACCCATTGGGGTGACACCGGCCGGGCATCTCATTGCACCTGATAGCGCACGGGCGACGCATTGCTGGAAATGCCGGCCCAATCGGCCGCGACACGCCCCAACTGGCGTGACAAGCGGCTCAAGGGATCGAGCGCCGGCGTATAATCGTGCAACGGCACATCATCGAAGCGTTCTCGAGACACTCCATCGAGACTCTCCAGACCGTCGATCAGCCCCAGATCGAGCGCCTGCTCCCCGGTCCAGACCAGGCCGGAAAAGAGCCTTGGGTCGTCGGCCAGGCGTTCGCCGCGCCCGTCCTTGACGTCGTCGATGAACTGACGGTGCGTCGTATCCAGCACGTCCTGCCAGAACTGTTGTTGCTCATCATGCATCGGGGAAAACGGGTCGAGAAACGCCTTGTTGTCACCGGAGGTAAAGACCCGGCGTTCGATGCCCAGCTTATCGATGGCCTCCTGCATCCCAAAGCCGGAATAGATGACACCGATGGAACCCACCAGGCTCGCCGGGGCGGCATAAATATCGTCCGCCGCCGACGCCATGTAGTAGGCACCGCTCGCGCCGATATCCTCGATCACCGCGATGACCGGCTTGTCGCCTTTTTCCGTCAAACGGCGCACTTCATCATAGACACGCTGTGACTGCACCGGGCTGCCACCGGGACTATTGATATGCAGCACCACTGCCCGCGACGACGGCGCCTGCCACGCGGCACGCAAGCCCTCGATGATGCGCTCGGCACTGGCCTCGCCATCGGCATCGATGACACCCTCGACCTCGACGACGCCCAGATGGGAAGCACCGACACCACCCGCCATGTCGCGACCAGAGAAGAATAACGCATACGCCGTCATCGCCAGCGACGACGCAATCAGCAGCACGACCACCAGACGAAAGAATAGCTTCCAGCGCCGCGAACGCCGCTGCTCGACGAGTACGCCGTCGATCCAGCGATCGAGCATGCGCTGCTCGCGCAGGCGCCGCAGCTCACGCAAGCGTTCGGGGTCGCTTGTCGCCTCTTCGTCAGACTCGTCGGCCGGGTGGCGTTCGCGCGACGCACGTCCGACCTCGGGGCCCTGCGTCCAGGCATCGTCACGTTTATCGTCACTCATGAGATTTCACTCTGCCTCGCGTTGCCCGGTCTTGTATCCAGCACGTCATCGTGGTCCACATACAGCCAATCCATCAACGCCGGGAACGTATCGGCCATCAGCACCGGCTCGCTACGCGCCAGGCGCTCGCGCGCATGCACGCCATAGGTCACCGCCACGCGATCCATGCCCAGTGCCCGCGCCATTTCCATGTCGTACTCGGTATCGCCAACCATCAACGCCTCTTCCGGCGCCAAACGCATCTCGGCCAGCAACTCTTGCAGCATGCGCGGATGCGGCTTGGACAGCGTTTCGTCGGCCGTACGGCTAGCATGGAACCATTCGCCACTGCCCGTGCTCGTGAAAATGCGTTCCAGCCCACGCCGGCTCTTACCGGTCGCCACTGCCAGTCGCATGTTCGACTCGCCGCGCAGACGCGCAATGCCGGATACCACGCCATCGAAGAAGTGCATCGGCTCGCGCTCGGCAGCAACGAAGTGTGCCGCGTAACGCTCACGTAAACGCTCACGCTGCGCCGCCGTCATGCCCGGGCATAATTTGGCGATGGCTTCCGGTAGCCCCAAGCCAATGATGTCGTAAACCGCCGCGTCCGACAGCGGCGTCCAGCCGACATCCTGCGCGGCTGCCTGCATGCAGGCAACGATCCGCGCTGCGGAATCCATCAGGGTGCCGTCCCAGTCGAAAATCACTAAACGATAGCGCAAACCACTTCCCTCCCACCGGCGTTATTAGATGCCGCGCCATCGCGGCCAATGAGCCAATCAACTTGTACGGCGCGCCCTCGCCAACACCGCCTCGAGCGTATCACCCAGCGGCGCTTTGACGTGTACCGGGCGCCCGCTCGAGGGTTCGGGAAAGGTCAGAGCATGCGAATGCAGGAACAAGCGATCGAGCTTCAACTCACGCGCCAAGCGTACACCCTCGCGGGTACCGTATTTGTCGTCACCCAACAATGCATGCCCAGCATGCGCGGCATGCACGCGAATCTGGTGGGTGCGCCCAGTCACCGGCTCGGCCTCGATCAGCGTGACACGCGAGAACGCCTCGCGCACGCCGAAACGCGTACGCGACACCTTGCCTTGGTTATCGACACGCACGCGACGCTCGCCGTTACCTGCATTGAAGCGATCGAGCCGGGCGCTGACGAACTCGCGTCGTATCGGCCAGCGCCCCTGAACCAGGGCCAGATACTGCTTATCCATCTGATGGGCCTTGAGCGCCTGATTCAAGGTCACCAGCGCCTCGCGAGACTTGGCCAGCAACAAGCAACCGGAGGTATCCCGATCCAGGCGATGCACCAACTCCAGGAAATCGAGATCGTCACGGACCTGGCGCAGCGCCTCGATCAACCCGATCTTCACACCACTACCACCATGCACGGCGAGGCCTGCCGGCTTATTGAGCACCAGCCAGTCAGGGCCCTCGACCAGCACGCTGCCTGCTAGCAGATTGCGCAGCCCGTCACTGACTTCGCGCACGGCTTCTTCGGGGGCCAGACGTAACGGCGGTATGCGCACCATGTCGCCCAGCACCAGACGGTAGTCCGCCTTGACCCGCTTTTTGTTGACGCGAATCTCACCCTTGCGCACGATGCGATAAATCAAGGATTTGGGTGCCCCCTTGAGCCGCGTACGCAAGAAATTGTCGATACGTTGCCCGACCTGCCCTTCGCTTATTTCCACCCACTGTACGTCGCGGCCTTCGGCCATGCGCACCCTCTCCTTTACGATTCGCCACCGAATTGTCGCCACTTGACGCCGATCGACATTCTACCGCAGCGAGACCGACTTGACGCTAATTGCTGCGTTATCGCTTTACTGTTATATTCGAAGCTCGCTCTAATGGGCATCAAGCGCCCGCCAGTTGCGCCTGCTTTGCAGACATGCAGGCCCGAGCGAAGAACATGATATCCCCGCTGGCGAAGACATCATCGCCGCATTTGGGGAACGAACGTTTGGAACGCCATGCCCGCCGGGGGCGCACGATATATGTTCGGCGCCCCCACACGGGGTGACATAAACACCGTGCCGGGGCCGGCGTCGCCGAATCGACTTATTGCTAGATGTCTGGCGGATGACCGCAGGGCCGGACGGGCACACTCCCGCCGGGACACGTCCTGCCTCCGCCGCGTACTCAACATGCTCTTACAGTGTTCAGGGATGTATACGACAGGATCGATACGAACGGGATAACGAAGTTGAACACCCCTCGAAGCGCTGGCGGGCCCCCTCGTCCACCGCATTCGGCGGCCATCATCACGCGCATCGTTCCCACCGGGCGGTGACGACCGTTGGTATGCCTGTCTTGTTGCCCACGGCCTCCGGGTCGCCACGACATCGTCACGACATGCACTGAGCACAAGCATGCAAGCAAACGATTCGACGCGCCGTTTCCACGCCTTGTCGTTAGACCGGCACGCTTAGTCAGTGAGACTTGCATGAAACGAATGCTCATCAATGCGACACAGCCCGAAGAGCTGCGTGTCGCGCTCGTCGATGGACAACGCCTTTACGACCTCGACATCGAATCCGGCGCCAGGGAACAAAAAAAGGCCAACATCTACCGTGGCCGCATCACGCGCATCGAGCCCAGTCTCGAAGCAGCCTTCGTCGATTTCGGTGCCGAACGCCACGGTTTTCTCCCGCTCAAGGAAATCTCACGGGAGTACTTCAGCAAAGAACCGTCCGGGCGTCCCAACATCAAGGAAGTCCTCAAGGAAGGCCAGGAAGTCATCGTCCAGGTCGACAAGGAGGAACGTGGCAACAAAGGCGCCGCGTTGACCACCTTTATCAGCCTGGCCGGGCGTTTCCTCGTGCTGATGCCCAACAATCCCCGCGCCGGCGGCATCTCGCGGCGTATCGAGGGCGACGACCGCACGCAGCTCAAGGATGCCATGGGCCAGCTCACCGTTCCCGACAAGATGGGCGTCATCGTGCGTACCGCCGGGATCGGGCGCTCCCCCGAGGAACTCCAGTGGGACATGGACTACCTCGTACAGGTATGGGAAGCGATTACCGAGGAAGCCGGCAAGCGTAGCGCGCCCTTCCTCATCTACCGCGAGTCCAATGTCATCATCCGCGCCATGCGCGATTACCTGCGCCATGATATCGGCGAGGTCTTGATCGACAGCCCCGAGGTGCACGAGGAAGCCCTGCACTTCATTCGTCAGGTCATGCCCTCTTACCAGAACAAGATCAAGCTTTACGCCGACGATGTGCCGTTGTTCTCGCGCTTCCAGATCGAGTCGCAGATCGAGACCGCCTATCAGCGTGAAGTCAAACTGCCCTCCGGCGGCGCCGTGGTCATCGATCATACCGAGGCCCTGGTGTCCATCGACATCAACTCGGCACGCGCCACGCGCGGCAGCGACATCGAGGAAACCGCGCTACAGACCAACCTCGAAGCCTCCGACGAAATCGCACGTCAGTTGCGCCTTCGCGATATCGGCGGCCTGGTGGTCATCGACTTCATCGACATGACGCCGGCCAAGAATCAGCGCGAAGTGGAAAATCGTGTCCGCGATGCACTCAAGCTCGATCGCGCCCGCGTGCAGATCGGACGCATCTCGCGCTTCGGCCTGATGGAAATGTCGCGCCAACGCCTGCGGCCCTCGCTCGGCGAAACCAGCGGCGTGGTCTGCCCACGTTGCAACGGTCAAGGCACCATCCGCGATGTACGCTCCATCTCGCTGTCCATCATGCGTCTCATCGAAGAAGAGGCCATGAAGGAACGCAGCTCGCAGATTCGCGCGGTTCTCCCGGTACCGGTGGCAACCTACCTGCTCAACGAAAAGCGCAGCGTGCTCAACGACATCGAGCAGCGGCAAGGCGTTCAGGTCGTACTCTTGCCGAATCCCGAGATGGATACGCCGCATTACGACATGCAACGCCTGCGCGACGACCAGGTCAACGAAGAAGACGGCCAACGTTCGAGCTTCGAATTGGCGACCGAGACCGAACATACCCAGGAACCCGATCCGGCGTTCGACAAGCCGGTACAGCGCGCCGAAGCCGCCGTCAAGAGCGTCGCACATAACGCCCCTGCGCCGACCTCGCTGCAGACCGATGCCGAGTCCCAGGACAAGCCGAGCGCTGCGAGCGCCACGCCGAGCGCCACCACGACACCTTCGCAAGCCGCTGAAAGCGGGCTTTTCTCGCGCATGGTGAAGGGTCTCGGCAAGCTGCTCAACAGCAATGATAGCGCCACCTCGACACAAGGCTCACAGGGCTCCGCCTCTGGCGCCGAGTCGCCCAAGCGCGCCGCCAGCACGTCGTCCAAGACTGATTCCTCGCAACAGCGCAACCGTAGCGGCAACAGCCAAGCGGAACGCTCAGACGACAAGAAGTCCGCCGACAAGCAGCAGCGTCAGACGTCTCGCGACAACAATGATACGCGCCGCGATACGGCATCCAGCAGTGGCAACAGTAGCCGCAATGGCAACAATAATCGCCGGCGTCGCAATGGCGAGGAATCACAAGATCGTCAGGCATCGCGCAACGAAGGCCGCCGCGAGGAAAGCAACGGCTCGCAGTCCAACCGCAATTCGCGGCCCTCGCGTGGCGCCGGCAAGTCCAACAATGCCGAGCGTAGCGAAAAATCCAGTAACGACGACAACGCGAAGCAGGACACTCGTAACGACGGTCGCAACGAAGCCCGTAATGCCGGTAAATCCAGCAAGCCCCGCGCGGAAAACAAGGATACCAAGGCCAATAAGCCCAAGTCGGAGACTACGCCACAAGCGACGTCCAGCGACAAGGCCTCTGAAAAGTCCTCTCCGGCGAAAGACGACACGCCGAAGGCAGACAGCAAGCCGAAGCGCACGCGCAACAACCCACGTCAGCGCAGCCGCAAGCATGCCGTGAATCCGCAAGCCGTCGCCGAGCAGGAAAAACTGCAAGCGCAACAGCAGGAAGCGGCAAGCGAACCGGCACAAGGTGCTCATAGCGAAGTCTCCAGCGCCGCACCCTCGCCCGCCGAGCCGGCAGAAGACAAAGCGAGCGCCACGCCGAGCGAGGCCGCATCGTCTGCAGTGACCGAAGCGCCTTCCGATACAGCGTCGCAGTCTAACGAGACGCAACCCGGCGAGAAGCAGTCTCGCATGGCGACGGATGACGATGCCCAGGCGGAGAAATCCCGCCAGAATGCGGCAACGCCATCGCACCCGGCCGAAGCATCGGTGGAGAGCGACACTGTCGAGGCGACGCAAGACATGGCGACGCAGACGCCTGAAACGGACAGCGCCGAACGTTCCGCCGCCCAAGCGGTACCAGAAGACGTTTCCGCTGATGGCTCTTCACAAGCGCCCGCTGGTGGCTCTTCACAAGCGTCCGCTGATGGCTCTCCGGCACAGGCACCGACGCAAGCCGCTCCTGAGGATACCGGCGAAGCCGCCGAAGCAACCCCGAAGGAGGAAAGCGCTGCAGCTTCTGGCACCGAGCACAGCGCTCCGCAGGCCAGCGATGCGCCGGTCGCGGCGGACGAGCAAGACGCGCCGTCTACGCCCACCGAGCCCCTCGCGGCTCAGGCGAGCGATGACAAGCCGGTCAACGATGACGTGACGCCGTCCTCCCAGGCTGAGGACGATAACGTCGCCGTCACCGGTGCACCCGCCGCGACGACGCCCTCGAGCAGCGCCGAAGAACAAGCCAGCTCGGCTTCGGCCCCGACGCCCACAGCGGCACCCAAGGTCGAAACGCCGACCTCGCCCGATGCGTCGGCCGGCGCCGAGGAAACGTCCGTGACGCCGGCCGAGTCCCCGGCACCGACGGCCACATCTCGCGCCAAGGAGGCATCCGCTCCGGCAGCCACGACCACGGTCGCGTCGCAACAACCGCAGGAAACGACCACGCCGCGTCAGCGCCGTCGCGCCCACAACGACCCACGCGAACAGCGTCATCGTCTCCAGGAAAATCTCTTCCGCGGCGACGACAACGCCTAAGCCCCCAGGCGGCCGATCGGCCGCCTTGCAGTCACAAAAACGCCTGAAGGATTCCTCCTTCAGGCGTTTTTTATGGTCGCGTCACCTAGACGCTCAATAATGCATCGTTTGACGGATGTAACCTATCCCATCAGGCGCGGCTCTCGCTCCAGCAACACCCCAAACGCCTGCCGTACGGTATCGCAAATATGTTCGGCCAGTACCAACAGCTCCTGCCTGTCGCCACCACCGAAGTGCACCAGTACCAAGGCCTGATGCTCATGCACGCCAAAGGCGCCGAAGCGTGCCCCTTTGAAACCGCAGTGCTCGATCAACCATCCTGCGGCCAGCTTGACGCTTCCATCCGGTTGCGGAAAATGCGGCATCGCAGGATATTCCCGCAAAAGACGCTCAGCTTGAGTCGCCTCGATCACGGGATTGGTAAAGAAACTGCCGGCGTTACCCAGCACGGCAGGATCGGGCAGCTTCTCTCGCCTCACGGCACATACGGCATCAAAGATCTCCCGTACCTCCGGGTGTGCCGAGACACGCTTGGCGAGATCGCCGTAGCCCAAGCGAGGCGAAGGGCGGCGCGACACTCTCAACACCACCTGCGTCACCACGACACGCCCTGCCAAGGCACGCTTGAAAATGCTATCGCGATAGGCGAATTCACAATCATCGCGCGAGAAAACGGCGTCGCGACCATCATCGCAGTGGATGACATGGACCGCGTCCAGGACATCGGCGAGTTCGACACCGTAGGCGCCGATATTCTGGATCGGTGCGGCCCCGACATGGCCGGGAATCAACGCCAGATTTTCGATTCCCCACCAGCCGCGCTCAACGCATGCTGTGACAAGATCGTGCCAGGGCAACCCCGCCTGGGCGTAGACGCGAATCGTCTGCTCGTCGCTTTCTTCCCACCACCAGTCGTCACACGCTACTTGCAAGGTCACGCCTGAGAGACGGGGCGCGAGAATCAGGTTGCTGGCGCCGCCCACGATATGGAGCGGCGACGTATCCCGTGCAGCCATGGCCAGCGCGGTGCGTACCTCATCGTGCGTAGTGGCCGCGATGAAACGTTTCGCATGACAGGGCAGCCCCAGCGTATTATCGAGTGCCGCAGCCTCAGCGAGCGCCATCGCCAGGCTCCGGCTGCGTTTCAAGGCGTTGACGACAGCTCTCGATCAAGCCGTCGGCCGCCTCCTCGATCAAGGCGAACACATTGGCAAAACCATCCCCTGCGCCGTAATACGGGTCCGGCACCGAGCGTCCGGGCGTCCCCGCGAAATCCAGCAGCAGGCCGAGATGCGCCTGACAGTCGTCGGGCGCCATACGCCGCATATGAGCAAGGTTGTCCGCGTCCATGGCCAACACGTAATCGAACGCCTGGAAATCGTCGACACCGAGCTGGCGCGCGCGTAGCGAGGCAATGTCGATACCTCGCGCTCGCGCTTCCGCCTGGGCACGCGGATCGGGCGATTCGCCCACATGCCAGCGCCCGGTACCACATGAATCGAGCGCCACGACATCCTCGAGTCCCGCTGCCTGCAAGCGCGCCCTGACGATGCCTTCAGCAGTGGGTGAGCGGCATATATTGCCTAAACACACAAAGAGAATGCGGATCATGTCGCGCCCTCCTCCTCGTCGGCGATCAGCCGTCGCACCCGTTCGAGATCTTCCTGGGTATCGACCCCTGCCGGGTGCGCCTCGCTGGCCAATGCCACCTGGATGCGATGCCCATGGTGCATGGCACGCAATTGCTCGAGCTGCTCCAACTGTTCGAGCGGCGACGGCAGCCAGTCGACATACTCGGTCAGGAAACTGGCGCGATACGCATAGAGCCCGATATGGCGCAGCCAGGCATCGGTCTCGAGATGATCGGGACGCTGGGCGAAGCTCTCTCGATCCCAGGGCACCGGCGCGCGGGAGAAATACAGCGCGCGCCCGTATAGATCGCGCACCACCTTGACCACATTGGGATTGAACAAGGTCTCGACGTCGCCGATGGGCTCCGCCAGGGTGGCAATCGAGGCACTCGCATCGTCGGCGAGACGCCGTGCCACCTGATCGATCAGCGACGCTGGAATGAGCGGCTCATCGCCCTGCACGTTGACCACGATGGTATCGGCATCCAAACCAAGACGCGCCGCCACTTCGGCAAGGCGATCGGTGCCGGAGGGATGATCGCGCTCGGTGAGCATGACCTCGGCCTCATAGGGCCGCATAGCCGACTCGATGCGTACATCATCGGTGGCCACCACCACACGCGTGGCACCGCTTTGGCAGGAACGTCGCCATACGCGCGCGATCATCGGCTCGCCGTGGAGCTCCAACAAGGGCTTGCCCGGTAGCCGCGAGGAGCCATAGCGCGCCGGTATCACCACGACCACATCATTCATGTAGCGCTATCCCGTGCCTCTCCAGCACTACTGCGAGACTTGGCCAGCTTCTCATCGGCGTCCATGCGGCGCGCTTGTTCCGCCAACATCACCGGAATTTCGTCTTCCACGGGATATGCCAGGCCATCGAAGTGACACTTGAGTTCACCGCGCTCGCGGTCGTACTTGAGCTTGCCCTGACAGTGAGGGCACACCAGCATTGCCAGCATTTGCTTATCCATGGTTCACCTCGTCGGTCAATGCCGCCAAGCGGCCTTCTAGCCAAGTCATGAGCGCCGGGTCGGGATGCGCTTCGACATCCAGTACCCAGCACCGTTCGTGTGCGAAGGTACGACACTTGACCGCATCCTTGGCCGTCATGACCACCGGCCGATTGTCGGAAAATTGCAGATCGGCGGCATCGAAGCGGTGGTGATCGGCCAAGGGACAAGGGTCGAATTCGACGTTTAGCCCTGCCAGTGTCTCGAAGAAACGCGATGGATGACCGATCCCTGCCACGGCATGCACGCGTCCATTGAACGGTCGCCCTTCAATGGGATAGCAGACATTATCGATCAGATGCCGCCACCGCGACGGCACCAGATGCATGCTGTAGTGAGGCACCGGTAAATCCTGCTGCAGGGGGCCATTGCCGATGACTGCGTCCACGTCTTCCAACCGGGAAAGCGGTTCACGCAGCGGCCCCGCGGGCAGGCAGCGGCCATTGCCGAAGCCGCGCGCGCCATCCACCACCACGAGTTCGATATCGCGTCCCATGGTCAGATGCTGAAGACCGTCATCGGAGAGCAGGATATCGCAACCAGCCGCGATCAACTTGCGAGCGGCACGCGGACGATCGGGGTCGACCGCGACCGGAAGTCCCGTCTGGGCCGCCAGCATGACTGGCTCGTCACCCGCTTCTGCAGGTGAGGTTTCCGGCGTCACGTACAACGGATAGCGATTTGCATGACCGCCATAGCCACGCGAGACGATGCCCGGATGCCAACCACGTTCGGCGAGCCAGCGTGCCATCCACGCCACCAGGGGTGACTTCCCGGTCCCTCCCACGGAAAGATTGCCAATCACGATCAACGGCACCGGAGGTGCCCAGACCGTCTTCGTGCCACGTTGATAGGCCCTGCGTCGCGCCCCCATGGCCGAGGCATACAGCCCCGCCAGGGGACGCAGCGGCATGAGCCAGGCCGCGTCACGGTACCAGGCATCCTGCAAGCGACTCACTCGGCCTCCTGGAATTGCAGTTGATGAAGTGCTGCATATGCACCATCGCGCGCCAGCAGTTCGGCATGTGTGCCGCTTTCGATGATCTCGCCCTGCTCCATGACCAGAATACGGTCGGCACGTTCGATGGTCGACAGGCGATGGGCAATGACAAAGGTCGTGCGCCCGCGGCATACCGTTTCCAGCGCTTGCTGAATATAACGCTCGGACTCGGTATCCAACGCCGAGGTCGCCTCGTCGAGCACCAATACGGGGGCATCCTTGAAAATGGCTCGCGCGATGGCCAGACGCTGCCGCTGGCCGCCGGACAACATCACCCCGTTATCGCCAACGACGGTATCATAACCGTTCGACAAGTGTTCGATGAACTCATGTGCGTGGGCAGCGCGTGCGGCGCGCTCGATGGCCTCTCTATCGGAATCCGGATACCCGTACGCAATATTGGCAGCGATGGTGGTATTGAAAAGTGTCACCTGCTGAGACACCAGGGCGATGCGCTGACGCAGGGGCGACAGCGAATAGCTCTGGAGATCCACGTCATCTAGCGTCACTCTCCCCTCGGAGGGACGATAGAAACGTGGTAGCAGGCTCACCATGGTCGACTTACCGCTGCCGGAACGGCCCACAATGGCGATCATCTCCCCGGCAGGGATATCAAAATCGACACCCTTGAGCACCTCGGACTGATCTTCACCATAGCGAAAGCGCACGCACTCGAAACGCACATGCCCGTCGATGCGCGCCGGTACGTAGGTACCATTGTCGACTTCGGAAGGCTCCTCGAGAAGACCGAACAACTCCTGCGAGGCCGAGAGTCCTTTCTGAATCGTACTATTGATCTCGGTAAGCTGCCGCACCGGCTTGGCCATCAACGACGCGGCAGTGATGAAGGCCACGAACTCGCCGGGTGTCATCGACGCCATGAGAGCCGGCGACATTGCCAGCCACACCAGCCCTGCCAGCGACAGCGCCACCAATAACTGAATGACTGGCGTGCTGATGGCCTTGGTCAACGCCACTTTCATGCTCTGTTCACGGTTGTAATTGCTGGCCTCGGCGAAGCGCGCCTTTTCATAGCCTTCAGCGCCGTGAGTACGTACCACGCGATAACCCGATAACGCTTCGGAGGCCACGTGAGTGACATCACCCATCGAATTCTGAATGTGCCGCGACAGGCGCCGAAAACGCTTGCTGGTATAACGGACCACCAAGCCGATCAGCGGTGTAACGGCCAGGAAGATCAACGTCAGCATCCAGTTGGTCCAGAGGAGATAACTGATCAGGCCGATCACGAACAGGCCTTCGCGCAAGATGATGGTGATGGCGTTGGTCGCAGCCCCGGTCACCTGCTCGACATGGTAGGTGACACGTGACAGCAGGTGACCGCTGGAATGCATATCGAAAAAACGTCCCGGCAAGCGCAGCATGTGGTTGAACACTTCGCAGCGCAATGTATGCACCACGTTACGCGCCACATCGCTCATATAATAGGTACCCAGGAATGTCCCCACCCCCCGCGCCGCAAACATGCCGATCACGAATAGGGGCAACATCAGGCGAAAGGCCGCATCGGGGTTCTGAATACCGTCGATCAAGCGCTTCATCATTTCCGCCAACGCGGTGCTCGATGCCGCATAGATGGCATATCCCACCACAGCGGCCATGAATGCCTTCCAATGCGGTTTAACGTATCCCAGCAAGCGACGATAAAGGGACCAACTGGTAGCGTTTCTCACGGCGTCTCCGCTGGTTGAGAGGCTTGCTCGCCCCACACATGGGGCAACTGCTGAAAATAGGCGATACACGAGCCAATGGTGGCGCGCCACGTGCCCGATGACGATACACACGTATCAACCGCCGGATTCTACCCCAATGCACGCCCCTTCGACACCGCTGGGCGGGCGTGCCGGATGCATGCGCGGCGCCGGTACGCCCAGCGTGAAACGCAACGCGCCGTCCGTCGCGGTATTCCATAAGCAGCTTCCGGCACGACGAAAACGGCGCACTACCTCGGGGTGCGGATGCCCATGCGCATTGTCCCGCCCGGCACTGAAGATGACATGTCTCGGCCGAGTGCGGGCCACGAACGCCGGCGAGGAACTGGTACGGCTGCCATGATGGCCGGCGACCAGGACCGTCAGCGTGTGCTCGAGCCCCACCAGCAAACGCCGCTCGATGGCTGTGCTCGCGTCGCCGGTGATCAGCAGGCGCTGATCGCCGGCCGTCACTTGCAATACGCACGAACGATCGTTGTCGGAGCGCGTCACGTCGCTCGCCACTGGCGATAGAAAACGATAGTCGACGCCGTCTCTTTGCCACTCCACGCCCCAGCGACATGCCCGTGTGGCGACGCCCACGGGCATGTCCGGCGGCCCCCACCAGCGCGCCACATGATGCATCTCGTCAATCGTAGCCACCCCGCCGGCATGATCGCGATCGCTATGACTGACGATGACATCGTCGAAACGTCGCCCCGCTGGCCACAACGATTCGGCGGGCGTGAACCCCGAGCCATAGCGCGGCCCCGTGTCGAAGAGTAGATGCTGCGTGGCACTGCGCAGCTCGACCAGTTGCCCTTGCCCCACATCGTGCACGACAACCACGACCCGCCCCGGTGCAATAGCGGGCGGACGCAGGGCGAACGCCAGGACGATCAGGCTCACCGAGGCCCACAGACGTATATACCCCACCAGCCCGGGGATCAGCCACACCATGCCCAATGCGGCCAATATCAGTGCCAGCGGCCATGTCTCCCATATCGGCGGCGACCATACAGGCAACCACGCGGCGGCCAGCGTCAGGCCCTTCCAGACGATGTGAGCGAGGCCGTCGAAGGCATGCCAGGGAACTATCGCCAGTGTCGGTGACCACGCCAGCGCCCAGCCCAGGAGCCCTAATGGCACCATGATGCTGCCGACTAGCGGCACCGCCACCAGATTGACCAGCGGCCCCACCGGTGCCAGCCGTTCGAAACCGATCAACACGGCGGCAGCCATGAACGGCGCCAGCAAGCATTGCGAGCGGGCCAGTGCCCACAGCCATCCGCGCACACCACGCGGTGCGGGACGTCCCTGCCAGGCCGCAATCAGCACGCCCACCGCGAGAAACGACAGCCACAATCCGGGGCGCCATACCGTGAGCGGATCACTCACCACGATCACCAGCAGCGCCAGCCACCAAGCCTGCCACGGCCCCGGCGCATGACGCCCACTGGCCACCCACAGCCCCAGCAGGGCCATCACCGTAGCGCGTAGCGCGGGTGGCTCGAATCCTGCCATAGCGGCGTACCCCAGCGTCGCAAGCCCTGCTAGCCACCATGGCCAGGTTGCGAGTCGCCAATGACCTGGCGTCACACCTCGTGCCAGCAGGCGCAGCAACAACAGTGTCACGCTTGCCACCAAGCCGACATGCAGCCCGGATATGACCATCAGGTGCGTGGTCCCGGTCGCGTTGAGCAAGTCCCAGTCGTCTTGCGTCAGACGCTCGCTAACGCCCAGGGTGAGCGCCGACAGCCAGCGGGTAGCAAGCCCCGACAACTCTCGCGTATCCAGAAACGCCAAGCCGGCATCGCGTAGGGTCGGGGACGTGCCACTCAAACGCTGGGTTACGGACGAATCACGCACATATCCTGTCGCCTGGATGCCTTCGCGCCATAGCCACGCCGCGTAATCGAATCCGTAGCCATTGGCAAAGCCCTGCGGCGGACGCAAGCGCACACGCCATCGCCAGCGCTCACCGGTGTGCATCACCGGTGCGTCGTACCATGACAGCCGCACCCTCGATAGTGCGTCGCATGGTGGCAACCCGGCCTCTTGTGGCGCGCAATGCGTTACCGCTACGCGCAGGCGTGTCAGGCCTTGGTCGCGACGGACCTGCGTGACCCGCCCGGCAAGCGTGACATCCTGACGCGACAAGCCCTCGGGCAACGTTCCCGAGCGCTGCTCGGCGACCTGCCACGCGCATAACCCCACGACGACGAGCATCGCAAGCCATCGCCATCGTCCGCGAGCCACCGCCAACGCAATGGCCACCCCCCACACGCAGACGCCACCGGCCATCCCCCACCAGCCCCAGACACTGCCGGCGAGTGCCGCCAAGGCCAGCGGCATCGCCCATCCCAGATTCATTCGCCATCCTTTTCTTAGCTAATGACGATATATGATCGACTGCTGCGCGCTGGCGCGCAACGATAGCGAGATCCCAAGGTTGTATGGATAATGAATCGACACTTCGACAGCTCGTGGGGACCATGCCTCGCCGATTTCTGCAGCGTTACATGCCCCAGCCGGAAACGCTGAAACGCCAAAAATCGCTGCGTTTCATGCATCACCTGCTGGGCGATCCATCCCTATGGATGCTGTCGCGCCGTAGCGTCGGCAATGCGTTCATGGTGGGTCTTTTCGTTGCCCTACTGCCCATCCCATTACAGATGGTCGTCGCCGCCTTCGGCGCTTGGCTGCTGCGCTGCAACCTGCCATTGTCCGTCAGCCTCGTCTGGCTGACCAACCCGCTCACCATACCGGTGATCTTCTACTTTAATTACCGTGTCGGTGCGTGGCTCCTCGACTCGCCCGCACGCCACATGCCGGATAGGCTGTCGACGGCGTGGATTGCCGAGAAAATGGCGGATATCTTACCCGCCTTGCTGACGGGCTCGCTGGTGGTGGCGATCATCGTCGGTTTGCTCAGCAACCTGACGATTAGGCTGATATGGCGTTGGCAGGTATCTCGAAGCTGGAAGCGCCGCGCACGGCGGCGCCGCCAGCGTAAGATGTAGCGTCCTCACTCAGTCCGCGCTCAGGCGTCCTTGATCGAGGCGCATCACGCGGTCCTGATGCGCAGCGAGACCGGTATCATGAGTAACGATGATGAAGGCGCAGGCGCTACGCGCGACCAGGCTATCCATCAGCGCCAGGATGTTGCCCGCCGTGGTCTGATCGAGATTGCCGGTCGGCTCGTCCATCAGCACCAGACTCGGATCGGTCACCAAGGCGCGAGCTATCGCCACGCGTTGCCGCTCCCCACCCGAGAGTTCGCCCGGCTTGTGCTCGCAACGCTCTGCCATGCCGACCCGGGAAAGAATGTCACGCGCCTTGGCCTGCGCTTCCTGCCGTTTTTGCCCACGAATGAACAATGGCATGGCGACATTTTCCAGCGCCGAAAACTCTGCCAGCAGATGGTGGAACTGATAGACGAAGCCGATATGGCGATTGCGAAAGTCACCCAATGCCGCTTCGCCCATGTCGGCGAGCGACTGACCGGCAACGCGTACATGGCCGGCACTCGGGCGGTCGAGACCGCCCAGAAGGTTGAGCAACGTGGTCTTGCCCGATCCTGAACTTCCCACCACGGCAACCCGCTCACCGGCCCGCACTTCCAGCTCCAGCGCATCGAGCACGGTGACGTCCTGCGGCCCCTCGCTATAGATACGCGTCAAGCCATCGCAGTGCAGCATGATCTCATTATCGGCGAACTTGGAGTTGCCATTAGATGCCATCGCGGCTTCCTCATTCATAACGCAATACCTCGGCCGGTTGAATACGCGCCGCACGCCAAGCGGGATACAGTGTCGACAGGAATGTCAGCACGAAGGCCGATCCGGCGATGATGCCTACATCGCCCCACTGAAGTTGCGAGGGCAGATAGCTGATGAAATAGACATTGGGATCCAGGAACTGGATACCCGTCAGTGCCTCGAACCAGGCAATCAGGTCCGACACCGACAACGCCAGCACCACGCCAAGCGCCACGCCCACGACGGTACCAATGGTTCCGATCGCCATGCCCTGGACCATGAAGATACGCATGATGGTTCCCGGTTTGGCGCCGATGGTCCGCAAGATCGCGATGTCGGCGTGCTTGTCGGTCACTACCATGACCAGGGTAGAAACGATGTTGAATGCCGCCACGGCGACGATCACCATCAACAATAACCCGATCATGCGTTTTTCCATCTGGATCGCCTGAAACAGATTGCCGTGGGTATAAGTCCAGTCCACCCCGCGGTAACCACTGCCCAAGTCGTCCACGATCGCATTGGTGACCGGCCCCGCCTGGAAGAGATCGTCCAGTTCCAGGCGTAGGCCACCGACCGAATCTCCCAGGCGGCCCAGCTTCTGCATGTCCTCGATGTTGGCATAGGCCAGGTTGGCATCAAGATCGGCGCCTATCTTGAAAATTCCGCTGACGGTGAAACGCTTGAGACGTGGGAAGACGCCCCCAGGCGTAATCGACGCCTCAGGCACCAGCAACGTCACGCGATCCCCCACGCCTACGCCAAGGTTGCGTGCCAGCAAGTCACCCAGCACCACATGCCACTCGCCGGGCGCAAGATCGTCTAGCGAGCCTTGTGTCATGTGCTCGTCGATGATCGACACCTTACTTTCATAGCTCGGCTTGATCCCGTTGACCATTGCTCCCTGGGTACGCCCTTCAGAGGAAAACATGCCTTGCTGCTGAACGTACGGGGCCGCGCCGATGACGTGGTCACGCTTCTCCAGGCGTTCGGCGAGTGTCTGCCAGTCCGTCATGCCCCCCTGGGCTTCGATCTTGGTATGCGGCACCATACCCAATATGCGTGTTCGCAATTCATGATCGAAACCATTCATGACCGACAACACGAGGATCAATACCGCCACGCCCAGCATCAGGCCTAACATGGACGTCAGAGATATGAATGAAATGAAATGGTTGCGGCGTTTCGCGCGTACATAGCGCAATCCGATAAGAAACGGCAAGCGATCCAGCATCGACATCGATTCCTTGGTATGAGCCGGGCTCATGGTACGTGTTTTTGCGTGCTCCTGCATGAGCCAATGACAGCGAATAAACCACTCGGTGGCATCATCATGGGCAGCGCCTGGTGATACTTGTATCCGTGTCGGCGAAGACTAAAATGCTGCAGCCCGCCGTCATCATCGACATGACCCCGAGATCCTGCCACGGCGTCGTGCCTCAATCCCCATAGGAGACCGCAATGCTCCCACGCCTGTTCCCCGAATGGCATCCCCAGGATGCCATTCAACTCACTTGGCCCAGTGCCGAAAGCGATTGGGAACCCCTGCTCGAGCGTATCGAAGCCTGCCTGGAAGCCTTGGTCGTGGCTATCACACGGTATCAACCCGTACTGATCGTGGTCGCCGATACCCAGACATGCGAATGCCTCGATTCACGTTTCACGCACCTGGGTATCCACCCCAAGCAATGGCATCTCATTGAGGCACCATCGAACGATACCTGGACCCGCGACCACGGGCCGATTGCCATCGAACGCGACGGCCAGATCGTTCTGCTCGATTATCGCTTCACCGGCTGGGGCGGAAAGTTCGCCGCCGAGCGCGATGACGCCCTGACCGAGACCCTCTCGAATATCGGCATTTACGCCGCCCGTCGGGAAGCGCGAGAGATGGTTCTGGAAGGCGGTGCCATCGACGGTGATGGCGAGGGCACGTTACTGCTCACCGAAGCCTGCCTGCTCAATCCCAACCGTAACCCGCACCTGACGCGTGAAGACATCGAAGCCGCCTTGCGCGACGACATGGGCATCGAGCGTTGCCTATGGCTGACTCAAGGCCATCTCGAGGGCGACGATACCGATAGCCATATCGATACCCTGGCCCGATTCTGCGATGCCGAAACTATCGCCTATGTACGCTGCGAAGACCCCGACGATCCGCATTTCTCCGCGCTGACGCAGATGGAAAGCGAACTCAAGGCCTTCAAGCGCACCGATGGCGAACCGTACCGCCTCATCCCTCTGCCCCTGCCTCGCGCATGCTATGACGCCGATGATGGCCATCGCTTGCCCGCCACCTACGCCAACTTCCTGATCATCAACGGTGCGGTCCTCGTACCCACCTATGCCGATGCTGCCGATGGCGTGGCCCTGACAGCCCTGGCCAGCGCATTCCCCGGACGCGATATCATTCCCATCGACTGTCGCACCGTCATCCGCCAACATGGCAGCCTCCACTGCCTGGCCATGCAACTGCCACGCGGCGCGTTCTTCACCGCATCCGCCGCCAATGCCAATGCGAACGGTGCCAATACCAACGTTGCCAATACCAACGTTGCCAATAACAAGGAGTAACGCCATGCCTTCGACACTCAAGGTAGGACTCTTTCAGCAACAAGCCTGGCCGGACAAGGCCCGTAGCCTGCGGGAAAGCGAGGCCGGCATTCGTGAACTGGCGGAGAAAGGCGCCGAGCTGATCCTGCTTCAGGAACTGCATGCCACGCATTACTTCTGCCAGACCGAAGATGACCGCCTGTTCGATCTTGCCGAACCGCTCGACGGCCCCAGCGCCCAGCAACTGGCTGCCCTCGCCGCCGAACTCGATATCGTGCTCGTCGGCTCGCTTTTCGAACGCCGTGCCGCCGGGCTCTATCACAACACTGCCGTGGTGTTCGACCGTCAGCGCGGTCGCGTCGGCCACTATCGCAAGATGCATATCCCCGACGATCCGGGCTTCTACGAAAAATTCTATTTCACGCCCGGCGATGCCGAAGAGGACGCCGGATTCGAGCCCATCGAGACATCCGTCGGCCGGCTCGGTGTCCTGGTCTGCTGGGACCAATGGTATCCGGAAGCCGCGCGCCTGATGACCCTCGCCGGGGCCGACCTGTTGCTCTACCCCACTGCCATCGGCTGGCATCCGCTCGACGACGAGGCCGAGAAGCAACGGCAAAAGGATGCCTGGACAGTGATTCAGCGCTCACATGGTGTGGCCAATGGCCTGCCGGTCGTGGTCGCCAATCGCGTCGGTCACGAGGCCGACTCCTCGAATGCGACGCCGGGCATCGACTTCTGGGGCGGTAGCTTCATCTGCGGCCCCCAGGGCGAGATATTGTCCCAGGCCGGCGATGAAACGACGCATCTACTAGCCGAACTCGACATGACACGTAGCGAACGAGTGCGGCGAGCCTGGCCTTACCTGCGTGACCGACGCGTCGATGCTTACGCCGACCTCACCAAGCGTTACCGCGATCGTTGAGTGGCGGGCCGCCCTGGCCCGTCATCCAAGGGCGGGCTCTGCTCATCTCCTGCGACCGGCGTTGAACTCCAGGCCTACTTGCCAAGATGCACCAAGCTTGCCACCATGTGGCCATCAGTATTTAGATAACGGTATAAATATGGAGCGACAATATCACCTCCTGGCCCAACTCGAGCATGACTTCGATCATGTGATCGAAACCTGCGAGGCACTCATCGGCCATGTCGAACACGCACCTCCGAGAGGCTGGGTACTGGGCGATACGCCCTTTGATATCGCATGGCTACGCCATGCACTGCTCGACTTCTGGTATCAAGACGGCCAGGACGGTCGCGCGACACGCAATTACATCGGCCTGATCGCCGCCGACCCCACATTGCTGGCATACGTCACCGACATCAATCACGCCAAGGAGACCTTCGCGGCGACACTCGCCGAGATTCGCCAGGACGCACCGAGCCTGCTCCCTGAGATCAAGGCCGTGTTGCCCTTTCGCCATCCCACGCTGCACGACCATCTACGTGGCCAGGGCTTGGCGCGTCTGCATCTCAAGCAATGCTGGCGCCACCTGCCCGTGGCAGACGCACCGCTATCGCGTGTGCGTCTCGCCTGGTATACCAGCGGACGCTCCATCAAGCGACTAAGCGTGCGCGATGCCGAACGCCGTCTTCTGGAAATGGATACCGACAGCCCACATATTCGTATTCAACTACGCCATTTGGCGGGCATCCCTGACAGCGAACCATTGGCACAGGTACAAACCCAGGCCCCCGTCATGCGCGCCAACCTGTTCTTTCATGAAGCCCTGGCGGATGGGCGCCTGCGCCGTGCCATGAACCTGCCATTGCCGCTATTCATACCCAGTGAGGATGGCCGTCTACCGTCGCACAACACTCCGAAGGCAACCCCCCCCGACAAGCGAACGCGTGCCAAACGCGCCGATACCAAGCTCGAAGACGCACCCTTCCTGCCCAGCTTGCGGATCTATCGTTACCGATAATCGCCTCAGAATTCCTGACTGCTGGAAGGCAACTGCTTGAGGGTAAACTGACGGTGCAGACGAATCACGGGGCGCACCAACAACTGTAGACTGCCCAGCACGAACAGCCACACGCCCGCTTCCTTGACGCTGCCCTGGTAGAAAAAACAGACGCTGCCGATCGTGAACCATAGCCCGATCAAGAGATCGTTCACGGTGCTGGCCAGTTCATGACGACGGTGAATGATCAACTCTTCGCGTCCCAGGGTGAACGTCGTTTCGTCGCTATGCTGCTTGTCTTCGCGATACATAAAACCTCCTTGTGCTCATGGGCGATTGATCCCCCAATGCAACGAGCCGGCACTTGTGCCGGCTCGTCGAATGCCGATCCACGCCGGCAAATGCTCAAGGCCCTCGAACGCCGGGCCCATGTCGACCCGTATCAGAATATACGATTCAGGCCATTTTGCGCCGCGACACGATACGCCTCGGCCATGGTCGGATAGTTGAAGGTGGTATTGATGAAATACTTCAGGGTATTGGCCTCGCCCTTTTGCTGCATGATGGCCTGGCCGATATGCACGATCTCGGAGGCTTGGTCGCCGAAGCAGTGAATCCCCAGTATCTCGAGCGTCTCGCGATGGAAGAGGATCTTGAGCATTCCCACCGTATCTCCGGTGATCTGCGCACGCGCGGTATCCTTGAAGAACGCCTGCGCTATCTCGTAGGGCACCTTGGCTTCGGTCAACTCGCGTTCGCCCTTGCCCACCGAACTGATCTCGGGAATCGTATAGATACCGGTGGGAATGTCCTCGACGAAGCGGAAGTCTTCCTCCAGGAAGTCATCGCTAGCACTGCGTCCCTGATCGTAGGCGGCGCTGGCTAGACTCGGCCAACCGATGACATCGCCTACGGCATAGATATGCGGCACCATGGTGCGATAGTGCTCATCGACCTGTAGCTGACCGCGTCCATTGGGTTCGAGGCCGATGTTTTCCAGCCCTAATTGATCGGTATTGCCGGTACGTCCGTTGGCCCACAGAAACGCATCCCCGCGCAGACGCTTGCCGGACTTGAGTTTGACGACCACACCCGATTCATCGCCTTCGATGCTTTCGTAGTCTTCGTTATGGCGTACCAACACGCCATTCTGGCGCAGATGGTAGGAAAGCGCGTCGCTGATCTCGTCGTCGAGGAACGACAGTAGGCGCTCGCGCATATCGATCAAGTCGACCTTGACGCCGAGTCCTGAAAAGATCGAAGCATACTCGGACCCAATGACCCCGGCCCCGAAGATGATCAAGTTACGAGGCGTATGCGATAGCCCCAAAATGGTGTCCGAACAATAAATGCGGGGATGCCGGAAGTTGATATCGGCGGGACGATAAGGCCGAGACCCCGTGGCGATCACGAACTGCTGGGCACATAGCTCTTCGACGCCTTCCTGGTTGTCACGCACGATCAGGGTGTGCTCGTCACGGAAGTTCGCCACCCCGAAGAAAAGATCGATACGATTGCGCGAATAGAACTGGGTACGCATCTCGACCTGCTGGTCGATGGTTACCTTGGAACGTTCAAGCACACGAGGAAAGGAAAACCAGCGCGGTTCGCCGATGTCGCGGAACATGCGGTTGGTATTGAACTGCATGATCTGCTTGACCTGGTGGCGTAGCGCCTTGGACGGGATCGTCCCCCAGTGGGTGCAGTTGCCGCCCACCGCTTGTTGCTTCTCGACGATGGCCACACGCTTACCGTGCTTGGCCGCGTTGATCGCAGCGCTTTCGCCTGCGGGACCCGAGCCAATCACCACCACATCATAATTGTGAACTGCCATTAGGTTCGCCTGCTCCTCTCGATGCATGAGGAACCGCTGCGATAAGCCTCAACGCAAGACTGGCCACGGCAAGCGGGGATGACGAGGTGCGCCGCTATCGGCGGCACATACCCGTATTTCCCGCAATATCATGTCGGGACACGCCCTAAGGCGCCTTGGACTCAAACCAACGATTCCAGTGTGAGTATTGATTGACGAGTGCGCTCAGCGTCGAACGGCGTCGTAGCCGAGGTCGGCGCCCCGGTTCTCGTCGCTGGAACGACGCGCACTCTTGCGGCGCTTTTGATTCTCTTCTTCGCAGACCTTGTCATTCCCGCCGCAGATATCGCACCCCTCCTTGAGGCCCAACTGATTGAGCCCCCCGCACGAGCCTGCGATCGGCTTACGGCCGAGAATGACGCCGATGGCCATACCCGCCAGCAGCAGCAGCATCAATGCGAATACCAAAAGCCATAGTGTCATTGCTTTTCCCCTTCGGACGGCTCATCCGCAAGATAGGTATGAAACACCTCGCTAAGTTCTGTCTTGAAGCCCTCATCGGTTTTGACGATGAAATAAGCCGCAATATCCTCGCGATTAGCCAACGCCATGCCTTTCTCGGGCCCCAGAACCTCGAGCGCCGTCGCCAGACCATCGGCCGTCGCGCTACGCTTGGAGACGACCGTCACCGAGGCGAGATGATGGGTGATCGGACGACCGGTACGCGGGTCGATGGTATGCGAAAAACGCTGGCCATCTTCCTCATAATAATTGCGGTAATCCCCCGATGTCGCCACCGCCACGTCTTCGAGTTCAAGCACGCGTTGCACGCTACGCTCCCGGGAAATCGGTTTTTCCACGGCGATGCGCCAAGGCTCGCCATTGGGCTTGGCGCCCCGTGTACGAATTTCGCCACCGACCTCCACGAGATAGGACGTCACGCCCAGCGCATCCAGGCGAGCCGCCACTTGGTCGACCCCGAACCCCTTGGCGATACCCGAAAGATCGACATATACCGGCTTGGTCTTGATCAGGCGATTGCCTTTCAATTTCAGCGCCTGGTAACCGACCTCGTCCAACGCCTGGGCGATTTCATCGTCGCTGGGCACTTCGTCCGGACGCATCTCGGGACCGAAGCCCCACAGGTTGACCGCACTACCGATGGTGACATCGAATGCCCCCTTCGAGAGATCGCCGATATCGATAGCTTCCCTGATCACATTCGCCGTGGCAGAGGATAATTCGAACGGCTCATTCACCGACGCGGCATTGAAACGCGACAACTCCGAGTCGGACTTATAGGTCGACATCAGATGATCGACCTCATCGAGCGACTCCTTGATTCCATCCTCCAGCGACGCAAGTTGCTTATCGCTGAAGTCACCATAGACGGTCACATGGTAGCCCGTCCCGAAGATGGGACCCTCGAAGCGATGCGCCTGCGGTGGTTGATCGCAGCCGACCAGCATCAATAACACAAGCAGGACCAGCCCTCTCCAGGCCGATCCTGCACAGTATGCTGCGAGCCTCATCCGCCGAAGTCGTCCAGCATGATGTTTTCAGGCTCTACACCCATGTCGGTCAGCATCTTGATGACGGAGGCATTCATGATGGGCGGGCCGCACATATAGTATTCGCAGTCTTCCGGCGCCGGATGGTCCTTGAGGTACTTGTCGTAAAGCACATTATGGATGAAGCCGGTGTCCCCTTCCCAGTTGTCTTCCGGCAACGGGTCGGAGAGCGCGAGATGCCATTCGAAATTTTCGAACTCTTCGGCTAACTGGTCGTATTCTTCATTATAGAAGGTCTCACGCCAGGAGCGCGCACCGTACCAGAATGAGATCTTGCGCGACGATTTGAGGCGTTTGAGCTGATCGAAGATATGGCTGCGCATCGGCGCCATGCCTGCGCCACCACCGATGAAGATCATTTCCGCATCGCTGTCCTTGGCGAAGAACTCGCCGAATGGCCCCATCACCGTCACCTTGTCACCCGGCTTGAGCGCGAAGACATACGTCGACATCAACCCCGGGGGGTGATTGGTATTGGGCGGCGGTGCCCCGATACGAATATTGAACTTGAGGATGCCCTTTTCATCGGGATAATTGGCCATCGAGTAGGCGCGAATGACCTCCTCGTTATTCTTGTGCGAAATATCAAACAGGCCAAACTTCTCCCAGTCACTACGGTACTCCTCCTCAATGTCGAAGTCCTTGAAGGAGAGATCATAGGGTGGCGCTATCAGTTGCACATAGCCACCGGCGCGGAAAGCCACATCCTCGCCTTCGGGAAGCTTGAGGTTGAGCTCCTTGATGAAGGTAGCAACGTTGGGATTCTCGGTGACCTCGCACTCCCACTTCTTGACGCCGAAGACCTCTTCGGGAACCTCGACCTTCATGTCCTGCTTGACCGGCACCTGACAAGACAGCCGCCAGCCCTCTTTTTTCTCACGCAGGGTGAAGTGAGACTCCTCGGTGGGCAGAATCGAGCCCCCGCCATCGACCACACGGCATCTGCACTGCGCGCAGGAACCGCCACCGCCGCACGCCGAGGAAAGAAAGATGCCGTTGGCGGCCAACGTTTGCAGCAACTTGCCGCCAGCCTGGGTCGTCAGAGTGTTCTCGGGATCGTCGTTGATCTCGATGGAGACATCGCCACTGCTGACCAGACGACTGCGCGCCGTCAAGATCACGGCCACCAGACCAAGCACGATCACGGTGAACATGACGACGCCGAGCACGATGATGGATGTATCAACCATGTCGGTTTCCTATTTCCGTTGCTTAGAGCTGGATGCCGGAGAAGGACATGAAGCCCAATGACATCAGTCCGACGGTAATGAACGTAATCCCCAACCCTTGAAGGCTGGCCGGCACGTCACTGTACTTGAGCTTTTCCCGAATTCCCGCCAATGCGGCGATCGCCAGCGCCCAGCCGAAGCCAGCCCCGGCACCAAAGACCACCGATTCGCCGAAGTTGTAGCTACGCTCCACCATGAACAGGGACGCGCCGAGAATCGCGCAATTCACGGTGATCAACGGCAGGAAAACCCCCAGCGCGTTATAGAGCGTGGGAACGAATTTATCGAGGAACATCTCGAGGATCTGCACCAGCGCCGCGATGACGCCGATATAGCTCAGCAGCCCCAGGAACGACAGATCGATATTCCCGGCGCCTTCAAGGCCCGTCCAGGTCAACGCACCTTCCCTGAGCAGATACGTCAGGATCAGGTTATTGACCGGCACGGTAATGGTCAGCACCACGATGACCGCGATTCCCAGACCGATCGCCGAGGAAATCTTCTTGGAAACGGCCAGAAACGTACACATGCCGAGGAAGAACGCCAGTGCCATGTTCTCCACGAACACTGCCTTGACGAAGAGGCTCAGATAATGTTCGAACATTACACGGACTCCTTAATCTTGGCCTTGCTGTTGGCCACGATCCGGTATTCGGTCTTTTCGACCTGCTCGGTACGAATGCTGCGCAGCACCCAGATGATCAGGCCGATAACGAAGAATGCCGAGGGCGGCAACAGCATCAGACCATTGGGTACGTACCAACCGCCGTCCTGCACCGGCGTCAGCACTGTGAAGCCGAAGACGCTACCGGAACCGAAAAGCTCACGGAAAAAGCCGACGATCAACAGGATCACGGCATAACCCAGACCATTGCCGATCCCATCGAGAAAGCTCATCACAGGGCCATTTTGCATGGCATAGGCCTCGGCACGGCCCATGACGATGCAATTGGTGATGATCAGCCCCACGAAGACCGATAGCTGTTTGGACATCTCGTAAGCATATGCCTTGAGCACCTGGTCGACCACGATGACCAGCGAGGCAATGATGGTCATTTGCACGATGATGCGGATCGACGACGGAATATGCTGACGAATCAACGAAACGAACAGATTGGAAAACGCCGTGACCGCGATAACGGCCAGGCCCATGACCAACGACACACTCATGGAATTGGTCACCGCCAGTGCCGAACAGATCCCCAGCACCTGCAGCGCGATCGGGTTGTTCTTGAAGACTGGCGAGAGAACGACGTCTTTTACGGATTCAGCAGCCATGTTCACGCTCCTTCGGAATTGCCGTGGAAGCGGGCGAGATAGGGGCCGAAGCCACTCTCGCTCAGCCAGAAATGCAGCATGTTGGTAACGCCGCGGCTCGTCAGCGTCGCCCCCGACAAGGCATCGACTTCATATTCACCATCCGCGCCACCCTTGACCAGGGAGATATCGGGATTCATGCCATCTTCTGCATAAATCTCCTTGCCCTTCCACTTCGACTTCCAACGAGGATTGTCAACCTCGCCACCGAGTCCCGGCGTTTCGGAGTGATCGTAGTAGGACAATCCGATGATGGTATTGCCATCGCCTTCGATAGCGAAGAAACCTCGCATCAGCCCCCATAGCCCCTGCCCGCGAATCGGCAGAATGATCTGCTCGGGATCATCGGGATCGTCGCCCACCAGATAGACTGTCGAGTACATCTCTTCGCGCCCGATACCCGCACTATCCTCTTCACCGGACAGGGTACGCGATGTCGCAGGGTCACTGGCGGCGTCGAACTGATCGTAACTTTGCGGATCGAAACGATCGCTGTACTCACCGGTCTCCAGTTTGATTACACGCGAGGTAATCAACTCATCGAAAGCATCGTCGACATCCATCCCCGGCTCGTAGAGGTTAGCCACCTGCAAGATGTTGCTCTTGCGGTCGAGCTCCTGGTTCTTCTGCTGGGTAGGCTGCAAGACCACGGCAGCGGTCGAGACCACCACCGAGCACACGATGCACAGCGCGAGTGCGACCGTCAGTGTTTTCTTGATGGAGTTGTTACTGGCCATCAGGTGGTCTCCTCGGTCGTCGCGGTGGAATACGCGGCATCACGCTTCTGGCGGCGCTTGATGTTGGCCTGCACGAAGAAGTGATCGATCATCGGCGCGAACAGGTTGGCGAACAGAATCGCCAGCATGATGCCTTCCGGAAACGCCGGATTGACCACCCGGATCAATACCGTCATCACCCCGATCAAAAGGCCGAACAGCAACTTGCCACGATCAGTCATCGACGCCGATACCGGATCGGTGGCCATGAACACCATCCCGAAGGCGAAGCCACCGAGCACGAAATGCCAGTACCATGGCATGCCGAACATCGGGTTGCTGTCCGAACCGATGGAAGTGAACAGCATGGCGGTCAGTGCCATGCCCACGAATACGCCCAGCATGATGCGCCACGAGGCAATACGCGTAATCAACAAGACCACCGCGCCGATGAGGATCGCCAGTGTCGAGGTTTCCCCCACCGAACCGGGAATGAAGCCCAGGAAAGCATCCCACCAACTATATGCCTGCTGCACGGCACCCATGCCGTTCTGCGCCGCAGTGGAAAGCGCGGTCGCGCCGGTATAACCGTCGGCAGGCACCCACACGCTATCGCCGGAGATCTGCGCCGGATAGGCGAAGTACAAGAAGGCACGCCCGGTGAGCGCCGGGTTCAGGAAGTTCTTGCCGGTGCCGCCGAAAATTTCCTTGCCGATCACGACCCCGAAGGTGATCCCCAAGGCCACCTGCCACAGCGGAATCGTCGCCGGCAGAATCAACGCAAAAAGCACGGAGGTGACGAAGAAGCCTTCGTTGACCTCATGACCACGCTTGACGGCGAACAGCACCTCCCAAAACCCGCCAACGACGAAGGTCACCAGGTAGATAGGCAAGAAGTAGGTGGCGCCGAGCACGAAATTGGCCCAGATACTGCCGGGATCGTGGCTCCCGGCCAGCGCCATGGTGATAGCTTCGCGCCACCCGCTCAGTGCGCCGAACCCATCGCCCATCGCCATATTGGCCTGCAGGCCGGCGTTGTACATGCCGAAAAACATCGCCGGAAAGGTACACAGCCACACCGTGATCATGATCCGCTTGAGATCGATGCCATCACGCACATGCGCCGTGCTTTTGGTCACGTCCGGGGGCGTATAGAAGATTGTATCGACGGCTTCGTAAAGCGCGTAGAACTTCTCGTATTTACCACCCTGGTGAAAATGCGGCTCGAGCTTGTCGAGCGTATTACGAATTCCCATCGTCAGGCCTCTTTCTCGATCATGGTGAGGTTATCACGCAGGATGGGGCCGTACTCGTACTTGCCGGGGCAAACGTAGGTACAAAGCGCGAGATCTTCTTCATCCAGCTCCAGACAACCGAGTTCCATCGAGCTCTCGATGTCGCCCACGATCAATGAGCGCAACAGTTGTGTCGGCATGATATCCAGCGGCATCACGCGTTCGTAGGCGCCCACCGGTACCATGGCGCGCTCGGAACCGTTGGTAGAGGTATTTGGCGAATACCGATCGAGCCCCAGAAACTGAGAGACATAGATGCCCATCACCGAATGACGCCGCAATCCCGGCGACAACCAGCCCAGTAAGGCACGCTTGTTGCCCTCTTCGAGCAGCGTGAACTGGCGATGGAAACGGCCCAGGAAGCGCCGCGAGCCTTCGGCGATCTCGCCACCGAAGACCGACCCTGAAATCACGCGAGCGTCATCGGGCGAGTCGACCTCACCTTCCAGCAATTCACTGCTGCTCGCCCCGAGACGCGTCCGCAGCAAGCGCGGCTGCTTGGCGCGCGGCCCGCCGACGGCCACTACCCGCTGCGTCTCGAGGCGCCCTTCGGCAAACAGCTTGCCGAAGGCGATGACATCTTGATAGCCGAGATGCCACACCTGACGCGCAAGACTCACCGGCGAAAGATAATGGATATGGGTGCCCACCAGTCCGGCAGGATGCCGGCCGGCAAAGGTCTCGGAACGCACGCCTTCGAGCTCACTGCCCGGCAGCTCGGCGCCTTGCCCATGGCAGACGAACACCTGACCTGGCGTCAGGTGCTTGAGCACCTTGAGCCCCTGCTCGAACGCAGCGGCGTCCTCACCGATTACCACATTGGGGTCGGCGGCAAGGGGATGCGTATCGATGGCAGTAACGAAAATATCGGCGGGAGTCGTATCGGGTGCGGGCGTGCGGGAATAAGGGCGAGTCCTGAATGCCGTCCAGAGCCCTGAATCGACCAATTGATCAACGACCGTCTGGCGCTCCAAGTGTTCCAGCGCGTCCGCGCCATGCGCCGTGAAGGGTACGGCCTCTTCGTGATCATCGAGTTTGATGACGACCGACAGCAGGCGCCGCTTCTCGCCGCGATTGATCGCCACCACCTCGCCTGCGCCTGGTGCCGTGAACCGTACGCCCGGGATCTTCTTGTCGGTGAACAGTAGCTGGCCCAGTTTTACCTTGTCCCCCTCGCGGACCTCCATTGTCGGCTTCATGCCCACGTAGTCGGTACCGAGTATCGCCACGTGCCGCACGGGCGGCGCATCGTATATGCGCTGCTCGGGCGACCCGGCGATGGGGAGATCCAGGCCTCGTTTGACTTCGATCATAGTCTCGCCCAGTTGTCGGATCTGATGTTTCGAAAGGAAAGGGGTCCATGAACGGCCACACGCTTGCCACGCGTCTTATAGGCACGCTGAGCAGCACGGGCAATCTTCACGGTAGTCGGATTCTTTTCTTATCAGACGATTGTTTCTTTCGGCCCATGGCCACAAGGGCCGTCCTCAAAATCGGGCACTATTATAGAGAGACTAACCCCAAATGACTACATAACCTTAGGAAGTATGAGGCTTACGAAGGAGGAATACAGGCGACAAAAAGCGCCCCGGCCAGCGCCAGGGCGGAGATGAAAGCGACGCAAGAGCGCGCTCAGCGCGTCTCGCGCGGCAAGTATACGAAACGCACGTTGGACATGTGCTGCAGGATACGCACCACCTGACAGCTATAGCCGAATTCGTTGTCGTACCACACGTAGAGCACGATTTGACGATCTTCGGCGATCGTTGCCTGAGCATCGACGATGCCGGCATGACGATTGCCCACGAAATCGGACGACACCACCTCCGGCGAGTCGACGTAATCGATCTGCTTTTGCATGCGTGAATGCAAGGCCATGTCGCGCAGGTACTCGTTCAGCGCCTCGCGGTCGGTAGCCTTGTCCAGCGTCAGATTGAGAATGGCCATGGAGACATCCGGCGTGGGTACGCGAATGGCATTCCCGGAGAGTTTGCCCGACAACTCGGGCAGTGCCTTGGCCACGGCCTTGGCGGCACCGGTTTCGGTCAGCACCATGTTCAGCGCAGCACTACGTCCCCGGCGGTCGCCCTTGTGATAGTTGTCGATCAAATTCTGGTCGTTGGTGTAGGCATGCACCGTCTCGACATGCCCGTGGACGATACCGAACTCGTCATTGACCGCCTTGAGAACCGGCACGATAGCGTTAGTCGTGCACGAGGCCGCAGACAACACGCGGTCATCATCGCTGATATCATCCTGATTGATACCCGGCACGATATTCTTGACGCTACCCTTGCCGGGTGCAGTCAGTAGCACCTTCGCCACACCCTTGGACGCCAGATGCTGGGAAAGGCCTTCCTCGTCGCGCCATTTGCCGGTGTTATCGACGACCAGGGCGCTCTGGATGCCGTATGCGGTATAATCGATCTCGCTAGGCGAATCGGCATGAATGACCTGGATGTAATTGCCGTTGGCAATAATCGCCTGGTTCTCATGGTCGATCCGAATTGTGCCGGCGAACGGCCCATGCACGCTATCACGGCGCAACAGACTGGCCCGCTTCTCGAGGTCATCGCCGCCACCCCGCACCACGATGGCACGCAGACGCAACAAGTTACCGCCGCCCGCCTTCTCGATCATGATACGCGCCAGCAAACGACCGATGCGCCCAAAGCCGTAGAGCACGACATCCTTGGGCTCGCCGCCCATGCCGTTATCCGCATGGCGACCTACGATATCGGCGAGCTCCGTTTCGAGGAAGGCCCGAATGTCATCTTGCCCGGAGCGCTTGAAGGCCACGCCCAACTTGCCGATGTCGATGTGCGCCGGCCCCAGCTCGAGCTCGGTCATGGCCTTGACCATCGGCAACGTATCGCGCACCGAGAGTTCGGTTCCCTCGACCTTCTTGACGTAGCGATGATTCTTGAGAATGCGAATGACCGAACGATTGATCAACGAGCGCCCATATAGAGATGGCACGACATTGTACTTGCGGTAGAGGCAGCCCAGCAGTGGGATCATCTCCTCAGCCAAGGCTTCGTTTTCTTGCCAATCCTGAAAATAGGTCTCGAGATTTTCTTGACTCACGGCGGGCCTCGTCACGGCAGCGGGGAACGAAATCGAGCGCATTATCCGTAGTCTTTCACACCCTTAGCAATGCTTGCTTGGTCGCATGCGGTGTAATTCCACTACACCAACAGGCCCTTGACTACAGGGCTGAAAAAGGGCATTGAACGTCGATTTATGCGACCAATTTCGACTACAAGACCGGTACCGAACGCGGCTTTAAATCCCCGACTATCGCCCCCAACCCTTGTTTTGCCTGCTATCATCGTCTCGACCTAGAAAATGAAGCGCACCATGTCGTATTTTTCACCGCTAGATCCACCGCATCCTCAGGGCGTACGTGACACTGTCTACTGGCAACGTCCGCACGCCGCCGCTAGCGCCCTGGCGCTGGCACGCCTCGCCGACGACGCTCCGCTGATGGTCGTGACCCCCGATACTGCCAGCGCTCAACGGCTCGAAGGCGCGCTGCAATTCTTCGCCAATCATCCCATCTTGTCGTTCCCCGACTGGGAAACGTTGCCCTACGACAGCTTTTCGCCGCATCAGGATATCGTCTCGACACGTCTCAAGACGCTGCGTCAGCTACAAGAAGGGACGCGCGGCATCGTCGTGGTGCCCATCAACACCCTGATGCAACGGCTCCCACCCACCGACTACATCGCCGGCCGCGTCCTGACGCTGTACACCGGCATGCAACTCGATCGAGAAGGCTTCAGGGAACGCCTCTCGCGGGCCGGCTACCGCGCCGTGGAGACCGTTTACGAACCCGGGGAATACGCGCTTCGCGGTGCCTTGATCGACCTTTACCCGATGGGCAGTGAGCATCCTCTGCGTATCGATCTCTTCGATGACGAAGTCGATACGCTGCGCTATTTCAATCCCGATTCTCAGCGCTCCCTGGACAAGGTCGAGCGCGTGGAACTGCTGCCGGCACACGAATATTCGCTGTCGCGCTCGGCGATCGCCTGCTTCCGCGAGGGATTCGAGACATTGTTCGACGTCGACCCTCGTCAATGCCCGCTGTACAACGACGCACTCAAAGGCATTCCGTCTCCCGGGCTGGAACAGTACCTGCCGCTATTCTTCGAGGAGACCGCAAGCCTGTTCGAGCATCTGAATGCGCATACGCGCATCGCACTGATGCCCGGCATCCACGAGGCGGCCGAGCATCACTGGAGCGCCATCGAAAGCCGCTACGACAACCTTGGTGTCGACCCCACGCGGCCCTTGCTGCCACCGGCACATGCCTTCATCCCCGTGCCCGAGGTCTTCGCATCCATCAAGCAGCACCCGCGCGTGGCGCTGGTTGACGACGACGAACCGCATCCGCATGCCAAGGTACCGGCCACGCACCCCCTCCCTGACGTGGCCATTCATGCTCGTGGTCGTCACCCTCTCGCCAAACTCGAAGCGTTTCTCGGCGCCCCCGACGCCCCGCGCGTCTTGCTGGTCGCCGAGTCCAGTGGGCGCCGCGAAGCCCTGGAAGAAACCCTCGCCCCGCTGGAGCGCCCTCTAGCCGTGGCCGATGGCTGGCAACACTTCCTGGATGGCAGTGCGCCGCTAGCGATTTGCGCGGGCGGTCTCGATGAAGGGCTATGGCTCGACAGCCCCGCTACTTGCGTCATTACTGAAACCGAGCTTTACGGTGATGTCGTTCGCCAGGCACGCCGCCGGGGGCGGGTAACCGATGACAACGAGCTCGCCGTTCGCCACCTGGCGGAATTGCGCCCTGGTTCTCCGGTAGTTCACCAGAGCCACGGTGTGGGCCGCTACCAAGGGCTCGAGACGCTCGAAACCGGCGGTCAGGCCGCTGAATTTCTGGCGCTGGAATACGCCGGCGGCGCCAAGCTCTACGTACCGGTGGACAGCCTGCACCTTATCTCGCGTTATGCCGGTGCCACCGATGAACTGGCCCCGCTGCATAAACTCGGCTCGGAAACCTGGGACAAGGCCAAACGCAAGGCGGCCGAAAAGGTGCGTGATACCGCCGCTGAACTATTGGATACCTATGCCCGGCGCGAAGCCCGCGAGGGCTTCGCCTGCGAAGCTCCCGGTGCAGAATACGCACGCTTCACGGCCAGCTTTCCCTTTGAGGAAACCCCCGATCAACACGCCGCCATCGATGCGGTGCTCGAGGACATGACCGCACCACGCCCGATGGATCGCGTGGTCTGCGGCGACGTAGGCTTCGGCAAGACCGAGGTCGCCATGCGCGCCGCCTTTCTTGCCGTGCATTCCGGTCGTCAAGTGGTGGTGCTGGTACCCACCACCTTGCTGGCCCAACAGCACTACGACAACTTCCGCGACCGCTTCGCGGATACCGCGGTACAGATCGAACTGCTCTCGCGCTTCACCGCCGGCAAGGGACAACAAGCGTCGCTGGAGCGCATCAGCGATGGCCGTGCCGATATCGTCATCGGCACCCACAAGCTGCTTTCCAAGTCGATGTCGCTGCCCAACATGGGGCTTTTGATCATCGACGAGGAACACCGTTTCGGCGTCTCGCAGAAGGAAAAGCTCAAGAGCCTGCGGGCCGAGGTCGATATTCTCACGCTTACCGCGACGCCGATTCCTCGCACCTTGAACATGGCAATGAGCGGCATTCGCGATCTCTCGATCATCGCCACGCCGCCAGCGCGCCGCCTATCGGTCAAGACCTTCGTACAGCAGCGCAACGAAGGCGTCCTGAAGGAAGCCCTGCTGCGCGAAATCCTGCGCGGCGGCCAAGTGTATTTCCTGCACAACGAGGTCAAGACGATAGAAACCGCTGCCGAGCGGGTCGCCGAACTAGTCCCCGAGGCACGCGTGGCCGTCGCCCATGGCCAGCTACCCGAGCGTTCTCTGGAACGTGTGATGTCGGATTTCTATCATAAGCGGTTCAACGTATTGGTCTGCTCGACGATCATCGAAACCGGCATCGACGTCCCCAGCGCCAACACCATCATCATCGAGCGCGCCGACAAATTCGGACTCGCCCAGTTGCACCAGCTCCGCGGGCGTGTCGGCCGCAGCCACCATCAGGCATACGCCTATCTCCTCACGCCACCGCCCAAGGCCATGACCCAAGACGCACTCAAGCGCCTCGAGGCGATCGGCCAGGCGGAGGATCTCGGGGCCGGCTTCACTCTCGCCAGTCACGACATGGAAATTCGCGGCGCTGGCGAACTGTTGGGCGATGAACAAAGCGGGCAGATGGAAACGGTCGGCTACAGCCTTTACATGCAAATGCTCGACCGCGCGGTCAAGGCCATCAAGAGCGGCAAGACACCCAATATCGAGTCGCCGCTGGACGATGGCGTGGAAATCAGCCTCAACTTGCCGGCCTTGATCCCCAGCGATTACCTGCCGGACGTGCAACAGCGCCTGATCATGTACAAGCGTATTGCCAACGCCGAGGACGAAGCTGAGCTCAAGGAGTTACAGGTCGAGATGATCGACCGTTTCGGACTACTACCAGGGCCGCTCAAGACGCTGTTCCGTCAGACCCGGCTACGCCAGCGTGCCGAACGCCTGGGGATCGTGCGCCTTGAGGCCGGCGCCGAGCGTGGTCGCCTCACGTTCGGTACACACACCGCCGTCGACCCCATGACACTGGTTCAAATGATCCAGCAGGATCCGGCACACTATCGATTGGACGGTGCGGACACGCTACGCTTCGATGGCGACATGAGCGACGAGGAACGGCGTTTTTCCCTGCTCGAAGCGTTACTCGGCCAGCTCAATCGCAAGACGGAAGCAGCCTAACAGGCAGCACCCGCCAAGCGCGCGCCTAGCCAGCGGCTTACATAGACGTACGCATGCACGCCACAAATCCGCTGAAGGCTTGTGTCGGCATGAAAATACGCCAGAATGCAGGTGACCGTGGCATTCGCCACTTGCCTGAACGAAAAAGAGTCCCTATCCATGCCGGTTATTTCCCGAGGCCTATCGCCCTTCCTGCTGGCCCCATTGCTGTCTCTCTCTACGCTGGCGCTTGCCGACTCAGCCCCAGGGCCCGTCATCGATCCCGAAGCGGCCGACTTGCCGCAAACCGAGGCGGCGCCCCACGACCAGCGCGTTACACGTTTCGATATCGACGAGAACAGCAATATCGTCGGCGAAGCACGCGTCATCGAGGCCGAAAAGGAAGACACGCTGCTCGACATCGGTCGCTACTATGGGATCGGCTACGAAGAGATGCGGCGCGCCAATCCCGGGGTCAGTGTCTGGTATCCCGGCGAAGGCACCGAGGTCACGGTTCCCACGCGCTTCATTCTCCCCGATGCCGACCATGAAGGTGTGGTGGTCAACATCCCCGAAATGCGCCTCTATTACTACCCCGAGCAAAAGGAAGGAGAACCGGCACGGGTGGAGACCTACGCCATCAGCGTCGGGCGCATGGACTGGTCGACGCCGCTGGGAGAAACACGGATTACCGAAAAGCAGGAAAATCCGCCCTGGTATCCGCCCCAGTCGATTATCGAAGAACACGCCGAGGATGGTCGAGAACTCCCCGATGTGGTGCCGCCCGGCCCCGATAACCCGCTGGGCGGGTACAAGATGCGCCTGAACATTCCTGGCTACCTGATCCATGGCACCAACCGCCCGCAGGGTGTCGGCATGCGCGTGACGCATGGCTGCATTCGCATGTTCCCGGAAGACGTGGAGCATCTATTCGGCAAGCTTCCAGTAGGCACCCAGGTGAATCTGGTCAGCGAACCGACCAAGTTCGGCTGGCGCGACGAGACGCTCTACGTACAGTCTTTCCCGCTGCTCGAAGAAGACCGCCGTTCACCGGTGCTCAAGCGTGTGCTCGACGCCGATGAAGCGCTCGTAGCTACCTTGAAACGCCACGATATCGACACCGACATCGATCACCGCCGTCTAGCGGACGCGGTATTGATTCCCGATGGCGCAGCGGTGGCACTGAACGTCGAACCCGAAGAAGAGACACCGCGCGAACCGCTGCCCGGCAGCCTGTACGACGCCTTGCCGACGCCGCCGCACCTGCTCTATCAATCCGTCGAGATCTGAGTACTCGCCTGCGGCTTGTCGCGCAGGGAATCGATCGGCACATCGTCGTCTCCCCGGATCACGACGCGTGTGCCGATCGAGACCAGGCGCGTCAGTTGTTCAATCTGGTCATTGGTGACGGCCACACACCCTTCCGTCCAGTTAAAGCGCCGATGAATATCGGGATCGCTATTGCCCAGACCATGGATACCGATATAGCCGCCCAGCACCGTATCCTGCGGCGGCGC
Source organism: Chromohalobacter nigrandesensis (assembly GCF_023061285.1). Classification (GTDB taxonomy): domain Bacteria; phylum Pseudomonadota; class Gammaproteobacteria; order Pseudomonadales; family Halomonadaceae; genus Chromohalobacter; species Chromohalobacter nigrandesensis. The sequence goes on from NZ_JAKGAM010000001.1 coordinate 310,630, forward strand.
CCCATCACGATAGTAAGCATCCTGGAAATCGGCATATTCGGTCGGCGACATCAAACCTGCCTGCATCGCCTCACGTGCGGTTTCGAGCTTGGGGTAGTCTATTCCCAGGAAGATATCGAACTTGCTGTCGCGATTGATGCGGTTGATATGAAATTCGCCGGTAGGCGTCATTCTGCTACCTTGCTGACGCACGCGCGCCGTTCCACCCCGCCCCAACGCCACCGGCTCGAAACGCTCGATCCGTGTATCACCGCGATAGATATCCAGTGTGGAATCATTGTCGTCGATCAAGATCCAGACCTCGTCATCGGCGTTCGCCAGCGCGCATGCCCCGCTCCAAATCGCTAACGACAAAACACTCAAGGTCATTACCCAAGCACGCGTCCATCGCCTCATGTTCCACTCCGAATGATCGTGACAAGGCGCTAGCGTACACCGAAAGCCCCCGGGGGCGTCATCCCCGTCAGTTACAAACGAAAAGGGCCCCACCAATGGCGGGGCCCTTTTCTGGACCGGACGTTGAGACGCCGGCCCCACACTGCCTACGCATTACTTGCGCATGGACTTCTCGAACATACGATCCATCTCGGCACGGTTGCGCTGAGTCGCTTCGAGAGCGGCATTCGCATCGCGCTGCGCTTTCTCGGCAGCATTCATTGCCTGCTGAGACATGCTCTTGGCTTCAGACGCGTCAGCCTGCGCCTGATCGATATCGCTCTTCATCTGTTCTTGACCAGAAGCACAACCGGCCAACACGGCCAGAGAGCCAGCAGCGACCAGAAGCTTGAGCGTGTTCTTGCTGTTGGACAACATCTGCGTTCTCCTTGAAAACCTTTCTGTGTGTGGTGATGAAGCCCTGATACATCAGGTCCCTCATGTACCGCCCACAGGATAATACGAATACCGCTAATCTCGCCAATATCAATTGCCTGATAAACGGTAAATTTTCCTACAGTGCCCATGATCAAGGGGTCCAGAGATCCCTATTCGTCGCCGAATGGACACACTTCTGACGCCGCTAGACGTCATAATTCCCACTATAGAAGCGATGATTTACCGTTACATCACAGAATGATTCAACGCTTAGCGCTCCATCCGCATCGCCTTCATTGAACTGTCACGCGAGCCCAGTCAATAAAACGCCCCCACATGCGAGCATGCAGAGGCGAACAACAGATCAGCACAGCAAGACTCAGTCTTGCCAGACGGCCTTGGCGATATCCACGACATGGCGCAGCTTGTCCCACTGCTGCGTTTCGCTGAGCAAATTACCTTCCTCGGTCGAGGCAAAGCCGCACTGCGGGCTCAAACAAAGCTGGGAAAGCGGCGCATGGCGCGACGCTTCGGCAATGCGAGCGCTGACCGTATCGGCAGGCTCGAGCTCACCGCTCTTGCTGGTAATCAGCCCCAGGACGGCCTGCTTGTGACCTTCGGGCAGAAAACGCAGCGGCTCGAAACCGCCCGCCCGCTCGGTGTCGTATTCGAGGAAGTAGGCATCGACATCGACACGCCCCAGCAGCGTCTCGGCAACCGGCTCATACCCTCCTTCGCTGATCCATGTGGAGCGAAAGTTGCCCCGGCAGACGTGCAGGCTGACATGCAGGTCATCGGGACGCTCGGCCAGCGCGTGGTTGAGCACCTCGGCATAGATATGCTGCAGACGATCGGCATCCTCGCCACGCTCACGTGCCGCCGCCAGTTCCTTCTCGGAGCATAGATACGCCCACACCGTGTCATCGAGTTGAAGATAACGACAGCCCGCCGCATAGAAATGCTTGACCACGTCACGGTAGGTATCGGCCAGGTCGGCGAAGAAGGTATCCAGGGAGGGGTAGACACTACTGTCGATATTGCGGCGGCCGCCACGGAAGTGCAGCACACTCGGACTCGGCAGCGTCATCTTCGGCGTTGCCTTGCCGACCGTGTCCGCCAGGAAACGGAAGTGATCGAGCATCGGATGCTGGGGATCGAAACCCAGCTTGTCGATCACGCGCACGCTGCGTGCCTGCGTCTGACGGCCCTGAAACTGAATCCCTTGATCCGAGCTATAGCCTTCTACGCCCTTGAGGTCTTCGAGAAAATCGAAATGCCACCAAGCGCGACGGAACTCGCCATCGGTGACCGCCTTGAGGCCCAACGCCTCCTGCTTGGCGACGACACGCCGAATCTCGGCGTCTTCGACATCACGCAATGCCGCATAGTCGGTTTCCCCGGCGTGGAAACGACGTCTCGCCTGCTTGAGCTCGTCACTGCGCAGCAGGCTACCTACGGTGTCGGCACGAAATGGAGGCTGATACTGGCTCATAGCGTTTCTCGACTCTCGGCTCGAAGATTAGGGGGCTCACTTTGCCGCGCCACAGCGGTCATGACCACTGCATATACTTCAAGTGAGTATGAAAGATATTCATGATGGTGTACACGATAACGTCCGATCCTTATCGGCAGTCGGGCGTCTATCAGTAACACCAGTGTCGATCATCGAGCGACGCGCCTCAATGCACCGTTTCGGGGGCCTCTTGCGACTCTTCTTCATTGCCTTCCCACAGGCGCGTGCGCGTGATCGCATGGTCGATCATCTGACGCGCCACCTCGAAGCGGCTCTGACGCAATAGATCCAGCGCCTCCTCCGAGAAGCGAATGCTCACCAATGGCTCGCTGTCGGTTTCGGAAGGCCTAAGCACGACTTCGCCATCGGCAAGCTCGACGATTTCCAGAATCGCGGTATCGGACACGCTATATTCTCCCGTTTGTCCCAATAAAAAACGACCAAGGCAAACGCCATGGTCGTTTCTTTTCATTGACGTCAGGATACCACCGCATGCATGCGGCGTCACCACTCCTCGCTGGTCTCGCGCAGTTCGTCAAGCTGAATCTTGAACGCCGCGATACATGCATCAAGCTCTTCGGACAAGGCCATGCCCGAGGCGCTGGCGATCACGCCCGAACCGCCGGCACGGCGACGCGACGCGCCCTCGACGTCATGCAAAGACTCGAGATGCGCCAGCAAGCGCGCCAGCCAGCTATCTTCACGTCGCGCCAGCTCGCGCAACTGCCCGACACCCTCGAGTGCCGGGCCTTGATCGGCCAGCAGCTCGCGCCAATCGTGATGCGAGAGTTGCGCATGCTCGGTCAGCTCACGCAGGGCCGCATTGAGTGCCAGCTCCAGCGTCGCCAGAGCGCCTTCTTCATGCGCCATGCGCCGGGCATCGGTATGCTCGTCGTCGGCCCAGGCGGTATCCAATAACAGCTGGGCATGATAGAGCAGCTGATTGGTACGACCTCTCGGTGTCATTTGCGCTTGTCCTCGATCCGCCACTTTCCGTCTTCGAATTCGGCCCGCCAGCCGCTGGCCTTGCCGTCACGTTCACTCATCACGTACTGGCTTTTGGTCTTGCGCGAGAAGCGAATCTGCGCGTCACGTCCCTCGGGATCTTCCACCGGCGCGTCGAGCAGGAAATGATACTTCTCGGGTAGCTCATCGCGGTGCGCCTTGAGCTCCTTGACCAGCGGTGGCCGCGTTTCACGGTTCTTGGGAAACTGGCTCGCCGCCAGAAACAAGCCGCTGGCACCATCGCGCAAGACGTAATGATCCTCTACCTTCTGGCAGGCCAGCTCGGGCATGGGAATCGGGTCCATCTTGGGCGGCGCGACTTCGCCGCTCTTGAGCAGCTTGCGGGTATTCTTGCAGCTCTCGTTGGTACAGCCGAAGTACTTGCCGAAACGTCCGGACTTGAGCTGCATCTCGCTGCCGCACTTGTCGCATTCGATGACCGGACCGTCGTAACCCTTGATACGGAACTTGCCCTGCTCGATTTCGTATCCGCTGCAATCGGGACTGTTGCCGCAGATATGCAGCTTGCGCGTTTCATCGATCAGGTAGCTGTCCATCGCCGTGCCACATTCCGGGCAGCGGTGCTTGGCCCGCAAGGCCTCGGTTTCAGCCTCCTCATCGGCATCCGACGCCACGGCTTCGTCACCGGCAATCAGATCGATGGTCGTCTTGCAACGCTCCTTGGGTGGCAGGTTGTATCCCGAGCACCCCAGGAAGACACCGGTCGATGCCGTGCGAATCTGCATCTTGCGGCCACAAGTGGGGCAGTCGATGTCCGTCGGCACCGGCTGGTTCGGACGCATGCCCTCTTCGGCTTCGGCATGCTCGAGCTTGGCCTTGAACTCGGCGTAGAAGGCATCCAGCAGCTCACGCCATTCGCGGTTACCGGTGGCAATCTCGTCGAGGTGATCTTCCATGCGTGCGGTGAAGCCGTAATCCATCAGGTCACTGAACGATTCGGCCAGCCGGTCAGTGACGATATCGCCCAACTTCTCGGCATAGAAACGCCGACTCTCGAGCTTGACGTAACCGCGATCCTGAATCGTGGAGATAATCGAAGCGTAAGTCGAAGGCCGCCCAATCCCCCGCTTTTCGAGCTCCTTGACCAGGCTCGCCTCGGTATAACGCGCCGTCGGCTTGGTGAAATGCTGCTGAGGGTCGAGTGCCTGCAGGGCCATCGACTGCCCTTTCTCGAGATCCGGCAGTGCCTGGTCGTCTTCTTTCTTGCCCGCCGGCTTCATCACCCGCGTGTAACCGTCGAACTTGAGCACCCGGCCACGCGCCTTGAGTTCGAACCCTTCGGCCTCGACGGTCAACGTCGTCGCCAGATATTCCGCCGGCACCATCTGGCAGGCCACGAATTGGCGCCAGATCAACTCATAAAGACGCTGAGCGTCACGCTCCACCGCAAGCTCATCGCCATTCTGCGTCACCTCGGTAGGACGGATCGCTTCGTGAGCTTCCTGCGCCCCTTCCTTGCTGGCATAACGGTTGGGGGTCTCGGGGAGATAGGCCTGACCAAAATGCTCGTCGATATACGCCCGGGCACTGTCCACCGCGTCTTGCGAGAGGTTGGTGGAGTCGGTACGCATATAGGTGATGTAACCCGCCTCGTAAAGACGCTGCGCCAGGGTCATGGTCTTCTTCACCGAGAAGCCGAGACGTCCGCTGGCCGCCTGTTGCAGCGTCGAGGTAATGAACGGCGCGTTCGGCTTGGAGCGCGTCGGCTTGGTATCACGATCGGTGATCGCCAGCGCCGCCTCACGCAGCGGTACGATGCGCTCCAGCGTTTCCTGTTCGGAGGTGGGGCGAAATGCCTGGCCTTCATGACGCGCCACCTCGAAGCGAATCGGCGTCGTATCGGCCTTTTCAGGTACCAGATCGGCATGCACATCCCAGAATTCCTCGGGGACGAAAGCACGAATCTCACGCTCGCGCTCGACGATCAGGCGCACCGCCACCGATTGCACCCGGCCCGCCGACAGTCCCCGCGCGATCTTGCTCCACAACAATGGCGACAGCATGAAGCCTACGACACGGTCCAGAAAACGCCGTGCCTGCTGCGCCTCGACGCGTGACAGGTCCAGCTCGCCGGGCGTCTTGAACGCCTCCTGAATGGCATTCTTGGTGATCTCGTTGAAGACCACGCGACGATAGCGGGACGCATCGCCGCCAATGGTTTCCTGCAAGTGCCAGGCAATGGCTTCCCCTTCGCGGTCCAGGTCAGTCGCGAGATAGACGGCATCGGCCTTCTCGGCGTGCTTCTTGAGCTCGGCGACGACCTTTTCCTTGCCCGGCAGAATCTCGTAATTGGCATCCCAGCCATGCTCGGGGTCGATCCCCATGCGCCGCACCAACTGGTTCCACTGCTTGTGCTTTTTATAGGTGGCTTTTTCATCGGGCGACATCTTGCGTGTCGCCGCTGCCTGACGGGCCCGCTCCTTGGGATCGGTGGCATTCTTGCCGCTGCCACTCGTCGGCAAGTCACGGATGTGCCCGACACTCGACTTCACCACGAAATCGTTGCCGAGATACTTGTTGATCGTCTTGGCCTTGGCCGGCGACTCCACGATGACCAGTGACTTGCCCATAAAGCTCCGCTCGAATGGCCAACGCTCTCTGTCAGGGCGTCGGCAGTGATGTCGTGACCGGGAAACCGCCCGGCGAAAAATGCGCCTACCCTACCTTAGCGCCTCGTGTCGCGCCAGTCCGTCGCGACACGCCCTTCCAGCCAGGTCCATGACGGTCTTAACGCCACTCGCCTGAAAGACACTAGACGCGACGCCTTGCCAACGGCAAGCAAACCCACATTCGAATTTCCCCTTGGCAGTGTCATTGGCAAGCGTCTCCAGTGTCACCCAACCTAGAGGCATGCCCGTCATGCAAAAAATGCTAATCTGACGTTCGCAACCCGGAAACATCGCACCTGTCGAGACGATGAGGCACAATGTAGTAAAATAACGACATGGCTCGCACGGAGCCGCTACTACCTTTCATGAGGCCAAGGAGAATTCCATGCAGAATGCGTTTCACGGTCCGATTCGCCGCACCAAGATCGTCGCGACCCTAGGCCCGGCCAGCGACCGCGAGGAGGTCCTCGAAGACATGATCTCCGCAGGCGTTGACGTGGTACGACTCAACTTCTCCCACGGTTCTGCAGACGATCATCGGCGGCGGCTAAAGGCGGTGCGTGACGCGGCCTCACGCGTCGGTCGCACCGTCGCTGCCCTGGGCGACCTGCAAGGCCCCAAGATTCGTATCGCGCGCTTCAAGGACGAGGCGGTCACGCTCGAGCAGGACCAACCCTTCGTCATCGACGTCTCTCTCGAGCGTGACGCCGGCGATGCCCAGCGCGTGGGCTGCGATTACCAGGACCTGGCCGATGACGTCGCCCCGGGCGATGTCCTGCTACTCGACGATGGCCGCCTGGAACTGCAGGTCGAACGCGTCGAGGCCCCGAAGATCCACACCACGGTCAAGGTCGGCGGCAAGCTCTCCAACAACAAGGGCATCAACAAGCAAGGTGGCGGTTTGTCTGCTGCCGCACTGACCGACAAGGACCGCGAGGATCTCAAGACCGCCATCGATATCGGCGTCGACTACCTGGCCGTGTCCTTTCCGCGGCATGGCGACGACATGCGCCTGGCCCGCGACCTGCTCGGCGAAGCGGGTAGCGAGATCGGCCTGGTCGCCAAGATCGAGCGTGCCGAGGCGGTTGCCGACAACGACACCCTGGACGACATCATCCGTGCCAGCGAGGCGGTCATGGTCGCGCGGGGCGACCTGGGCGTGGAAATCGGCGACGCCCAGTTGATCGGCGTGCAGAAACGCATCATCCAGCATGCGCGTACCCTTAATAAGGTGGTGATCACTGCGACGCAGATGATGGAGTCGATGATCGAATCACCGCTGCCGACACGTGCCGAGGTCTTCGACGTCGCCAATGCGGTACTCGATGGCACCGATGCCGTCATGCTCTCCGCCGAGACCGCTGCCGGCGATTATCCCGTGGAAACCATCAAGGCGATGGATCGTCTCTGCCTGGGCGCCGAGCGCGAGCGCGCCGCGCAGCAATCGCAGCATCGCATTCACGAAGGCTTTACCCGTATCGATGAAACCGTGGCGCTATCGGCCATGTACGCCGCCAATCATCTCACCGGGGTATCAGCCATCGTGTGCATGACTGCCACCGGCTATACGCCGCTGATCGCCTCGCGCATTCGTTCGGGCTTGCCGATCGTCGCCCTGGCGCACAACGAAGTCGCCCAGCGTCGCATGGCACTATATCGTGGGGTCGTCTCGCTGCCTTTCGACACGCAACGTCTCGCGCCCACCGAGTTCAACCGCTACGCCGTGGACAACCTCATTGCGCTGGGCATCGTCAAGCAGGGCGATCACGTCATCCTTACGCGTGGCGACCAGATGAATGCACATGGCGGCACCAACACCATGAAGATCATTCAAGTAGGCGACGACATTGATTGAGTAGCGCTCTCGCCGGCGAGCTGCACCTAGCTTGCCGCTTTGAAGCACCGCGACGCATGCCACGTATTGGCGGCATGCGTCGATTTCACATGCCAGACACGCGTTTTCGGGTTACGCACGATATTGCAGTGCAACAATTCGTGACCAGAAGCGCCCTTCATGTTTCCCATGCACGCCGCTTGGTTGGCAGCCGCCAGCCCCGTGGCACCGAATCGCCAGGTGCCACGGGCATGAGCAACGTTCCCGTCAGGCGATCTCGATCAGCACCTCACCTGGCGTCACGCGGTCGCCTTTGGCAACGTGGACCGCCTCGACGGTGCCCGAGACCCGCGCCTGGACCTCGGTTTCCATTTTCATCGCCTCGGTGATCAGCACCGCCTGGCCTTCCTCGACACGATCGCCCTTGGCAACCAGCACGTCGACGATGTTGCCGGGCATGGAAGTCGTGACGTGTCCAGGTTGCGAGGCACGTGCGCGCCCCGCAGTCTCACCACCGACGAAGGCGTCCTTGGCCTCGAAGACGACCTCTTCCGGCATGCCGTCAAGCGTCAGGTAGACTTGGCGCTTGCCGCCGCTGTTACCACCCACGCCGGTGATCTGCACTTCGTAGGACTCGCCGTGCACGTCAATGACGAACTCGGTGGGTACGCCTTCGGTCACCGGCCGGCTGGCGTCTCCGGCGTCGGGGACGGGAACCGGCTCCGGCACCAATGAGCCGTCGCGACGCCCCTGCAGGTAATCGCGCCCCAGCTCGGGGAACATGGCGTAGGTCAGCACGTCTTCCTCGCCCTCGGCCAGTTCACCGATATCTTTCTTCAGTCGTGCCATTTCAGGATTCAAACGGTCGGCGGGGCGCGCCTCTTCCACCGGCGAATTGCCGATGGCCTGGCGGCGCACATCTACGTCCACCGACGCCGGTGGATGGCCGTAACCGCCCTGGAGATAGCGCTTCACCTCGTTGGTGATGGTCTTGTAGCGCTCGCCGGTGAGCACGTTCATCACCGCCTGGGTGCCGACGATCTGCGAGGTCGGCGTCACCAGGGGCGGATAACCGAGATCGGCGCGCACGCGGGGAATCTCGTTGAACACATCGCGGATCTTGGACAGCGCGTTCTGTTCCTTGAGCTGATTGGCGAGGTTGGACATCATGCCGCCCGGCACCTGATTGATCTGTACCGAAACATCCTCGCGGGTGAACTCGCTCTCGAAGGCGGCATACTTCTGGCGCACGCCCCGAAAGTAGTCACCGATCTCCTTGAGGGCTTCGAGGTCCAAGCCACTGTCGTATTCAGTGCCCTGGAAGGCGGCGACCATGGCTTCCGTCGATGGGTGGCTGGTGCCCCCGGCGAATGCCGAGATACAGGTATCGATATGCCGGCACCCCGCTTCCACGGCCTTGAGGTGGCACATCGGCGCCAATCCCGAGGTGGCGTGGGCATGCAGATGAACCGGCACGTCCACCGCCTCGACCAATGCCGCCACCAGCTCGCCCGTTGCATACGGCGTCAGCAGCCCCGCCATGTCCTTGATGGCGATCGAGTCGGCGCCCATGTCGACCAGACGCTTGGCTTGGTCCACGTACATTGCCAGGGTGTGTACCGGGCTCACCGTGTAGCAGATCGTGCCTTGAGCATGCTTACCGCTAGCCTTGACCGCACGCATGGCGGTTTCCAGGTTACGTAGATCGTTGAGCGCATCGAAGACACGAAACACATCGACGCCGTTTTCCGCGGACTTGGCGACGAAGCGCTCGACGACATCGTCGGCATAATGGCGATAGCCCAGCAGGTTCTGGCCACGCAGCAGCATCTGCAGCGGCGTGTTGGGCATCGCGTCCTTGAAGGCGCGCAGGCGCTCCCACGGATCTTCTTTCAGAAAGCGCACGCAGGCATCGAACGTCGCCCCGCCCCAGACTTCCAGGGAATGGTAGCCAATGGCATCCAGCTTGGCGCAGGCGGGCAGCATGTCTTCCGTGCGCAGACGCGTGGCGATCAATGATTGATGGCCGTCGCGTAACACGACGTCGGTGATATTGACCTGGGAAGATGATACGGCATTCATGATGGGTATCTCCTTATAGACCGGCGTGAGCGGCGATGGCAGCGGCAATCGCCAGGGCGACTTCTTCGGGATTGCGCTTGACTGAATAATCGAGCAATTCGGGATGATTGGGCACAAAGCCGGTATCAAAGTGCCCGCTGCGGAAATCGGGGTGGCGAAGAATTTCCTGATAATAAGGCGCGGTGGTCTTGACCCCCTGTAGACGCATATCGTTGAGGGCGCGTATTCCTCTATTAAGCGTTTCTTCCCAGCTCATGCCCCACACGATCAGCTTCAAGCACATGGAGTCGAAGTACGGCGGTATGGTATAGCCGGTATAGATGGCTGTATCGGTGCGCACCCCAGGTCCGCCCGGTGCGTAATAGCGTGTGATACGCCCGAACGAAGGCAAGAAGTCGTTCTTGGGGTCTTCGGCGTTGATGCGAAACTGGATGGCATAGCCATGGTGACGGATGTCTTCCTGGCGATAGGCGAGCTTGAGTCCCGCGGCGATGCGCAATTGCTCGCGTACGATATCCACCCCGGTGATCGCCTCGGAGATGGTATGCTCGACCTGTACGCGGGTATTCATCTCCATGAAGTAAACCTCGTTCCCTTTGACGAGGAACTCCACGGTGCCGGCGTTCTCATAACCCACCGCGCTGGCCGCGCGTACTGCCATTTCGCCGACGTAGGCACGTTGCTCGGGAGTGAGCTGGGGGCTCGGCGCGATCTCGATCAGCTTCTGATTGCGACGCTGAATCGAGCAATCGCGCTCGAAGAGGTGGATCACGTTGCCGACGCTGTCCACCAGGATCTGCACCTCGATGTGATGCGGCTCGACGACGCATTTCTCCATGAACACATCGGCACTGCCGAACGCCTTGGTCGCTTCGGAGATCACGCGCTCCCAGGCCTGCTCGAGTTGCGCCGACGTATCGCAACGGCGAATACCTCGCCCGCCGCCGCCCGAGGTCGCCTTGAGCATCACTGGGTAGCCGATGGTATCGGCCAGCGCCAACGCCTCCTCGCAGGTATCGAGATTGCCTTCCGAGCCCGGTGTAACGGGTACACCCGCATCGCGCATCGCCGCACGTGCCGCCGTCTTGTCCCCCATCCGCGCGATCACATCGGCGCTCGGCCCCACGAAAGCCAGCCCGGCGTCTTCGCAAATACGCGCGAAGTCGGCGTTTTCCGAGAGGAAGCCGTAGCCCGGGTGAATCGCATCACAGCCGGTCTCCCGGGCCAGGTCGACGATACGTCGTGGGTCGAGATATCCCGCCAACGGATCCTCGCCGACGAAATGCGCCTCGTCGGCCCGTTTGACGTGCAGCGCGAAGCGATCGGGCTCGGTGTAGATCGCCACCGAGCGGATGCCCATCTCAGCGCAGGCGCGTACAATGCGTACAGCGATTTCGCCGCGATTGGCGATGAGAAGTTTCTTTAACACTGTCTGCCCTCCGGTTGCGGACGTCGCGTCGACACAGCGTGTCAGCGTGGCGCCCTCTGGGTCGCTGAGTGCTTGTTATTACCGTGCTCCCACGCTACCCACCGAAGGACCAATAGAAAAATTGATATTTTTTTGCCAAGCTATAAGCAATAGCTTATGACAACGCCGGGGGGCGTCATGTCACGACCCAATCTGCTCAATCGCCTGACCTTTCGCCAATTGCAGGTTTTCCAGGCCGTGCACCGGCAGCAATCCTACTCGCGTGCGGCCGAACAACTCGGTCTCACGCAGCCTGCGGTCAGCGCTCAGATCCGCCAACTCGAGCAGGCGCTCGAGCAACCACTCTTCAAGTACGCGGGCAAGACCCTGCACGTGCTGCCTGCTGCCGATGCGCTGGCTGCCTCGGTACAATCGATTTTCGGTCAGGTTTCCAGTCTGCAGATGGAACTCTCGGAGCTGGCGGGGACCATTCGCGGCGAGCTCAACCTCGCCGCCGTCAGTACCGCGCAGTATGTCGTGCCGCACATCCTGGCGCGTTTTCGTGCTCGCTACCCGGAAGTCCAGGTGCGCCTGCGTGTCTGCAATCGCGGTCAGGCCCTGGAGCGTCTTGCCGAGCGACGCGACGATCTGGTGATCATGGGCATGGTCCCCGAGGACGCCAACCTCGCCTTCATGCCGATCCTCGACAACGAAATGATTCCCGTGGTGTGGCCCGGGCATCCGTTGCTGACGGCCGACTCGCCCACACTCGAGGATTTCACGCGCTATTACGTACTGATGCGCGAACCCGGCTCGGGGACACGCACCGCGTTCGAGGACTTCGTCGCCCGTGAACGTGTATCGCTACGTCATACCCTGGAGCTTGGCACCAACGAGGCGATCAAGCAGGGCGTCATGGCGCACCTCGGGGTCGCCGTGCTGCCGCGGCTGGCGGTCCAGCTCGAGCTCGCTTCGGGGCTTCTGGCGTCACCCACGCTGCCCGGCTTCCCGCTGCGCCGCTCCTGGTGCACCGTGCATCCCAAGGATCGCTATCCCACGCCGGTGACCGAGCTTTTCCTGCGCTTCGTGCGTGAACTGCTGCCCGAGCTGAACGCGCACTTCAAGGCGCCGCTGGTACCCGCACCCGGCCCCAGCTTCGCCTGTACGCCCTGAATCGGCCACGCTTGACTTGACTCCCACCTTGACGGCCCTCATCTAGGGGGCAGTGTCATTACGTTTCGCTTTTTATAGGGAGTCAGTCATGCAAGTAGTCGCTACCACCGGCCAGCCTCAGGCAGCGCCCCTAGACGCTTTCGAGCTCCACGAACGCGAGATGCCCACTCCCGGCGAATGGGACCTCCTCGTGCGCGTCGACGCGGTATCGGTCAATCCGGTGGACACCAAGATTCGCCAGGGCGCCTTCCTGCCTAGCGACCAGCACAACGTCCTCGGCTGGGATGCCGTGGGCCGGGTGGAGCGCGTCGGCGCCAATGTCGAGCATTTCGCCCCGGGAGATCGCGTGTACTACGCCGGCGAGGTCGAGCGCCCTGGCTGCAACGCCGAGTATCAACTCGTCGATGCACGTCTTACCGCCAAGGCACCGAGCAAATTAAGCGCCGAAGAAGCGGCCGCCATGCCGTTGACGGCACTCACCGCCTGGGAAGCGCTGTTCGATAAGCTCAAGCTCGCGCAGGGCGACGATACCCACCAAGACCAGACCCTGCTGATCATCAACGGTGCCGGCGGCGTCGGCTCGATCGCGACACAAATGGCCCGTCAGTTGACTGGGATCAAGGTCATCGCCACGGCATCGCGCGATATCTCCATCGAATGGTGCCGGCGCATGGGCGCGCATGAGGTCGTCGATCACCACGATCTCGTGGCGAACATGCAAAAGGCCGGTCACGAGCAGGTCGATTATATCTTCAATTGCCACGATATCGGCGACCACTGGGAGAACATGACCACGCTCATTCGTCCCCTGGGCCACATCGTGGCCATCGCCGAAACCCAGAAGAGCGTCGACCTCAACGCCCTGCAAGGCAAAGCAGTGACCTTTAGTTGGGAATTCATGTTCGCACGGCCGTTGCACGGCGCCGACATCGCCCACCAGGGCCGCATCTTGGCCACCTTGGCCGAGCACTTCGATAGCGGTCACCTGCGCAGCACGCTCAGCGACATCGTCGGCCCATTGACGCCGACCAATCTCGGGGAAGCCCATCGCCGCCTCGAGACCGGTCATACCACAGGCAAGCTGGTGTTGAGTGCCATGCCCGAGGCGTGACATTCATCACTGACACGCCCCTGCACAATGCGACACGCCCGGCATCGGCCGGGCGTGATATCGCATCGCCTGCGGCCAGGCGCCGTCCTAGACACTGACGACGCGCCCTCGCCAGCCTGTCCAGCACTACGCCTTTTGTGGTATATTGGGCGCATCAATTCACGCATCATCAGACGTGCCAGGCCCCCCGGAAACGTCGACCGACGCCCTTCCCCTTCTTTTGTGGTAGCGTCGCCTCGGCGCCGTCGGCCGGACTTGCAGAGAGGCTCACGCTATGAGCGACACTCCTACCCAACGCGTCATCAGCGGCAAGAAATACCGCAACGACCAGGGCATCGCCGCCATCAAGGATGGCATGAAGTCACGCGAGCAATCCGCAGGCGATGGCGTCGGCGGCCGCAAGCCTTCGTGGTTACGCGTCCAGATGCCCGGCGGCGAACGCTTCGAGGCGGTCAAACGCAATGTGAAGGAGCACCGACTCAGCACCGTCTGCGCCGAATCCCACTGCCCGAACATGGGTGAATGCTGGAGCAACGGTACCGCCACCATCATGCTGATGGGCTCGGTATGTACCCGAGCCTGCCGCTTCTGCGCCGTCGACACCGGCAATCCGCGCGGCTGGCTGGACCCCGAGGAACCGGCGAACACCGCCGAGTCGGTGGAGCTGATGGGACTGCGTTACGTGGTACTCACCTCGGTGGACCGCGACGATCTACCCGACGCGGGTGCCAGCCACTACGCCGACTGCATTCGCGCGATCAAGGCGCGTACGCCCCAGGTGGCGGTGGAAGCGCTGACGCCGGACTTCGATGGCATCCAAAGCGCCGTCGAACGGGTCGTCGATTCCGGCCTGGAAGTGTTCGCCCAGAACGTCGAGACCGTGGAGCGCTTGACCGAGCGCGTGCGCGACCCGCGTGCCGGTTATCGCAAGACCCTCGACGTACTCGCACATGCCAAGCGCCATCGTCCCGAGATCATCACCAAGACCAGTATCATGCTAGGGCTTGGCGAAACCGAAGAAGAGATCCTCGAGACCTTCGATGACCTGCGCGCCATCGGCGTCGACATCGTGACGCTGGGCCAATACCTGCAACCGACCCGCAACCACCTGCCGGTGGAACGCTGGGTAACGCCCGACGAATTCGAGCACTACCGCCAGCAGGGCCTGGCGAAAGGCTTCATGGAAGTGCCGTCAGGACCGCTGGTGCGCTCCAGCTATCGCGCCGACCGAGTGTTCGAGAAGAACAACCTGGGGCTAGCCGCTCCTGCTGAGGTGCCCGGTCAATCGCCCGATCCCGACCGCATCGCGGCCGTCAACGTCGGCTAGTCGCGACACTTTCCAAGACCCGGTGTCCCAAGACAAACGGCCCGCCGTGGACTCAGTCCACGGCGGGCCGTTTGTCTTGAAATCCACCGACCGATCTAACGCTGAACCAGCGCACACAGGCTCTGTGGCCGTCAGGCGTTATCGGTGGCAGCCGGTACGAGCCTTCGTCCCAGCGTTCGCGCCAGACGCTCTGCCAGCTCGACGGCGAGCGTTTCGCTATCCGGACAGGCGTCGATCAGATCGGCAAGCCGCGTCATGCTCATGCCGGCATAGCCACAGGGATTGATGCGCTGGAAGGGGGATAAGTCGCCATCGACGTTGAGCGCGACGCCGTGAAAGCTGGCACCGCGCCGAATACGCAAGCCGAGCGAGGCGATCTTGGCCTCGCCGACATAGACACCCGGCGCATCCGGGCGGGCATGCGCCTCCACGCCATAGTCGCCCAGCAATGCGATCACCGTGTTCTCGAGCGCAGACACCAGCTCCCGCACGCCGAGCTTGGCACGGCGTACGTCGATCAGCGGATAAAGCACGATCTGGCCCGGCCCATGATACGTCACCTGCCCACCACGGTCGGTGGCAACCACCGGAATATCACCGGGCATGAGCAGATGCTCGGGCTTGCCGGCCTGCCCCTGCGTGAACACCGGTTCGTGCTCCACCAGCCAGAATTGATCGGGCGTAGCGGCATCGCGTTCGTCGGTAAGCTTGCGCATGGCCTGCCAAACCGGCTCATAGGCGCGACGTCCGAAGCGATGCAACTGCACCGGCGAGCTTTCCTCGCGCACCCCCACCTACAGCACCATATGCACACGCCCCGTCGACTTCAGCGAGCGGAACAGTGCATCGAGCTGGTCTTGTCCGGTGGCGTGAATGACGACACGCACGGATTGGAAGCGGCCATTGCGACTATCGACCATGCGCACGCTGCGACGGTCGAAGCCAGGCGAGTGTTGCTCGACGATGTCGACCACCGTGACCTTGAAGTCCGGGGCCGCGTCACCGACGATCTTGATGGGATACTGGCAGGGAAACTCGATCTTGGGTGCATCTTGCGATGCACCCTGCTCGGTTGGTGAATTCTGTTGCATGGAGAACGGCCTCACATGGGCTCGGCATGATATTTCCGAGTATTCTACTCAACCTTAGCGTATCGACCAAGGGCGAAACTTTCGCAACGCTTGGCCCTCAAGCCAACCCAACGCGATCAGTCGAAAAATCCATTCACGAATTGCAATACGCTATCCCAGAGACGCTTGAAGAAACCACCCTCGGAGACTGATTCCAGCGCCACCAGGGGACGCTCGTCGAGCACTTCACCATCCAGCTTGATCTTCAGCGTGCCGAGTTGCTCCCCTTGCTCGACCGGCGCGTCGATGGTTTTCTGGATATCGAGCTGGGCGTTCAATTCGTCGCTGCGTCCACGCGGCACGGTCAGATAAACGTCGTTGGCCACACCCAGGCGCAACGCGTCTTTATCACCGCCCCAGACACGCGGCTTGTTGAGCACGGCACCGCTTTCGTAAAGCCGCTTGGTCTCGAAGAAACGGAACCCGTAGCTCAACAGCTTCTGAGTCTCTTGAGCCCGTGCCTCGTCGGAATCGGTACCCATCACCACAGCCACCAGGCGTGTGTCGTCCTTCTTGGCGGACGCCACCATGCAATAGCCGGCTGCTTCGGTATGCCCCGTCTTCAACCCATCGACATTGGGATCACGCCACAACAGGCGGTTGCGGTTAGGCTGACGGATATCGTTCCAGGTGAAATACTTCTCCGAATACACCTCGTAGTGATCGGGATAGTCCTCGATGATGTGCTGCGCGATGACCGCCAGGTCGTGTGCCGACGCGTAATGATCGTCGTGCGGCAGGCCGGTGGGGTTCATGAAATGCGTATGCTTGAGATTCATACGCGAGGCCTGCTGATTCATGAGATCGGCAAAGGCATCCTCACTCCCCGCAATATGCTCCGCCAGCGCAACGCTGGCGTCATTGCCCGACTGAATCACGACGCCCCTGAGCAAGTCATCGACGCTTACCTTGGTACCCGGATTGAGAAACATACGCGAACCGCCAGTGCGCCAGGCATTCTCGCTAATCGTCACCTCATCGTTGGCATCGATGTTCTCGGAGTCGATTTCGCGCTCGACGATATAGGCGGTCATCATCTTGGTCAGGCTCGCCGGCGGCAGTTCCTTTTCAGCATTGTGCTCGACCAGGATCTTGCCGCTATCGGCATCCATCAGCACCCAAGCGGTTGCCGACAATTGAGGCGGCGAAGGCACCATCGAAGACGGGACCGGCGAGGGCTTGGGGGGATCCTCGGCTTGCGCCACAGGGGTGAGACCACCGACACCTAGCGTGACCAATAAAACAATACGTAACAATGACGATCGGGCGAACACTTTCATGACAACTTTTCTCGCTAAGCGGGGTTACTCGGTAGCGGAAACGACAAACGACTGATCAAAACCCGCCGCTTGCAGTTCCGCTTTGATGGACTCAAGATGCGACGCATCACGCACAGGCCCTACCTGAACGCGATACACGGACGCCTCTTCCCTTACGCGTACCGGACGCGATACTTGTTCTTGCAAGCGCTTTTCCAACGCCTTGGCCCTTGCCGCGGAACTCAGAGCCGCGACCTGAACATATTGTGCCGCATCGCCCTCTCGCTCGGTGACACGATCTCGCTGGGGCGCCTCGGCGGTCGGTGCTTCATCCACTGTCTTCTCACCCGGTTCTTGAACCGGTGCGCCCGAAGACGCCTTGGCCACCTCACCTTGGGATGCCGACGCGTTGGAACGCTTATGCTGCTCGGCCCATTGCTCGGGGTCAATGGCTTCCACCCGCACATGTCCCGTTCCGTGTCCCAAGATGTCCAAGCGTGCCGCAGCAGCATAAGACAGATCGATCAGCCGATCACCATGAAACGGGCCACGATCGTTGACACGCACGATGACACTGCGCCGATTGTCGAGGTTGGTCACGCGGACATAGGTCGGCAGCGGTAGCGTGCGATGCGCCGCCGACATCTTGTACATGTCGTAAGGTTCGCCGCTGGCGGTATCGTAGCCTTGGAACTTGGTGCCATACCAGGACGCATCGCCTTCTGCCACATAGCCGCTGGGATCGGACAGCACATGATAGGTTTCGCCCCACACCTCATACGTGGAGCGATTGCCGCTCTTGGCAAGCGGCTCATCCTTGGGTACCGCATCGGGAACATCCGACACATCGGGCGGCGCGTCCGGATAAGCATCGTTTTGCTGCGCATAACGACCACCGCCGCCGTCACTGGCGCACCCTGCCACCAACAGCATCAACAGACACACAAGCGCACCACCGATTTTCATGCATCATCCTTGTCGAGCAATGCCTGGATATCTGCCGCGAGTTCGGTGACGGCCATCGCATATAGGTAACTGTGGTTATAACGCGTGATCACATAAAAATTTTCATGCCCCAGCGCATAGCGGTAATCACCCGACTCGAGTGCCAGAGACAGTGGAATGACATGCGACGCGTCGAGCTCACCGCGCGGCTGGATACCGGCATCGGCAAGAGCCGCCAATGTCATGTAAGGCGCACGCGTGCGATTGAAGTCGATCGTCTGCGGAGGTGTCTCGGGGCCATCGGCGGGCGTCACCACCGGCGCTCCCCGACGCCACCCATGCTCGGCAAAGTAATTGCCCACGCTGCCGATCGCATCCACAGGATCGTCCCACAGATCGCGCCGACCATCGTCATCGAAATCGACGGCATACGCGCGGTAACTGGTCGGAATGAATTGCGGGTAGCCCATGGCACCGGCATAGGAGCCTTTGGGGGCTTCCGGCGAAATCCCCTGATCCAGGGTAATTTCGAGAAACGCCGCCAGTTCACCACGAAAGAACTCGCCACGTGAAGGGTGATGAAACGCCAGCGTCGCGAGCGAATCGAGCACACGATGACGCCCCTTGTGCTGACCATAGCGCGTCTCGACACCGATGATCGCGGCAATGTAGGCAGGCGGCACACCGTATTCGCGTTCGGCACGCGCGAAAGCGTCACGGTGCTCACGAATGAACGCCACGCCTTCTTGAATACGCTTGGGCTGCACGAAGATGTCGCGATATTCATGCCAACTCAAGCGACGCTCCGCCGCCCCCTGCATGGCGTCCAGCACTTCCTGGCGAAACTGGGCGTGGCGCAAGGCTTGGGTGACGTCATCACGAGAAATACCGTCTCCCGATACGCCATCGACCCACTTGCGGATGTCAGCGTGCGAAGCAGGATCGAACTCTTCGGCCGCATGCGCCGACGGAAAAAGACCTACCCCGCACAGTAACAAAGCTGCCGGGACAAACCCTCGCCAATGGGACCGCGCACTCTTCCACTTCATCAGGCTCTTACTCCTTGACCCTGGGCTGTCGTCGCTTCCTCTCTGCGTCGCGCTCTGCCTAGCGCGGCAACAACCGTCGGTGGGTATGAACGGACATGAGGATACCGAAACCGACCAGCAAGGTCACGCTGGACGTACCGCCAAAACTGACCAGCGGTAGCGGTATGCCGACGACAGGCAAGATGCCGCTGACCATACCGATATTGACGAAGACATAGATGAAGAACGTCAGCACGATGCTGCCACCGACCAAGCGCCCGAAGGTATCCTGGGCGGTACTGGCGAGAAACAGCCCGCGCCCGACGATGAGCACATAGAGGGCCAGGAAGACCAGCATCCCGATCAGCCCCCACTCCTCTCCCAGCACGGCGCCGATGAAGTCGGTATGGCGCTCGGGAAGAAATTCCAGCTGAGATTGAGTACCCAGGCCCCACCCCTTGCCGAAGACGCCCCCGCTGCCGACGGCCGTTTTCGACTGGATGATATTCCAGCCAGTCCCCAGCGGATCGCTTTCGGGGTTGAGAAAAGTCAACACGCGTTGGCGTTGGTATTCATGCATGTTGAACCATAATAGCGGCAACGCCGATGCCACCAGCACCGCAAGCAACCCGATCACGCGCCATGACAATCCTGCTAGAAAGATGACGAACACCGCAGCGCACGCGACCAGCAATGATGTCCCCAGGTCAGGCTGACGCATGATGAACATCACCGGCACACCGATGATCAAGACACAGATCAGCAGGTCGCGCATGTTCGGCGGTAACGGTCTCTTGTAGAGGTACGCCGCGACCATCATGGGCACCGCCAGTTTCATCAACTCGGAAGGCTGAAAGCGAAGCAACCCGGGAATCTCTAGCCAGCGCTGCGCTCCCATCCCCATGTCGCCCATCACCTCCACCGCCACGAGCATGGCTACCCCTATGAAGTAGCCAATGGGGGTCCAACGGCACAACGTACTTGGCGAAAACTGGGCGATCACGAACATGGCCAGCAAGGCCACACCGAAACGCGACGCCTGCCCTAGCGTGACGGCGAGACTCATGCCACTGGCGCTATACAGGACGACCAGCCCCGCCCCCATCAGGCTCAGCAGCAGCAAGAGCAACCAGGGGTCGAGATGAAGGCGCGACCAGAGAGAGCGCTTGCGCCCCATGCCATCAGCCGATGCCCGACTTAAGCGACGCCATTCAAGTGCCTTCAACTTCGACGCCCTCCTCGATGAGCTCTTCAGCTTGATGGGTATTCTCGTCATCCGACAGGAGCCATTCGTCTGCCAGGGCGCGAGCCAGACCTGCGGCATGCGAACTACCGCCCCCGGCGTTTTCGACGATCACAGCAATCGCAATCTGGGGGTCATCCACTGGGGCGAACGCCGTGAACAACGCGTGATCGCGCAAGCGCTCCTGGAGCTCGTCAGCATCGTACTTCTGATTTTGCCCCAGGGAAAACACCTGCGCCGTACCCGATTTGCCCGCCATTTCATACTTGAGCCCCTTGCCAATGTGACGCGCCGTCCCCTCACTGCCGCTGACGACTTTCTGCATGCCGCTGAAGACGTCGTCCCACCAGACATCCTTGTCGAGCTTCACATCGCTCTTGGTATTCTTGAAAGGCGGTTCGATCGAGGTCTCACCGACGCGCTTGGCCAAATGGGGACGTACCCAGCGCCCTCGATTGGCGAGTGTCGCCTCGGCCGTCGCCAACTGAAGTGGTGTCACCTTCCAATACCCCTGACCGATACCCGCCGATAATGTCTCACCGGGATACCAAGCTTGATTGAGCTGCTTTTGCTTCCACTCTCTCGACGGCACCAGCCCCGACGAGGCACCCTGCACATCCAACGAGGTGACTTCCCCAAACCCGAACTTGTGCATGAAGCCGGATAAGGCATCGATGCCCAGGCGATGCGCCACGGTGTAGAAGTAGGTATTGTTGGAAACGGCAAGGGCGCGCTCCAGGTCGACACGCCCGTGCCCCCAGCGCAACCAGTTACGGTAACGGCGCGTCCCATTCGGCAGTTTGTAATACCCAGGGTCATAGATGACTTCATCGGGTGTTACAACCCCGTTTTGTAGCGACGCCAAAGCTTCGAACGGCTTGATGGTGGACCCGATCGGATAATGGCCGCGCACCGCCCGATTGAACAGCGGCAGGTCAAGATCCTGTTGCAACGCCTGATAGTCCTTGTAGGAAATCCCGGTCACGAACTTGTTGGAATCGAACCCTGGGGCGGAGACCATCGCCAGAATGTCACCGGTCTGGGGTTGAATCGCAACGATGGAGCCACGCCGCCCATCCAACAAATCGTAAGCCATCTGTTGCAGCCGCGTGTCGATGGTCAGCGTCAAGTCTTTGCCCGGTTTTGGCGATATACGCTCGAGCTCGCGCAGCACACGACCGCGGGCGTTGGTTTCCACCTTGCGCAGGCCGGCCTGCCCGTGCAGCGCTTTTTCGTATTCCTTTTCGATACCGGTCTTGCCGATATAATGCGTGCCCGCATAGTTGCCGCTATCAAGCGAGGCCAGTTCTTGCTCGTTGATTCGCCCTACATAGCCCAGTACATGTGACATGATCCGGGGATCGGGATAGTGACGCATCCACTGCGCCTCCACCTCGACCCCCGGAAGCCGGTAACGATTGACGGCCAATCGCGCGATCTGTCGTTCGTTGAGATCGCTCATCAGCAATGCCGGTTGATAGGGCCTTTGACGCTGACGCGAGCGTTTGCGAAACGTCTCGACCTGCGTATCGTCCAGTCCCAGGATATCGACTACTCGGTCAAGGGTGGCATCAATATCATCAACCCGCTCACGAACGATAGTCAGGTTATAGGTTGGGCGGTTTTCGGCTACCAACTCTCCTTGGCGGTCGTAGATGAGTCCCCGGGTCGGTGGCAACGGTTCGACGCGCACGCGGTTCTTCTCGGAACGCGTGGTGAAGACATCATGTTCGACGACCTGAAGATAGAAAAGACGAGCACCCAGCCCCCCGGCCATCAATAAGACGAGTAATGCCGCCAGTATCGAGCGAGCCCGGAATACACGGACTTCTCGAGCGGTATCCTTGATTGGATCGCGGTGTTTACGCATGGGTCCCCGATAACAGGCGGGAAGGTGGAAGGTGGCCGCTGAGCAGGCATCGAGCCCCGTCGCTCATCGGTGATAGGGATGGCCGGCCAACAAGGTCCAGGCGCGATACAGCTGTTCGGCCAGCAAAATACGTACCAATGGATGAGGCAACGTCAATGCCGAGAGCGACCAACGTTGCTCGGCCCGCGCCAACAGACGTGGATCGAGTCCGTCCGGTCCGCCCACCAGGCACGCCACATCGCGGCCGTCCTGACGCCATTGCTCGGCATTGGCGGCCAATCGTTCGGTACTCCAACTTCGACCCTCGACATCCAATGCGATGACACGCTCCTGATCGCGCAGCTTTGCCAGCATGGCATCGCCTTCACCCTGAATCGCACGGGCCACATCGGCGTTCTTGCCTCGCTTGCCGGGCGCAATCTCGACGATATCTACGCTGAAATCACGCGGCAGCCGCTTGAGGTATTCATCGACGCCCTGCGTGACCCAGCCAGGCATGCGTGTCCCCACAGCAAGCACACGCAGTTTCATCCACGCACCTCGCCAAGCGCCTCCTCGACGGATACGCCATCGCTGGGAAGATCCGACCACAAACGCTCGAGGTCGTATAGCTGACGAGTCTCGGGCAACATGACGTGCACCACGAGATCACCCAGATCGACCAGGACCCAGTCGCTTCCCTGGTGGCCTTCGACACCCAGAGGACGGCATCCCGATTCCTTGACTGTCTCCACCACGCTCTCGGCCAGGGCGCCGATGTGTCGACTCGAAGTACCGCTAGCAACGATCATGGTGTCGGTGACGCTGGTCAGCGAGGCGACGTCGAGTTCGGCAACATCGCGTGCCTTGAGTTCCTCGAGCGTGTCCATTACCAGCGTTTTGAGTGCTTCAGTCTGCATAGCTCCTCGTTCATATGTCATACCCCTTCGGGCAAGGCCCGCATTCTACCGCGCTGACACCAGACCGCCAGGGGCAAGGCTAAAAAGGCCTTGGGGTGGCCT
The DNA here is from genome assembly GCF_023061285.1 of Chromohalobacter nigrandesensis. GTDB lineage: Bacteria > Pseudomonadota > Gammaproteobacteria > Pseudomonadales > Halomonadaceae > Chromohalobacter > Chromohalobacter nigrandesensis. Next base: position 334,002 of record NZ_JAKGAM010000001.1, read on the forward strand.
TGGAGTGGCACCACCACTCGCCAGGCCCCTTGCATTGATTGATGACGGCATCATCGATAAAGACGACGCGCCAGGAGATAACGCTCCACGGCATCGGGCAGCAGATAGCGCACACTTTCACCACGTTGCAATCGCTCGCGAATCGCCGTGGCTGAAATCGCCATGCGCGTGGGCAGGCTCAAGTGCAGCAAGCCTCCCGCAGGCGATTGCATCAGCGTATCGACACTCGCCACTTCACGGCCTTCGATCAACGTCTCGAGCGCCACCGGAAGGGGCTGTTGATGGTCGGGACGATCGACGATGACAACATGCGCGAGCTCGAACAGCCGCGCCGGCTCGTGCCATTCGGCCAAGTGCAGGTAGGCGTCGTACCCCAGCGCCATCACCAGGCGTGCCTGCGGCCCCAGCTCTTCTCGCAAGGACGCCAGGGTCGCGGTGGAATAGGAAGGTCCTTCGCGGCGGAACTCGCGGTCGTCCACGTAAAGCCCTGGGGTATCGGCGATGCCCAGCGCCAGCATGGTCGCCCGCTGCTCGGCATCGACACCAGGCGTAGCGCGATGCGGCGGCACTCGCGCCGGGACCATGTGAACGCGGTCGAGCGCCAAGGCTTCGCGCAACTCGATGGCGCTACGCAGGTGCCCGACATGCACGGGGTCGAAAGTGCCGCCCAGCATCGCGACGCGCGGTGGGCGCTCAACTGCGCACATGGCCATCGCCGTACACGATGTATTTCTCGCTGGTGAGGCCTTCCAGGCCGACGGGGCCGCGTGCATGCAGCTTGTCGGTGGAAATGCCGATTTCCGCACCCAGCCCGTATTCGAAGCCATCGGCGAAACGCGTCGAGGCGTTGACCATGACCGAGCTGGAGTCGACCTCGGTCAGAAAGCGCCGCGCATCGGTCAGATTCTCGGTGACGATGGCATCGGTATGGTGCGAGCCATAGGTATTGATGTGCATGATCGCCTCTTCCAAGGTATCGACCACGCGAATGGCCAAGATCGGCGCGAGGTATTCGCTGTACCAGTCGTCCTCGGTCACGGCGACGGCGTCCGCCACCCAGGCACGCGTCCGTTCGCATGCGCGCATCTCGACACCCTTGCGGCGATAGATGTCAGCCAGTTCGGGGAGTACCTGGGACGCCGCCTCGGCATGCACCAGCAGCGTTTCCATGGCATTGCAGGGCGAGTAACGCTGGGTCTTGGCGTTGTCGGCAATGGCTACGGCCTTGGCCGGATCGGCGGCCTGATCGACATATACATGGCAGATACCATCGAGATGCTTGATCACCGGCACGCGCGCGTCTCGCGCAATGCGCTCGATCAGCCCCTTGCCACCGCGCGGCACGATGACATCGACGCATTCCGGCATGGCGATCAATGCGCCGACCGCGGCACGATCGGTCGTCGCCACGACTTGTACGCAGGCTTCATCGAGCTCCGCCGTCCTCAGTCCCTGGCGGATACAGGCCGCAATCGCCCGATTGGAATGGATCGCCTCGGAGCCGCCGCGCAGGATCGTGGCATTGCCTGATTTCAAGCACAGGCTGGCAGCGTCCACAGTCACGTTGGGGCGCGATTCGTAGACGATGCCCACGACGCCCAGCGCAACGCGCATCTTGCCCACCTGAAGCCCCGAAGCTAGATAGCGCATGTCACGAATCTCACCGACCGGGTCGGGCAAGGCAGCCACTTGACGCAAGCCTTCGATCATCGCATCGATGCGCGCCGGGGTCAGCGCCAGACGATCCAGCAGCGCCTCGGCGAGGCCGTTGTCGCGCCCCGCCTCGAGATCGCGGCGATTGGCGGTTTCCAATGCATCGCGCGCCTCGTCCAAGGCGCTCGCCATGGCAAGTAGCGCACGATTCTTTTGCGCGGTAGTGGCGCGGGCCAGCAGGCGTGACGCACCACGCGCCCGTTCACCCATCGCGCGCATGTAAGCATCGACGTCGGCGATTTCGGACTCGGTAGTTTCAAGGGCCATGCGAGCAGTTTTCTCCTGAGTATCCGACGGGAAGCATATGATAATCGGTGCTTTCCGAAACATGACGACAGCGCCACAATGGCTATACTGCCGGCACCGTTGGGAAAGGAATCACTATACGGCACCATGCAGAGCAAATACAAAACACCGCTAACTGGGCTTTTCCTGCTGGGCGCAGGGTTGGTGGCCATCACCGCCTGGCAGGAAGACGACCCGATCACGCAAGGCCTGTTCATCGCTGCCATTGTCGTGTTATCGACGCTTGCGTGGCGGCACTTGTCACGCCGCGCCTGGGCATTGACGATCCCATTGTGCGCCCTGCTGTTGCTGACACTACTCTGGCATGCCCCCATGACGTACGCCATCAGCATCTGGCTTTGGCCGATCATGCTGCTCGCACCGCAACCCCGGGGCATGCGCTACGCGCTCCTGGCCGCCGCCGCACTCGGTTGGTGGTACGTTCAAGCCCCCCTCGGCGTGGCACAAGCCGCCTTGAGCGGCGCGTTACTGGCCGCCCTCATGGCATTGGGATTTGCCAAGACCAGTGAGCACAACCGGCTACGCCAAGAACTGGAACGTCGCCATCGCCTCACGCTGGAGGACTCACTGTGGTCGCTCAATCGTCTGCATCATGACCTGGGCGTCGAATGGACGCGGCGCCAACGCGAAAACATCTACGCCGAGCTGTTCATGGTGCGTCCGCATCAACGCGGCAGCAATATTCGGCGGCGCCTCAGGCAGCGCTTGGCCACGCTTATCCACGCCTTCGAGGGATGTTACCGCGTGGACGCACGCACCTTCGCAATACTGCTGATTTCAAAGGACGAGCAGCACGCCGCTTCACGTCGTGACGCAATCTCGGCCGAACTTCAGGAGCACTGCCGTATACGCATCGCTCCTATATCGCCCGATCTCGACCCTGTCAGGCTGGGCCATGAGCTAGCAGTGCAAGCCGATGGCCTGCATATCCGGCAGGAGAAAACCGATCATGCCTGAGCGTCCTTCGTCATCACGCCTGCACGCCATGGCATATGCATGCGGAGCGCTGGTGCTCGCCAGTCTCGCCACTTGGCACTATCTGATGGGCCATTACCCGCGCATCCTGCCAGTCACCATCCTGGCGATCATGGTGTTTGCCGCCGCACTAATGGCAGAAAACGCTTACGCTCGCCGACTGCCCGCCTACCTGGTGCTGATCAGCGGCTATTTGGCAATTGCCGTGGAAGCGCCTTACCTCGAGGCTTCGGGGGCACTTTGGATAGGGATTCCCCCGATACTCGCCACACTACTATTGCCGCCTGGTGCCGCGCTATTCCTCAACGTATTGCTCGCCCCCATGTGGCTATTTTTGATCAACCCTGTATTGTCAACGTCCACGTGCGGGCTGCAGTACTTCACACTGGTCATCATCTCGATGCTGCCCCTGGGGTGGTACATGCAGCAGGCCCGGCTGCTCAAGACCACCGACCAGTTCGATACGCAAAGCGCCATGCTACCGCGCGATGCCATCAGCGAACGGCTCATCGCCGAGGTCGCTCGCGCTCACGTATTGAACCAATCGTTGAGCGCGCTCGTCATTCATTTACCGCAACTCGACATGGCCAACGAGCAATTCGGCCCAACGGTACAAGACACGCTATTGACGACCTTCTGTCAGGTGGTACAACGCAACTCTCGACGTGGCGACGCCCTGGGCCGACATCGTCATAGCGTCTTCTGGCTGCTGCTTGCCGACGCCGGGGAAGCCGGCGCACTCATCGTCCGTGAGCGCTTGATGCATGCACTCGGAGAAGCGCCGCTCCCCGAAATCGGCGCCATCGAAGCCCAGGCTCGTATTTGCCACTTGGCGGATGACGAAAGCGCCGAACGTTTCGAGCAACGGCTGATCAAGGGTGGATTAAACTTGCTGGAGCCGGATACTTGAACGTGACCGAGTGGCTGTATCAATTCTCCCCCTCGCCGACATTACTGATCTTGATCGTGCTGCTGGTGGCGCTGCTCGAATCGCTCGCCGTGGTTGGCCTGCTGGTACCCGGCATCGTGCTACTGACCGCCGCCGCATCACTGGCCGGGCATCAGCACCTTCCTCTGCCGTTATTGCTGACGGCGGCTTTTGCGGGAGCCATCCTCGGCGATGGCCTGAGCTTCTGGCTGGGCTATAGTCAGCGCGAACGCGTGCATCGACTGTGGCCGTTCACCCGCCACCCCGAATGGCTGGCACGCGGCATCGATTTCTTCAAGCGCTATGGCGATTTTTCCATCTTCATCGGTCGCTTCGTGGGACCGGTACGCCCCATCGTCCCGATGGTCGCCGGCATGCTGCACATGCCGACATGGCGCTTTGCCGTCGTCAATATCGTTTCCGCCCTACTGTGGGCGCCCGCCTATCTGCTGCCCGGCTATTTGCTCGGCCATTCATGGGACAAGCTCCTCGCCTTGCCTGCAAACAGCGAACGCTGGCTGATTACCCTGGGGATCATGCTGATAACGCTGGGGATAGGGTTTTCCTGGTGTCGACACCATCTCGGGCGCGGCGGCTGGGTATACATGCGCCTCGCCCGCCTTTCCCGCGCGACGCCGCGTCGGAGGCGCCTATGGCTCGCCTTGGGCGCCGCTCACCCGCGCAACGAAATCCCCCTGGCGTCGCTTGCGCTTCTCGTGGCCAGCCTGGTCGCCCTTTGCGGATGGACGCTTTGGGTGCTCGAGCATCCCACGCCCTCGTTGCCGATGGACCGCCAGATCCAGGCCTCGCTGGCCCCCCTCGCGGACAGTTGGCTAGCAGAGTTCAGCACGCTCATGGCCCTGAGCGGGGATGCCCTGGGCATCATCGCGCTGGCTCTGCCATGGCTGACATGGCTGCTGCTGTCACGGCGTATCGCAGCCTTCGTGCATATCAGTAGCGCGTTAGCGGGTGTCGGGTTCGCCAACCTGGTCTTCAAGCATCTCGCTGGGCGTGCTCGCCCCGATACGCCAGACTATCTCTTGGGGTCGTTTTCCTATCCCAGCGCCCATACCTCGACGAGCATCGTGTTGATTGGCTTGGCGGCAGCATTCACGGCCGAGACACTGCCCGCGAAGCGGCGGATGTGGGCATATTGGGGGGCGACGCTGGTGTGCCTGCCGATGGCCCTATCACGCCTTGTACTTGGCGTGCATTGGACCAGCGATCTAATCGGTGGCGCGCTCCTCGGCCTGGTGGTGTGCGCCATCACGCGCCTCAGCTATCAGCGTTTCGTACATGTACCGCTCACGCCCTGCCCTTGGGCACCCCTGGTCGTTGCATCCTTGCTGTTGCTAGCGGCACGCATTGCCTGGCTGTCCTACGTCTAGGCCGAACATGGCTAGAGCGAACGCCCGCGACGGATAACGTTCAGCCCAGCGCCAACCAGATGCCGACGCCCACCATCAAGCTGCCCGCCACCCGATTCAGCAAACGCACGTTGCCGTCGCGACGCAGAAAGCGACTGGCGGTATGACCGCCCCCGGCATAGATCAGCAAGCAGGTCAGTTCCAGCGTGAGGATCATCCCCACCAGGACCGCCAATTGCGGAGCCATCGGCCGACCAGCGTCCAGGAAGGGCGGCAGCAGTGCGATGAAGAACGCCCAGCCCTTGGGGTTGGCGACCGCCGTGACGAACCCTTGCACGATCAATTGCACCGGCGTCACGCTAGGCACGCTCTCACCGGCGTCGGGAATCGCCATGCGCCCCCTGGAGCGCCACATCATCACGCCGAGATAGATCAGGTAGGCGCCCCCGAGCCACTTGAAGGCCGCGAATATCTCGGGATAGCGCAGCATTAACGTCGCCACGCCGATCACCGCCGAGACTGCGACCAGCCCGACGCCTACCAGTTCGCCGAGCATCATCCACATGGCGCGGCGCACGCCGATGGTCATGCCCAATGTCATGGAAAGCGTCATGCACATGCCCGGCGTCAACGAGACCATGAAAAACGTCGGCACGAAAACCGACAATACCGACAGGTTGATCACGTCGACTCCCCCCAGCGCGGCATCAGTGTGTGGGCGATTCCCAGTTGATTGAGGATTCGGGCGACAATGAAGTCGATCATGTCATCAAGTGTCTGCGGGCGATGATAAAACCCCGGCGCTGCGGGAAGTATCACCGCCCCCATGCGGGTCAGCGTCAGCATATGCTCAAGATGGATCGCCGAAAACGGCGTCTCGCGAGGCACGAGAATGAGCTGACGACGCTCCTTGAGTGCCACGTCTGCGGCGCGCTCGATCAGGTTGTTGCTCGCCCCCGTGGCGACCGCTGACAGGGTGCCGGTGGAACACGGGCAAATCACCATGGCGCTCGGCGCGCCGGAGCCCGAGGCCACGGGCGCCATCCAGTCCTCACGACCGAAACAGCGAATCTGCCCCGGCGCGGCGCCGCTTCGCTCTTTCAACGCCTCACTCAGACGCTCAGGATTCGACGGCAAGCTCACATCAGTCTCGGTGGCGATCACCATCTGCGCCGCCTTGGAGATCAACACCAGCACCTGATGGCGGGCCGCCACCAGGCAATCGATGAGTCGCAATCCGTATTGCGCGCCGGAAGCACCCGTCAACGCCACCGTCACGGGTTTCTCGAACGCCGTCTCATCCGCCATGCCGCACCTCCAGGGCCGCAAGCAATTTCTCGTGAATGCCTTCGAAGGCACCGTTGGACATCACCACGATACGATCCCCCGGCATGGCGTCGGCGACCACCTCGGCCACCAGCATGTCGATGTCATCGCAGACCGCCGCGGGTACCGGGCAGGCGTCGGCCAAGGTGTCCAGCGACCATGACAGCGCCGGCGGCTGGTACCACCAGACGCGGTCCGCCGCCGCGACGCTCGCCGGCAGACGTTCGCGCATGGCGCCCAGGCGCATGGTGTTGGAGCGTGGCTCGATCACCGCCAGCAAGCGCCCCGAGTGCGTTCCCGCCCCCAGGCCTTCAAGCGTGGCGGCGATGGCCGTGGGATGGTGGGCGAAATCGTCGATCACCTGAATGCCGCCGATCTCACCGCGCACTTCCTGACGCCGCCGGGGCGATTCGAAGCGCGATAACGCCGCGGCACCCTCTTCCAGGCCGACCCCGCATGCCGCAGCGGCCGCCAGTGCAGCAACCGCATTGCTCACGTTGTGGCGTCCGCTCAACGACCATGCGACATGCGCATGATGCTCGCCGTGACGCACCTCGAAACGGCGCCCATCGTCGCTGAGCATACGCCACCGCCAGGCGACCGCGTCTCCCTCGCCAAAGCGCACGATGGGGCTCCAGCAGCCCTGCGCCAACACACGCTCGAGCGCCGGCTCTCCCGCCGCCACGACCAACTGGCCATTGCCGGGCACAGTACGCACTAGATGGTGGAATTGACGCTCGATCGCCGCTAGGTCGGGGAAGATATCCGCGTGATCGAATTCAAGGTTGCCCAGCACCGCGACATCCGGGCGGTAATGCACGAACTTGGAGCGCTTATCGAAGAACGCTGTATCGTATTCATCCGCCTCGACCACAAAAGGCGCTCCCGCCGCGCCCAACCGCGAAGACACGCCCAGGTTGCGGGGCACGCCGCCGATCAAGAAGCCCGGCGCGTGGCCGGTCGCTTCCATGATCCACGTCAACAGACTGGCGGTCGTGGTCTTGCCATGCGTACCCGCCACCGCCACCACCTGCCGACCGGGCAAGACATGCTCGGCCAACCATTGCGGCCCCGAGACATAAGGCAATTTGGCGTCCAGCACCGCCTCTACCTCGGGGTTGCCGCGCGACAAGGCATTACCGATGATCACCACGTCAGGACGCGGCATCAGGTTGTCGGCGGTATAGCCTTCACAGAGCGCGATCCCGGCTTCCTCGAGTTGTGTGCTCATGGGTGGATACACATTCGCGTCCGAGCCACTGACATGATGACCAAGGGCCTTGGCCAAGCGCGCCAGACTACCCATGAACGTACCGCAAACCCCTAAAATATGGACGTGCATCTAAGCCTCCTGCCATGATGCGGCGAGACTAGCATGGCGCCGCGCAGCCCACCACCCGAACGCCTTGGCATAGCCGTAGCAGGCCGATGTCGGCTATCATTCGTCCATTCATGCGCCCAGACTCAGGAGCACGAGAAGCCCCATGGCCCAGCACAATGCCTTCTACGCCCAATCCGGTGGCGTCACCGCCGTAATCAACGCCAGCGCCTGCGGCGTCATCGAAACCTGCCGCCGCCACTCGGACAAGATCGGCAAGGTCTACGCCGGCCATAACGGCATCATCGGTGCCTTGACCGAAGATCTGATCGACGTCTCCCAGGAAAGCGACGACACCATCGCCGCGCTGCGCCACACGCCTGCGGGAGCGTTCGGTTCCTGCCGTTACAAACTCAAGGACATCGAGACCCACCGCGCCCAGTACGAGCGCCTCATCGAGGTCTTCAAGGCGCACGATATCCGTTATTTCTTCTATAACGGTGGCGGCGACAGCGCCGATACCTGCCTCAAGGTGTCTCAGCTCTCCGAGAAGATGGGCTATCCGCTGACCGCGATTCACGTACCCAAGACCGTCGACAACGACTTGCCGATCACCGACAACTCTCCCGGTTTCGGTAGCGTGGCCAAGTACATCGCTACCTCGACCCAGGAGGCGGCGCTGGATGTCGCCTCCATGTGCGCGACGTCCACCCAGGTCTTCGTGCTCGAGGTCATGGGTCGCCATGCCGGCTGGATCGCCGCCGCCGGCGCACTGGCAGGCAATGGTGAAGGCGAACCGCCGCATCTGGTCATCTTCCCCGAGCTGCCCTTCCAGCGCGCGCAAGTCATGCAACGCGTCGACGAATCCGTCAAGAAGTACGGCTACTGTGTCATCGTCGTCTCCGAGGGCGCCCACTACGAAGATGGCACCTTCCTCGCCGACGCCGGCAATACCGACGCCTTCGGCCATCGTCAGTTAGGTGGCGTAGCTCCCACGCTTGCAGGGATGATCAAACAAGATCTGGGCTACAAGTATCATTGGGCGGTCGCCGACTATCTGCAACGCGCGGCACGCCACCTGGCCTCCAAGACCGATGTCGAACAAGCTTATGCCGTCGGTCAAAAGGCCGTCGAGCTGGCCCTGGACGGCAAGAACGCCATGATGCCGACCATCAAACGTGTCAGCGACACACCTTACGAATGGCGTATCGAGGCGGCGCCGCTGGCGGAAGTGGCCAACAAGGAAAAGTTCATGCCCCGCGAGTACATTCGCGAGGACGGCTTCGGCATCACCGAAGCGGGACGGCGTTATCTCTCGCCGCTGATCCAGGGCGAGGACTTTCCGCCGTTCGAAGACGGCCTGCCCAAGGTGGCCAAGCTCGACAAGGTCAAGGTCGCGCGCAAGCTACCCACCTTCGAACTCTAACGGCTTCGCCCCCCTATACTAAACGCCCCGGCTCAATTGAGCCGGGGCGTTTAGTATGTACTAGGTCATTCACACTCGTGCGCGACGAGACCTGTTCGGCACACTCATGCAGCGGCGCGGCCCACTCGAGCCTCAGGCGGGATTCGACACGCTGCAGACGGGACATCCGGGGTCGCGCCCCACCTTGAATCGACGCCATTCGCCGCTCAGCGCATCGAAGGTGGCCAGTCCGCGATGAGGGTGCCCGACACCGGCGAGCAACTTGAGCGCCTCGAGTGCCTGAAACGTGCCGATGACCCCCACCAGTGGCGCGACCACGCCGTTTTCGGCGCAGCGCAGCGCATCGTCATCGCCGTCCTCGCCATACACGCAGGCGTAACAGGGCGAGTTGGCATCACGGGTGTCGAAGACCGCCAACTGCCCCGAGAAGCGAATTGCCGCCCCCGAGACCAGCGGTGTCTGCGCCGCCACGCAAGCACGATTGATGGCATGGCGACTGGAGAAGCGATCCGTGCAGTCGAGCACGACATCCGCCGCCGCGACCGCACGCTCGAGCGCTTCTCCCTCGAGGCGCGAAGTAATGATCTCTATCTCGCAGCCGGTATTGAGGCGCCGCGCCGCGGCCGCCGCCGATTCCGCCTTGGCATGCCCCAGATCGCTCTCGCCATGTGCGATCTGGCGCTGCAGATTGGAAAGCTCGACAACATCGTCATCGGCGATCGACAACCGTCCCACTCCAGCAGCGGCCAGGTACAGCGCCGCCGGCGAGCCCAGCCCACCGGCACCGACGATCAGTGCATGGCCGTCCAGCAGGCGTTGCTGGCCATCCACATCGAGCTGCTCGAGCATGATCTGGCGGCTATAGCGCAGTAGCGCAGTATCGTCCATTTCCTTCATTTGCGTCCATCGCCTCCCGAGTGGAGAGTGCCTTGAGGCCTGCGTCCGTCAGGTATCGAGCTGCTCGGTGTCGGGTACGTGCAACGAGACATCCTCCTTGACCTCTTCCATGACAACGTAACTCTTGGATTCCTTGACCCCGGGCAACGTCAACACGACATCGCCGAGCAACTGACGATAGGCCGACATCTCCGGAATCCGGCACTTGAGGATGTAATCGAACTGCCCCGAGACCAGATGACATTCCTGAATCTGAGGCAGTTTGGCCACGGCCCGGCGAAATTCGTCGAACACCGCCGGCGACTGCGTCTCCAGGCTGATCTCGACGAATACCAGCAGGTTGGCCTTGAGCGCCTTGGGGTCGAGCAAGGCCTTGTAACCGCGGATGATGCCGGCCTTCTCCAGGCGCTTGACGCGCTCCAGACACGGTGTGGTCGACAATCCCACCTGGGATGCCAGGTCGACATAGGAAATGCGCGCGTTGTCCTGCAGGCAACGCAGGATATTGAGATCGATACGATCCAACGAACGGGTCTTGGCTTTCATTATATTGTTGTTCCGAGACAATGAATGACAGGAGACACCACGATCGAGCCCTATGACAGGTGATATTCATCCAGAAGCTGGGGCATCGATGCGAGACGTATTACTACCATAACCACTGCCCGCGTCTCCAGGCGGCCAGCGGTGTTGTTTACCGCAGTCAATGTTTATCAGGCGTCGGCGCACGGCCCAGCGTAAGACGTTCACGCGCGCCTAGATCGGTCTCGCTGACGACGTCCTCATATCCGGCCCGCACGAGCGCCTCACGTACCCGCGACGCCTGCTCCCAACCATGCTCTAGCGCCAGCCAGCCACCCACCGCGAGATGCGCGCGCGCAGCCACCGCCAGATGACGCAAGTCGGCCAGCCCGGCATCGTTCGCCACCAGCGCCGTACGCGGCTCAAAGCGCACATCACCCTGCGCGAGATGCGGATCGTCCTCGGCGATATAAGGCGGATTCGCGGCAATCACGTCGAAGACCGCTCCCTCCAGCGTGGCAAACCAGTCGCTGACGAGGAAAGTGGTGTTGGCGATTTCCAGGCGCCGGGCATTATCTTGGGCCACGGCCACAGCGGCTTCTTCCCGGTCGACGCCGGTAACATGCCATGCCGGCCGCTCGGCGGCGAGTGCCAGGGCAATGGCGCCCGTTCCCGTGCCCAGATCGAGCGCTCTCCCGGGTCCATGCGGCATTTTCGCCAACAGTGTCTCGACCAGGCACTCGGTATCGGGCCGCGGGATCAGGGTCGCCTCATCGACACGTAGACGCAGCCCCCAGAACTCGCGTTCGCCGATGAGATACGCCACGGGATGGCCCAGCGCCCGCGCCGCCACCAGCGCCTCGAAACGTGCTCGGGGCACACCGGCGAGTTTGCGATCGCCCCAGGTATATAGCCAGGTGCGCGTCACCGAGGCCGCGTGCATCATCAGCACCTCGGCATCCAGGCGCGGCGAGGCACTGCCCGCCGCCTGCAACCGCCGTGCGGCGCGCGCCAGCAAGGTATCGTAGGTCATCAGGCCGTCTGCAACGCCGAGAGCTGCTCGGCCTGGTACTCATGAATCAAGGGATCGATCACTTCATCGAGCTGTCCCGTCATCACGTCACCCAGCTTGTAAAGGGTCAAATTGATGCGATGATCGGTGATACGCCCCTGGGGAAAATTATAGGTGCGGATACGCTCGCTGCGATCGCCCGAACCGACCAGCGAGCGGCGCGTGTCGGCCTGTTCCTGACGCTGCGCGTCCACCGCGGACTGCTTGAGGCGCGCCGCCAGAAACGCCATCGCCTTGGCGCGGTTCTTGTGCTGACTACGTTCTTCCTGACACTCCACCACCACGCCGGTCGGCAGGTGCGTGATGCGAATCGCCGAGTCCGTGGTATTGACGTGCTGTCCGCCGGCACCGCTGGAACGGAACGTATCCACACGCAACTCGTTGCTGTTGATCTCCACGTCGCCAACGTCGGACGCTTCGGGCATGACCGCCACGGTACACGCCGAGGTATGGATGCGGCCCTGGGATTCGGTGGCCGGCACGCGCTGCACGCGATGCGCACCGGATTCGAACTTGAGCCGCGCATAGACGTTATCGCCACGTATCCGGGCGATCATTTCCTTGTAGCCACCTTGCTCGCCGTGACTGACGTTGATCACCTCGATTCGCCAGCCGTAATGTTCGGCGTAACGCGAATACATGCGAAACAAGTCACCGGCGAATAGCGCCGCTTCATCGCCCCCGGTACCGGCACGGATCTCGAGAAAGACGTTGCTGCCATCGTCAGGGTCCTTGGGCACCAGGAGCTGCTTGACGTCGGCATCCAGTTCCTCGAGTCGCGCCTGTGCCAGGCGCGACTCTTCCTCCGCCAGTTCACGCATTTCCGGGTCGCTATCCTCACGCATCTGCTCGGCCGCCTCGATATCGTCTTCGATACGCCGATAGGCCCGCCAGGTCTCGATCAGAGGCTCGAGCTCGGCATATTCGCGTGAGTAATCGCGAAAGCGTGCCTGATCGGCGATCACGTCGGGCTCGGCCAACAAGGCGGCGAGTTCTTCGAAGCGTTCCTGAAAGGCGTCGAGACGTGTGCGCAGAGTCGCTTTCATGCAGGGTCCTGTGTCGATGCGGCCGGGTCGATCAGCAAGGTGTCGGCCGCCTGGAGGATATCGTGCTGCTCTTCGCCCGACGCTTCGCGTATGCGTAGCGTCGGGCCATGCAGCAATTTATTGGTCAGTTGACGCGACAGCCGTTGCAGGACTTTCTGGGGATCTTCGCCACGGTCGAGTTGCGCCAGCGCTTGACGCTCGGCTTCTTCACGCAGCGCCTCGCCCTGCTCACGGTAGCGGCGAATCAAATCGCCGGCGCCACGCACGCGGCGCTCACGCTGCCAATGCTGGATCCCTTGCTCGATCAAGGACTCGGCTTGAGCAGCGGCAACGGCACGCTGCTTGCGGTTTTCCTCGATCACTTCCTGCAGGTCATCGACGCTGTACAAGAAGACATCGTCCAGCTCGCCGACCTGGGACTCGATATCGCGAGGCACGGCGATATCGACCATGAACATGGGGCGATGGCGGCGCTTTTTCAGGGCGCTCTCGACCATTCCCTTGCCGAGAATAGGCAGCGGGCTTGCCGTGGAGGAGATAACGATATCGGCCTGCGCCAGCACCTGGGGGATGTCCCCCAGTGAAATCGCCTCGGCATCGAAGGCATTGGCCAAGGTCTCGGCGCGCTCGCGAGTACGGTTGGCGACGGTCAGCCCGCGAATGCCCGCTTCACGCAGGTGGCGCGCAACCAGTTCGACGGTTTCGCCCGCGCCGATCAACAGTGCGCGAGCGCGTCCGAAATCGTCGAAGATATGACTCGCCAGACTGACGGCAGCATAAGCTACCGACACCGGGTTCTCGCCGATGCCGGTTTCGCTGCGCACCTGCTTGGTCACGGAAAAGGTATGCTGGAAAAGCCGTTCCAGCTCGCCCCCCAAGCCAGCGTTGTCCCGCGCGAGCTGATAGGCCTCCTTGAGCTGGCCGAGGATTTGCGGCTCGCCCAGTACCATGGAGTCGAGCCCTGCCGCCACGCGCATCAAATGGCGAGCGGCCTCACCATCGAGATAATGGTAAGCGCTTTGCATCAGGGTCTCGGACGGCAACCCGTGGAAGCGTCCCAACCAGTCGAGCACCGAACGCTCGCCCTGAGCGTCGGTCACACAATAGAGCTCGGTACGATTACAGGTCGACAGCACCGCCGCTTCGTTGACGCCGGGCAGCACTTTGAGTTCGGCCAACGCACCCGCCAGCTCGGCCGGCGTAAAGGCGACCTGCTCGCGAACCTCGATGGTCGCTGTCTTGTGGTTGATCCCCAGGGCGAGAAGTGTCATGAAATCACGGTCATCACATCGGTCTATCGGCAGCGTCCGGCCTTTGCATTCGGTCGCGGCGCACAATGTGGGGGTGACGAAGCCGGAATACCAGCCCCGCCAATGCGCTGCAGGATCGATATCCTAGCACAGGACTGAGACATTTGGGCATGGGGCGGCAAGTTGCCGCGCAGCGCGAGGTTTCCCACGCCTGACGCTTTGCCCGACCTGATCGAGCCGGTATGCTGATGCTTTCAAACGCACATTCGAGGATGGCATGCGCACACGCTTGACCCTGGCTTCCGTCCTGACGTTGCTGCTGACAGGCTGCCAAAATGCTCCGACATCGCCCGACGCCATCCCGCTCGATGACCCTATGGAGAGCGCGCCACCGGTGACCAGCGGCTTCGACGCCGATGGCCTTTCATCGTTGCTGCTTGCCGAATTCGCGGGGCAACGCGGCGATTACCGACGTGCTGCCGAGGGCTATCTCGAAGTCAACGAGCGCTACGCATCACCCGCCCTGGCAGAGCGCGCCACCCTCGCGGCGCGCTACGCCGACGACGACGCCCTGCTCGAACGCACCGCACTGCGCTGGCAACAACTCGATGGCGATGCCACTACGCCGCGCCACGTCCTCTCCAGTCTGGCGATACAACGTGGCGATTGGGAAACCGCCCTGGCCCAACGTTTACGTATAGCCAACCAGGAGCCCGAGGCGGATCTTGCTGCGCTTGCCGAGCTCGCCATCGAGAACGATGCCGATGTCACCCCGCTACTGCCACCTTTGCATGCTTTCGTCGAGCGCCACCCCGATCATCTCGATGCCCAGCTAGCCACCGCCCAGCTCGAGGCGGCGAACGGCGACACCGCAGCCGCCGACTCGCGCCTCGCGCGCCTGACCGACAGCGCAGAGGCGCCCGCCGAAGTATGGCTGACGCGCAGCATGATCGCTCTGCACAATGGCGCTCTGGACGATGCCCGACGCTATGCCCGGCAAGGACTCGAACGCTTTCCCGACGACAGCCGCCTACGCCTGACCCAAGCGCAGGCGCGCCTCGCGGATGGCGATATCGACGCCGCCGACGAGGATGTCGAGCGCTTGCTTGCTCGCCATGATGATACGGCGTCGCTACGCTTGGCGCTCGCCCAGTTGTATCTCGATGCCGCGCATCCCGATGGCGCCAGGCGTATTCTTCTTCCTCTGCTCGACCGGGAAGACACCCCTACGGCTGCCTATCTGATGCTGGGCAACATTGCCGAGCAAGCCGGCGAAATCGACAACGCCCTGCTTTATTATCGCCAAGTACCCAGCGGCGACGGTTTCATCGAGGCGCGCGCACAGGCCGCCAAGATGCTGGTCGGCGCGGACCGGGCACAGGACGCCAGCGCGTTTTTACGCATCGAACGATTGCGTCATCCCGAGCAACGTGTCGCTCTGCTGCGCCTTGAGCTCGACGTCCTCGACGCTCAGGACCAAAGCGCCCGCGCCGACGAACTGCTCGACGACGCCATCGCCAAGACGCCCGACGTCACCGAGCTACACTTCCAGCACGCCATGCGCGCCTATCACCGGGGCGACCTCGACACCATGGAAGCCGATCTGCGCACGATCATCGAACGCGAGCCCGATAACGCCGAAGCACTCAATGCCCTCGGCTATACGCTGAGCAACGACATGGACCGCCATCAGGAGGCCTTGCCGCTGATCGAAAAGGCCCACCGCCTCGAGCCCGATAGCCCCGCCATCCTCGACAGTCTCGGCTGGGTCTACTTTCATCTCGAGCGTGCGCAAGAAGCCCTGCCCTATTTGCGCGAAGCCTATCGCGGTCAGCCCGACCAGGAAGTGGCCGCCCACCTCGCCGAGGTGCTCGCCGCCACCGGACGCGAAGACCAGGCACGTGCACTGGTAGAGGACGCGCTACAGCGCTTTTCACCGCACCCGCTCATCGATGACTTACTGCGTCGATACCCCGAACTCGTCCCGGCCGACGATGGCGATGCAACGGATAGCCACGTCGATCCAGACTCGACCCGCGATACGGAAGCCAACTCATGATCCACCCTTTCTCATTGCGCCTTCGCCCAGCCTGTGCCGCGCCTCGTACCTGGCTCGGTCTACTGCTCATCGTCATGCTGGCGGGCTGCGCCAGCCAGGCCCCCGGTCCCGACCAGGCCCGTGAACGTGGCGACTGGAGCGCTCAAGCCGAGCGTCTGCAGGCACTGGAGTCATGGAGTCTCGCCGGCAAGGTCGGACTGCGTACCAATGAAGGTTCCGAAAGCGCCAATATCGACTGGCAGCAGCGCCCCGACACCTACCGCATCCTGATAAGCGGTCCCTTCGGCGCCGGCCGCACCCTGTTGAAAGGGGCACCCGGGAAAGTGACATTGACCAACGGCGAGGGCAGCTTCGAGGCCGAGACACCGGAAGCCCTGATGGAACAACAGCTAGGCTGGTCACTGCCCATTTCCGCGCTCGATTACTGGGTGCGCGGCCTGCCTACTCCCGATGCCAGCGAACGCCTCGAACACGACGACCTGGACTTCCCCCAGCGCCTGCAGCAACTTGGCTGGACGATCGAGTATCGTGACTGGATGCGTGCCGACGACTTGTGGCTACCGCGCCGCCTGGTCATGACCTATGGCGATCTACGCGCCACGCTCGTCGTCAATCAATGGAATACCGTGGCCGATTCATGAACGCACGACTCAGCCTGCCCGCACCCGCCAAGCTCAACCGCATGCTGCACATCGTCGGTCGCCGGGCAGACGGTTATCACGAGCTGCAGACGCTGTTCCAGTTCCTTGAGTACGGCGACACGCTACATTTCACATTGCGCGATGACGGGGTCATCCACCTTAATCCCGCAATGGCGGGTGTCGATCACGAGGCCAACCTCATCGTGCGCGCTGCACGCTTGCTGCAGCATGCAAGCGGCACGTCGCTAGGCGCGGACATTCACCTGGAAAAACACCTCCCCTTGGGCGGCGGTTTGGGCGGCGGCAGCTCGGATGCGGCCACCACCCTGCTCGCGCTCGACCGACTCTGGTCACTCGCGCTGGGACTCCCCCGTCTGGCCGAGCTGGGCCTGTCGCTGGGTGCCGATGTGCCGGTCTTCGTATACGGCCGTAGCGCCTGGGCAGAAGGTATTGGCGAACGTCTGACACCCGCGACGCTCGAAACGCCGTGGTTCGTGGTTCTTCACCCCGGGGTGGAAATTTCAACGCCTGACATATTCGGCCACCCTGAATTGACACGCAACACCCCGCCGATTAGTATGGCGCGCGCACTGCGAGGGGAAGCTGAACAGGGGCGCGTCTGGCGCAATGACTGCGAAGCTGCGGTAAAACGTCTGTCGCCAAAGATCGCGCAAGCGCTCGACTGGTTATCGGCTTTCGGCCCAGCCATGCTGACGGGGACAGGCAGCTGTATATTCTGTCCCTTGACGAGTGAGCAACAAGCCGATAGGATTCTGCATCGTGTTGATAGCCATTGGCATGCATTCAAGGCACGCGGCTGCAACACATCCCCCCTCCATGTCGCTCTCGACATTCACGATGAAATGTCGCTCATGAGCTAATACGGGGACGCCTGATATCGGCATCGTGTTCTATGTGGGCAATACGACACACAAAACGACGAGTCGATGAGTTGCTGGGGTATAGCCAAGTGGTAAGGCACCGGTTTCTGGTACCGACATTCCCAGGTTCGAATCCTGGTACCCCAGCCAATTTCTCAGAGCGCCCGACGAATCCCACTCCGAGATCCCTCAAGACTCCAAAGGTGGCTGCGCGTGTCTAAATTGATGGTGTTCGCGGGAAATGCCAATCCCGAACTCGCCCGCAAGGTGGCCGAAAGCCTCGACAACCGGCTGGGCCATGCAACCGTCGGTCAATTCAGCGATGGTGAAATCGCGGTCGAGATCAATGAAAACGTTCGCGGCAAGGACGTCTTCGTATTGCAGTCCACCTGCGCACCGACCAACGACAATCTGATGGAGTTGATTCTCATGGTGGATGCACTGCGTCGTGCCTCCGCTACACGAATCACTGCCGTCGTACCGTATTTCGGGTATGCCCGCCAGGACCGCCGTGTGCGTTCTGCGCGTGTGCCGATTTCGGCCAAGCTGGTTGCCGACATGATGGTCAAGGCCGGCGTCGACCGCGTCATGACCATGGATCTGCATGCCGACCAGATCCAGGGCTTTTTCGACGTCCCCGTCGACAACGTCTATGGATCGCCGATCCTGCTCGATGACATCGAACGCCAGAACTACGACGATCTCGTCGTGGTCTCCCCCGATGTCGGCGGCGTGGTCCGCGCACGCGCCATCGCCAAGCAACTCAACGCCGATCTGGCGATCATCGACAAGCGGCGTCCTCAGGCCAACCAGGCCCAGGTCATGCATATCATCGGCGAGATTCAGGATCGAACCTGCGTAGTGGTCGATGACATGGTCGATACCGCCGGCACCCTGTGCAAGGCGGCGGAAGCACTCAAGGACCATGGCGCGCGTCGCGTGGTTGCCTACGCCACGCATCCCATACTGTCAGGGCCGGCCGTCGACAATATCGTCGGGTCGACACTTGACGAACTCGTCGTGGCCGATACCATTCCGCTCTCCGAGTCGGCTTCCCGTAGTGGCAGGATCCGCCAACTCTCGGTCGCCGGTCTGATCGCGGAAGCCATTCGCCGCGTCAGTAACGAAGAATCCGTCAGTGCCATGTTCCACTGAGGCAACAAGCCGCAGAGAATGGGCACGGATACGCGGGCCGCAAGGCCCTCACGGAATCGGCATCGTCTGGTCGCGGACGATGCCGCTTTCCTTACATAACCTATGAGGTGACAATCAATGTCCCAATTCACTCTATCCGCCGAGGTTCGTCACGACCTGGGGAAAGGTGCGAGCCGCCGCCTGCGTCGTGAGAACCAGAAAGTCGCCGCGATCATCTACGGCGGCGACAAGACGCCGCAGCCGATCACTCTCGAGAAGCCCGCCTTTTACAAGGCCATCGAGGATGAAGCCTTCTTCTCGTCCGTGATCAATATCGATCTCGAAGGCAAGTCGGAGCAGGTCATCATCCGCGATATCCAGCGCCACCCGTACAAGGCGCTGGTCACGCATGCCGACTTCATGCGCGTCGATGCCAAGCATACCATGACTATCCACGTGCCGCTGCACGTGCTCGGTGAAGAAAACTGCAAAGGCATCAAGGAACAGGACGGCGTCCTGCACGTCATGACAACCGACGTGTTGGTCGACTGCCTACCCAAGGATTTGCCGGAATATCTGGAAGTCGATGTCAGCGCCTTGGAACTTGGCGATACCTTGCATCTATCGGACCTGACGTTGCCGGAAGGCGTTTCCCTGGTCGACCTGGCTCATGGGGAAGAGCATGACTTCGGCGTCGTCAGCATCACGCGCCCAACGCGTGGCACCGTAGAGCAAGACGAAGATGAGGAAGGCGGCGACGACACTGCCGCTGAAAACGGCGAAAAGACCGAGTAATCGGTTTTCCAGGGGCCCGCATGAGTCACGTCAAAGCGATTATCGGCCTGGGCAACCCAGGCTCCGAATATGATGCCACGCGACACAATGCGGGCGCCTGGGTCGTTGAAGCCCTAGCGCGCGACAGCCTGACTCCGCTACGCAACGAGCGTAAGTTCCTTGGCCAATACGCCAAAGTTCATTACGCCGGTCATGAGCTTCATTTACTGGTGCCCAGCACCTACATGAACCTCAGCGGCAAGGCTGTCGCCGCGCTTTGCCAGTTCTTCAAGCTCTCCCCCGACGAACTTCTCGTCGCCCACGACGAACTGGATCTCGAACCGGGCGCGGCACGCTACAAGCACGGCGGTGGCCATGGCGGCCATAACGGTTTGCGCGACATCGCCAGCGCTCTGGGCAACGACAAATCCTTTCATCGCTTGCGTGTTGGTATCGGCCATCCAGGCTCGGCCAAGCAAGTGACCCACTATGTCCTCGGACGTCCTGGCAAGGTGGAACGCACCGCCATCGATGCCGTCATCGATGAATGCCTGCGCACTCTCCCCGACGCTGCCGACGGCGACTGGGCAAGCGCCATGAATCGCCTGCATAGCTTCAAGCAGTAAGAAGCAAGAGGAAAGATGGGTGCCTCGACATGGGAGAACGCCTCTTCCAGGCACGTAGCGCCGTTCTTTCCTCTTCCTTCTATTGCAGCATCTCTTAGAATGGCGAACATATCTGTTCTCGTCTTCTTGCACACCAATTTCAGGTACATCTTATGGGTTTCAATTGCGGTATCGTCGGCCTCCCCAATGTCGGCAAATCCACGCTGTTCAATGCCTTGACCAAGTCGGGAATCGACGCCGAAAACTTTCCTTTCTGCACCATCGAACCCAACGTCGGCATCGTCCCCATGCCGGACCCACGCCTGGATAAACTCGCGGCCATCGTCAAGCCGCAAAAAGTCATTCCGACGACCATGGAGTTCGTCGACATCGCCGGGCTCGTCGCGGGCGCCTCGAAAGGCGAAGGGCTGGGCAACCAGTTTCTGGCCAACATCCGCGAGACCCAGGCCATCGCCCACGTGGTGCGTTGCTTCGATAATGACAACGTCATTCACGTCGCCAACCAGGTCGATCCCAAGACCGACATCGAGACCATCAATCTCGAACTCGCGCTTGCCGATCTGGATACCGTAGAGCGCGCCATCCAACGCCTCGCGCGCGTCGTCAAGGGCGGTGACAAAGAAGCCATCGCCACCAAGGCCATCCTCGACCGCATTCTGCCGCATCTGGCCGAGGGCCAGCCGCTACGCAGTTTCGGCCTCGATGACGACGAACAACGCCAGCTCAAGAGCTTCGGCTTCTTGACTCTGAAACCCACCATGTACATCGCCAACGTCAACGAGGACGGCTTCGAGAACAACCCCTATCTCGACACCGTTCACGAAATCGCCGCCGAGGAAGGCGCCGTCGTGGTACCGGTATGCAACCAGATCGAAGCCGAGATCGCCGAACTCGATGAAGAGGAACGCAGCATCTTCCTCGATGAGATGGGCATGGAAGAACCTGGCCTCGACCGAGTCATCCGCGCCGGTTATGCCCTGCTCGGCCTGCAGACGTATTTCACCGCGGGGGTCAAGGAGGTCCGCGCCTGGACCACGCCTATTGGGGCCACCGCCCCGGAAGCCGCCGGCGCGATTCATACTGACTTCCAGAAGGGTTTCATTCGCGCCGAAGTGGTCGGCTATGACGACTTCGTGACACTCGGCGGTGAGCAAGGCGCCAAGGATGCGGGGAAATGGCGTCTGGAAGGCAAGGATTACATCGTCGTCGACGGCGATGTCGTGCATTTCCGCTTCAATGTCTAGTCGCACCCCTAAGTCATCGAGCGGCCTGATGGCGACGAAAAGTTGACACATCAGGGAGTTATACGTAGTATTCGCTCGCACTGAACGGCTACGTAGCTCAGTTGGTTAGAGCACATCACTCATAATGATGGGGTCCCCTGTTCGAGTCAGGGCGTAGCCACCAAGATATAAAAAAGCCCATCGACATCCGTGTCGGCGGGCTTTTTCGTATCCGGGCGCCGAGGTCAGGTCAACTCCTCGCGATTGACGTACGCAGTCAACGCACGAATCAGATAGTCGGCGTCACGGCTGCCGGCGGTTTCGCGAATCGAGTGCATGCCCCACTGCGGCACACCGACATCCAGCGTCGGCACTCCGAGCTCGGTGGCCGTAATCGGCCCGATGGTGCTGCCGCATCCCATGTCGGCGCGTGTGACGAATGTCTGGACCGGCGCTCCCGCCGCGCGACAGATATCCCGAAACATCGCCGCTGTGGCGCTATTGGTGGCGTAGCGCTGATTGGCGTTGACCTTGATCACCGGACCACCGTTGATCGTCGGGCCATGGTGGGCATCGTGTTTCTCGGGGAAGTTGGGGTGCAGCGCGTGGGCATTGTCGCAAGAGATCATTCGCGAACCCTGGATCAATCGCACCCAGCCGCCTTCACCGCCTTCACCCAACTGGGCATGCACGCGGCGCAGCACGTCCCCCAGAAACGGGCCCTGGGCGCCGCTAGCACTGGCGCTGCCCACTTCTTCGTGGTCGTTGGCGACGAATAGCGCGCCTTGCCGACCATCACTGGCCAACAGCGCTTCGATACCGATGAAGCACGACAGCAGGTTATCGAGGCGTGCACTGGCAATCAGCTCGCCTTCGATCCCAACACGTGACGGCCGCTGCATGTCATAGAGAGCGAGCTCATGCTCCATCAACTGGATGTTTTCCAGGCCATGCTGCTCATACAACCAGCGCTTGAGCCACTTCTCCAGATCGGGCTCGCTACCGCCTTGCAGCATGACCGGCAGCATCTGCGTCTGGGCATTCAGCGCACGTCCGTTATTGGCCTCCCGGTCGAGATGAATCGCCAGGCTGGGGATGATCGCGACGGGGCGATCAACGTGCAATAATACGCCCTGCAATCGCCCATCCTCGCGCCGTACATGAACACGCCCGGCCAGCCCCAAATCTCGGTCGAACCAGGGCGCCAATAACGCGCCGCCGTAGACCTCGACGCTCAACTGAAGCCAGTCGCTGCCGGTGACTTCCGGTTGGGGCTTGAGACGCAATCCCGGGCTATCGGTATGCGCGCCGATCATGCGCAATCCGCCCAGGGCCTCTTCCGGCACCTGCATGGCGATCAACGACGAATCATTGCGGGTGACGTAAAAGCGATCGCCAGGCGCCAACTGCCACGCCTGGGTTTCCTCGAGGCGCCGGTATCCCGCTTGCTCGAGCCGACTGGCCATGTTGTCGACGGCATGCCAGGGCGTGGGGGAACGTTCGAGAAAATGTAACAAGCGATCAAGAGTGGGGGCGTGAGCCATGGCGTCCTCGGAGAAGTGTCTGTGACGGATGATACAGACTGCTACAATGCCAGTCCGGTCTGAGAAAACTCAACTCAAGGGACCGGCAATCTGGGAACGAGAGTGTACATGAAACCGGGAGTGCTTGATTAATGAGCCTGTTTGCAGCCGCTCGGCGCGCGGCGATCTTGTCACTGTGGCTGGTGGTTTGTGCCCCGGCATTGGCCGATGCCCCGACCACCACCGACCAACAGCGCCAAGCAGCGGCAGAAGTCGCTGAATCGCTGCGATATGGATATTACGCCGATATCAACCTGGACGATGAGTGGTCTTCGAGGGCGTTTCAGCGCTACCTCGATGTACTCGACCCCCAACGCGCCTACCTACTATCACGGGACGTGAAAGACTTTCAGGATCTCGATTCTTCGTTCGACGAGGCGCTCGACGAAGGGAAACTGGAACGCGTCTATGAACTCTACGCTCGCTACCAGGAGCGTCTGGAAACACGCCTGCAATGGTTGATCGACCGTCTCGACGACGGCCTCGCTTTCGACTATCAGGGCAACGAGCGCCTGACGCTGGATCGTGAAGACGAAGCCTGGGCGAAGAACCAGGAAGCCCTCGATCAGCTCTGGGAGAAGCGTCTCAAGAATGCCGCGTTGACCCAATCCCTCAGCGCTCCGGAGGAAGATGACGCCGAGGACATCGCCGAGACCCTGCGAGACCGTTACGAAAACCAGCTCTCGCGCGTCGAACAGACCAATGCCGAAGACGTCCTGGTGCTATTCCTCAGCGCTGTCGCCGGCACCATCGACCCGCACACCGAATACCTTTCGCCCAGCCAGAGCGAATCCTTCGATATCCAGATGAAGCTCTCGCTGGAAGGTATCGGTGCGCTGCTGCAAAGCGAGGGTGAATACGTCAAGGTGTCGAGCCTGGTGCCCGGCGGTCCCGCCGACAAGGGCGACGCCCTGGAACCCGCCGATCGTATCGTCGCAGTGGGACAAGGCGAGGATGGCGAGATGGTCAATGTCGTCGGCATGCGCCTCGACGAGGTCGTCGACCTGATCCGTGGCCCCAAGGGCTCGACCGTGCGCCTCGACGTCATTCCCGCCAAGGCGGTCGACGTGACGCGCACGCACACGGTTCGCATTACCCGCGACACCGTCAAGCTCGAGGACCAGGCCGCCAAGAGCGAGGTCGTGACCGTGACCCGCGATGGCGAAGATCACAAGGTCGGCGTGATCGACGTGCCCACCTTCTATGTCGATTTCGATGCCTGGCAGGCCGGTGACAGCAACTATCGCAGCAGCACGCGGGACGTCGCCAAGGAAATCGACAAGCTCAAGCAGGAGAATGTCGAGGGTATCGTCCTGGATCTGCGCAATAACGGCGGTGGCGCCCTGCAGGAAGCCAATTCGTTGATCGGGCTCTTCATCGACCGCGGCCCCACCGTGCAGGTGCGCGACGCCCGCGGTCGCATCAACCTCTACGGCGACTCCGACCGAGGCTCTCACTACGACGGCCCGCTGACCGTGCTGGTCAACCGTCTTTCGGCGTCCGCCTCGGAAATCTTCGCTGGCGCGATTCAGGATTACGGCCGCGGCCTGGTGGTCGGCAACCAGACCTTCGGCAAGGGGACCGTGCAGACGCTCGATGAGCTCAGTCATGGCCAGATCAAGCTGACCCGCGCCAAGTTCTACCGCATCACGGGCGAGAGCACCCAATTGCGGGGTGTCGAACCGGACATCACCTTCCCCAGTCTCATCGACAATGACGACATCGGGGAAAGCGCACTCGACAACGCTCTGCCCTGGGATAAAGTACGTTCCGTCCAGTACCGTCGATACGGCGAGCCGCAACGCTATCTCGACACACTGCAGAAAGAGCATGAAGAACGCGCCAAGCAGGATCCCAACTTCGTCTATCTCGAGCGCGAGGCCGCATTGGTCGAGAAGCTCAAGGAGCAGCGGACCAGCATCAGCTTGAATCGCGAGCAGCGCCAGCGGGAGATGGATGCTCAAGAAGCCGAGCAACTCTCGCTGGAGAATCAGCGCCGCAAGGCGCTGGGGCTCGATCAGCTCGAGGAATGGACCGATGCCCGCGAGAGCGAGAGTGACGGCCCAGAAGACGAGGAGGAAGACGACAAGCCGGTCGATCGCGCGCAAGTCGTCGAAGCGGCAGAAATCCTGCTCGACTATGCCCACCTGAAAGAGACACAGTAAACGTCACGCCGCCGGCCTACGCCGGCGGCAACTCTTGACGCCAGCGGCGTTGGCCTTTTTCTTCGTCCCTATATTATATTAGATTAACTTAATACATGGGACATTGAATCCTTTATGCCAGCCCTCTGTCGTTTTTTCCGCATCACCTCATTCCTGCCACTCTGCAAGTCCTTCCTCTCGGGACGCCGTCTCCGGTGGGGCCTGATTGCCTATACACTCGCCATGGGCACTCCGGTATCGGCCTCGACGTGCCCGCAACAGTCACCTCAGACACTGCAGGAAGATTACCGGGCATTGAATGCCCAACTCGTGCGCTGGGACCAGGCCTACTATCATCAGGGACGACGCCTGGTCGACGACGGCACCTACGACTCCGCCAAGCGCCAACTCGCCCGCTGGACTCGCTGCTTTCCTTCCTTGGCTGCCTCACGCGTCGTCCTGCATGAACCCGACGGCTCACAACGCCATCCGATCCCGCAGACAGGCGTCAACAAGCTGCCCGACCGCAACGCAGTGGCACGCTGGATCACCCAGCAGGCAAGCCATCCGCTGTGGATACAGCCAAAGGTCGACGGTGTCGCCGTGACCCTGGTGTATCGGCAATCGCGGCTAGTCGCGGCGATCAGTCGAGGGGACGGCGTCAGCGGGCAAGACTGGCTTGCCAAGGCATCGCATATCCCGGCGATCCCTTTGAAGCTTCCCGACACGGCGCCCTCAAGCGTCATTTTGCAAGGAGAGCTCTACGCGCGGCTCGAAGATCACCAGCAGTCGCAAGACGGCACCGATGGCGCACGCGCCCGGGTCGCCGGACTGATGGCTCGCAATTCACTGACGGATCGCCAGGGCGAGGCGATAGGCCTGTTCGTCTGGGGCTGGCCTGACGGGCCCGCCACCATGCCCGCGCGACTTGCCACGCTTGCCGACTGGGGATTCGACAATGTCGCCGATACCACGCATGCCGTCACCACGCCGAAAGATGTTACCCATTGGCGCGAATACTGGTATCGCCACGCCCTGCCCTTCGCCACCGACGGCATCGTCGTCAAGCGTGGCGACCGTCCCGACGGACACGAGTGGGAGGCCGCGCCTCCCGACTGGGCCATGGCCTGGAAGTATCCCGCCCAGCAGGCAATCGCACACGTCGATGCCCTCGACTTCACGGTGGGCCGCACCGGGCGCATCACCGTCGTTGCCACTTTGACGCCCGTCATGCTTGGCGACAAGCGCATCAGCCACGTAAGCCTGGGTTCGCTGGCACATTGGCACAAGACGGACGTGCGCCCCGGCGATCAAGTCAGGCTGCGCCTTGCCGGTCTGACCATTCCGCAACTCAAGGACGTAATCATACGCACGCGACCACGTCCACCGGTCGCGGCCCCCGACGCCGACCGCTACGATCGCCTGTCATGTCTACGCCTGACGCCGGGATGTCGCGAACAATTCCTTGCTCGGCTCGAATGGCTGGGAGGTGACAACGGCCTGGACTTTGAAGGCATCGGCCCGGCCACATGGGGGCAACTCGTCGATGCCGGGCTCATAGAGGGGCTTCTCGACTGGCGCACGCTAGATTCCCGAACCCTCGAGGCGCTACCCGGCGTCGGCATCAAGACCGCTAGTGACTGGCAAGCACGCTTCGCAGCGGCCGATAAACGCTCTCCGCGCCGCTGGCTACGCGCGCTAGGACTCCCCGCCATCCCGCAAGACGCCCTTGAGACCATACTGGCGCGACACGACATGCATGAACTCACACGATGGGCACCATCCGCTTGGCAAGGTTATTCGGGTATTGGGGAAACGCGCGCGAAACAGCTGGAGGATTTTTTCCACCATCCGGAAACACGACGCTTATTGAAATCACTACAGGAAGAAATGATACCGCGCGAGGAAGGGGCGACCGAGACGGTCAATAATGCGCGTTAATGAGATATGCAACGTCGCCTGGCTCCCCGAACAGGACTCGAACCTGTGACCCAATGATTAACAGTCATTTGCTCTACCAACTGAGCTATCGGGGAATATCAGCGATGTGACTCGGCGGGAAATTGGCTCCCCGAGCAGGACTCGAACCTGCGACCCAATGATTAACAGTCATTTGCTCTACCAACTGAGCTATCGGGGATCGCCGAGTGCGATCCGGTGTTGGCTCCCCGAGCAGGACTCGAACCTGCGACCCAATGATTAACAGTCATTTGCTCTACCAACTGAGCTATCGGGGAACTATGCCGGAGCACGCGGCGTAGTATACGGATTCGATCGAAGGCGTCAAGGCTGGAAATGAATTCGTTGCCCAGAGCGGCGCTTCAGCCCACGCTCATTCCCCTCTTGAAACAGCGACCTGGCGTCCCGGACAAAGATTGCAGTGATTCGCAAAGTGGCCGCTCCCAGCAAACTCACGGTGGCGATGAGCTCCGCCGACAAGGACACGGCATGCCACACGGACATGGCAGCGCATCACGTTCTGCGGCATGCAAAACACAGCAGGAAGTCGCCAACGATACGCATCAGGCAAAAAGGTTCTGCTAAACAAACAGGCAATCTAGCGGGACTTGCGGGAAGAGAGGTGGTGGCTACGCCCTGACTCGAACAGGGGACCCCATCATTATGAGTGATGTGCTCTAACCAACTGAGCTACGTAGCCACATATCGCATAGCAGGAACGCTTAGCGACGGAGGCGAATTATGCACATGGGCCTGCCGCTTGGCAAGCCCATGACGGACGCGAAACGTGCGTTTAGCTATTGATGCCCAACTCTTTCTTCACGGCTTCCAAACCAGGCTTGCCGTCAGCGGTCGACACGCCCTTGAGCCACTCGTCAAGCACGGACGGATTGTTCTGCAGCCAAGTACGCGCCGCATCGCGCGGATCTTCGCCATCATCCATGATCGCGCCCATGATCTTGTTTTCCATGGGCAGGGTAAAGCTCAAGTTATTGAGCAACTCGCCCACGTTACCGCATGTCTCAGCGTAATCGGCGCGGGTGTTGGTATACACGGTGGCACCGCCCAAGTTGGGACCGAAGTAGTCATCGGCGCCTTTCAAATAGGCGATGTCGTAGTTGGTGTTCATGGGATGCGGCTCCCAGCCGAGGAACACCATCCATTCTTCGTCCTGAGTCCTCGCATTGAGTTCGGCGAGCATGCCCGACTCGGAAGAATCCACCAGGCTCCAATCGCCAAGACCGAAAGCATCATCGTCGATCATCTGCTGTATGATCAGATTGCCATCGTTGCCGGCCTCGATGCCGTACAGGTTGCTGCCGAACTTGTCGGCGTGCTCGTCCAGGTCTTCCACCGAGGTGACACCGGCGTCATAGACGTACTGCGGTACCGCCAGGGTGTACTTTGCCCCCTCGAGGTTCGCGCCCAGCCGATCAACCTGGCCCTTGTCGATGTACTCGTCGCTGATCGACGCCATCGACGGCATCCAGTTGCCCAGGAATACATCGAAGTCGCCATTCTTCATACCCGCGTAGGCCACAGGCACGGAAACGGTATCGGAGGTGGTTTCATACCCCAGCCCTTCGAGCACCTCACGCGTCAATGCGGTGGTGGCGGTGATATCCGTCCAGCCGACTTCGGCGAAGCGCACGGGCTGGCACTCCTCTGGCGTATCGGCCATGGCCAGCGGCGAAAGCAACGTGGCACTGCCCAGCAGCGCGATCAGTGGGGTCTTGTTGGACATGGGATTCTCCCTTGCGTTGATGTTGGAATTGAATGACGATTCAATAACGTTTTTTTATGCTAAATGAATTCGGTGATTCTTTTCCACTATGGATTTCATTTATCATAAGAAAAGATAGCAGGTTTTTTATTGATTGAACGTTCAATAAAAACATTCCATAATGGCTCGACATCGGGTAGCACATCGAGTGACACATGAGGTGCGCACGCAAGCTACCCTGATCTTCGGCAGAGGAGAACGCCCGGTGCCCAAACTCGGTATGCAGCCCATTCGCCGCCGCCAGTTGATTCAAGCGACGCTGGAAGCCATCGACGACGTCGGTCTCGCGGACGCTACCATCGCGCGGATCGCCAATCGCGCCGGGGTCTCGGCGGGCATCATCAGTCACTATTTCGGCGGCAAGGACGGGTTGCTCGAATCGACCATGCGTCAGATTCTCTGGGACCTCGGCAACGCCGTCGCGCTACGCCGTGCCCGGGACGATGTCGAGTCACCACGCGAGCACCTGCATGCCATCATCGACGGCAACTTCGACCGCAGTCAGGTCAACAAGACCGTCATGAAGACCTGGCTGGCCTTCTGGTCGGTCAGCATGCACCGCTCCGACCTCCAGCGCTTGCAACGCGTCAATGACCGGCGGCTGTATTCGAATATCTGTCACCACTTTCGACGCTGCCTGCCCCGATCCGACGCACAGCAGGCAGCACGCGGCCTGGCCGCGATGATCGACGGACTCTGGCTGCGCGGCGCGCTGGCACCACAAGGCATTGATGTCGACCGAGCGCGACAACTGGCTTATGACTATGTGGAAGAGCAACTCGCATACGCCAAGTCTCACGCGCCGATAAACGCCTGACGCCAGATCTCGACAACTTTCATTCACGACACATTCACGACGCGGGAGGACCTCATGGCCACTTTCGAGACTCAAAAGCTCTACATCGGCGGTCGCTTCGTCGACGCCACATCCGGCGAGACGTTCGACACGATCAATCCAGTCGATGGCAGTGTGCTCGCCAGCATTCAGCAAGCGTCACAGGACGATGTCGACCGTGCCGTCGCCTCGGCCCGTGAAGGACAGCGCGTGTGGGCGGCGATGAACGGCATGGAACGCAGCCGCATCCTGCATCGCGCCGTCGCGCTGCTGCGCGAACGCAACGACGAACTGGCCCACCTGGAAACCCTGGATACCGGCAAGCCGATCAGCGAAACGCAGGCCGTGGATATCGTCACCGGCACCGACTCGCTGGAGTACTACGCCAACCTGGCACCCTCCATCGAAGGCACCCAGGTACCGCTGCGCGAAGACTCGTTCTTCTACACGCGCCGCGAACCGCTGGGCGTCATCGGTGCCATCGGCGCCTGGAACTACCCCATCCAGATCGCCTGCTGGAAGTCCGCCCCGGCGCTGGCGGCAGGCAACGCCGTGGTCTTCAAGCCCAGCGAGGTCACCCCGCTGACCACCCTGAAACTGGCGGAAATCTTGACCGAGGCCGGCCTCCCGGATGGCGTATTCAATGTCGTCCAGGGCGATGGGCGCGTCGGGCAGATGCTCACCAACCACGCCGACATCGACAAGATCACCTTCACCGGCGAGGCCGGCACCGGCAAGAAGGTCATGTCCGCCGCGGCGGGCTCGACGCTCAAGGAAGTCACCATGGAACTGGGTGGCAAGTCGCCATTGATCGTCTTCGAGGACGCTGATCTCGAGCGTGCCGCCGACGCCGCGATGATGGCCAACTTCTATTCCAGCGGTCAGGTCTGCACCAACGGCACGCGCGTCTTCATCCACCGCTCGGTGCAGCAGGACTTCGAAGCCAAGATCAAGGAGCGTGTGGAGCGCATCAAGGCCGGCGACCCGCTCGACCCGGCGGTCAACTTCGGCCCGCTGGTCAGCTTCGAACACCAGGAAAAGGTGCAGAGCTATATCGATCTTGGCGCCCAGGAAGGCGCGCGGCTGCTGGTCGGCGGCGGGCGCTGGAACCAGGGCGAATGGGCACAGGGCGCCTGGGCTGCGCCGACGGTGTTCACCGACTGTGGTGACGACATGCGCATCGTACGCGAGGAAATCTTCGGCCCGGTGATGGCGATCCTGGTCTTCGACGACGAGGAAGACGTCATTCGCCGCGCCAACGACACCGGCTACGGCCTCGCTGCCGGGCTGTTCAGCGAAAGCCTGAACCGCGCGCATCGCGTCATCCATCGTCTGCAGGCCGGCATCTGCTGGATCAACACCTGGGGTGATTCCCCAGCGGAAATGCCGGTGGGCGGTTACAAGGAATCGGGTATCGGCCGCGAAAACGGACTCTCATCGCTCGATCAGTACACGCAGATCAAGTCAGTGCAGATCGAAATGGGGCCCTTCGAGTCGGCGTTCTGATCGCTACTTGGCGCTATTCGCGAGATGAGCGCCGGGGATAAGGCGAAGCGAGGTCATCCGCCATGGATGGCGGATGTAGCGCCCATGGAAGGGTTTACAGCGCCCTCGCGCAGACTTGTCGTCGGAAAGGCTCATCTTCCACCGTGCTCTTTTTGTCATTGCCCAGGGAGGTCCCATGCCTCAGACCCGTGAATTCGATTACGTCATCATCGGCGCCGGCTCTGCCGGCAACGTCCTCGCCACGCGACTCACCGAAGACCCCGACGTACAGGTGCTGCTGCTCGAAGCCGGCGGTCCCGACTATCGCTTCGACTTCCGCACGCAGATGCCCGCAGCGCTGGCCTTTCCGCTGCAAGGCAAGCGCTACAACTGGGCGTTCGAGACCGACCCCGAACCCCATATGAACAATCGCCGCATGGAGTGCGGTCGCGGCAAAGGGCTCGGTGGCTCCTCGCTGATCAACGGCATGTGCTATCTACGCGGCAACGCCCTGGATTACGACAACTGGGCCAAGACTCCCGGCCTGGAAGATTGGAACTACCTGCAATGCCTGCCCTACTTCAAGCGTGCCGAGACGCGCGACATCGGGCCCAACGATTATCATGGCGGCGATGGCCCGGTCTCGGTAGCCACCCCCAAGCAAGACAACAACGAACTCTACGGTGCCTTCATCCGCGCGGGCATCGAGGCCGGGTATCCGGCCACCGAGGACGTCAACGGCTATCAGCAGGAAGGCTTCGGCCCCATGGACCGCACCACCACGCCCAACGGGCGGCGGGCGTCCACGGCGCGCGGCTACCTGGATATCGCCAAGCAGCGTTCCAACCTGACCATCGAAACGCATGCCACCACCGACGTCATCGAGTTCGAGGGCAAACGTGCCGTCGGCGTGCGCTACGCACGCAAGGGTCAGACGCAGCAGGTCCATGCACGCCGCGAAGTCCTATTGTGCGCCGGCGCCATCGCCTCGCCGCAGCTCCTGCTGCGCTCCGGCGTGGGTAATCCCGAGCACCTCAAGGAATTCGACGTTCCCGTGGTACACGAACTACCCGGCGTCGGCGAGAACCTCCAGGATCACCTGGAGATGTACATCCAATACGAGTGCAAGAAGCCCATTTCGCTGTATCCGGCGCTCAAGTGGTACAACCAGCCCAAGATCGGTGCCGAATGGCTGTTCTTCGGCAAGGGTGTCGGCGCCAGCAACCAGTTCGAGGCGGCCGGCTTCATTCGCACCAACGACCAGGAAGAATGGCCCAACCTGCAGTACCACTTCTTGCCGATCGCCATCAGCTACAACGGCAAGAGCGCGGTGCAGGCCCATGGCTTTCAGGCCCACGTCGGTTCGATGCGCTCCATGAGCCGTGGCCGTATTCGTCTGACCTCGCGCGACCCCAAGGCTGCGCCCAGCATCCTGTTCAACTACATGGCCCACGACAAGGATTGGCAGGAGTTTCGCGACGCCATTCGCCTCACCCGCGAAATCATCGAGCAACCGACGATGGACGAATATCGTGGGCGCGAAATCTCGCCGGGGCCGGAGGTCCAGAGTGACGACGAACTCGACGAGTTCGTGCGCCAGCATGCCGAGACGGCCTACCATCCCGCCGGCACCTGCAAGATGGGCAGTGCCGATGATGAGATGGCCGTCGTCGACGGCGCGGGACGCGTGCACGGCCTCGAAGGACTGCGTGTCATCGATGCCTCGATCATGCCCGTGATCGCCACCGGCAACCTCAACGCGCCGACGATCATGATCGCCGAGAAGATGGCCGACAAGGTGCGCGGACGCGATCCGCTACCACCTGCCGAGGTCGATTACTACGTTGCCAATGACGCACCGGCACGTCACAAGGCATGACGACGCCTGCGTCGACATGACCTCTGCCTCGAACACCCGGTGCACTCGCATCGGGTGTTTTTGCATGATCCTTCCTTAATTCTTGCCCACCGCACCCGTAGACTGTACACGATCGCCTAATCGATTCGTCGCTAACAGGAACCTTTCGTTACAATGCACCTCATAATCCGGTACTCGTGCCCGCTCACGGAGCGACGCGACCCTGCACCGGAATGTCTCTGACAAGGATCGATGACCCGTCATGCCCCACTCTCGCCGTCTCTGGATCGCACTACTCATCGTCGTCTTGATCGCCCTCGCCGTGTGGTGGATCCCCAACTGGCAAAGCGACGACCAGCCAAGCGATGCGCCGGCCAATGCCAGTGGCGACAGGAGCACAGCCGTGGCCGCCGTAGAGGCCCAGCGTGGCGATCTCGAGATCACCGTCGGGGCGCTGGGCACTGTGCGCTCGCTATCGAGCATTGACGTCTATCCGCGTGTCGAGGGCGAACTGCTCACGGTGGATTTCGAGGAAGGCGAGCATGTCGAGAAAGGACAGCACCTGGCCACCATCGACCCGCGTGACTATCAAGCCCAGCTCGCCGCCGCCCAGGGCCAGCTCGTCCAGGATCAGGCTCAACTGGAATCGGCCCGCGAGGATCTCGAACGCTACGAGACCTTGTCGCAGAGCCAATCGATCTCCCGTCAGGAACTCGAACAGCAGCGCCAGCTAGTCCGCCAATACGAAGGCGCGGTGTCCAGCGATCGAGCCGATATCGAGAGCGCCCAGGTGCAACTCGACTATACCGACATCACCGCGCCCCACGCCGGCATCATCGGCATCCGCAACGTCGATCCCGGCAACCTGGTCAGCAGTGGCGACGACGCCCCCATCGCCACGCTTACCCAGCTCGACCCGATCTCGGTGGTCTTCTCATTGCCCAGCCAATACGTGCCGGCGCTGCGCGAGCAACTCGCGGCAGGAGACTCGCCCAGCGTTTCGGCAACCACGGTGGGCGACGAACGCCTCGAAGGCCAACTCACCAGTATCGACAGCCAGATCGACACCGCCACCGGCACCGTGCGACTCCGCGCGCGCTTCGACAATGCCGCGGACCGCCTCTACCCTCGCGCCTTCGTCGACGTGCGCCTGACGGTCGACACGCTGCATGACCGCGTCATCGTCCCCGCGCCTGCGGTTCAGACCGGTCAGGACGGCCTGTTCGTGTATGTCGTCGGCGACGACGACACGGTGACCCGCCACGCTGTCGACGTCAGCGCCAGCGAAGATCATCGCAGCGCCCTGGCCAGCGGCGTCTCGGCAGGCGAGCGCGTGGTCGTGGACGGTGTCGATAGCCTGCGCGACGGTGCCGAGGTACGCGTCGTCAGCGATGCCCTGCCGGGAGACGCCAGCGCCTCTGCGACGGCTGACGAGGATGCCGACACACAGACGCCGCGAGACGCTTCATGAATCCATCGCGGCTATTCATTCTGCGGCCGGTCGCCACCTCCTTAGTGATGCTGGCCATCCTGATCGCGGGCGCGCTCACCTATCGGCTACTCAGCATTTCGTCCCTGCCCGAGGTCGACTTTCCCACCATTCAGGTCACCACGCTGTATCCCGGCGCGGGGCCGGATGTCATGCTGTCCCACGTCACCGCCCCGCTGGAAGACGAACTGGGGGAAATCGCCGGCCTCGAGGACATGAGTTCGACCAGTACCGGGGGCGCATCGCTGATCACGTTGCGCTTCGGTCTCGATGGCGACCTGGGCGTCGCCGAGCAGGAGGTGCAGGCCGCTCTCAACCAGGCGGAAACCCTGCTGCCCGACGACCTGCCGCGCCCGCCGAGCTACAGCAAGGTCAATCCCGCCGATACGCCGGTACTGACGCTGGCCGTGACCTCCGATAATCTGCCGTTGACCGAGATCCACGACCTGGTCGATACCCGCCTGGCGCAGAAGCTCGCCCAGATCAGCGGCGTCGGCGAGGTGCGGCTTTCCGGCGGCAATCGCCCCGCGGTGCGTATCGATGTCGATTCGCGCCAGCTCGCCGCGCATGGGCTCGACCTTTCCAGCGTGCGCAGCGCCGTGGAAAGTGCCAACGTCAATCAGGCCAAGGGCACCATTTATGGGCCCTACCGCGCCTATAGCATCGACGCCAACGACCAGTTGACCTCTGCGGCAGGGTATCGTGACCTCATCCTCAAGTACGAGAACGACGCACCGCTGCGCTTGAGCGATGTGGCGAGCATCGACGACGGCGCGGAAAACGCGCAACTCGGCGCCTGGGCCAATGGCGAGGGAACGATTCTGGTCGACGTGCTGCGCCAGCCCGGCGCCAATGTGGTCGGCGTGGTCGACGACATCGAACGGCGCTTGC
Organism: Chromohalobacter nigrandesensis; assembly: GCF_023061285.1. Taxonomy (GTDB): domain Bacteria; phylum Pseudomonadota; class Gammaproteobacteria; order Pseudomonadales; family Halomonadaceae; genus Chromohalobacter; species Chromohalobacter nigrandesensis. Next base: position 369,513 of record NZ_JAKGAM010000001.1, read on the forward strand.
CGGCGTTGTCGGAGAGTCTGCCGGGCAGCGTCGACGTGGACATCTTGAGCGATCGCACCACCACGATCCGTGCCGCCGTCGAGGATGTGCAATTCGAACTGGTCCTCGCCATCGCGCTGGTGATCATGGTCACCTTTCTGTTTCTGCGTAACCTGCCGGCGACGTTGATCCCCAGTCTGGCCGTGCCGTTGTCGCTGGTCGGCACCTTCGGTGCCATGTACCTGGCCGGCTTCAGCCTCAACAACCTCACCTTGATGGCACTGACCATCGCCACCGGCTTCGTCATCGACGACGCCATCGTGGTGCTGGAGAACATTACGCGCTATCTGGAACGCGGCGAGACGCCCTTGCAAGCAGCGCTCAAGGGCTCGCGCCAGATCGCCTTCACCATCCTCTCGCTGACGGTCTCACTGCTGGCGGTGCTGATCCCGTTGCTGTTCATGGGCGGGGTGGTCGGCGTGCTGTTCCGTGAATTCGCCATGACGCTGGCAATTTCCATCGTCATCTCGGCGTTCGTCTCCCTGACGCTGACGCCGATGCTCTGCGCGCGCTGGCTGCGACGCCGTACCGATGAGGCCGAGAGCGACGCTCAGGCCCTCGACGACGAAGCCATGGTACGCAGCCGCCAAGGCCTCTTCGGGCGCCTCACGCGCGGCTACGAACGCGCCCTGGACACGGTCCTCAGGCACCAGACGGCAATACTATGGGTGGCACTGGGCACCTTTGTGCTGACCGCCGTGCTGTTCTGGATGACGCCCAAGCAGTTGTTCCCAGTTCAGGACACCGGCACCTTGCGCGGCATCACCACGGCCACACAGACAACGTCCTACCGCGCCATGTCGGCGCGTCAGCAGGCGCTTGCCGAGCGCTTGATGGACGACCCCGCCGTGGCCAACATCGCCTCGAGCATCGGTATCGACGGCACCAACACCACGCTCAATAGCGGCCGGCTACAGATCGACCTGGCCGATCTGGACGCGCGCGACGCCGACCTGGATACCATCGTCTCACGGCTGCTCGATGCCGCCGCCGATGTGCCCGGCATCGACCTGGCCCTGACGCCGGTGCAGGACCTGACGCTGGAAGACACCGTCAGCCGCTATCCGTACCAGTTCGCCCTGACCCAAGGCGATCGCGATCAATTAGCGCACGACGTCGCGTCGATAACCGAACGTCTCGAAGATGAGCCGGCCATCGCCCATGTCGCCACCGATCTCCAGAATGCAGGACGCAAGCTCGCGGTCAGCATCGATCGCGACCGCGCCAGCCGACTCGGCGTCTCGGTCGCCGACATCGACGACGCCCTCTACGATGCCTTCGGCCAGCGCCTGATTTCGACGATTTTCACTCAGTCCAATCAGTATCGCGTGGTGCTGAGTGCGACGCATGGCGACGATGCCGGCCCCGAGGCCCTCTCCCGACTGTATGTCAGCGGCAGCGACGACGCCATGGTGCCACTGTCGAGCCTGGTGAGCATGGAAGAAGCGCCTACCGCGTTGTCGCGTCAACGCCTCAACCAGTTCCCTTCGGCGCTGATGTCGTTCGATGCTGCATCCGGCTATTCGCTGTCGGACGCCTTCAATGCCGTGGAGGCGGCCCGCGATGACGTGCTCAGCGCCGACACGCAGCTCGATTTCCGTGGCACCGCCCTGGCGTTCACCACCTCGACGCGCGACACGCTGTGGCTGATCGCCGCCGCCATCGTCACCATGTACATCGTGCTGGGCGTGCTCTACGAGAGCTACATCCATCCGTTGACCATTCTCTCGACCCTGCCATCGGCGGCCATCGGCGCCTTGCTGGCCCTCATGCTCAGCAACAACGCCCTGGGCATGGTGGCCATCATCAGCATCATCCTGCTGATCGGCATCGTCAAGAAGAACGCCATCATGATGATCGACTTCGCCCTCGAGGCGCAGCGCGAACAAGGCATGTCGGCGTATCGCGCAATCCACAGTGCCGCGCTGCTGCGCTTTCGGCCAATCATGATGACCACCTGCGCCGCCCTGCTCGGGGCGCTGCCGCTGATGCTCGCCAGCGGATACGGGGCCGAGTTGCGACGCCCGCTGGGCATGACCATGGTCGGTGGCCTGTTGCTGAGCCAATTGCTGACGCTATTCACCACGCCGGTGATCTATCTGTTCTTCGACCGGCTGGCCGAACGCTGGCGCCGGCGTGGCAATGCGCATGACACCGCAATGGATACCGAGGTCGACAGGTGAGCGTTTCGAGTCCCTTCGTGCGTCGCCCGGTGGCCACCGCGCTGCTGGCACTGGGGATCGTGCTGCTCGGAGTACTGGCCTACCAGCGCCTGCCCGTGGCACCGCTACCCAACGTGTCGTTTCCCACTATCGTGGTCAACGCCAACCTCTCCGGCGCCAACCCGGAGACCATGGCCTCCACCGTGGCCACGCCGTTGGAGCGCTCATTGGGTGGCATATCGGGCATCTCGCAGATGACCTCGAGCAGCTCGGACGGTTCGACACGCATCACCGTCCAGTTCGCTCTCGACAAGGACATCGATGTCGCCGCACGTGAAGTGCAGGCGGCGATCAACGATGCCCAGCCACTACTGCCCAGCGCCATGACCAGCCGCCCCAGCTATCGCAAGATGAATCCAGCGGCGGCGCCGATCATGATTCTCTCGGTGACCTCCGACACGCTACCCAACAGCGAGCTTTACCAACTCGCCGACGAACGCATCGCGCCCCCCGTCCTGCAGGTCCCAGGGGTCGGCGACGTCAATGTCGGCGGTAGTTCCTCCCCGGCGGTGCGCGTGTCACTCGATCCGAGTCGACTCGAGCATGCGGGCGTATCGCTGACGGCCGTGGCCAGTGCGATACGCAGTGCCACCACCAGCACGCCCACCGGCTTCGTGGCGTCCCCCGCCACACGCTGGGAAGTCGACACCGACTCGCAACTGATGCAGGCCGAGGCGTTCGAGGACCTCATCGTGGCACGCGGCGAGGACGGCGCAGTAATGCGCTTGAGCGATGTCGCCGATGTCAAGGACGGCGTGGAAGATCGCTACAACGTGGGCTTTCAGAACCAGCAACCCGCTGTCTTGCTGATCATCAGCGCCAGCAGCGGCGCCAATGTCATCGACACCATCGCCGGCATCCGTGAGCGCATGGCGTCCATCGAAAGCCAGCTACCCGAAAGTGCCTCGCTCAGCGTGCAGCTCGACCGAGCCCCCGGCATACAGGCCTCCTTGCATGAGACACAGCTCACCCTGGTGCTGGCCATCGCACTGGTGGTGCTGGTGGTGTTCCTGTTCCTGCGTAACGCCCGTGCCACGCTGATTCCCAGCCTGGCGATTCCTGTATCGCTGATCGGCACCTTCGCGATGATGCATGTCATGGGCTTCTCGCTCGACACGCTGTCGCTGATGGCGCTGATCGTGTCGATCGGCTTTCTTGTCGACGATGCCATCGTGGTGGTCGAGAACATCGCCCGGCATATCGAGCAGGGCATGCCACCCCGGCAAGCCGCCCTGCAAGGCGCGCGCGAAGTGGGCTTCACGGTGACCTCGATGAGTGTGTCGCTGGTCGCCGTCTTCCTGCCATTATTGTTCATGGGCGGCTTCATCGGGCGCATGTTCTTCGAATTCGCGATGACCCTGTCGCTGGCGGTGCTGGTCTCGCTGGTGGTGTCGTTGACCCTGACGCCCATGCTCTGCGCACGCTGGTTACGTCCGGGACACGAGCGACGGCCCTCGCGCGGGGAGTCGGCCTTGCTCGCCTTCGGCCAGGGCTGTCAGCGTCTATATACGCGCAGCCTGGATGTCGCCCTGCGCCATCGGCGGCTAACGCTACTCTCGTTGGTCGGCGTGATCGTGCTCAACGGTTATCTTTACGTCGCCGTCGACAAGGGCTTCATTCCCGAGCAGGACACCGGACGCTTGATCGGTTTCGTGCGCGGCGACCAGAGCCTGTCGTTCGATGCCATGTCGGCCAAGTTGCGCACCATTCGCGAGCGTCTGTCCGACGCACCCGAAGTACATAGCGTGCTGGGCTTCATGGGCGGCCGTGGCGGAGGCGCTTCAGCGACCTTGTTCGTCACCCTGGAGGACGGCGAGTATTCACAGGGCACGCAAGCCACCGGCAACCGCCTGGGGGCTTCGATGGGTGATATTCCCGGCGTCAATACTTCGATGATGGCGTTGCAGGACATCCGCATCGGCGGCCGACAGAATACCGGCACGCAATACGAGATCACCCTCAAGAGCGACGACCTCGCGCTGCTCGATACCTGGTCGCAGCGCGTCAGTGACGCCATGCAGGACGTCGACGGACTGACCGGCGTCGACAGCGACAGCCGAAGCGAGGGCCAGGCCGTAGAGCTGAAGGTCGATCGCGATACCGCCAAACGCCTCGGCGTCGACATGCAGGACGTGGACACGCTGCTCGGTAACGCCTTCGCGCAACGCAGCATCACCAGTCTGTTTGACGCCGACAACCAGCGCTACGTGATCCTCGAGGTAGACGACGAACACCGCAGCGAACCGGAGGCGATTTCACGACTCCACGTCATCAACGACGAAGGCGATGCGATTCCCGTCTCGGCGTTCAGTCATCTTGAAGAAAGCACCACCCCGGTGAGCGTCAACCACCAGGGTCAGTTCGCCTCCGCCACGGTATCGTTCAATCTTGAAGACGGCGTCACACTGGGCGATGCCACCCAGCGCATCCGCCAGACGGTGGACGACCTGCGCCTGCCCACCGCCGTACAGGTGGATTTCGAAGGCAGCGCGGGGGCCTTCCAGAGCGGCATGCAAGCCATGCCATGGCTGATCCTGGCCGCGCTGGTGACGGTCTATCTGGTACTCGGGATTCTCTACGAGAGCTACATTCATCCGCTGACGATTCTTTCCACCCTGCCCTCGGCGGGGGTCGGCGCGCTGCTCGCCTTGATGCTGCTCGACACACCGTTCACGCTCATCGCCCTGATCGGCATCATTCTGCTGATCGGCGTGGTCAAGAAGAATGCCATCATGCTGGTCGACTTCGCCGTCAGTGCCGAGCGCGAACGCGGCTTGAGCGCGCTCGAGGCCATACGCGAAGCGGCCGTGGTACGCTTTCGTCCCATCATGATGACCACGCTCGCCGCCATTCTCGGCGCGGTTCCATTGCTGCTGGGTACCGATGAAAACGCCGCATTGCGCGCACCGCTGGGCATCACCATCATCGGCGGACTGATCCTGAGCCAGGTCTTGACGCTCTACACTACACCAGTGGTCTATCTCTACCTCGACCGACTGCATCGCCGACTGCGTCCAGGCCGACTCGACAACGCGCCACAGCGCTCGACGCCGACGACCTGAGCGCACTGCCCCGTGTTCCCCTTGTGGCACGGGGCCTCCCGTCAATCTCGAATGACGACTTCTCGCCTGAATGACGGCTTCCACCATGGATGACTGGTCGTCACGACACGAGTACGCTAGGCTAAATTCAAACAAGCGTTAGAAATTAGCCAGGGAGAGTCCGCATGTTGGAACTGTTGCTCATCGTCGTGGCGCTGGCAGGCCTGGTCTGGGTCATGCGTCGGGAGGCAGGCGCCTTGCCGGCGCTGGGGCTGTTGTTGGTTCTCGGTGCCATCGGCATCGTCTTCGGCGCGCTGGTAATAGGCGTGCTGCTGTGGCTCGGTGCCCTGGCCGTGGCAGCCTGCGGACTCCCCACGTTGCGGCGTCGCTGGCTGACTCCACGCCTGTTCGCGGCCTTCAAGAAGTCGGCGCCCAAGGTCTCCGAGACCGAGCGTATCGCCCTCGAAGCGGGTAGCGTAGCGTGGGACGGCGAGCTCTTCTCCGGCCGCCCCCAATGGCAACGGCTGCTGGATTTCGGCACCACGCAGCTGAGCGAGGAAGAGCAGGCTTTCGTCGACCACCAATGCGCCGTGGCCGCCGGCATGTGCAATGCCTGGGAGATCGCCCGCACGCGCGCCGACCTGCCGCCCGAGCTATGGGACTACCTCAAGCGCGAAGGCTTCTTCGGGATGATCATCCCCAAACGCTATGGCGGGCTGGAGTTCTCCGCCAAGGCGCAATCGGCGGTGCTGCAGAAGTTGGCGGTCAACGAGACGCTGATGGTCACGGTGGGCGTACCCAACTCCCTGGGCCCCGGCGAGCTGTTGCTCAAATACGGCACCGAAGAACAGAAGGACCATTACCTGCCGCGCTTGGCGGATGGCCGCGAGATCCCCTGCTTCGGATTGACCGGCCCGCGCGCCGGCAGCGATGCCACCTCGCTGCCCGATGTCGGCGTCGTCTGCCGAGGCAAGCACAACGGCGAGGACGTCCTCGGGCTCAAGCTCACCTTCGAGAAACGCTGGATCACCCTGGCGCCCATCGCCACCGTGGTCGGCCTGGCATTTCGCATGTTCGATCCCGACGGCCTGCTCGGCGACACCGAAGATATTGGCATCACCTGTGCGTTGATCCCGCGCAATACGCAGGGCATGGAGATCGGGCGTCGCCATCACCCTATCGGCAGCCCCTTCCTGAACGGCCCGATTCGCGGTCAGGATGTCTTCATCCCCCTCGACTGGATCATCGGCGGCACCGAGATGGCCGGACAAGGGTGGCGTATGCTGGTCGAATGCCTGTCCGTGGGGCGCTGTATTACCCTGCCCTCCGGTGCCTCGGGCATCGGCCGCTACGCGCTGGGCTGGGCCGGCGGCTATACCCGTATCCGGCGGCAGTTCAACCTGCCCGTCGCCGAGATGGAAGGCGTCCAGGAACCGCTCGCGCGCATCGCCGCGCATGCCTATATCGCCCAGGCAGCGGTCATGCAGACCGCCAACACCATCGACCACGGCGTCAAGCCGGCGGTGCCCTCGGCCATTCTCAAGAGCCAGTTGACCGAATTCCAACGCAATATGCTCGCCGATGCCATGGATGTGCACGGCGGACGCACGGTCACGCTGGGGCCGCGCAACTACCTGGGCATCGCCTATGCCGCCAACCCGGTGTCGATCACCGTGGAAGGCGCCAATATCATGACGCGCAACCTGATGATCTTCGGCCAGGGCGCGATTCGCTGCCATCCCCATGTGCTCGACGAACTGGCCGCCAAGGACAACGACGATCTCCCGGCCTTCGACAAGGCGATTTTCCGTCACGCCGGCATGGTCTTCGGCAATGCCGCGCGTGCCTTTACCCTGGGCCTGGGTATCGGCAAGCCGAACGTTCCCTTCGACGAAATCGCCGCGCCTTACGCGCAGGAAGTCGCGCGCCTGTCCGCGGCCTTCGGCTTGTGCGCCGATGCCGCCATGGCCAGTCTCGGCTCAGGCCTCAAGAAACGCGAGATGCTCTCGGCGCGCCTCGGCGACGTGCTCTCCAATCTCTATCTGGCCTCGATGCTACTCAAGCAGTGGCACGAGTCGGACAACGTCGAACACGAGGCGACGCTGCTGCATTACAGCTGCCGCACGCTGCTCCACCGCGCCGAGCAGGCGTTCATCGAATTGTTCGACAACCTGCCCAACCGGGCCTTGGCGACGACCCTATCGGCCATCGCGATGCCACTCGGGCGGCGCTGGCACAAGCCCCACGACCGCTTCACCCGCGATATCGCCCACGCCGTCTCTACCGATAGCGCCTTGCGTCGCAAGCTGATTGAAAACACTTGGGATACACAGGATGCCGGGCAACAGGACAACCCGCTGGCCCGCTACAATGCCCTGCTCGCCGACAGTGAGCGTGCCGAGCCGCTCTATCGGCGTATTGCCAAAGCCTATGGCAAGGGTGAATTGCCCGCCGAGGCACTGCATCCCGAGCAGCGCGTGGAAGCCGCTTGGGAATCCGGTTTGATCGACGACGCGGAAGCCGACTTCATGCGGCGTTTCGAGGGTGAGGTACTGGAGATGCTCAGCGTCGACGACTTCGCCTTCGATGCCTTCGCTCTCGACAAGGAAAGTGTGGTCTGGCACGACACGGCATGAAAAAAGCGCGGCCGCGCCTCGGTGAGACACGGCCGCGTGGGATGGCTTACGGCAACGGCGTCACGCGTACCGGCGCCGTACCGTCGTCCAGCATGTCCAAGCGCTCGGCGGCACGGCGTGAAAGATCGATGACGCGCCCCTCGGTAAAGGGGCCACGGTCGTTGATGCGCACCGTCACGTGACGATCGTTATCCAGGTTGGTAACGCGCACGCGGGTATCGAACGGTAGATTGCGATGCGCGGCGGTCAATGCCTGGGCATCGTAAGGCTCACCGCTAGCCGTCTGCTGTCCTTGATAGCGATCATGATAGTAGCTGGCCTGGCCACGCTCTGCGGTCGCGCCGGACGTTTCGCCACCGTCGGTGGCACATCCCGCCAACGCCACCATGGCCACCGCCCAGCCCGTGACCACCGTCAGACGGGAGACACGGCCCCACATCAAGGCAGCAGCACCGTCGAACCCGTGGTCTTGCGCGCCGCCAGGGCTTCTTGTGCCTGGGCAGCCTCGCTCAGCGGGTAGCGATTGGCGACATCGATGGCGACCTTGCCACTGGCGATCACTTCGAACAGTTCTGCGGCCATGGCCTCAAAGCGCTCACGCGTGTCGGCATACCCGTTGAGGCTGGGTCGCGTCACGAACAAGGCACCCTTCTGATTGAGGATGCCGATGTTGACGCCTTCGACCGGACCCGAGGCATTGCCGAAGCTGACCATCAGGCCGCGTTTTTGCAAGCAATCAAGCGAGGTTTCCCAGGTATCCTTGCCTACCGAGTCGTACACCACCGGCACCATCTCGCCACCGGTCAGCTCGCGCACGCGTTCGACGACGTTTTCCCGCGTGTAGTCGATGGTCGCCCAGGCGCCGTTGCGCTTGGCCAGTTCGGCTTTCTCGGGCGAACCGACAGTGCCGATCAACTTCACACCCAGCGCCTTCGCCCATTGGCAGGCGATGGAGCCGACGCCGCCTGCGGCGGCATGGAAGAGGATCGTCTCGCCTTCTTTCACCCGATACGTCTGACGCAGGAGATATTGCACCGTCAGGCCCTTGAGCATGGCGGCGGCGGCCGTCTCGTAATCGATGGCCTCGGGCAACGCCACGGCCTTCTCCGCCGGTAACACGTGCTGCTCGGCGTAGGCGCCCAACGCCCCTTGGGCATAGGCGACACGATCGCCCGGCGAGAAGCCTTTCACACCCTCGCCGACCGCGTCGATCTCGCCGGCCCCTTCGGTACCCAGGCCGGACGGCAGGCTCGGCGCGGGATAAAGCCCGGTACGGAAGTAGATATCGATGAAGTTCAATCCCACCGCGCGATTGCGAACGCGGACCTCGCCCGGGCCGGGCTCAACGGGGGTAACGTCGACATATTCCAGGACCTCGGGTCCACCGGTACGCGCGAACTGAATACGTTTGGCCATGTATTCTTCCTTATAAAGCTAACGAATCTGGGCTTTCATCCAAGCGCTGAACGCGCCCCGGGTCAAGCCGTCCCGCCCCGAGAATCCGCCCGGAGTGGCGCATCGCCACTAAAGTCGCATGGCATCGCTCTAGTGAGCGTCGTCACACGCGGCCGTCGAAACGCTCCAGGCCGGCGATGAAACGCGCCTTGTACGACTCGAAGGTCTCGGGCTCACGCTTGAAGGTCTGCACGATGCCCTCGGCATTGAAGCGCAAGGGTTTCGTCAAGGTATCCGGCGTTACTGTTTCATGCTGCGCGGCCAGGCCCAGACGCATGCCATCCGGCATGTCCAGCCATCGGGTGATGCCACAATCGCGAAAGAAGGCTTCGCTGGCCTCGTCGGGAGCATGCACTCGCAGGGGCGCACGCGTGGCCATTTCTCTGACCAGGCGTTTGACATGCTCTTCGTCGCCCCCGGTTTCCGGTGTCGAGAGTAATGTCACTTCCATGCCTTGGCCTTCGATGTCCGAGACCAGCAGCAGCATGGCGAGAATCGTCTGCTGCTCGTCGACCAGGACGAAAATGCGCGCCGCATCCTGCTCGAACAACACCCCCAATGTGCCCGTGAAGGTCACCAGGGGATCGAGCCCGGCTTTTTGGCCATACACATTGGCGCATAGCTGTGCGAGGCACGCCTCGCGGCTTTCCGGGTTCTTAACATGAATGATTTTCATCGGTCTCTCTGCGGTCGGGCGCCGTCTGTCGGCCAAAGCGCCAGACGGCTGATCTCGAAACAAGGCGCGCAGATTAGCATATCCCCGAACGCCGCCCCATGGCGATACGGTCATGATGCTGTCAAAAAGATGTCTCAATCTAGCGGGGCGATCATGCCAACGTGAACGGCACGTTCCAACCACTGAACCAATGCCGACACGACATGCCATAATGCCTATCGGCCATTCGCGAGGTTCGTTGACATGCCACTTTCTTCAAACGGTACCCCCTTGCCGCCGACATCCACCACCCAGCGCGACGCACAAGCCTCGCCGATCAGCGAGACGCGTCTGACGCTACCCCGCACCATCGCGCATCGAGGGCTGTCCGCGCATGCTCCCGAGAACACCCTGGCGGCGGTACGCGCCGCCCATGCGGCCGGATGCCGTTGGGTAGAGCTCGATGTGCAGCAGCTCGGTGATGGCACCCCGGTGATCTGGCACGACGCCGGCGTACGACGCTGCTCCAACGGACGCGGCAAGTTACGCCATCTCGACCTTGCCCAGGCACACCAACTGGATGTGGGCAGCTGGTTCAGCCCGGTGTTTCGCCACGAGCGCATGGCGACGCTCGACGCGATGCTGGCGCTGCTCGTCGAATGTGACATGGGGCTCAACCTCGAACTCAAGATCAGCTACCGGCATGACCCCGCTGCCCTGGCCAAGGCCGTTATTCCGCGCCTGCTGGCAACGCTTCCCCCCTCACGACTGCTGGTGTCCTCATTCGACCGTGACGCCCTGCGCGCGGCCCGCGAGATCGAGACCGACCCACACCGCCTACGCCTGGGGCTGCTCTACGACAAGCTTCCCAAGGGCTGGCGCGCGGATGCCGAAACCCTGCTGGCGTACAGCGTCCACCTCGACTGGCGCAAGCTGAAACCCGCCGCCGCCAGCACCGTACGCGACGCCGGCCTGCGGCTGCTGTGCTATACCGCCAACGACCCGGCGGTTTTTCTACCGCGTTGGGCATGGGGCGTCGACGCCGTGATCAGCGACGACCCGCCTTGTTTCACGGACGCCCTATCCTAGCCATCCTCTAGTCGTTGAAAAGCGCACAAAGCACACGGCAAATACACGCTTTGCACATTCGGGCGGCGCGTATCATGCGTCATGGTGGCCTTGGCCACATCGCTTTATCGCTTTCATGCTGCTCCTGCACCGGACAACGCCCATGAACCCGTCGACCCTGATCGGCATCGCCGCCAGTGTGCTGCTGCTCACCACCGTCGTGCTCTTCACCGCGCAAACACCCAGCAGTTTCTTCAATTTTCCCGGCCTCGCCATCGTCATCACCGGCACGCTGGCCGCCACCTTCATCAGTTATCCCATGCGCGAGGTGGTGCGCGTCTCGCGTCTGGTAGGGCTCGTCTTCCATCGCGAAAACAGTCGCATCGACGACGATATCCAGACGCTGGTATCCATGGCTCGGCACTGGTTTCGCGGCAACATTCGCGCCATCGAGGACGAACTCGAAGATACCCGCAATCCCTTTCTGCGTACCGGGGTATCGCTGGTCATCGCCAATACCCAGGACGACGAGATTCACGACGTCCTGCGTTGGCGCATCGCACGCATGCGCGCACGTGAATACGCCGAGTCTCAGATCTTCCGCACCATGGCCACCTACGCCCCGGCGTTCGGCATGCTGGGCACCCTGATCGGCCTGATCAACATGCTCGAGGTGATCGACGGCGGCGACTTGACGGTGATCGGCCCACGTCTCGCCATCGCCTTGATGTCGACGTTCTACGGCATTCTGCTCGCCAACCTGTTCTTCAAGCCGATTGCGGTGAAACTGGAACGCCGCACCGAGGAGCGTCTGATCGAAATGCACATGGTCATGGAAGGAGTGATGCTGATCGCCAAGCGCCGCCTGCCGTCGTTCGTCGAAGACACGCTGAATTCCTTCATGGCCGAGCATCAAGACGAAATACGCGATGCGTCTCCACGTACGTCCAAGCAGTCACGTGAGGAGGAAACGGTGGCATGAGCCGTGCGACGCATCGCTACGCCATCGACGCCGGCGATACCTTGATCGCCCCCGTGAATCACGCGGGCGATCAAGGCGGCGGCTGGCTGATGAGCTATCTCGACATGCTCACCCTGCTGATCACCTTGTTCGTGCTGCTATTGGCACTCACCGGCAACGACGACAGCAGCGCCAGCGACGAGGCGCTCGCCTTCCCGGCCCTGGGCGTGCCTACGCTGCAGGCGCCCGCCTGGTCGCCAAACTTCTATGTCCCGCCACGCTCGAACAAACGCTACGTTCCACCGCGTGACACCGCTTTCTATACGCCGCCACCAATGCCGCCGCGCCCGCCACGCGTGATCATGGTCAATCCGGCCCCCGCCCAGAACCTGATGGCGAGCGTCGAAGCTTCACGCGATACCCGTCGCGTGCGCCAGTTGACGAGTACGCTCAAGCCCTTGATCGATGGCGTGGTCGTGACACAAAGTGCCCAGACACTGAACTTCCGCATCGAGAATCGCCTGCTCTTTTCCAGCAGCCGCGCCGGCCTCACCGACGCAGGCCGCGAGGTACTGCGTCAGTTGATGGACTCGCTGCAGCAATACGAGGGCGATATCACCATCGAGGGGCATACGGATAGCCGGCCCATCGCCACCGACCGCTTCCCCTCCAACTGGGAGCTCTCGACAGCGCGCGCCACCGCCGTCTTGCGATTCCTGGTCGAGGAAGGACTCGACAGCGACGAGCTACGCGCGGTGGGCTATGCCGACACGCATCCGCTAAAAAGCAATGCCACGCCCGAAGGGCGTGCGGCGAATCGGCGTGTCGAACTGGTCCTGCATGAACCCGAAAGCCAATGACGCCCCCTCACATCGGTCAGCGATCCTGATAAAGTACGCACCCTTCGAGGCGACCCCACGGTCGCCTCACGCGTGCCACCCCACCCAAGCGCCTTCTCGGTCCCGCGTGAAGGTAGCGGTATCGGCATCATGGCCGCACTTCTCGTAACCCAGACCGAGTATTCAGGAGTATTCGATGCAAACCCTCATGGGGCTCGTCGGCGTGGTCGTCGTCCTGCTGATCGCCCTCGCCTTGTCCGAAAACCGTCGAGCCATTCGTCTGCGCACCGTCACCGGGGCGTTTGCCATCCAAGCCGGTCTTGGCCTGTTCGTGCTCGCCATCCCCTTCGGACAAAGCATTCTTCTGGGCCTCACCAATGCCGTGCAGTCGGTCATCGACAGTGCCCAGGCGGGTATGGATTTCGTCTTTGGCGGCCTGGTCAGCGACACCATGTTCGAGGTCTTCGGCGACGGCGGTTTCGTCTTCGCCCTGCGCGTGTTGCCCATCATCGTGTTCTTTTCTTCACTGGTCGCCGTGCTCTATTACCTGGGCATCATGCGCTGGGTGATCAAGCTGATGGGCGGCGCGCTACAGAAGCTGCTGGGCACTTCACGCACGGAATCGCTTTCCGCCGCCGCCAATATTTTCGTCGGGCAAACCGAAGCGCCGATGGCCGTGCGTCCTTACCTCTCGCGCATGACACGCTCCGAGCTTTTTGCGGTGATGGTCGGCGGCCTGGCCTCGGTGGCCGGTAGCGTACTCGGCGGTTATGCGGCGATGGGCATCTCGCTGGAATATCTGCTGGCCGCCTCGTTCATGGCAGCGCCGGGCGGGCTACTGATGGCCAAGCTCATGGTGCCCGAAACCGAACCCCAATCTCAGCAATTGGAAGACGTCATCGACGGTGAGGACGGCGAGGCGCCCGCCAACGTCATCGAAGCGGCGGCCAACGGTGCCGCCTCCGGCGTCCAGTTGGCCCTCAACGTGGGCGGTATGCTATTGGCCTTCATCGCCCTGATCGCACTGGGCAACCAGATCCTGGGCGGTATCGGCGACTGGTTCGGTTATCCGGACCTGACCCTGGAACTGCTGCTTGGTTATCTGTTCGCGCCCTTGGCGTTCTTGATCGGCGTTCCCTGGGAGGAAGCGATCCATGCCGGTAGCTTCCTGGGCCAGAAACTGGTGCTCAACGAATTCGTCGCCTTCGCCAACCTCGCCGCCGACCCGCAAGCCCTGAGCGCGCATGCCCGCGCCATCGTCACTTTCGCGCTCTGTGGTTTCGCCAATCTCGCTTCCATCGCCATCCTGATGGGCGGTCTCGGCATGATGGCGCCCAGTCGCCGCAGCGATATCGCGCGGCTAGGGCTCAAGGCCGTCGCCGCCGGCACGCTTTCCAACCTGATGAGCGCGACACTCGCCGGCGTATTCCTCTCTCTCTGACGGATTGTGCCTCTCCGTATGCCGGTCGCGCCCGCCACGACCGGCATTTGACTTCCCCGGGACCGCCAAGCAGAATCCTCGCCCGTCGAGATTCAGGTGCTCGGGAAGCGGGTGAAAATCCCGCACTGCCCCCGCAACGGTAATCGCGCCCCATCGGAAATCGTCGCTGCAATCACCATCGCGCAGCGACCGCCACTGCTCTTTGATTAGCTCGAGTGGGAAGGCGTTTCCGCCCGGTGTCGGAGCTTCTCCGCCGCCAGCGCGTCAGTCCGGAGACCGGCCTGGTTCTCAGCACTGGCTGATGCGGAGGGCTTCGCCAGTGGCGACCGTTGCATTCACGCCGTCCAGGCGAGGCGATGGCGTCACCTCTTGTCCTCCTCATCGCGTAACTCGTTTCTTACGCTGATGAGGCGTTTTTCTATGTTGCATAAAAAGAATCTGCTGTGGCTGACCCTCGTAGTGGTGGGCAGCGCACAGGCGCAGGGCGATCAACGACTGTCCGACCTTCAGGTCACCGCCAACCGACTCCCCCAATCGCAAAGCGATGTGCTGGCCAGCACCACCGTCATCGACCGCGATGATATCGAACGCAGCCAGGCCGGCTCGATCATCGATCTGCTGCAGGGCCGCGCGGGCATTGAAATAGCCCAGAACGGTTCACCCGGCACGACCTCCAGCCTGTTCATGCGTGGCACTGAATCCGACCACAGCCTGGTGCTGGTCGACGGCGTGCGCGTCAACTCGGCGACCAGTGGCGGTGCCAGCCTGGAAATGCTGCCACTCGAAGCCATCGAGCGTATCGAGATCGTGCGTGGGCCGCGGGCTGCGGCCTATGGGGCCGACGCCATCGGCGGGGTCATCCAGGTCTTCACGCGGCACGGCACGGATACCGGCACCCAGGGCGGGCTCAAGGCCAGCGCGGGCAGCGACAGCACACAACGCCAGAGCGCCTGGGTCGCCACCGGCGATGACGACACCCGCTTGAACGCTTCCCTCTTTCACCGCGATGGCGACGGCTTCAATGCCACCCAGGCTGACGACAGCGGCGAACGTGACGGCTTCGAGCGCGAAGGCGCGCAACTGGGGTTGTCGCATCGCATCAACGATGACGTCGATGTGAGCGTCAATGCGCTGCGCCAGAACTTCGAAGGCGAATACGACAACTGCTCGTTTCCCGCTTCTCAGGACTGTGTCACCAAAGGCTATCTGCAGTCCTTCGGCGCTCAGCTCGATGTCCAGCTCCAGCCGGACTGGCAGATGCAGATCACTGCGGGGCATTTCGACGAGCAGCGTGAAGAGCGCTATGACGGCGAACGCCAGAGCCTGATCGAGAGTCATCGCGATGAGGTCGGGCTTCAGCACCGCTTCACCCGCGCCAACGGCGTGGATGTGCTGGGTGTCGATTATCGTCATGACAGTGTCGACTTCGACTCCGCCAGTCCCTATACCGGCGATTACCTCAGGGACAGCCGCGAAAATATCGGCATCTACGCCATGATGCAGCGCACCTATGGCGCCCACGAGCTTTCCGGCTCCTTGCGCTATGACGATGACTCGCTGTTCGGCGACGAAACCACCGGCAGCCTGGGCTATGCCTATCGCCTCACGCCGTTTCAGCGCCTCGGCGCCAGCTTCTCCACGGCCTACAAGGCGCCCAACCTGATCGACCTTTATGGGCCCTACGGCACCAATCCCGACCTCGATGCGGAAACCGCCAAGAATCTCGAGGCGTTCTGGGCCTTTGAGCGCGACAACTGGCACACGCGCGTGACCGTCTTCGACAACCATATCGATGACTTGATCGGCTACGACCCCAATACGGCCATTCCCTACAACGTCGACGAAGCCCGTATTCGAGGGATCGAACTCAGCGGCGGCTGGCAAACTGGCGGCTTGACCCTCAGCGCCAGCCTCACGCATCAGAATCCAGAGGACCGAGACACTGGCGAGCGTCTGCAGCGTCGTGCCCGGACCTTCGGACGTCTGGATGCCGACTATGCCGTAGCCGACTGGTCATTCGGCACCACCTTGCGCGCGGCGGGCGACCGGCGCGATACCGACTTCGTTACCTATGGCAATACCACGACCGCCGGCTACGGCGTGGTCGACCTGCGGACCAGTTGGCAGGTTACGCCCATGGTCGAGCTCTCGGCCAAGATGGAGAACGCCTTCGACAAGGAGTACCAACTGGTCGATGGCTACAATACCCAGGATCGCTACGTGGAAGGCGGCGTGACACTGCGCTTCTGATTCGCTTCTTGCTACACGAGTAGTGCATGCGCCCTGCCCCTCCATGGGGTAGGGCGTTATGCTGTAGGGCCCTTTACAGGAGAACGCTCATGGCGCTGAGCAAGACCCAAAGCAGCTTTTATCGCCGCTTATATGTCGCGCACTTGATCGCCGACGGCACCGCCAGCATCCCGGCGCTGATCGAGGCCACGGGCATGCCCCGCCGCACCGCTCAGGATACCGTCACCGCGTTGACCGAGTTGGATATTCACTGCGAATTCGAGCAGCAAGCCGGGGCTCGGCATCATATCGGCCGCTATGTCATCCGCGACTGGGGGCCCATCGACCCGACATGGGTCGCCGCGCATGCGGCGCGTTTGCGCGAGGCGCTGGGCTATCCGCCGGTATGACACCACACCGGTCGGGTTGAACACGTCTCCATGATACCTATACTGTCAATATATACAGTCAAGGCATTGCATGATGACGACGCCCAGAGACCGTTCCCAGGCCCGCAAGGGACGCGGCGCGACCTTCGACCCCCATAATCGCTTTGCGCCCACGCTCAGCGAGGCCGTCGACGACGGCTGGTGGCAGGAAGAAGCGCCGGTACGGCTGGCGACTCAGGTGCGCGACGAGCCCGCCAAGAGTGCGCTGTCCTGGAATCATTCGCCGGATCTGTCCTTCGATCGCTCGCTGAATCCCTATCGCGGTTGCGAACACGGCTGCATCTACTGCTACGCACGTCCCAGCCACGCCTATTGGGACATGTCGCCAGGCCTCGACTTCGAAACCAAGTTGATTGCGCGCACCGGCATGGTCGAGCGGCTACGTGACGAACTCGACAAACCCGGCTACGTCTGTCGGCCCATCAATCTATCGGGCAACACCGATTGCTATCAGCCGCTGGAGGCCGAGCGCGGCACCACCCGGGCACTGCTGGAACTGCTGCTGGATACTCGCCACCCCGTCACGCTGGTCACCAAGAGCGCCTTGATCCTGCGCGACAAGGCCCTGCTCGCCGAAATGGCCGAGCACCGCCTGGTACGTGTCTTCGTCAGCCTGACCAGCCTCGACGACGACCTCAAGCGCACGCTGGAACCGCGCACAGCGGCGCCGCGCACGCGCCTCAAGGTCATCCGCGAACTCAGCGAGGCGGGCATTCCCGTGGGTACCTTGATTTCGCCGGTGATTCCGGGACTGACCGATCACGAACTCGAATCCCTGCTGGAAGCCGGACACGACGCCGGTGCGCGCACCGCCGCCTGGATGCTGCTACGCCTGCCGCATGAGGTAGCGCCGCTGTTCGAGACTTGGCTCAACGAGCATTACCCACTGCGTGCCGACAAGGTCATGAGCCTGATCCGCCAGTGCCGTGGCGGCGAGGAGTACGATGCCCGCTTCGGCCATCGCATGCGCGGCGAAGGCGTCTTCGCGGAACTTCTGGCGCAGCGTTTTCGCACCACCTGCCGCCGCCTGGGCATCGGCAACCGTACCGAGATGGGGCTCGATACTAGCGCCTTTCGCGCCCCGCACGCCCAGGGCGAGCTGTTCGACTGAGCGGTCCGCCGCCGTGAATGCGACTCAGGCGGCGTCGTGGAAAACCATCGCCACACCCGCCCCGTACAACAGCACCAGCGCCACGCTCTCGAAGCCGATGCGCGCCGGGCCGTGTTTCTCGCGCCGCACAAGTCCCAGCAGCAACACCGCCGTCATCAACACCGATAGCGCGATCCACAGCAATGTCTGGTCGGAAACGGCGTGATAGATCGAACCGTCGCGGTAAGCGATATCGGAAGCCGCCGCAAACAGCGTATCGAAGGCGTTGCCGCCGATGATCCCGCCCACGGCCAGGGTCAGTGCACCACGACGCACGGCGGCCACGGCAGTCACCAGTTCGGGCAAGGAGGTCGCGACCGAGGTCAGCAGTATGCCCACGGCGGTCTGGCTCATGCCCGTTTCAGCTGCCAGCGTCGTCGCTGCTTTCTCCATCACCCAGCCGGACACGCCCAGCAACAAGGCCAGAACGGCGAATCCGCTCCACAGCCGCGTCAAGGAATAGCGCTGGGCGTCGTCATCCGGTGCATCCTCGCGGGTTTCACGCGTGCGTCGCGGCATCCACATCGGCTGGCTACGCACTTCATCGATGATACGCAACCCATACATATAGCCCAGAAACAGCAGCGGCGTGACCGGGTGAATCCCCCAGAATGTCCACTCCGGCGAATAACGCGCCACCAGCAGCATACCCAGCAGGCACATTAACAATGCGCCCTGTGCCAGATTGCCGATGGAAGCCGCCGCATGCTCGAGGTTGACACGTCGCAGCGCCACATCGGCGACGGTAAGAAACAGTGTCTGTGCCGCGATCCCGCCAACGGCGTTACTCATCGCCAGCTCGGGCTGGCCCTTCCAGGCCGCCGTCACCGACAGCACGATGCCGGATAACGAGGTCGCCATGCCCATCAGCACCGCCCCGGCAATGGCCTCGCCCATGCCGGTACGATCGGCCAGCGTATCCACCACGCCGGTCAGGC
This sequence comes from Chromohalobacter nigrandesensis, assembly GCF_023061285.1. Classification (GTDB taxonomy): domain Bacteria; phylum Pseudomonadota; class Gammaproteobacteria; order Pseudomonadales; family Halomonadaceae; genus Chromohalobacter; species Chromohalobacter nigrandesensis. Next base: position 388,636 of record NZ_JAKGAM010000001.1, read on the forward strand.
GCGTCCCGACCACTCCGATGACCAGCGCACACACGGCGAATAGCGCCACACTCAGCATCAAGCTCATATTACTCGTCCTTGAGACATGTGCGCCCTACCCTAAAGAAGCGCCGCCCGGGTTGCGAGGCGGCGCGTCAACGTCTTGGGTGACGTGCCACCATGACGGCAGTAACGCCTGAATGCGGGGTTCGGCGAAGCGGTCGTCGATCAGGTGAATCGTACCCCGATCCTCGCGGGAGCGAATCACGCGTCCGGCGGCCTGAATCACCTTCTGTACCCCGGGGTAGACGTAGGCATAGTCATAACCGGCGCCGAACATCGCCTGTAGATAGCGTCGACGCTGCTCGTTGACCGCATTGACCTGCGGCAGCCCCAGGGTGGCGATGAAGGCGCCGATCAGTCGCTCGCCCGGCAGATCGATGCCCTCGCCGAAGGCCCCGCCGAGTACCGCAAACCCGACCCCATGCCCGTCCGACGTGAAGCGCGCCAGGAAATTCGTCCGCGCGGTTTCGTCCATGCCCCGCGCCTGTTGCCATTGCGGCACCTCAGGGTGCAACTCGCGCAAACGCGCGGCGACATCCTCCAGATAGGCGAAGCTGCTGAAAAAGGCCAGATAATTGCCTGGCCGACGCGCATAGGTTGCAGCGATCAGGTCGGCGATGGGCGCCAGCGATGCCGAGCGGTCGCGAAAGCGCGTGGAAATGTGCCGGGCGATATGCACGTTGAGTTGTTCCTTGGCGAAGGGCGACGCCACGTCCAGCCATACGCTATCCTCGGGCAGCCCCAGCAGGTCGCGCTGATAACACTCGGGCGTGAGGGTGGCCGAAAACAGCACGTTGGCATGCGCGGCCTTGAAACGCGGGGTCAACAATGGCGCCGGCACGATGTTGCGCAGACTCAGGCGCGCATGGCGCAAGCCACGGTGGCCCGGACGCATGGCGATATCGCAGACGAAGTGGCGGTCGAACAGTTCAGCGATGCGCACCGTCTTCAAGGCATCGAAATAGAAACGCTGCAAGGCCGGTGACAAGGTATATGGCGGTTCGGCCGCCACTTGCCCGATCGTCCCCACCAGGCGCTGCAACGCCGCCAGCCACGCTTCGGGCAAGTGTTCGAGCGCGGTATGTTCGTTGACGCACTCGCGGCCCAGCGCATTCCACTCACGGTTGAGTTGCTTGAGTGCGGCGCTGACACCGGCGGGTTTGTCGCGGATCAGGGCGCGCAGGTCGCCTTGATCGAGGCTGGCGCTGTACATGTCCCGCGCGCGTTCGACCAGATTATGTGCCTCGTCGACCAGCAGGCCCAGACGCCAGTCGTTGGCCTGGGCCAACAGATGCAGCAAGCCGCCGCTGGCGAAGTAATAGTGATAATCGCCGACCGTGACATCGCTCCAGCGCGCCATTTCCTGGCCTAGGTAATACGGGCAGACATCATGCGCCAGGGCGGTATCGCGCAGGCGCGCGCGATCCCAGTCACCACTGGCGATCAATGCGCGGCGTGCATCCGGCAGCTTATCGAAGAAGCCCGCCGCCAATGGGCAGGACTCGCCGTGACAGGCAAGATCGGGATGCTCGCAGGCCTTGTCGCGCGCGGTCAGCTCCAGCACGCGCAGTGGGGACGTTTCCACCACGGGCTTCAGCGCATCCAGCGCCAGCTGGCGTCCGGGGGTCTTGGCGGCGAGATAACACAGGCCATCGAGACGCTGGGTCGGCATCGCCTTGAGCATCGGGAAGAGCGTCCCCAGGGTCTTGCCGGTGCCCGTCGGCGCCTGGGCCAGTAGCGAGCGCCCGGTACTCGCCGCCTTGTAGACATTTTCCGCCAGCGTGCGCTGCTCGCCCTGCCAGCTCGCATGCGGGAAACGCAGCGCCGCAAGCGCCTCGTCACGTGCCAAACGGTGCGCCGTCTCCTGCAGCGCCCAATCGAGAAATGCCGCGCACTGCGCCTCGAAAAAATGACGCAAGGTATCGCGGTCCACCCGCTCGACAAGCGGTGTCTCGACCTGGCGGGCGATATCGAAATACACCAGCGCCAGCTCGAGTTCGTCGAGGCCTCGCGCCTCGCACAGTAGCCAGCCATAAAGGCGCAATTGGGCCCAATGCAGATGGCGATGATGCTCGGGCTGACGCGTCAGGTCGCCGCGATGGGTCTTGATCTCTTCCAGGCGTCCGCGTTGCGGGTCAAAGCCATCGGCGCGCCCACGCACACGCAAGCCGTGCCCGGCAGCGCTCCAATAGACACCGCTCAGGGCAACTTCGCTCTCGTAATGCGATGCGCGACGCGAGGCCACCCGGGCATGCCCTTCGATGCCCTCTTCAGCGCTGGGCGACGGCGTGAACCGCAAGTCGAGATCGCCGCGCTTGGCGGTGAAATCGCACAGGGTGCGCACCGCCACCGTATAATCCACTGCCTCGTTCATGACGCCCACGTCACATGGCAGACATCGAGAGGCATGTCGTGACGAGCGCAGAATGCCAGCCACCGGCGTTGATTGTCCTGCAGGCGATCGCCCGGCCCCTTGACCTCGATCATCCGGTAGCCGCCCTGTTCAGGGCGGAACTGGATCAGATCCGGCATTCCCGCGCGATTGGCACGCACATCGCGCAGCAGACGCTCGAACCACAGCCGCAAATGCGCCGCCGGCAGGCAGGCCAGCGCCATCTCCAGCAACCCTTCATCGAGCGCCTCCCAGTGCACGAAGGCGGATTCGAGCCCGTGCTTGGCATGGTAGGTACGCCGAATCACGGCGCGATAACCCTGTTCGCCCTCGGGCACCTCGAGACGCGCCAGGCAGCGGGCGAAGAGCGTCTCGCGGCGCGACGCGAACTCCGGGCGCAGCAGGTCCGCAGGGGCACGCTGGAAGGGATGAAAGAAGGCCCCGGCAAGCGGAGCGAATATCGCCTCCCAGCACAGCAGACCGAACAGCGCATTGATCAGCGCATTCTCGACGTAGTACACCGGCATCGACGCGCACGACAGATGCTCCGCCACGGCGCGTTCCACCGAGGCCGTGCGCGGCAGCGTCATCTCCAGGCGCGCCGGCGCCGGCTCCTCGGTCACGGATGGCGGCGCGAGGGCGAGGCGGCGATGCAGGCGCGGTAACAGGCGGTCCAACTGCTGACGTTCGCTCTCGCTTTCCGGCGCCGCCGCAGCCTGGTTGGCCAACGCCAGGGCCTCGGCGTGGCAATCCTGGCGTTCCAGCATGCGCAGGCGACGCCCGCGTGCCCCGGGGTGAACACTCTGCGCGTAGAGGCCTTCCGCCGCTGCCAGCTCACCTTCGCGCTCACGCGCCCGGGCCAGCAGGAACAGCAACTTGCCGCGGCGGTTTTCCAGCCATGGATTGGCATTCGCCGGCGGCACGTCGTCGAGTATGGCGGCGATGGGCTCGCCGGCCTCCAGACGCTCGCGGCAGGCGTGTAGATGCGTATAGGTGTGGATGTCTTCGCGCCGCTGAAAGGCCCGCGAGGCCGGGCTCAGCGGCACCCGCTCGAAGCGACGGACGCCGAGATCGGCGAGCACGAACTCGCTCCAGTCCTGATGCAGATTGCCGAAGAACATCAGGCGCAGACGCTCGCACAGTGCCATGCGCGTCATGCGCACTACGTTGAAGTAAATCGCGGGGCACCACACCGTCATCGGGTGCTCGCCAAGGCCGGCCTCGGTGAGCACCTCGAGCATGTCCGCCTTGCGCGCGCCACGCGTGAGGCCGTGATCGCGCAACAGCCCGTGCAGGTAGCGGCCGATCTCGGCCTTGGTCAGCAAGTGCCACAACGCGGACACCGACAAGCGCGGGTCGTCTTCCACCCACCCACGCTCGATCAACGGCGCCAGGGCCGTGGCCGGCGGCCCGATTTCCGCATAGTCGAGTCGGTCGTCACGGAAGGTATCGCCCTTGCGCATGACCATGCGTACCCACAGCGCCTGAGAAGGCTCGGGCAAAGTTTCAAAGTGGGCGAGAAAGTCACGCTCGGCGTCATCGAACAAATCCGCATAGCACGCCTCGATCCAGCGCAAGGCGCTGCGGAAGTTATGCAGATAATAAAGCGGATCGTCGAGGGACGCGGGGCGCGGCGGGAGCGGCGTAGCGTTCATGAACGCATGATAGCAACCGCGTCTTGGCGACCCAAGCAGCGCACGCTCTACCCGGCGATATAGCGGAGCGCGACATTGCGTCGCCCTGCTACCCGGCCCTGCTTTGTTATACTCACGACACGCATTCAATCGACGCAGAAAGAGCCCACCGTGAAAGATACATCCTCTCCTCGCCGCGCCAGTCGTAAAGGCTGCCTGGGCCTGATCGTCGGCGCCATCGCCTTCATCGTCGCGGTCTACGCCGTCATCATCTATTTCATCAGCCAGGGCGCGACCCCGGAAGACGAAGCCGGCGAGGAACGCGGTATCGCGCAGTGCTGGCAATCGATGGCGGAACCGACGATGACCGACCGCGAGCGGCATACCACCGAAGAACGCTGTCAGGAGATGACCGAGCAATTCGAGGTCAAGTACGGCCATCCTCCGTCGGTGACCCAGCCGCCGTCGTCGTAGCGGCGACGCGTCGCCGGGCACGGCTCGAGGCGCCATTGCGCACCGCCCAGCGCATGATCGGTAGCAACCGATTCACGCCCGCCCGCACGCTATGGCGCTGCCAGCGCGGCATGTCGCGGTGGGCCATCTCGGCCGCCCAGAGCGGTAACAAGTCGACACCGGCGCGCATCGTCAGCGCCACCAGCGGCCGCGCCAAGGCGTGCGGGGCCGGCGCTCCGATCAGCAGTCTAAAGACCTCGGCGGTGCGCGCATCGAAGCAAAGCTGAGGACGCATCGCCTCGAGATAGGCATCGGTATCGACTCGCGTGCGCGGCACATCACGCGCACCCAACGCTTCAGCGATATATGAGACTTCGGCGTAGTAACGGTCCTGGTCGGCAACGCTCAGTTCAGGATTGCGATAACGCAGATGCGCGGCGAGAAAGCGACTGACCTCGGCGACATGCACCCAGGTCAGCAAGTCCGGATCGTTGGCGGTATAGGGCCGGCCATCAGGCGCGGTGCCCGCCACCTCGTCGTGGATACGGCGGACCCGGTCGATGAGACGCTCGGCATCCGCCGTGGAGGCGAAGGTGGTCGCGGCAATGAACTGGCTGGTGCGACGCAACCGGCCGAGCATGTCGTCGCGAAAGTTGGAATGATCCCACACCCCGGCCAGCGCCAGCGGATGCAGCATCTGCAACATCAGTGAACTGATGCCGCCGCACAGCATCGAGGTGAAATCGCTATGCACGCGCCAGCACACACTCTGCGACCCGAACAAGCCAGGGTCGCCCGGTGGGTGCTCATAATCGATATCGCCCAGCGCCATGCCGGTCACGCCCATGATCTGGCGCTCGATACGCCGCCTCAGTACTTCCACCGCCGCCTCCCGTGTCTCAGGGTTGCACTCCCCTCGATGCCTGACGATCATCACACAATGAAAGGACACCCATGATAGCGCGTTATGTGCCAACGGATCGCTGGCACAATCGTCGATAAAGCGTTTGACTGACACATGAATGTCACAACTGGCTGTCACCGTGCCCCACGCGCCACTGCCCGGGAGAAATCGTGATGAAAATGCTAGCCATCTACAGTATCAAGGGCGGCGTGGGCAAGACCGCCTCCGCCGTCAATCTGGCCGCGCTGGCAAGCCAGGCCGGGCATCGCGTACTGCTCTGGGATCTCGACCCACAAGCCGCCACCACCTTCTATCTACGCGTCAAGCCCAAGATACGCGGTGGCGTGGACAAGCTCGTCAAGGGCAAGGCCTCATTCGACAAGGTCATTCGTACCAGCGAGATACCCGACCTCGACCTGCTGCCGGCATCGTTCGGCTCGCGAGAGATGGATCACCTGCTCGAGGGCCGCAAGCTCAGCCGGCTACGCAAGATCCTCAAGCCCATTCACGACGATTACGACCTGGTGATACTCGACTGCCCACCGAGCATTTCCACGCTCTCCGAGCATGTTTTCTCGAGCGTCGACGCCCTGCTGGTGCCCACCGTGCCGACGACGCTTTCGCTGCGCACCCTGGAACAACTGCGCGAGCACCTCGACGAGACCGATCATTCTTGTCCGGTCTGGCCCTTTTTCACGCTCGCCGATCGCCGCAAGAAACTCCATCTCGAGGTCATGGCCACGCTGAATCAGGACTGGCCACTCATGCTGACCACGACCATCCCCAATGCCAGTGCCGTCGAGCGCATGGGGCTCGAGCGCGCGCCAATCACGCAGTTCGCACGTTCATCCCCTGCGGCCCGCGCCTATCGTAGCCTGTGGCGAGAACTCGAACAGCGCCTTTAAACCACGTGCGTCTGCAACATTGTGGTGCGGGCCTGAGGCGCGTTACGTTGCCTCTTTTATCCAGGAACATCTCATGACCGACCGCCAGTCCCGCCATCGCAATGCCATGCGCAACCTCAAGTCGCATGTCGACGAGAAAGTCGCCGCCGCCACCAAACAGCGCGGTCTGCTGCTGGTTTTTACCGGCAACGGCAAAGGCAAGACCACCGCCGCCTGGGGAACCGTCACCCGCGCCCTCGGCTACGGCTATCGGACCGGCGTGGTGCAGTTCATCAAAGGCATGTGGGAATGCGGCGAGCGCGAACGCCTCGAGAGCGATCCCAACCTGAGCGTGCATATCATGGCCACCGGCTTCACCTGGGAAACCCAGAACCGTGAGTCGGACACTCAGGCCTGCCAGGCCGTGTGGGTGGACGCCCAACGCCTGCTGAGCGATCCCGAGGTTTATCTCGTGGTGCTCGACGAAATCACCTATATGCTCAAGTTCGGCTATCTCGACATCGCTACGGTTCGCGAGGCGCTGGCCAACCGACCCGCCGAGCAGACGGTGATCGTCACCGGGCGCAATGCCCATCGCGAACTGCTCGACATGGCCGATACCGTCACCGAGATGCAGGAAGTGCGCCACGCCTTCAATGATGGGATCCAGGCACGCCGCGGCATCGATTATTGAATCGCCTCTCTATTGAGCCCCCTCAGGAAGGGCCAGTCGCTCGCTCAAGTGCACGACATACCTGTTCGACGCCTTCGACAAGGCGTGGACCGGGACGGCTGATGAGATCGGGGTCGAGGGTGTAGAGGTGGCTATCGCGCACCGCCGGCAACCAGCCGTGGCCTTGCCAGGTGCGCTGCCAATCATCGCTCCGCGCAGCCGAGAGAATCACCTCGGGCCGCGCCTCGATCAGCGCTTCACGCCCGATCTCGGGCACCAGCACCGGGCGCTCGGCGAACAACGGCTTCCCACCGCAATGGCGGATCGCCTGAGTGATGATATGCCCATCGCCCAGCGTGGTCAGCGGGTTGTGCCCCAATTGATAGAACACGCGCGGCGTTTCCTTGAGCGTTTGCCGCGACGCGGCGAGGCGTGACTCGAATGCCTCGGCCGCACGCTCCGCCGCCTGCGCGTGACCGGTGAGACGGCCCAGATCACGCAGGTCCTCCGCCACGTCGTCGAGCCGGCGTGGCTCGCTTTCGTAGACCGGCACGCCGAGCGCCTCGAGACGCTCTACCACGCTACGCGGCGTGCCGCTGCGCCAGGTCACGACAAGGTCCGGGTCGCGCGACATGATGGCTTCCAGCGGGATGCCTCGATAACTGCCCACGCGGGGTACCTGCTTGGCTGCCTGGGGATAATCGCTGCCCTGCAGCACTCCCACCAGCCGTTCGCCGGCCTCTAGCGCATAGAGCATTTCCACGATATGCGGTGCCAACGCCACGACGCGCTCGGCGGGGGCTTCGAGCGTGACCGTGTTGCCGGCATCGTCGGTCACCTCGAGCGCCGCCAATGCCGTGCTCGGCGATAACAGCGCGGTCATCGTCAGCAGATATGCAAGAAACAAGCAAATACGACGCAACCTCACGACTCCCATAGCCACCCTCGAGCGCGCAGGATAGCATGCTCGCATGAGTCGCTCGCCTTGGCGGCGGCTCAGTTTCTCAATAGCCACAGGAGGTTTGCATGATGCGCAAGGATATTCGTCTTCCCTTTATGGCGACGGCGCTGCTCGGCGCGTTACTGGTCGCCGTACCCCAGGCCCAGGCCAAGCCCGGCCCCGAGACGTCGCATGAGCTTCACGTACAGGCACAGTCGAGTCTCGACGTGGCGCCGGACATGGCACGACTCAACGCTCGCTTGTGGGAGCGCACCCCCGCCGTGGCACGCAGCGAAGACGACGGCGACGACCAGGCCCTTGGCGATGCGCGCGAGCAACTGGAATCACGTACCGGCGATTTGATTCGCGCCCTGGAAGACGCCGGCGTGGAGAGCCGCGACATTCAAGCCGGCTCGCTCAATGTTCGCCCCGAGATCATCTCGCGGTCACAGCAGGACGACGACGCGGAAGATCAAGTCCGCACCCAGGTCGAGCGTCCTGTGAGTGTCACGGTTCGCGATCTCGAGCGCTTGCCGAGCATCCTCGATGCGCTGACCGCCGCCGGCGTGGATGCTCTGGATGGCGTCGAATACGACCTCAAGGACCGCGACGCAGCCACCGACAAGGCGCTGTCGAAGGCCCTAGAGCGCGCCACGCACAAGGCGCAACTGATGGCCGACACCCTCGACATCCAACTCGGCGAAGTCATACGCGTCGAGGAAACGCAGTCTCCCACCTATGCGCCGCGTAGCATGATGATGCGCGCCGAGTCTGCCGACGCCAAGTCAGCGCCGGAATACCGCGCCGGAGAAATCACCATCGATGCTGGGGTCAACGTCACCTGGGAAATCGAGGACTAATTCGACCACGTCGATTCCGACATGCAGAAGCCCGGCCAAGGCCGGGCTTCTGCATGGATGCAAGACGTTCTTGCTGGGCTGCGTTCAGCCAGTGAACTGTCGCTTCACGCGCGGGCTCAGCATTTCACCAAGCACGGAGATCACCACCAGCACCGCGAGGAACCACGGCCACTGGCTGCCGATATCGATGGTCATCACGCCCAGCGCATCGATAAAGATCAGCACGATCCCCAGCGGGCTGACATAGCGCACCATCAACAGCCACAAGGCATGCTGACGCTTGGAAAGGCGCAACTCGTCGCGGAAGATCTCATCGCGGAGCAGGAAGCCGGCCATCAGGCAGAGGCCCAAGCCACCCAGCGGCATCATCCACCGCGAGGTCAGGTAATCGAGCCAATCGAAGAAGTTCTTGCCGGCGAGGGTCCAATCGGCGCCCAGATTGAACGACAGCATGGCCAAGGTGCTCAACAGCCAGAGCACGATGCCACTGCTCCAGGCCGCCGCCTTGCGACTCATGCCCTTGCGCTCGGTCAACCAGGCCACGGTGGCTTCGATCATCGATACCGCCGAGGTCAGCGCCGCCACGCTGAGCATCACGAAGAAGATGACCTGCAATACGCTTCCCATCGGCATCTGCTGGAACGCCAGGGGCAGACTCATGAAGATCAACCCCGGACCGCTGGCCGGGTCCATGCCGTTGGCGAAAATCGCCGGAAAGATCGCCAGCCCCGCCATCAACGCAATCAGCGTGTCGCAGATCGCCACGGTGAAGGTGGTCCGGGCGATGGACTTGTTATCGGGCAGGTACGCGCCGTAGGCCATGATCGCCCCCGCCGACAGTGACAGCGTGAAGAACGCATGCCCCATCGCCGCCAGCAGCCCCGCACTCGACAGCTTGCCGACCTCGAAGGAAAACAGGAACGTCACCGCCTCGCCGAAGCCACCCGAGAACATGGCATAGACGATCATTACCAGCAGCAACAGCACCATGCCCGGCATCATCCAGCGCATGTTGCGTTCGATGCCTTCCTGTACCCCTTTGCCGACGATGCACATAGTCACCACCGTGACCAGGGTGCTCCATGCGCCCAGGCTCAGCGGATTGGCGTTGTTGGCCCCGAAGATGGCCGCCATGTCGTCGACATTACCGCCTTGTAAGCCGCCACTGAGCGCCTTCCACAGATAGGCCAGCGACCAGCCGGCGACGACCACGTAGAACGACAGGATCATGAACCCAGCGAGCATCGACATCCAACCGAAACCGGACCAGATCTTGCCGCGTCCAGATTCCTGCGCCACACGCTTGACCGCGTCGATGGGACTGCCGCGTCCGCGCCGCCCGAAGGCGATCTCGGTCATCATCGCGGGGATACCGATACACAGGATGCAGGCCAAATAGACGAGCACGAAGGCGCCGCCGCCGTACTCCCCGGTCATGTAGGGGAACTTCCAGATATTGCCCAGGCCCACCGCCGAGCCCGTCGCCGCCAGCACGAAGCCCCAGCGGCCGATCCAAAGATTTTTGGGTTGCTGTCTTGCCGTCATGGTTCACCTGAAGGGTTATTGTTGTGGTTCATGCAGCGCAGCGCGAGCACTTGCCACCGCGAGATTCTACCGTTTTCCGTTGGCATTTCGCGAACCGCGCGCCATGCCCGTATCGTGTGCGCTGGAGCCTGGCCCCGGCATATGCGAAGCTGCCCACACAACGCCGCCTGCACGTGGCGGCAAGGAGCGACAGCCAAGGAGGTGGCATGTCACGCCAATTCGCTATCCTGGGTCTCGGCTATTTCGGTAGCACGGTGGCGCGCGAACTCAAGCGCCACGCAAACCAGGTACTCGGCGTCGACCGCGACGAGGCGCGTGTCGATGCGCTGGCCGAGTATCTCGATCATGCCGTGATCGCCGATGTCACCGACGAAAAATCCCTCGCCGAACTTTCCCTCGAGAATTACGACGCCGTGATCATCGACGTCGACGGCAATCTCGAGGCCAGCGTGATCTGCACGCTGCATGCCAAGGAACTCGGGGCACGCGAGATCTGGGCCAAAGCGCATTCCGACGCCCACTACAAACTGCTCGACCGCCTCGGCGCGGACCATATCGTCTACCCCGAGCACGATACCGGTGTCCGCGTCGCCGAAAGCCTCAATTATCATGCCATGGTCGATTTCATTCGTCTCGGCGAACGCGAATTCGTCGTCGAAATCGAAACCACCGAGCGCCTCACCGAACAGTGCGAGACTGTCGCCCACTTGGGGATCGACGAACGTGCGCTCCAATTGGTGGCCATCAAGCGCGGCGACGAGGTGATTCGCGCCCCGGGACACGACACCGCCCTCGTCTGCGGCGATCATCTCGTGCTGCTGGGCGATCTCGCCGCCCTGCGCGAGCTCGGCAACAAGCTATGATCAGCGCATCACCCCACCGCGTCTGTGCATTCGGCATCCCGGGAGAGCGCTGAGCATGCGTCTTTGGAAGCGTCTAACGCGTCCGTTCCGGCATGCGCCGCACGGTCGCGTGCTGCGACTTTCGCCGCCGGAATCCCTGCTGCTGGGTTTTACCCTATTGTGCTTACTGGGCAGCGGGTTGTTGATGCTGCCAGGGGCCGCAACGCAGCCGCTCGCCTGGCATCAGGCGCTGTTCACGGCGACCTCGGCGGTTACCGTCACCGGCTTGGCGGTCATGGACACCAGCAGTTTCACGGCGCTGGGTCAGGTCATTCTGTTGGTGCTGATCCAGATCGGCGGGCTGGGTTTCATGACCTTCGGCGCACTGACGCTGCTTTTGCTCGGCGCGCGTCTCCCCTTGCAGCAGCAAACGCTGGTGCGCGAGGCGCTCGGTGAAACCTCGTTCGGCGCGCTCTCGCAACTGATACGCATGGTGGTCGCCTTCGCCCTGGTGGTCGAGGCGCTGGGCACCGCGCTGCTGGCACTGCATTGGGTGCCGGAGCTGGGTTGGTCGCGAGGGCTCTGGGCAAGCCTGTTTCATGCCGTGTCCGCGTTCAACAACGCCGGCTTCTCGCTGTGGCCCGATAGCCTGACGCGTGACGCCGGCAACCCGCTGGTGACGCTTGTCGTCAGCGCGCTGTTCATCGTCGGCGGACTGGGCTTCGTGGTGATCAGCGATATACGCGAGAAGCGCCGTTGGGGCCGCTTCTCGATGCAGACCAAGGTGGTGATTTGCGCCACCCTGGCCGTCAATCTCGTCGCCATGCTGGCGCTGGGGTGCCTCGAGTGGCACAACCCCGCCACGCTGGGTGGGTTGGAAAGCCTCGGCGACAAGCTTCAGGCCACCTGGTTCCAGGCCGTGACACCGCGCACCGCAGGCTTCAATAGCGTGGACACCGCCGCCATGACCGATGCCTCGTCGCTGCTCACCATGCTGCTGATGTTCATCGGCGGCGGCGCGAGTTCCACCGCCAGCGGGATCAAGCTCACCACCTTCATCGTACTCATCCTGGTGGCTCGCGCCTTCCTGCGCGGCACGCAACCCGCGGCTTTCGGGCGCGCCATCGCTCAACAGACCGTGATGAAGGCCATCGCCGTGGCACTCGCCGGGGTCTCGCTGGTGTTCGTGACGCTGCTGGTGCTGACCATCACCGATAGCCGCCAGGCGTTTCTCGATCTGGCCTTCGAGAGCGTCTCGGCGTTCGGCACCGTGGGACTGTCACGCGGCATCACCGAAGAACTCTCGAGTCCCGGTCAGTGGATGCTCATCCTGACCATGATTCTGGGGCGTGTCGGGCCGCTGTCGTTGGGCTATTTCCTCGCCACACGGCGCACCAGTGGCATGCGCTATGCCGAGGGCCATATCCAGATCGGCTGATGGGAGCTGGCATCAATAGCCTGGGGGCTTGCAACATTTCGATAATTATTTAAATATAGAAACATCGCAACCCACTTTACGACTGGGACACAACATGCCACTCGCCCTTCCCATCTTCATCGTCACGCTCGTCCTGGTCATCTGGCAGCCACGCGGCCTGGGCATTGGCTGGAGCGCAAGCGCCGGCGCCCTGGTCGCGCTGCTCACCGGCGTCATCCATCTCGAGGATATCCCCGCCGTCTGGGATATCGTCTGGAACGCGACCTTTACCTTCATCGCCATCATCATCACCAGCCTGCTCCTCGACGAGGCCGGTTTCTTCGAGTGGGCGGCACTGCACATCGGGCGCTGGGGCAACGGCCGCGGCAATCGACTATTCGCCCTGGTGGTCCTGCTCGGCGCGCTGGTGGCCGCCGTCTTCGCCAATGACGGCGCCGCACTGATTCTCACCCCCATCGTTTTCGAAATGCTCATCGCCCTGGGGTTCAGTGCCGGCGCCACCCTGGCCTTCGTCATGGCGGCCGGATTCATCGCCGATACCGCCAGCCTGCCGTTGGTGATATCCAATCTGGTCAATATCGTCTCGGTGGACTATTTCGAGATCGGCTTCGGCGAGTACGCCAAGGTCATGGTGGTGGTCAACATCGTCTCGGTGCTGGCATCGCTGGGCATGCTGTACCTGTTCTTCCGCCGCGCCATTCCCGACGCCTATGCCCTCGAGGATCTGCGCACCCCTCGCGAGGCGATCCGCGACCCGGCAGTGTTCAAGGCCGGCTGGTGGGTGCTGGGGCTCTTGCTGATCGGCTTTTTCGTCGCCGAACCGCTGGGTGTACCGGTCTGCGTGATCGCCGCCATCGGCGCACTGATTCTCTTCATCATCGCCCAACGCGGCCAGCATATTCGCACCCGCAAGGTATTGCGCGAGGCGCCCTGGAACATCGTGGTGTTCTCGCTGGGCATGTACCTGGTGGTCTATGGGCTACGCAATGCCGGCCTCACCGACATGATCGCCGTCGGCCTGGAATGGCTGGGCGCGCATGGCCCATGGATCGCCACGCTGGGTACCGGCTTCATCGCCGCAGGGCTATCTTCGGTGATGAACAACATGCCCACGGTGCTGGTCGTAGCGCTGTCGATCGATGCCAGCGATGTGGCCGATCTAACCCAGCAGGCAATGGTCTACGCCAATGTCATCGGCAGCGACCTGGGGCCCAAGATCACCCCCATCGGCAGCCTGGCCACCCTGCTCTGGCTGCATGTGCTGGCACGCAAGGGTATGCAGATCAGTTGGGGCTACTATTTCAGGGTCGGCATCGTACTCACCGTGCCGGTATTGACGCTCACGCTATTGGCACTGACCGCCTGGCTACAACTGCTCAACGCCTGACACGCGAGCGCCGTATTTCTCGGAGGTAGACATGAAATTTCTGATCTTTCTCGGCTCGACACGCGACAGCCAGCCGCCCAAACCACCCCGGGTCGGCGAGCGCGTAGCACAGGCCTGCCGTCGCTACGTCGAGCTGGCGCATGCCGATCATCAGGTCGAGATCATCGACCCACTCGACATCGATCTCGGCACGGTGTTCAAACCCCATTTCGCCTATGCCCAGCACCAGGCGCCCGAATCGCTGGACCAGCTCGCCGACAAGATTCGCCAGGCCGACGGCTACATCATGGTCAGCCCCGAATACAACCACAGCATGAGTCCTGCCCTCGCGCATCTGCTCAATCATTTCGGCAGTTCGCTGTTCGCCTACAAGCCGAGCCTGATCGTCACCTACTCCGGCGGCCAATGGGGTGGCGTTCGCGCAGCGGTGGCCATGCGCAGCTTTCTTTCCGAGCTGGGTTGCCTGCCGGTGTCCGCGATGCTGCATATTCCCAAGGCGGGCGAGGTATTCCAGGCGGATGGCACGCCGGCACTCGAGCAGGACACCGAACGCTGGAAAGGGTATTTCGGACGCGCCACGACCCAACTTTTATGGTGGGCCGAAGCGGCCAATGCACAGCGCGAGGCGGTGGACCCGCATGCCATCATCGAAAACTTCACGCGGACGCCGGCTCAGCGCAACGCTCCCGACGAGGGAAGTTGATCGCCCGCGGCAGCCGCACGAAGAAGCAGCTCAGCAGCTCCCCGCATCGTCAGGCAAGCGGCACTGCTCAGGCTGGTCATCGCAGCAATGTGCGGTCAAGTAATCCACCAGCCCGCGCATATGCGAGAAATCGGCACGGTAATGCACATGGCGGCCATGCGATTCGCCATGTACCAGGCCGGCATGGGACAACTCCTTGAGATGAAAGGAGAGCGTCGAGGGCGATACTTCCAGCGCCTCTGCGATATCGCCGGCAAAGGCACCGTCGGGGCCGACACCGACCAGATAACGGAAAATCGCCAGCCGCGTGCGCTGCGCCAGCGCCGAGAGCGCCTTGAGCGCGTCGTTGGTTTCCATGATTGCACAACAATTGAAGTGACGTTGATCCCCGACTATCCCATACAGGAGACCCCCATGCACGATCTTCCCAATCTTGAGGACGCGCACTTCGCCGTGCCCTCCGCCGCGGGCTTGTTCGATACACTGCCCAGTACGCACGCGCCGCGCATCCTGATGCTTTACGGGTCATTGCGTGAACGCTCGTTCAGCCGCCTGGCCAGCGAGGAAGCCGCCCGTTTGCTGCACGCCATGGGCGCCGACGTACGGCTATTCGATCCGCGCGGCCTGCCTCTCCCAGACAGTGAGGATGCCACGCATCCCAAGGTGCAGGAGTTGCGCGATCTGGCGCAGTGGTCGGAAGGCATGGTGTGGTGCTCGCCGGAACGTCACGGCTCGATGAGCGCCATCATGAAGGCACAGATCGACTGGATTCCGCTTTCGCTGGGGGGAGTACGCCCAACCCAGGGCAAGACCCTGGCGGTAATGCAGGTGTGTGGCGGCTCGCAGTCCTTCAACACCGTCAATCAATTGCGCGTGCTCGGTCGCTGGATGCGTATGCTCACCATCCCCAATCAGTCCTCAGTGCCCAAGGCATTCCTGGAATTCGACGACACAGACCGCATGCAGCCCTCGCCGCTTTACGATCGCATCGTCGATGTCATGGAGGAGTTGATGAAATTCACGCTGCTGGTGCGTGACCGCAGTGACTACCTGACCGATCGCTATTCCGAACGCAAGGAAAGTGCCGAGCAGGTCTCGGAACGGGTCAATCAACGCGCCATGTGACTTCACGAATGCCAAGGCAGCGTCTTTCATCAAACTGACACACATTGGCATTACATTATTTTTACCATATCTATTGAAAGGACGATCCCATGGCCAAACAACGCGTCCTGTTCCTGTGTAATGCCAACTCCGCCCGCTCGCTCATGGCCGAGGCACTGCTGCGCCATATGGCCGGACAGCATTTCGAGGCCTATAGCGCCGGTGTCGAACCGGACCAGCCCCATCGCGCGACGCTGGAAGCGCTCGATCGACTCGGCGTGAAGAGCGATGGACTGGCCAGCGAGCCGCTGGAGACGTATGCGGGACAATACTTCGACAGCGTGATCATTCTCTGCGAGAAAACTCAGCAACAGTGTCGCGAATGGCCCGGCGATGCCGGGGAGCTGCTGTTCTGGGATATCCTCGATCCACGCCTTAGCGCTCGCGAAGATGCCTACGCCCAGGCACTGCAGGAGATTCGCACCCGGCTTCAGCTATGGCTCAACGTCAAGCGACGGGAAACGTGAAGGCTCGGACGATTAACTCCCGGGCCAGCCATGTATACGCGTAACTCACATTGCTATCCTTTCCCTGCGTATAGGGAATCCTTCATCCTTCCACGACAAGGAGACACCCGATGACACTGCGTATCGGCATCAACGGACTCGGCCGCATCGGCCGTCTTACCCTGCGTGCCTTGTGGACTGCGCGCCAGACGCAATCTCTGGAAATAGCGCGCATCAACGATCCCGGCGGCGATGCCGAGACGTTCGCGCACTTGCTGGAATTCGATTCTGTTCATGGTCACTGGGCACCGGGACAGGGCCTCGAGGCACGCGAAGACGCGCTGCTCATCGATGGTGTGACCGTCCCCTTCAGCGCCAACCAAGGCTTCGCGGACAGCGATTGGTCGGGATGCGATGTGGTGATCGACGCCTCGGGCGTCGTCAAGAAGAGCGCGCAATTGTCACCGTACTTCGATCAGGGCGTGAAACGCGTGGTCGTTTCCGCGCCGCTCAAGGACGACGACGTGCTCAACGTGATCATGGGCGTCAACGATGGCGACTTCGACCCCGACACACATCGCGTTGTCACCGCCACGAGCTGCACCACCAATTGCCTCGCCCCGGCGGTCAAGGTCATTCACGAGACGTTCGGCATTCGCCATGGCTCGATGACCACGGTGCATGACATCACCAATACCCAGACGATCCTCGACGCGCCGCACAAGGATCTGCGTCGCGCTCGCGCCTGCGGCATGAGCCTGATTCCCACGACGACCGGCTCGGCCAAGGCAATCACCGAGATATTTCCCGAGCTCGAGGGCAAGCTGAATGGCCATGCCGTCCGCGTGCCACTGGCCAACGCCTCGCTCACCGATATGGTCTTCGAGGTCGAGCGCGCTACCAGCGTCGAAGAGGTCAACGCCACCCTGGAAAACGCCGCCAATGGTGAACTGGCCGGTATCCTGGGATTCGAGACCCGGCCGCTGGTGTCCATCGATTACCGCACCGATCCGCGCAGTTCGATCATCGATGCGCCCTCGACGATGGTGATCAACCACACGCAGGTGAAGCTCTACGCCTGGTACGACAACGAATGGGGCTACGCCAATCGCACCGCCGAGCTCACCCTGAAAGTCGGTAACGCCTAGGACAATGATGATGACGGCCATCGAACGCTTACGCGCCCTTCCCTTCGAGATCCGCCAGTACCTGCTGGTGACGGGCAACTACTGGGCGTTCACGCTGACCGACGGCGCACTGCGCATGCTGGTGGTGCTGCACTTCCACCAGCTAGGTTACTCGCCGCTGGAGATCGCGCTGCTGTTCCTGTTCTACGAAGCTTTCGGCGTGGTCACCAACTTCGTCGGTGGCTGGCTCGGCGCACGCCTCGGCCTCAATCGCACCATGAATCTGGGCCTGGGACTACAACTGATCGCGCTGGGGATGCTGCTGGTGCCGGCGACGGCATTGACCGTCCCTTGGGTGATGGCCGCCCAGGCAATATCCGGGATTGCCAAGGACCTCAACAAGATGAGCGCCAAGAGCGCCGTCAAGGTACTGGTGCCTTCGGACAGCAGCAACGCGCAAGGCGCGCTGTATCGCTGGGTGGCGATTCTCACCGGTTCCAAGAATGCTCTCAAAGGCGCCGGGTTCTTTCTTGGTGGGCTGCTGCTGACCCTGATCGGATTCCAGGGCGCGATACTCGCCATGTGGCTGATGCTCGTCATCGTGCTGGGCCTGTCGCTATGGCGTCTACGCGCCGATCTCGGGCGCCAGAAAGCCAAGCCCAAGTTCCGCGAGGTGTTTTCCACTTCGCGCGCTGTCAACGTACTCGCTGCAGCCCGCCTGTGCCTCTTCGCGTCTCGCGATATCTGGTTCGTGGTGGCGCTGCCGGTGTTTCTCTACGATCAGCACGGCTGGAACTTCTGGAGTGTCGGCATTCTCATGGCCGTCTGGGTCATCGGCTATGGCGGCATTCAAACCCAGGCACCGCGCATCACCCGATTGCTCCACGGCGATACGCGTACCATCACCGCCGGCTGGGCACTGGCGTTGGCGCTGCTACCGGCGCTGATCGCCCTGACGCCTTTGGAAACCACCTCCTTGTGGTTGGTAGTGGGACTGCTGGCCTTCGGAGCGATCTTTGCCGTCAATTCCAGTTGGCATAGCTACCTGATCGTGCGTTTCGCGCGCGCCGAGGGCGTGTCGATGGACGTCGGCTTCTACTACATGGCCAACGCCATGGGGCGCCTCATCGGCACCGTGTTATCCGGTTGGGTTTACCAGGAGTATGGCTTGGCAGCATGCCTAGGGTTCTCTGCCGCTCTGGTGCTGACAAGCGCTCTACTCGCACTGGGCCTGCCAAGACAGACCCAGTAACCCTGCGTTGATTGTCTCCCGTCAGCGACTAGCGGCGGGAGATCTCCTAGCCGCACGCTCGGTTTTCTGCTAGAGTCCTATGCCTTTAGTTCGCTCCTTAGACGAAAGGCTAAGGCTCAAACGCCCAGCGGCGATATACGTGAGCGCAAACAACGCCCAAGTATCGAGCCTGCCGCAGCCTCACTACCAACTAATGTCCAAGGGATTATTCTTGCTTATGCATTCGATGGCATCGACAGGTCGCCAACGCGGTCTTACTCCCCCCTAGCATCACGCTTTCTGGCGCGCTTTCCACATTGAAAGTGTCAACGCCGACAGCACTTCAGCTTTCTTGCTGAAGCGCTACGTTTCCGAAAATATAAAACTGACGCAACATGCGCCTTTTTGACGTGCGACGATGCATGCAAAACGGTTGCGTTTGCGAGACTGGCAAAAGGCTCGCTCTCCATACGATGAGCCTCGCGGAGCCGCCTCACGACCCCGCACAAGGAACCCTTCATGCTTCGTTCATTCCGCCAGGCATGGCTATCCAACATTCGACTTGACCTGCTCTCGGGCATCGTCGTCGCCCTGGCTCTAATTCCCGAGGCCATCGCGTTCTCGATCATTGCCGGCCTCGACCCCAAGGTCGGACTCTACGCCTCATTCTCGATCTGTGTCATCACCGCCATCGTCGGTGGGCGCACAGGGATGATTTCCGGCGCTACTGGGGCCATGGCACTGCTCATGGTCACACTGGTCGCCGAGCACGGCCTGCAATACCTGCTCGTCGCAACCCTGCTTACTGGCGTGCTGCAGATCGTTGCCGGCTACCTGAAGCTCGGCGGCCTGATGCGTTTCGTCTCACGCTCCGTGGTCACGGGCTTCGTCAACGCTCTGGCGATATTGATCTTCCTGGCACAGCTCCCGGAGCTTACCGGTGTCACCTGGCATGTCTATGCGATGACGATTGCGGGACTGGGCATCATCTATCTATTTCCTTATATTCCCGTCATCGGGCGTATCCTGCCATCCCCTCTGATCTGCATCGTGGTGCTGACAGCCGTTTACATGATCGGCGGCCTGGATATTCGTACGGTCGGTGACATGGGCGAACTTCCCGATACGCTACCGGTCTTCCTGTGGCCGGACGTGCCCCTCAATCTGGAAACACTGCTGATCGTACTGCCCTACTCGGTCATGCTGACCGTAGTCGGGTTGATGGAATCGATGATGACGGCCACCATCGTCGACGACCTGACCGACACCCCCAGCGACAAGAACCGGGAGTGCAAGGGTCAGGGGGTCGCCAACATCGGCTCCGGCTTGCTGGGCGGCATGGCAGGCTGCGCGATGATCGGCCAGGCGGTGATCAACATCAAATCAGGCGGTCGCACACGGCTCTCGACCTTCAGCGCCGGGATTTTCTTGCTGCTGATGGTCGTCTTCCTCGCCGACTGGGTCTCCCAGATTCCCATGGCGGCGCTCGTGGCGGTGATGATCATGGTCGCCATCGGGACCTTCAGTTGGGAGTCGCTGCGCGATCTCAGGCATCACCCCATGAGCACCAATATCGTCATGCTTTCAACCGTGATCGTGGTCGTTGCCACGCATAACCTGGCGATCGGGGTCTTCGTCGGCGTGCTGCTCGCCGCATTGTTCTTCGCCAACAAGGTCGGCCAGGTGTTGTATGTCGGCAGCGAGATGGAAGACGAACATACGCGCGTCTATCGTGTGGTAGGACAGGTCTTCTTCACCTCGGCGGATCGTTTCGTGGATTCCTTCGATTTCAAGGAGACGGTCGAGCACGTGCGCATCGATCTCAGTCGAGCCCACTTCTGGGACATTACCGCCATCGGTGCGCTGGACAAGGTGGTCATCAAATTCCGCCGTGAAGGGACCGACGTCGAAATGATCGGACTCAACGAAGCCAGCGCCACGCTGGTGGACCGCTTCGCCGTGCACGACAAGCCCGATGCCGTCGAAAAGCTGATGGGCCATTGAGGATGAGCGCAAAGTGCGCTGCGACGAATGATTGACTCAAGGTATCGAGGTCATTAGGTAGCATGCAAACAGACCTGATGACGTATAATGGACGGATACCGTCGATACCATCACGAAAAATTCAAAACAGACTCCCGGTTCAGCACCGGGAGCATGAGCAAGAGGACATCAGTAGTGAACGCTCCACTCAAGGAAACCACCACTTCTACTCAAGCGCTTGAGCAGCACAAGAGTTACCGCTTCGTCGCCGATCTTCTAGCCCGCGCCGATATCCAGATCAACGGGTCACGCCCGTGGGACATGCAGGTGCATTCATCCGAAGTCTTCGACCGTGCGCTTGCCGAGGGCAATCTCGGACTCGGCGAGGCGTACATGGCCGGACTATGGGACGCCGAGCGCCTCGACGAGTTCTTCACCCGCCTGCTGCGCGCCAATATCGATAAGGCCGTGCAGCCGTCCAAGCTAATATTCCACGCCCTGCGTGCCAAGTTCACCAACCTGCAGAGCGTCAAACGTGCCTGGAAGGTCGGTGAAGCGCACTACGACCTGGGCAATGACTTCTACGCGAGCATGCTCGACAAGCGCATGACCTATACCTGCGGGTACTGGCACGACGCCGAGACCCTGGATGCTGCTCAGGAGGCCAAGCTCGATCTGATCTGCCGCAAGCTGGATCTCAAGCCCGGCATGCGCGTGTTGGATATCGGCTGTGGATGGGGCAGCTTCATGGCCTACGCCGCCGAGCATTATGGTGTGGAATGTGTCGGGCTCACCATCTCGCGCGAGCAGGCCGACTACGGGAAATCCTTGATGAAGAAGGGACTTCCCGTGGAATTTCGGCTTCAAGACTACCGCGAGACCAACGAAGAGTTCGACGCCATCGTCAGCATCGGCATGTTCGAGCATGTCGGCCGCAAGAATCACCGCGAATACATGGAAGTCGCCCATCGTTGCCTCAAGGAAGGCGGCCTCTTCCTGCTCCACACCATCGGCAAGAACGTCCGTGAAAGCACGCCGGATGCGTGGATCGACAAGTACATCTTCCCTAATGGCGACCTGCCCTCCATCGGTCAGATGGGCGACGCCGCAGGCGGGCTCTTCGTGACCGAGGACCTGCACAATTTCGGCGCCGACTACGACAAGACCCTGATGGCCTGGTGGGAGAATTTCGAAGCACACTGGCCGCAATTCAAGGAACGCTACGGTAACGAGTTCTACCGCATGTGGCGTTATTACCTGCTGTCGTGTGCCGCCGCCTTCCGGGCGCGCGACATTCAGCTATGGCAGTGGGTCCTGGCCAAGCCCGGCGTACCCGGCGGCTATTCACGCATCACCAACTGATCGTTCAACTCACCGGAAAGGATATGTAGTGGGCTATCGACGCATAATCGCTCAGCATTACGGTATTCTGGCGATCGGCTTTCTGGCCGCATTTTCCGGCAATCTCGGGCAGACCTTTCTGGTGGGCTTTTTCCAACCGGCCATTTCCGCGAGTTTTTCGCTGACCAGTGGCCAGTTCGGTATTGCCTACTCGCTGGTCACCTTGATCTCGGGCTGCCTGATCTTCTTCATCGGTCCCAAGCTGGATTGGTGGCCGGCACGACGTTTCGCTACCTTCGTCGTTTGCGGGATGACGCTGGGAATCCTGCTGCTGACGCTCTCGCCCTGGGCCGCCCTGGCCCTGATAGGCTTCGGGTTCATCCGTTTTTGCGGGCAAGGGATGTTCGTACATCTGGGCACCACCATCGCAGCACGACGCATCATGCAAGCGCGCGGTAGTGCCCTGGCACTGGTAACGTTGGCCATTCCGCTTGGCGAAGCCATTCTCCCCAGCGGTATCGCCGGCGCCCTGCACATCTGGTCCTGGCGGGAAATCTGGTGGGGTGCATTGGCAGTATTGTTGCTTGTCTGGATACCGGCGCTGCTGCTTTATCCCAATTGGCCACCCCCCAGCCAGACACGGCCCAGCAAAAGTGATGCCTCGACGAAGAAAACATCGACGCCAACACCCCGGCCATTACGCGAAGCACGCTTCTGGCGCTTGAGCTTGATGATGCTATCAGTCGCCATCGTCAATACCGGCATTTTCGTCTTTCAGGCGGACATGATCGATGAATTCAACGCCACATCCTCGACCTTCGCCATCGGTTTCGCCCTGGCGGCCGCAGGACGTGTCGCGGGCTCGCTTGTCGCAGGGCGCATGGTCGACCGCCTGGGTCCGGCGCTGATGGGCCGGCTCTATCTTTTGCCCCTACTCGCGGGACTCGTCCTGGCAGTGATCCTGCAAAACGAATGGGGCATATTGGCTTACATGCTGCTTTCCGGCATCGTGACAGGCATGCAGGAACCCACTGTCACCAGCCTGCTCATCCAGTTCTGGGGTAGCGAGCATCTCGGGCGTTTGCGCTCGATTTTCGTAGCCGGCATGGTGTTCTCCTCAGGCCTCGCCCCCGCGACATTCGGGCTACTTCTGGATGCCGGCATCACGTTCACCAGCATTCTCATGATGATGATTGCCATGGTGTGCATAGGGTTTGTACTCGCCTGGGGCCCTCTCACACAAAGTTTACACGCGCAACGCAACCCCTGAAGGAGGCGCGGCCATGAACCATCCGGATCTCGACATGGCAACGGTACGTCAGCAGCTCGAGGAAAAGCGTCAGCGCCTCGTCGAGGAAAGTCAGGAAACCGCCCAGAGCCGTGAGGTCGTCGAACTCGACCAAACCGCCAACGGACGCCTGACGCGCATGGACGCCATGCAGTCTCAAGCCATGGCCAAGGCCTCCCAGCAGCGTCGAGAGGCGAGCATTCGCTTCATCGACCTCGCCCTCAAGCGTATCGATGACCAGAACTATGGTGAATGTATCGACTGTGGCGAATTCATCACACCAAAGCGCCTGTCCTTGGACTATGCAACCCTGAAGTGTATCGATTGCGCACAATGACCCTAAGCATTCACCGGGCATCTCAAGAAAGGGCGCACATGCGCCCTTTCGCCTTTAAACAGCGCGTTGCTGTAGCAGGCGCTGCCATCAGCCATAGCGTCCGGTGATGTAATCTTCTGCCTTCTTGGTATGCGGGTTGGCGAACATCTGCTTGGTGGCGTTGTATTCGATCATATCACCAAGATGGAAAAACGCCGTGTAATCCGCCACCCGCGCCGCCTGCTGCATGTTGTGGGTCACGGTGACGATGGTGAAGTCCTTCTTGAGCTTATCCATCAGGTCTTCAATGGTGGCCGTGGAAATCGGATCGAGCGCCGAGGTCGGCTCATCCATCAGAATTATGTCGGGCTGAACGGCAATCGCACGCGCGATACACAGACGCTGCTGCTGACCGCCGGAGAGCGAAGTTCCCGGCTCGTGTAGCTTGTCCTTGACCTCGTTCCAGAGCCCCGCATCGCGCAACGCACGCTCCACCAGTTCGTCCTGGTCGGTCTTGCGACTGACCATGTCATGCATACGCGGCGCATACGCGACGTTTTCATAGATCGACTTGGGAAACGGGTTGGGTTTCTGGAACACCATGCCCACACGTCGGCGGAGTGCCACTTCATCCATGCCCCGGGCGTTGACGTCGTGGCCATCCATTTCCACCAACCCCTTGATACGCACGCTGCTGATCAAATCGTTCATCCGATTGAGACAACGCAGGAAGGTGGACTTGCCGCAGCCCGACGGACCGATCAACGCCGTGACGGTATTGGCAAAGATATCGATGCTGATGTCATTCAGCGCCTGGTGCTCGCCATACCACAGGCTGAGATCGCGCACGCGTACGCTGAGATTTTCCTCGACGCTTTCATTGCGTGTTACCGGTTGCCCCTTGTCGGGTGTCGGCGCATCGCTGTAATGGCGCACGGCTTCTTCAGATGCCGTGGACGAATCTTGCTGGGTCTGAAAGTTTTGCAGGGTCGTGTCGTTCATGGCGATGTGTCCTGTCGGAAGTCGTTTACCAGCGACGTTCGAATTTGTTGCGTAACCATACGGCGAGCGCATTGAGGAAGATCAGCACCGCCAGGAGCACCAATATGCCGCCCGCCGTCTTCTCGGCGAAGGCGCTATTCGGTTCACTGGCCCAGGTGAATATCTGTGCCGGCATGACCGTCGAGGCGCCGGTGATCGAGAGCGAAGCATCGGGAATGAAGGCCACCATGCCCACGATGATCAGCGGTGCGGTCTCGCCCATGGCCTGCGCCAGACCGATGATAGAGCCTGTCAGAATGCCCGGCAGTGACACCGGCAACACGTGATCGCGCACCACCTGCCAGCGTGAACACCCCACGCCAAATGCCGCATGACGGATACTATCCGGCACGCTACGAAGCGCCGCGCGCGTCGAGATGATAATCACCGGCAACGTCATCAGCGCCAGGGTCAAACCGCCTACCAGCGGCGAGGAACGCGGCACCCCAAAGAAGCTGATATAAACCGCCAACCCCAGCAGACCAAACAAGATGGAGGGAACAGCCGCCAAGTTATTGATATTGATCTCGATAATCTGGGTCAGCTTGTTATCGGGGGCGAATTCCTCAAGATAGACCGCCGTCATCACGCCGATCGGAAAACAGACCGCCATAGTGACCAGCATCGTCATCACCGTCCCGATAGCCGCCGAGGCAATCCCCGCCATCTCCGGCATCTTGGAATCACCGGTGGTGAAGAAGGTGGTATTGAACTTCAGATCCGCGCGCCCCTCCTCGACCAGATTCTCCAGCGTTTCCTTGTCAGCGGGACGCAAGCGATCCTCATTGCCCTTGAGATACTGATCGACACGGCTATCGGCGATGACCCACTGGGTCTGCGTGGTGTCCATCAACGCTGGGTTGTCTTCCATCTTGCGCGGCAAGGGGCGGAAAAAACCGCGCGAGATCAGCGGGCGCACATCTTCATCGACAGCGGCCAACGGCAACTTCTGAGACTGCTCGTCGTAGCTGACCTCGACCTGTATCTGCGCTTGCTGGAAAGCGGGCCATCCCCGCACCACCATGTCGGAAATGAAGACCACCAGAAACGCCGCCGAAAGAATCAAGGCGCCCAGGGTCATCCATTTCATCCGCGCCGAACGCCGATGACGTTTCTTGAGCTGCGCGGAAATTTCTTCGAACGATTGGCTCATGCTCTCGACCTATCGGATTACAGGTTGTTGACGCGATACTTCTCGCGGAAGCGGCGAATCATGAATACCGACACCACATTCAGCGTCAGCGTCACGATGAAAAGCACCAGCCCCAAGGCAAAGGCCGAGAGTGTCTGTGCGCTTTCGAATTCCTGGTCGCCGGTCAGCGCCGCCACGATACTCACCGTCACGGTGGTCATATCCTCCAGCGGATTGGCGGTCAGGTTGGGACGCATGCCGGCTGCCATGACCACGATCATGGTCTCTCCCATGGCACGAGAGACCGCCAGCAGCGATGCCGAGATAATCCCCGGCGCAGCGGCGGGCACCACCACGTTGCGCACCATTTCACTCTTGGTGATCCCCAGCGCCAAGGCGCCTTCGCGCAGACTGTTGGGTACCGAGTTGATGACATCGTCGGAAAGCGAGGAAATGAACGGGATGATCATGATGCCCATCACCAGGCCCGGCGCCAGCGCGTTGGAGTAAGAGGCATCCAGCCCGAATAGACCCGCGATGTCCACCACCAGCGGGGCCACGGTCAAGGCCGCGAACACACCATAGACAACGGTCGGAATCCCCGCCAATACCTCGATGACCGGCTTGGCCGTCTTACGTACGTACAAGGGGGCAAACTCAACCATATAGATAGCCGCACCAAGGCCGAAGGGAATCGCTACCAGCATGGCGATGAGAGTGATCATGAAGGTGCCGGCAAACAGCGGAATCGACCCGAACTGTGCGGCACTGCCACCCTCCGCGCGCCCCGCCGAACTCAGGAAACTCGCGCCCGGATTCCAGGTGGTACCGGTGACGAAATCCCAGAAGCTCTGCATCTGGAAGAAGCGCAGTGCCTCGTTGATGATCGACAGCAAAATGCCCAGCGTGGTGAGAATCGAGATCAGCGCCGCCGCCGCCAGCAGCTTGCGAATCACCCCTTCGATGGCGCGACGCGCATGAAACGCCGGGCGTACCTGGCTGAGCCCCATGGCCAAACCGATAACAGCGATGATCAAGCTCGCCGTCAATAAATACAGGACAGGGATCTCCGCCCCCATCAGTAACAAGGCAAACGCCCCCAGGGCGCTGACCAGAAGTGCCGGCCCTGCGGTGGCGAGTACCGCAAACCAGGCATATTGATCCGGCTGTGCATGCATGGTCATGCCCGAGGCCCGCACGCGCGTGGCTTTAGCGCGGCTCAGGGCAAAGGCAACGCCCCCTAATACCAAGAGCGCGATGCAAAACAGCAGGAAAACGATACTCATCGACATATCGGTCTCTCAGGATAACGTTGCTCCCAGAGGGAGGCTTCAGACTCTAGCGGGACGTCAAGCAAAGGGGCCGGCAGCGTCTGCTGCCGGCCACTTCATCTAGCTACTTACGTCCTTACTGCAGATCGCTGAGCTCGAGAGTCTCGCGGTTCTCGACAGCTTGGCGAGACGCTTCACGCTCATCGTCAGGCAGCGAGATCAAGCCGAGACCGGGCAGGTAGCCCATCGGGCTGACCATCTGCTCGCTCATGAACATTTCCGCGTAGGGATACATGGCCGGCACGTTATCGGCATGCTGATTCTTGAGATAGAAGAACATGGAACGTGCCACCGGATAGTCACCGGAACTGATGGTGTCGGGACTCGGTTCGACGCCATCGATGGTCGAGCCCAGCAGGCTATCGGCGTTTTCCTCGAGGAAGGAATAACCGAAGACGCCGAAGGCCGTGGTGTTTTCCTGCAAACGCTGGACGATCAGGTTGTCATTCTCGCCGGCATCGATCCAGGCACCATCCTGACGAATATCGGTATAGCCTTCATCGCCGTAGATATCGAAGTTTTCGGAACCGGCTTCCATCACCAGCTCTTCGAAGGAGTCCCGCGTGCCGGAGGTCGTCGGCGGCCCGTAGACTTCAATTTCACGATCCGGTAGCGAGGAATCGATATCGCTCCAGTTTTCGTAAGGGTTATCGACCAGTTCTCCGTCTTGCGGCACCTGAGCCGCCAAGGCGAGGAAGATCTGCTCACGCGTCAGCGGCACGGGCTCGTTGGCATTGGACTCGGCGACCGCAATGCCGTCATAGCCGATCTTGACTTCGGTAATGTCAGTCACGCCGTTTTCCTGGCAACGCTCGAACTCGGAGGCCTTCATGCGGCGCGAGGCGTTGGTGACATCCGCTGTATCCATGCCTGGACCATCACAAAATAGCTTGATGCCACCGCCTGAGCCCGTGGATTCGATGACCGGCGTCGGATAATCGGTGGTCGCACCGAACTCCTCGACGACGTAGCTGGCGAACGGATAGACGGTACTGGAACCGACGATGCGTAGCTGCTCGCGAGTGTCGTCCTGCGCTTGAGCGGTGCCCGCGACGCTCATCACGGCAGCGGTCAATGCGGTGGTCTTGAGGATATGGTTCATGCGGGTAACTCCTGTCGATGAGAGTGTTCAACCTTCGCGACACCTAAGATGCCTAATGAAGATGACAGCTTCATGACAGGAGATGACAAATGTCACGCGAATGATGCCTGGCATCACAGCGCGTACGGATGGCGTCACAGCAACGCCTAACGTTCGGCCACCGCCGCCTCTTCCTGTGCCCCCAGCGCGCGACCGGCCAGCCAACGCAAACCGATATTGCCCAGCAACGAGGCACCGAGCATCGTCAACACCGTCGGCCAGGCACTGGCGATTTCGAAAGCCCCCACCAGCATGCCGGCGAACGCGCCGCTGGAAAATTGCAGGCACCCCTGCAGGGCCGTCGCCGTGGCACTCATTCTGGGAAAATGATCGAGCATCGAGGACATCGCGTTGGGCGCGATCAGCCCCTGCATGCCCACGAAGATAACCATCAGCGGCGCCACGCTGTAGATCGAATCCAGCCCCGAGAGGATCAACGCGACCAGAGCCACGCCGGCACATAGCTGGAGACCCAACCCGACGACGAGGTTCTGCTGCGGTGTGCGAGTCTTCAAGAGATGAATATTGAGCCGGTTGGAAGACGCCATGACCAGAATATTGGCCCCGAACACGAACGGGTAGACGGCCGCCGATAATCCGTAATGCTCCATGTACAGATACGGCGAGCCGGTGATGAACGCGAACATGCCCGCGAACGACATCGACACTGCACAGATATACCCCATCGCCTCGCGATGGCGAAGCACACTGGCATAGTTGCCCAGCACCTGGCGTGGCGACGGCGCATCGGGATCGCGCCCGTGGGTCTCAGGAAGCTTGGTGCCAAGAAAAAACAACAAGAATGCCGCGTACAAGGCCAGGAATAGGAAGATCGACTGCCAGTTGAAGATGCCCAGCAGCACGCTCCCCACCGTAGGCGCTACCAGCGGCGCCAGCATCAGAATCATCGCCATGGTCGACATCACCTTGGCGGCCTCGCGCCCGCTGAAACAGTCACGCACGATGGCCGCCGAGTTGACCACACAGGCGCCGCCCCCCAGTGCCTGAACGAACCGCAAGCCCCACAGCGTCTCCAGAGACGAGACCTGCATGATCCCCAGGCTAGCGATCAGAAACACGACCAAGCCGGTCAGCAGCACCGGGCGCCGACCCAAGCGATCCGAAAGCGGCCCACACAGCAGTTGCCCGATGGCGAACCCGAAAAGGAACACGCTCAGCGATAGCTCAGTATGGTGAACGCTAGCGTTCACGGCCTCGGCAAGCGTGGGCATAGCAGGCAAGTAGGCATCGATGGCAAAAGGCGCCAGGGCAGTGTTGGCCGCCACCAGCAAGGCCAATCGCCGCGCATTGAGTTGAGTCACGACATCTCCCGAAAAACATACGTCGATGCACCGACGCCCTGGAGGCTCGGCACACGATAATGAAGAAGGCTAAAAGCTAGTGTGCTCATCATAGCCGATAACGGTCGCACTGGGGACCGAACATTAGCGTCGGCAACGGGAGTCGATGACAGGATATCACGGCGATGACATCATAGGAGGGCGGCACCAAGCGTGCGTCAGCGGTGCGCCTTGGAACAATCCTCGTCGGATTTCTGCTCTTCGAGCAAGTCGACCAGCGGCTGGAACTCGTCGCGATTATGATCGCTCATGCGCATGAGGATACGGTGGGCTTCGAGGATGCGTTGCTGCATGTCATCCGCGTCGGCACTTACCTGCGGCAACTCATCGAGGCTCGCCGGCTCGGTCAACGGTGCCTCCAGCAAGGTAAAGTAATGCGAAAACCCCATGACGTCGAGCATACGGCGCACGTCGGGATGCTCGGCGACGATGGTCGGCGGTTGTTCGAGCCGCCCCTGAACGGCCATGGCCACCTTGGCCAGAAAGCCGAGTGCCGTGGAGTCGACATTCGTCGCCTCGCGCAGGTCGATCATCACCGCGACGAGGCCCGGGCTCTCGGCCACGCGCTGTGCCTGCTGATCGAGCGTCGCGCATAGCGTCAGACGCACGTCACCACTGAGCTTGAGCACGAACACACCGGCGTCGAACGCCGCCTGAATACGCCCTTCATGCATGGTCGAATCCACTCAAAGTCATGATGGTGAGATCATCCGGCAATTCATCGCCCAGAACGAGCCCATCTTTCAACGCGTCCACCGACGCACTAGAGGCAATCCGGCGCTTCAATGCTTCGAGACGCTGATCGAGAGTATCGCCGCCCAGGCACTCCAAGATGCCATCGGAACACAGCCAAAGGCGGAATCGTTGCGGCAATGTACAGCCATAGGTGGGGAACTCGACATGAGGAAACAACCCCACCGGCGGCCCCTCGCCTTCGAGCACGCTGACGTCGCGATCCACTTGCAAAAAGGGCATCGGCATCTGCGCGCCGAGCGAATAGTGGAGATAGCGTTGCTCGTGGTCAAGCACCCCGGCAAACACCGTGGCATGCTTACCGATACCCGTCTCCAACAGCTCTCGATTGAGCTCCGTCAGGCAGCGCGCGGGGAAGGTCTCCGCCGCCTCTTGCCGCCACTGCGTCAGCCAGCGATTGCTGAGATACTTGAGCAGTACGGTCACGAAGGCCGACGACGCCCCGTGCCCCGAGACATCGACGAAATAAAAGAAACTGTAACGCGCATCGCAACGCTGAAAGTCGAGAAAGTCGCCCGACAGGTAAAGCGACGGTGCCAGCCAGTAATCGGCCCTCACGCCATGCAGCGTTATCGGACTGGCGGGCAGCAGTTTGCGCTGGATCTGCCAGCCGGCCTGTTGATCGAGCCGCAACATGGCCAGATGGGTTTCCAGGCTTTCGTTGAGCTCGGCCAGACGCTGGCGGTCGCGGGCATGTTCCTGAGCAAGGCGATGATGGGCGATGGAGCGCTCGATCAAGCGACGCAAGATATCGCCATGGCACTCCGGTTCGACCAGGTAATCGACCAATCCGGCATCGACGGCCTGCAGCAGATCGCCATCGAGGCGCGTCTCGCTGATGACGATGGTCGGCCAGCGCGCGGCCAACGTAGCCCAGTCATCCCGTGCGACCACCCTCACATGGGCGACCACCAAGGCCACGTCCTCGGGTAACGCGTCTACGGACGCCGTCGCCAATACGGCAAAATGTCCGCTTCCAATGAGACGCGCCAGCGCATCGCGCGATGCGCCGGGCGTGTCGAGCAGACCGATCAAAGTACGTGCGTTGGCCATGCGGGGCCTCGGGATCAATCGGCGAAGGCGTCTTCGTCGTATTCGAAATCGTCGCCGAAATCACCGCTGGCGAAGGGATCCTCTCCCGATTCACCGTCGTTGATCTCGTAGCGCCGGTTCTGGAGATACGCATCACGGATGAAGCTGTAACGATCGCCGCTAATCAACTCTTCGCGGTCGAGAAGCCCCGCTCGCGTATCGATGAGGTCGACGAAACGCAAACCATAACGCACCGAATCTTCTTCGACATAGGTCACCGGGTCGGTATACCAATCCACGGGTAATCCCGAAGTATGGCGCAGCGTACGGCCGCCCAGCACGGGCAAGACCACGTAGGGCCCCTCGCCGACGCCCCAGGTGGCCAATGTCTGGCCAAAGTCTTCCTCGCGCTCGACAAGCCCCATGCGCGAGGCCGGATCGAGAACGCCGCCGATACCGAGGATGGAATTGACCACGAAACGCCCGGATGCCACACCGGCGTTGGCCCACTTCCACTGCAATACGCTATTGACCGTGGTGCCGATCTCACCCAAGTTGCTGAAGAAATTGCCTACCCCTGACTGAACCGGTTCGGGGGTTACGTAGTCATACCCCTGAGCCACGGGTTTCAACGCATAACGATCCAGTGTGTCGTTGAAAGCGAATACCTTACGGTTATACCCCTCCCACGGATCGTCGGGATTGGCGTCTGTCTGGCCTTGCGTTGCGCAGCCGCTGACCGCCGTCACCATGCATGCTGCGGCCAGCCACTTGGTCGTTTTCATCAAGCTTTCACCTTGCGTAATAATATATTGCCCGCACTGTAGCCCGCTCCGAACGAACAGACCACCCCCACATCGCCCGCGACAAGATTTTCACGATGCAGATGAAAGGCGATGATCGAGCCTGCGGAACTAGTATTGGCATAACGGTCGAGAATCACCGGCGCCTCTGCCAAGCTCGGCTCACGCCCCAGCACACGACGCGCGATCAGGTCATTCATATGACGATTGGCCTGGTGCAGCCACAACCGCTTGAGGTCGTCGGGGGCCAGTCCCTGGGCGTCGAGATGCTCGCCGATCAGTGCCGCGACCAGCGGGCAGACTTCCTTGAACACGCGCCGCCCTTCCTGCATGAACAACTTATCGGCGACGAACGCCGGCTCGGCATCGACTCCGTGCTCCGTCACCCGGTCGAGAAAGCCGAAATTGTTGCGGATCGCATTCGAAAAGCGCGTCACCAGGCGTGTACTCAGAACCTCGAAGCGCTCCTCCGCTTGCGCCACGTCATCGGCTTCCAACACCACTGCCGTGCATGCATCGCCGAAGATGAAGTGACTGTCGCGATCGCGGAAATTGAGATGCGCCGAACAGATCTCCGGGTTCACTATCAAGACGCGTCGGGCACTACCGGCCCGGATCGCATTGTTGGCCACATCGATGGCGAAGGTCGCACTGGAACACGCCACGTTCATGTCGAAGGCATGTCCGCCGGCGCCCAATGCCGCCTGCAGTTCCACGGCAATGGCCGGATATGCCCGCTGCAGGTTGGAGCACGCCACGATCACCATATCCAGGGCATCGGGCGTGACGGCAGCATTGGAAAGCGCCTGGTGCGCCGCTTCCAAGCCCATCTCGGCCTGCACACAGAGCGCGTCATTGCCGCGTGGCGCCAATTGTGGGCGCATGCGGTCGGGATCGAGAATCCCCGCCGCCTCGACCACGTAGCGACTATGAATTCCCGAGGCCTTGACGATGAACTCACTGCTCGAATGCTCGAGTGGCTGGCGGTGTCCGTCACGAATCGCCTCGTGGTGGCGCGCGTTTTCGCGATCCACCCAGGCATTGAACGAGGCCACCAAGGTCGCATTATCGATGGCGTTGAGGGGCGTGTAGAGCCCTGTTCCAGTGATGACCGCATGCGTCATGAGCGTGCTCCCAGGTGCGCTTGGCGTGTAATCGTTAGCGTGTCGTGTCGGTCATTGCTGTCGCCCCGTCAGTTCCGCCCAGCGCCGCTCGAGGCGCTTGACCGACACCGGCGCCAGGGTGCCGAGTTGCTGGGCAAACAACGACACCCGCAACTCCTCGAGCCACCAGCCAAACTCGATGAAACGCGGGTCGCGACGGCCCTCGCGCTGATCGGCCTCGAGACGTGCACGCAGACGCTCCTCGAATTCGTGTACCTGATGCATCGCCGCCTGATCGCGGCTGCGTTCGCGCGGCGCCTTCTCGAGCCGGATCAGCGCCGCCTGCATGTAGCGCGGATACTGCTCGAGCCAGGCCTCGGCGTCGCTGATGAAACCGGGATACACCAGGCGCCCCATCTGGGCTTTCAAATCACTGTAGACCAAGGCCAATGAGAAACCGATGTTGCCCTTGAGCGCTTTGGTCACCTCCAGATGCCCTTCCAGTGCCTTCTGGAGAGTCACGACCAAGGATTCGGCATGCGCGACCAGCTCGCTTCGCGTGGCCTCGATGCGTGCCTCGAGGGCGTCGCGATCGCGCGGCAACGGATCCACGGCGACCACCTGCAGAAAGACGGCCTCGATCAGGTCGTCGACAAGTTGTTGCTTGCTGCCCACCTTGGCGAACAGCAACGCACAACGATCCACCCCCTTGAGTTCGCGGGCGAGATAGCGCACCTGCTCAGGCAGACGCAGCATCGCCGCGCGCTTCACCCCATGACGATGCGCCACGTGCGCCTTGTCCGGATGATCGAACGATTCGATGGCCAGACTATCGCCCTGATCGACCAGTGCCGGATAAGCCTCGACGCGAATGCCCGCCTGCTGGGTGGAACGCGATTCGGGAATCGCCTGCGTCGGCAGTTCGGCCAGCGCCTCGGCCGTCGGCCCGCTCGCCGCCAGCGCCTTGGCACCTTGGCTCGCCGCCTCGTCGAAACGCTGCTTGAGGGCGCTCAAGTCGCGCCCTTCGCCGAGCACCTTGCCATCGTGGTCGACCACCCGCAGGTTCATGACCAGATGCGCCTCGAGAGCCTCGGTGTGCCAGTCATCGGGCCCCAGGCGTACGCCGGTGCGTCGACGCAGGAACTCGCCCAGCGCCTCGGTCAGCGGACGCTCATCGGGCACCAGCGTCGCCAGGGCGGCATCCACCCAATCGGGAATCGGCACCACCTGGCGGCGAATCGCCTTGGGCAGCGTCTTGAGCAGCGCGATGCACTTCTCGCGCAAGAGCCCCGGCACCAACCATTCGAGGCGTCCTTCGGGGAGCTGCGAGAGCATTGCCGCCGGCACCGTCAAGGTCACGCCGTCATCGGGCTCCCGGGGCGCGAAATGATAGCTCAGCGGGTAGCGCACGCCGTTGTGTACCAGCACATCGGGATAGGCTTCCTGAGTAATCTCTTCGGCGTCGCGCGCCATCAGCGTGTCGCGGTCTAGCTTGAGTACATCGGGCGCCTCGCGCTCGGCTTGCTTGCGCCAGCGCTCGAAGCTGCGCGCACCGGCGACGTCCGCCGGCAAGCGCGCATCGTAGAAGGCGAACAGCGTCTCCTCGTCGACCAAGATATCGCGCTTGCGGGCGCGGTCCTCGAGCTCCTCGACGTCGTCGATCAAGGCGCGATTGTGCTGGAAGAAATCGGCCTGGCTGCGATACTCGCCTTCCACCAGAGCGCGGCGGATGAAGATTTCGCGCGCCTCCGCCGGCGCCACCTTGGCATAGTCGACGCGCCGCCCGGTGACGATGGGCAGGCCGAACAACGTGACCTGCTCGAAAGCCACCACCTGGCCGCGCTTCATTTCCCAATGCGGTTCGCTGTGGCTGCGCTTGATCAGATGCTCGGCCATGGGCTCGACCCAGTCCGGTTGGATGCGCGCCACGTCACGCGCATACAGCCGCGAGGTTTCCACCAGCTCGCCGGCCATGACCCACTTGGGCGTCTTCTTGGCCAGCCCCGAGCCGGGATGAATCATGAACTTGCGATTGCGTGCGCCCAGATACTCGCGATTTTCCTGCAGCGTCCCCAGATGCGAGAGCAGCCCCGAGAGCAGCGCCTTGTGCAGGCGTTCGCCGTCGACACGCGGATGCGCCGTCGCGGGGGCGTCTTCCTTGGGCGGCAACACGGCGCTTGAGGACTCAAGGCCCATGTCGCGGGTCAATTGCTTGAGCTGGCGAAAGGTATCGTGCCACTCGCGCAAGCGCAGATAGCTCAGATAGTTGTCGCGACACCAGCGCCGCAACTGGTTGCCGGACAAGGTCTCGCGGGCATGCTCGACGCCATGCCAGAGATTCAGCCAGGCCATGAAGTCGGACTCGGGATCCTGCCACTGGCGATGTTGCTGATCGGCAGCCTGGCGCTTGTCGGCCGGGCGGTCGCGCGGGTCCTGGGCGGCCAGTGCGCTGACCACAATCAAGGTTTCGCGCAGGCTGCCCTGCTCGGCGCCGGCCAGCACCATGCGCGCCAGGCGTGGATCGATGGGTAAACGGGCCAGACGCCGTCCCAACTCGCTCAGGCGATTGTCGGCTCCCACCGCCCCCAGCTCATAGAGCAGGCGATAACCGTCCTTGACGAAGCGCGAGTCCGGCACGTCGACGAACGGAAACGCCTCGATGTCGCCGAGCTTGAGTGACAGCATCGACAGGATCACCGAGGCCAGATTGGTACGCTGAATCTCGGGCTCGGTGTAGGTCGGCCGCGCCAGGAAGTCCTCCTCGCTGTAGAGGCGAATACACACGCCCTCGCTGATACGCCCGCAACGCCCCTTGCGCTGATCGGCACTCGCCTGGCTGACCGGCTCGATGGGCAGGCGTTGCACCTTGGAGCGGTAGCTGTAACGGCTGATGCGCACCAGTCCGGGGTCGATGACATAACGAATGCCCGGCACGGTCAGCGAGGTTTCGGCGACGTTGGTGGCGAGCACGATGCGACGCCCGGTGTGCGACTGGAACACGCGGTTCTGCTCGGCATTGGAGAGTCGCGCATAGAGCGGCAGAATCTCGGTGCCGCGGAGATCGGCACGCCGCAGGGTATCCGCCGTCTCGCGGATTTCCCGTTCGCCGGGCAGAAAGATCAATACGTCGCGCGGCCCGCTGAACCAGCGTCGCTCGCGCTCGATGGACTCGATCTCTTCCACCGCATGCAGGATGCCTTCCTGCAGGGAGCGGTCTTCCTCGTCGTCGGCATCGCGCACCAGCGGCCGATAGAACACGTCCACCGGGTACGTGCGCCCCGAGACCTCGACCACCGGCGCCGGCTTGCCTTCACGCCCGAAGTGTTGGCTGAAACGCTCGACGTCGATGGTCGCCGAGGTAATGATGATCTTGAGATCCGGACGGCGTTCGGTGAGACGCTTGAGATACCCGAGCAGGAAATCGATGTTGAGGCTGCGCTCGTGAGCCTCGTCGATGATGATCGCCTCGTAGCGCTCGAGATCCGGGTCGTTCTGCGTCTCGGCGAGCAGGATGCCGTCGGTCATCAGCTTGACCAGCGTGCGCTCGTCGGTCTGGTCGGTGAAGCGCACCTGGTAGCCGACTTGCGCCCCCAGCGGCACTTCCAGTTCTTCGGCGAGTCGCGTGGCGACGGTACGTGCCGCCAGGCGCCGTGGCTGCGTATGGCCGATCAGGCCGCGCCGCCCCAGCCCCAGCTCGAGACACAGCTTGGGTAGCTGGGTGGTCTTGCCCGAGCCGGTTTCCCCGGCCACCACGACGATCTGGTGTTCATCGAGCGCCGCTAGCAGGTCGTCGCGACGCTCGACCACGGGCAGCTCTTCGGGATAGCGCAGCGTCAACGGCTGGGCACGCCGCGCCGCCAAGGCCTCGCGGGAGCGCGCCAGACGCGTTTCGATCTCGCGCAGCGAACGGTCGATGGGTTTACCGCCGCGCGCGCGTCCTGCCAGCTTGTCGAGACGCCGCCCCTGATCGCGGGCGTCGCGCAGCAGGCAATCGTCGAGTTGCGAGCGCAGGCGCGCCAGTTGATCGCGGGAATCGCTCGTCGGTGTCGTGCTCAAGGGCGCCTCATGAAATCAGCAAAACGGCTCGCCTTCACGCGAAGACGAGCCGTCAATTGTAACGCCAAGGCCGACCTTGCGCCTATGTCGGCCCATCACCCGGCGCCGATTCTTTGCTGTCCTGGCTATCGCGAAGCTCGCGGCGCAGTACCTTGCCGACGTTGGTCTTGGGCAGCTCATCGCGGAACTCGATGAGCTTGGGCACCTTGTAGGCGGAGAGTTCCTGCTTGCACCAGGTGCGTAACGTCTCGGCATCCAACGCCTCGTCGCGGCTCACCACGAAGAGCTTGATCGCCTCGCCAGTGGCATCGTCGGGCACGCCGATGGCAGCGACCTCGATCACATCCGCGTGCGTGGCCACCACGTCCTCGACCTCGTTGGGATAGACATTGAAACCGGAGACGATGATCATGTCCTTCTTGCGGTCGACGATGCGCACGTAGTCGTCGCCCTGAATCACGGCGATATCCCCGGTGCGGATCCAGCCCTCGGCGTCCAGCGTCTTGGCAGTATCTTCAGGGCGATTCCAATAGCCCTTCATCACCTGCGGCCCCTGAACGCACAGCTCGCCGGGTTCTCCCCGCGCCACCTCTTCGCCTTCCGGACCGATCACCTTGATCGAGGTGCCGGGCACCGGCTTGCCGATGGTGCCCAGTTGAATACCGTCCGGCGGATTGACGCACACGATCGGCGAGGTCTCGGTCATACCGTAGCCTTCCAGAATCGCGCAGCCCGTGACCTCTTCCCAACGTTTCGCGGCGGCCTTGGTCAGCGCCATGCCCCCGGAAATCGTCAGCTTGAGACGCGAAAAATCCAGGGCGCGGAAGTCCTCGCGATTGCATAGCGCATTGAACAGCGTATTGAGGCCTACGAAACCGGTGTATTCGGTCTTGCGCAGCGTCTTGATGAAGCCGTCGATATCGCGCGGATTGGGAATCAGCACGGTGTGATTGCCGGTGACCATGGTGAACAGGCAATTCACCGTGAAGGTATAGATATGATAGACGGGCAGCGGCGCGATGATCGTCTCGCGCCCTTCCTCGATCAGCCCGGCAATCATCTGGCGCGTTTGCAGCATGTTGGCGATCAGGTTGCGATGCGTGAGCATGGTGCCCTTGGCCACCCCCGTGGTGCCGCCGGTGTACTGCAACACGGCTACATCGTCGCTCTGGCATATGGCCGCTTCGCTCGACTGCCCTCGGCCGCGTGTCAGCGCATCGCGAAAGCGCGTCGCCTCGGGCAACGTGTAGCGCGGCACCATCTTCTTGACGTGCTTGACCACGGCATTGATCAGCGGGCGCTTGGGAAAGTCATGCATGTCGCCGAGCTCGGTCACCAGCACGTGACGAATCGCCGTGCGCGGCAGTATCCGCTCGAGCTTGTCGGCCATGTTGGCGAGGATCAGGATCGCCTTGACGTCGGCATCCTGAAATTGATGTGCCATCTCGCGCTCGGTATACAGCGGGTTGGTGTTGACCACCACCAGCCCGGCACGCATGGCACCGAAGATCGCCACGGGAAACTGCAGCACATTGGGCAACTGGATGGCGATGCGGTCTCCCGGCACGAGGTCGGTTTCCTCGCTGAGCCAAGCGGCGAAATCCCTCGAGAGGCGTTCGAGCTCCGCATAGCTCAGCGTTTGCTCCATGCAGGTGAACGCCGGCTTGTCGGCGAAGCGCCCGCAGGTGTGGGCGAACACCTCATTGACCGAGGCGAACTCTTCCATTCCTTCGAGAGGCGGACCGGAAACGACCGGCGAGGTGGCGTGGCTCATCGTATATCTCCGCTGACCGGGTCGACTGCATGGCGCCGACATTTATTATTGCATCTCGAGCCTGGGTCATGCCGAAAAACACAGGCTTTCCGCAAGATAGCGCGACACCGACTACGACACCAGCCAGCTCGGCGTGCGTGATGAAACATTGTTCGATATCTGTCGGACAACATCATTGACGGTGCCGTTTCCGTTATAACAGGTCAGTAGAAATTAAAACAGACGATTGAAACTAACGTTCAATACCGACCCTCGACACATATTCACAGGCACCGGAAGACAAAAAGCCCCGGCAATCATGCCGAGGCTCTGAATCTTGCCGATGGTTATACCTGCGGTTCGTGCCGCCGCCGATGACGACGCCGTATTGAACGCTGACGTAACGTCCACAAGACCACTAACGCCAATAACAGCGCGGCGAACACTACCCAGGTCGTGGGGCGCTTGGCGTAGGGTTCGACTTGCGGTCGCAACGCCTGCCACTCGTCGCCGGCCTTGTCCCATAGCGCGCCGGCCATGGTGGTCAGGTTACGTTCCTCGCTCGCATCACTTTTTTCCTCTTGGCTGGCAGCTTCGACGTCCGGCAATGCCTCGGCGCGCGGCCCCTCGTCATCGATCTCGGCGCCAGAAACGCCGATACGCGCCTCGGGGTTGAGGCGTAGCACAGGCAAGGCAATGGACCAGGAGCGGTCGTCGAGCGTCACCGTCACATCGATATCCAACGGCACCGCTTGATCGGGGTCGATCTCCGGCAGCGCGATCTGCCATGTCCGCTCGTCATCGGGTACCACGTCGAGCGTTTCGCCCAGCAGGCTCGCCGAAATCTGCGTATTGTCGACGTTCAGGCGCGGATGCTGCGCCTCCAGCGTGACCTGCGTGGCATCGTCGTTCAGCGTCGCGGTCACGGGGGTGACGACATTGACGCCCTGCACGCGCTCGCGCGTCCAGGCGTCGCTATCGGCATTGAGTACCAGGCGGGCATTGCCTGCCTCCTCGGGCGCTGGCAGCGTCCCCGTGAAATGCCCATCGTTACCGGCTTTCAAGGACGTGGAGGCCAGCGTTTCGTCATCGAGTCCGCGCAATTCGCCACGCAGGCGAATGTCTTCAGGCAACGTATCGCCTTCAAGGGTTTCGCCCTCGCGGGATAGCCAAGCGTCGAGCGGTACATCGAAGCCCAGATACAGGGTCGGCGGTAAGCTGTCACTGCGCAATTGCAGCGGCGACTCGATGCTCACGCGGCTATCGCGGCCCACCTGCCCTTCGATATGCCACTCACCCGCCTGCGGCTCGGGGACGCGAATCAGGTCATAACGGGGATTGTCCTGCCAGAGGATGTCATCGGGATGGTCGTCACGCGTATAACGCTCGCCGTCGGGACCCACCAGGGTGATCTCGGGCGCATCCTCGTCGTGAAAAATCAGCGCATTGAAGTTCTCGACTTCGTCATCGACATCGAAACGTCCTTCCTCGAGCGGCAGTTGATCGCGAGGCACGATGCGCTCGAGTACATCGAGAAACGCCCGCAGCAATGCTTCGGGCGTTTCGGCCACCGCCGCCAAACCACCCGTGGCTTGGGATATCCGCTCGAGCAGCTCGCGATCCACGTTATGCGATAGCGCAATGGTATGCACCACCACATCATCGCGCGAGGCAAGTTCAGGCGCCAGCGAGCTCAGCAATGTCTCGCGCGACGCCGCATCACGGGTGCGTTTTTCCTCGCCACTTCCCGGCAAATCGACCATGCCATCGGTCAACAACACCACATGGCGCTTGCCTCCTGAAGCGTCGGTGGCATCACGCAGCACCCCTTCTATATCGGTGAACTGCTGATAATCGACGAGTTGCGGCGCCAGCGACCGGGCACGCCGTCGCCATTGGGCGTCGACCTTGCCATCGGGCAAGGGATTGCGCACCTGCGAGCCGAACGTCCACACCGAACCACGCGCCTGCGAGGGCAGCAACGTCGCCGCCAGTTGCAGGGCCGAAGCGCGCAAGTTATCGGGATCATTGGCTTTCATGCTGCCCGAGACGTCGAAAATCATGCGAATATCCGGCGTCGGGGATGCGGCGGAGTCCTGTGCCCAGCCGAGGGGCGAGAGCCCCCCGCCAACACATAACAACAGCAACGCGAACAGCGCTCGCATGACCCTTCCTTCTTTTATAATTGCTTGCGTAATCTTGCGTAATACGGATATCAGAGTATCAGTTGAGCACCGGCTCACGACGCCCGGCGGCGTCGTTCTGCGTATTTCCGCTGCGCGACTTACGCTGCTTGCCACGGCCACCGCGTGATGCGTCGTTATCACCACCGCTATTGCGACCCCGGCGCCATATCCATAACAGCGCGCCCAGCACGCCGCCTATCGCCATGCCGACCAACAACAGCGGCGTGGCCACGGCAAGTTGCCCGCCATCGCCCTGCAGCCCCCCCACAGCGACGACGACGATGGCCGGCGCGAGACCGGAATAATGCTCTCCGTCCTCCAGCAAGGGCGAGGTAAACGGCGCTACTGCCCATAACATCCCCGCAACCGCACCGGTGACGACCCAACGCGGCAATCTGGGCAAAAAGCGCACCCCAAGGTAGCCGGTGACCAGCACCAGCAGCGATAATACAAAGTAACTCAGCCACAACTGTGGCAAGGAATCGGAAATCAGCATCGCGTCCTCTCGCGTTCGATCTTTCTTCGACATGGTACACCGCTGCACATGAAAGCACAGCCGCACATCCCTGCGCTTCACGACGCAACCCAACTCTCGCCGGTCGCGCGCTTCAAACGCAAGGACGATCCTCACTGGCATTGGCTGGAGAATCGTGACGATCCTGAGGTAGAGGGCCTTCTCGAGCAGGCCAACGTAGAGTCCACCGCCTGCTTCGCGCCCCTCGAGCCACTCGTCGAGACGCTCTACGCCGGCCACTTGGCGCGTCGCGAGCTGGCTGTCGATGGCCTGCGCACGCCACTCGATCACTATACCTACTGGAGCGAGACCGCCCACGACGCCGACTATCCGGTATGGTGGCGCCACCCCAACCACGACGCGTCACGGCGTGAATGCGTGCTCGATGTCCAGGCCCGCGCCCAAGAACACGACTTCATGGAAGTCGCCGACATGGCCATCGCCCCGGATGAAAGCTGGCTGGCGTGGACCGAAGACATCAACGGCGACGAGAATTTCGATCTCTTCCTGCGTGTCCTGCCTGACGGCGAACCTCGGCGCTTGCTGACCGACATCGGGCCCGAACTATGCTGCGCCGAGGACAACCGCACTCTGCTGTTCACGCGTTACGACGACACGCAGCGCCCGGACAGCATCTGGCGGCTGGATATCGTAAGCGGAGAAAGCGCGTGTCTGTTCCGTGAAACGGACGCCGAGTTCTGGGTGGGGTTGGGCAAGACCCGTTCACGCGCCTGGCTGGTACTGGAAACCGCCTCCAAGGACACCTCGGAGTGCCACCTGATTCCCGCGGCAACGCCCGATACGCCGCCGCGCTGCGTACGCGAACGCGTCAAGGGCGTCGAATACGGCCTCGAGCATCGCCCCGGTCATTTCTATATTCTGCATAAT
Organism: Chromohalobacter nigrandesensis; assembly: GCF_023061285.1. GTDB lineage: Bacteria > Pseudomonadota > Gammaproteobacteria > Pseudomonadales > Halomonadaceae > Chromohalobacter > Chromohalobacter nigrandesensis. The sequence goes on from NZ_JAKGAM010000001.1 coordinate 431,323, forward strand.
CAGGGCGCGCCGCATTTCCGGCTCGACATTGCAGCCGAATCCACACCGGGCGACTGGGCACCGCTGCTCGATCATCAGGAGCACCTGACGCTGGAAGGCGTCGATGCCTTCGCCTGGGGGCTCGTCATCACCGAACGCGATCACCGCGAGGCTCAGGTGCATCTCAGCGTGGTCGCGCTCGACACGGATACGCCGGTCAAGCGGCGCCTGCCGCTGCCCGAAGCGCCCTGCAGCCTGATACTGGGCGATACACCCGATTTCGACACCCGTCTCCTGCGCCTGCACGAGGAATCGTTCACGCTGCCGCCGCGCTGGATCGAGCACGATCTCGAGACCGACGCGCGCCGTCTGCTCAAGGCCCAGCCCGTGCATGGCGATCTTGCCCCTGAGCAACTGGTATGCCGCCGCCTGTGGGCCGAGGCTCACGACGGCGAACGCATCCCGGTCTCCGTCGTGGCGCGTGGCGATCTGATCGCGCAAGGGTCACTGCCGACGTTGCTCTATGGCTATGGCGCCTACGGGGAGGTGCTCGATCCGTGGTTCTCCGTGGCACGGCTCGAGTTGCTGTCGCGGGGCGTGGCGTTCGCCGTCGCCCATGTACGCGGCGGCGGCGACCGGGGCGAACCCTGGTACCTGGCCGGCAAACTGGCGCACAAGGAAAACAGCTTCCGCGACTTTCTCGCCGCGCGCCATGCCCTGGTGACACATGGCGTGGCGGATACCCAGCGCATCGCCGCCTATGGCGCCAGCGCCGGCGGCCTGCTGGTGGGCGCCAGCCTCAATCTCGAGCCTGATGCATTCTGTGCCGCCGTGCTCGACGTGCCGTTCGTCGATGTGCTGCGCACCATGGAAAACCCCGACCTGCCGTTGACGACCGCGGAATATAGCGAATGGGGCAACCCCAACGAGCCGGAAGCGAAACGCCGCATTCGCGACTATTCGCCCCTCGACAACCTCGTCGCGCAGCCCTATCCCACGCTGTTCCTGCAAGGCAGTTGGCACGACTCGCGCGTGCCCTATTGGGAGCCGGCCAAGCTTTACGCGCGCCTGACCGAGATCGTCTCACAACTGCCCGCCGAGCAGCGCCGCCCCATCCTCCTGCGCACCGACATGGCCGCCGGGCATGGCGGCGCCTCGGGACGCTTCAAGGCCTGGCACGACAACGCTCGCCAGGATGCCTTCCTGCTTTGGGCGCTGGGCCTCACCGACACCGAGATACCGGCTGACCGGCCACGCTGACGGCCCATAACGACGAAGGCCCCGGTTGGGGCCTTCTTCATATACCCCACCATGCCACCGACAACGTCATTGGCACGGGATGATGTCGATGATGTGATCTTCGAGCGCCTCGTCGGCCACCTCGCACTCGCTCACCGCGAAATGGCGGACACTCTTCTGCTTGCGATGCATGCGCTGTGCATCGCCCGCGATCAGTGGATGCCAGGCCGCGAGCTTGCGTCCCTCGGCCAATCGACGATAGGCACACGACGCCGGCAGCCAGTGAAACGCCGCCAGGTTGTCGCGAGTCAACTTGGTGCATCCCGGCACATGCTCGAAGCGGTTTTCGTAATCGCTGCAACGGCAAGTATCGATATCCAGCAACTGACAGGCCACGTTGAGCGTGGCGACATCGCCGCTCTCGTCGTCTTCAAGCTTGAGCAGACAACACTTCCCGCAGCCGTCGCAGAGCGCTTCCCACTCTTCATCGTCGAGCTCTTGGAGGGAAAAACGCTCCCAAAAACGTTCACGCATGGGTCAGTACCGTGCCTCGGTGGGCGCCTTGTATGAATCCAGCATGTAGGCCTCGCGCGCCGGCGGCATCTGCAGATAAAAGCCTTGTGACGCGATGGCGGCCAGCACGTCCCCGGCCTTGGCCCGCGCCAGCGGCTTGTCTTCGCTGAGCATCATCACGGTCACCGATACCGGTTTACCGAACCGCTCGAGCAGCGCTTCGGGCACATCCGTCAGTCCTCGCGCGCGATCCACGTATAAATACATCTCGTCGCGGCGCGGGCTCTTGAAGATTTCACAGAGTCGTTTGGGCATCGTCTTTCGCCTCTCAGTGATCGGCCAGTGCCTGGGTAAACGCCTCGGCCAGCAAGGTGCCACGCCAGCCCTGGGGCAGTGACAGCGGCACGCCGTCCAGGTCCGCCATCACCAAGGCTTCGAGGTCGCGGCGGTTGGCCAGCACCTCGGGAGCGATGTCCAAGCGTTCGGCCTCGCGGTTGACCACACTTTTGAGTGCCTTGAGCCGCGTCTTGAACGCCGCTGAATGCGGAGGTGGTAGCGGCGCCGGCAGTGCCTCTTCATCGAGGTGCGCGGCTGATTGCACCATCGCCAGCAAGGTATCGCCGTCATGTTTGATCAGTTTGGGCCGGACGCCTTCGATGGTCGAGAGCTGATGGCGGTTGTGCGGCATCTCCACCGCGATCGCGAACAGCACCTTGTCGCTCGCCAGCCACCCACGCGGCAGATCGCGACGACGCACCTCGCCTTCGCGCCACCGCGTGAGCGCCTGATAAAGCGCCAGTTGACGCGGTTCGAGCCGCCACAACTGGCGATGACGCCGATACCACTGCTCATCGGCATCGCGGTTGCGACGATTGGCCTCGCACAGCCGCGCGCATTCCTCTTCCAGCCAGGCAAGACGCCCCTGCTGTACCAGCGCGTCGCGCTGCGCCTGCCAGACACGCGGCAGATAGACCACGTCCAGCGCGGCATAGCGTAGCTGTGCATCGGACAACGGACGCTGCAGCCAATCCGAGCGCGTTTCCTCCTTGGGCAACGCGTCGCCGGTCCATTGCTCGACCAAGCGTTGATAGCCCAGCGATGCCTGGGTACTCAGCAGGCTTTGCGCCACCTGCGTATCGGCGATTGGCGCGACGGCAATATTCGCCCAGCTCTCCAGCACTTCAAGATCTTCGCCGCTGGCATGCAGCAACTTGAGGGGGCCGTCGGCCCCCAGGAGCGCCTGCAGAGCACTATCGGCCGCCACGACTTGCGGGTCGATCAGGAAGGCCTCATGGCCGCCGGCGTAGAGCTGCACCAGCGCCGCGATGGGAAAGAACGTCGACTCGCGATGAAACTCGGTGTCCACCGCTAGCCAATCGGCGTCGGCCAGCGTCTCGCACGCCTCGGCCAGTGCGGTGGGCGTTTCCACCCAACGAATCTCGAAACTCGGGGGCATCCCGTATCCTTGTTGACGATAATGAGGGTCAGCTCGACTCTTGCGCGAACGGCAAACGACCATTGAAGGCGCGACTCAGCGTGCCGCCGTCGACGTATTCCAGCTCGCCACCCATGGGCACGCCGTAGGCCAGGCGCGACAGACGCACGCCGGTGCCACGCAGTTGCTCGGCGATATAGTGCGCAGTGGCCTCGCCTTCCACGGTAGGATTGGTGGCCAGAATCAATTCCTCGATGGCGCCGTTTGCGAGCCGCTCATCGAGCTGATCGAGCCCGATATCTTCGGGGCCGATGCCATCCAGCGGCGACAAATGGCCGTGGAGCACGAAATAGTGGCCGCGATAGCCGCCGGCCTGCTCGATCGCCAGCATATCGGCCGGCGATTCGACCACACACAACAGACCCTCATCGCGCCGCGCATCCTGGCAAATGGTGCATAACGGCGTCTCGGTCAGCGTACGGCAACGCTGACAATAGCCCACCTGCTCCAGGGCCTCGCCCAATGAGGCGACCAGACGGCGACCACCATCGCGGTCACGCTCCAGCAGATGCAGGGCCATGCGCTGCGCGGTCTTGGGGCCTACGCCCGGCAACACCCGCAGCGTCTCCAGCAGTTGATCGACGAGGGGAGAAAACGCCATCGCTTAGAACGGCATCTTGAAGTCTGCCGGCAGGTTCATCCCGGCGGTAACTTCTTCCATACGCTCCTTGGATGTCGTCTCGACCTTGCGCACCGCGTCGTTGACGGCGGCGGCCAGCAAGTCCTCGAGCAACTCCTTGTCTTCTTCCATCACCGAGGGATCGATATTGACGTTACTCACGTCGTGACGACCGTTCATGGTGACCTTGATCATGCCGGCCCCGGCCTCGCCCGTGACTTCGGTCTCGGCGATCTCCTCCTGGACCTTCTGCATCTTTTCCTGCATTTCCTGGGCCTGTTTCATCATGTTGCCCATTCCGCCCTTCATCATGGTCGTATCCTCAAGGAGTTCTAAAAAGTCAGAGCCGCCGACGACTTACGCGTCGGAAGCGGCGCCATCGGTCGGCGTCACGCTGCGTTCCAGCAAGTGGGCGCCGAAATCGTGTTCCAGCATCTGAATATGCGGGTCGCGGCGCAACGCTTCAACCGCTTGGGCATGACGCTCCCGCGCCTGCCGCTCGCTTTGCGAACGCGGGGTATCCAGGTTCTCGGGCAAGGCCGCGACCGTGACATTCAGGCGACGCTCAACGCCCTGATCGGCCAGGGCCTTGGCGAGACGTTCGACGTGCACATCGGCCAGCATCGCCTCCTGCGAAGGATCCAGCCGCAGCGTTAACGTTTCGCCGTCGTCATGTTCGATGATGCAATGCGCCGCCAGGTTACGCGTCAGCCCGCCCAGCGTCAGCGATTCGAAAACCGCCAGCCAGCGCGCGTGGTCGAAAGCGCCCGTGTCGTGCGTGGCAGCGACGGGGGCCGGCGTCGTGGGCTCGGGATCAGGCTCATCCACCTCAGCGGCAGCATCCATCGCCGGGGATTCTGGCACGGCGGCGGGGGGCTCGGAGGCGGCTGGTGCCGGGGCGTCATCGAGCGCCCAGGGCGGCGCATCGTCCACGTCAGCAACGCCAGCGGCGTCCGCCTGACGTTGCGCTTCGTCTTCGAGCGCGGCATCGACAGCGTCATCAGGTGCGTCGGCCATGGGAGGCGGCGCCTCCTCTACCACCGGAGGTGCCTCGACTTCAGACACCTCGGTCTCAGGCAACTCGGCTTCGGGCGGCTGGGTTTGGAGCGGCTCGCGCGGCACGTCTTCACTGCCAACCTCTGCTGCGGGCGCTTCGTTTGCAGGACGCGATGGCTCGCTAGGTGCAGGCGCGACGGCAGACGCTGGCGGGGTTGGCGCCGGCGCGATAGAAGACGGCGGCTCGCTAGGCGCAGACTCAGCAGCCGGAGCGCTCGATGTCGCGGCGCCTGGCGCCTCATTCTCGGCCGAGCCGCGAATCGGCAATGGTGTCTGCGGCGGCTTGGGTACGCCTTGCGGCCGAAACGCGAGCATGCGCAGCAGCGTCATCTCCAGCGCAGTACGCGGATCCGGGGCGCTTTCCATATCGCCGCGGCCTTGCAGCGCAATCTGATAATAGAGCTGTACGTCCTCGGCGGTAAAACGCGCGGCCAGCGGAAGTAGCGTGTCGCGGTCACCGTGACCGTTATCCAGCGCATCCGGCACCATCTGGGCGATGGTCAGGCGGTGGAAGACACCGGCCAGGTCGTCGAGGATGGCGCCGAAGTCGGGCCCCTGTTCGGCCAGGCTGGCGACTTCCTGCAACACCCGCGCGGCATCGACCTCGGCCAGCGCCTCGGCCAATGCCAGCAGGTGACGATGATCGAGCGTGCCCAGCATCGCGGCGACATCCGCGTGGCGCACCTCGCCCTGCCCGAAGGCAATGGCCTGGTCGGTCAGACTCAAGGCATCGCGCATCGAGCCCTCGGCCGCCTTGCCGAGCAACCATAGCGCCTGTTCGTCAAAAGCCACCGATTCGGCCTCAAGAATATGCGTCAAATGCCTGACCACATACTCCGGCGACATGTTCTTGAGCGTGAACTGCAGGCAGCGCGAGAGCACCGTGACCGGGAGCTTCTGCGGATCGGTGGTTGCCAGCAGGAACTTGACGTGGGGGGGCGGCTCCTCGAGCGTCTTGAGCAGCGCATTGAAACTGTGCGTGGACAGCATGTGCACCTCGTCGATGAGGTACACCTTGTAACGCCCCTGGGTCGGCGCGTACTGCACATTGTCGAGCAGCTCGCGGGTATCTTCGACCTTGGTTCGCGAGGCGGCGTCGACTTCGATCAAGTCGACGAAGCGGCCTTCGTCGATCTCGCAGCAAGTCTCGCATTCACCGCACGGTACCGATGTCACGCCCTGCCGGCAGTTCAAGCACTTGGCGAGAATCCGCGCCAGCGTCGTCTTGCCGACCCCGCGCGTGCCGGTAAACAGATAGGCATGATGCAGGCGCCCCTGGTCGAGCGCGTTGACCAGCGCACGCGAGACATGCTCCTGACCAACCAGTTCGTGAAACGTACGGGGGCGCCATTTGCGGGCCAGAACCTGGTAACTCATACCGTCGGGATGTCCTTGCAGATCGGGCCGATTCCCACCTGGCAGTACCGAGCACTCGACACAGCGGGGAAGATCGTTAAAGCATCTATTCTAGCGGGTAGCAGGAACTTCGACGAGGGGCGAGTCGACATCGAGGCCGAACAGGCAATACGGGGGGACGAAATGGAGGCGGCCCCATCAGCCACATCCCGGCACACGCAGCCACCACTACCGTTGCTCCCTTCCGGGCCTGGCGGGGTTCGCGGTTTAGCGTTGCGGGAGGACCGACAGGGCCACCATAGCAACATCGGTTGACGAGAATCATTCACTTGTCGCCACCGAGCCGTTCGAATATGAGAAAACGCTATGCGCTTTCAATGACTTGCCTCGAACGCCGCTGCACTATAACAGCGTGCCCGCTGGTCGGCAAGGCATCAAACAATCCAACGCCCACTATGCATTATAGGCTAGGCGGGAAGGGCCTTGCCCTTCCCTGCCCCGCGTTCAGGGAGAACGCCCATGCTCCCGATAAGGGAGATTGGATCAACCTCAACGACACTCGCCCCCACCGGCACACCGGCGGGGGCGAGACATACGCAGCATACTTGTCAGACGTCGGTCACATTAACCGACTTTCTCCTGAGCAGCTTTCATGCGGCGCCGCAGAATCGGCCCCACGACCACGGGGAGTACCAGCCCAATGATCGCCAGCGCCCACAGCGTGATCGACAATCCGCTGCTCCACAGCACGCTCCAGTCGCCGTTGGAGGTTGTCAGCGCATGGCCGAGGTTCTTTTCCATTTCTGGCCCCAGAAGCAAGCCCAGGATGATGGGTACCAACGGAATTTCCAGTTTGCGCAGGATGTAGCCCGCCGCGCCGAAGGCCACCATGAAATACAGATCGAAGGCGGAGTTGCTGATCGAATAGATGCCCACGAATGCGACCATCGTCACGATGGGCAGCAGGTATTTAGGAGGCACCGAGAGCAGCTTGACGAACATCCCTACCAGGGGAATGTTGAGCAACAACAGCAGGAAGTTACCCACCAACAAGGCGGCGATGACCCCCCAGACGATATCCGCATTCTGGGTGAACATCATCGGCCCGGGGGTAATATTCATCGAAATCAGCAGCGCCAACAGCACCGCCGTCGTGCCGCTTCCCGGCACGCCGAGCGTGAGCATGGGCACCAAGGCACCGGAGGAGGCCCCGTTGTTACCCGCCTCGGGCGCCGCGACACCGCGTGGATCGCCCTCGCCGAAGCGTCCTTTGCTGCCCAGGATCTTCTTCTCGAGGGTATAGCCGATGAAACTTCCCAGCGAGGCACCGGCCCCCGGCAGCACACCGGAGATGAAGCCCAGCACCCCGCCGCGCAACGTAGTGGGGAAGATGGAGCCGATCTCTTTCCAGGACAGCTTGAGCTTGTTGACCTTCATCGGCCCCTTGCCGCCACCGGCACGGCTTTCGATGAAGAACAGCAGCTCGGAAATCGCGAACAAGCCGACGATGGCAATGATGAAATCGACGCCCTCATAGAGTTCCAGCACACCGAAGGTATAGCGCTGGGTGCCGGTGTTGTCGATGCCCACCGTGGCAATCATCAACCCGATGGCAGCGGCAAGAATCGTCTTGACCGGGTTCTTGCCGGTAATCCCACCCAGAGTGGCGAACGCCAATACGAACAACGCGAAATACTCTGCGGGCCCAAACGTCAACGCAAACTTGGCCAGCAACGGCGCCAGCAAGATAAGGCCGATCGTGGCGATCAAGCTCCCCATGAAGGAGGCAATCGCCGAGATCGCCAACGCCTCGGCGGCCTTGCCCTTCTGGGCCATCGGGTAACCGTCGAGACAGGTCATCATCGCCGGCTCATCGCCAGGAATATTGAGCAGTATCGACGAGATACGCCCGCCATACATGGCCCCGGCATAGACGGAGGTCAGCATGATCAGTGCGGTTTCCGGTGGCAGGCCCAGCGTGAAAGCCAGCGGAATCAGAATCGCCACGCCATTGGCTGGTCCCAGCCCCGGCAAAGCCCCGATCAAGGTACCCAGAAAGGCCCCGATCAAGGCGAACATCAGGTTGTGCGGCGCCAGGGCGACGCCAAACCCATCAATCAGATAGCCCAGGGTTTCCATCAGCTTCCCTCCAGTACACTCAACACGCCCAGCGGCAGGGACAAATCAAGGCCGATCGTGAACAGAAAATAGACCACGATGCCCGCGATCAGACCCGTGACGTAAGCGCGAATGGGCGCCGCTCCCATACGCCAGCACAGGGTGCCGACAGCCAGGGTCGTGCTGATGATGAAGCCCAGGGGCTGAAGCAACAGTACATAGGCGATCAACACCACCACGGCGATCAGCAGCTCCAGCCCCGTGCGCATCGGTGGCCATTTTGATCCCGGATCGGGTTTGACGATCAGATACAGACTACTTAGCGCCAGCACCACGGCCAGCAAGGTGGGAAATGTTTCGGGCCCGATGGCCTCGCTCCCCCCGAATGGTTCGGGAAACTGTGCGGCACCCCAGCCGTACGCGACGGCCAGGACGAGCATCAGTAGACCGAAGATGCGGTCATTGCATTTCATTTAACTAACCCGATTTCCTTGGAGAGTTCCTGGATATCCTGGATCTGCTGTTTCACGAATTCATTGAACTCATCATCACTCTTGTGGAACGGCATCAGCCCGTTCTTTTTCATGAGCTCCTTCCATTCGTCGCTGGCGTAGACGGTATTCATCGCGTCGACCCAGTACTCACGGGCGTCATCGGAAATATCCGCCGGCATGTAGAAACCACGCCAGTTGGGGCCCAGCGCATCGATACCCTGCTCACGCGCGGTAGGAATGTCGCTGAACTCGCCGGGCAGGCGCTCTTCCGAGAGCACGGCGAGGATGCGCAGATCGCCGGATTCCATGAAGCCCTTGGCCTCGGTAATGTCGCCGGTAAAGGCGTCCACGTGGCCGCCGACCACCTGCGTCAGTGCCTCACCTCCATTGTTGTACGAGAGGTAGGGAATCTTCGGCAGCTTGCCGACATCCGCCGCTTTCGCCGCGATCAATACCTTGAGATGGTCCCAGCCACCCTTGGCGCTGCCGCCCGCAAACTTAACCGCACGCGGATCGTCCTTGAGGGCGTCCATCAGGTCATTGAGGTTCTCATACTCGGAATCCTTGCTTACCGCGATGACGCCATAATCGGCACCCAACGCGCCGATCCAGTTGACCATGTCGGCGTCCAGGCCCTGGAACTGCCCCTGCGCCAGACGCGTGGTGGTCGCCGTGGAGGCGGCAACCAGCAGTTGCTCGTCCCCGGCACGCTTGCTCACGGTGTGCGCATAGGCAACCCCACCGCCGGCGCCGGCCATGTTGATGGTCTGCACACTGCGCGGCACGAGGTCGAGATCCTCGAGGACATTGCCAATGCTACGGCAAGTGAAGTCCCAACCGCCGCCCGGATCGGAGGGTGCGATGCACTCGACCTTGCCGGACGGTTCGAAGGCCATGGCCGAACTGGCACCCAGTGTCAGCGCGGCGGCCATGATGATTTTGAGCGGCGTCTTGAAAGCCATTGTTGTTATCCCCCTTGAGCGAGAATTGAAATGGGTTGCAGGCAACCTGACACTTACCTTACAGTTCTGTAAGGCAGAACAACGTTCCCTTGAGCGGAAAACTAGGCCTGTCATAAGCGAGCGTCAACGCTCGTGCCGCCGTTCAAGACTAAAGTTGAATACTGCCATTGCGGCACGCAAACACCCTGGGAGACCCGCCATGGCGCAAGACCGGGTAGAGGCTGTCGAACGTGCGCTATCCGTCATGGAAGCCTTCGACACGCAGCATGAAAGCCTGACCTTGGCCGAGTTGGCCGAGGTAACCACACTCTATAAAAGCACGCTGTTACGCTTGCTCGGCTCGTTGGAGCGTTACGATTACGTGCAGCGCGATGCACGCGGACGCTATCGCCTGGGGGCCACGCCGGCGCGCTTGGCCAGACGGCACGCACCTACGCGGCAATTGGCCAGCCTGGTCATGCCGGTTCTCGAACGTTTATGCCGCGACACGGGAGAAACCGCCGCGCTACTGTCATGCGAGGAAGATCAGATGGAATGCTGCTTGAGCGCCTTGCCGGACACCGACCTGCGCCATACGCTACGCCCCGGCTACCGCTGGCAGATGCAGGACGACGATCCCTCTTTGGCCTTGCCCGGCGGGACGATGACCTGCCAGGCCATCCCTGACACCGCCTACTGGCTGAGCCTTTCCGGCCCCAAGGGGCGTTTGCCCGCCCGCGAAGCGCGACGCGCCCTGCAAGAGGCCGCGACAGTACTAAGCCACCGCGCATTGCAGGACTATCCGTCATGACACCCGAGACCACCGCTCCCCTATTGCTGGTCGAGGACGATACCCTGCTGGCCAGTACGCTGTACGACGTCCTGAGCCTGGCCGGCTACCGAGTCGATGCCCTCGAGGACGGCGACGCCGCCTTCACCCGCCTGGCCTCCCCCGAGCATGGCTATGTATTGGTACTGCTCGATCTCAACCTGCCGGGCCGCGGCGGCCTCGAGATACTCGATGCCATGCGGCGCCATGATCGCGACACGCCGGTATTGATCCTGACCGCACGCGGCGCCATCGAGGATCGCGTCAAGGGGCTCGATCTGGGCGCCGACGACTACCTGGCCAAGCCTTTCGCCCTGGACGAACTGGAAGCCCGGGTCCGCGCCCTCTTGCGCCGGCGACAACACGACGACGGCACGCAATTGCATGTCGGGGCACTGAATTTCGATACCTTGACCCAGCGTTTTACCCTCGATGACGCCACGCTCGAGCTGCCACCCCGCGAGCAACGCCTGCTCGCTTATTTGATGCGCCATGCCGGGGAACCGGTGGACAAAGCCCGCCTACTCGAGCATGTCTTCGCCGAGGAAACGCTCGGCGACAACGCCATCGAGGTCTATATCCATCGCCTGCGGCGACGTCTTGACGGCTCGGCACTGACACTGCGCACCGTGAGGGGGCTGGGTTACCTGCTGGAGAGCGAGGCGTGAGCCCACCGGTCAACTCACCCAGCCTCTATCGGCGCCTGCTGATCTGGTTGCTGGTGCCCATGCTGGCCTTGGGGGCCTTGATGCTCGTTCAGGCTTACCTGGCCTCGCGCGATACCGCCGACCGGGCGTTCGACCGCCTGCTCGAGTCGGCCTCGCTCTCCATCGCCGAACAGGTCAAGCGCCAACAAGGCCAACTATGGATGGATTTGCCCCCGGCGGCCCTGAAAATGCTGGCCTCAGACGCCGAGGAGCGTATTTTCTATGCCCTCTACGATGCCCATGACAACTTCATCAGCGGCAACGCCGAGCTGCCACGCATCGACGACGGGCAAGGCAACATGCGCTTCGCCAACATCGAGTGGCACGACATGGCGTTGCGCCTGGGCGTGCGGCGCTCGCAACTCGAGGGATGGCGCGATCGTCAACCCTTCGAGGTCCGCGTGGCGCATACCCGCGAAGGGCGCGAAGCCCTGACACAGGCGCTGTTCCAGGGCAGTATGCTGCGTTTGATCGCCATGGCGCTATTGGCCATTGGCGTGGTGTTGCTCGGGGTACGTATGGCGTTGATGCCCCTGACCCAGTTACGCCGGGCGATCCGCACCCGTGACCCGCGCACCCTGGCACCGCTCGACCTGACCCTGCCTCGCGAACTCGCCGAGCTGCGCGAAACCCTCAATGAACTGTTGGCGCGCATGCGCCGTGTACGCGCCAACCAGGAACGCTTCATCGGCGATGCCTCGCACCAATTGCGCACCCCACTGGCCGGACTTTCGGCACGCGCCGAGCTTGCCCTGCGTCAGGACGACCCGCGTGCCTGGCACGATGCACTCGGCGTCATGCGCGGCAGTGCCGACAAGACTGCGCGCCTGGCGTCACAACTGCTCTCCCTGACGCGCCTCAACAACCCCGAGTCGATGCCGGAAGCCCGCGATATCGATCTTTGCGACATCGCCCGGCAAGCCGTACGTGACGCCCTGACGAGCTGCCATCGCGCGGGGATCGACCTGGGCGTCGAGACACCGCCACATGCGGTCATCCAGAGCGCGGTCGAATGGCAACTCGCCGAGGCTCTGGCCAACTTGATCGACAACGCCTGCCGCTATGGTGCAATGCGCATCACGGTGCGCGTCGGCGAAGCCCCGACGCGTCTCGAGGTCGAGGATGACGGCCCCGGGATCCCCGAGGCGCAACGCCTGCTGGTGCTGCGTCCCTTCCATCGCGGCATCGAAGGCGGCCAAGGCTCGGGGCTTGGCCTAGCAATCGTCGATGGCATCGCCCGGGCCCATGCCGCCCGACTCACCCTGGCGCCGGCTCAGCCGAATGCCGAACCGCCGGGCTTGCGCGTGCGCCTGCATTTCACCGAGGAATCATCACCATGACCGCGCCACGTCGCTCACCCGCGCGCTGGGCCGTCGCCCTCACCGCCATGATGCTCTCCGCCATCACGCTGGCCGATGACGCCAATGTCCTGCGTTACCCCGCCGCCCACGAGGCCGCCGCGCAGCCACTGGAAATTCACGGCGCACTGGACAACGAGTTGATGGCCCCGCTACTGGCCGACTTTCATGCGCGCTACCCCGAGATCGAGCTGATCTACCGCAACCTGACCACGCTCGCGTTGTACCGGCGTTTTCTGGCGGAAGACGAGGCCTCCGCCGACGTGGTGATGTCCTCGGCCATGCCCTGGCAGTATCAGCTTGCCAACCGCGGCCACGCACGGGCGTTGACCACCTCCGCAGCACAGCAGTGGCCCCAGGCATCGCGCTGGCGCCAGGAGCTTTTCGGCTTCACCTTCGAGCCGGTGGTGATCGTCTATCGACGCGACGCCCTCGCAGATCTCCCGCCGCCGGATAGCCACGAGGCCTTGCAGAGCTTGCTCACCGACGAACGCCAGCGCCTGAAAGGCCGCGTGGTGACTTACGACCCCTGGCGCAGCGGTGCCGGCTATACCTATGCCACCGAAGACGCGCACATGTCGCCACGCTACTGGGAACTGGTGGCTGCCTTGGGCGGCGTGGAAGCGGCGCTGGCCGATACCACCGGCGAAATGCTCGACGGCCTGGCCGACGGACGCTACGCCGTCGGCTATAACTTGCTGGGCTCCTACGCACGTGACTTCGTCGCCGATCACCCGCAACTGGAAATGGTCATTCCCAGCGATTATGCCCTGGTGACACAGCGTCTGGTGTTGATCCCCAAGCGCGCGCGCCATCCCGAGACCGCCGAGCGCTTCGTCGATTATCTTCTCAGTCGTCAAGGTCAGCAGACGATACGCGACAAGACACCCCTCGGGACGGTACATCCCGACCTCGAGGGCGAGGGCACCGCCAGAGACTTGCGCAAGACCCTTGGCGATGCCCTTCATCCGATTGCCATCGACCCCAGCCTGCTGGCCACGCTCGACACCCTCAAGCGCCACTCACTGCTCGACCGTTGGCAGCGCGAGTACACACGACTCAGCGATAGCGGGCCATGAACGCATGAACGTCACGCCACCTCGCGCTATACTGCGCGGCGTTTTATCGACTCCTCTTATCGACTTCTCAGCGGTGTGGGCATGCAGCGTCTCGACCAACTTCTCGTCGCCCAGGGCTGGGCACGCTCACGCACGCGTGCCCAACGCCTGATCCGCCATGGGCGGGTCACGCTGATCTCGACGGCCCCTCCGCGTACGCTCACCAAGCCCGGCGAGAAGGTCGCCGACGACAGCCGCTTCCAGCTCGCCGAGGATCCGGAAGAGCGCTACGTCTCGCGCGCCGGGCTCAAGCTGGAGGCCGTTCTCGACACGCTGGGACTGCGCCTCGAAGGGAGGACGGTACTCGACGTGGGACAGTCCACCGGCGGGTTCACGGATTGCGCCTTGCGCTACGGCGCTGCGCGCGTGGTGGGTATCGAGGTCGGGCGCGATCAGCTCGACGCGACGCTGCGCGAGGATGAACGCGTCATCTGTCTGGAAGGCGTCAACGCCCGCGCGCTTCCCCACGAGCGGCTCGCCGCCCTGGCCCCGGAAGGACTGCACGTGGCGGTCATGGATGTCTCCTTCATCTCGCAGACCTTGATCCTGCCCGAGCTCGCCACCGTGCTCTCGCCCGGCGCGCACCTGGTGTCACTGGTCAAGCCGCAATTCGAGGTCGGCCCGCATAAGGTCGACGCCCACGGCATCGTCCGCGATCCGGCGCTTTATGCGGCGGTGGAAGCTCGTATCCACGAAAGTTGCACCGCCGCCGGCTTCGAAATCCGCCACTGGCAGGAAAGCCCGCTACGCGGCGGCGACGGTAACCGCGAGTTCCTGCTGCATGCGGTCAAAAGCGGCTGAGGCCGCCCTCAATCATCGCTGCCAGCCGTCCCGTCTCCGCCGGAACTGCGGCCGGCATCGACATCCTCGATGCCATCACGTCGCGCCGGCCTCGATGACGTCACCGCGCCGCCCAACGGCGTCTCGCCCTGGGGTTGCGAGCTTACCCAAGCTTGCCGCCCTGCGGCATCGTGCAGCCAGACATCCAACTGATTGAACGCGATACGGATACCGTATTCATGGAACAAGGCATCGAGGCGTCGATTGATTTCATCGCTAGCATAAAGGCGATCCATCAGGTCGTTGACGAAGATCCGCAACTCGAAGCTGAACGCCGTGGCGCCATATTCGAGGCAGAAGATCTGCGGCTCGGGATCGCGCAGCACGCGCGGGTTTTCCTCGGCGGCCTGACGCAGCAGGCGGTGGACCTGCTCCAGGTCGGAACCGTGCGACACGCCATAAGTCAGCACCACCCGCGTGATGTTGTCGGAAAGCGACCAGTTGATCAGTTGATCGGTGACGAAGGTCTTGTTGGGGATGATGATTTCCTTGCGGTCGAAATCCGTCACCGTGGTGGCGCGAATGCGGATACGGCTGACCGTACCGTGCAAGTTGCCCAGGGTGATGGTATCGCCGATACGCACCGGGCGTTCGAACAGGATGATCAGCCCCGAAATGAAGTTGGCGAAGATCTCCTGTAGCCCGAAGCCCAGCCCCACGCCCAGCGCGGCGACCAGCCATTGCAGCTTGTCCCACGACACCCCGAGCGTGCCCAACGACACCACGACCCCGGTGCCCACGATAGTGTAGGAAAGCAGCGAGGAGATGGCATAAGCACTGCCTTGCTTGAGACTCAGGCGCGAGAGCACCATGACCTCCAGCAGCCCCGGCAGGTTGCGCGCCATCATCAAGGTCAACGCGACCAGCACCAGCGCCGTGAGCACATCGGCCACGGTGATCGGGCTGGTGGTCATCGCTTCGCCCTCGCCGCGTTCGATCTGCCATACAGCGACGTTGTCGAGATAGGACAGCACGCCCAGTAGATCCGCCCACACCACATAAAGCAGCAGGGTAAAGCCCAGAGACAGGATCAGCTTGGACAGGCGCAGCGACTGCTGATTGACCTGCTCCATATCCAGCGGCGGCTCCTCGACCACCTCGAGTCCGCTCTCTGTGTCCTCCTTGGCCTGCGCATGGCGACGTGCCACCGCGCGCCGATAGGCCAGTCGCCGTGCCGCGACCGCCAATCCGCGGACGACCGCCGCCTCGACGAGAATCCACAGCCCCAGAATATAGATTGAGGTAATGAAGCGGCCGACCAGACTTAGCGCGGTATATTCGAACCCCATGACGATCAGGCCCGCGAGTATCAAAGGCACGACCGATAACGCCAACCCCAGCAGCAGACGAAAAAGCTTGAGGCCGAAAAACGGCACATGAGCGAGGATCAGGCGCACCAGTACCGCCGTCATCATCACCAGCCCCAGCAACAGCAATAGCAGCGACAACGGCCGCTCTGCCAGGCGCCCATCGCTATAAGGCGCCACGTTACTGATCAAGATGACCGGAATCAGCGCGATGCCCAGCCATAGCAACAGTTGCCGCAAGCGCAATACGTACTGCGGTGACCAGTGAAAGTGGCGCGCAGCCACACCATCGGCGACCAGCAGACGTCGCGACCAGGCGATAACGCCCCACGCCAGCGCCAACTGAAGTAGCGCATTACCCAGCACTACGGCGAAGCCATGTCCCCCCAGGTTGAGCGCACCGCCCACGGCCGCCAACGACAAAGGACCATGCGCGGCGAGTAACGCATTGAGCGCGATCGCCCGAGGCGTGTGCATCTGGGTATCACGCTTGAGGCGCCCGATTTCCTCATGCAGCCTGAGCAATGACGCCTTGAGACGCCGCCGCCATAGCAACAGCCCGCTGGAAAGCAGCAACAGCGGCACCATGGCGAACGCCTCGCCCTCGGGACGTTGCCACGCGGAGCCCAATGTCGAACGCCAGTCGTCGTCTGTCATGCCTTGCCACAGCGTGCGCGGAAACTGCCGCAGCCATGTCCAATCCAGCGGGCGCCCATTGGCCACCCAGAACAGTTGCTCCTCGATGGTCGCGCGCAGCTCGTCACTGATCTCGAGCAACTGCTGCTGGTTGAGCTGCTGGTTGATGGCAATCGTCAGCAGGTTGCCATACTCGCCGTCGAGCTGTTCGAGTAGCTCACGGCGCGACTCGAACAACGTGATCAACGCCTCACGTAACCCCGGGGCATCGTCTATATTCGCATCGGCCAGGCTTTGATCGGCCAATTGCTGGGGGCGTCGCAAGGCGTCGTGTTGCTGCGACAAATCGAACTGACGCAGGCGTAGATCGGCGATTTCGTCCTGTAACCCGCTCAGGGCATCCACTTCGGGCAATGACTCACGTTGCTCGCGAAGGATGCGCGATAGCAGCAAGCTGCCGCGAATCGCATCGATCTGTTCGTTGAGCGTGCGCTGTACCTGGCGCACACGATCGAGCTGGGTGCGCGTTTCGATCCCCTCGCGCACCAGGTCGTTAGCGCGGTCGGTCACTTCCAGCAATTCACCGCTTAGATCGCGATTAACCTGCTGGACCTTGGTCAGCACAGGATGCTCGGCAATCGTCTCGGCATCTTCGCGACCGACATCGGCAATGGCCTTTTCCGACTGCTCTCGCCGCGCCTTGTCCAGCGCTGCCTGCAACGCCGACAATTGGCTTTCCCGGAGTGCGATGCGCTTTTCCAGCACGTCGCGTTGCTGCATCGCCAACTCGCGCAGGCGGGTGTTATGAGACAGCTCGCTCTGATGCCACTGCGCGCGGCGCTCGGCCAATGCCTGCTCGACCCGATAGCGGTCACGCTTGGCAAGCTCCGCCTCGTTCGACTCTTCGGCGTCGTCTAACTCGGCAAGCTGCGCCTGGCGCATATCGGCGCGCTCCCGCGCTTCGGCGATCGCCTTCTGGGCGCGCTCAGGAAGCGTCTGGGCACTGATCAACTGAGCATTGACGTCCGCCAGACGGCTCTGCAGTTTCTCCAGTTCTGCCAACGCATCACCGGTACGCTCACGCAGCGCATCCAGCGACAAATCGTCAAGTTCTCCCTCAGCCAGGGCTCCCGACGACGCCTCCAAGCGCTGGAGTTGCTGCGCCAAGGATTGCGATTCCTGAGGCGCGTTCTCCGCACGCTGCTCGAGCGCGTCGAGTTTATCGTCGACCGACTCGAGTTCTTTAAGCCCCTCCAGCGCGGCGCGGGTATCGTCTATGGCTGTGCGCTGGTCGCTATCGGGCTGCTCGATGGATTGCAGCCGTTCCAGACGCGTTGTCAGCTCATCATGCTCGGGCAATGCCGACTGCGCCATGGCGTCGCCAACCACGCACAGCAGGCAAAGCGCAACACATGCGATACAATGAACCACACGCACCTTGGCATGCCCACGTTCATGCCGCCCAGGCCAGCATTGCCAAGTGAAGAAATGATGCCAGCGTCGCCACGACATGCTCTGTCCTCGTTACCCATGCGGTGCGCCGATTGTCGGTGCGTGGTACGTACATGGCAATCTTGTGCGAATATTTGCGTTCTACCACCCACGTGATAGAAATATTCACCATGACCAATGTTAGGGTTTTACGCCATCGACAAGGTACTACCATCACAAGGTACTAAATGACATGGAGTCACCACGCCCCCGCTTGCCGATCCTCGTGTTGCTCACGCTTGCACTGTCCGCTCCCGTGCAGGCAGCCGCCGCCCTGAGCGATAGCGAACGCGAGGCCATTGAAGCGCGCGTTCAGACACTCGAAGCGGAGCTGCAAGAGCTACGCGCAACATTGGCCGACGACACCACGGCCACAGCGGCCGACGCCACGCCCCGAGAGCGCGAGGCACAGAACTTGGAAGCCCGTGCCGACAAGCGTCGCGCGCTGGAGCGCGAATCCTCGCGCAATCCGTTGGCGGTAACGACGTATCGGCGCAACTATCTGTTGCCTTGGGCCTACAACGCCAACCCCGATCAAGACCGTTTCCGCGAGGTCAGCAACGCGGACAATGCCGATAACGCCGAGGTCAAGTACCAATTGAGCTTCAAGGTCAATCTGGTCGAAGACCTGTTCGAGGATAACGGCGATGTATACTTCGCCTATACCCAACGTAGCTGGTGGCAAGCCTACAATTCCGAGGCGTCGGCGCCATTTCGCGAAACCAACTACGAACCCGAGATGTTCGTCAGCTTCGATAACGACATGAGTGCCCTAGGCTGGACCAATACCATTAACCGTGTCGGTTTTGCACACCAGTCCAACGGCCGCTCCGACCCGTTGTCGCGTAGCTGGAATCGTGTCTACGCCGATATGGTATTCCAACGCGGCGAGTGGGCGGCGAGCATCGCCCCTCACTGGCGTGTCCCGGAGGACGAGGAAGACGACGACAACCCCGACCTCGAAAACTATATAGGCTACGGCGATATCACCCTGGTACGCGCCTTCGGCGATCAGGAAATTTCTCTGCTGATGCGTGGTAACCCCGGCAAAGACCACTATGGCGCCCAACTGGACTACTCGTTCCCGCTTTTCGGCAAGGTTCGCGGCTACGTTCAGTATTACCATGGCTACGGCGAAAGCTTGATCGACTACGACCACATCAACCGACGCCTAGGGCTGGGTTTCAGCATCAATACCTTCCTGGCCGGCATTCCTGGCCTAGACTAACGATGCACTCAAGGAAGGGCTGTTGATACGGCGGCTTAGCCTGCTATGCTGAAGACGCAAATTAACCCGTCAGAGGAAGACATCATGGCCATGCAACCTACCGGTAACCAACGCGAAAGCGAAGCGTCCACCGAACAACTCAAGAATGACCTGCGCCAGCTATCGCAGACCGTTGAAGAACTGGTCAAAGCGACTTCTGACGATTCTCGCGGGCACATCAGCGAAGCGCGCGAGCGCGCCCAGCAGCGTCTCAACGAGACTCGCGCCAAACTCGAAGCGCGCAGTGAAAAAGTCTACGAAAGCGCACGTGAACAGATGGATTGCTGCGATCGTTACGTGCGTGAAAACCCTTGGACCAGCATCGGCATCGGCGCGGGTGTCGGGGTCGTCATCGGCTTGCTCATCGGGCGTCGCTAATGGCGGATCGCCAGGGACCGGCGGAGCGCGTCATTAGCTCGGCGCGCCGTCTGCTTTCCAATGTGATTGCCATGGGCGAGACGCGCTTGCGTCTCGCCGTGCTCGAGTTGGAAGACGAACGCGATCGCATGCTCAGCCTGCTATTACTGGCGGGCGCCGCATTGATCACTTTCTCATTCGCCCTCGGCATGCTGCTTTTGATGCTGGTGGTCCTGTATTGGGAAGATCACCGTCTGCTCGTGATCGGTGTGTGCGCGGTCGTGCTGTTCATCATCACCGCAGGCTTGGCATACGCTGCCAAACGTATCGCCAAACGTCGGCGCCTGATGCAGTCCACCTTGAGCCATTTGGAACAAGACCGCCAAGCGCTGGGGGGTTCGCGTGAATCGTCGTGAACGCGCTGCGGAGTTCGAGTACCTCGAGACCCGTATCCTGCAGCAACGTCTCGATATGGGTCACGCACTGCTCGACTGGCGAGACGCCACGGCCCCCATCGATCATGGCTGGCAACGCCTGATGCAGTGGCGAGCGCCCCTGGTAGGGGGCTTCAGCCTACTCGCGGCGATGGGTGTACGCCGCCCCCGGGGCACACGCGCCTGGTTGCGCCGAGGCTTGTCGACCTTCTTGTTGGCCAATCGAGCGCGGGGCTTGTATCGCCTTATACGCCGTTAGCCCTCGCTAGTGCCATAAAGCCTCCACTCGGAGGCTTTTTCGTAGCTCTCGTCTGAACGTGTCTCTGCGCTATCGTGACCGACTACATCGTCTGCCCACAGGCCACGCCCGAAGCCCAAGCCCATTGAAAATTGAAACCGCCCAGTTGGCCGGTGACATCCAACACCTCGCCGATGAAACGCAGCGCCGGTAGCCCCTCTACCGCAAAGGTCTTGGAAGAAACCGACTGCGTCTCGACGCCCCCCAGCGTTACCTCGGCGGTCCGCCAGCCCTCGGTCCCTGCGGGTTTGAGCTGCCAGCGTTTTAGCTCGCCATCCAGGCGCGCCACTTCACGCTTGGAAAGCGCTCCCAGCGGTTTTTCCGTCACCCCTTGCCATTCGCACCAGGCCTGCGCCAAACGCTTGGGAAGTCGCTCGCCCAGCCACGTGGACACATGCCGCTTGGGTGCTTCGTGACGCAGAGTGGCAAGCTCTCCGGCAACGTCGATATCCGGCAGCAAATCGATGGACAACGCCATGCCCGGCTGCCAATGGCTGGAGGCCTGCAACATGGCTGGCCCCGAGACACCACGATGCGTAAACAGCATGGGTTCACGATAGCGCCCCTCGCCGACCTCGACCGTCACTGAGCAGCTCACCCCCGCCAGCGACGCGGCCCGCTCTCGCCATTGAGAGGTCAGCGTGAACGGCACCAGCGCGGCTCGCGTGTCGGTGACGCCCAAGCCAAACTGACGGGCGATGTCATAGCCGAAACCGGTGGCGCCCATGGTGGGAATCGACAATCCGCCGGTGGCGATGACCACCGCACCGGCGTCGATCGCGCCACTCGAGGTCTCGAGACGCATGCCCTCACCACGGCGCTCGAGAGATGTAATACGCGTCTTGAGGCGTACTTCCGCCCCTGCCCACTCGCATTCGGTGAGCAACATGGACACTATCGGCTTGGCCGAATCGGCACAGAAGAGCTGCCCCGGCGCCTTCTCGACATGCTCGATGCCGTGGCGCTCGACGAGCTCGACGAAATGGCCTGGCGTATAGCGCTTGAGTGCGGAGATGCAAAAATGCGGGTTGGCAGAGAAGAAATGCTCCGGCCCCGTCGCCAGGTTGGTGAAATTGCAGCGCCCGCCCCCGGACATCAGGATCTTCTTGCCCGCCTTGTTGGCATGGTCAAGCACCAGCACACGCCGCCCCTCGTAACCGGCGGTCAGTGCGCACATCAGGCCCGCCGCGCCGGCACCGATCACCACTACGTCATAGGTCTGCGCCATCGTCGCGTCTCATTGCTGGCAAAGGCGATCATTCTAAGCGTTAAGCGCCACAGCGACGAACCTGTATATTCTGTATGCTCGTCATCGTCACCGACAGCACAACAACGAGACACTATGCCCGTATCTCCTCTCCCGGCCGTGAGCGCATTCGGCCGGCGCACTCTCGGGCTGGCGGCATTGAGCCTGCTGGCACTGACAAGCGCCCATGCGCAGGAAGCCACCGAGCGCACCCAGGTCATCGCCGTGCAGGCGTCCATTGCCGAGTGGAGCGATCCGCTGGAAGCACTGGGTACGCTGCGTGCCGACGAAAGCGTGACGCTTTCCGCGACCGTGACCGAGACCGTTGCGGAACTCAATTTCGACGACGGCCAGCGCGTCGAAGAAGGCGAGTTGCTGATTCGCCTCGACGATAGCGCGGAACAGGCCGAACTGCGCGCTGCCCAGGCCCTGCGCCGTGAACGCGAGCATGCCGTGCGTCGCGCCCGGCAACTGCAGGACCGCAAGGTCGGCACCCGCGCCGACTTGGAGGATGCCCAGGCCCAACTCGCCCAGGTCGACGCCCAGATCGACGGGATTCAATCACTCCTCGCCGATCACCGCTTGCGCGCGCCGTTCGACGGCACCGTCGGTCAACGCAATCTCAGCGTCGGTGCGCTGGTCACGCCCGGCACCGAGCTGGTGACGCTCGACAAGCTCGATCACATGAAGCTCGACTTCACCGTCCCCGCGACGGTGCTCGACATGCTCGCACCGGGGCTATCGCTTAGCGCCACCACGCCCAGCTATCCCACACGCACCTTTCGTGGCGAGGTGACCAGTATCGGCACGCGTATCGACCCCGTCTCGCGCAGCGTCAGCGTACGCGCTCGCCTGCCCAATCCCGAACGCACATTGCGCCCCGGCATGCTGATGGTGGTCACGCTGCAACGCAATCCACGCCAGACACTGATGGTGCCGGAGTCCGTCCTCGTGCCCAGCGGTGAACGCCAGTACGTGATGCGCATCGACCGTGACGCGGACAACCGCATCCAGCGCCATCCGGTGGAGATCGGCAAACGCCGCGTCGGCAGCGTCGAAATTCTCGACGGCCTCACGCCGGGCGACTGGGTCGTCAGCCACGGCATGAACAAGGTACGCGATGGCGATCACGTGGATATCCTGGCGCTCGACGATGGCAGCCGCGAGATCAGCGAGATCCTCAAGGCCACGCGTGACGGAGAAGACGGCTGATGCGCCTTTCCGATACCGCCATCCAGCGCCCGGTGCTGGCGACCGTCTTCGCCCTGCTGTTGATCGCCTTCGGCATTCTCGCGCTCGAACGTTTGCCGGTGCAGGAATACCCCGCCATCGACCCGCCGGTGGTCAGTGTCGAGACGAACTATCCGGGCGCCTCGGCGGATGTGGTGGAAACCCGCATTACCCAGGTAATCGAAGACCGCATTGCCGGTATCGAGGGCATCGACCTGATCGAGTCGACCAGCAGCGATGGCGAATCGGAGATCGACATCACCTTCAACCTCGACCGCGACATCGAAGCCGCCGCCAACGATATTCGCGACCGAGTCTCCGGGGTCAGCGACAACCTGCCCGAGGAAGCCGACCCACCCGAGGTGGAAAAGTCCGATAGCAGCGACGACGTCATCATGTGGCTGAGCCTCACGGCGGAAGGCTACTCGGTTCCCGAACTCACCGACTACGCCAATCGCTACCTGGTCGACCGCTTCTCCACCCAGACCGGCGTCTCACGCGTGCGCGTCGGCGGCGGCAAGGAATACGCCATGCGCGTGTGGCTAAAGCGTAACGCGCTGGCCGCCCGCGAGCTGACCGTCAGCGATGTGGAAGGCGCCTTGCGTGCCGAAAACGTCGAACTCCCGGCAGGCTTTCTGGAGTCCGACTCGCGCCAGTTCACTCTGCGACTGCCGCGCAGCTTCGAGACCGCCGATGACTTCCGCGACCTGGTCATCGACCAGGGCAACGACGGCTACCTCACGCGGCTGAGCGACGTGGCACGTGTCGAAGTCGGCTCGGTGGAGGAGCGCTCGCTGTTTCGCGGCAACGGCGTGCCCATGGTCGGCCTGGGCGTCATGAAACAATCAACCGCCAACATTCTCGAGGTCTCCCAGGGCGTCAAGGCGGAGATGGAACGCCTCGAATCGACCCTGCCCGACGGCATGCAACTGCGCCTCAACTTCGACTCCTCGGTGTTCGTCTCCGGCGCCCTGAAGGAAGTCGTCGCCACGCTGTTCATCGCCATGGGTCTGGTCGTCGTGGTGATCTTCCTGTTCCTGGGCAACGTGCGCACCACGCTGGTGCCGGCGGTTACCGTGCCGATCTCGATCATCGGCACTTTCATCGCCCTGAATGCCTTCGGCTTCACGCTCAATCTGCTCACCCTGCTCGCCCTGGTGCTGGCCATCGGCCTGGTCGTCGATGACGCCATCGTGGTGCTCGAAAACGTCCACCGCCGCATGCAGCGCTATGGCGAAACACCGCTGGTAGCCGCGTTTCATGGCACGCGCCAGGTTGGCTTTGCGGTCATCGCCACCACCCTGGTGCTGATCGCGGTATTCGTGCCGTTGAGCTTTCTGCGCGGCGACATCGGCCGGCTGTTCTCCGAATTCGCGCTGACCCTGGCCGCCGCCGTGGCAATCTCCGGCGTGCTCGCGCTATCACTGGCACCGATGATGTGCTCCAAGGTCCTCGACCCGCGCATGCACGAAAGCCGCATCAGTCATGCCGTGCACACCCTGCTCGACGCCACCCAGCGGCTCTATCGCTATGTTCTGGTCACTCTGCTGCGACTGCGCTGGCTATGTCTGATCGTGTTCTTCGTCCTGCTCGGCGCCACGGCCTGGCTGTTTGCCGAGCTACCCAACGAATACACGCCGCAGGAAGATCGCGGTAACTTCTTCATCCTCGTCAACGGCCCCGAAGGTGCCACCTTCGACTACATGCAGGACTACATGGACGAGATAGAGGCGCGTCTGCTGCCGCTGGTCGACGCGGGCGAGATCCGCAACATCTCGGTACGCGCGCCTCGCGGCTACGGCAATATCGAGAACTTCAACGACGGCATGGTGGTGGTCAGTCTCGCCGACTGGGGCGAGCGACGTTCGGCCTGGGAGATCATGGCCGACGTGCGCCAACGCCTCGCGAACCTGCCCGGCGTCGACGCCGCCCCGGTAATGCGACAAGGCTTCGGCGGGCGTATTCAGAAACCGGTGCAGTTCGTGATCGGCGGCGGCACCTACGATTCCCTAGTCACCTCGCGCGACCGCTTGCTCGAACGCATCCGCGAGGACGACTCGGGACTCACCGCCGTAGAGAGCGACTACAAGGAGACCCAGCCCCAACTGCGCATCGAGATCGACTATCAGCGTGCCGCCTCGCTGGGCGTGACCGTCGACACCATCGGCAGCACCCTGCAGACGCTGCTCGGCGGACGCAGCGTAACCAGCTACGTGGATGACGGCGAGGAATACGACGTGATGCTCGAGGGCGAACGCGACACGCAGCGCAGCCCCAGCGCGCTGGACAACATCCAGGTGCGTTCCGAACGCAGCGGCGAATTGATCCCGCTGGCGAGTCTGGTCACCCTCAGCAACTACGCCGACGCCAGCGAGCTCAACCGCTTCAACCGCGTCCGCGCGATCACTCTGGAAGCCAATCTCGAAGACGGCACCTCCATGGGTGAGGCACTGGGGTATCTCAACGCCATCGCCGACGAGGAACTGCCCGCCGACGCCATGATCGATTACAAGGGTCCCTCGCGCGACTATCAGGAAGCCAGCGGTGCCACCGCCTTCCTGATGCTCATGGGTCTGCTGGTGGTCTTCCTGGTGCTCGCGGCGCAATTCGAGAGCTTCGTGCATCCGCTGGTCATCATGCTGACCGTGCCCCTGGCAATAAGCGGCGCCTTGCTCGGCCTGTGGCTGACCGGACAATCGCTGAACATCTACAGCCAGGTGGGCATCGTGATGCTGGTGGGGCTCGCCGCCAAGAACGGCATCCTCATCGTCGAGTTCGCCAACCAGCTCCGCGACGAGGGGCGTGCCTTCCGCGATGCCCTGATTGACGCCTCGGTAACACGCCTGCGCCCGATCCTGATGACCGCCGTGACCACCATGGCCGGCGCCGTGCCGTTGATTTTCGCCAGCGGTCCCGGCGCCGAGACGCGCCTGGTCATAGGCACGGTCATCTTCAGTGGCGTGGCCGCCGCGACGCTGTTTACGCTGCTCGTCGTGCCCGTCGCCTACGATCTGCTGGCACGCCACACCGGCTCGCCCGGCGACGTGACAAGGCGCCTCGAACGCGAAATGCGCACAACATCACATGATACGTCCGCGCCTTGATAAAAAAACCCCGGCCATCCTAGCCGGGCATTTGCACGGCGTGTCCTTTGCCGTACATTCATCATAGGCGGTATGGCGACGTTTACCTGTCAGTGATATCTGACACGCGATGTACGTTTAACGCTGACAGCGCCTTGCATCACGCAAACTCTTCGGTATCGACATCCGCCTGCTGAGCATCGTTGTAGCGTCCGCCACGCACTTGATCGGGCGTCATCATGGCATTCAACGTGGTGAGCGATGCAGCATCCAATTGCAATGTCTCGGCTGCCAGATTCTCGCGCATGTGCGCGATATCACGCGTGCCGGGGATGGGCACGATATCGCTCCCCTGCGCCTTCACCCATGCCAGCGCCAATTGCCCCGGCGTGATCTCCAGCTCATCGGCCAGCGCAGTGAAATCTGCCAACAGGCGCTGATTGTGCGGATAATGTTCGTCGCTGAAGCGCGGCATGCCGCGCCGCATGTCGCTTTCTTCCAGACGTGCCGGGTCCGGCACCGCATCCGCCAGAAAACCACGCCCCAACGGGCTGAACGCCACCAGCGTAGTGCCCCGTTCGCGACAGGCTTCAAGCAAGGCAATCTCGGGGTTGCGCGTCCACAGCGAATATTCCGACTGCACCGCCGCTACTAGATGCTCGGCGTGGGCACGGCTCAGCGTCTCGGCGGAGACCTCGGAAAGCCCCACCGCACGCAGCTTGCCCTCCTCGACCAGCCGCCCCAGCGCCCCGACGCTCTCCTCGATGGGCACCTGGCGATCCATGCGATGCAGGTAATAGAGATCCAGCCGGTCGGTACGCAGGCGCTGCAAGCTCGCCTCGCACTGGCGGCGCAGCGTCTCGGGACGCCCATCGATCACCTTGCGCCCCAATGCCGGATCGATCGCCATGCCGCACTTGCTGGCCAGCAGCAACTGATCGCGCCGCCCCTCGAGCGCCTTGCCCACCAGCGACTCATTCGCCGTCGCTCCGTAAAGCGTCGCGGTATCGAAATGGCGATAACCCATCTCGAACGCCGCCTGCAACGCCCGCACACCCTCGGCATCCGGCACCGGCGTCCCATAGCCATGGGACAAGTTCATGCAACCAAGCCCGATGATCGGCGACGCGACTTCCTCAAGAAGAGACAACACATTCGGCATGGGGAATCCTTGTAAACGGATGATAAAAAAGACTGGGCAGTAGCCTGGATGACAGAGACACAGCTTAGCAAGATAACGGCGTACAAGGCTGCGGTTCCACAGGTGTTGAAAAGCTTCGGCTGGTGTTTCTGGAGCGCATTCACCACTGCCAAGTCCATCAAGCATCTTAAGGGCGGTGCATTGGAAAAGGAACTCGATGACCAGGCGCCGGTAGTCTGCACGCTTAGTACGCCCCATGAATCTGACGGGAGGGTGACTTATGCATGGTTAACCAAAGTCGCATCCAGACGCTCTCGTGTATGCCGATAAACAATGAAATGAAGCATTCACGCTGAGTACGGGAGGTCGTCTGGATGGCCACGACAAAACACGGGTCACACCGCGGTATTTCGCTAAGCCTGCAGGGCAAGGTTCTGCTGCTGGTTCTGGTGCCACTCTTCCTGGTGACTGTCACCCTGATCGGGGTAGTCGCCTACGACCTGACGCAGGCATCGCGCAATGCGCTGGCCGAGCAGCGCGACATGTTGGTCGAATCGCGTAAAGCCGCCGTACAGAACGTTATAGAAACCGCCAAGTCTGCCATTGCCCCCATCGTCGCCGAGGCCGGTCCCGACGACGCCGAAGCCAAGGCCCGCGCCAAGGAGATCCTCAGCAGCATGCGCTTCGACGGCAGCAACTACGTCTTCGCCTACGCCTACGATGGCACCACCCTGGTGCAGCCGGTGAAGCCGGAAAGCATCGGAAAGAATGCCATCAAGACCCAGGACAAGCACGGCAACCTGCTGATCAGCGACATGATCGACCTCGCCAAGCAGGGTGGCGGGCATTACCAGTACGCCTGGCCGCATCCAGACAGCGGCGAGACCGAAACCAAGTATTCCTACGCCACCGGCATCGACAAGTGGAACTGGATGCTGGGCGCCGGCACTTATGTCACCGAAATCGACGCAGCCATGGCTGCTGTGGAGGCTACCCAAGCGGCCGAACTGCGCAGGGTTCTGATCGCTACCATACTGATCGGTGCAGCTATCTTCGCCATCGTGGCCCTCGTCGCCTACTGGCTGACTCGGCGCACCATTCAGCCCATCCGCCGCACCGCCCATGCCATGCAGGACATCGCCCAGGGCAAGGGTGACCTGACTCGGCGCCTCGCGGTTGAAAGTCGCGACGAGGTCGGCGAGCTGGCGACCCAATTCAATGCTTTCGTGGCACGCATGCAAGAGACCCTGCGCGAGGTGCGCGCCAGCACCGCCCATGTCACTCGCGCCTCGGACGAGATTGCCCACGGTAGCGAAGAATTGGCAACACGTACCGACCAGGCTGCCGCCAACCTGCAGGAAACGTCGGCCTCGATGGAAGAGATCACCTCCACCGTCACGCATAGCGCCGAATCGGCCCAGCAGGCCAATCAACTGGCCCAGACCACGGCCGACGTGGCACGCCGCGGCGAAACCTCGATGAACCAGGTCGAGCGCACCATGAACGATATCAACGCCTCGGCGACCAAGATCGGCGAGATCATCACCATGATCGACTCGATCGCCTTCCAGACCAATATCCTGGCACTCAACGCCTCGGTGGAAGCGGCCCGCGCCGGCGAGCACGGTCGCGGTTTCGCCGTAGTCGCCGAGGAAGTACGCACGCTCGCCAGCCGCTCCAGCGAGGCCTCGCGGGAGATACGCGAGCTGATCGATACTTCTGCAACGTACACCCGCTCGGGCACCGAACTGGTGCGCAATGCGGGCGAGACCATGCAGGAGATCGTCACCAGCGTGGCCCGCGTCACCGATGTGATCGGCGAGATCAGCGCGGGCGCGCGGGAGCAAAGCAGCGGCATCAGCCAGGTCAATGTCGCGGTGACGGAAATGGACACCATGACCCAGCAGAACGCCGCCATGGTCCAGCATACCGCCGCCAGCGCCGACGCCATGCGCGAACACGCTCAGCGCCTGAGCCAGTTGATCAACGGCTTCGTGCTCGGCGAAGACGAGGGGTCGTCGGCATCCCGTCCACCTGCAACGCAGCCGGCGGTACACTCGACATCGGCCCGAAACGAGAAAACCAAGTCGCCGGTATCCAGCGAGGGGGATGACTGGGAAGCGTTCTAGGTTTGTACGAATGATATCCCGACAAGCGGAACCGCGCTTCACTCGCAATACCGAGTGGCCGACAAATGTCCGTCACTCGGGCGAGACATCGGGAAATGGTTGTTTCTCGCGAATCCGCCCTCGAACATTCGCTAGGCTTTGGGCAAATAGTCATACAACGCCAATTCGCGTAAGGTGCTAATGGCTATCGCGCTATTTAATTCTGGCAGATTCTCATTTCACCTTCACGAGGCGCTTCGTGACCGACCCCGCCACTTCGACGCCCTCCCCCGACACGGGCACTCCCGCACGTGCGGTGCCGGCGTTATGGATGCTGGTGCTCATCACGCTGGCCGGCACATTGGCCATGCATATCTTCGTGCCGTCGCTACCCATTGCCGGCGAAGCCTTGCACGCCAACAACGCCCAGATGCAATTGACGATCAGCCTCTACATTCTGGGGCTTGCGCTCGGCCAACTCTTCTATGGGCCATTGTCCGATGCGCTGGGTAGAAGACCCGCACTGATGCTGGGCATGCTGATCTACAGCGTGGCCGGCATCGTCGCTTGGCAGGCTCAGAGCGTCGAAATGCTGATCACGGCCCGCTTCTTTCAAGCGTTCGGCGGATGCGCAGGCCTGGCATTGGGACGTGCGATGATCCGCGATACTGCCGCCCCGGACCGCGCCGTACAGCGGCTAGCGGTACTCAATCTGGTGGTGGCCATCGGCCCAGCGCTGGCGCCACTGGCCGGGAGCCTAATGACCATCACACTGGGCTGGCGTAGCGTACTACTAGCGTTGTGTTTGATGGGAATCGGTAACCTACTGTTCGTGTGGCGGCTGATGCCGGAAACCGCGCAAGCCACGGGCCGTGTCAATCTGCCCCGCCTGGCCCATGAGTATCGCACCTTGATTCGCTCCCCTGCTTTCATCGGCTATGCGATCGGCGGTGGCTGCGCCACCACCGCCATGTTTGCCTTCGTTGCCTCGGCGCCGTTCATCTTCGTCGAACAGTTGGGAAAGCCAGCGAGCCACGTGGCGTATTATCTTTCCTTGCTGATTCTGAGCATTTCTTTAGGCAACTTCATCACCAACCGCACCACTCATCGTATCGGGCTGGTTCGGTTGATGCTATCGGCGAGCCTGCTGAGCCTGGCCGGAGGCATCTCGATGCTGGTCGTCGTGTTCGCCGGCTGGGCATCCGTCGTCACCCTTGAGGCTTCGATGCTGCTGTTCACGCTGGGCGTGGGCATGACCGGCCCGACGGCACTGACGCTGGCCGTCGGCATCAACCCCAAGGTCGTGGGCTCGGCCGCTGGCCTCTACGGATTTGCTCAGATGGGCATCGGCGCTCTGTGCACCGCGCTCGCCGGGCTGGGTGACAATCCGGCTCAGGCAGCGGCCATGGTGCTGGCCACGGCCGCCATTATCGGGCAGATAGCGCTGAGAACCGCACTGCGGTTCGATCGCCAGGCAAAGTGACGGGGGTCGATTCGCTTTAAATAGCGGGGCCTCAAGAATTAGCAGTACCACAAAAGCTGGGTAAAACACCAAGTAGTAAGAACATCGATAAGGACACCCGAGTCCAAAGATGAGAATATTAAGTATTCTTGTTAATGCGGATTGACGTCATGTTGAGTGATTCACCCAGCCACTACGGCAGCATCACGCGATGCCTGCACTGGCTCATCGCGATTCTGGTCATTCTTCAACTGACCAGCGTGTTCTTCAATATTCTGTGGGAGGGGAACGTCTACAGTCAGGCTGTCGTCCAGTGGCATACGACCATTGGCGTCGGCATTCTGACATTGATGGCCATACGCACGCTGTGGGCCATCTCCCAACTCAGACACCGGCCAGAGCACCATGGCGCACTTCAAAAGGTGGCGATATGGGGTCACGCGCTGATGTATCTAGTGCTGTTGCTGATGCCGCTGTCGGGTATGGCATTCACTTGGGGATCGGGCTACGGCATCTCTGTATTCGATACGGCGTATTGGACCGACGCCGATGTGCCCTGGGCCGCCGCATTCGGCCAAATCCATGTGCCTCTTTCGTGGTTCCTCTCCGCGCTGGTG
Organism: Chromohalobacter nigrandesensis; assembly: GCF_023061285.1. Classification (GTDB taxonomy): domain Bacteria; phylum Pseudomonadota; class Gammaproteobacteria; order Pseudomonadales; family Halomonadaceae; genus Chromohalobacter; species Chromohalobacter nigrandesensis. Next base: position 462,662 of record NZ_JAKGAM010000001.1, read on the forward strand.
ACCGGACATATCGTCATGGCGGATTATCACCGGTTGATTCGGCGCGACGACACGCTAGTTCGGATGCTCGGGCGCTAGGTTTGTACGAAAAGTCCGTTCTGCTAATTTTGCCCATATTGCAGCCGCATAGGTCCTTTATGGCAGGACGCTACGAGCTTTTCGAGTACAGTCGGTCGCTGATCAAGGACATCGTTTCACCGCAACAGCCGATGGGTCGACCAAGGCGGAATGACCGCCAGATATTGAACGGCATCTACACCTTAGCCTAGTGTTTAGGCTCGCTCCTGATACGCATCTGTCAACTACCAACAAAAGGATCAATCGCATGGATGCTCTAATATCGCTGGCTCCCCCCATCGCCGCTGTCGTGCTGGCGCTGCTCACGCGCCGAGTCAATATCTCGCTCTTCTTGAGCATTTTTCTGGGCGCCTGGATCGTGGCTGGCAATCCGTTTGCAGCCGTCGGCCAGACGTTCGATTGGTTCGCGGAGGTAATGACGGACGAATGGAACGCTCGCTTTCTCGTCCTCGTATCCTTGCTCGGCGCCGGTGCCGCCTTCATGCATACCACCGGCGGCTCCCAAGCCTTGGCAAAGTGGCTTTCAGGCAAAGTTTCCTCCTCGAGAGGCTCTCTCCTTCTCACCTGGCTGCTCGGCGTCGTGATCTTCTTCAACGACTACGTCAACTCGGTCATCGTGGGGAATGCCTCGCGCGACCTGACAGCCAGGCATAAAGTCTCGAGGGAAAAGCTGGCCTGGACCATCGACGCAACGTCCGCGCCCATGGCGACCCTGGGTCCCGTCTCCGACTGGATCGGTTACCAGGTCTCGCTCATCGCTGGCGCGTTCGCCGTGCTCAGCTTGACGAGCGAACAACCCTACTGGACCTTTCTGCAATCGATTCCCTGGAATTTTTACGCCCTGCTTTGCCTCGCCTCGGTGCCCATGATCCTCATCATGGGCGACTTCGGCCCCATGAAGCGCGCCGAGCATCGCGCGCAAACAACCGGCGAGCTCGTCGCACCCGGCGATAATCCATTATCCAGCGTCGAAGAAGACCTTGGCGACGTGCCCGAAGGCAGAGGACGCGTGTGGAATTTCTTGATCCCCCTTGTCGTGCTTATCGGCGTCGCATGTTGGGCGCTCTGGTATACGGGCGGGGGTAATGAAGGTAAGCCGCTGATGGAGGCGATTGCGGATACCGATGTCAGTGTCTCGCTCAGTTGGGCCGCCTTCGCGATGGTCGTCGTCGGGATCGTCATGGCACTGCTTCAGCGCCAATCATTGGAAGCCTGCGAGAACACCTTGTTGGCTGGCTTCAAGACCATGCTACCGGCGCTGGTCATTATGGTATTGGCCTGGTCGATCGGCACCGTCACAGGCGCTCTTGAAACCGGCGATCATGTCATAGCAGCAACACAGAGCTGGCTGTCGCCAGCACTACTGCCGATCATCATTTTCGCCATTGCCATGGTGATATCCTTCTCGACCGGGAGTTCCTGGGGCGCCATGGCGATTCTGACGCCCATTGGCGTGCCTCTGGCATACAACATCGGCGACATGACGCTCGTGAGCATGGCGATCGGCGCTATTTTCTCCGGCTCGATCTTCGGCGATCACTGCTCGCCCATCTCGGACACGACGGTGATGGCCTCCATCTTCTCTGGCTCCGATCACGTGGCCCACGTCAAAACCCAAATCCCTTATGCACTCGTTCCGGCCTCCGTCAGCGCCCTGCTCTATCTGGGGACGATCGTCATCGCCTCACCCTATATCCTGTTGGCTCTCGGCCTAATGATTCAGGCAGTAGTTATCAAGCTCTTAGCCTCGAGGCGCACCTGACGCAAGCACGATGTGAAGTGCTGAGCAACTGATCGATATCGACCAGACCGAAGAGAGCGATCTGAATTTCCTCACCCGCCTGGGCGAGCGGTTTGACGCCATCGCCGCCGTGAAAGCCAGCCGGATGCTGTTCACCAATGCCGGCGAAGCACTGACCGCGAGTGGCCTGGCCATGCCCGCCGTGACCCTCACGCGCCGCGACGGCGACCGGCACTGCTACAGCGTCACCGATCGCGACGCCTATACCGGCGTCGTCGCCTACTGGAGCGACAAGGCCAACGCCGAACGCCAGCGCGTCATTGCCGGCAGCGACGACGACGCCAAGGAACTGCGCCCCACCTACGCCAGCCAGGCCGACGCCCTGGACACCGCCCAAGCCGAATGGCGACGCGTGCAACGCGGCGAAGCCACATTCGACATCACCCTCGCCCAGGGGCGCCCGGACATCCTCCCCGAATCGCCACTCACGGCCAGCGGCTACAAGCCCGACATCGACGCCACGCCCTGGATGGTGACCGAGGTGGAACACTCGCTGGGCGACAGTGGCTTCGGAACTAGGTTGCAGTGTGAGGTGAGTGGGGCTGAGGCTGGCTGATCACCCAAGCCACAGACATACAGACTCAACCTACCGCTGTTGGCATGCACGCCTATCCATCAACACCTAAGAGATTGTTTTAAAATTGAAAAATAGGACGCATACACTTCTTTCCCTATCGATAGTACCTATTCTTTCGTTGAGCTAGCTTCACCATTTCTCTATAGTCCACCACACTGTAAGACAAACTACTTGAGAAGAACGAACTGGCATTCAGTCGGTCATAAAGCGTAGGGCAAAGACGGGAGGTGCCATGACGACATTAGCAGGCATAGGGCTATACAGCCCCAAACAAGCGGAGAGGCTCATCGGTGTCGATGCAGCCAAAATCCGTCGTTGGCTGCTCGCTGCGGATAGTCCGAACGGCCCTCTCTGGCATCCCGAGCCCGAAGCCCTGGGGCTTGAAGATACGCTGAGCTTCAAAGATCTTCTGGAAATCCGTGCCGTTGAGCAGTTTCGCAAGCATGGCGTATCGCTGCAGACCATTCGCGCCGCCTTGACCAACCTCAGTGAGCTAATGCAGAGAAACTACCCTCTCTTGCATCCTCAACTGGTGACGGATGGGAAGGATGTGATTCTCAGAGCAATGAAGGACGACGGCGAAACCGCCATGACTGACCTGACCAAGTTTCAGGACGTGATGGCTGAGGTCGTTGCTCCCTCAATTAAAGACCGCATCACTTTTGATGCCAGCAACAACCCGATTCGTTGGTCACCTGATCCCAGCGATCCCGGCATTGTGGTCGACCCGAAGTTCGCCTTCGGTAAGCCGATCGTCCTTCCGAGCCACATGTCTACCCTCGCTCTCTTCCAGGCATACGAAGCCGAAGATGGCGATGCTGATGCAGTGGCCAGGAACCTTGAAATCACCGTGGATGAGGTGGTTCGCGCCGTTAGCTTTGAAAAAAGGATAGCGGCGGTTGAATTTCTTCATTGATGAGAACCTCAGTCCTAGCCTTGCCGAAGCCCTGAACCATCTTGCCGACCTCTGTAAAGAGCGACATACCGTTGTGCCTGCCCGCAAGTTCAATGGTGGTCCTGGTACACCAGATCTGGAGTGGCTAGAAAGACTGCAGCAAGAAGGTGACTGGGCCATCATTTCTAAGGACCGCTTCAAAAAAGGCGATCCTGAGCGCCTTGCCTTCGAGCAGGCTGGCATCACCATCTTCAACTTGGGCAAAGAGTGGAATCGCAAAAAAGGCTGGGAGACCGCACTTCAGTTGATCCGGTGGTGGCCTTTCATATCCCGGGAGGTCCTCAAAACCAACGACCCCATGCTTTATGAGCTTCCCTGGGGAGTTAGGGAAACACTCAAGGGCCGCAGGCTAGCCAAGAAGTAATCCCGGCCATCATTAGCCGGGATCTCACCACCCATACCGCCGCGCCTGGCTCACCACCACGCCGCGTAGATCCGACTGCCGCGCCCATAGCGACTCACGCGGCCCGGTGGTCGGCATCAGCCGCAAACGCCCGCCGATGCGATGACTGCTGAATAGCAGCGTCTCGCCCTGCCAGTCCATCACCACCAGGTCGGAAGGCGAATGAGGTAACCTAGTGGTCGACCACGTTGACAGCGAGACACGCTCCAAAATCATGGCCACGGTCGGCGGTAAAAACACCGGCCCGGAAATGGTAGTGCGTCGCTATCTACACGCCAGAGGCTACCGTTTCCGCCTCCACCGTAAAGACCTACCCGGCAAGCCGGATTTGGTGCTTCCCAAATACCGGCTCGTCATCTTCGTCCACGGCTGCTACTGGCATCGCCATTCAGGCTGCTTCTACGCCAGCACGCCGAAAACGCGCATCGCCTTCTGGCAAGAGAAATTCGAGCGCAACCTCGCACGAGACTGGCGACAACAAGACGCGTTGATTGAGGCGGGATGGAGGGTACTCATCGTCTGGCAGTGCGGCTTGAGGCACAGCCGGGAGGATATCGACGCCATCGAAACTGCTATCGTCGGCAGTGACACCATGAACGAATGGCCGGCGCAGCCGCCCAGGACACGCAACGACGATGAGAGACCGTAGCCGTGCTCTGGTAGCGACTGAACAAAGGAAACGTGAGAAAGAATGTGAAGGCCCGTTGCCGGGCCTGTTGGCTACCCTACAATCCGAGTCGCGTCGCATCCTGCTAGCGCCCGGCATACCTTAGTCGACACTTATTAAAATAATACTAAAATAAAGGGATGGCAACCTTGAGGGTGAAGCATCAGTAGCTCAATGCTTGTGAATCAGACTGGTATCCACCTGCCAACCATCTACGCGCAGCTTATAATTTTCCAGGCATGTCCCCATAGAATCTAAAGATAAGAAGACAGCTTCATACATTAAGAATCGTTTTTAATTCTTTCCTGCCTCACACGCCGCCTCACTCTTTTTAATAATGAAAAATTCTTGCTAACTACTATCATTATGGAGTCGACTTGGGCATACGTAAGAGTCAGCAAAAAAACCACCGAAAAAGCCTTCAGTAGCTCAAGATCAGCTTCAAAGTAATCAAAGGCACGAAGCAGGGGAAAAGCAACTTGAGCGAGCACAACAAGAATTATAACCACAGCCGACATTAATACAATATGGAACAGCTCAGATAGATAATTAGCATCTTTTACCGTTTGCTTTAGCGATTCAGTGACGTCGCCACGATCACGACCTGCTTCACTTTTTATTGCATTAGGGAATATGATTGCAATCCATGCACCTATTATAGCAAATATAATAGAAGATATATTCAGGAGAACCCCTAGGACATTAATAAAGTCAGCGCCATGGAAATCCGAAAGATTTCCATAAGAAAACCAGCCTATGCCGGAAGACACCAAGATCACAACGAAGTATCTGAGAAGCATTCACAGCACTCCTTTCAAGGAAGGTTCTCTCGCGATGAGTCTAGGGCAGCATGTAAAGAAGATGCATTTATATAACCTTTAAAATCGGCTTGAAGCTCAATTTCCACATCGTTCCTAACAGCATTACCTAAAAACGATATGCTGGATCCATCTTTCAAAATGGCTGAAAAATTTTCAAGCTCCCCATTTTCATGAGCTTCAGCCACATTTGAATGTATCTCCCTCAACTCATCTTCTGTCGGCTTCCAGGAAATTTCACTTTTATATCTTACTGTAGAAATCTTCCTTGGACTTTCAAGCAAGCTTCTAAAAATGCCTCTGCCGCTGGCATGATTCTCTTTATAACGTTCACCAAAGCTTTGTTTCTCACCAGCATCACTAGTCATATAGAACTTCTCTATACGCCTCAATCTGGTGATATCTTCCTTCTTTTCCAAAAGTTTATCAAGCACCAAGCCGCTTTTCTCAATACCTAAATAAACCTTAGGGGTAATATTTTCAACTATTTTCTCAAAAGTCCCGTCTGGAGAATACCCTTTCACGGAGTGCTCGACATTACCCTCGGTTATAGCTTTGAATTTTGATACCACACAATCTGACCGGCTTCTCAAAAACCCTTCAATATAACTTACCAAATTCCCCTTGCCACGATCAGAATGGTCAAACTCCAAAGAAATCATCTTAAGATCATCAAACCTGAACCAAAAATAAACAGGAAATCCTGGTATCAACTTATCTATATCAAAATTTTGAGTTTCAACCCCACTTGTGACACCTGGCTCATTACCTCTTGGCAAACCATAAATATCACCCCTATTTGAGTTAACTTCTTTCCACAAAACCAACACTGCCTCATTCGAGGCCTGATCGAAATACCCGTCTGCGAAATATGTATTACGAGGTGTCCGTCCCAGTCCAGGCTTGTAGGTAAAGGTATTTTCGATGCAAGAAGTTTCGCCTCCCCACTTTATGAGGCTGGCAACAATTTCGAACGGACCAGGAAAACCCGGTTCGAAGTTGCGTCCTTTTTTATACCCCATGCCACCGAGTTTGTAAGCCGTGGCGGTAGCATCAAGTACAATATTATTTGCCATTTTTCCCTCGCGTACCCGGGTCTATGCCCAGTGTCAGTCTATAATTTATCGTTTCGCTGCATGCCTATAATTTTTTATGCAAATGCAGTTATGTCTTCAAAAAATTTTGCCAATCCTGACCCGGCACCGGCCCAGGATCTCCACGTCCTGCATCTCGTAGGACTTGATCATCTCTTTTTCGTAAGCGTGGTTGTCGCTGATCAGCAGCCAGGCCCCGCCCGCGACGCGTAGCACCCGCTGGAAGCTTACGTTTGAGCTAGTCCCCGAATAGCCAGGCCCCACTCACCCATCTATCACTACCCGACACTCAAAACACTTAGGAAACACTACCGAAAGCCACAGTCGCTGTCATTCCTAAATGAGCGGATATGCGACCAAACGGGGATGGTGAAGACGAGGGCGGGAACCCGGGAAGTGCTGGGTGGCCCTTCCAAAAGCCAGACACAAAAAAGCCGCTGATGGCTCAGCGGCTTTTCTAAATTCTGGCGGAGGGGGAGGGATTCGAACCCTCGAAGCCTTTCGACTTACGCGCTTTCCAGGCGCGCTCCTTCGACCACTCGGACACCCCTCCGCAAATTGTAGTCCCGCCGGGAGGCCTTGGCCTTGTCCGTCAGAACGGCGCACATACTATCGAGCTAAGTGCTGTTTTGCAAGCGATTTTCCCCTCTGCGGAGAATCACTTGAGTACGGCGTAGCTGCCTTGAGCTTCTATGCAGAGGGTGTCACCGCAGTAGACGCGCTGCACGAGTTTGATCCGCCCTCGCCCTTTCTCGGTGAGCGCGGTATCGAGCCTGGCAATGCCGTCGGCTTCGAGGGGAAAGCACTGCATGTGGTAGTCGGCCGTCACGGGGACGAGAAAACGCTGCTGGCCTTCGGCGATCACCACGTCTTGCGCCCTGCCCTGGGCGCGTAGCCAGAGCGTCGTCCAGCACCAGCCAAGCAAGGTGGTTTCACCGGCAAGGGCGCCGCCGAAGCCGGTGCCCTTGTCGTTGAGGTTGTCGGCCAGTGCCACCCGCCAACTCAGTGTTGAATCCTTCCAGGCGGGCTGTTGAATGCCGTAATGCGCGACTTGAGGGATCGCCTCATGCAGCCAGGCGAAAAAGGCGTCGAGGTCTTCCCCACCGCCTGCCTCGGGCAACGGCAAGCGGGGATGCATCACCCCCGGCTGACGCGGTGTCTCGTTCACGACCAGCGCTCGACGAAGTCTTCGGGATCGCGCTCTGGCAGCGGCTTGTGGCGCCCGCCCATCTGACCGAGGTAGAGAAAGCCAACCAGTTCGTCGTCATCGGCCAGGCCGAGACCTTCACGCACAGTGGAGTCGAAGGCGTAGTGACCGGTGCGCCACATGGCGCCCAGGCCTTGCGCCTGCGCGGCAAGCAGGATGCCATGCGCTGCACAGCCCGCGGAGAGCACCTGTTCGATACGCGGTACTTTAGGGTGATCAGGCGTAACCTTGGCGATCACTGCGATCAGCAACGGCGCCCGCTTGGGCTTCTTGCGCGCGGCGTCGAGGTGTCCGTCATCGATATGCGGATTGAGGCGCTGCTCGGCCTTGGCGTAGAGCTCGCCCAGTCGGTCGAGCCCCTCGCCGGAGAATTCGATGAACCGCCAGGGCGTCAGATCGCCGTGGTCGGGGGCTCGCAACGCGGCACGATAGAGTGCATCCAACTGCGCACGATCCGGCGCGGGGGCGGCCAGTTTTCCCATCGAGCTACGTTCATGAAGCAGGGTCATCGCCTCCACGGGCGTCTCCTTGGCCGTTGACTGTAATAAATACATGCGGTCGGCGGCGCGAGCGTTCAATGACGCTGGCGCTCGCTTTCCGGCAAAAATCCTGTCTACTGGCGCGCGAGGCGTAGCGGCAAGGGTGGGCGCTCGCCGGGAGTGCCGCGCCAGGGGCTGATATCCAGCCCGCCCCGCCGCACGTAGCGCGCCATGACCAGCAGCCGCTCCGGCCTGGCCCGCGCCATCAGATCGACGAACAGGTGCTCGACGCAGTGCTCGTGAAAGTCCTGATGCTGGCGGTAGGAAATCAAGTACTTGAGCAGCGCCTCGCGCACCAGTTTGGGGCCGCGATAGCGAATCAGCACGCTGCCCCAGTCGGGCTGACCGGTCACCGGGCAGTTGGACTTGAGCAGGTGCGAGTGCAGCGTTTCCTCGACGATTTCCTCGCCCACTTCGAGCAGCGCGGGCGTCGGCGTGTAGTGCTCGATGCTCACATCGAGGTCATCCAGACACTCGCCGGGCAGCGCTCGGGGCGTCAGGGCCTCGTCTTCGACGCCGAACAATTCTACCGTGACCGGCGCGCCCGCCGCCTGGGCCAGATCACGCTCGAGGATCTCGACCACCGCCGCACGGCTATCGAAGCGCGTCTGATTGAAGCTGTTGAGATACAGCTTCCAGGATTTCGATTCGATCAGCGACGGTGAATCGGCGGGCAGCCGAAAGCGCGCCACGGCGACGTGCGGTTTGCCCTTTGCGTCCAACCAGGAAAGCTCGAAGGCGTGCCATTCGTCCTCGCCGACGAACGGCAGCGCGGCATCGTCGAGCCCCAGCGGGGCGCGATTGGCCTGCCGGGGAATAGGAAACAGCAAGCCGGCATCGTAGTGCTCGGGATACGCGGACTCGCGTCCTAGCGGCGCATGCTCGAGCGTATCGGCGCGTTCATTCATGTCAGCTACGAATCCCCTTGCCACGCTCGAGCATCCACAGACCCACCATGAAGAACACCACGATGAATACGGCGATGGCCACCAGCGCCCCGCCGACCGGAATGTCCGAGACGCCGAGAATGCCGTAACGGAAGGCGTTCACCATGTACAGGATGGGATTGATCATCGACACGCCTTGCCAGAAATTCGGCAGCATATGGATCGAATAGAACACCCCGCCCAGATACGTCAGCGGCGTCAGCACGAAGATCGGCACGATCGAGATGTCATCGAACTTGTGCGCTACCAGCGCGTTGATGAAACCGCCGATGGAGAACAGCAACGCCGTCATGATCACGACCCCGATGGTCACTAAGGGATGATGAATCGAGAGGTCGGTGAAGAACATCGACACCACGGTGACGATCAAGCCCACCGCCAGGCCGCGCGACGCCCCACCGACCACGAAACCGCCGAGGATCACCCAGTTGGGCATCGGCGAGACCATCATCTCCTCGACGCTGCGCTGAAACTTGTTGGAGAAGAAGCTCGAGGCCACGTTGGAATAGCTGTTGGTGATCACTGCCATCATGATCAGCCCGGGGACGATGTAATCGATATAGGGGATATCGTCCATGGGCCCGATGCGCGAACCGATCAGATTGCCGAAAATAATGAAGTACATGGTCATGGTGATCGACGGCGGCAGCAGCGTCTGCGGCCAGATACGCATGTAGCGGCGCACTTCCTTGGTCACCAGCGTCCACAGGGCGATCCAGGTCTGCCAGGCATTCATGAGCGCACCTCCACCTTGTCGGTGGATCGGCCGCTTTCGGCGTTGGCGTGTTCGACCATCGACACGAACATCTCCTCCAGACGGTTGGCACGGTTGCGCATCGAGACGATTTCGAAGCCCTGCGCGGAAAGCTGCGCGAAGGCGTCGTTGAGCCGCTGCCCGCGTTCGACGGAAAGCGCCAGTTGCGTGGCGTCTACACGTTCCACACTGAAGCCTTCAAGCGTCGGCGCAGTCTCGACCGGATGCGCCAGATCGAGCAGGAAGGTCTCGGTATTGAGCTGGGCCAGCAGGTCACGCACGCTGGTGTTCTGAACGATATCGCCGTGATTGATGATGGCGATGTTACGACACAGGCTCTCGGCCTCTTCCAGATAATGCGTGGTGAGGATGATGGTGGTGCCTTCACGATTGATGCGCTTCATGAATTCCCACATGCTGCGGCGCAGCTCGATATCCACCCCGGCGGTGGGCTCATCGAGAATCAAAAGCCGTGGGCGATGAATCAACGCGCGCGCGATCATCAGGCGGCGCTTCATGCCCCCCGAGAGCATCCGGGCACTGCCCTTGCGCTTGTCCCACAGACCGAGATCGCGCAGCAACTGCTCGGCGCGGGGCTTGGCCTCGCGCATCGGCATGCCGTAGTAGCCGGCTTGGGTCAGGACGATATCCTCGACCTTCTCGAACTGGTTGAAGTTGAATTCCTGCGGCACCACGCCGAGGTGATACTTGGCCTTGGCGAAGTCACGGTCGATATCGATACCGAATACGCTTACGCTGCCACCGGTCTTCTGCACCAGGGACGAGACGACCCCTAGGGTGGTGGATTTGCCCGCGCCGTTAGGGCCGAGCAACGCAAAAAAGTCGCCTTCGGCGACGTCGAGATCGATGCCCTTGAGGGCCTGGAAGCCATTACCGTAGACCTTGGTCAGCCCGCGGATGGACAGTGCTGGTTCTGCCATCTGGCGCACCCAATTCTTGATATTCGAAAGAAACCTTGCAAAGACAGCTGACAATGCGGGCAAATCGAGAAAAATCAATGTCTCGAATGGTGCACTGCGCGGCAAGGCAAACACTGAGCATGCGAAGTGGCGTCCCATAGGGGGTTCGAACCCCTGTTACTGCCGTGAAAGGGCAGTGTCCTAGGCCACTAGACGAATGGGACGTATCAATACAGGTAGGGGTGTTGTTGGAGCGGGAAAGGAGATTCGACTGGGCTGGCACACCAGCTCCCGACCCTCACTTACCGTTTTGCTACTACCAAAAGTTGGAGCGGGAAAGGAGATCGACCGGGCTGGCGTTCCAGCTCCCGACCCATGCTGCCTATCCAATACTACCAAAATTTGGAGCGGGAAAGGAGATTCGAACTCCCGACCCTCGCCTTGGCAAGGCGATGCTCTACCGCTGAGCTATTCCCGCATCACGAACAATACTGCTACTGCAACCACAAACTGGAAGTGGCGTCCCATAGGGGGTTTGAACCCCTGTTACTGCCGTGAAAGGGCAGTGTCCTAGACCGCTAGACGAATGGGACGCATTTTGGAGCGTGACAGGCAATGCTGCCTATCCAATACTACCAAAATTTGGAGCGGGAAAGGAGATTCGAACTCCCGACCCTCGCCTTGGCAAGGCGATGCTCTACCGCTGAGCTATTCCCGCATTTCCAGCCACACGAGGTGAGTTGGCGTCCCATAGGGGGTTCGAACCCCTGTTACTGCCGTGAAAGGGCAGTGTCCTAGGCCACTAGACGAATGGGACGTGTCATCACTCGCCTCGTCGAGGTGCGGCGTATATTACTGGGCACCCCCGCGGGTGTCAACCCTCTGTCACGACACCCTTTTCTCATGGTCACTTTGTCCCCATATTGTCAATTAAGTAGCGCCCGGCCCATCACGTCCTTAGAGCGATTCAAGGGCCTTGGCATGGCGCATCACGGCATCCGCAACGCAGGAGGCGACAATGAGCGAGAAAGTACATAAAAGCGAGCACGAGTGGCAGCAGCAGTTAACGCCCGAGCAGTATCGCGTGACGCGCGAGAAAGGCACCGAACGCCCTTTCACCGGCGATCACCAGGTGTCCGGCGAACAAGGCATCTACCACTGCATCTGTTGCGGCGCCCCACTCTTCGAGAACGAGCATAAGTTCGATTCCGGATGCGGCTGGCCGAGCTTCGATCGTCCTCTTGCGGATGCCGCCGTCGAGGAGCACCTAGATACGTCCCACGGCATGCGCCGCGTCGAAGTTACATGCCGGCGCTGCGACTCGCACCTGGGGCATGTCTTCCCCGACGGCCCGCAGGAGACCACCGGGCAGCGCTATTGCATCAACTCGGTATCGCTCGACTTCCACCCCGGCGAATGATTCATCTGAAGAATCATTCAACCAAGCGTCGTTCATCTGGAGAATGATTCGTCACGGTCGCCGCTCTGCTACCATAGGCGGCCGTTTGTTCGAGCTGGAGTAAAGACGATGCTGGGTTGGTATCCCGGACACATGCACAAGGCCCGCCGTCAGATAACGGAGGCGCTGCCGGAAATCGACGTGGTACTCGAAGTCCTCGATGCCCGCCTGCCCTACTCCAGCGCCAATCCCATGCTGGCCGAGTTGACCGAGCACAAGCCGGTGCTCAAGGTACTCTCGCGCGCCGATCTCGCCGACCCCGAGCAGACCGAGCGCTGGGTGGAACACTTCAACGCTCAGACTGACATCCGCGCGCTGGCGGTCACTACCACCCAGTCGCGTGAGTTGAAGCGCATCCCCGCGCTGTGCCACGAGCTGGCCGGACAGGTGCGCGCCGACCGCGACGTGCGTGTGATGGTGATGGGCATTCCCAATGTCGGCAAATCGACGCTGATCAACGGCCTGGCCGGCAAGAAGCTCGCCAAGACCGGCAACGAGCCGGCGGTCACCAAGCGTCAGCAGAAGATACGCCTTGATGGTCGCGTTGCGCTGATCGACACCCCCGGTGTGCTCTGGCCGAAGATCGAGGATCAGGCCAGCGCCTATCGCCTGGCGGCGAGCGGCGCGATCCGCGATACCGCGATGGAATACAGCGATGTTGCCATCGTCGCCGCCGCCGAGCTGGCCAAGCGCTATCCGGAGGCCCTCAAGGCGCGTTACAAGCTAAAAACGTTGCCTGCCTACACCCCCAATCCGGAAGCCAGCAGCGTCGAGGCCGATGGACCGCCGCACCGTGATCTGCTGGCACTGGCCGGTTTCGATGGCCAAGCCATCGTCGAAGCCATCGCCGGCAAGCGGGGTGGCCTGCGTGCCGGCGGTGTCGTCGACATGCACCGCGGCGCCGAAGTGCTCCTGCACGAACTGCGCGACGGCAAGCTGGGGCGCCTGACGCTGGAGACGCCGGACGACATCCCTGCGCCCGAGGAAAACGATCCCTCACTGGACGAGTCCCCCTCCACGGCCTGAACAGCCAGGCTTTTACCCTTCTACTTCAAGCGCCTATTCCGGTGCGGGCCATTTGCGTGGCCCGCGCGCCACGGTATGCTAGGAAGCGGCGCGGCAGCCCGCCCCGAACGGTACGGAAACACCGCCTCCACCCCATCGGCTGCGCAGCAAACGGAAGTCCCATGGATACCGACACGCCCATTCGGAAATCGCACAAGCTGGATAACGTCTGTTACGACATTCGCGGCCCGGTACTCGACCACGCCAAGCGGCTCGAAGACGAAGGTCAGCGCATTCTCAAGCTCAACATCGGCAATCCCGCATCCTTCGGCTTCGAAGCCCCCGAAGAGATTCTTCAGGATGTGATGCGCAACTTGCCGACAGCCCAGGGCTACTGCGATTCCAAGGGGCTCTATTCGGCGCGCAAGGCGATCATGCAGGAATGCCAGCGCAAGAGCATTCCCGACGTCAGCGTCGAGGATGTCTTCGTCGGCAACGGCGTCTCCGAGTTGATCGCCATGGCCATGCAGGCGCTGCTCGACGACGGCGACGAGGTGTTGATTCCCGCCCCCGACTATCCCTTGTGGACGGCATCGGCCAACCTTTCCGGCGGGCGACCGGTGCATTACCTTTGCGATGAACAAGCCGACTGGGCGCCGGATCTGAACGATGTGCGCGACAAGATCACCGCGCGCACCAAGGCCATCGTCATCATCAATCCCAACAACCCTACCGGCGCGGTCTATCCGCCGGAAGTGGTCAAGGAACTGCTGGCGATCGCCCGGCGCCACGGCCTGGTGGTGTTCTCCGACGAGATCTACGACAAGATCCTCTACGACGACGCCGAGCATGTCTCCACCGGCGCGCTGGCCGACGACGACCAGCTCGTGGTAACGCTCAACGGGCTGTCCAAGAGCTATCGCTGCGCCGGGTTTCGCAGCGGCTGGATGATTCTCTCCGGGAATCGCGGCAAGCAGCGCGCCGACGACTTTATCCAGGGGCTCAACATGCTGGCCTCGATGCGCCTGTGCGCTAATGTACCCGCCCAGCACGCCATTCAGACAGCGCTCGGTGGCTATCAGTCGATCAATGACCTGGTGTTACCTGGTGGGCGCCTGCTCGCCCAACGCGACATCACCTATGACAAGCTCAACGCCATTCCCGGCGTCAGTTGCGTCAAGCCCAAGGGAGCGCTGTACGCCTTTCCGCGTCTCGACCCCGAAGTCTTCAACATTCAGGACGACCAGAAACTGGTGCTCGATTTGCTCTTGCAGGAGAAGATCTTGCTGGTCCAGGGCACGGCCTTCAACTGGCCGACGCCCGATCATGTGCGCATCGTCACCCTGCCCTGGGCCGACCAGCTCGACGATGCCCTAGAGCGCTTCGCCAACTTCTTGTCACGTTACCGCCAATAACACGCTATCGCCAATGAGCCGGCACGTCGCCCGAGCCGTACCCGGCTCGGGCGGCAATCATCGCACTTTCAACGATTATCGACATTTGTCTTGAAACCCAAGGCCAGACGCCGTATCTAATGGCCAACAAGAATCGACATGACCATTGCTGTCTCACTGATTGAGGGAACCCAACGATGATGCGAATCCTGCTGTTTCTGGCAACCAACCTGGCCGTGGTGATCGTGGCCAGTATCACCCTGCGAATACTCGGGGTGGAGCCCTACCTCAACGCCAACGGGCTCAACATGAACAGCCTGTTGATCTTCTGTTTCGTGTTCGGCATGGCAGGGTCGCTGATCTCGCTGTTCATCTCCAAGTGGATGGCGAAGATGAGCACCAAGGCCAAGGTGATCAAACAGCCCAGCAACGCGACCGAGCAGTGGCTACTCGACACCGTCGGCGAGCTGTCCCGCGATGCGGGCATCAAGATGCCCGAGGTGGCGATCTTTCCCGCGCAGCAATCCAACGCGTTCGCCACAGGCTGGAACAAGAACGATGCCCTGGTCGCGGTATCCGCCGGTCTGCTCGAGCGCATGCGTCCCGAGGAAATCCGCGCGGTACTAGCGCACGAGATCGGCCACGTTGCCAATGGCGACATGGTCACGCTGGCGCTCATTCAGGGCGTGCTCAACACCTTCGTGATGTTCTTCGCGCGCATCGTCGCGCAACTGGTGGATAGCTTCCTGCGCCGTGACGATGATGGCGGCGGCCTGGGCTTTTTCGGCTATATGGCGGTGGTCATCGTCGCCGAGATCGTCTTCGGCCTGGTGGCCTCGGTCGTCGTCGCCTGGTTCTCGCGCTTCCGCGAATACCGTGCCGACGCCGCCGGTGCCAAGCTCGCCGGTAGCGGGGCGATGATCAACGCCCTGGGGCGTCTCAAGGCCGAAACGCAGATGAAGGACCAGATGCCGGATACGCTGACGGCCTTTGCCATCACCTCCGGCCAGACCCGCAAGATCATGGAGCGCCTGTTTTCCAGCCACCCGCCGCTGGACGATCGCATTCGCGCCCTCAAGGAAAGCGCCTACCGCGAATAATTGCGGCACGCGACGGCGCAACGCAAAACACCCACCGGCCCTGAATCCATCACAGGTCGGTGGGTGTTTTTATATCGGCGCGGGTTAAGGCGCCAAGCTACTTTTTAGAAACCAAGCTACTTTTTAGAAACCAAGCTACTTGTTGGAAAGCTTGACCTTGAAACCGAAGCCTTCGAGAGCATCGCGCAAGCCGCCCTTGTTCTGCTTGAGCTCGACACGCAGGGTGGAAAACTCACGGCGCAGCGGATACTCGGCGCGGTAGGCGTCAAAACCTGCCGCCATGCCCATGCGCCGTCGATAGCGATCGAACGCCAGCATATCGCGGCGCACGTCGTAGCAGGCCCGCGTGCATAGCGATAGTGCTTCCAGCGGCGGCGACCAGGGCGTGAGAACGATCTTGCGCAGCCACGGGTCCGGCTTGAGCTGGCCGAGCTTCTTGCGCGCCGGCAAGCCAAAATGGCGCATCGCCGCCTGGTAGACCAGCTCGGTGCCACGCATCTTGCCGTCGATGCTGTGCCCGGCAATATGCGGCGTGGCGATATCGATGAGATCGTAGAGGCCGTGATCGATGCCCGGCTCGTTCTCCCACACATCGAGCACCACGCGTAGATCATTGACGCGTTCGAGACGCTCGCGCAGCGCCTGGTTGTCGAGACAAGCACCACGCCCGGCGTTGATCAGCACGGTGCCCGGTGCCAGGGCCTCGATACGCGCTGCATCCAGCAAATGCCGCGTCGGGTGTTCCCCGTCTTTCACCAGCGGGGTATGCAAGCAGACGATATCGGCACGCTCAAGCAGGCTATCCAGCGCCAGGAAGTCCTCGCGGCCTTCCGCCTCGGCACGTGGCGGATCGCTGATCAGGCACGTCACGTCGAGATCGTCCAGGCGCTCCGCCAAACGGCTGCCCACGTTGCCGGCCCCGACGATGCCGATGGTCTTGCCGGCTAGATGAAAGCCGTCTTCCTCGGCCAGCAACAGCAGGCTCGAGAGTACGTAGTCGACCACCGAATCGGCGTTGCAGCCCGGCGCATTGGCGAAGCCGATGCCCGCTTCCTGCAGGTAGTCGAGGTCGACATGGTCGGTACCGATGGTACAGGTGCCCACGAAGCGTACGCGGGAGCCATCGAGCAGCGCCGCGTTCACCGGCGTGATCGAACGCACGACCAACAGGTCCTGATCGCGGACCGCCGCCGCATCGATGTCGCGCCCAGGCAAGCGGGTGATATCGCCCAGCTCACCGAAGAATTCGTCGGCCAGAGGAATGTTTTCATCGACCAGGATGCGCATGACCTTCTCTTTTCTCCCTTGTTCACGTCCGACGGCCGGTTACAATACGCGCGGGGCGCACTTGCCCGCCCACGGCCACGCCGGGGACGGCACTTGCCGGGGATTCGATACCCGCCGGGAATGTCGATAGTAGGCCCGCGAAAGACACGTCACAAGCCCATTGCCAACCACAACGGCGCCACCAGGAGTTCTCGTGATCGTCCGCTGGGAAAGTGAACACGACTACGTTCTCGTGCATGTCCACCAGGATATGTTCGGTGACTGGATATTCAGCCGCGCCTGGGGTCAGATCGGCACCCAGTTCGGCGGCCTCAAGCATCAACTGGCCGACAGCTATGCGCAGGCCATGACATGGCTCGAGGATGTCGCGCATATCCAATCTTCACGCGGCTTCGCCAAGGTCTTCGAGGCCAGCGATGACACCAGCCCCGAGGCCCAGGCAGCGGTGCGCCAACTGTCGCTGCTCGACGGCCTCTGACCCCGCGCCCGCACGCACCATGCGCGGCCGCGGCCCTCAGCGGTGACGGATCAGAAAGCAATGGTGCAAATCCGGGCGCCGCGCGAAGTCCGGATCGAACGTCCGCGCCGAGATGTCTTCCACCGCGAAACGCTCGCCGATGGCGGCATCGAGCGTGAAGCGTCGCTGATTGTTGGAGAATACCAACGTACCGTCCGCTGAAAGGCGTGCCATCGCCAGTTCGATGAGCCGTGCGTGATCGCGCTGCACGTCGAGCACGTCATCCATCTTCTTGGAATTGGAGAACGTCGGCGGGTCCATGAAGATCAGGTCGAACTCGCTACCTGCGGTTTCCAGCCACCGCAGGCAGTCGTCACGGATCACCCGATGCCGGCTGGGATCGAGGCGGTTGAGCGCGAAATTATCGCGCGCCCAGGTCAGGTAGGTATTGGAAAGATCGACGCTGACACTGTCGCTCGCCCCGCCCAATGCCGCCTGAACCGTGGCCGTTCCCGTATAGCAGAACAAATTGAGAAAGCGCTTGCCATCGGCCATGTCACGCAGCATCCGGCGTACGGGACGATGATCCAGAAACAAGCCGGTATCCAGGTAGTCGCGCAGATTGACCCACAACCGCGCCGGCCCTTCGCTGACCTCGAAACGCTCGCCGCTGGCTCCCTGCTTGGCGTACTGCGCCTTGCCCGATTGCCGCGCGCGCTGCTTGTAATGCACATCCTCCGGACGCACGCCGAGCACCTGGGGAATGACCTCCAGCGCATCGAACAAACGACGCTGTGCCTGGCGCGGGTCTACCGAGCGCGGTGGCGCGTATTCCTGCACGTGTACATGCTCGCCGTACACATCCACCGCCAGGGCGTATTCCGGCATATCCGCATCGTAGAGCCGATAGCAACTCTCGCCGGATTGTTTGAGCCACTTCTTCAGTCGCTTGCGGTTCTTCTCCAGCCGGTTGGCAAACATCTGCGCGCCTTCATTGCGCGGGGCGCGATCCGGCGCCTCCTGAGCGCCCTGTTCACCTGCCGAATCGCTCTTGGTCGAGCCCCGGGAATCGGCGCCGCGCGCGGCGCTCTCCGCGACGACCGGGATCAGCAGCAACTTGCAATCCAGCGGCCCGTTCTTGAATGCATACTGCTTGGTGGCCCGCAGCCCGGTGCGGTGGCCCAAGTCGGGGTTGCCGGTGAACAGCGCCAGTTGCCAGCCCTCGAACTCGGCGCGAAGACGTTCACCGAGAGCGGTGTAGATGGGCACCACCTCGGGCAGCTCGCCCAGACGCTCGCCATACGGCGGATTGGTGATGACCAGCCCCGGCCCGTCGATGCCTTCCGGGCGCGTGAGCTGCGCGACCTCGGCGCCTTGCAGCTCGATCAAGGCGGGAATCCCCGCGCGCATGGCGTTGGCCTTGGCGGCCGCGATGGCCGGCGGGCTCTGGTCGCGACCGAACAGCGTTGATTTCACGCGGCGACGCCCCACGCTAGCACGGGCGTCTGCCTCGCGCTTGAGCTCCTGCCATACGCCGTGATCGTGACCCGCCCAGGCCTGGAAGGCGAAATGAGGCCTGGCCAGTTGGGGGGCGATGTCCGCCGCCATCAATGCCGCCTCGATGAGCAGTGTGCCCGCTCCGCACATGGGATCGAGCAAGGGTTCGCCACGCCGTGCCCGCGCCGGCCAGTCGGCACGTATCAGCAAGGCGGCAGCGAGGTTCTCCTTGAGCGGCGCGTGGCCAGCATCGAGGCGATAGCCCCGCTGATGCAGACTACCGCCGACCAGGTCGAGCCCTAGCA
The DNA here is from genome assembly GCF_023061285.1 of Chromohalobacter nigrandesensis. GTDB lineage: Bacteria > Pseudomonadota > Gammaproteobacteria > Pseudomonadales > Halomonadaceae > Chromohalobacter > Chromohalobacter nigrandesensis. The sequence continues at coordinate 481,926 of NZ_JAKGAM010000001.1, forward strand.
GCAAGCGGCCACGATGCAGGTGCGCGTAAATACGCATATCGGGGTTTTTGAGCTCGATCGTCGGGCGCTCGTGACCGGCCGCCTGCAGCGAATCGACGATGCCATCCTTGACGCTCTGAGCCCCGAAGCGCGTATGACGGATATGCTCGGATTGGCCGTGGAAATCCACGGCCAGGCTATTTCCGGTACGCAGGTGCGCGCGCCAATCGACCCGGCGGGCGGCCTCGACCAGCGCCTCGGGACGCTCGATATCCTGCTCGCGCAGAAGACACAGCACCACGCGATTCGCCAGACGCGACCACAGGCAGATGCGATAGGTCATCGCGACATCGGCCTGAACGTGGACACCCGCCACGGTGGTGCCAGTCACCTCCGCGCCGAAGCCCGCGAGTTCGTCGGCCAGCAAGCCCTCGAGACCACGGGGGGAGGTGACGTAGAGCGTCAAGGATGGAGGTTGTACATCGGTCATAAAGTCGTCATCCCGGCGCCATGCACCGGTCATATTCCTGTGGTTTACATGGAACGTTTGGCTTATGCCAAATCGCTGGTCGACAAATTCGCGTCAAAGCACTAAACATTAAAACTAGTAGCTACTGAAAACGCATGCGTTTCGTGTCCGGACGTTCCGGTTCATGGCGGTGATGGTATCCCATTGTCGGCATGTACTGTCAGATCTCAACAATCGGTTCTTGACAAGAGGCTATCCGATGAAACGACAGAAACGTGATCGCTTTCAGCGTGCATATGTCCACGGATATAAAGCTGGCATGATAGGGCGCTCTCGCGATGACTGCCCCAGCCAGGACATCAACCTCCGTGAATACTGGATGAGCGGTTGGCGTGAAGGTCGCGGGGATCAATGGGCCGGCATGACGGGGATTTCCGGCATCCATCGCAACCCCTTGGTACTGTGATGAAAGAACCCTTCTTGGCACCTGGATCGACACCCCATTGACAGGTCCCTGACAAGGCCCGCATCGCGGGCCTTTTTATTTCAAAACACACTACTTATGTCAAAGCACGTTACTTATATAAAAGCACACTACGCCAGCGCCCCAGCGCATTCGCCTACCAGTGCCGGTCCGCGATAGATGAAGCCGGTATACAGCTGCACGAGATCGGCCCCCGCCTCGCACTTGGTACGCGCCGCATGTCCGCTATCGATACCGCCGACGCCAATGATCGGCAGCGTCGGTAGATGACGGCGCAACTCGTGAATCACCCGATTGGAAGGCTCGAACACCGGGAGTCCGGAAAGCCCGCCCTGCTCCTCGGCATGCTCGAGCCCCGCCACTGCCTCACGCGACACCGTGGTATTGGTGGCGATGACCGCATCGACAGCGTTGGCCGTCAACGCCTGTGAAACGAGTGCGACTTCGTCGTCACTCATGTCGGGCGCGATCTTCACAGCCAGAGGCACGCGCCGGCCATTGGCATCGTCGAGGCGGTGCTTTTCAGCAACCAGCGCGCCCAGCAACGCCTCCAGATGCTCGCCGAACTGTAGGTTGCGAAGCCCCGGCGTATTAGGCGACGACAGATTCACCGTCACGTAATGCGCATGCGCATGTACCTTGCGCAGACACGTCAGATAATCGTCTACCGCGTTCTCGACCGGTGTGGTCAGGTTCTTGCCGATATTGATGCCGATCACGCCGGCGTAACGACTCATGCGAACATTGGCGACCAGCGCGTCGACACCGGCATTATTGAACCCCATACGATTGATGATCGCCCCCTTCGACGGCAGCCTGAACAGGCGCGGCCTGGGATTGCCCGGCTGCGGCTTGGGCGTCACCGTGCCCACTTCGACAAAGCCGAAGCCCAGTGCTCCAAGCGCATCGAGATGCTCGGCATTCTTGTCGAGCCCCGCCGCCAGCCCCACGCGATTGGGGAATGTCAGCCCCATCAGCGTGACCGGCGCCTCGACATGCTTGCCCACCCACCTGTCCAATCCCAGGCGATGGCCGGCATCGAGTGACGTCAGTGCAACGCCGTGGGCGGTTTCGGGGTCGAGTCGGAAAAGTAGCGAACGGGCCAGGAGGTACATGGATCCTCGGACAACAAAGTGAGCGGCAAGAGATGAAACCGGCGCGCAGTATAGCGTAGCCACGCCCAAAAGCGCAGAGCCCCGCATTCGCGCATGGCGAAGCGGGGCTCACGTCGAGATGCATCAACATCCCGACACTGCAGCGAGCCTTACGGCTGGGTATCGAGTTGCTGCACGCGGAGCGTATAGTTGTTGACGCCGCTCATCGCGCTGCCGAACTTCTGGCCCTTCACCCAGACGGTGTAGCGCCCGGGTTGCAGCGTGGTCTCGATATCGAAATCACCTTCGAAGCCTTCGCCTTCATCGCTGGCCACGACATCACCGCTCTCGTCGAGGATCCGCGCTTCGAGACGATAGGTGCCCTCGTTGCCAGGGAAGGTCGAGCTGGTCACAGAAACGGTACCCGCTTCGGCGACATCGAAGCTGAGCACTTCGCCATGCTGGCGAATCGCCACATCAGCCACGATTTCGTCGAATGCATCGGGCAAGGCCTCTTCGTCGTCCTGCGTGGCCGCCGAGGCACCGCTGTTTGACGTGGAGTCCGACGACGCATCGTCCGCTGCCGACGACGTCGCGGCGGCGTCCGAGGCCACGGCAGACGCCGCCTCGGTCGCTTCACGGCGCGGTGCGGCGATGGTCGCCACGTCATCTTCATCATTGACGAAGGCCGTCGTGCGGCCATCTTCACCCGGCCCGCCGAACATGATGCCACCGCCGGCATCGACACCGCTTTCATCGCTTGAAAGCCGGTTTCCCTGGGCATCCAACCCATTGACGGAAATGACAAAGCTATTGCCGCCCGTCTTGCTGGTGCCGAATTTACGACCGGAGACACGCAGCACGTAATCGCCAGGCTCCAGGCGTTGCTCCATGGTCAAGCCACCGTTCTGACCTAGCCCCGACGCGGACGCGACCTCATTGCCCTGCTCATCGAGCAAGGTCGCTTCGATGCGGTAATCGTCGGAGTCGCCCGGCAAGGTCGAACTCTGGAATTGATAGCGTCCTGCCTTTTCGACGGTGAAGGGATGCGTCTGCGTCCCGCCGAAGAAAAAGCTCTGGCTACGTGCATCGGAACTCGACTGGAAGAAATCGGTAAGATCGATTTTAGCCGCCGCTTCGTGCGCCTTCTGCTGTGCAGCGCTCTGGGCCATGGCCAGTGACGACGTACCGGCCAGTCCCAAGGCCACAAGCATTGTGGTAATCACGCGATGATTCATGGGGCTTCTCTACTTGGCTTCGAACCTGAGTCGAGCACAGCATATCAGAGACATAAGCGCCAATGCTTCACTTGCAGGTTCAACGAGGAAGGAAAATCGGTAGCGCCCCGAGCACGATGCTCGGGGCGCTACTTGCGGGCTTATCCCTCGCCGTTGCTCTCGGCGAGATCGACCAGTTCGCGAATGGCCACCGCGAATAGCGGGAAACCACCCTGAGCTCCCGAACGCACTTCATCGAGCAGCCCGCACCAGCGTTCGACCAGGCCCGCGTGGCGTTCCAGCCACTGCTCGACACGAGGCTCCACACCACTTGGCGCGCCATCCATCTTGAGCACGCTGACCGTCAGTGCCAGTTGCTGGCGGTCGAGATCGTCGCGGAAGGTTTCGCGCGCCTGCGCCTGCCAGCTATCGCGCACTTTCAGCGCGTTGATCTGACTATTCATCCACGGCAGCTCCAGGCGATGACCGATGTCGTAATAGACCTCGGCGACACGCTGGATCTTTTCGTCAGTGGCGCGAGCGGCCTCGATGATGCCCAGCCCGGCATACAGGCTGTCGGCCGCCGCGACGACGTTCGCCAGAGAAGTCGGCACGCCGGCTTTTTCCAGCTCACCACGACGCGCATCCCACATTTCATGGTCCTCGCCGCGCAGGCGCTTGCCGATGCCCTCTTGCAACTGCGTGATACGCGGCGCGAAGTATTCCACCGCCTCCTGGATGCTCTGGTTGGTACGGTGGCGCAGGAACCAACGTGTGGCCCGGCGCAGCAGCCGCATCAGATCGAGCATCATGCTGTACTGAACGCGGCTATCGATCTGATGATCGAGTGCCTCGATCTGCTCCCAGAGGCCTTCGAGATTGAAGCAATCGCGCACGATGAGATAAGCGCGCGTCACTTCCGCTCGCGTGGCCCCAGTGGAGTCACGCAGACGCCGCACGAAGGTAATGCCCATGTGATCGACCAGGTCGTTGGCGATCTGCGTTGCGGTGATCTCGCGCTTCAAGCGATGCTGATACATCTCGTCGGGGAAGCGCTCGACCAGCGTCTGCGGGAAGGCCCGCGCCATGTGCCGCTGGACATGTGGATTGTCCGGCAGATCGGAGGCGATCATGTCGGTCTTCAACGCGCTCTTGGCATAAGAAATCAACACTGACAGCTCGGGCAGCGTCAGCCCTTTCTCTGCATTGGAACGTTCGACCAGCGCCTCGTCAGAAGGCAGGAACTCTAGCTCGCGATCCAGCCCGCCGGCGGCTTCCAATTCATTGATGAAACGCCGATAAGGGCCCATGCCTTGCTGACTGAGAATCTCCGACAAGGAAAGTGCCTGGGTCTGGCGATAGTTATCGCGCAGTACCAGTTCACTCACTTCCTCGGTCATGCTCGCCAGCAACTCATTGCGCTGCTTGTCGGTCATGTCGCCGGCTTTGACGATGTCGTCGAGCAGGATCTTGATATTGACTTCGTGGTCGGAGCAGTTGACCCCGCCGGCATTATCGATGAAGTCGGTCGTGACGCGTACGCCCTGCTCTGCAGCTTCCATGCGCCCGAGCTGGGTAAAGCCGAGATTGCCACCTTCACCGATCACCCGGCAGCGCAATTCATGACCATCGACACGCAAGGTGTCGTTGGCCTTGTCGCCCACCTCGGCATGCGTCTCGTCGGAAGCCTTGACGTAGGTGCCGATACCGCCATTCCAGAGCAGATCGCAACGCGAGGTCAGAATCGCGCGAATCAGCTCGTTGGGCGACAACTTGCCGGCCTTGATGCCGAAGGCCTTTTTCATCTGCGGCGTGATGTTGATGGACTTGGCATCGCGCGAGAACACACCGCCACCCTCGGAGATCAAGGCAGTGTCGTAATCCTCCCAGCTCGAGCGCGCCAGTTCGAACATGCGCTTGCGTTCCTTGAACGAGGCCGCCGGATCCGGATCGGGGTCGACGAAGATATGCCGGTGGTTGAAGGCGGCGATGAGGCGGATCTTGTCCGACAGCAGCATGCCGTTGCCGAACACGTCGCCCGCCATGTCGCCGATCCCCACCACACTGAACGGTGTCTCCTGGGTGTTGAGGCCCATTTCACGGAAGTGGCGCTTGACCGATTCCCAAGCACCCTTGGCAGTGATCCCCATCTTCTTGTGGTCATAGCCATGCTCACCGCCGGAGGCGAAGGCATCGCCCAGCCAGTGGCCATATTCCAGCGAAATGGCATTGGCGATGTCAGAGAAGGTTGCGGTGCCCTTGTCGGCGGCCACTACCAGGTAGGGATCGTCATCGTCGTGACGCACCACACGCTCGGGCGGTACGGTCTCGCCACCTTCCAGGTTATCCGTCACGTCGAGCAACGCGCGGATGAAGGTCTGATAGCAGGCAATACCTTCCTTCTGCACCGTGTCGCGGTCGGCGCCATCGGGCATGCGCTTGCAGATGAAACCGCCCTTGGCACCTACCGGGACGATGACGGCGTTCTTGACCTGCTGCGCCTTGGCCAGGCCTAGGATCTCGGTCCGGAAGTCCTCGTGACGATCGGACCAGCGCAGCCCGCCGCGCGCGACCTTGCCACTGCGCAGGTGAACGCCCTCGACGCGCGGCGAGTAGACGAAGATCTCGAACATCGGGCGCGGCTTGGGCATGTCCGGCACTTGCGTCGGCTCGAGCTTGAGGGCGATGTATTCCTTGGCCTCGCCGTCTTCACGTCGTTGATAATAGTTGGTGCGCAACGTCGCCTGGATCAACGCCATGTAGCGACGCAACAGCAGATCGTCATTGAGGCTGGCCACCTCATCGAGCAGGCCCTCGATACGCGCCACGCACGCTTCGATCTCACTGTCGCCGGCGGTATCGTCGGGATCGAAGCGCAGCTCGAACAGCGTCACCAGCTCGCGGGTAATTTCTGGATAGCTGGTCAGGGTATTGGCAATGTAATCCTGCGACAGCCCGAAGCGCAATTGCTTGAGATAGCGCGCATAGGCACGCAACACCGCCACTTCGCGCCATGCCAGGTTGGCACCGATGACCAGGCGATTGAAGGCATCGCTTTCGGCATCGCCGGTCCAGATTCGCGTGAATGCCTCGATGAAGACATCACGCATTTCCTGCAGATTGACGACCCCGTCACCACGGTGCTCGAGGGTGAAGTCATGAATCCAGTAGGCCTGATCGGGGCACTCGATCTCGTAGGGACGTTCGCTGATCACCCGAAGCCCCAGGTTTTCGAGCACCGGCAGCACATCGGAGAGCGGAATGGGCTGACCCGCATGAAACAACTTGAGGTTGACCCCGTCGATGTTCTTCTCGACCAGCCGATAAAGACTCAGGCTGATCGGCATGTTGGCATTCAATTCGCCGAGATGATGAATGTCGTAGACGGCGGTGCGCGCCGAGAAATCATCACGATAGCTGCTGGGAAACGCCTCACGATATTGCTGCATCAGGCGATTGGCCTGTTCCTCCCCGTAGCCTTCGACCATCGCCGTGTGAAGATCGTCCCGCCAGCTACGCGAAAGCGCCACGAGCTTCTTCTCCAGACGTCGTATATCGTATTCGGCCGGACGCTCGCCGTTGAAGCGCAGGATGAACTGGATCCGTGCCAGCACCGACTCTGAGAGATAGGTATTGAAATCGCCGAAGGTCGCATCGAGCTCTTCGCAGAGCAGATTCTGGATACGTACGCGCAACTCGGTGGAGAACACATCACGCGGCACGAACGCCAGGCACGAATAGAACTTGCCGAAACGGTCCTCACGAATGAACAGACGCGCCTTGCGCCGTTCACGGATATTGAGGATCCCGAAAGCCGTCTTCGCCAGCTCGTCGGTATCGATCTGAAACAGGTCATCACGCGGATAGACCTCGAGGATCTGCGTTAGCTTATTGCCATCATGCCCCTTGGGATTGACACCTGCGACGTCGATAACGGTCTCGATCTTCTTGCGTAGCACCGGTACGTTACGCGGCGACTCATTGTAGACCGTCGAGGTATAAAGCCCCAGAAAACGCCGCTCGCCAATGACGCGACCATCCTTGTCGTAGCGATCGACGGAGATGTAATCCGGATAGGCGGGACGATGCACGCGCGCATGATAGGCGCTCTTGGCGAAGGACAGAAGCTCCGGCACCAGCACATACTGATCTTCCTCGACGCCCTCGTCGGTACTGATGCGCTCGCGATAACGCGGCTGGTCGAGCTTGAAAACGCCCAGCTCGCTCTTGGGTATCTGGCGCAGATGGTCCTGGCCATCTTCCTGCAAGACCTCGTATTCGTCATAGCCCAGGAAGGTGAAATGATCCTCGAGCAGCCACTCGAGAAAGGCGATGGCTTCCTTGTGGTCATCGGCCTTGACCTGTTTCGGTCGCTGCGCCTTGAGTTCCTTGATCGCCTCGCGCACCCGCTCACGCATGGGATCGAAATCTTCCACCGCCACACGTACGTCGCGCAGTACCTCCTCGAGGCTGGCGTGAAGGTCGTTCAGCGTCGCCGGGTCGGAATGGCGGTCGACCTCGACCAGAATAATCGACTCGCGCGCCGCCGGTGCATCCTTGGCCTGGCTCGAGGTCACGCGCTTGAGATGATGCTTGGCATCGCGCTCCACCGCCAGCACAGCGTTGTGGATCGCGTGCACGGTCAGCCCGCGGCGGTTTAGCTCGATGCGCACCGAGTCGACGAGAAACGGCATGTCTTCGTGCAGTACGGCCACGACGGTATGCGGCGACTGCCAGCCATGTTCCTCGAAATCGGCGTTGAAGACGCGCACCTTGGCTTCGCTGGGATCGTGGGTCTGCATGAAATGCCACGCCGACAATGTCGCGCCGTAGATATCATCCAGACCGCGCTCGGCGGCTTCTTCGAACGGCGCCGAGGCATACAGGTCCTCGGCGAAAGCAGCGATCTGCTCCACCTTGTCGTGGGGCAGGCGCTTGGCCAGTTGTTCCTTGAGCTGGGCGAGGAAATCTTCCTTACCCTCGATCGCGACGTGTTGCATCAAGCACCTCGGCTACGACCGGCCACCCTTCACGGCGACCGATGAATGATTCCTCGGCGGCACGCACGCGTATTGCGTGTACCACCACGATGGCACGAGCTTACGCCTATCGCGCGTCAAGCCCCATCAATGTGACGCACCCTCATGGCGTATGCCAGTTGTGCATGGGCTTGTCATGCGCTCGCTGGCGCTTCCCGGCGCTCCAGCAGCACGCCACATTCGCAGTGGTCGGTATACGGGAACTGATCGAACAATGCGAAACGCGTCACGGCATGGGTCGCACTCAATGTCTCGAGGTTCGCCTCGAGCGTGTTCGGGTTACAGGAAATATAGACGATACGCGAATAGGCCTTGAGCTGCTCGCAGCTATGCGCATCGAGCCCAGCCCTCGGCGGGTCGACCAGCGCCGTGGTGAAGGCATGCTCGTCGAGCGCCAGCGCTGCCACGCGCCGCCCGCTTTTCTCGCCGGCCAGAGCTTCGCTGAATTCCTCGGCGGACATCCTCGCCACCACAGCGTTGACCACGCCATTGGCCTCGAGATTGACGTTGGCCGAGGCCACCGAGGTCCGCGAGATTTCGGTGGCCACCACGCGGCGAAAGTTCTCGGCCAGTGCAATCGTGAAATTGCCATTGCCGCAATAGAACTCCACCAGATCGCCATCACGGCTCTCGCGGGTCACATCCCGCGCCCACCCCAGCATCGACCGGCAAATCGCCGCATTGGGCTGGGTGAAACTGTTCTCCACCTGCTGATAGACGAAGTCGCGACCTTCGACGTTCAGCCGCTCCCAGACATGATCGCGTTCGAGTACCAGACGCTGCTTGCGTGCCCGGCCGATGATCGATACGTCCAAGGCTTCCTGCAACGCTCGTGCTTCTTGTTCCCAAGCTTCGTCGAGTTGGCGGTGATAGATCAAGGTCACCAACGCCTCACCACTCAGCGTGGTCAAGAATTCGACCTGGAACAACTTGCGCCGCAAGGTATCGCTGGCCAACAGCGCATCGCGCAGGACCGGCATGAGCGCATTGATGCGCTCGCCCGCCACCGGATAATCGTCCAGGCGTACGACCTCCTTGCGCTTGGGATCGGCAGGGTCGACCTCGAACATGGCATAGAACAGATCATCGCCGTCATGCCAGATACGAAACTCGCAGCGTTGCCGATAATGACGCGGCGGCGAGGGAAACACCTCCAGCGGCGGTGGAGAGAAGCGCGCGAATTGCGCCGTAATGCGCTCGCGTTTGGTGTCGAGCTGGGACTCATAACGTTCGGGGTCGACGACGGGTACGGCCACGAAAACTCCTTTCAGCAAAAACTCGCGATGTCGCCGCAGCGACACCGTCACATGGAAATCAGAAGGTTAAAACAGTGTCAGGCAATGCCAAAGAGTACGGTGCACTGAAGCCGTATCCCGCCAGGGTGCATGCCAGGCCCGCTTGTTGCGCCGCGCTGGCCCAGCTCGCGTCGCTGGCCGGCGTATCACGCCAGAGTTTAGAAGCGACCTGCGGAACGACCTGCGCCACACGACGCGCGATGGCGTCGCCGGAATCGATCCACACGATTTCGCGCGGCGCATGCCGCTCGAGGGCCTCTCGCAGCAGCGGAAAGTGCGTGCATCCCAGCACCACGGTATCGAGCCGCGGCGCTTCCCATAACGGCGCCAGGCTCGCGGCGATGACCGCATCGTCCCACGGCATCCCGGTCAGGACGCGTTCGGCCTGCGCAACCAAAGGATCGGCGGCCAGCCTCACTACCGTGCAATCCGGCGCGAACTCATCGATCAAACGCTGCGTATAAGGACGCGACACCGTCGCCGAGGTCGCCAGTAACCCGAACACGCCGCTGCGTGAGGCATGGGCCGCCGGCTTGATCGCCGGCACGGTCCCGATCACCGGAATACTCAGGCTCTCGCGCAAGGCGTTTAGCGCCAAGGTGCTGGCCGTATTGCAGGCCACTACCAGGGCGCGCGCGCCACTCGCCGCCACCGCCGCGCGACACACCGCGACGATCCGCGCCACCAGCCAGTCATCGGGCTTGGTGCCGTACGGCAACGCGGCGTTGTCACACACATACGCCAGCGGTGCGCCGGGCAGGTGCGCGCGCAAGGCGCCCACCACTGAGAGCCCGCCGACGCCCGAGTCGAAGATCAGAATCGGCGCCGTCATGCGCGAGTCTCCGCGAAGTGCTCAAGCAACGTATCCACCAAGGCCCGCAGGCGCGCGGGGATGAATTCACGTTCGGCATACAACAGGTGGACACTGATCGGCGCCACGCTGAACTCGTCCAACACGCGAACCAGCCGCCCGGCTTCGACTTCCGGTTCACCCAGGAACGCCGGTTTGTAGACCAGCCCCATGCCGCGTATCGCCGCCTCGGTCAGAGCGCGGCCGTTGTTGCAGGCCATGACCGGGCGGATGCGCACCCGGAGAGGCGCTCCATCGACCTGGAAGTGCCAATAGTGCCCTTCGCGCGCCAGGCTGTAGTGCAGACAGCGATGCCCACGCAGCTCGGCAGGATGCGTCGGCGTCCCATGCCGCGCCAGATACTCCGGCGCGGCGTAAACATGACGTGGCATGTCCATTAACGGCCGCGCGATCAGGCTGGAATCTTCCAGCTCGCCGATACGCACCACCAGATCGAAGTCCTCAGCCACCGGATCGACACGGCGATCCTCGAGAACGACATCGAGCATTACCGCCGGATGGCGGCGCTCGAATGCCTGCAAGGCGGGCATCAACGCACGCACGCCGAAATCCAGCGGTGCGGAAAGCCGTAACCGGCCACGCACTTCACCGCGCTGCTCGCCGAGACCGGCTTCCAATTCCTGCAGCTCGTCGAGCAGACGACTCGCCCCATTGAGATAACGTTCGCCCTCGGCGGTCAGTTGCAAGCGCCGCGTGGTACGCGTCAGCAAGCGTACCCCCAGACTGGCCTCCAGCTTGGCGATGTGCTTGCTGACCATGGCATTGGAGAGTTCCAGCTTGCGCGCCCCTCCGGCGAAACTGCCAGCCTCGACGACCGCGCGAAAGGTGTACATCGCCTGCAGGCGGTCCATACGACTTCCTCGAAAACGCGTGCATTCATTCTACCTTACCCGCCCAAGGGATGAGATGCCTCGACTTGCCTCGAAGAAAAATACTGGTTATTTTTACAGTATTCGTCATTTCGTTTTCGAGGTTCCGCCATGTCCATGACGCCTATCGCTCTTGCCGCATCGACCTCGGCGCCCGCATCGGGCGATACCCTGACACGCGGCGCCAGCGGCTTCCCCTCCCCGGCCGACGACTACCGAGAAGCCCCGCTGGATCTACATCACCACCTGGTGCGTCGCCCGGCCTCGACGTTCTTCATGCGCCTGGAGGGCGATGACCACCGCCACGCCGGCCTGTATCACGGCGACTTGCTGGTGATCGACCGCGCCATTTCACCGCGCCCCGGGCATTGGCTGGTCGTGGTCATCGACGGCGAGCTGAGCGTGTTGCGCCTAGAGCGCCGCGAGGCCCGGCTGTATCTCGCGCCGTCACGCCCCGGCCTGGCGAGGATGCCCTTCGAGGCCGATGACGACCGCTTGTGGGGCGTCATCTGCTACGCCATTCACGCCTTGCCCGCCACGGGCGAGGAACCGGCTTCTCCCTCATGTTCGCGCTGATCGACTGCAACAACTTCTATGCTGCCTGCGAGCGCCTGTTCGAGCCGCGCCTGGAGGGCGTTCCGGTGGGCGTTCTATCCAACAACGACGGCTGTGTCATCGCGCGTTCCGAGGAGTTCAAGGCGCTCGAAATACCCATGGGCATCCCCACCCACAAGATCGAGCCGGCACTGCGGCGTCGCGTGGTGTTGAAGTCCTCCAACTACACGCTTTACGGCGATCTCTCGGCACGCGCGCAGCAGGTCCTGGCGCGTCAGGTCCCCACGCTGGAGCCTTATTCCATCGACGAGTGTTTCCTCGATCTACGCGGCATGCAGGAAGACTGGCACGCTCTGGGCGCGCGCCTGGTACGTAGCGTGATGCGAGAAGTAGGGCTGCCGGTCTCCATCGGCATCGCCCCGACACGTACCCTGGCCAAACTCGCCAACCGACAGGCCAAGGCACAGTCGAGTCGCCCCCAGGTGTGTGTCTGGACGCATGCCGACGCCCCCGAATTGAGGACGTACCTGAAGCGGCTATCGCCGCGCGAGGTGTGGGGCGTAGGCGAACGGCTCAACGCGCGCCTGGCCGGCATCGGTGTGCTCACCGCCGCCGCGCTGCGCGAGACACCCAACAGCGAACTACGGCGTCATTTCAGCGTGGTGCTGGCGCGCACCGCCGCCGAACTCAACGGCTATCCCTGCCTGTCGATGAGCGACCTGGAAACCCCGCGCCGCAGCATTCTCTGCTCGCGCTCGTTCGGGCGCCCCCTGCGCGACCGTGCCGCCCTCGCCGGTGCCTTGCGCCATCACTGCCAACGCGCCGGCGAAAAGCTGCGACGCGACGCCATGCAAGCCTCGGCCATCGGCGTCTATCTGCGCACCAATCCACATCACGACACGCCCTATCATCACGCCTGCGAGTGGACCGCACTGCCCTTTCCAAGTGCTGACACGCAGCAGCTCAACCGCGCGGCGCAACGTCTTCTCGCGCGCTTATGGCAGCCACTGGCGTATCAGAAGCTCGGGGTGATGCTCAGCGACCTGGCCCCGCGCCAACAAAGCCAGACGACGCTCTTCGATGGCGCCGAGCCAGCCCGGCAAGAGGCGCTGATGCACGTCTGGGACACGATCCGCGCCCGCTACGGCCGTCAGGCGCTGACCCTAGGTCCGCAGCCCGCCGATGCCTCCTGGCAGATGAACAGTGCCTACCGCTCGGCATGCTACACAACACGCTGGGATGAACTACCCCATGTGCGCGCCCGATAACCACGATGACGTTCACGTGGCGGCATAGCTCAACTCAACGGCGAAGGCGCTTCACGGAATTCGGCGTAAAGCTCCGGATAGCCTTCCTGCAGACGCGCCAGCTCGGCTTCGGCCCCTTCCGGCAGTGCCTTGGCCAACCGATCCAGGTCGTCTTCGTCGAAGTGCTCGCGGATCAACGGGAACAATTCCTCGCGCTCACCGCGCAGATAAGCCCGATGCGCTTCGAGATAGGCTTTGAGATCTTCGCTGAAGCGGTCCATGGGTACTACCGCATCCATCAGGATCATGTCGAGATCCTGGGAGAGTTTCGCCAGGCGTTCATTGAGCGCCCGGTAATCCTCGGACAACCGCTGGCACAGCACGTCGGCTTGCGGCGCCCGCGTATTCAACTGCTCGGTGCACATGCGTTCCAGCGGTTCGGTGAACCCACTCATGTAGTCGAGGATGTAATCAACGACCTCGCGTATCAGTTGAAAATTGGGGCGCTCACCTTCCGCCAGGGTCTTCTGCTTGAGCTGCAACACGTGCAGCAGACGCGCCATGTTGGCGTGGTCTTGGCGCAGTTGGGTCAGCATGGGCATGTACAGGCCTCCTTTGCTGTCGAAGCATGGCAGCGCGGGGTATCCGGCAGCCTTGTTTGCCAGTCTAGTCGAGGACTTTCACCTTCCCCGACGGGAAACACCCCACTGGGACTCGAATGTTTTACCCTAGCGGGTATGACAAGATTACGCCTGTTGGCCGAAAGTCTAAAAACGGTTTTTGGCGACTCGACCCAGAGGGTCGTTACAAAACAGGCGAACGAAGACAAAACAAGGCAAAATTGGCCGAAAACACGGAGTTTACATGGGGTAAATGAGTATTTTTAGGCCGATTTTAACGCCGGATTGTCGAGTGCAGCCCTTTTGTAAACACCCTCTCACCCACCGGTGGCATACACATGGACCTGTTCGCTTCATCCCAATCCGATAACACGCCGCTGGCCTATCGCATGCGCCCACGCCAGCTCGATGACTACGTCGGCCAGGAAGCGCTGGTCGGTCCCGACAAGCCGCTGCGCCGCATGGCGGAAAGCGGCGCGGTACGCTCGATGATCCTGTGGGGGCCGCCGGGCGTGGGCAAGACCACCCTGGCCGATATCCTCGCCGATGCCTCGGGCGCCATGCTCGAACGCCTGTCGGCGGTGATGGCCGGCGTCAAGGATATCCGCGCCGCCGTGGAACGCGCTCGCGAGGGCCAGGTCCGCGGGCAGCCGACGCTGTTGTTTCTCGACGAGATCCACCGTCTCAACAAGAGCCAGCAGGATGCCCTGCTGCCGCACGTCGAATCCGGGCTGCTGACCCTGATCGGCGCGACCACCGAGAATCCCTCCTTCGAGGTCAATTCGGCGCTGCTCTCGCGGGCACGCGTCTATGTGCTGCGCAAGCTGGAGGTGGACGACCTGCTGCGTGTGCTGCATCAGGCCCTGACGGATACTCAACGTGGCCTGGGAGAGCGCCATATCGAGGCCGACGAAGACGTGCTGGAAACGCTCGCACGCTCGGCCTCGGGCGACGCACGTCGCGCACTGGGTCTGCTGGAGACGGCTTGCGATTTCGCCACGCCCACCGAGAACGGCGAACACCTGACCCTGCAGGCGCTGCATGAAGTCCTGGGACATCAGGGCAGCGCCTTCGACAAGCAGGGCGATCATTATTACGACCTGCTCTCGGCGATCCACAAGTCGATACGCTCGTCACGCGCCGATGCTGCGCTTTTGTACATCGCGCAATTCGTGCAGGGCGGCGGCGACCCGCTCGATGTAGTGCGCCGCCTCGCCGCCATCGCCTCGGAGGATGTCGGCAATGCCGAGCCCCGTGCCCTGCCGCTGGTGATGGCCGCCTGGGACGCCTACCTGCGTCTGGGCGACTACGAAGGCCAGCGCGCCATCGCCCATGCCGCCTTGCACCTCGCCATCGCGCCCAAGAGCAACGCCATCGACCAGGCCTGGAACGCCGCCAAGCAATTCGTCGCTGCGAATCCCGACTTCGAGGTGCCCACCTACTTGCGCAACGCCCCCACCAAGTTGATGGAATCCCTCGGCCATGGCGAGGGCTACCGCTATGCGCACAACGAACCCAACGGCTATCCCGCCGGGCACGCGCATGACTGCTGGCCATCGGAACTGCCCGAAACCACCTTTTTCAACCCCACGGAATACGGCCAGGAAAAACGCTTCAAGCAAATGCAGGCCTGGCGCGCCGAACTCGACGCCCACGCCGACGGGACGTCATGAGCCCCGCCGCCCTCAACGGCATCGGCATCGGCATCGGCATCGGCATCGGCATCGGCATCGGCATCGGCGCAGCCTATCGTGAATGTCGCTGAGCCAACGATGGGTCTTGGGCGATAACGCTTCATTCATGCCGAATTCGCCAGTTGCAGGGTGACGTCGTGGATCAGCCGAAGGTCGTTGAAGCGGCTGGCGCGGCTCTCCAATTGATGCAACTCAAAGGCCTTTTGCTCGCTGCGCGGCAAGCTCTGGTACTCGGCAATCACCTGGAAGAGCCAGATCTCCTCACCCCATTCCATGTCACTTTCCTGCAGGTAGGCCAGCGCACTGATGCCGGTGGGATCGGGATGGTCGATCACCGTCAGATAGAAGCTTTCCACGTCCTGCTTGAGGGCCTGTTGGCGCGCCGCCACCAGGCTCTGCTCCTCGGCTTCGGCGGGCCGTGCGGCAGCGACGGTCTGCGGCTTGTGCAGCGGCGTCGGCAACTGGTGCACGAGGTCGGTCAGTACGCGAATATCCGGCTCATGATCCACGGCCGGCGCGGCAGCAGCGATCAACGGGACGGCCTGGTTGATCAGGTCGGGCACGTCGCTGCGCCGTGCATAGTTGCCGGGAACGAAATTGGGATGCTCACGCAGAAACGCCGCCATGCCACTGATCAACCGACTGCGCGATTGCTGCTGGCGGAAGCGGGCCATCAGCTCGGTCAAACGACTCTGGACCTCCCGCAAGCTGGTGTAGTGCTGGCTGATCTGGCGCTGCAATTGACTTATCAGCAGCTTGCGCAGGGTGCCATCGCCGCCGACCAGTTCGATCAGCTCGTCGAAGTCGATCAGTTGCAGGCCATCCAGCAGGCGCACGATCTGCTTCTGGGCACGCTCGTTTTCGCGAATCTTGTCGTTCAGGCGACTGACGAAGCCGAAGTCGCTGTTGAGGCGCTGCCAGAGACTGTCGATGGCGTCGGCGAAACGTCCGTTGAGATCATCGACGGCCTGGCGCAGACGCAGCAACTGCTGCTCCTGACGCCAGTATTCGCCCTGGCTCTGGGCCTCGCGGTAGCTCTGCACCAGCGTGCGCACCAGCTCCAGGGTTTCGCCCACATCGGCGTTGACCTGGCGGCGGGTTTCGTCGGCCAGCATCTCGGCGATCAACTCGCGCACCCTGGGCGCCAGCTTGACGCCCCCCTGATCATCAGGCCGCCAGACGATGCGCGCGGCCAGCAGCCGCCGCAGCGCACTGTCGCTCAGGGCCTCCAGCGGCACTTCATCGCGACTGTAGCCCTGCATCAGGACGTCGGCGTGCTTGCCAAGCAGCGCCAGACGTTCCACGCCGGTGCCGATCAGGCGACTTTCCAGCTCATGCTCGTCGCTCACCGCAAACTCTTTCATAACAAGCTTTCCTGCGTCTGCGGGCGCTCGTCGTCGACGGGCAGGTTTTCTTCGTCGCGAATGAGCCGCACCAGATCGACGAGGTAATCGATCTTGCCGGTGACCAGATAGACCTGGCGGTCGGCATGCGGCTGCAGCAGATAGCCGTGTTCCCTGAGGCGTTTGAAGACTTGCTTCATCTGGGCGTCGAGCTGTTCGCTCTGGGAACCGAAGAAGCTGTCGCCGGCGAGACGTTCGAGCTGTTCGCGCAGGCTCTGGTTGTCCTCGCAGCGGGCACTGAGTTCGGCGGGTTTGAGCACGTCGCCAGGTGCCACCAGGGCGTCATGGCCCAGGGCTTCCTGCATCAACTGCAGCCATTCGAGCATCGGCATCAGGCTATGCAGCACCTCGCCGAGCTGCCGCGATAGCTGCTCGCGGGCCTCATCGTTGAGCTGCCGCCAGGCCAGGAAGTAGACACTGCCCTCGGCGTTGGTGGCCAAGCGGCGATTGAGCGGCCGCAAGTAAGTGTCGATCTGCTCGCGCACTTCCTCGTCTTCGAGACGCCGGAAGGCTCTATCATCGCTCACGGCGCAGACGAACTCGCCGGCCAGCAAGCGCTCCAGCAACGGACCATGTTCGATCATGACGTAACCTCCTCGGCGGTACGTTCCTGCAGGCGTTCGGCCAGGCGACTCAGACGCGGTTCGATGCGCTTCAGGCGGCGGCGACTCGGTTGCTCGGCGTCACGATCGATCAGATAGCGATTATGGAACAATAGCAAGACGTCGGACTCGGGGTTGGGAAACGCGCCGACGATATGGATGCGGTTGCTATCGCAGGCGTCGAACAGCATCTCGACATTGTGATAAGCCAGCGTACCGATCTCATCGATGGGCCAGTGAATGGCGATCTCCGATGGCCCGCGCAGCAACCGCGTGAAGGCAAGCAGGAACTTGCACAGGATCAGATAAGCCATGCCGTGACTCGAAGATTCGAGTAGCTGACGATCGCTCTTGATCACCAGGTCGGTGCCACCCTCGTTCAAGTGCAACTCGAGGCGTAACAGGCTTTCGAAACTGTATTGCTGGTCGTGGCGCAGCAGATCGACGACATCGGCCAGCGCATCCAGATAGTCATCACCGGGCAGCGTCTGGTTGGCGTTCTCCCAGTCGCGATAAAGCTGAGCGAAGCGCTTGAGTGGCTCCCAGAAGCCCAGCTCGTCGATGGTCGACTGAATGCGTACCTCGGCCTTGTTGATGCCCTCGAGGCGCAGGTCATCGGCCACTTCTTCGGACAAGCGGCGGCTCTGGGCGCTGATGCGTCGATTGAGGTCGCGGAAGACGGTGAAGAACTTGTCCAGGTCGGCCCCCAGGTTGCGCCCCTGCTGGATCAATTGCTGCTGCTGATCTTCGAGCAACTGCAGCATGCCCCGCAGCAACGGAAGCTGACGGCGCGGATCGATGCTCTGCTCGCCAGCCCCGCTTAACAGCTTGGCGCGTTCGGCTTCCAGAGTCTCGACGAAGCCCTGACTGGCGCCCTTGATCAGCTCGCTTTCGACCTGCTCGCAACCCTTGCGCAGGGTTTCCACCTCCCTGCTGCGGCTGCCCAGCGCCTGACGTGTGCGCTCGATACGTTCATGCACATCGCCCAGCGCTTCCCGGGTGGGCTCGCCGGCGGCATTCGGCGCTGAAGTAAGTCCTAGCCCATCGACCTGACCGAGCAGTGGTTTGAGAGCGTCGATGACTTCGCGTTCGCCATTGCAGCGTGCCTTAAGCGTCTTGGCGGCTTGCTGGTGCGCCACCTTGGCAGCCTGATAATCGCTGCGACACTGCTCGCGCTGGTGCTCGGCGGCCTGCTTGTCACGCGTCAGCGTCGCTTCGCGGTCGACCAGTTGCGGCTTGCGCTCGCCCCATTCGACACGCATGAAACGCGTGTAGGCATCGAGCTCTTCGCGGCGGCTTTCGGTAACGCGAATGCGCTCCTGCAAATCGCTGATGCGCTGGCGCGTCAAGCGCAGGGTTTCAGGGTCACCGCCCTGATCCTGAAGCTCCTGGTCGAAGGCCGCTTCCAGTTCCTGGCGTTGACGCTGGTGCTCGGCCTTGAAGTCTTCGAGTTGTTGCTTGTACTGATCGATGCGTGCGTCGAAGCTGGCCAGTTGGCTCTGACCATCGGCCTTGAGTTCCAAGAGTTGCGCCTGATGGGTCTCATCGAGCGTGCTCAGTGCCTCGCGCTTTTCATCGCGCAGGGCCTTGTCGGCGGCCTGCTGACTGGCCAGCGCTTCTTCGGCGACTCGCCGGCGCTCTTTCTGCTGCCGCGCATGACGCTCCTGACATTGATGTCGGGCATCCAGGGCATATTCGACTTCATCATCGGCATGCTTGAGGGCGAGACGCGCCTGGCTGAGGGGCTCCTCGGCCCCCTGCACCCGGTCATGGCAGGCCTTGAGTTGTTTCTCGGCGGCCTGAAGATCGGTTTCGGCGCGCGCTTGTTCGGCCTCGGCGACATCGATGGCAGCATTGAGGCTCGCCTCGTCGCGGGCGTGATCGGGCAGCTCGATGGCGGCAAGATCGAGTGCCACGCCGTACAGGTCGTCGTGCTCGGTGTCACCGAGCTGTGGCGAAAGATCGCGACGCTCAAGCAGTTCGGGCGCGATGATCTTGCCCAGGCGGTGCTCCCAGCCAGGGCGATGGTAACGCATGAAATAGCGCAGGCTGCCCTCGTCAGGATCGCGCTGCCGCTGGAGTTCCTGAGAGCGCTGATTCGCCCGATTGAGTTGCTGTTTGGCGCTTTCTCGCTGCTGCTCTGCCGTGTCGCGTTCGCGGCGCAGGGTTTCGTGCTCACGGCGCAAGCCTTCAAGACGACTGGCGGCAGCGTTGCGATCGCTCTGGGCCTGATCGACCCTGGACTGGGCGAGTTCCGCTTCCTGAATCTCCTCGGGCACCTGACCGGTCGAGGCAAGTTGCGCCTTGAGATCGGCCAAGCGTTCGATGCCTTGCTCGAGCCGCGTCTGATAGCCGGCGTCCAGTTCGCTGCGCTGCGTGTGGTACTGGGCTTCCAGTTCACGCTCGGACGCCCACTGCTGCTCCTGGCACGCCGACTTCTCGTCGCCCAGTTCATTGATGAGCGCCTGGATTTCATCGCTGCGCCGCGAGAGGTTATCGGCAAGCTCGCGCAGGCGACCGTCAAGGCGTGAGCGGTTGGCCGCAGAGGCTTCCTGCATCACCGCCAGATGCTCCTGCAACTGCTGGGCCTGTTCGCGCCATTGCGGCAGCTCGGCCAGGTCCCGCTCCAGGGCGGGCATATCGGCCTCGGCATACTGTTCATATTGCTGCTGCAGGTCGTTCAGGCTGCGCTGGGTGCGATCCAGCTCGCTGGCAAGCTCACTGATGCGATCGTTGAGGGTGTCGCGAGCCTGCTCGTATTCCTGCTCGCGCGCCTGAAAGGCTTCCTGCTGCGTGTTCAGCTCGGCCTCGGTGTCGGCCAGCACGCGCTCCGCGCGATGGCGATCGGCATCCAGTTGTGGCTTGAGCTGCCAGAGCGTCGCTTCCAGATCGACGATATTGCGGTCGACGTCGGCCAGTTCCGCCAGTGACTGTTGCAGCGGCTCCAGGCGCATCGACTGGCGCATCTGCGCGATCCAGTCGCGCGCCTTGGTATTGCGAATGCGGGTCACCGGCAGTTCGACGCCGTCTTCCTCGAAGATCGCCGCCAGCATGGTCTTGAGGGTGTCCATCTTGCCCTCTTTGGCATGCACCGCCGAAATCAGCTTTTCCATATGGCGGATGCGCCGCTCGGGCTTGACCAGGCTGAATTTCGCGGCGGTCTGGCGCAGCTTCAACGCCTCGCGCCGGTTACCCTGCTGCTGGGTAAAGTCGTTCTGGATCACCGCACGGTATTCAGAAGTCGCCCCGAACTTGGCCGAGAAGTCGATACCGGCGCGACGCAACCCCGCCAACCAGTCGCCGTACTCCAGCGCCACCACACCGTCCTCGCTTTCCACCAGGTAGTCTTCGGGCTGATACGGCGCAGCGACGAAGCGATATTCCAGGCCGCCCTCTTTCTTGCGCGTCAGCACGGCCTGGCAGACATTGCCTGCCTCGCGACGGTATTCGTAGATCAGATAGCTGTTGCGATGCGGCAGGTAGAAGGCATCGAACTTCATCCGTGTCTTGGGGACGACCTTGTTGGGCAGTTCGCCGTAGAAGACCGGCACCAATCGCTGAAGCGTGGTCTTGCCCGAAGCGTTGGTGCCACAGATATTGGTGTGGCCATCGACATCCAATTCGACCACGCCTTCCAGATGGCCGTGGATCATCACGATACGTAGCAGGTGGGCCATGCCGGGTCCTTGGTAGTTTGCGCTTTTTTGCAAAAGGCCATTCTACCCACCGCCGGCAGGCACAACCAAGTTGGCTCCTCCTCCACGCTTTACATTGCGAGGGGCGCCCGCTCACTCACATCGGACAGTCCCCGTTCTCTTTCTGCCCAAGCCTGCTTACAGGTCGTCGGCCCGCGGCGGTTTGCCGACGGTCACCTCACTGAGTTTCTCGTGGGACAAGCCGCGCAGCAACGCGAACATCATGGCGAACACCAGGATGAACATCGGCAGACCGACGACGGTGATGACCTGCTGCAAGGCGGTCAACCCGGCATCGCCGGCAAGCACGATCAACATGGCGGCTAGCATCCCTTCGGACACGCCCCAGAACACCCGCTGATACCAGGGGCCCGGCTCGGGCGTCCCGGTACATAGCATGTCGACCACCAGCGAAGCCGAATCCGACGAGGTGGCAAAGAATATCGCTACGATGACCACCGCCAGGCCCTGGATCAGGGTCGCCGCCGGGAAGTTCTCGAAAAAGGCGAACATCGCCAGCGGAATGCTCTCCTCCACTGCCGTAGACAGCGATCCGGCCTGCGCGCCGAGTGCCGCACGTGCATCTTCGCCGATACCGTCGATCTGCATTGCCGACCAGCCGAAGATCGCGAACCACACCAAGGTAAATATCGACGGGGCGAACAACACACCGAGTACGAATTCACGGATCGTGCGGCCGCGGGAGATACGCGCCACGAAGATGCCGATGAAAGGCGACCAGGTCACCGTCCACGCCCAATAGAAGACGGTCCACCCTCCTTGCCATCCCCAGCCTCCCTCTTCGTGGGTATATTGCGCCAACGCATCGTTCCAGAACGCCATCGGCACGATGTTGGAGACGTAGATGCCGACCGTTTCGATGATCGAGCGCAGCAGAAACACGGTCGCCCCGGTGACCAGCACGAACAGCATCAGGCCGACGGCCATGCCGATATTGATGTTGGACAGCACCCTCACGCCCTTGTCCAGACCCGCCACGATCGAACACACCGCCACCGTCGTTAGAACGGCAATGATGATGACCTTGGGCATGACGCCATTGGAGACACCGAGCAGCTCACTCAAGCCGGCATTGATCTGCTGAGTGCCCAGACCGATCGACACGGCCACACCGAACAGGGTGCCGAGAATCGCGAAGACATCCAGCGCTTTACCCAGTGGCCCGTAGATACGATCACCGATCAGCGAATAGAACACCGAGGAAAAGCGCATCGGCAGGTCATAGCGGTAGATGAAATACGCGAATGCCAACCCGGGCAGCGTGAAGATCGCCCAGGTATGCAGCCCCAGGTGATAGATCGCGAACCCCATCGCGTCGTCGGCGGCCTGTACTGAGAAGGCCTCGACATCCGGCCGCGGCGGGTTGGCGAAATGCGACATGGGTTCGGCCACCCCCCAGAACATCAGCACCGTGCCGATGCCCCCGGCAAACAGCATGGTGAACCAGGAGACGTTGCCATAAGCCGGCTTGGCGTCATTGCCACCGAGACGAATCGCACCGAAACGACTGAAGGCCACCCACAGCAGAAACACCACCCAACTGGTCACCCCGAAGATGAAAAACCAGCCGAGATTGGTGACGATCCAGGTTCGGCCGGCCCCGAAGGCAGCGCCGATGGGTTCAGGCGCCACGAGTAGAGCGACCAGAAAAACCACCATGATGCCGGCCGATACGAAGAATATCGTCGGATCGGTTTGCAGCCCGAGTCTACGCGCCAGTTTTTCCATGGGTTGTTCCTTTATCTTTTGTTGTCCTTCTAGGAATACCGTAGAAGCAGACGGGCAAGGCGTCGAATGGCA
This sequence comes from Chromohalobacter nigrandesensis, assembly GCF_023061285.1. Taxonomy (GTDB): domain Bacteria; phylum Pseudomonadota; class Gammaproteobacteria; order Pseudomonadales; family Halomonadaceae; genus Chromohalobacter; species Chromohalobacter nigrandesensis. Next base: position 504,880 of record NZ_JAKGAM010000001.1, read on the forward strand.
CACGCCTTCCCGGCATCACCGACCCCGACGATATGCGAGAATAGGCATCTGCCAATCGCCACGCCCCCGATATCCCGGCCATACTCAGTTCTGCAGCGAGAGCGATCGATGATTCAGGAAACCTTGCAACGCGTCTTCGGCTACGCCGATTTTCGCCCCGGCCAACGCCCAGTGGTGGAAGCCGTTACCCAGGGACGTTCGGCGGCAGCCATCTTCCCTACGGGCTCCGGCAAGTCGCTGTGCTATCAGTTGCCGGCACTGCATCTGCCTCACCTGACACTGGTGGTCTCGCCGCTGCTCGCGCTGATGCAGGATCAGCTCGATTTCCTGGCGCGTCACGGCATCGCCGCGGCGAGCCTCGATTCGCGCCAGACCCGCGAGGAGGCCTCGGCGGTGATGCGTGGCGTCAAGCAAGGCGAGATCCGCATCCTGATGATCTCGGTGGAGCGCCTCAAGAACGAGCGTTTCCGTGCCTTCCTGCGCCAGGTGCCGGTGTCGCTACTGGTCGTCGACGAGGCGCACTGTCTCTCCGAATGGGGCCATAACTTTCGTCCCGACTATCTCAAGCTGCCCGACTACCAGCGCGAATTTGCCATTCCCCAGGCGCTGTTGCTCACCGCCACGGCGACGCCCCGCGTCATCGAGGATATGCGTGAAAGCTTTGCCATCGACGCCGAAGACGTCACCGCCACCGGCTTCTATCGCGCCAATCTCGAGCTCGAGGTATGGCCCACCGCCGCCGACCGACGCGCTCGCACCCTGGCCGAGTGGCTCGGCCCTCGCCTGGCGCAGACACCGCCGCAGCCGAGCATCGTGTATGTCACCTTGCAGAAGACCGCCGAACGCCTGGCCGCCTATCTCGGCAAGGCGGGCATCGACGCGCGGGCGTATCACGCCGGGCTCGATAGCCAGACCCGCGATACGCTGCAACAGGCCTTCATGAGCGGCGAGGTGAATTGCATCGTCGCCACCATCGCCTTCGGCATGGGCATCGACAAGGCCGATATCCGCAACGTGGTGCACTTCGACTTGCCCAAGTCGATCGAGAACTACAGCCAGGAGATCGGCCGCGCCGGGCGCGATGGCCAACCGTCTCAGTGCCTGATGCTGGGCGGACGCGACGCCCTCGGGGCGCTGGAAAACTTCGTCTACGGCGATACCCCGGAGCGCGACGGCATCGAACGTGTGCTGCGCGACATCAGCGATGCCGCCCCCCACGGCCAATGGGAGGTACGCCTCAACGCGCTCTCGCAGCACAGCAACATTCGGCCGCTACCGCTCAAGACGCTGCTGGTGAGGCTCGAGCTCGAAGGCATCATCGCGCCTCGCTATGCCTATTTCGCCGAGTACCGCTTCAAGTATCTGCTCGACCCAACGGCGCTGATCGAGCGTTTCAGCGGTGAGCGTCGCGACTTCGTCGCCGCGTTGATCGACGCCTCGCCCCGCGCGCGGACCTGGTGTGAGCTGGATCAGGATGCGCTGGCGGCGCTCGGCGCCGAGCGCGGCCTCGATACCTCGCGAGGTCGTGTCATCAGTGCGCTGGAGTACTTCAATGATCAGGGCTTCATCCAACTCGAAAGCAAGCAGATGACCGAGGTCTACGCCGTAATGGCCAGCGAGGTCGATGTACCCCTGCTAGCCGAACGGCTAACGGCGTATTTTCAGCACAAGGAGCGCGCCGAGATCGAACGCCTGCAGGCCATGCTGTCGTTGTTCGAGTCGACGACCTGTCTCAGCCGGCGCCTGGCCGACTATTTCGGCGACGCCAATGCGCCCGAACACTGCGGCCATTGCTCAGTGTGTCGTGGCCATGTCGCGCAGTGGCCGGCAGACACAACGCGCGCACCGCTCGACCCACGCCAGGTAGCCTCGCTGTGCGCGCCGCTGCATGAACGGCTAACCGCGCTGTCAGATGCACCGCCACCCAGTGCCGCGTTGTTCACACGCTTTCTCGCGGGGCTCACCAACCCCGTGCTGACGCGGCTCAAGGCACGCCAGCTCGAAGGCTTCGCGGCGCTGGAAGACTGGCCCTATCCGGAGATTCACGCGGCCGTGATGGCCACATCTTCGATCGAGTCGTAAATCATGTTTCGTTACGGTAGGCCCGCCCCGGCGCTGGCTTCTACACTGATATAAATCACTCGAAGGAGGCGAAAAACACCATGAGCGAGCTTGCCGAACTGAAGTGCGAAGCCTGCAGCGCCGACGCCCCCACCGTCAGCGAAGGGGAAATGCATAGCCTCGGTGCGGAGATTCCCGAGTGGCGGATCGTGGAGCGCGATGGCATCATGCAGTTGGAGCGTGAATTCACGTTCCGCAACTTCAAGCAGGCCCTGGCGTTCACCAACCAGGTGGGCGATATCGCCGAGGCAGAAGGTCATCACCCGGCGCTGACCACCGAATGGGGCAAAGTCACCGTTACCTGGTGGTCGCACAAGATCAAGGGCTTGCATCAAAACGATTTCATCATGGCCGCCAGAACCGACGAGGTAGCTCAGTCCCATGTTCGAGCAGATTGAACGCGTACCCGGGGATGCCATCCTCGGGCTTATCGAAGCCTTCAAAAAGGATCCCAATCCCCAGAAAGTCGACCTGGGGGTCGGCGTTTACCGTGACGCGCACGGCAATACGCCCGTCATGCGGGCCGTCAAGGAGGCCGAGACGCGGCTGCTGAGCAACGAGACGACCAAGAGCTATATCGGCTCGCACGGCGATCCGCGTTACGGCCAGGCGGTACTCGAACTGGTGTTGGGTAAAGATTCACCGGTGCTGATCGCCAACCGCGCCAGTGCCACGCAATCCCCCGGCGGCACGGGCGCGCTGCGTCTGGCGGCGGACTTCATCAAGTCGCAACTGCCCGGCAAGGGTATCTGGGTCTCCGATCCCACCTGGCCCAACCACTTGGGTATCTTTCATGCGGCGGGCGTCGAGCTGAAGAAGTACCCGTACGTGGACGCCGACAACCGTCTCGACTTTGACGGCATGCTGGGCGCGCTGCAGCAGATTCCCGAAGGCGATGTGGTGCTGCTGCACGCCTGCTGCCACAACCCGTCGGGCTTCGACCTGTCACGTGAGCAATGGCAACGCGTGCTGGAGGTCGTACGCGAGCGCCGCCTGCTGCCGCTGGTCGACTTCGCCTATCAAGGCTTCGGCGATGGCCTCGATGCCGACGCCTACGGGCCGCGCCTGCTGGCCGAGAATCTCGACGAAGTGCTGATCACCAGCTCGTGCTCCAAGAACTTCGGGGTCTATCGCGAGCGTACCGGCTGCATGATCATGATCGCCCGCGATGGCGAGCAGATGGAGAACGTGCGTTCGCAGATGGCCATCGTCGCCCGCGAGAACTACTCCAATCCGCCCGCCCACGGCGGCGCAGTGGTCGCCGAGATCCTCCATGACGAGGCGTTGGCCAGCGTATGGCGCGAGGAACTCACCGAGATGCGTGACCGCATCAACGGACTGCGACGCGATTTCGTGGAAGCGCTCAAGCCTTACGGGCTGGACGAACGGTTCGCCTTCATCGCCGAACAACGTGGCATGTTCTCCTACACCGGCCTGAGCCCGGAACAGGTCGACCGCCTGCGCGACGAGTTCGGCATCTACATGGTGCGCTCCGGCCGGGCCAACGTTGCCGGTCTGGCGCAGGAAAACCTGCCCTACGTGGCCAAGGCCATCGCCACCGTCGTGGGCTAAGATACGTAGGCTGACACAAAAGTCCCGGTACACAAACGCCCGCCATGCACACGCATGACGGGCATTTTATTGTGCGCTTACTTATTGACGCTCACTTCTCCTGAGCGTCGGGTAGCGTGTCCGAGCCGACTTCGTCGCGGAATGCCTCTCGCGTCACCTCACCATCACCCTCATCGAGGCGCTCGAACAAATCGAGTCGGTCGGCCTGACGTGCCTCTTCTTCGCTGAGCACACCATCCTCGTCGACATCCATCTGATCGAAGGTCACCGCATTGCGGCGTTGGTCGAGCGGAGTTTGCGCGCCGCCCTGACCGAAACTGGCCTCTTCATCGCTGACCCCGGTCGCCTTCTCGCTGACCTCGTCTGCCTCGGTCGCTTGGCCCTTCTGGTCCGCAGATATCGCGGTCTCGTCCTGGGCGAGTACCGCCCCACTCATCAACACCGAACTGCTCAATAACAACGCCAGCATGCCGGCACTTGCGGCACGCCCGCCCGAGCGAATCGTCATCGCTGCCTCCTCAATGGCTCTCATCGCACTCTCAAGAGTACCCGGTATGGATGGACCCGGTATGGATGGACCCGGTACGGATAGACCGGGTCTGATGCGAGTTTGGACAAGCGATGCGCGCAGGGATTCCCTACGGAATGGGTCACGCAGCGTAACGCGCCACACCCAGCCCCTGGGGGTCGATTTCCGGGCGACGCCCCGCCATCAGGTCGGCCAGCAAGTGCGCGCTACCGCAACTCATCGTCCAGCCCAGAGTGCCATGTCCGGTATTGAGCCACAGGTTGTCATACTGCGTGGCGCCGATGATCGGCGTCGAATCCGGCGTCATTGGTCGCAGGCCGGTCCAGAACTCGGCCTTGGCCATATCGCCGCCTTCCGGAAAGACATCCCGCACCACCATGCTGATGGTCGCGCGGCGTTTTTCCAGCAGGCTCAAATCGTAGGACGCCAACTCAGCGGTACCGCCGACGCGGATCCGGTCGTCGAAGCGCGAGATAGCCACCTTGAAGGTTTCATCCATCACCGTGGACTGTGGCGCACCACCGTCGTCGACCACCGGCAGCGTCAGGCTGTAGCCCTTGACCGGGTAGATCGGCAAGCGGATATCGAGATCCTTGACCAGCAGCGGCGAGAAACTGCCCAGGCACACCACGTACGCATCGGCGCTCAGCGCGCCTGCCGAGGTCATGACGCGTTCGACGCGACCCGCCTGACGCTCGATGCGCTGGATATCGACATTGAAGCGGAATTCGACGCCCAACTGCTGGCGGCAATAATCGGCCAGACGTTGGGTGAACAGATGGCAATCGCCGGTCTGATCGTCCGGCAGATGAAGTCCGCCCACGAACTTGCCCGGCACCCGCGCCAGCGCCGGTTCCACGGCGGTCACTTCCTGGGCATCGAGCAGCCGGTGGCGTACGCCACAATCGCTCAATACGCGCATGTCCTTGGCCACTGCCTCGACCTGGGAATCGTAACGAAAGAGCTGCAGCAGGCCGCGTTGACGATCCTCGTAGCGGATGCCCGTGTCGCGGCGCAAGGTGTCGATGCACTGCCGGCTGTACTCGGCGACACGCACCATGCGTTCCTTGTTAACGACGTAGCGCTCGGGCGTGCAGTTATTGAACATCGCCATCATGAAACGCGCCATGGCAGGATCGGCCTTAGGCTGAATCTTCAACGGCGCGTGTTCCTGAAACATCCACTTGAGCGCCTTGCGCGGGATGCCCGGGGCCGCCCAGGGCGAGGAAAAACCGAAGGAGACCTGACCGGCATTGCCATAGCTGGTCTCCATGGCGGGTCCCGCCTGGCGATCCACCACCGCGACCTCGTGCCCCTGCGATGCCAGGTAATAGGCGCTGGTGACACCGACGACACCACTGCCGAGAATGAGTACGTGCATGGCCTTCCCCTGCTTGGCGCTGATTGGATGCGAAGCGAAGCGCCAGTATAGGATGGAGAGGCTAGAAAATTATGGGGTAATCAATTTCATGACCAGATGATAGAATCGATTTTTATCCATCATCTGGTCTTTACGACTTAAAGAACGGCGTTTTCAAGTATTGCCATGGGCCGCCATACGCAGCGTCAGGGAGCGTCGGAAGATACCCCAGGCGAGACCGCCCGCCAGCACGTTGCCCAGCGCAGCTCCCCAGGCGACGCCAAAGATCCCCGACAACCAGGCGCCCACCGCCAGACACGGCAAGTAACACACGAACAAGCGCATGAAAGACAGCAGCATGGCGCGTACCGGCCAACCCAGCGCATTGGAGGCGGACACCACCAGCATGCAAAGGCCCAGCAGGCTATAGCTGGGTAGCAACCAGCGTATCAAGGTCGCGAGTTCATCGCGTATTTCCGGATTGCCCGACAAGGCGACCGCTATCCAAGGCGCCGCCAGTGCCATGACACACCCCAGCACCAGTTGCCAGATCACGGCCGTACGCGCCGCCAGCTTCATCAAGGCATCGATACGCGGCCAGTCACCGGCACCGTAACAACGTCCCAGCCAGGGCGGCAGCGACATGGTCAGCGCCAGCACCACCATCAACGAAAGCGTTTCCAGACGACTGGCCAGGCCCCAGGCCGCAACAGCGGTCTCGCCCAGTTTGGCGACGATCGAGGTCGCCAGCATCGCCGAGAGCGGCGGCATCAACTGACTGATCATCGCAGGTCCGGCAATCGCCATGAATGGCACGGCCGAGGCCCGCATTTCCTCGCGCAACCCACTACGCGCCAGCCAGTCGTGGGCCCGCAAGCGCACCACCAGAAACCAGATGCCGATGGCAAACGCCAACGCCGTCGCCCAGGCCGCGCCAGGTAGCCCCCAGCCCGACCAGTCGCCGACGCCGAAGATCAGCAAAGGGTCGAGGACCAGATTGATCAGGCTGGTCAGCACCATGAGCTTGCCGGGCAAGCGCGTATCGCCGTGCGCCCGGAACAGGCTATAGCCGAAATACAGCACCGCCCCTAGCCAGTTAGCCACCAACTGCGGGCCCCAGTAGGCGCGAATCAGCTCCCGCGTGGGGACATCGGCCCCCAGCAGCGTGAAGATCGGCGTCTGCGCAGCCCACATGATCAGCATCAGCAATGCCATCAATGCGCTTCCACCGACCAGCACCAGGCTGCCCAGGCGCCTGGCACGCGCTGTATCGCCGGCACCCAGGGTGCGCGAGATCAGCGCCGCGATGGCAATACCTAGTCCCACCTGCACGCCGATGATCAGAAACGACAGCGGAAAGGTGAAGGATTGCGCCGCGAGCGGCTGGGTGCCCAAACGGGCGATAAAAGCACTGTCGACAAGCTGAAAGCCCAGCAGCGAGAGCACACCAATGGCCATGGGCCAGGTCTGCTGCCACAGCTGGCGACGCAGCGAGGACATGGATTCCGTCACGGAAACCTCTTCATGAGTCAACGGTCAAGGTATCAAACAGGGCGCCCCCGGTATCGCTCGATACCGGGGGCGACAAGTCTAACAGGCTACTAGCAAAAAGCGCCTTCGTGAGTGATGACGATTCAGGCGTCCCACTGAGGGGCAAAATCCGGATTGGCGATGCGTTCGCCGCGATCCAGCGCATCGATGCGCGCCATCTCGTCGGCACTCAAGGTGATCGCCATCGCGTCAAGATTCGATTGCTGGTGCTCGGGCTTCGTGGACGACGGGATCACCACGATGTCGCGCGCCGCGACCCAGGCGAGTGCGATCTGCGCCGGACTCGCGCCGTGCGCCTCGGCGATGTCCTTGAGCACGGGCTCGTCCATCACCTTGCCCACCGCCAGCGGCATGAAACCGGTGACTTGCAGGCCCAGGTCGTGGCAATGCTCGACTACGGTGCGATTGGCCAGGAAGGGATGCACTTCAATCTGGTTGGTGATCAGGTGCTCGCCACCGGGGACCGAGAGCGCCTGGTCGAGCTGGGCCACCGTGAAGTTGGAGACGCCGATCTCGCGCGTGAGGCCTTTTCCGCGCGCCTGATTCAAGGCGCCGATGTAATCGGCCATCGGTACCTCGTCGCCGGGTGACGGCCAGTGCACCAACGCCAGGTCGACGTATTCGACACCGAGTTGCCGGCAGCTCTCTTCGAGACTCTCCAGCAATGCCTGCGGCTGCAATTGATCCCACCACACCTTGGTGGTCAGGAAGATCTCGTCGCGGGGCACATCGCTTTGCTTGAGCGCCTCACCCACGGCGCGCTCGTTGTCGTAAAACTTAGCGGTATCGATATGCCGGTAGCCGAGTGACAGCGCTGACATGACCGAGTCGATGACGTCTTGATCCTTGAGGCGAAAGGTCCCCAGACCAATGCGGGGCAACGTGCGTTGATTGAGCATGATGACTCCTTGTCAGATGGAAAAAGACAGCACAAAAACCCAGTTACAAGATGAAACATGGCGCCAGGCAATTTGTCGTACTTCTATCTCGCGTATCTCGCGTATCTCGCGTATCTCGCGTATCTCGCGTATCTCGCGTATCTCGCGTATCTCGCGTATTTCTAAAAGAGTTGGGGACCGTTAAATTGACTTTCAACACCCGCCTCATGCTAGATCGCGTTGAGATTGGCCATTTCGCCCTTTATGATCAACCTAAACGTGATCATTAGTTACATTTTGAGAAAGATCCGCCTCATGCCTCATTCGCTCTACGCACGCATGATAGTTGCCGCCATCGTGCCGTTCATGATCATGCTGACGGGATGCCTCGCCCTCTATCATGCGTCGCAGGTCGAGCAGCATACGGCACGCAGCGTCGCCCAGACCCTAGAGGTGATCGCCGACGCCAACCACTTGATGCGCCTGTTCATGGATGCCGAGACGGCGCAGCGCGGCTATGCCCTGACCCGAGATGGCGATTACCTGGCGCCCTACCAGCGTGCCTTGAGCACTTTTCCACTTACCCTGAGACGCTTGAAAGAAGCCTCGAATGACGAAATACAATATCGACGCCTCGAGCAGGCCAACCATCTATTCCGGCAGTGGATAAAAGACGTCGCCACCGACAGCATCATCAAGACGCGTAGCGAAAATACCGAACTGCTCCCTCTAGACGATAAAGCCAGCAAACGCCTGGTCGATGACTTCCGCACCGTCATGAGGACCTTCATCGATACCGAGCAGGACGCCTTCCATGCGCGCCAGGTCGATAGTCAGGATGCCGCGAAACGCGCACAGCACATCATGGTATGGAGCATCTTGCTGGCGCTGGTGAGCGCCCTGCTGACCTGGTGGCCGCTGTTTCGTCGCACCCGCCACGCTGTTTCGGAAATCACCCAGCGCTCGCAACGCATGGTCGCAGGAGATCTCAGCCAGCGGGTAGCGCTCCGGGGGCGCGATGAGTTCGCCTGGATGGCGAATACCTTCAACGCCATGGCGGCGCGTCTCGAGGCCCTGGTCGCCACCGAACAACGCACCAGCCGCGAGCTCGCCGAACGCGTCAATGTGCTGGTGCGTGACCGAACCCGCGAGATGCGGGCCCGCCATGATCTTGTCGAAGCTCTGCAAGCCTGCCGCAGCACGCAGGAAGCGCAGTCGACGCTCCGCGACCAGCTACCGAGGGTCTTTGCCAACACGCTCGGCGGCACCTTGTGGTGCCTCGATGCACACACTGCCGTTCCCCATCGCATTTGCCAGTGGGGCGAGGACAAAGGCGATGTCAACGGAGACGAATGCCTGACCCTGAACGATGGCGGAATACGCGATGTCACTCTTCCCGCGGCGCAGGATGCGGAAGTTTGTTCGCACCTGCGTACCGCACACCCCGGACGCCATCTTTGCATTCCCCTGAAAGGCACGCAGGGGCCGGTGGGTATACTCCACTTGCATCTTGCCAGTACCACCGACGAGACGGGAAATGGCGACCCTCAAGCCGAGTTCGCCAAGGGCGCCGCCGAGAATATGGCGCTGTCGCTAAGCAATGTGCGACTGCGCGAGCAACTCGAGGAGGCCAGTATCCGCGATGCCTTGACCGGCCTCTACAATCGACGCTTCCTGGACGATACCTTGACGCGCGAGCTGGCCCGTGCAGAACGCCAGCCCGGCCCGCTTTCAGTTCTCATGCTGGATATCGACCATTTCAAGCCGATCAACGATGACCACGGCCATGCCTTGGGCGATAGGGCGTTGATCGAGGTGGCCGAGCTTCTAGTAGACAACGTCCGGCGCGGCGATATCGTCTGCCGTTACGGCGGCGAAGAATTCCTGATCATCATGCCCGGCGCCGGCCTGTCCGCCGCACGGCAACGCGGCGAGCATCTTCGCCAGCAGGTCGCCACGCTGGACATTCCCCGGGATGACGCAACCCCGCTTCACCTTACCATCTCTCTGGGGCTAGCCTGTTACCCCCAGCATGGCGAGGACGCCGCCACCCTGCTGCATCACGCCGACATGGCGCTTTACGAGGCCAAGCAAGGCGGGCGCAATCGCCTGGCGATCGCCAACGACTGAGCCCACGTGAATCGCCCCGCACGCGGCGGGGCAATTCAGGCTCGATCATGCATGGCGAATTACTGGCGAATACCTTCGACCACCAGGTACATGTCAACGGTGGACGCCATCGGACCCAACTTGCTGGTATCGATGCCGAAGTCGGACAACGTCAACGTCGTTTCCCCCTCGAAGCCATCGCGATAATCGCCCCATGGGTCGTCGCCGCCGCCGATATGCTCGACGTCGATGGTGATCGACTGCGTCTGGCCATGCAGCGTCAAATCACCGGTGAGCTCTCCCTCGCCATCACCGGTCGATTCGAAACCGGTGGATTCGAACGTCGCGGTGGGGTACTGCGACGCATCGAGGAAGTCGTCACTCAGGATGTGCTTGTCACGCTCGGCATGGTGGCTATCGAGACTGTTCACGTCGATCTCGACATTGGCACTGGCTTCTTCCGGGGCATCGGCATCGTAGCTGAACGTTCCCGTGAAGTCCTCGAAGCTGCCGAGCACATAGGAATAGCCAAGATGGCTGATCTTGAACTCAATGAAGGCATGCTGCCCTTCGCTGTCGATCTTGTAATCGGCGGCGTTGGCCTGGGCCATGGGCAATAGCACGGCAGCACCGAGGGCGGCACCGGTCACGGTCTTGAGTAGCGATTTCGAGAACATCGTCATCTCCTGATGATGAAGGATTGAAGTACTTAAGTGGCGGCACACCGCCACGGATATCGAACTCATTGGCGTCGAGACCCGCCGGGCCACCACATGCGACGCAAGGTATCCCGGCGATCGAGAATATGATGTTTAATCGCGGCCAGCGTGTGACCCACGGCGAGCACTATCAATGCCCAAGCTGCGTACCAGTGCACCTCCCCTGCCAGAGTTGCCTGGCGGGGCAAACCGCTGAGCAGTGCCGGTACTTCGAAGGCGCCGAACACACTGATGCCTTGGCCTTCTGCAGTGGATATCAAGTAGCCGCTGATCATCACCGTCAACAGCAAGACGTAGAGCAGACCATGGCCGGCATGCGCCAGCATTCGCTCCCACGACACGCCATGTGCCTCGGGCGTGGGCTGGCTCAAGCGCCATGCCAGCCGCAGCAGCGTCAATCCCAGTAGCGCCAGGCCCAGCGACTTGTGCCACCAGGGCGCCAATTGATACCAGCGATCGTAATAGCCGAGGCCGGTCATCCACCAGCCCAGCACGAAGAGCGACACGACCAGCACGGCACTCAGCCAATGCAAGAGAATGCTGGGCAAGCCCCAGCCGTGTACCGAATTACGCCACATCGTGTCTCTCCGCCAGTCATGCCTTTAGCATAATGGCTATCGCGCGTCGCGCCAGGCGATATCGAAGAAAGGCATCATTAACCAAAAAGAAATAATGACCCGCAAAGGCGAGCCATTATAAGAAAAGCGTGTAAGAATCGAGAGGTAGTGTCAGCCTGTCAGCGCCTCCAGCAGCAACTTGGCCGTCGGCGCACTGGAGGCCGGGTTCTGACCGGTAATCAACAAGCCATCACGCAGTTGAAAAGGCGCGAAATCGGTAGCGGCACGCTCATAGTGGCCGCCCTTTTCTTTCAGGGCATCTTCCACCAGTAGCGGAACGACATCGGTCAGCCCCACAGCATCTTCTTCGCTGTTGGAGAATCCCGTCACGCGATGCCCCTTGACCACCGACTGGCCATCGGGACCTTGGGCATGCACCAACACGGCAGGCGCATGGCAAACTGCGCTGACAGGCTTATGGGCCACAAGGAAGTCGTGGATCAACTGCTGGGAATGACGATCCTCGGTCAAGTCCCACAGCGGGCCATGGCCACCGGGATAGAAGACCGCATCGTAGTCATCGGCACGCACCTCGGCCAGCTTGTGCGTATTGGCCAAATGCGCCTTGGCGTCGCTATCCGCCTCGAAGCGGCGCGTTTCCTCGGTCAGCGCATCCGGCTGCGTAGAGGTGGGATCGATAGGCGGTTGCCCGCCCAGCGGCGAGGCCAGGGTCACCTCGGCACCTGCATCCTTGAACACGTAATACGGCGCAACGAACTCCTCGAGCCAGAAGCCGGTGGCATGGCCGGTATCGCCCATGCGGTCGTGTGACGTCAGAATCATCAGAATCTTCATGCAAACCTCCTTGGGTAAGCGACATTCATGTCGATACCCATGAGGTGGAGACATCCGAGTAGACTTCAAGGTATCGCCGCGCCAAGTACCCTACTCGATCGCCACTTCCACCTCGTAGCCACCGAACTTGCGCAGATTGATGACACCCGTATCGAAGATCAGGTACTGCCCCTTGAGTCCCATCAAGCGGCCGCTGACCTCGGGGGATTTATCGAAATTGTGCGACACCACCTTGCCGGGAAACTCCAGGACGGGATAGTGCAGATCGACCGGCGTCGCCGCCAGCGTACCGATCGCCTGCTCGCCGATGCGTCGCTTCAGCGCCGCCAGCTCCTGATCGAGCGCCGCCAGGAGACGATCCCGCTCGGCAGGTAGATCGAGAGGCGCCACATCGCCTTTCAGCATGGCGCGCCAGTTGGTGCGATCGCCCACCACCTGCTTGAACAAGGTTTCGACCAGCCCCGACTGCAGACGATTGTCGACCTCGAGAATCGGCAGTGCCTGAATCGCCCCCTGATCGAGCCAGCGCGTGGGCAATTGCGTCTTGCGTGTGATACCGACCTTGAGCCCCGACGAATTGGCCAGGTAGACCACGTGCGGCTGGAAACAATGCTGCTCACCCCACGTCGGTTCGCGGCACGTGCCCGCATGATAGTGGCAGGTTTCCGGCTTGACGATGCAGGTATCGCACTGAGCAAGCGACTTGAAACAAGGGTAGCAATAGCCCTGGGCAAAACTCTTGCGCGTGGCACGCCCGCAATGCACGCAGTGAATGGCGCCGGTATGCACCAGTCGCAACGACGCCCCCAGATGCGCGTTGAGGCCGATGCGCTGTTCGCCGGCACGCAGGGTGTATTGCACCGGCGTCTGAGCGTCGCCGGGCGCTATGTCCATCTTGCGCAGCGGTCCGCGTGCGGCACTGACATCCGCCACGCTGAACAGATCGCTCATCAGTTCATCCACTTGATGGCATCGGACTCGCCGGCTTCATCGTTAGTGCTGCAACTGCTGCGCTCGAGATAGCCCACTCGCTCGTTCTCGGGGATACCGTGGGCGACTTCGTATTTCATCACCGCCTCAAGACACAGCTCGGTCTGCTCCTGGCTCAGGCGCTGTCCATCCGGCCATTTACGCAGTGCGATGGCCTGCTTGAAGCTGTCGTACATGGCGGGTGTCATCTGCGCCACCATCTTGTCGAAGGTCATATCACTCACTACCGTTCTCCTCTCGCGGCACGTCCACCGGCCCACCATCCGCCGACCAGCCCGACCAACAGACCGCCCAGGTGGGCCTCGTTGGCGACGTTGCCGAATCCAAACAAACTCGCCATATCGGTCATCGTGAAGACCATCCAGGCAAGCATGAACACCACCAGCATCTGGGGCACGAAAAATCCGCTTTCCGGGGCTCGACGTGCCATCAGCCAGACATACCCCAGCAAGGCATAGTCGACCCCGGACATGCCGCCGAACAGTACGGTCCCCGTGGCGTATTGCGCCAGGTTGGAGACGAGTGCCGCCACGACGGCGAGCATGATAAGGCGCACGGGGCCTTGCAGGGCCTCGACCTGGCGTCCGAAATACCACAACCACAGCATGTTGAAGACCAGATGCATCCAACCGAAATGCATCAACGCCGGCGATACCAGACGCCATATCTGACCGCTGGCCAGGGAATCGCCCAAGTTGCCGACCGTCAGGCGCCCGGATACGGAATCGACGGGCACGAAGGTCAGCGCAGCGATCACGCGATCCCCGAACATCGCCATCAAGGCGAAGACCACCACACAGAGTGCCACGCAGGCAGCCGCCAGCGGCGCCTGGCTAAAGGCACTGCCAAGCATGCCGGGCGATCGGCGTTTCGCCGCTTGAGCGGGACGCTCGGCCAACTCGCCACGATGCCATTGCTCGATCAAATGCGCCGCCTCGTCACGCTGACGCGGATCGGCCAGCCATAACACCTGAACCGCCTCTTCCTCAGTCACCTGATGGCCGATACGATGCGCCCACAACGCTCGACGCAGCGCGACGATATCCTGTTGAAGAGGCAATTCCAGTAGTTTGTACATGGGCGGGGTCCCTTTCAGTACCGCAGACGAACGCACAAAAGAAAAAGTCCGGCGGAGGGGGCCGCCGGACAAGAGCAAGGGATCATTCAAGGGAACACTTACTCTGACGACGCCCCACCGCGATGAGTTCCCGGCGCAACGAAATTTTTTCCAACTTTTTTCTGCTCCCCTCAAGCCAGGTCGAAGTCATCCGGCATCGGAGGAACCGACCCCTCACGCGCTACATCGACCCACACGAAGCGATTGGCATCCAGACGCTGCTCACCTTCCCAGCGATAGGCCACCAGACGCCCGTATTTCACGGCACTATAATCGAGACAGGCAATATTCGGCGCCGGCAACGCCGGGACCCCCTCGCACCAATAATGACCGATGAATAGCGGCGGTTCTTCCGGTCCGTAATACGGCAGTCGCTGCCGCTCATCCGCACTCAAGGGCTGATTCTCGATATCGCCGGGCAGGTTATCGGGCTGGAAGACCACATCGCCATAGGTAAGAGGGTCACGTGCCCAAAAATGAGTGCGAAAGGTAGTGCGCGTGAAACCATCACCGGAATAGATCCGCAGTCCCGCCGGCAGCGGCAAGGAGGGACCCCGCGTCAGCCGATCCATGACACGAAAGGCGAAGGTCCCTGGACACGCCGAATCGTAAAAGAAATCCTCGCTCATGCAACCATCGGGACACTGCGCCAGAAATGGCGCGATGAGATCGCTGTCCCAGCAGGCATGCACGACCCGTAGTCCGTCGCGTTCGAGGCACAACGGCATCGTCATGAACCAATCGAGGTGGGACTGCCACTCCTGGGGATGATCGCGAAACTGTGCCAGCGTCTCATTGATGATGCGATTGTGGCGCGGTGAATGCTCACGTAACCACTCTCCCGCCCATTCCGGCGGCGCCCGGCGACTATACGCCAAGGCATTGTATTCGTGATTGCCCATCACGATATCCGCTTCGCCAGCCTCGACCATATCGCGGGCGATATTCAGTGCCAGCCGAATGCGTGGGCCACGATCGATCAGATCGCCGAGGAAGACGACCCGACGACGCGGATGACGATACACGCCATCCCGGTAGCGATACCCAAGCTTCTCCAGCAACACTGCCAGCGAGGCGCCACACCCATGCACGTCGCCGATCAGGTCGTAGCCATCGAGATCATTTCGAGCCAGCGTCATATCACTCCCCCATCCGGCTACTCCAGCCGAGCTTGGTGCGACAGGCCTCGAAATAGTTGTGCCCATGCGGATGAAGGAGTGTCAGCCGTTCTCGCTTGCGACGCACCACCAGGCGGTCGCCGGGCTTGGACACCACCTGGGTCTGGCCGTCACAACTGACATGCGGATACGCGTGGTTGGTTTCGCCGATATGCACCGTGACTTCGCTGGCCGCATCGATGACGATCGGCCGACTCGACAACGTATGCGGAAACATCGGTACCAGGGTGATGGCCTCGAGCCGGGGATGCACGATCGGACCACCTCCCGACAAGGCATAGGCGGTGGAACCGGTGGGCGTGGCAATGATCAACCCATCACTGCGCTGGCTATAGACGAACTGACCGTCGATGAACAGCTCGAACTCGATCATCCGCGCCGCCTTGCCGGGATGGATGACCACATCGTTGAGCCCCGAAGAAGCACCGACCCTCTCCCCGGCGCGGAACACTTCCGCCTCCAGCAGGAAGCGGCGCTCACTTTCGAAGTGCCCATCGAGCACTTCGCCGATTCGCTCTTCGACTTCATCCGGCGAGATATCGGTCAGAAAACCCAACCGTCCTCGGTTGATGCCCACTACCGGCGTCCCCGTGTCGCACAACGCCCGCGCGGCGCCCAACAGACTGCCATCGCCACCCACCACGATCACCAGGTCGCAACGTTCACCCAGTTGGCTGCGGCTGGCCTCGGGATAGCCGTGATTGAACAATACCGTGGCGGTGCGTTCCTCGACGATAACGTTGAGTTGGCGAGCGCCGAGAAAGCGGAGCAACCGCTTGAGCGTCTCTACCGCGTTGGGGCTGCCCAATCGCCCGATCAGGCCAATGGTCTTGAATGGCTGCATGAAAGCATCTCGTTGCCAGCGTCGCGGCCCGTCATTATGCGGACTGGCGAGCAGCGGAGCAAACCGTGCCCGGACCGGACGCTTGCGAGATTAGCGATAGGTACTCATTCCTTGGGGTCGTTGTACTGATCCGAATCGGGCGTCTGCACGGGGTGCAACTCCCACCAGTAGAGATACAAGGCCACGGGCGACGCAAAGATCGTATTCAAGATCATGAAGGTCACCAACGCTGCCCGGCCCTGTCCATCGACCTCGCCGTAATAGAGCATCATGAAGGCAATGCCGGCGATGCCCACAATCACGTTGATCACGATGATGGCCGCGAAGAATTTACCGATGGCGCGCCACCGGCGACGCCGGACCGTCTTTTCCGTCATTACGCATCTCCGGTTCAAGAATTGGCGTGCCACCTCGGGTCTGTCGACGACCTGGCAAGCGAGAGTATATTGTCAACACGCTGGTGCACTTAGTACAGCCTTGAGTAGATGCGATGTTGATGACAGGCGCCTCACAGATGACCACGACATGATGCAAACATTGCTCGATGACGCCACGCCCGTGCAGGAAGGCGAAGGGGCAGCGCTTCACCATCCCTGGGTGCGTGATCTCGCCTGGCTATTGCATGCACCGGATATCATCGAAAGCGCTCATCCGGGCCGGCCGACCCTTGAGGAACTCGGGCTTGGCGACGACGCATGCAGAAAGACTTGGCTACGTGCGCTCGACGCCGCGCCACAACGGCTCGCACCTTATATCGGCGCGACGCCGCCGCAACGCCTGGGGCATTATCATGAGCGTCTCTGGCACGCCCTGCTCGACCTTGCCCCGGCGACACGCCTACTGGCCACCAACATCGTGATTCACGAAGCCGGCCGCACACTGGGTGAACTCGATGTCATCTATGCCGATGCCCGTGGACACCCCGTCCATCTCGAACTGGCCATCAAATACTATCTGGGACTTCGCGATGGTCCCGGCGACGAACACAGCCCAGCACGCTGGATTGGCCCCGGCTGCGCTGACTCCCTGGCGCGCAAGCATGCCCATACTCGACATCACCAACTGCCCCTGGCCCATCATCCGCTCGCGGCGGCACGCTTGAACGCGCTGGATATCGACCCAAGATCACTGCGACAGCGTGCCGCCATGCTCGGGATACTGTTTTACCCGTGGCCCGACACGATAGCGGCGCCGCATTTGGCAAGCACCACCGCCGCTCATGGCGCTTGGCTGACATGGCGAGACTGGCCGATACTGTGTGACCACTTACCGACGGGAACCCTGGGCGCCCCGCTGCACAAGCCGCATTGGCTCGCACTCCCCGGAGTCGAGACGTATCGCTCGCTGGAGAAATTGGAAACCGCACTCGAGACGCACTTCACGAGCACCGGCGCGCCACGGCAATATCATCTGCAAGCGCCCGACGGCGCACAGCGACGTTTGTTCATCGTCCCCGATGACTGGCCGCGCAGCCTGCCGCTACCCCCCATCACCCCCATCACAGGGAGCAACTATCACCATGTTGAGGATCGGAGAACTGGCCGAGCATAGCGGCGTCAGCGTCGACACGTTGCGCTACTACGAAAAGGAAGGGTTACTCCCCGAAGCCCTGCGCGGCGACAACGGCTATCGCTACTACGCCGAGGACAATCTCGAGCGCCTGCATTTCATCCTTCGGGCCAAGCGGCTCGGTTTTACCCTGGCCGATATTCGTGAGCTGCTGTCACTGCAGGTCGATGCCGATGCACACACCTGCAAGGAGGTCAAACGCGTCGCCGAGGACAAGCTCGCCGCCATCGACGCGCGCCTGGCCGAGCTGCATCACATGCGCCAGGCGCTGGCCCATCTGACCGATGCCTGCTGCGGAGGCCCGCACGCGGCCACGCAATGCACGATCCTTACCGCCTTCGCCAACGGCAAGACCGCCCCCGAGCCCCACCAGCACCGGCATGACGCCTGAAAACACCCACTACGCGGCCGTCGCCCCGCTCGGCGCGTCAACCAACTGCACGGGGGCGAAGCTCTTGGCCTGCGCCATGCGCCAGATACGGCCATAAAACGGCCGCTGACCGGGGTCGCGCAACAACTCTCCCGGCTCCAGGAACGGATGTAGATGAGTGAACAGCTTCACCTCGTTTTCCGAAACGCGGTGCACGAGGTGATCGGGCGTGATCTGCCACGGGCGCGTCAGCCCCGCCGCCGCGATCATTTCCGCCAGGGCATGCAGGGTATTGTGATGGAAGTGATACACCTGCTCGGCCTTGTCACCGACCACCAACGCCTTCTGACGTAGCGGGTCCTGGGTGGCCACTCCTGTCGGGCAGCGGTTGGTATGGCAGCTTTGCGATTGAATACAGCCCAGCGCGAACATGTAGCCGCGCGCGGCATTGACCCAATCAGCGCCCATGGCCATGACCCTCGCGATATCGAAGGCGCTGATGATCTTGCCGCTCGCCCCTAGGCGGACCTGCTCACGCAGCCCTGCGCCGACCAGCGTGTTATGCACGAACAAGAGCCCTTCTCGCAGCGGCGTTCCCAAATGGTCGGAAAACTCCACCGGGGCCGCGCCGGTGCCCCCTTCACTGCCATCGACGACGATGAAATCGGGCATAATCTCGGTTTCGAGCATCGCCTTGACGATGGCCATGAATTGCCAGGGCTGGCCGAGGCAAAGCTTGAAGCCAACCGGCTTGCCGCCGGAAAGCTCACGCAATTGCGCGATGAAGTCGAGCATCTCGAGCGGCGTCGAGAACGCCGGATGGCTGGCCGGCGAGAGACAATCCTCGCCCTGTGGGATCTCCCGCGTCTGGGCGATTTCCGGCGTGATCTTGTCCGCCGGGAGAAGCCCTCCGTGGCCAGGCTTGGCCCCCTGACTGAGCTTGACCTCGATCATCTTGACCTGCGCATCGCGGGCCTGCTCGGCAAAGCGCTCGGGGTCGAACTCGCCTTCCGGCGTGCGGCAACCGAAGTAGCCACTGCCTAGCTCCCAGATCAGGTCACCGCCATGTTCGCGATGATACGGGCTGATGCCGCCTTCTCCGGTGTCATGCGCGAAGCGCCCAAGCCGGGCGCCCTTGTTGAGGGCGCGAATCGCATTGGCGCTCAGCGCGCCGAAACTCATCGCCGAGATATTGAATAGCGAAATCTCATAAGGCTGGGAACACTGGCGGTTACCGATAGTCAGACGAAAATCGTCCGGCTCCGCCACCGGTGCCGTTTCCATCGAGTGGCCGATGTATTCATACGTATTGGCATAGACATCGCGCAGCGTCCCGAAGGGCTTGGCATCGTTATGCTGGCGTGCTCGCTGATAAACTAAACTTCTCTGCACATGGGAAAACGGCAGTTGCTCGGTATCGGCCTCGAAGAGGTACTGACGCAACTCCGGGCGTAGCGCCTGAAAGACATAACGCAGGTTGCCAAGGATGGGGTAATTGCGACGTACCGCATATCCACGCTGCGAGAGATCGGCGATACCCAAGAACACCAACGCACCGCTCACCAACGGTACCGGCCACCAGCCATGCCACTGTATGGCCATGAGCGTCGTCACCAAGGTGGTCGTACAGCACGCCGTAAAAAACCCGTAACGTGATAACAAAGAATACTTCATGAAGATGTCCTGAACGAAAGGCGTCATCACCATGAAAACACGAAACGTCGTCCGGGTTTAGAGCCGCCTGGTCCAACAGGCGGCCGCAACGCTATCACGCAATACCAAGCGACGCCTGATGACGCCGGCGCCACCAGGTATTGATCAGCAGCGAGGCCAGCAGTATGCCCCCGCCCAACGCCAGACGCCCCACATCCGCATCGCGGTTCCAGATCAGCAGATTGACCAGCAACCCGGCGGGCACCAGGGCATTGTTCATGATCGCCAGCGTCCCGGCATCGACGCGGCAAGCCCCCTTGTTCCACAGGAAGTAACCCAGCCCCGACGCGACGACGCCTAGCCATAGCAGGACACCCCACTGCAGGGAGGTCGTCGGCAATGCCGTGACATCGCCGAACAGCCAGAACGCCGGTAGCGCTACGCACAACGCTCCCAGGTAGAACCAGCCGAAGACATGGCGATGCGCTATCTCCCGAGGCAAACGTGGCGCCAGATGACGATAAGCGACCTGCCCCACCGCAAAGCATAGGTTCGAACTCTGTACCACCAGGAAGCCGACCCAATAGGCGTCGCTGATGTCGGCGTAACGAATGACCGCCGCCCCAAGCACGGCAAGCGCGGCGGTAAGCAGATAGAATGGTGTGAAACGCCCCTGGAGGATGTCGTCGATCAAGGTGATATAGAGTGGCGTGAAGATCGTGAACATCAAGACTTCCGGCACGCTCAACAACAGAAACGACTGATAGAAGCCGATATACATCGCCCCCAGCTGCACGGCGCCGATGGTCATCAGTCCCACTATGTGCCCGAGCGGCAAACGCTGCGGACGTAGCCAAATCAGAAAGACCGCCGCCGCCAGCCCAATGCGGGTGAGCACCGCGAAATAACTATCGACCTGGCCGGAGAGGTAGACGCCGATCAGGCTAAAAGAAAATGCCCAGAGTACCGTCACCCCGATCAAATACCCCATTTATGGTTAACCTCAGGATTAATTAAAGTTGACTGCTATTATACGCCTGACACGCCTGTTGCCTAGTATTCATCGACTGAGTTTCACGTCGCGCTCGGGACACGCCTCCGAGGTTGTCTGGTCCGGCCAGGGCGCTGGGGTCGTGACGCCCGAGACACACACCGACCGGGTACGTTTCATCGAACAGGGGCATTTCCTACCTCAAGGACAGTCGCGCGAAGTGGCATTTCGCAACGTCTATCGCTGGGATTTTCATCCTGAGCATATCGCGCTTTATCACGAGCGCCGTGGCCCCGACGCGGCGGTCTGGCTATTCGACCTCGTCGCCGAGTCGGCGACCACATTGATCAGCAAGTCGCCGCATCTCTGCGGTGCCGATACCTACCAGGCCCGGCTCGACCTCGAGCCCCCTGGCTTTCGACTCGAATGGCATATCACGGGACCGCGCAAGGATGAGCGACTCGTCTACCATTATCGGCAGTCAGGCGATTAACGCAGCGCAGCGACACGTCTTCGTCGCCAGCACTGGCAGGCATCGTCACAACGCGCTAGAATAGTTTGAGAACACTGTTTTAAAACAGTATGGCAAGCAACGGAGGTCGCATGAAAGCATTACTTCCTTTAGCACTCATCGGAACATTGGCACTGGCCGGTTGTGCCAACACCTCGCCCTATTCCGGCGATGTCTATCGCAGCGGACAAGCCGAAACCGCACAGTCGGTGACTTACGGCACTATCACTTCAGTGCGTCCGGTGCAGATTCAAGCCGGCGATCAGAACGAAGGCGTTTTGGGTGGCCTAGGCGGTGCCGTACTGGGTGGTTTGCTGGGGAACCAGGTCGGCGGGGGATCCGGACGCACCATCGCCACGGCGGTCGGCGCCATCGGCGGTAGCGTCGCCGGCAGCAAGGTCGAAGACTCCGCCAATCGTACCCAGGCCTGGGAGTTAGAAATTCGGCGCGATAGCGGCGATTCCGTCGTCGTGGTCCAGAAGGCTGACCGCGACTGGCAAGTTGGACAACAAGTACGCATGATCGGCAGTGGGGGCAGTCTGAGCGTCGCACCCTACTGAACCAATGAACTAATGAACCAGTGTCACAAGGCTCATGCCGCCGATGAGGGCATGAGCTTTTGAAAGCACGCTAATTTTTCCTGTCCGAATCTTTTTACATCCGCTATCGTATGTACTGTAATACGCCACGGACAGGAAAACCGTCTCATGAACACAGGACGCACGCTCGGCTATCTCGCTTCAGCGCTTGCCTTTACAGCCTTCTCCAGCCCCGTGCTGGCCGACGGAATGCTGACGATCAAGAGCGAGAATGATCTTTTCGCCAGCGGTGACGACGGGCACTACACCAATGGTTTGGAAGTCGACTGGTCTTTCAAGCCCGACGAGGCGCACTGGACACGACGTCTCGCCGACGCCGTGCCCGGCTGGTCCGGCGCCGATCTCGACGGCGTGGCTTATCGTGCCGGCCAGCAGATCTACACGCCAAACGATATCGACCGCTCGGACCTCGTCGAGAACGACCGACCCTATGCGGGTTTGCTCTATGCCGGTGTGTCACTCTTCGATGACCGTCAGTACAACGGCTGGCGCCAGGCGGACGATCTCCACGTCGACGTCGGCATCGTCGGGCCGGCATCGGGTGGGAAAGCCATCCAGAAGAACTTTCACCACCTCATCGGTAGCGATGAGCCCAACGGCTGGTCGCATCAGCTTCACAACGAGCCGGTGCTCAACCTGACCTACAAGCGCAGTTGGTGGCTGCAAGACTCGCTCGGCAATCTGGAAGTAGAATACGGCCCCAACGCCGGCTTTGCCCTCGGCAACCTGTATACGTATGCCGCAAGCGGCGTAGGCCTGCGTATCGGCGATAATCTACGCAATAGCGCCGGCATACCTGCCGTCGCCCCCGCCCAAAGTGGCAGAAGCCATTTCACACCCGGCCAAGGGTTCGGCTGGTATGCATTCGCGAGCCTCGAGGGCCGCTTCATGGCCCACAACCTGTTGCTCGACGGCAATACCTTCGAGGACAGCCACTCAGTGGACCGCCGCCAATGGGTCGGCGATGCGCTGGCCGGTATCGCCTTGACGTGGGACCGCTGGCAGCTCACCTACACCAGCGTCTGGCGGACCCACGAATTCGAAGCCCAAGACGAAGGGGACCAGTTTGGCTCATTGACGCTCTCGCTGTGGCTATGACATTTCCCGCAACGACAATGCCCCGCATTGACGGGGCATTGATCTATCGCAAAACGGCTTTTCGTCTCGTCAATGTAATTTGACGCGGCGCATCAACCAGCAGCCCAAACGCTTGGCGATCCAGAAAAACAGCGCCAGGAGAATCAGCGTCAATAACATCGATATCGGGTTGACGATAAAGGTGGCGCCCAACACGGCCAGGGCAATGCTCCACACCCAACGATCGTCACCGCCTAGCTGCAACGCCTGCGGAATGCGGCGCATGACCACCTTGCCAAGAGAAGAATCCCACGCGCGCAGCGCCAGGAACAGAATCACGGCGAAAGCGATCAGCCAGATCAGCGTTACGGTCATGTTGGCCTCCTGATAGGCAACGTCGGTAATCTTTCAGCTCCACCAATATCGGCAGGGTACCGTCCCCCCATTTACCGCGCAACCGGCGCGACGTCCTGACGCAGGACACTTCTTTCGGAGACCACTCGGCGCTGAATTCGTTCCCGATGCAGCTTGAAGTACCGTCATGCAACACAAAGGGGACATGAAAACCCCGAGAGGCCCCTGACACACTTGGGTGAGCGCGTTACCATGGGTGGCGACATACACCCAGAAAGGTCTTCAACATGCAGATTGCCCAGAATTCCGTGGTTTCCTTCCACTACACCCTTACCAATAACGAGGGTGAAGTGCTGGACAGCTCGGAAGGCCGCGATCCTCTGACTTACCTGCACGGCGCGGGCAACATCATTCCAGGGCTGGAAAAAGAACTGGAAGGCCGTCAGAGCGGCGAGAACCTCAAAGTCACCGTCGAGCCGGCAGAAGGCTACGGTGAAACACAGCCCGGCCTGATGCAAGAAGTGCCGCGCGATGCCTTCCAGGGTGTCGACGATATTCAACCGGGCATGCAGTTCCAGGCGCAGACCGAGGGTGGTCCGCTCATGGTCACGGTCACTCAGGTCGAAGGCGACACCGTCACCGTCGATGGCAACCATCCGCTGGCTGGTCAGACATTGAATTTCGATGTTGAGATCGCTGAAGTGCGTGAAGCCACTGCGGAAGAAACCGAACACGGCCACGTGCACGGTGAAGGCGATCAGGAACAGGAGCACTAAGACGCTCCTTCGCAACACCTGACGCAAAAACGGGCGGCCTGTGGGCCGCCCGTTTCATATCTACTCCCCGCTTACCTTGGCTCATCTCTCGACGCGTCAGCACCTTTCGCGAACGATCCCCCGGAGCCACCTTCAGCACTGCTCAAGGCACGGTAGCCTCCCCCGATACGCATCGCCGCCGTCAGCAGGCACGCCAGCGCGAAGCAGCCCGCCAACCAGGGAAAATATGCCGGCCACAGGCAGAACACGACGAAGGCGATGATCGTCTCGGTACCTTCGGTCAAACCATCCAGGTAGTAAAACGCCTTGTGCTCGAAATGCGGACGCTCCAAGCCATGGCGTGTCGCGGCGATCGCAAAGGCCAAAAACGAGGCGCCAGTCCCCATGAACGCGAAGAGCAGCAAAGCCGCTGGCAAGGCATTTTGCGCCGGATCGGCAAGCGCGAATCCCAATACCACGGCGGCATAGAAGACGAAGTCCAGGGCGATATCGAGAAATCCGCCGGCATCGCTCTGACATTGCAGATGACGCGCCAAGGCGCCATCCAGACCGTCACACACGCGATTGAGGACAATCGCCATCAGCGCCAGACCATAGGCCTGATAAGCCAATAACGGCAGCGCCAGCATACCGATTGCAAAACCGCCTACCGTCAGTTGCGTCGGCGTCACGCCACGACGCCCCAAGCCAATGGCGCAGCGTGCCAGTACCGGCGCAACCCAGGCGTTCGTCCATTTATCCAGCATGCGAGTTCTCGCTATTTTTCGAGTAGACTTGATGTATGTTCATCGCATCAGCATGGCATATTAACCCGACGTTCAGGAGCTTCACGATGCGCTTTCCCGTGATGGCGTTAGCTCTACTCACAACGCTTGCAGTCGTTCCCATCTCCCAGGCGCATGCCGCACAACGCGAGGCCATCTTCGCCGGTGGCTGTTTCTGGTGCATGGAGCCACCTTACGACAAACTCGAAGGCGTCGTCTCGACAACCTCCGGCTATATAGGCGGTGATAGCGAGCGTCCCACCTACGAACAGGTCAGCAGCGGCACTACCGGCCATGCCGAGGCGGTCAAGGTCGTCTACGATGACGAGGCCGTCGACTACGACACGCTGCTCAACGTGTTCTGGCACAATATCGATCCCTTTGCCGAAGGACGCCAATTCTGCGATGTAGGCAGCCAATATCGCAGTGCCATCTTCCCCCTCGACCAGCGCCAGCGACGCCTCGCCGAAGCCTCCAAAAAAGCCGTGGAAACGCGCTTCGAGCGCGACGTCAAGACACGCATCGAGCCCAAGGCTCCCTTCTGGGACGCCGAGGAATACCATCAGAATTTCTACGAGAAGAACCCCGTGCGCTACCGCTTCTACCGTGCCGGTTGCGGTCGAGACGAGCGTCTCGAAGCTGTGTGGGGCGATGACGCCGGCAAACCTTGAGAATACGCGCTCAGGTCGTCGCCGGCATGCGTCGCTCGCGACGCCACAGCCAAGTCGCCACGCTGAAGGTTCCCAGCAACACCAGCAGCGAGGCAACGATCACGCCGCCCCATTGCCAGCGCGCCCAGAACGGCTCCAGATAGAAACCACCGAGGCTGGCGCCCAGGTAGTAGAACACCAGATACAGCGACGACGCACTACCCCGCGCGCGCTGGGCGTGGCGCCCCACCCAGCTCGAGGCCATCGAATGCGCCAGGAAGAATCCCACGGCATTGACCGTCAGCCCAGCGACGATCGTAATCAAGGTGGGTATCAACGTGAGTAACGAGCCGCTCATCAGGATGCCGATACCCAGCATCATGCAGGCCGGTTGCGACAAGCGTTGCGCGATACGCCCGGACAGCGCCGAGCCCACGGTGCCGCCGAGATAGGTCAGGAAAATCAGGCCCAGCCATTGCGAGGTGAGAGCAAACGGCGTCTCGCTGAGCCGAAACGTCACATAGCTGTATTGATTGAGGAAGATGAAGAAGTTGAACCCGCCGATCAGGTAGGCGGCAATCAACCGGGGATCGCGCAAATGCCCCTGCATGTCCCGCGCCGCCTGTCCCACGCGCAACGGCGAGGGGCGGAACTCTCGGGCAGGCGGCAAGGCACGCCAGAAGATCCAGGTACATACCAGGCTCAGACAGGCGACCGCCACGAAACTGCTATGCCATCCCCACTGTTCGGCAACCGTACCGCCGATGACGCGCCCGCCGATTCCACCCAGCGTGTTACCGCTGATATAGAGCCCGACGGCCAGCAACAGCGCCGGCTTGTTGAATTCATCACCCATCCAGGCAATCGCCACCGCCGGCAAACCGCCCAGCAAGAACCCCTGCAAGGCACGCAAGGCCAGTAGACTCGCGAAGTTGGGCGCAAAGGCCATGACCAAGGTGCAAAAGCTGGCGAGTACCAGCGTGACACGCATGATGGCGGCTCGGCCGATGGCATCGGAAAGCGGTCCATAGAAAAGTAGCGACAATGCCAGCGTCAACATGCTCACCGACATCGCACTGCCCGCAGCCAGCGTCGAGACCTCGAAACTCTCGCGAATGGCGGGCAGCAATGGCTGGGCAACGTATAGATTGATGAAGACGGTAAAGGAGCCCAGGCACAGTGCCAGGGTAGCGCGCCACCAGGCGCGGGTACGTGGTTCGATCATGACATCCTCCATGAGTGCATCATGATCTCTTTCAGCGCCGCATTATACAAACAAGGCGCGAGGTGAATCCGTCGACCAGTCATGACGAAGCCTGCTCGCCGCTCATCCTTCGTGGTGTTGGCGATCGATACGCGCCGCCAACTGAGTGCTATCCATGGGCCGCCGTGACTGCCAGTAGTGACGATTCCAGTAGACATTATCGAGGCGTGACAGCTTGACGCCCTGTGACGTCGAAGCATGCAGGAAATAACCGTCGTCGACATAGACGCCGACATGGTTGTAAGGGCCAGGGGAACGGAAAAAAACCAAGTCGCCGGCTTCCAGCTCGCTGCGCTGGACGCGTCGTCCCTCTTGCATCTGCTGTTCGGTGGTACGCGGCAGGGAAAGCTGGAACGCCTCACTGTAGACATGCTGCATCAGCGCCGAGCAATCGATACCGCGTCGCGTGGTACCGCCGAGGCGATACGGGGTCCCGACCCAGCGCCGGTGCTCGGAGAGTAGCGCCTCGCGAATACGTGCCGGTGATACCAGCGCGCGCTGAACGTCGCTGTCGCGAAAGGTGGTCAGTAGAGATTCACGGCTGGACAGCGCACCTTTGCCGACTTTGGCGGCTGCGGACAGGGACGACGATTGTGGCGCGATATGTTGCGGGCTTTGCGTGGCACAGCCACTCAGCAGAGCGGCCAACACCCATCCCAATGCCATGATTCGAAGCATCCAAGCGACCTCATCACACGTATTCAACCTCGCGGATGCCTCGGGGCGCTTGCATGAATGCAAGGCGCCCTGCCTTGCTAGGCACTACCTGGCGAGGGGGTCGCTGTGGTGGTGGCGCACATCGCAGGTGCCACCGCCAGAGCGGCCTAGACTCGACTCGTTAACATGCCGTGTGCCCACTGGAGGGCATCATGACCGAAACGATGATAGAGAAACTCCCGCCTTTTGACGAGAGCTCTCGTAAGCGGGATACGAAATGTTTCATCCCGATGCCCTGCCCGATCAGTGCAGCGTCCGCGCATCACCCGGCAGGGTATCGATATGCAGAGGCGCCCAGTGACGTGCAGGGGCACCCGGAAAATCGAGACTCGCCCAGCTACCAGCCAGCGGTGGCGCAGCCGTCAACCAGGCGGTCAGTGCCTCGCCAAATCCCTGCAGGAATGCCTCCCGCTCCTCGGTCTCGCCCATGAAGAAGGAAAAGCCCGCGTACAGCCCTCGAGCATAATCGTACCAACTCGCATAGTGCGATTGCGCCAAGTGAGCGGCGCGCTCCACCAGAGCGTCGAACTCCATCCCCGACAGCCACCCCATCTGTCGCCCGGCAATGGCGAGATCGACGGCCTGGGCCACATCCCAGGCGGCCATGTCGTACTCGTTGCACCCCGACGCATTATTCTCGACGCGCCGCAGGCGCAACAGATGATTGCGATCATCCTCGCTGCACTCACCGGATTCGATGATCGCGACTTCCTCACGCAAGCGCGCGGCATTGAGCGTGTAAGGCGCATAGTTGATCTGATATTCCTGACGGTCGCCCGCCTCGATCAGGAAATCCAGGAACTCCTTGAGCGCTTCCGACGACAACACCCCATAGTGGCTATCGAGCCATTCGCGAAGCTCCTCACGCTCGCTGCCGACTTCAGGGCCCGGGGCGCTCCAGACAGGGGCATTGAGAGGCCCGACCAACGCCAGCGCCGTGAAGCGCGGCAACGACAAGCGCTCGCCGGGTTCAGTCCAGGTGCCATGGCGCCAGTCGAGCCAATGGAAGGGGCTTCCAGCGTCATCGAGGTGCCAACGAATTTCCGCCACCAGAGACGGCTCTTCCGCTTCTGGCAGCGCCGCCTCCCATGTCGCCCACGCCTCGATCAGCGCCTTGGGGCCACTATAAAAGCGGCTCAACACGCCGCGTAGCGACTCCGCCAGCGTCTCAAGCTCGCGTCGGTCGTAATCGCCGCTGTCGGCACACATCATCAAATAGAAGGCGTATTTCTCCGCCATGAAAATCGTCGCCGCATGGCGCGCGCAGTGCTTGAGCCCATTGCGGAGTCGCACGGCCTCCGACATCGCATGCCCAAAAGGGGTTTGCGTCGCAGGCAATGCACCGTGGGCGGCATCGGCGGCCAGTTGATTGAGATGATGCACCTGCCCGGGCAGCCACAAACTGGCCAGACCGGCCGTGCCCATGGCAGGTTCGAGACCCAGCGTGTCCCGCAGATAACGACGCGCCTCGTCTCGCTGCTGCGCATCCGGAGAACGGTCGATGCCCTGCCGGTACAGCAGATCGGGTTCACGCATCGCCGCCAACGCCAGGACCCAGTGCCACGCCGGCGCGCGCCAACCGCGTATCGCCTGCCGCGAAGCCTCCCGCTGGGCGTCGTCCAGCAGCGCCTCGAGCGTCACCTGCCAGGGGCTCGACCGTGAACGCAACAAGACGTCCCAATCACGCGCGAAATTCGCACGCCGATCGACCCCCTCGAAAAGACTACGTCCACGCTGATACGCCTTGGCGACAGCCGTCCAGTCGCGATACCGGCGCATCAACAGATCACCTGCGTGCGCGGCAAATGCCTCGGCTTCCCGTACATCGAGCCAGCCTGCGTTCCAGCCCGCATAGGCGAGATCCGCCAGCCGCAGCCAATCCCACGCCGCCCATTCCAGTGGCTCTCCGCCATCGATGAATGTCAGCATTATCTGGCCGTAGTCACCCGCTTCGCCGAGAGATTCCCGCCACTGACGTCGAGCGCTTTTGCCCTTGGGGGTCAAACGCGCAGCATCGAGATCCCATGTATAACGATGCCCTTGACCGCCCAACCACAGCAGCATGCGAATCAATTCATCACGCCCGTCGATCTGCCAGACATCGGCCAACCAGCGCTCAACCCCCGGCCAGTCCAGGCGCGCATCGCACGTCGCGGTCAGTACGGGGGCGAAGACCGCGCGCAACCGCCATACGCCAGCATTCTGCTCGACCGGCCACGGCAACTCACGAGGCCGGTCTGACAGCCACTCGGCGAGTACCTCCCAAGTGACGCCGGCCGCTTCGCGCTCGAGTTGCGACAATGCTTCGCAGGCCTCGAGAAAGCCGTCATCGTCATGCGTCCAGTCGATTTGCCCTCGCTCGTGGCGCAACGCCGCAAGCCATGCATCCAGCGAGGCATGATGCGCCTGGATGTCGGCAGCAATCCACTCTGCCCAGGCCTGGGATCGGGTAGCGTCCAGCCAACCGGCAGAGCCCGACAACGCCAGCAGCTCAAGTGCTTGTAGCTGGCGCAAGGCCTCGCCCTGCCCCGGCATGCACGCTTCGGCCAGACGCCAGCCGAGCTCTCCCCGTTCGCGCACGTCCAACAACGCTAGGCGTGCCTGCGCCGTCTCGGGCGGCACACTCAACGGTTCGGGATCAAACGCCCAGCCGCACAGCACCAATTGCTGGGCCCACCAGGCGTTAAGAGGATCGATCAAGACGCACCTCACTCATGACTCGGCATTCACACAACGGCGCCATAGTGTACCGGAAAGAGACTGGTGTCGCCGATACGCAAGGCACGATAACCTGACTGCGCAGGGATACGAAAAATCGCTGGACGCCACCTCGGCCAAGTGTTTTAAATAATGCACACGCCATCAAACGATAGCGATGAATCATGCTTCACCCGGAGGCTTCCATGAGTCAGCCAACACCCAATATTTTGATCGACCGCGCCTACATCGGCGGCGAATGGCGCGATAGCGAGCGCCGTTTCGCCGTCACCGACCCTGCCACGGGCGAAACCCTGGCCGAGGTACCCGACCTGGGCGCCACCGATGCACGCGATGCCATCACCGCCGCCGAAGCCGCTTGGCCGGCATGGCGCAAACGCCCCGCCAAGGAGCGCGCGTCCTTGTTGCGTGCCTGGTTCGAGCGTGTCATGGCCCACCGCGAAGCCCTGGCACAACTCATGACCCTGGAACAGGGCAAACCCCTCTCTGAATCGCGTGGCGAGATCGCCTACGGGGCCAGCTTCATCGAATACTACGCCGAGGAAGCCAAGCGCATCGCTGGCGAGACCTTGCCCGGCCACGGCGCCGACAAACGTATTCTCGTCATGCGCGAACCGATCGGCGTAGTGGCAGCGATTACGCCCTGGAACTTCCCACTGGCGATGATTACCCGCAAATGCGCCCCGGCCTTGGCGGCCGGCTGCCCGGTAGTGATCAAGCCCGCGGAAGCCACCCCGCTAACCGCTCTGGCATTGGCCAAGCTCGCCGATGATGCTGGGCTACCCGCAGGGGTCATCAACGTGCTTACTGCCGAAAAGCCCGCCGAGATCGGTCACGTGCTGACCACCGACCCCCGAGTACGCAAGGTCTCGTTCACCGGCTCGACACCGGTCGGTAAGCGCTTGCTCGCGCAATGTGCCGAGACGGTCAAGAAAGCATCCATGGAACTAGGCGGCAATGCCCCCTTCGTCGTCTTCGACGATGCCGATCTGGATGCTGCCGTGGAGGGCGCCATCGCCTCCAAGTTCCGCAATTCCGGGCAGACCTGCGTGTGCACCAACCGCTTCCTGGTGCAAGACGGCATCTACGACGCCTTCATCGCCAAGTTCGCCGAGCGCATCGCACAACTCAAGGTCGGTAACGGTCTCGACGACGACGTGACCCAAGGCCCCTTGATCAATGCCGCCGCCATCGACAAGGTGCAGGCACATATTGCCGATGCCCGATCCAAAGGCGCACGCTTGGTATGTGGTGGCGAACCGCACGCGTTGGGCGGTACCTTCTTCCAACCGACCCTGCTCGCCGATGTCACCGACGACATGCATGTCGCCCACGAAGAGACATTCGGCCCCGTGGCGCCGGTCTTTCGTTTCACCGACGAGGCCCAGGCCATTGCCATGGCCAATGCCACCGAATTCGGCCTTGCCGCCTATGTCTATGCGCGCGACTATCGACGTATATGGCATGTGATGGAGGGCCTCGAATACGGCATGGTCGCCATCAACGAAGGGCTTCTATCGACCGAGCTGGCGCCCTTCGGCGGCATCAAGGAGTCCGGACTGG
The DNA here is from genome assembly GCF_023061285.1 of Chromohalobacter nigrandesensis. GTDB lineage: Bacteria > Pseudomonadota > Gammaproteobacteria > Pseudomonadales > Halomonadaceae > Chromohalobacter > Chromohalobacter nigrandesensis. The sequence goes on from NZ_JAKGAM010000001.1 coordinate 536,836, forward strand.
GCCGTGAAGGCTCTCATCACGGTCTCGAGGAATACACCGAGCTAAAATACGTCTGCATGGGCGGACTTTGACAAGGAGGCAAGCATGAACAACGCACAGCTCAATGAACTCAAGACACGCTATGTCGCCAGCGGCGCCGCAAGCCCGGCGACCCAGTTTGCCGAGCGCGCCGAGAACGCCCTGATCTGGGATGCCGACGGCAATCGCATCATCGACTTCGCCGGTGGCATCGGCGTGCTCAACGTCGGCCACCGTCATCCCAAGGTGGTGCAGGCGGTCAAGGACCAGCTCGACAAGGTGATGCACACCTGTCAGACGGTGATGCCCTATGAAGGCTATGTGAAAGTCGCCGAAAAACTCAGCCAGCTCACCCCGGTACGCGGCCATGGCAAGGTAATGCTCGCCAACTCTGGGGCCGAGGCGCTGGAGAACGCTGTCAAGGTGGCCCGCGCAGCGACCGGGCGCGACAACGTCATCTGCTTCACCGGCGGCTATCATGGCCGGACCTTCATGACCATGGCCATGAACGGCAAAGTCGCGCCCTACGCCACCGACTTCGGCAGCATGCCGGGCAACGTCTTCCGTGCGCCCTACCCGGTGCCTTATCACGGCGTCAGCGAGGAAGACGCGCTAAACGGCCTGAAGATGACGCTCAAGACCGATGCCAACCCGCGTGATACCGCAGCCATCGTGCTCGAGCCAGTCCTCGGCGAAGGCGGCTTCTACGCGGCGTCGACCAGCTTCCTCAAGGCGGTCCGCGAGATCTGCGACGAGCACGGCATGCTGATGATCGTCGATGAGGTCCAGTCCGGCTTCGGTCGCACCGGCAAGTTGTTCGCCATCGAACACAGCGGCGTCGAGCCCGACATCATCACCATGGCCAAGAGTATGGCCGACGGCATGCCGATCTCCGCCGTGGTCGGCACCGACACGGTCATGGACGCTTCTGGCGGTAACTCGCTAGGCGGTACCTACACCGGCAGCCCGGTCTCCTGCGCCGCCACGCTGGCGGTGCTGGAAGTCTTCGAAGAGGAGAAGATTCTCGAGAAGAGCCAGGCGCTGGGTGACAAGCTGGGCGAGCGCTTCACAAAATGGCAGCAAGACTTCGCCTGCGTCGACAATGTCCGCCACCTGGGGGCCATGGCCGCCTTCGACGTAGTCGCCGACAAGGACAAGCACACGCCGGATGCAGAGTTGACCGGAGCGCTGTGCAAGAAGGCGCGCGAGAAGGGGCTGATCCTGCTGTCCTGCGGCCTTTACGGCAACACCCTGCGTTTCTTGATGCCGGTCACCATCGAGGACGACGTACTCCAGGAAGGCCTGGACATCGTCGAAGCCTGCCTCAAGGAGCTGAACCACGCGTAAACGACTCGCGCGCACTCATGACAACGCGTGCTCATGACAACGCGTGCTCATGACAACGCGTGCTCATGACAAGAAGGGGCGCCATGCCAATGGCGCCCCTTCGTTGTTAAAGCCAGAGTGTTCGAGCCGAGCAGCGACGTCAGCGCGCCACCTTCTCGGTATGCGACGGTGGCGATCCCACTTTCGGCAGTAGCCACCGCTGCATGGCATTGCGTACCCGGAGTACGAACTGCTCCTGAAACATCACGCAGAACAGCACCATCAGCAAGAGATACAACGGATAGAACAGCACGGAGCTATCACCGGCAGCGTCGAAACAGGCACGAAATCCGCTCGTGCAGAGTGCCGGGTCGCCCACGATCACGCGCTCGATTCGCGTGAAGATCACAAACAGCGGAACGTGCAGCGCAAACATCGGCAACGATGCCCCACCCAGCCGGCTCGCCAAGCGACGGACACGGCGACTCTCGGGCGTACGCCACTGTGTCGCCAGCAGAATGAGCGCTAACTGCGCGGGCAATAACAGGCCATTATGAAGCATGTAGTACCAAGCATGCCCATGGCCCAATAACCAGACCGCCAGCAACACACAAATCGCTACGAAGAACGTCAGCATCAGGCGCTGCCCACCACTCAGCCAGCCACCCGCCGCGCGATAGCGGGTATACCATACGCACAGTAGTATCCCCGCCACGAATTCAGGCAAGCGTATCAACGGATTGCGGTGCAGGATCCCCGTTTCGGGCATACCGAAGTCCGTCATGGCAATGACAATCAGTGGTGGAATCAGGTACAGCAGATTGGTCAATACCAAGGCGCGTCCCACGCGACGAAGACGAAATAGGCGCGGCGCCAGCCACGGGAAGACCAGATAAAAGCCCATCAGCGCCGAAATCGACCAGGACGGCGGATTGAAAGTCAGATAATACGGGTTCCAGGCATGCAGTAACCCGACATTGAGTACTAGATTGAGCGCAAGCTCGCCATTGCCCATGAAGTGTTTGAGGACATCCGGGGTTTCGCCTAGATCGTTGTTGACGTCGTAGAGCACGAAACGCCATGACATATCGGCATCTTCCGGCGTAATCGCCAGATACCCGATCAGTGCCGACATGCTGATCGCCAGCACCAGCGAGCCGATATGAATCGGATACAAGTTCGAGAAGCGCTTGATCCAGAAACTTCGCGCCGGCTCGCGCAGTTGGCGACGCTCATCGAGGTACACATGGGTCAGCAAGAAGCCCGACAGCACGAAAAAAGTACTCGTCGAGAAAAAACCGATATCCGTCACGTAATGCGACCAGTCACTGATCGATGGATAGGTATGCAGGGTATGGAAAATAACGATATAAAGCCCGAGTGCGAAGCGTAACCACTCCAGACCGATAAAGCGTTCCTTCTGGGCTGTCTGTTGCGTCTTGTCCATAAGCGCTCATCTCACAGCAGTTCCGGGGGCACGGCATCCATGAAAAGCCCCGACCTCTCAACGGGATCGGGGCAATACGTCATTCGTTTTCCGTATGCAACGAACATTCTTCAGCGGGTCGGTAACTCACGACGCACTACGACTTGCGGATCTTGGCCACGATCCACAGCAGCACCACCGCACCAATCACGGCCATGATCAACGAGCCGATAATATTGGTCTGCGCAAGTCCCAGTAGACTGAAGAGGAAACCGCCGATCACCGCGCCCACGATGCCCACCCCAATGTTGCCGAGGATACCGAAGCCGCCACCGCGCATGATCTTGCCAGCAATCCAGCCGGCCAAGCCGCCGATGATCAACCACAAAATGATGCTCATTCCTTCATCTCCTTCTTTCCTTGAATGCGACGCTACACGACAAACCACTTACAGACATCGTCTCCAGCATAGCAGCTAGGCCAACGGCGATAACTTTGTCCCCTCGTCTCATCCTGGCACTCGCCATGAGACAGGCGTCGGCGTACCGAGTTCACGCCAGTCCGGATGTGCGTCGGGCGATGTCCATACCCAGTGATGCAGCATCGACAGCAGCACGGGGTCGTCGAGAAAGTTCAGTTGGGTTGCGGGCTGCACTTTGCCGGGGTTCTCGGTGACGATCGCCCTGACTCGTTCCTCTCGACGCCGCCGCAGAAGCGCCGAGACGCCATGTCGGCTCGTGGCCAGCGCACACCCGAGCGCATTGGCCATGGGATCGACGACCACCTGCACGAAGGTGGGCGTCGCCGCCTGCTGAGCGCGCATGCGTTTCAGATGCCGCACCATGCGCCGCAGCACACGCGGAGGATGCGTCTCTTCGGGAATACGAAACAAGCGCGCATGCTGACACCAGCGCCCCAGCGACACACGGCTGGAAAGAACCGAAACGGGAATCGACACCATCAAGGCGCCGACGATCGGCGCCAACCACCAGAGAAAGGTCGGTTCCATGTAATACACGCCCACGGCCCATACCGCTCCGATGAGCGTCTGAACGCCGTGGTGACGCACGGCATCACTCCACGGCGTATCGCTGTTATCACGCGACGGCGAACGCCACTGTATGGCGCGTCCCAGAAGCGCCGTCAGTACGAAGCGCGTATGGAAGAGCATTCGCACCGGCGCCATCAGCATGGAAAACAGCGATTCCAGCACCATGCTCGCAAATAAACGCAAGCCGCCACCGAACTCCTTGGAGCCTTGGGCGATGACCAGGATCACGCTGAGCACCTTGGGCAAAAACAACAGCGTCGCCGTCGCCGAAAACAGCCCCACCGCCAGAGTCGGATTCCACTGTGGCCAGACGGGGAACATCATGCCCGGCTCGGGGAAATACTGAGGTGTACTCAACGTATGCACCGCCAGCAAGGCAGTCGACAAGATCAAAAACAAGCACCACAACGGTGCCGATATATACGACATCACGCCGGTCAGGAAGACCGCACGATGCACGGGATGAATACCCTTGGCCAGAAACAGGCGAAAGTTCATCAAGTTGCCGTGACACCAGCGGCGATCGCGATTGAGCTCGTCGAGGAGATTGGGGGGCATCTCTTCGTAACTGCCATCCAGGTTGTAGGCGATCCACACACCCCATCCCGCGCGGCGCATCAACGCCGCTTCGACGAAATCGTGAGACAGGATTTCCCCGGACAGCGAGCCTTTCCCCGGCAACGGCGCCAACATGCAGTGGCGCATGAAGGGGGCCAGGCGAATGATCGCATTATGCCCCCAGTAATGTGACTCGCCCAACTGCCAGAAATGCAGCCCCGCCGTGAACAGCGGCCCGTAGACACGCGTGGCGAACTGTTGCATACGCGCATAGAGGTTTAGACGGCCGGAGGCACGCGGCGCGGACTGGATGATCCCCGCTTTGGGATGCGCTTCCATCAACCGCACCAGACGCGTCAAACACGCACCGCTCATGACGCTGTCGGCATCCAGCACCAACATATAGCGGTAATTGGCGCCCCAACGGCGGCAGAAGTCGTCGATATTGCCGCTCTTGCGCTTCATGCGGCGCTGGCGGCGTCGATAGAAGACTCGGTCGAAGGCACCCAGTTCACGGCACAACGCCAGCCAGGCGTGCGTCTCCGCAATCGCCAGTTCAGGGTCGAAGCTATCGCTCAGGATGAACAGGTCGAAGTGGCGTTCCTGGCCGCTATCGCGCAGCGACTCGAGCGTGGCCCGCACGCCGGCAAAGACGCGCGCAACGTCTTCGTTGCAGATGGGCACGACCAAAGCCGTACGCGCCGTCTCCTCGATCGGCGCATCGGCCTCCACGTCACGGGCGTCGATGGCGTAACGGTCGCGTCCACGCAACAGTTGGAAGAACCCCATGAGGGCCGTCCAGAACCCCGCCGAAACCCAGCAAAACAACAGCACGAACAGCGTCAGGATGGCAATCTCAAGCGCTTGCTTGCCTTGATAAGGCAACACCGAACGCATGTATTCCGCCGCGACCAGGCTCTGCCCCACTACCAGGATCAACAGGACCCTGCGCCGCAGCATGCCGACTTTTTGCCAACGTGGTGTCGGAGAAGCTTCAGGCTTAGCCTTATGCCGACGCCGAAATCCACGCTCGATCCACTTTCGCACTCGTTGCCCAAAGCGAACGAACGGGTTGGTCGCCCAGGGTTCCGGCCCCAAGGGGGTGCGCGTCATCGGCGGCATAGTACAAAGCCGTGTGATGCCTTGCGCATCGGTCGTGAGCACGGTGGGCGGCGCCAACGGACGGGCGCTATACGCCAGCGACAGACGCGCGCCCACCGACGTCGCGGCCGGATCATCCTCCGCGACCTCGCGCGCGCCGAGACTCGAGTGCAAGCCTTCCATGTCCTGTTCATCGAGGCGACTGGCGAGTAGCTCGCGGCGCACCTTACGGGAGTCCGTTTCCTGCGCCAGGCGTTCGAGATAATCGCCAGTCACCGTATCGGCTTGTGTATCAACCATTGGCAGGGAGCCGGTAATACCAAGTTTCCGAAAGCCGTTCGTCCCCATCCTTCAAGAAGGCACGAATATCCAGCGGTTTACTGTCATCGCTGCGCTTGACGCGCACGAACATGCGCCAACCGCCTTCGGCGTCATTGGGTACGACACGGCTTTCGACCAGTTCGCCGTTGTCGCCGATATCGGCATCGACCTCCATATCTTCGCCGTCCTCGATCGACTCCAGACCCGGCCCCTTGAAATCGACGATGAAAGCCAGCGACCCATCGCTCTCACGTACCAGGTTGTCCTTACGCACCTCGCCTTGGGAGCGGCGCGTCTGATCGGCCCAGGACAGATCAGGGCTATGGAACTTGGCTTCGTGCGTCGTCCAGTACATGCGGTAATCGAAGTCGAGTTCATCACCCGATTCCGGCGCTTCGTCGGGCTTCCACATAGTGACGATATTATCGTTGGTCTCGTCGGGCGTGGGGATCTGGATCAATTCGATCTGGCCTTTTCCCCAATCGCCCTGAGGCTCGACCCACACGCTTGGACGACGATCATAGCGGTCCGTGAGATCTTCATAATCATGAAAGTCGTGACTGCGCTGCAGCAATCCGAAGCCCTTGAGGGACTCGACATCCTGCTCATTGACCATCAACTTGTCGGGATTGGCAAGCGGGCGCCAGACCCAGTCTTCCTCGCTCCCTTCTGATTTTTTGCCTGCGTCGTGCACCAACAAGCCATTGGAATCGTGAATCGCCGGCCGATAGTTGAGTGAATCCGTGGGCTGGCCAGGGCCGTATAGGTACATACTCGTCAGCGGTGCGACCCCCAGCTTTTCCACGGCGTTACGCATGAAAAGCCGCGATGTCACGTCGACGACGGTGTCTTCGCCAGGGCGGAGAACGAAACGATAAGCGCCGGACAGGCTCGGCGAGTCGAGCAGGGCGAACACCGTCAGGTATTGGCTATCGTTGTTCGGCTTGACGACCCAGAACTCACGAAACGCGGGGAACTCCTCCCCACTGGGTAACGCCGTATCGATCGCCAGTCCACGGCCGGACGCGCCATAGGTCTGATCACGCCCCAAGGTACGGAAATAACTTGCCCCCTGAAAGGCCATGATTTCATTCATGTGCTCAGCGTCATTGAGCGCATTGGTGACCTTGAATCCCGCAAACCCGAGGTCCTCGAGATCTTCATCGGGAATATCCAGATCGCCGTAAGTGAAGTCGTCGGGATCGAAGGAAAGGTCTTCTACCTCACCATCCACCACGGTGTGCATCTTCACCGGGGTGTCGTAGTGCATCCCTTCATGAAAGAAAGCGAGATTGAAGGGTAGATCCTCGTCTTCCCACAGCGCGTGACCATCTTTGGTGTGAATCTTGGCGTAGTCGGAATACTCCAGGTTGCTCAGCGATTCCGGCAGGTTGGCTCCGGGTGATTGATACCCCTGCTCGGAAAGTTTCTCGGCTTTCTTGATCACATCTTCAAAGCCAAAGGCAAAACACGCCTGCGCCGCGAAGGCCAACCATACGCCCATTACGCCCGCGAGAGGGCGACTACAACGGCGCGAGGAAATTGCCGTCAAAAAATGTCGATTCGGTACGCTCACATTACTACTCCCTTGCGGCTTTTCAGGGGGAAATCACCCCTTTACGTCACATTCTTCGTCTGAACACACTAGTCTATGCAATACACTCAACGAAGATAAAAGTTCCAGAGACGATGCGAATTGCGTGAGACGAGAAGCTTTCCGTGCCCCCGACGCAAGAGCTTAGCATCACGCAGGGCATGAAGGGAGCCCATTGGCAGCGTTGTCGTCACATTGCACTCATCCGCGCTATCTTCATACAGACGAAGGATTCCTGATGTCGACACCATCAACTCCGCCGTCCTCACGCACGCCGAGCCCCAATGCCTGGCGGTGGATAGGCGCTTTCATTGGTCTTGTGCTGGCCACTTACCCGATCGTGGCGGCCGATCGTCCCTATCTCGATGATATCTGGCGCAGCATGCATGGCGATCCCGGCTGGACCTCGAATGCGCGCCCTCTCGCCGACGCCGTCATGCTCATGCTCAACCTAGGCACACGTGTCGTCGAGCTGGCTCCACTTCCTTTATGGTTGGGATTGGCCGGCGTCGCGACAATGCTCGTTGCACTACGCCAGACCTTTGTACAATTTAGCGACGGCTACGCCTGGCCTGCGATGGCGCTGTTGGTGCTGCAGCCCTTCTTCCTACAGAACCTTTCCTATCAGTTCGATGCCTTACCCATGGCACTTGCCGTCAGTTGCGCCGGACTCGCCTTTGCCATCGGCATGAGATCGTCACCGAAAAAGGGTTTCATGCTGTCAGTCATCGGCTTATTCGTCAGCCTATGCTTCTATCAGGCGGCAGTGAGCGTTTACTTCGTGTTGCTCGCGTTTCATGCCCTGCTCAGCTTGGCCACGCATGGCACACTACAATGGCGGCGTCATGTCGGCTTGCTGGCCGCAGGCGCCGTCACGCTCCTGGGGTACAAGCTGATCTCGCCCTGGTGGTTGGCCGGTGACTACAGTCTATCGCATAGCCAGATGGCCGCCCCGGCGACATTGCCCATGCATATCTTCGACAACACCCTGACCTTCTGGCGTTATGCGGCCAGGACACTCTCCGGTGCACCTTGGTGGGGCCTATCGGCCACGGCCCTGTTCGCGCTAATCGGTCTGATTCTGGGCACCCTCAGGCCAACACAGGCCAAGCGTGCCCTGTCACTGCCCTGGCGGCTCTTATGCATGCTCATCATCGTGCTACTGCTTCCGCTTGGCGCACTGGGTATCATGGCGGCGCTCGAAGATCCCCTCTGGCGTCCGCGCACCTTCATCGGGTTCGGCGCCTTATGCGCCGGCTCACTGTTCTGCGCAGTCTCTATTTGCGAGCGCTACGGATGGCGCCGCTTAGGCATGTCAATGCTCGTTATCGTGCTGGGAGGCGCCACGGTGATCGCTTATGCCTATGGCAATGCCCAGAGCAGTCAGAAAGCGTTCGAGGAAAGCGTGTCGCGCCAGCTAGTCGACGACCTGCGACGGTTCGAGGCGAACGGTCCCCTCGTCGTCTTCGGCATCCTCCCGCTCAGTAACAGCGCCGACAACAGCGTGCATGCGTTCCCCGTCCTCAAGGAACTACTGGGACGCTATCTCGACAACGGCTATTGGTGGGGCTATCAAAACCTCTACCGTCTGGGCTTGCCCCAGCGTTACGAGTTCAATGGCGACCAGGCGCTGCGCGACGACTTCGCCAACCACTGCACTACCCTCGAGCCCCTCCTGGAACGTGGCTGGTACACACTGTACCAGTGGCAAGACGCAACCTTCGTCTCCTTGGACGGGGCCTGTCGAAGGAACGCTAGCAACCCATGAGTCGAGCTGCACAGACATTGCTCGAGCAATGTCAGACAAATGGCGAATGGTAGTTGACGGTTCGCCGGCTAAAATTCGTCCCCACGATGTCGTGTTATCGACGTGGCGTGCGCTTGAAGACTGACGATATGCCAATGGCATGTCGTTGGTCTTCAATTGCATTGATCGCAGCAGGCTATTTCATACCGCCCTTCAACAAGATTCTCGACGTCACCAGCCAGTATCACTTCGTGGCAGGCGTCTTCGTCTTGCTGATCATCAGCAAGCTATTCCCGCGTGAAACCAAGTGGGTACACCACGACGCCGGCGAAGTCGATCTGACGCCCTGGAAAGGCGCTTGGCCCGTGGGCTTGGTGATGATCCTATGCGTCATCGCCATCTATGCTGCATTTGCTGGCGGTTAATCGCATACATCACCCACAAGCACGATGAAAAACGCCCGATCGGCATTGAAGCCGATCGGGCGTCTTTTCGATAGCGCCGGGAAGCGACTAGTCCGCGAACGGGTTGCGCAACACGATGGTCTCGTTGCGATCAGGGCCCGTGGAGATCGTATCGATCGGCACCCCCGTTTGCTCTTCGAGAAAGCTGATATAGGCCCGTGCGTTATTGGGCAGGTCCTCGATGCGCTTGGCTCCCAGGGTCGACTCGCTCCATCCAGGCAGATCCTGGTAAAGCGGCTTGACCGCTTCATACCCTTCGGAATCGACGGGGTGATCGATAATGGCGTCATCCTTGCTGCGATAGCCTATGCAAACTCGGATGTTTTCCAGGCCATCGAGCACATCCAGCTTGGTCAGACATAGCCCCGAGACCGAATTGATTTGCACCGCATGGCGTAGCGCCACGGCATCGAACCAGCCACAGCGCCGTGCACGACCCGTCGTGGCACCGAACTCATGACCTTTTTCGGCTAAGTGGCGACCGAATTCATCGAAGATCTCGGTGGGAAACGGCCCCGACCCGACACGTGTGGTGTAGGCCTTGGTAATCCCCAGCACGTAATCAAGATACAATGGCCCCACACCAGAACCGGTAGCCGTCCCCCCCGCCGTGGTATTGGAACTGGTCACGTACGGATAGGTACCGTGGTCGATATCCAGCAACGAGCCTTGCGCCCCTTCGAAGAGGATATTCTCGCCAGCCTTACGCATCTCGTGAACCAGCGACACGGTATCGCAGACCATCGGGCGAAGCTCTTCGGCCATCTCCATCGCCTGATCGAGCACCTGCTGAAAGTCCACCGGCGATTCGTTGTGATATTGCGTCAGCACGAAATTATGGTAGTCGAGAACCTCACCCAATTTCGAAGCGAACCGCTCGCGATACAGGATATCGCCGAGACGCAACCCACGCCGCGCGACCTTGTCCTCGTAGGCCGGCCCGATTCCTCGGCCGGTCGTGCCAATCTTGGCAATGCCACGCGCTTTTTCGCGCGCCTGATCGAGACGCACGTGATACGGCAGTATCAAGGGACAGGCCGGGGACAAGCGAAGACGTTCACGCACAGGCACGTCTTTCGCTTCCAGCTCGCGGATTTCCTCCATCAACGCTTCCGGCGAAAGCACCACGCCGTTGCCGATCACGCAAGTTTTATCGGCACGCAGGATCCCGGAGGGAATCAGATGCAGGACGGTTTTCTCGCCATCGATCACGAGCGTATGGCCGGCATTGTGCCCCCCCTGAAAGCGGACCACCGTGGCGGCGGATTCCGTCAGCAGGTCGACGACCTTGCCCTTGCCTTCGTCACCCCATTGAGTGCCCAATACGACTACGTTCTTGCCCATTGCTTTCGTCTCTCGATCAAAGAATCCACCGATTTACGCGAGCGGCTCGACCCGCCATTCGCCATTGGTTTCCACTAGCTGCCGGTCACAACGCTGTTCGCGAGGCCCCACACGCTGCCCTGGCAATGCCTGAATGACACGCTCGCCGGCAGCACGCAGATGCGCGATGGCCTGGGTGAGCGTGGCACGATCGTCTGCAGGCGCCCAGATGGCATCGCTACGCGGGCCACTCTCGATGAACGAGGCTAACAGCTTGAGGTCCATGGAAAACCCCGTCGCCGGGCGCGCCCTGCCAAAGGCGCGTCCCGTATCATCGTAGCGCCCTCCCTTGGCCAAGGCCTGACCGTAACCCGGCACATAAGCCGCAAACACCATACCCGTGTGGTATTGATACCCGCGCAACTCAGCCAAGTCGATATACACCTCGGCCTGTAGATGATTGGCCGTCACGGCACGGCACAACGCCTGAATTTCATCCAGCGCCGCCGCGACGGCAGGAGGCGCTCCCGCAAAAACCTCGCGGGCCTGGTCGAGCATCTCCTGGCCCCCGTAAAGACGCGGCAACGTTTGCAGCATCTCGGCCAGCGCGGGATCACGAACGTCGCGTTCGACCAGTGCATCGACGTCATTGAAGGCTTTGCGCTCGATGGCTTCGAAAAGCGCATGCTCGCTTTCCGCATTCAAGGCTGCCGCGTGCACCAAGGCACGATAGATGCCGATATGGCTAAGCGCCAGGTGAGTTTCGCCGGCTCCGGCGACTTCCAGCCCCGTGAGTGCCAGCCGCAACACCTCGATGTCCGCATCCAGCCCCGCATGGCCGAACAACTCCACGCCGACCTGAGTCGGGCTGCGCCCACCCTGATGCTGATCGGCCTTGGCGCGCAACACGGTCGTGCAGTAGCAAAGTCGTGCCGGCCCGCTGCGCTTCAATGAGTGCGCATCCATACGCGCCACCTGCGGCGTCACATCCGCGCTGGCGCCCATCATCCGCCCGGAGAGCTGATCGGTCAGCTTGAACGTCTGCAGATCGAGATCGGTCCCCGTACCGGTCAAAAGCGAATCGAGAAATTCGACCGTCGGAGGAATCACCAGGTCGTATCCCCAGCGGTCATAGAGATCGAGCAATGCACGGCGCAGTTGTTCCATCCGCGTCGCCTGAGGCGGAAGTACTTCATCCATGCCGTCGGGAAGCAGCCAGCGGTCAGCGATGGTCATTTTTCGGTCCTGCCAGAAATGAGTGGCGTATTGGCATCGTCGGCTGAGGGCGAGACGACATGAGCGCTGACACGTCATGTCGGAGTCGCATACCGAGCCCGTCGCGAATCGCCATGAAGGCATTCATATCCGCTGACAGGCCACAAAAAAACCGGGCGACGCCCGGTGTCAAGAGTCTATCACAGTTGGCCCCCGGATGTACCCCGAACGGAGGTTCCCCGAACGGAGGTTCCCCGGAGGCCAGTACGCGATTTATTCGTCGCTGCCGCTTTCACCCTCCGGCGACCGGAAATAGCGGAAGAACTCGCTATCCGGGCTCAACAACAGCATATCGTCGCCCTTGTCGAAGCTGTTCCGATACGCTTGCAGAGAGCGATAGAAATCAAAGAAATCCTCGTCCTGACTATAAGCATTGGCGTAGATCTCCGCCGACTTGGCATCGCCTTCACCACGCAGCGTCTCGGCCTTCTTGCGTGCGTTAGCCAGCGTCACCTGACGCTCACGATCGGCCCGGGCGCGAATACGCTCGGCCTGCTCCTGCCCCTGGGCGCGATACTGACGCGCTTCGGCATTACGCTCGGTACGCATACGCTCGAAGACAGCCTGCTGAACCTCTTGAGGCAGTTCGACGCGCTTGAGACGTATATCCAGGATCGAGACACCTACTTCCTCGCGCAGCCGTTCATCCAAGTCCTCCTGAGGCTCCTCGAGCATCTCGTTACGCTCTTCGCTGATGATCTTGTCCACTTCGCGACTACCGAAGGCGTTACGCAAGCTTTCATCTACACGCGGCGCAATGAGGTCCTCGGCACGCGACGCTTCACCACGTGTGGCCTGATAGAACAGGCTGGGATCGACGACCTGCCACTTGACGTAGGAATCGACGATCAAGGCATTGCGACCCGCCGTCAGAAAGCGACTCTCGGTGCTTTCCAGCGTCTGCACGCGCGCATCGAAGATGCGCACAGTGTTGAGCACTGGCCATTTTACGTGCAGGCCAGGTTCGATATCGGCCTGCACCACCTCACCGAAGCGTAACTTGATGGCACGCTGCGTCTCCGTCACCACATACAAGCTGGAGCTGGCAACCCAGGCGCCCACGGCCAGCAATGCGACGATACCCAAGGCACGATTGTTGACCATGATTAACGACCCTCCCGCGAAATTCCGCTCGACTGGCGCTGACCATTGCTGTTGTCGCCACCAGAAAGTGGTTCGTTTTGAACCTGCTGGGAGACCGACTCGAGTTCACGTATATCTTGTGAGTCAACACCGCTACCACTATCACCGGCACGAGGCTTACCTAGCTGATCGAGCGGTAGATAGATCATCGAGTTGTTCTGAGAACCAACATCGATCAATGCCTTGCGGTTGTTACCCAATACTTCGCTCACCGTATCCAGATAGAGACGTTGGCGTGTCACTTCCGGCGCCTGCTGGTATTCGCCCAACACGGCCAGGAAGCGGCTGGTCTGACCTTCGGCATCCGATACCACGGTATTACGATAACCGGTAGCTTCCTCGATAAGGCGCTGCGCCTCCCCTTCGGTACGGGGCTGCAGGGCATTCTCGTAGGCGCGCGCTTCGTTGATCGAGCGCTGACGATCCTCTCGCGAGCGAATCACGTCGTCCACGGCATCTTGAACCTGCTCCGGTGCCTGAGTGCTTTCCAGGTTGACGGTCTGCAAACGCAGCCCCAGTCCATAGGCATCCAGCGACTCCTGGAGCCGCTTGGCGACTTCTGGACCGAGCTCTTCACGACCACTGAGCAATGAATCCGGAACCGGCGGCGTCATGGTGACCACCGGCAATTCGCTGGGATCCTCCACTGTTTCCGGCATATCCGGCACCTTGCCGCCTTCATCGATCTGTTTGACTTCTTCCACCTCAGTGGTACTGGTCAACACGTTCTGCATGCCACTCGCGCCCACGACATGGCGCAACGTGGAATCCAGCGCGTTGCGCAGGCTCTGCTCAGGATCACGCACGTTGAGCACATAATCGCGAGGATTGGCGACCTGGTACTGAGCAGAAAGGCGTACCGTCACGATGTTGGTATCGCTCGTCAGCATGGAAGCATTCTGACGGAACGACCGCACCTCGGTAACGTTCACCCTCGTCACTTGATCGACGAAAGTGGGACTCCAGTGCAGACCAGGATTCACCGTATCGTGATACTCGCCAAAGCGCAGCACCACGCCACGTTCAGACTGATCGACAACGTAGAACCCTGACCCGGCCCAGATGACCAACGCGATGATCACCAGCACACCCGGCAGTATGAAGGGATTCCCCTTACCGCCCGATGAGCCGCCGCTGCCGTTGCCACCACGCTTGCCGCGCTGGCCCATCATGCGATTGAGCTTGTCCTTGAACTTCTTCAGCGCCTCGTCGAGATCCGGTGGGCCCTGGTTGTTGCCACCATTCCCCCCACCGCTGCCGCTGCCACGACGATCACCGCCGCCGCTCCACGGGTCCTGCTGATTGCCACCACCAGGCTCATTCCAAGCCATACGTTTTTCTCCACTGCATTGATTGCGATGCATCTCGCCAAGGGCGCCAGTGACGGGCACTGTCAGTGACGCTCCCACTCCGGGCAATCGAGGGCTCCCGGCGGCAAATAATCTGCTGCCTTCTCACCGAGACGGGCCATCAGTTGAAAGAAATCGCGTCTAGGCAGACGGATATCCAGCAGGATTCGGCCCTGCTCGTCAAATCGTTCTTGCTGCACGGCATTCAACGCATGCAGCGATGCCCGCAATCTTCCCTGATCGGGCGCCAACGTCAAACTCGTCTCGAGCAGCTCTTCAGCCAGCAGCTCGCCGAGTGCTTGATGCAGCAATTCAAAGCCGCGTGCATCACGTGCCGATAGCCACACAATCTGCGGACGCCCATGCGCGTCACGCTCGAGACGTGGAGCGCTGTCAAATATATCGATCTTATTCATAACCAGCAGTCGCGGCACCTCGGCAGCACCGATTTCCTCGAGCACCGCATCCACCTGCGCCACATTGAAGTCGCGATCCGAGTCCGCCGCATCGATGACATGCACCACCAATGAGGCCTCGGTCGCTTCCTGCAAGGTAGCGCGAAACGCTTCTACCAGCTTGTGTGGAAGATGGCGGATGAAACCCACGGTATCAGCCATGACCACCGGCCCGACATCCTCCACGTCGATACGACGCAGCGTCGGGTCGAGCGTGGCGAAAAGCTGGTCGGCCGCGTACACATCTGCCTTGGTCAAGGCATTGAACAGCGTCGACTTGCCGGCATTGGTATAGCCCACCAGGGAAACGCTGGGAATCTCGGCACGCGCCCGTGCACGGCGATTCTGATCACGCTGTGTGCGGACCTTTTCCAACCGCTTGTGAATCGCCTTGATACGCGCGCCCAGCAAACGACGGTCGGTCTCGAGCTGCGTCTCCCCCGGACCGCGCAAGCCGATCCCGCCCTTCTGGCGCTCCAGGTGAGTCCAGCCACGCACCAGGCGCGTCGACATATACTCTAGCTGCGCCAGCTCGACCTGAAGTTTACCTTCATGCGTACGCGCGCGTTGCGCGAATATATCCAGTATCAGGCCCGTGCGATCCAGCACGCGACTTTTCAGGGCGCGCTCCAGATTGCGCTCCTGCGAGGGCGACAAGGCATGATTGAAAATGACGACCTCGGCGCCGTGAAGTTCGCGTGTCTCGCGAATCTCCTCCAGCTTACCGCTGCCGATAAATGTTTTGGGATCGGGACGACGCCGACTGCCCTCGATGAGGGTCGCCGGCGTCACACCCGAGGAACGCACCAACTCCAGGAATTCTCCCGGGTCTTCACGCTCCTGTTCGTCGTGGAAATCCACATGGACGAGGATCGCCGTTTCACCGGCGTCGGGACGTTCGAAAAACAATCAGCGCCTCTCGATCAAACGTCTTCTTCTTCCGCCGGGGCATTCGGATCCTGGACGGGAAGACGCACGTTGCGGGATGGCACGACCGTGGAAATGGCGTGCTTGTACACCATCTGACTGACGGTATTGCGCAGCAGGATGACGAATTGATCGAAAGACTCGACCTGTCCCTGCAATTTAATACCGTTCACCAAAAAGATGGAGACCGGAATGCGCTCCTTGCGCAGAATGTTCAAGTACGGATCTTGAAGGGACTGTCCTTTGGACATTTTGCTCTCCCTAACTTCTCGCTGTGGTTTATGGTCGTTTTCGAAGGGTCACAGCCGCCATTCGCGTCGCCACCGCCGTTCGCGGCGTCACTCGCCAAGCGTTGTCGTGACCGGTCATCTTACGCTAAGTGCCGCTTCCGCGCACGATTTTCAATACCTGCTCATGCATATCGCTCGCCTCACTATCGACCCACTGCACGCCTGGCCAATTGCGCAGCCAGGTCAATTGACGCTTGGCGAGTTGCCGCGTCGCCGCCATGCCTCGCTCGCGCATCGTGGCCTCATCGGTCTCGCCTTCCAAATGTTCCCACATCTGACGATAGCCGACACAGCGAATCGCAGGGAACCCGCGATGCAAATCGCCGCGCGCTCTGAGAGCGGCAACTTCCTCGCGGAAGCCTCCTGCTAACATGGCGTCAAAGCGCTGCGCGATACGTTCATGCAGCACCCAACGTTCGGTAGGCGCCAGCGCTATGGACACGAGGCGCCAGGGAAAGGTTTCACTAGGCTGCTCAGCCCATAGTTCACCCAGTGCCCGGCCGGTGAGGCGATACACCTCCAGCGCCCGCAACAGGCGCTGCCGATTGTGCGGGTGGATAGTGTTCGCGGCGATCGGATCGACCTGCGCGAGCTCGGCATGCAACGCCTCCAACCCCTCGCACTCGGCGCGCAGAGCCAGCTCATCGCGCAGCGCAGGATCGCGAGCGGGCAGTTCCGCCACGCCATCGATCAAACGTTTGATGTACATCATGGTGCCACCCACGAGGATAGGTATACGCCCCTGCGACGAGATGTCGCGCATCTCGGCCAGGGCATCCTCGCGGAATTCAGCGGCAGAATACGTGTCGGCGGGATCGCAAATATCGATCAGACGATGCGGCGCACGCGCCAGCTCTTCCGCCGAAGGTTTCGCGGTACCGATGTCCATGCCGCGATAGATCATCGCCGAGTCGACGCTGATCAGTTCACCACCCAAGCGCTCGCGCAAGGCGATAGCCAAATCGGTCTTGCCGGCCGCCGTCGGGCCCATCAAGAGGATGGCCAGTGGCCGCGTATCGTTCATCGAGAATCCTGAAAACGGTCGCTGACCAGCGTTACTGGCCACGAAGAAATAGCTTATCCAGCTCGTGCATCGACATCTCGGTCCAGGTCGGCCGCCCATGATTGCACTGCCCGCTGCGTTCGGTGCGTTCCATGTCGCGCAGCAAGGCATTCATCTCCGGCACTGTCAGCCGGCGATTGGCCCTCACGCTGCCATGGCACGACATGCTGGCAAGCAATTCATTGATATGCGCTTCGACTCTGTCCGAACGCCCGAAACGCTCGAGATCACCCAGCATGCCATGAATCAGCGATTCGACATCGGCGTTGTCGAGCAGTACCGGCACCCGGCGCACGAGTAGCGTCTCCGGGCCGGCAACGTCCAGCTCGACCCCCAGGCGCTCGAAGGTCTCGCGCTCGCGTTCGGCGGTTTCCACCTCGCGCGCGCTGACCGCCAACGACATCGGCACCAGCAGCGGCTGTGTCTGCAACCGCCCCAGGGCCTGTCCGTCGCCATGTACCTGCTGTTTCATACGCTCATAGGTGATGCGCTCGTGCGCGGCATGCATGTCGACCACGACCATCCCACGTGCGCTCTGCGAGAGGATATAGACCCCATGCAACTGCGCCACCGCATAGCCCAATGGCGGTGCCTGGGTCGCATCGGCCTCGGGCATCGCCGGCGCCTGGACATCGGACTCAGGTACCGCCGGCGCCTCAGCCTCGGTGCGTTGCGGCTGGGGCATCAAAAGCTGTTCTTCATGCTCCGGATGCAGTGCCTGGTAACCGGCCATGAATTCGCGCACGCGATGCGCCGCGGGACGCTCCTGATCGGCGCCGAGCGCCATGCCCTGTTGTTGCCAGCGCGGTTGTTCCTGCCCCTCGGAGGCCGAAGCTTCTCTGGACGGCGCCACGTCACCACCATTAGTGGTCGCCTCGTGTGTAGTGGTCGCCGCGTGTGGCGAGGAGGCCTCATTGGGGCGGGCATCCGCCAGCGCACGGTGCAGGCTCGAGAACAGGAAATCGTGCACCAGGCGTCCATCGCGGAAACGGACTTCATGCTTGGTGGGATGCACGTTGACATCGACCACGTGCGGATCGAGCTCCAGATAGAGAACGAAAACCGGGTGGCGACCGTGAAACAGCACATCGCGATAGGCTTGACGCACAGCATGGGCGACCAGGCGATCACGCACGACCCGGCCATTGACGAAGAAATACTGCTGGTCCGCCTGTGCGCGGGAGTATGTCGGCAGCCCGACCCAACCCCACAGACGCAAACCGGTTGCCTCAATGTCCACATGCAGGGCATTCTCGAGGAAATTGCGACCCAGCAGCGCCCCGACGCGACGCTCCATCGCCGCCGGCTCTTCACCCGCCCGCAACTGATGCACGACCTTCTGATTGTGACGCAGTACCCAGGCGATGTCGTAGCGCGACAGCACCAGCCGCCGAAACGTCTCTTCGACATGGCCGAATTCGGTCTTTTCGGTACGCAGGAACTTGCGTCGCGCAGGGGTATTGAAGAACAGATCGCGGACCACGACCGAACTGCCACGCGGATGTGGCGCGGGACTCACCCGAGGCTCCATCTGGCGACCTTCGGCGACCACGCGCCAGCCCTCGCTCGGCTCATCCTGCGTATTGGAAACCAGTTCGAGCCGCGAGACCGAACTGATCGAGGCCAGTGCCTCACCACGAAAGCCAAGGCTATCCACGCCTTCCAGATCGTCCAGCGAAGCGATCTTGCTGGTAGCATGCCGCGACAATGCCAGCGGCAGATCGTCCTCGGCGATGCCACGCCCATCGTCACGCACACGAATCAAGCGAGCACCGCCGGCTTCGAGATCGATCTCGATGCGCTGACTGCCGGCATCGATGGCGTTCTCGGCCAGCTCCTTCAATACCGAAGCCGGCCGTTCGACGACCTCGCCGGCTGCAATCTGGTTGGCAAGCCGGGGATCAAGGATATGAATGCGTCGGAATTGCGTCATAGCGACCATTGTGCCTCGCGCATAGGGCTCACGTCATGTCCACGCTCACGAGTGGGGGATCTGCAGCACTTGGCCCACGCGCAGGATATCGCCGCTAAGATCGTTGGCCTGCTTGATATCCAGCATCGTCACATCATGACGCGCCGCCACCTGAGACAGGGTATCGCCCTCTTGCACGCGATATTCGCCGGGCTCTCCGCCACGCTTTTGGTCGCGCTGCCAGGCCAACAGACTGCTGGGAGGTGGATGGCGGCGAAAATGCGCGATGATTCCATCGCCGATGGCGTCCGCAACCTTTTCCTGAAACGTCGCCGAGAGCAATTTCTTTTCCTCGGAAGGATTGGAAATGAAACCGGTTTCGACCAGCAATGATGGGATATCAGGTGATTTCAACACCACGAAGCCCGCCTGCTCGACTTGTGAGCGATGCAGACGATTGACGCGTCCCAGCTTATCCAGCACTTGGCCGCCGACGCTCAATGAGTCATTCATCGTTGCGGTCATGGTCAGGTCGAGCAGAACACCGCGCAGTACTTCGTCCTTGTCGGACAGGTCGAGATTGCCATCGACACCGCCAATCAAATCGGAACGGTTTTCCGTCTCGGCCAGCCAGCGCGCACTCTCCGAAGTAGCCCCGTTCTTGGATAGCGCATAGACGGAGCTGCCAGTGGGCCCCCGGCTCTTGACCGCATCGGCATGCACCGAGACGAAGAAATCGGCTTTTTGCTCACGCGCCAGCAGCGTTCTCTTGCGCAGGCCCACGTAGTAATCGCTGTCTCGCGTCAAGAAGGCCTTGAAGCCTGGCGTGGCATTGATGTGCGTCTTGACCTTGCGCGCGATGGCCAATACGACGTCCTTTTCATACGTGCCGCCAGGTCCGATCGCCCCCGGATCTTCCCCCCCATGGCCGGGATCGACAGCAACGATGATATCACGCTTGGGGTGGGGCTTGGCCTGGCTATCATTCTTGGCCAACGCCGCGCTCGGCGACCTCCCTTCGGCCTTGGCCTGCATCAGCTCTCGCTCGGCATCCATTTCCTGATCGCGAATCATGGCCGCGATGGGATCGACAGGCTCATCCAACGCGCCCTCTCCCGGATAGTCGAGATCGACCACGAGGCGATAGCCATACTGATCGGTGGGCGGTAACAGGAAGTGATGAGACTTCACCTCTCTATTGAGATCGAAGACCACACGGAGATCGTCACCGCTGCGTGTCCCGGTGCGTAGCGTGTCTATCGCACTATCACCCAGATCGACATCGTCCGAGTCGAAAGCCAGTTGCGCATCCTTTAAATCGACGACCAAACGACGCGGATCGTCGAGTTGAAATACGGAGCTTTCCACCTCGTCGGACAAGTCGAAGACCACGCGCACATGATCGGGCGCTGCCCAGAGACGAATATTATCCACGTCAGCGGCCTGGGCAGGCGCCACATGACTCATTGCGAGCATCATCAGCACGATAAGGCTAATAAGATGTCGAACGGCACTCAGCCGGCATGGTGTCTGCCAGGGGGTAGCGTGAAACGGCTTCAAGCGTCGATTTCCTTGTCCTGACGAGTGGCATGTAGTGCGGCGATGACGGCCTGGCCATGTGGACTGAGACCTTCGAGCATGACGTGGCGGCCCTCGCCTTCCAGGGCCAGGCATACCACTAAATCGGCCCGGGGCAGCCATCCCGCACCCCGAGAAGGCCATTCGATGAGGCTCAAGCCGTCCTCGCCGAGCATGTCGCGTGCGCCCATGAATTCGAGTTCTTCGGGATCGCCCAGCCGGTAGAGATCGAAATGATAGAGGCGGCGCCCGTCCAGCATGTACGGCTCCACCAATGTATAAGTAGGACTCTTGACCGCCCCCTCATGGCCATAGGCACGCAAGATGCCGCGCGTCAGCGTCGTCTTGCCAGCTCCCAGCTCACCCTCCAGGTGTACTTGACCGTGACCATCCAGAGCATGCCCCAGGGCTTCACCGAAAGCGACATGGGCGGCTTCATTGGGCAGAAAACGTTGCATCTATCGTGGCATCTCGCGTTATCGCATGACATCAAAGCGGTGTGGGTTGGCAATCGCGCGCGCATAGGATGCCAGATCCGTGGCGACCAGACCACGCTCGCCCCCGTCTCGGGCCGCCGCATCACCGGCCAGGGCATGCAGTAGAACACCATGCCGCGCCGCTTCGCCCAGCGTTTGGCCCTGTGCCAGCAACGCTCCGACGATTCCGGAGAGCACATCGCCCATGCCGCCACTCGCCATGCCCGGGTTACCGTACGGACACACGGCGACGCCATCCGCGTCGGCCACCAGAGTGCCCGCCCCTTTGAGCACCACTGTACCCCCATAGCGCTCATGCAGCGCCAGTGCCGCCGCACGCCGGTCGGACTGAATCTCGGCACCGGAGACACCCAGTAACCGCGCCGCCTCGCCGGGATGCGGGGTCAGTACCCGGTCGTCGCGGCGATTGGTCGCTTCTTCAGCCAGCCAGTTGAGTGCATCGGCGTCGAGTACACTGGGCACCCCTGCGGCGAGCGCTGCCTGCCACAGTGCGTACCCCCAGGCCTGACGTCCAAGACCCGGCCCGACCACCAGCACATTGGCTTGATCGAGCAGCTCGCGGATATCTTCGGCCTTCTCCACGCCGCGCACCATGACTTCCGGGCTATGCACCAGGCTCGCCGTGACATGCGCCGCATCGGTAGCCAGGCTGACTTTTCCCGCACCGCTGCGCAGCGCGGCTTCGCTGGCCATCAACGCCGCGCCGCCGAAACCGGCGCCGCCACCGATCACCAACACATGACCGAAATCGCCCTTATGACTGCCCCGTGGCCGGGGCGGAAGTGCGTGCTGCAATATGTCGGCCGACTGCAGTTCGCCCAATGGCACGAGATCATCATGCGCCTGAGGCGTCACACCGAGCATCTCGACACGCAGTTCACCGACATGATCCGCGCTGGCGCCGGTATGCAGACCGAATTTATCGGCGATGAAGGTCACCGTCAGACTGGCGCGCACTGCCACGCCGCCCACGCTACCGGTCTGTGCCGAAAGCCCCGAGGGTACGTCCACCGCCAGCACCGGGCGCGGTGTCGCATTGAGAATTTCGATGGCACGGCGCAATGGCTCGCGAACCTCGCCCGTCGCTCCGGTGCCCAGCAACGCATCGATCACCACGTCACCATTGACTACCGTCTCGGGGCGCCACTCGATGACATCCAGTCCCGCCTGCCAGGCCATTTCGTAAGCCCGGGCCGCGTCGCCGCTCAGCGTCGCAGGGTCACGCAAGGCGATGAGCTGCACGTCGAGGCCATCACCCGCCGCCAGCGCCGCCATCACATAACCATCGCCAGCGTTGTTGCCACCGCCACACAAGACGCTCAAGCGATGCGCCTCCGGCCAGCGCGCACGCAAAGCAGCATACGCCGCCTGCGCGGCCCGTTGCATCAATTCGAACCCTGCCACTCCCTCGGCGATGAGGCGCCGGTCCAACGCCTGGACCTGATCGGCACCATACAAGGGATGCGGCGCTCGGCATGTCGTTGTCATGGTTCGCCTCCTGTTGTCGTGCTCGCCGGCGACAAGCATTTATTCCACGTAACGATTGCGCTAGGGTGGCGCCCTCGCTTTACGGGGGTCTCGTCATGTCCTCATCTTCACCCATCGATTACGCCGCGCTGGCCGATCGCATCCATACGTGGGGACGCGAGCTCGGCTTTCAGCAGGTCGGCATCACCGACACCGATCTCGAGGCGCATGAGCGCTATCTCGAGCGCTGGCTCGCGGCCGGCTACCACGGCGAAATGCACTTCATGGCCAAGCACGGCCACAAGCGCACGCGGCCCGAGGAACTCATACCCGGCACCTTGCGCGTCATCAGCGTGCGCATGGACTACCTGCCCCCCGAGGTGGAAACCACCAAGGTGCTCGGACAACCCGAGCGCGCCTATGTTTCACGCTATGCGCTGGGACGCGATTACCACAAGCTGATCCGCAAGCGCCTCGCCACCCTGGCCAAGCGCATCGAGGACGAAGTCGGCGCTTACGGCTACCGTGCCTTCGTCGATTCGGCCCCGGTCATGGAACGCGCCCTGGCGCAGAAAGCCGGCCTTGGCTGGTTCGGCAAGAATGCCATGCTGCTCAATCCCCAGGCCGGTTCGCTGTTCTTCCTCGGCGAGCTATATACCGATCTACCGCTACCGGTGGACGCCCCCTTCGAGAGCGAGCATTGCGGCAAGTGCTCGAGCTGTCAGACGGCTTGTCCGACAGGCGCCATCGTCGACGACAAGGTCATCGATTCGCGGCGCTGCATCTCGTATCTGACCATCGAACTCGGCGGCTCGATCCCCGAAGAATACCGCAAGGCGATGGGTAACCGCGTATACGGCTGCGACGATTGCCAACTGGTATGTCCCTTCACGCGTTTCACGCGCGCCTCGCAGGAGGAAGACTTCGCGCCGCGCCACGACCTCGACCGCGCCTCGCTGATTCGCCTCTTCACCTGGAGCGAAGAAGAGTTCCAGATGCGCACCGAAGGCAGCGCGATTCGTCGCATCGGCTACGAACGCTGGCTGCGCAACCTGGCCGTCGGCCTGGGCAACGCGCCCTGGAGCGAGCGCGTCGAAGGCGCCTTGCGCGCGCGCCTGGCCTACCCCTCGGACCTGGTCCGCGAACACGTGCGCTGGGGACTCGAACAGCAACGTCAGAAGCGCGAGCAAGTCATCGTCAGTCAGGTCGAGGTCTAGCTAGCAGCCTGCTCAGACGCGCAGAAATGTCTTGCGATAATGCGCCAGCTCGGCCAGCGACTCACGAATGTCATCCAGCGCCTGATGCGTATTGCGCTTCTCGAAGCCTGCCAGGGCCTGCGGGTTCCAGCGTTTGGCCAGTTCCTTGAGCGTCGAGACATCGAGATTGCGGTAGTGGAAGAACTCGGCCAGTTCGGGCATCTCCCGCAGCATGAAACGCCGATCCTGATGCACGCTGTTGCCGCACATCGGCGAGCTATTGGGCGTTACATACGTTTTTAGAAACGCCAGCGTCTGGCGCTCGGCCTCGGCGGTATCGATGCGGCTCTCGCGGACGCGTTGCGTCAGCCCCGAGGTGCCATGCGTGCGCGTATTCCACTCGTCCATCGCCTCGAGCAGCGCATCCGGCTGATGCACCGCCAGCACCGGCCCTTCGGCGATCAGGTTCAGGTCGCCATCGGTAATCAGAGTCGCAACCTCGATGATGCGCTCGCGGGCGGGATCGAGCCCGGTCATTTCCAGATCGATCCAGATCAGCAGGTCATCACGCGGGGCTTGCGGTGTGTCACTTGCCATGGGGGTCTCCGTCGGGGCGTCGCCTAGGGACAAGGGGACGCAATGAACGCTACAATAATTGCCATTGTACCCTGTCCCGAGAGCGCATGAGCAAACGCAAACTCAGCCGCCAGCAACGTTGGCGGGTCGAAAAGATTCAAGCCCAACGCGCCGAACGTGCCGAACGCCGCACCCAGCGCGACGACACCGCGCTCGAGGCCGGCGATTACGGCCCTGAGCAGTTGGGACGCGTCACCGCGCATTTCGGGCGCACCCTGGAGGTCGAAGCCGAGGATGAACACGGCGACCTCCAGCGCCACCGTTGCCATCTGCGTGCCAATCTCGAGGGCCTGGTCACCGGCGACGATGTAGTATGGCGCACGGCGAGCGACGGCAGTGGCGTAGTCGTGGCGCGTCAACCACGGCGCAGCGTGCTGGAACGCCCCGACGCGCGCGGCCAACTCAAGCCCGTGGCTGCCAACATCGCGCAGATCCTGATCGTCTTCGCCGTGGAGCCCGCGCCCCACCCCAATCTCATCGACCGCTATCTCGTCGCCGCCGAAGCGACAGGCATCGCCCCGGTGCTGGTCCTCAACAAGACCGACCTGTTGCCCGACGAAGGCGGCGAGCTGCGCGCGTTGCTGGCGCGCTATCGCGAGCTGGGATACCACGTGGTCAGCGCCTCCACTCAGCGCGAGAACGGCCTCGATGCCCTGCATGCCTGCCTCACCGAGCGCACCTCGGTGTTCGTGGGCCAGAGCGGGGTCGGCAAGTCGTCCTTGATCGACCGTCTGCTGCCCGATAAACAACTGCGGGTCGGCGCGCTCTCGGTGGACTCTCGCAAGGGCACGCACACCACCACCACCGCCACTCTCTATCACCTGCCGGCGGGCGGCGAGCTGATCGACTCGCCGGGCATTCGCGAATTCGGCCTCGGCCATCTCGACGAACCCGACGTGGCACGCGGCTTCATCGAGTTCCAGCCCTACCTGGGCCATTGCCGATTTCGCGATTGCCATCATCGCCAGGAGCCGGGATGCGCCTTGCGTGAAGCCGTGGCGCGCGGCGCGATTCTCGCTTCACGGTTCGATAGCTACCGACACATCGTCGATAGCCTGGCACCCGATCGCTCTCCATGAAGAACGTCTCATAAAGAACGTCTCATGAAAAACGCCTCGCCCCAGGAGGGACGAGGCGTCATGCGTACGATGTGACATAGCGAATCGACAGGCCGTGATGCGGCTCAGCCGAGCGTATCGAGCCCGCGGCGGATATCGCGTTTGAGATCATCCAGCGCTTCCAGGCCCACGGCGATACGCACCAAGCCTTCACTGATCCCCGCAGCGACCTTCTGCGCGTCACTCAAGCGCGCATGCGTCGTCGTCGCCGGGTGCGTGACGGTAGTTTTTACATCCCCCAGGTTGCCGGTGATCGACATCAGGCGAGAATGGTCGATAAGCGCCCAGGCACCGTCGCGACCGCCCTTCACCTCCACACCCAGCACGGCGCCGAAGCCGCTTTGCTGTTGCTTGGCCAGCGCATGCTGCGGATGGCTTTCCAGACCGCTGTAATACACGCGCGCGATTTCCGGCTGCGCCTCCAGCCACTGAGCCATGGCGAGGGTATTCTCGCAATGCGCCTTCATGCGCAGCCCCAGGGTTTCCAGCCCCTTGAGGAAGATCCAGGCATTGAAGGGACTCATGCAGGGACCACAGGTGCGCACCACGCCCACCAGTTCCTTGAGCATTTCCTCAGGCCCTACCACGGCACCGCCGATGGCACGCCCCTGGCCGTCCAGATACTTGGTCGCCGAATGGATCACCAGGTCGGCGCCCAGATCGAGCGGACGCTGCAACACCGGGGTCAGAAAGCAGTTATCGATAGCGAGCCAGGCGTCATGGCGATGCGCCAAGTTGGCCAACGCGGCGATATCCACCACCTCGGAAAGCGGGTTGGAAGGCGTCTCGGCGAACAAGAGGCGCGTCTGCGGCGTGATCGCGGCCTGCCAGGCGTCCAGGTCGCCCAGCTCGACGTAGCGGGTCACGATGCCCAGCTTGCCGAGATACTTGTCGAACAAGCTGACCGTGGAACCGAACAATGAGCGCGAGGCGACGATTTCGTCACCGGCCTGCAAGAAGGCCAGCGCCGTGGCGAGAATCGCCGCCATGCCGGAGCTGGTGGCTACGCAGCTTTCGCCCCCCTCGAGCGCTGCCAGGCGTCGTTCGAAGGTGCGCACCGTGGGGTTAGTGAAACGCGAATAGATGTTACCCGGTTCTTCGCCGGAGAACTTGCGCGCCGCCTCAGCGGCACTGCCATAGACGAAGCTCGATGTCGGAAAGATCGGCTCGCCGTGTTCCTGTTCGTGCGTGCGGTCGTGGCCGGCACGGATCGCCAGCGTGTCGAGCGCGAAGGCGTCGTCATGATCGTCATGCATGTCTCACCTCCTCAGTCTTCTTCTTCGACATCGTTATGCAAGTCGACCACGGCATGCACCGTATTGTCCTGATGCTTGGCCACATCGTTACGCGCGGCCTCGAGATCAGCCAGATAGGCGGCATCGATATCGCCGGTGACGTACTCGCCATCGAACACCGAGCAGTCGAACTCCTCGAGCGCGGGATTGACGTCGCGACAGGCCGCCTTGAGATCCTCGAGCTTCTGATAGACGATGCGATCGGCGCCGATCAGCTCCCCGACTTCCTCTTCGCTGCGCCCATGCGCGATCAGCTCCGACGCCACTGGCATATCGATGCCATAGACGTTGGGATAGCGCACCGGCGGCGCGGCGGAGGCGAAATAGACCTTGCGCGCGCCGGCCTCGCGAGCCATCTGGATGATCTGTTTACACGTGGTACCACGGACGATGGAATCGTCGACCAGCAGCACGTTCTTGCCGGCGAACTCGACGTCGATGGCATTGAGCTTCTGACGCACGGATTTCTTGCGCTGCGTCTGCCCGGGCATGATGAAGGTCCGCCCAATATAGCGGTTCTTCATGAAGCCTTCGCGGTACTTCACCCCCAGATGCTGAGCCAGTTCCAGCGCCGAGGTCCGCGAGGTATCGGGAATCGGGATCACCACATCGATGTCATGCTCCGGCCAGTCACGCTGAATGCGATCGCCCAGCTTGCGCCCCATCTCCATCCGCGTGCCATAGACATAGGCGCCATCGAGGATCGAGTCGGGGCGCGCCAGATAGACATGCTCGAAGATGCATGGCGTCAACTGTGGGCGGTCGGCACACTGCTGAGTATGCACCCGGTTGCCCTCGGTCTCGATGAAGATCGCCTCGCCCGGCGCCAGATCGCGACACAGCTCGAAGCCACCGACATCCAGTGCCACCGACTCAGAGGCGATCATCACCTCCTGCCCTTCTTCAGTGTCGCGGGTACCGTAGACTACTGGTCGAATCCCGTGCGGATCGCGAAACGCGACCATGCCGAAGCCGTTGATGCAGACCACCGCGGCATAACCGCCCTGGCAGCGACGATGCACGCGACGTACGGCATCGAAGATGTCGTCGGGAGTGAGATGGTGACCCTGCTTGCCCAGCTCGTGGGCAAACACGTTGAGCAGAACCTCAGAGTCGGAGCTGGTATTGATGTGGCGCAGATCGGAAAAGAACAGCTCACGCTTGAGCTGCTCGGAGTTGGTCAGATTGCCGTTATGCGCCAACGTGATGCCATAAGGCGAATTGACATAAAACGGCTGCGACTCCGCTTCGCTGGACGAGCCGGCAGTCGGGTAGCGAATATGCCCAATTCCCATGTTGCCGCGCAGACGCGTCATATGGCGGGTATGGAACACATCCCGCACCAGGCCATTGCTCTTGCGTAGCAGGAAACGTCCCTCATGCCATGTCATCATCCCGGCGGCATCCTGGCCACGGTGTTGGAGCACTGTCAGCGCGTCATACAGCGACTGATTGACCGCCTGATTGGCCATGAGGCCCACGATACCGCACATTGTGCCTTTCCTCGCTTGCCTTGAGAGTAGCAAGCGGCGTGCGATGAACGCCGCTCGCGATTGAAACCTGTCACGCATCGAGGCGCTTTTTCAGGGCGCCGTCGTCTCCGATGATGTACTCGATGCAGGTACCTCGGGCGATGTTTCCAGCGCTTGGCCGGCGGCCTCGCGGCCCGTGTCGCGCAAGGCACGTTCGGCGCCCGAGGTGTCTATTTCCCACGCCTCCAGGCGGTCAACCGACCAGTCGCGCAATTGTTCGAAGGCCGGGCGCAGCTGCGCATTCTGCCAAGCAGCGATCCCCGACAAGGGCGTCAACGTCAAGATGACCGTCGCCAGTACCAGGATCAAGGCCCCCCGCGCGGCACCGAACGTCGCACCGGCGACACGGTTGAAAAACCCCATGCCGACCCATTCGATGGCAGCATTGATCATGCGGATCAAGAACCCGCAGAGCATGACGATGACGAAAATGACCAGCACAAAGCCCAGTACCAGGCGAATTTCGGGATGATCGATATAGGGCGACATCATTTCGGCTACCGCCGGGGCGAACATCCGCGCACCCAACAATGCCGCCACCCAGGCCGCCAACCCCAACGCTTCGCGTACCAGACCTCGCATGAAACCGGCCAACATGGAGACGCTCAATACCGCCAGGAAAGCCCAGTCGAGCCAGGTCAGCGTCATTAGTCCTCCTGCACACGAATCAAGAGCCCCTGGATATTGGCGTCTTCCTTGAGCTCGGTGCGCACGCGCTCACCTTCATCGGAGGACCCGAACGGGCCTACATATACCGTCGTCAGATCATTATCCCGCGGGCGCTGATAGGCATCGAACCCTTGCGACTTGAGATCTTCGACGAGTCGTTGAGCATTGTCCGACTGCTCGAAGCTGCCGACCTGAACCGCCCACCCTTCTTGTGCCTCTGACCCACCAGATGTCGAACTACCCTCTCTGTCACCGTCGTCGGCCTCCTCTTGCGCTTGTGAGGCAGAAGACTGCTCGGCAATGGCGGCAATGGGATCGTCGTTCGCGGATTCCGCCTCGCCGGATGCTTCGCCGTCATCGGGCGCCGCTGGCTGCGAAGACATAGTTGGAGAAGAAGCATCAGCGTCGGGTTGACCGAGCTGAGCCCCGGTCGACGGTTCGACAACCCTGTCATCGCCCGATTGATCCTCTACCGTATCGTCCTCTAGATTAGCGGGCGGTTCAGGGGAATCGACATCGCGCTGGTCCACGGGAATCGGCTGTTCGATGGTCAACACCGGCTCGGGACGCTCGCCACGCGGCGTCGGCTCATCGAACAGCATAGGGAGGAAAATCACTGCCAACGCGACGAGGATGATCGCGCCACTGACACGCTCACGGATTCCATATTTCATGACACACTCCTTGGGCTCGCCACGACCCCGAGTGATTCCAGGGTGGTCAAAGCCTCGGCGACGGTCCAGAACGAACCGCAGACCAGCACCTCGTCGCCATTGTCCATACTGGTGTGCAACCAGCGTACGCCAGCATCCGGCGACGCAGCGCAATCCAGCACCCGCGCATCGCACGCTCTTAGGAAGGTCGCCAACTGTTCGGCATCGCGCGCGCGATCCCCGCCCAACGATACCGGCACCCAAGCATCGATCTGTGGCGCCAGCGCCTCGATCACACCCTTGGCATCCTTGTCGGCCAGCATGCCCAGCAGACAAAACCGTCGTCCGCGCGGCGGGCGCTGCGCCAAGTAGGTGGCGACATAAGCGGCAGCATGCGGATTATGGCCGACATCCAGACACCAGGGGCCCTGCCATTGCAGCCGTCCGGCCAGTACGGCGCGACCCAAGGCCCGCTGGCATGCCGCTTCCTCGAGAGGAATGCCGGCGAGTGCCAGTGCCTGCAATGCCGTGGCGGCATTATCCAGTGGCAAACCAGGATCGGGAAGCGCACGCATGATCAGCGACTCGCCGGTGACCGTCTCACCCTGCCATTGCCAGCCATCGGCTGCGGCTTGCCAGTCGAAACGCTCACCCAGCGCGAATACTGGCGCCGTCAGGTCCTCGGCATGCTGGCGCACACTCGCCGGCAAGACGGTACTGCCCAGCACCGCCGGACGCCCTGAACGCATGATGCCAGCCTTTTCCTGGCCGATGGTCTCGAGATGGGTGCCTAGAAAGGCCGCATGATCCTGGGCCACGGTCGTCACCACCGCCACATCCGGGTCGATGACATTGACCGCGTCCAGCCGTCCGCCCAGCCCCACCTCGAGCAACGCGACATCGGGTTGCTCACGCCCAATCAGCCACAGGGCGGCTAAAGTGCCAGCTTCGAAGTAGGTAAGGCTGATCTCTTCATCCGCAAGTCGCGCCGCTTCGACGGCCTCGAAGGCCTCGACCAGGGCAGCATCATCGACCTCTTCGCCATCGAAGCACAGGCGTTCGTTGTAACGCTGTATATGCGGTGATGTATAGGCGGCGCTTCGCCAACCATGCTCGCGTGCCAGTGCATCGAGCATGGCCACGGTCGAGCCTTTGCCATTGGTGCCGGCCACGGTGATGACACGCCCCGCCAGCGCTCTAGTCTTGAGGCCCAGGCGCGCGGCGACTGCAGAGACCCGCTCGAGCCCCAGATCGATAGCAACGGGATGCTGGCGCTCGAGACGCGCCAGCCAAGCCTCCAGAGTGGTCGTCTCAGCCATTCAGTGGTCGGCCTGGGAAAACTCGTCCAGTGTGGCCTGAGACGACGCCTCATCGGCCTCACTGCCTTGGCCGAGACGCGACTGATGCGTCAGCTTGCGCATGACACCGCCCAGACGCTCACGCATGTCATGACGATGTACGATCATGTCCACGGTGCCATGCTCGAGCAGGAACTCGCTGCGCTGGAAGCCTTCCGGCAATTGCTCGCGCACGGTCTGCTCGATGACGCGCGGCCCGGCGAAACCGATCAGGGCGTTGGGTTCGGCAACATTGAGATCGCCCAGCATCGCCAGCGACGCCGACACTCCGCCGAAGACAGGATCGGTCAACACCGAAATATACGGCACCCCCGCCTGCTTGAGCTTTTCCAGAGCCGCGGACGTCTTGGCCATCTGCATCAGCGAGAACAGCGCTTCCTGCATACGGGCACCGCCGGACGCGGCGAAGCAAACCAGCGGCACACCTTCTTCCAGCGCCTGGGTCGCGGCACGCACGAACTTCTCGCCCACCACAGCCCCCATGGAACCGCCCATGAAACTGAACTCGAACGCCACCGCGACCACCGGCAGACCGTCAAGCTTGCCGCGCATGGCGATCAGGGCATCGTTTTCGTCGGTGGCTTTCTGGGCCGACGCCAAACGATCCTTGTACTTCTTGGAGTCGCGGAACTTGAGTCGATCGCTGGGCTGCAGGTCGGCGGCGATTTCCTCGCGACCTTCCGTATCCAGGAACCAGTTGAGTCGTTTGCGTGCTGTCAGGCGCAGATGATGATCGCACTTGGGGCACACGCTCTGATGGCGCTCCAGCTCGGGAAGATAGAGCACCGCCTCGCAATTGGGGCACTTACGCCACAGGCCATCCGGCACGCTTTTCCGGCGATCGGTTCGCTGGGTACGGCTCATCGACGGCACAATTTTGTCTAGCCAGCTCATGGTTCTGAGACGCTTCCATGTTGCTTGTCTGACGCATCGAGCCACGTCCGTGGCCCGATACAGCGAATAAAGGGGGCTCGCATGGCCACCTCAGCGATCCAGTGCATCACGCATGTCGCCAAGCACGGCCTTGAGCGCCGCGGGTATGGCCTCGGGACGTTCGGCGTTTTCGGCAATACGCGATACCAGCGCACTGCCGACGATGACGCCATCGGCCACTCGACCGACCGCCGCGGCGGTCTCGCCATCGCGAATGCCGAAGCCGACACATAACGGCAAATCGGTCATCTCGCGTAGCGGCGCCAACTGACGCGCCACGGCCTCGACATCCAGCGATGCGGCACCCGTCACCCCCTTGAGTGATACATAGTACAAATAACCTTCGCCGTGCGCACATATTGTAGCGGCCCGGACGGATGAGGTGGTAGGGGCCAGCAGGAAGATCGACTGCAGGCCGTGCTCGGCGAACAGCGGCGCGACCTCGGCCCCTTCCTCAGGTGGCATGTCGACCATCAGCACGCCGTCGACGCCCGCCTCCCGCGCACGCCGAACGAACGTCTCGTACCCCATGCGCTCCACGGGATTGACATACCCCATCAACACCACCGGCGTTGTCTGGTCGGTCTCGCGAAACGACGCGACCATGTCGAGCACGTCGGCCAAGCGCGTGCCATGCTTGAGCGCACGTTCGCAGGCCTTCTGGATCACCGGCCCATCGGCCATGGGATCGGAAAACGGCACACCCAGCTCCAGCACATCGGCACCCGCCTCGACGCAGGCGTGCATGAAGCCGACGGTATGTTGCGGCGCGGGGTCACCGGCGGTGATATATGGAATCAGGGCACGGCGAGATTGGTCCTTGAGCGCCGCGAAACGTTGATCGATGCGATTCATAGTCATGCTCAGAATTCCAGACCGTCGAGCTTGGCCACCGTGTGAATGTCCTTGTCACCGCGCCCGGAAAGATTGACGACGATGTGCTGATCGGGGCGCATGGCTGCTGCCATTACCTTGGCATGGGCCAGCGCATGAGCCGTTTCCAGGGCGGGCATGATGCCTTCGATGCGCGTCAGCTCACGAAACGCCTCGAGCACTGCATCGTCGTTGGCAGCCACATAGCTGACACGGCCGACATCCTTCCACAATGCGTGCTCGGGGCCGACTCCCGGATAGTCGAGACCCGCGGAGATCGAGTGCGTCTCCGACACCTGACCGCTGGCGTCGGACATCAAATAGGTACGGTTGCCATGCAGCACGCCGCTGGGCGCATTAGAAGTCAACGGCGCGGCGTGACGTCCGGTTTCGACACCGTCACCACCGGCCTCGACGCCGACCATGGCCACCTCTTCGTCCTCGATGAACGGATAGAAAAGACCGATGGCGTTAGAACCGCCGCCCACGCAGGCCACCAGGGCATCGGGCAGGCGACCGATCTGCGCCAGACTCTGCTCACGCGCCTCGCGACCGATCACCGAGGTGAAATCGCGGACCATGGCGGGATAGGGATGCGGCCCCGCCACGGTGCCGATGATATAGAAGGTGTCGTCGACATTGGTCACCCAGTCACGCAGCGCCTCGTTCATGGCGTCCTTGAGGGTCCGCGATCCGGACTCGACCGGGTGCACTTCGGCTCCCAGCAGACGCATGCGATAGACGTTGAGCTTTTGACGCTCAACATCTTCGGCGCCCATGTAGATTTCGCACTTGAGGCCCAGCCGCGCGGCCACGGTGGCGGTAGCCACACCGTGCTGACCGGCACCGGTTTCGGCGATGACACGCGGCTTGCCGCTCTTCTTGGCAAGCAACGCCTGGCCGATGGTGTTGTTCACCTTGTGAGCGCCGGTGTGGTTGAGATCTTCGCGCTTGAGCCAGATCTGCGCGCCACCGATTTTATTGGACCATCGTTCAGCGTGGTAAAGGGGAGACGGGCGGCCCACGTAATGGGCCAGGTCACGATCGAATTCGGCCTGGAAATCGGCATCGTCGCGAAGGCTTAAATAAACCTTCTCCAACTCTTCCAGGGCGAAGCTCAGAGTCTCCGAGACGAACCGTCCACCGTAAGGACCGAAATGGCCTTGGGCGTCCGGCAGTCGGGTCAGGTCGCTGAACTTGGTCACGAATGACACCTCATAGGGCTTGGGTATGGGACACTTGGGACAGAAATGCCCGGATGCGCGCGGGATCCTTGACGCCCTTGGCCGCCTCGACGCCTCCCGAGACGTCAACGGCATAGGGCCGAACCCGCTGGATGGCTTCGGCAACATTGGTTGCCGTCAAGCCTCCCGCGAGAATAACAGGTTTTGCCAGGTTTGCGGGGATTCGCGACCAGTCGAAGGTCTCTCCCGTTCCTCCTGGCATGCCGGGGCGATAGGCATCCAGCAACAGCGCTCGCGCGCCGGCATAACGCGCTGCCTCGGCGTGCAAATCGAGCCCGTCGCGCATGCGCAAGGCCTTGATCCAGGGAACCTCCAGACGCTCGCATGCCTCGGCGGTTTCATTGCCGTGCAACTGCACCAGATCCAGGTGCCGCACGCAACGCCGAATCTCGTCTTCCGGCTGGTCGACAAACAATCCCACCCGCGTGACGAAGGGCGGCACGCACGCCGATAGCTGGGCCAGGCGCGCTGCGTCGATAGCCCGCGCACTGCCCGGCCACATCACGAAGCCCAGCGCATCGGCGCCCGCCGCCACGGCCGCCTGGATATCTTCTTCACGCGTCAGGCCGCAGATCTTGACGCGTGTGCGCTGCATCGTCGCCTTCATGACGACACCTCCCGCCGCGGCGGATAGACGCGGCGCTGGCGACGCGCACGCGCCCACTCACTATCCGGCAGCGTGCGCTCGCCGCTCCATTCCCCGATGAACGCCAGCAAGTTCGGGCCGAGCGGCTCTTGGGGCAATTCGAAGCGCTCATCGTAGTACACGTCGACGAAGTGCAACCCGCATCCCGGCGCTGTCACGTTGCCCTGCGTTCGATCACGCAGCGCCAACAGCTCGCCAGGATAGCTCGTCGGATAATCGCCGCGTCCGACGGCCACCAGCGCCCCGGCGATATTGCGAATCATGTGATGCAAGAAGGCGTTGGCCTGAATGTCGATGACGATCAGCGGCCCATAGCGCCTTACCTCGATGAAGTGCACATGACGATGGGTGCTTTTCGACTGGCAGCCTGCGGCGCGAAAACTCGAAAAATCATGCTCGCCGATCAACGCCTGGGCGGCGGCATGCATGCGCTCGGCGTCCAGCGGCTCACGGCACCAGGTCGCATTGGCGCGTTCGAGCACCGGCCGCGATGGCTGATTGAGGATCACGTAACGATAGCGCCGCGCCAAGGCCGAAAGCCGCGCATGAAAATCATCGGCGACCGGCACCGCCCAGCGCACCGCAACATCGCGCGGCAGCTTGGCATTGGCGCCGAACAACCAGGCTTTTTGCGTACGGGGCACCGGCGCATCAAAGTGCACAACTTGACGCGTCGCATGCACGCCGGTATCGGTGCGCCCGCTGCACAGCACCTGCACCGGCGTATTGGCGATCTTCGAAAGCGCGGTTTCCAGCGCTGCCTGCACCGAAGGCGCTTGTGTGAGGCGCTGCCAACCGCAATATGCGCTGCCATCGTACTCGACGCCGAGTGCGATGCGACCGTGCAAGGGCTGGCGGTCATCCTGGAATTCGAAGAAGGCCATCGATATCCGTCATGTTGAGTCTTGGGTATGTCACGTTGGCACTCACGTACAACGCTCAGGCGCCGTCATATTCGCGCATCAGCGCCCTGGCCTCGCGCGCGACGCTGACGTCCTCGGCCCGCGCCGCGACTTGCAGCAGCGCCTTGGCCCGCGTGGTTTCGCCTTCGGCGGCCAACAAGTCCCGCGCTTTCTCCAGCGCGTCGGCTGGCGCCTCAGCGCCCCACCCATTATCCAGATGCGCGGGTGTGAATGCCACTTCCTCGATTTCCCAATGCGCAACGTCGTGGGAAGATTCGGACGGCTCGTCGTGAAGCGCGGATGTCACCGACGGCTCCACCTCGGGAAGCTGATAATCCAGGCGCGTTGGCGCCTCCGGAACGTCGGGCGGCTCGAACTCGAGCGGCGCAGTCTCCGCGTCGGGACGCGCGACCTGCATGACTGCCTCCGATTTTTCGTCGGGCACATCACGCGGTGTCTCGGGCTCGGTATTGTCGGCAGATGCCGAGACGCCTGCAAACAGCGAGTCCACTTCCGGGGAAGAGGACGCCGGCTCGCGTGGCGCATCAGCCGGCTGCGCGGCGCCGACTTGACGATAATGCGCCACCAGTGCCGCGGCTTCGCGATGCGTTTCATCACTGACCGACGGCGCGAAGCGCTCGGCCTCCCGCTCCAACGCAGTGAACTCGCTCAGTTCGCCCAGCACCGACAACAACTTGAGGCGTAATTCGGCATTTTCCTGCACTGCAAGACGCGCCTGCAGCCATTCGCGCGCCTGGGTATAACGTCCATAGGCGATATAAATATCGGCCTCGTCGATGGTGGCCGTTTCGGGGACATCATCGTCGCTGAGAATCGGGCGTGCCTTCGCGGTAGACTGCGTCGTCCCCAAGCGGGCCGTCATATCCTGATAGGTCGCTTCGCGGCCGGTACGCCAACGCCGCCATCCCCATAGCGCCAGCAATACCGTCAGTACGATCAGCAATCCCGCCTGCAATGGCCCCAACCAAGAGGACGACGCTTCTTCACGCGGGGCAGCGTCCGAAGGCGCTTCGTCGCTGGTTGATGCTGCCTGCTCGCCGGACGATGCCGACGGTGCATCGGATGCCGTCTGCGCCAGCAAGGCCGTCACGCCGGTCACGTCGACCGGTGGTAGCGCCGAAAGCGCTTCGAGACGCTCGGCCAGGGCATCACGCTCCCGCTCTACATAGGCCACGCGTACGCGCAGTGCTTGCAGTGCCGCCTCCAGCTTGGCCGCACGCCGAGAATCGGCCTCCCCTTCGCGCTGCATCGACGCAGTGGCATCCGATGCGCGACGCGAGGTCTCGAGGATTTCACGAGCCGTCCCGGCAACGCCCTGCGGCGCCTCAGGCTGGGATTGAGGTGACTCACCAGAAGACGCCGATGCATCTTGCCGCGTCGAGACGCTCTGTGCTGTCTGCGGCGCGCCGGGAGAGCTCGCCAGGGCGTAGCCAGGTGGGTCGAACAGCAGTGTCACCGGCTGCTGAATACGCCCTTGCGGCCATGACACCTCCAGCAATAACTCGAGATAGGCGCGCCCCACCGATGCCTGGCTACTGATCGTGATGCGTGGCGGCGTGGTATCGCGGGATAGCGCGACATTCAGCGGCATCTCGAGCGCCCTATCGTCCAGACCTGCCGCCTCGAAGGCATTGTCATCCGCGAGACGCACCTTGAGTCGTTGGGGATCGATATCGCCGACACCGGACAGGGGCAGCTCGGCACGCAAGGGCTGATTGAGATAAGAGGTGACCTGCGGTGCTCCCACGCTCACCCCAAGCGCCACGGGGCTCATCACGACTAGGCACAATGCCAAGGCAATCTTGCGCAGCATGGAATCCTCAACAACGACATCAACGATGGTTGGAGTTTTATCATATCTTTTAACCAGCCACCTCATACCGGACACTACCCAAACGAGACGAGCCCGCCTAGGCGGGCTCGTTGCTCAGATGACAGTCAGGCAGGGGCGCGCCTTCTCGACGGCGCCATTTCTGTCAGCGCGTGGCGATGATCCAAACGGCGTGAATGATGCCGGGAATATACCCAAACAACGTCAGCAGAATGTTGAGCCAGAAATGCAGCCCGAAACCGACCTGCAGGAAAACTCCCAGGGGCGGCAGCAAAATAGCCAGAATTATGCGGATAATGTCCATACATCCTCTCCTTGTGAATGCGTCCTTTCAGAGCCTTTCAAAGTCGTGTGGGGCGCCCCCACTAGTGGTGTTCACCACCTAGCATGATACGCAAGGACATGATGCCTCGATAGTCTTGCTATTGCTTGCCGCGAGGGTCGCAATATTCGACGCCCGGTGCATGCGAATGGGCATCGGGATCGATCTTCTGGCGCACCTCGTCGGCGCCAGAGGCCAGCGTGTCGTGGTGGCGCTCCCAATCTTCCCAATCATGCGGAGTGCCACTACGCGGGCGCTGGCTCGCCGCACCCCGAGCACGTGCCCAGGCCTGCTCTTCGAGAGTGGTGGGCTTGTCCTCT
Source organism: Chromohalobacter nigrandesensis (assembly GCF_023061285.1). GTDB lineage: Bacteria > Pseudomonadota > Gammaproteobacteria > Pseudomonadales > Halomonadaceae > Chromohalobacter > Chromohalobacter nigrandesensis. The sequence goes on from NZ_JAKGAM010000001.1 coordinate 575,270, forward strand.
TCCTTGTCGAGGCCGATTCCCTGCTTGGCCAAGTAATCGCGTGCGTTCATGTTGCCTCCCGAAGAGCCGAGCCCTTTGTATCATTTCGCATGCCACTGGCTCGTGGCGCATGTTTACGGCGTCATGATCTTACGACACCACTATAGCGTATCTCCTTTAGGTGAAGGCGTGAGTCCGTCTTTCAAGAGGATACTTCTTTATCGTTTCTACCTATCAGCGCTTTCATTTTAATCAAATTCATCAACACCATCGTTCCTCGGCATACTAACCCGCGTTTTCAAGTAGCCAAGCGCAACGTGACGGCTCGCTCACTTCACCATCGACGATTCAAAGAGGAGACAGCATGGAAGTACGCAAGGTGGATGTCGCCATCATCGGCGCCGGAACGGCGGGTCTCGGCGCCTATCGCGCCGCCAAGGCACATACCGATTCAGTGGTGATGATCGAAGGCGGCCCCTATGGCACGACCTGCGCACGTGTCGGCTGCATGCCATCCAAATTGCTGATCGCCGCCGCCGAAGCTGCACACCATGCCCGCGACACGGCTCCCTTCGGCGTCAACATTAGCGGCGAGGTAACGGTCGACGGGCGTGCGGTGATGGACCGTGTGCGCCGTGAGCGCGACCGCTTCGTGGGCTTCGTGATCGCGTCGGTCGACGGCATCCCCGCCAGCGACAAGCTGCACGGCTATGCCCGTTTCACCGACGCCAACACACTGATCATCGATGAGGAAACTCGCGTCGAGGCCGACAAGATCGTCATCGCCACCGGCTCGAGCCCCACCTATCCGGCTTTCTTCGAAGCCGCCGGCGACCGATTGGCCATCAACGACGATGTCTTCGAATGGGAAACTCTGCCCGAGTCGGTGGCGCTTTTCGGACCCGGAGTGATCGGTCTCGAACTGGGCCAGGCGCTTCACCGGCTCGGCGTACGGCTACGCATCTTCGGTGTAGGCGGTGCGCTGGGACCGCTTCAGGACGCCGCGATTCGCGACTACGCCGAGCAGGCGTTCAACGACGAGCTTTACGTCGACCCCGATGCCACGGTCGAGTCCATCGAGCGCGACGGCGACAGCGTGCTCATCACCTTCATCGAACGCCAGACCGGGGAGCGCCTGACCGAGCGCTTCGACTACCTCCTCGCCGCGACCGGGCGGCGTCCCAACGTCGACAATCTCGACATCGAGGCAGCTCATCTCAAGCTCGATGCCCGTGGCGTACCGCTATACAACCGCCACACGTTGCAATGCCGTGATCACCAGGACGCCCCCAGCCATGTGTTCATCGCCGGCGACGCCAATCATGAGCTACCGCTTCTGCACGAGGCCTCCGACGAAGGGCGGATCGCCGGCGACAATGCTGGCCGCTACCCTGAGGTCAGGGCCGGGCACCGTCGCACGCCGCTGGGCGTGGTCTTCAGCGACCCGCAAATTGCAACCGTGGGAATGAGCTATCCTCAACTAGAAGCGCGCTATGGCGATTGTGACTGCTTCGCTATCGGCGAGGTGTCCTTCGAGGGCCAGGGCCGTTCACGGGTCATGCGCATGAACAAGGGGCTGATGCATGTATATGCCGAGCAAGGTTCAGGACTATTCCTCGGCGCCGAGATCTTCGGGCCGCGCGCCGAACACTTGGGCCACCTGCTCGCCTGGGCGCATCAGCAACGTCTGACAGTCAGTGAAATGCTGGAAATGCCGTTTTATCACCCGGTCGTCGAGGAAGGTTTGCGCACTGCGTTGCGCGACCTCAACGCCAAACTCCAATTGGGGCCGGCGATCGTCGAGCGCTGCATGGAATGCGGCCCCGGGGACTAGGCTTCAATGCCAACGCCACGCGCCGCGTGGTGCCACGCTAACGGCATGACGTCAGCGGACGTCATGCCGTCGACGCCCAGGAGGCCCGCCATGTCACGTTCATCCCCCGCCGTAGTCGGCGACATCATGATCGGCGATGGCTACCGAGTCACCGCCAACACTTCGATCACGGCCCTCGCCGAGGGACTGGCACGTCATCGATTGCCCGGCGCGCCGGTCGTCGATGTGCAAGACCGCCTGATCGGCTTCATCTCGGAGCAGGATGTGCTCGGTCAGCTACTCGATAGCGCCTATCACTGCGGCCAGCCATCCTTGGTCGGCGAGCTGATGCGCGAAGTCGTACTCACCGTGACGCCCGACAAGAGCATCGTCGACCTGGCCGAGTCCATGCGTGGCGAACGACCCAAGGTGTATCCAGTCGTCGATGACGGGCACGTCATCGGCTTGGTAACCCGTCGCGAGGTGCTCGCCGCACTATTGACCATGCGCAACCGCTGCTGAAGCCGACACCAGCGCATAAAAAACCGCCGTGCAAAGGCACGGCGGTCAATCGAGAACAGTAAGCTCAAAACGGACTTCCTAGCGACTGCCTGGAATCACGTTTCTTGCATTAACTCAGACCACGCTGCAGGCAAAAGTTCCCTCGCCTCGCGCATTTTTGTCGGCTGCTGCCGCAATCAGGCTTGCCAAGGCCTGGCTCGCTTGATTAACATCCCTGCGTCGAGCGGGCATAGCTCAGTTGGTAGAGCATCAGCTTCCCAAGCTGAGGGTCGCGAGTTCGAGCCTCGTTGCCCGCTCCACTTCTTCCTTGTGATTTCATCACGCCAGGAGAGTCGCTGCGTCGCGGCGCGATCGCATGCTAGACTCGAGGCTTCGCATCCGTTCGGCCTTTCACCGCCTCATGCTTCTTTTCTTACTAGTTTTCGCCGTCTGTCTGACGATCCTGGTCGGTACCGTGGCGATGCTGATGCTCAGCCGTACGCCCCGCTACCGGACCGAGCCCGAGCACCTGCTCACGCTGTTCGATAAAACGCTGGACAAGCGCGTCGGCGTGGCCGAGTGGCACGCGCTGGTCGATTATCCGATTCGCCACGATGCCTACCTCGAAAGCATTCGCTGTCGTGCACAGCATGTGATGGAGGAGCACGGTAGACCCTGGCAAGTCGCACAGGGAGGCTGCCTGCTATCGCGTGCCGGGCGCGACGAACTCGAGGCAATACGCGACCATTTGCGCGCGCGTCTGTCACTACGGAAGCCTGAACTAGAGGCCTGAGAATTGCGCCTCACGCACCATGGGCGGGTATGGTAAGCTCACTGCGAAGCTCAGGAGGGCCCCATGAGCAGCAGCATTCGTCTGACGCCACTCGACAACACCGTCAAGCATCACGGCCATGCCTTCCATCAGATCGTCATCGGCCTGGCAGGTCATGCCGAATTCGAGATCGAGGGCCTGGGCGGCTCCATCGCGCCTCTATCCGGCTGTATCGTCCCGATCAATCATGTGCACTATTACGAAGGCATCGGTGACAACCGCCAGTTGATTCTCGACCTTCCGGATGACTCGCCCTCGCTGACCGGCGGCCATCGCGAACTGGCCAGCCTGTTCGATGCGCCGCGCTATTTCACGCTCGACGACCCCCTGCGCAACTATCTCAACTTCGTGGTGCAGGAAATGTCGCAGCCGCGCCACGCCGATGGCGAATTGCTCGCCACCACCTTCTTGAGCTGCCTGCATGCCCGCCTGGCTGCGCCGACGGCGCTCGATAACGGCCGCACACTGGATCTCGACACCATCGATCGCTACATCGACAGCCACCTTGCCGAGCGTGTGACGGTCAAAGACCTGGCGCGCCTGGCCTGCCTGAGCGAGGCACATTTCGGTGAACGCTTTCGGCGCCATACGGGGCTGACACCGTACCAATACCTGTTACGCCGCCGCCTCGAGCGCGCAAGCATCTTGCTGCGCACCGTCGGCGCGCCACTCAGCGAGATCGCAGCACGCACGGGATTCGCCAATCAAAGCGCCCTGTCGCATGCCTTCCGACGCCACCATGGCCAGTCTCCCTCGCAATGGCGTCGAGGCGCTACCGCTTCCGTCACGACCACGCCGCCCATCATAGACTAAGGTCTAAAATTCAAGCCCATCTCTTCTTCTGCCGTGTTTTTTGACACAAACACCCGGGAAATTGGCAAGACCGGGCACGCTGACCCACTCTAAAGTCGACGCTATACAATATAACCAGGACGCCGCTACTGGCGCCGACTCCGCACGCCTACCTTCATTATTGCGTCGCCGATCATCACGGGGTCATGACATGCAAAATGCCAACACCATGCTGGAAAACGCCACCTGGAACGACGATCTCGACACGCTGTTCGCACGTGTCAGCGATTATTACAGCGTCGGGGAAGACGCCTATGTCGCCAAGCTGGTCGCGTTCTTGCGTACCGAAGAGCAAGACTTCAAGCGCATCGCCACGCAAACCGCCGAGCTGGTGCGCGAAGTCCGCGAGATGGATACGGCGGTCGACTCCATCGATGAACTGCTGCAGGAATACAGTCTCGATACCCATGAAGGCTTGATGTTGATGTGCCTGGCCGAGGCCATGCTCCGCATTCCCGACAAGGCCACCGCCGACGCCCTGATCGAAGACAAGCTGGGGCCCGCCGACTGGAAGGCACACGTCGGTCGGAGCGAGTCATGGTTCGTCAATGCTTCCACCTGGGGGCTTCTGATGACCGGCCGCGTTCTGCAACTCGACCAGCCCCGCGAAGGCAAGCCCGCCACCTTCATCAACAAGATGGTCAATCGCATGGGCGAGCCGGTGATTCGTCGCGCCATGTATCAGGCGATGAAGATCATGGGCAAGCAGTTCGTGCTGGGGCGGACCATTGACGAGGCCCTGAAACGCTCGCAGCCGCTGTTCGACAAGGGCTACACCTACTCGTATGACATGCTCGGCGAGGCGGCGCGCACGCGGCCCGACGCCGGTCGTTATTTCGACGATTACGCCCAGGCCATCGAGCGGGTCGGTGCTACCAGCCGCAAGCTGGATACCACGACGCCAGCGCCCTCGGTGTCGATCAAGCTGTCAGCTTTGCATCCGCGTTACGAATTCGGGCGCCGTCCTCAGATCCTCGAGGAACTTACCGACAGCGTCCGTCGGCTCGCCTCGCTGGCCCGCGAGAACAACGTTGCCATCACCATCGATGCCGAGGAAGCCGACCGCCTGGAATTGTCGCTGGAGGTCTTCCGCGACGTATTCGAAAGCGATGTCTGCCGGGGCTGGGGGCACTTTGGACTGGTGGTACAGGCCTATTCCAAGCGTGTCTTGCCGGTTCTGCACTACATAAACCGCCTCGCCGATCAGTGTGGCGACGAAATCCCGCTACGCCTGGTCAAGGGCGCCTACTGGGATACCGAAATCAAGGAAGCCCAGCAGCAAGGGCTCGACGGCTACCCGGTCTTCACTCGCAAGGCATGCACCGACGTCACCTACCTGGCCTGCGTGCATTTCCTGCTTTCCGAGAATACCCGGGGGCGGATCTTTCCGCAGTTCGCGACGCACAACGCCCACACCATCAGCACCATCCTGGAACTCGCCAATGCGGGGGACCGTCATTTCGAGTTCCAACGCCTGCATGGCATGGGCGAAGCGCTCTACGAGGCCGCGCTCAAGCGAGCGCCACAGGGCACTTACTGCCGGATCTACGCGCCGGTAGGCGCACACAAGGACCTTCTGCCCTACCTCGTGCGGCGCTTGCTTGAAAACGGCGCCAATTCGTCTTTCGTGCACCAGTTGGTCGATCCTAGCGTGCCCGTCGAAAGTCTCTGCGAGCATCCGGTAGAGACCTTGGCGCAATACGACACTTATGCCAATCCACGGATTCCGCTGCCACGCGATATCTATGGGGAAAAACGCAAGAACTCCAAGGGCGTCAACTTGAACATCAACAGCCAATATCAACCGCTGATCGACACCATGGCGACATTCATGGACAGCGAACACCACATCAAGCCACTGCTGGCCTTCGACGTGGAAGACGATGCCGCACAGCGACACGACGTCCTCAGCCCTTACGATACCCGCCAGCGCGTGGGCAGCGTGCAATGGACCACCAGCGAGCAGGCCCAACGTGCCGTGGATGCTGCCTGGAAAGCCTTTCCGCGCTGGAGCGACACGCCGGTCGAGGAGCGCGCGGCCATTCTCGAGCGTTTCGCCGACTTGATGGAAGAGCACCTCGCCGAACTGATGACGCTGTGCTCTCGCGAAGGCGGCAAGCTGCTCACCGATGGTGTCGACGAGATCCGCGAAGCGGTGGATTTCTGCCGCTACTATGCGATGCGTGCCCGCGAGATGTTTGACGCGCCGATTCCGCTTCCCGGCCCGACCGGCGAGTCCAACGAGCTGATCCTGTCCGGCAAGGGCGTATTCGCCGCCATCAGCCCGTGGAATTTCCCGGTGGCGATTTTCTGCGGCCAGATGGTCGCCGCCGCCGTCGCTGGCAATCCGGTGCTCGCCAAGCCGGCCGAGCAGACCTCGCTGATCGCGCACCGCGTCGTGGAGCTGCTTCATGAAGCCGGCATGCCGCGCGACGTGGTGCAATTGCTGCCCGGCGATGGCCCCACCGTGGGCAGCGTGCTGACAGGTGATGCTCGTATCACCGGCGTCGTCTTCACCGGCGGCACGAACACCGCGCAAATCATCAACCGTGCCCTCGCCGACCGCGAAGGTGCCGCGCTGCCGACTCTGATCGCCGAAACCGGTGGCTTGAACGCCATGATCGTCGATTCCACCGCGCTCCCCGAACAGGTCGTCGCCGACGTAGTAGCCTCGGCATTCCAGAGCGCCGGCCAGCGTTGTAGCGCCTTGCGTGTGCTTTACATCCAGGAAGACGTCGCCGACCACGTCATCGAGCTGCTCAAGGGCGCCATGGCGGAACTGCATATCGGCGACCCGCGCGACCTGGGGACCGATGTCGGTCCGGTCATCGACGAGGACGCCCATCGTCAACTCAGCGATTACATCGTGCGCCTCAAGGAGGAAGGCCGCCTGGTGGCCGAGGCAAAGCCCGATGCCGACGCCACGGCGCACGGTCACTTCATTGCACCGACCGCGTTCGAGATCGAAGGCATCGACGCACTGGAGAGCGAGCAATTCGGGCCGATATTACACATAGCCCGATATAGCAGTGCAGACATCGACCATGTCATCGATACCATCAACGCCAAGGGCTATGGCCTGACATTCGGTATTCACAGCCGCAACGAATCCTTCGCCGCTGAAATAGCGCAGAAAATTCGAGTGGGTAATGTCTACGTCAATCGTAATATCATCGGCGCCGTCGTAGGCGTACAGCCTTTCGGTGGCCAGGGCTTGTCGGGCACTGGTCCCAAAGCGGGCGGACCGCATTATCTGCAGCGGTTCGCCACGGAGAAGACCCGCACCATCAATACCGCCGCCCTGGGTGGCAATGCGTCTCTGCTCGCGCTGGGAGACGAGTGATGTTCACTCGTCATCGAACAACAAACGGAGGGAACCCCCTCATGGCCATAACACTGTCACCATCGGCTTCACCTCCGCGCTCGGCCTGTTGATGATGCTAGTCATCAGCGTTCTGGCTCGTATGCGCACACACAATCTACCGGAACTACATCCGGCCTAATAACTAAGATAATCAAGAACAGGAGACGTTTTTATGGCTATTGGTGTTTGGATCAGCCTTTTTGCTTATTTTGTGCTCATGATCGGCATAGGCCTTTATGCCATGCGCACATCCACGTCCACCTCTGAAGACTACATGCTGGGCGGTCGAACCCTCAGTCCCAAAGTGGCGGCCCTGTCGGCCGGCGCGTCGGACATGAGCGGCTGGTTGCTGCTGGGTTTGCCCGGGGCGATGTTCGTCTCTGGCTTGGGCTCGGCCTGGATCGGTATCGGCCTGTTCGTGGGGGCATTCTTCAACTGGGTGCTGGTCGCACCACGCCTGCGTGAACAGACGGTTCACTATGGCAATGCGATCACCATTCCAGCATTCTTGGCCAACCGATTTCCGACCCGGGCAATGTCGCTGAGGACGGTATCCGCTATCGTGATCGTCGTGTTCTTCGCGGTCTACACGGCATCAGGCTTGGTGGCAGGCGGTAAGTTGTTCGAAAGCGCATTTTCCGGCGTCATCAACATCGGGGGGCTGAGCGATTACGCAGTGGGCGTCGTCATCACACTGGGTGTAGTACTTGTCTATACGGTCGTCGGCGGCTTTTTGGCCGTGAGCATGACGGACTTCGTGCAAGGCTGCATCATGATGCTGGCACTGGTGATCATGCCGGCGGTTGTGATCTTCGGCGATGGCGGCGGCGGTTTCACCCAGGCCACACAAACCCTCAATGACGTCGATCCCACGCTGCTCTCGTGGACGGATGGACTGACCTTCATCGGCTGGCTGTCTGCGGTGGCCTGGGGGCTGGGTTATTTCGGGCAACCGCACATCATCGTGCGCTTCATGGCCATCCGATCGCTGAAGGATGTGCCGATCGCGCGTAACATCGGCATGAGCTGGATGCTCATCTCCCTGATCGGTGCGGTCTCTCTGGGGATATTCGGACGGGCCTATGCAATTCGCAACGGTATGGATGTCGAAGATCCGGAAACGATCTTCATCATCCTGGCGGATCTGCTGTTCCATCCGCTGATCACCGGCTTTCTCTATGCCGCCCTGCTTGCGGCCATCATGAGCACCGTGTCCAGTCAGCTTCTGGTGGCGTCTTCATCACTGACCGAGGACTTCTACCGCCTGTTCCTGCGTAAGCAGGCAACGGAGAAGGAAACCGTTACCATCGGCCGAGCCAGTGTCGTATTGGTTGGCTTGGTAGCAGCCTTCATCGCATCTGACCCGAACTCCCAGGTCCTGGGGCTGGTCAGTAATGCCTGGGCAGGCTTCGGTGCGGCGTTCGGTCCCTTGATCATCCTCTCGCTGATGTGGTCACGCACCAACGGCGCAGGCGCCATAGCAGGCATGGTCGTGGGTGCTGTCACCGTCATGATCTGGATTTCACTGGGCTGGAACGCAGCGTTCCTGGGAGGTCCCGGTGTCTACGAGATCATTCCTGGCTTTATCGCGTCCTTCATTGCGATCCTAGTGGTGAGCAATATGACGAAAGATGCCGGAGAGTATAAGCAAGTCTCTCGCTAAAAGAGCGCGCATAGCGCATTAGAGTAGTGAAAGGGCTCCTGCGGGAGCCCTTTTCAATGCGATTCGCCAAAAGCCCAAAAGCGCGATGCCAGGTAAGTGAGCACCGGCACCGTCAATGTCGCGATCGCTACGGCGACAAAGCCGTTTAGCGGGGTCACGGCCAATAAAGCGGCCAATATTCCGTTATTGAGGGCGAAACCCAACGCCGCCACCAGGAAGAAACGCCTTGCTCGACCACGTCGGCGGAAGGTAACGCGCCGATGCCCGATCAACGACACCTGAAAAGCCGCCAAAAACGCCAAGAGATTCGCCACGAATTCGGACATCCCCGGCCACAGGCCGAGCAGTACGCCCGCCACCAGCAAATGTACCCCTGTCGCGATGCCCCCGACGAGCCCGAAACGCGCGGCTATCCCGGCCTCCCCCACGAGCCGACTCATGGTTCACTATCGCCTCGTCGGCGCGACGCGCGTGGCGTCTCGCTATCTTCGGCGACCAAGTAAAGCGGCCGATGCTTGGCTTCGACGAAGAGGCGCCCCACGTATTCCCCCAGCACACCGATCGACAACAATTGCATGCCGCCAAAAAACAGGATCGCCGTCATCAACGAGGCATAGCCGGGCACGTCGCTACCAAACAACACCACGCGCCCCACCAGTAATACGATGTACAAGAAAGCGATCAAAGCGATCACCGCCCCGAAGTAGGACCAGATCCGCAGCGGCCAGGTGGAAAAACTCACCACACCGTCCAGCGCGAAGTTCCACAGCTTCCAATAGTTGAATTTACTCTTCCCCGTCTCGCGGGACGGACGCGCATAATAAACTCCGGTGGTGCGATACCCCGGCCAGGAGAATAGCCCTTTCATGAACCGGCTACGCTCCGGCAAGCGGTTGATGGCATCGACCACGCATCGATCCATGAGCCGAAAGTCCCCGGCGTTACGCGGAATCGGCGTATCGGCCATACGGTTGAAGAAGCGATAGAACAAGCCAGCAGTGGCACGCTTGGTATGGGTATCCTCATCGCGAGTGCCGCGCACGCCATACACCATGTCGTAGCCTTCCTCACGCCACAAACGCACGAACTCGAGGATCACCTCTGGCGGGTCCTGTAGATCGACATCCATGGGCACGATGGCATCGCCACAGGCATGCGCGAGCCCCGCCGATAGCGCCGCCTCCTTGCCAAAGTTGCGGGTCAACGAGAGGTAGCGTACCCGGGCATCTTGTGCATGCGCGTGGCGTAAGCTGGTCAGGGTCGCATCCTGCGATCCGTCATCGATAAAGAGCACTTCCCAGCGCGCAATATGACCATCCAGGGCGTCACGGACCGCTTGAAGAAAACCCGAAATGGCGGCTTCTTCGTTCACGACCGGCACTACGATGGACAACAGCCAACCAGCGCCGGGGGCTTCTCCTCGCTCCCCATCGCTCGACGACGATGATAGTTCCATCTCTTCCTCCGCTTTTCAGTTCGCCACGATCAACCATAGACTCAGCGTCGCCAGATCCACCCCATCAACGCACTCCTTCACAATGAGCTCACTTGGCAGTTAAGAGGTTTTTTACCCGCTTGGCGAATTCGATCATTGCAATGCCACGATACCCGCATGGTGCCGCACTCGCCCACCATGGTGAATCATGCTCATCAGACGGAAAGAAACAGTGTTTGAAAATTCTTCTGGACTTAAAAAACACTGTTTCCTATACTACAAGCGTTGATACGGAAACGCCGTTCGATACGGCGCTGTAACCTAAAGGAGTGTCCCATGACCAAGACCAAACTTTTTTCCGCTCTCGTACTGGCCGGCACCTGCGCTTTCGGTACTCAAGCCGCTCTCGCTTATGATGCAGGCGACTTCTTCGTGCGCGGCGATATCGCCAAGAGCGATATCGATGATAGCCATGTCGACGATGAGAGTGGCTTCATGGGTAGCGTCGGCTACCTCTTCCACAACAAGCTGGGTGTCGCACTGAGCTCCAGCGAAAAGTTCGAGCACGACTTCTCGGCCAATGGCGTCAATGGCGACTTCGAGCAGCGCCCGATCAACTTGACGCTGCAATACTATCCGCTGGGTGGCACTGACTCGCGCGTTCAGCCCTATGCTGGCGCCGGCGTCAACTACACCAAGTTCTCCAGCGAAAACCTCGCCAACGGCCAAAGCGCCGATATGGACGAATCCTGGGGTGCTGTCGGTGAACTGGGTGTCGACCTGTTCGTGACCGAGAATCTGGCCTTCAATGGCTTCGCCAGCTACACCGATGTGGATTCCGACGTCGACATCGATGGCAGCTCAGCCGGTTCGGTCGATCTGGACCCGGTCACCGTGGGTGGCGGTCTCAGCTATCGCTTCTAAGCAATACGCGTCAGTACGTTGATAAAATGCCGGGCTCTGGCCCGGCATTTTCGTGTCTGGCCATGCGCCTCACGCCTCGGTAACGACCCGGTCGACCTCGGCCACGGCTTCGGTGACCACGCGACGCACGCTGGGCGAGGCGTCCTTCAGCCAGGTATCCACGGCGGGTGCGACATCGCAGGAGGCCGGTAGCGGTGACTCGGCCTCGGCCAACTCTTCGAGCCTCGCCACGAAGACATAGCGCAGCCACTGCGGCATCTCCATGGTGTCGACGCAAAATGGCTGCTGGCTGGCAAAGGCCACTGCGGACGGCTCTTCGACTCGCCACATATCGACACTGCGTAATGTCGCGACCAAGTCTTCCAATGCCTTCATCAAGGCGTCATGAGCGGTCATCTCGTCTCCTGGAAAGGGTTAAATACCATCCCATTATCGCGTTCACCATAGGCGCTTGACCACCTCGCAGGCCGTTTCTCCCCAAGCACCGTTTACCCACAGTTCATTGGGACGGGATTGTGGATAAACGTGGGACAACCTTCGTTTGGCCATGTATGACGCCGCTTGGCCACAAGCGTTTATTTTTTGGCCAACCTGGGGCTGGTCAGCGCCATCCTTGAACGCTACAGTGCCGGCCTCGATCCCGGAGGCAGCATGCAGTCGATCACCACGCTCAGTGAATTTTTCCACCGCACCGGTGCGGACGTACGCCTTTTCGACATGGGACGCCGCGTCGCGCCTTTCGAATTCTCAAGGCTCACCGAGTTCGAAACTGGAACGGCCCCCTGGCCCCTGCCCTGGAATGGCCAGGCGCGCCTGGCGTGCGCGTTCCGCCTGGGCAGCCGCGATGCCGCGAGCGAGCCCTTGATCTGGTTCTTGGCCTTGCCCCTGGATGAGCAAGGCATGCTGGTCCCCGGGCCGCGTGACGCCTTCCTCGAACGCCTGATCGAGACGCTCGGCCGCACGGTGGAAAGCGTCGGACGCGACGACGCACCGCACATCGATAACTTGATGCGCGACAATCCCCTGGCCTTTACTCCCGAGCTCACGCAACAAGCCATGTTGCATGCCCTGGCCGCCCAAGACTTTGTCCAACCGGCCAGCAAGCACCATCCAATGGCCCACGCCTACCTGATCGATGCCGACACCAGCGTCAACTGGCAAATGCTCGGTCTGCAAGGCATTGCCGATCTCGTGGTTCGCCTCGAAAGCGTGGAAGAAGCACGCCTCGCCGAGCGCATCCCCGCACTGCCGGTCGAGGTCCTGCAACCGCTTTGCTACTGTATAGAGCACCGAGACGTGGCCTCGGCATGCGTTGAGCCGCTTCGCGAACGCGCCGAGCGGGCGGCGCGATCTGGAGATCTTGAAACCTTGTGTGCGGTGATTCGCGCCTTGGGCAGTAGTCGCGATTCACGCGTCGGCGTCTGGTACGATACGCTACTCGCTGATCCGGCGGCCTGTGGGCCCGATGTGCTCGCCGCCATCGCCGCGCGCGGATGGATGCATCTCGAGGATGAGCAACGCTTGCCGCAGTTTCTCACACGCCTAGCGGAAACCCCGCAAGCGAACTTCACCGCACTGGTACGTGACCTGGCGCTGGTGCCACGCTTACGCCTACCGGTATTAATGACGCTGCGCCAAGCGAGTGCCGATTCCCCTATCGGCCTGCGCTTGGCCAAACTGGATCGTTGATGCATGAAAGCACTGCCCTATCAAGCCAAGGCCGTCATCGGCCGGCGCGAAATGGTCACTCTGCCGGAGCTGGGCCTGACGCTATGCGCTAAAATCGATACGGGAGCGCGCACCTCGGCGTTGCACGCCGAAGACATCGAGACGTTCGAACGGCAAGGACATCTTTGGGTACGTTTCATTACACGCAGCGGCGGTCCCGACGCCCCATCGCATACACTGGAGCTGCCGCTGTACGACCGCCGCAAGGTCAAGAGTTCCAACGGGTTCGAGCAATGGCGCCATGTCATCCGCACGCACATGCAGCTCGGCGGGCTCGACTATCCCATCGAACTGACCTTGACCGACCGACGTAGCATGCGCCATCCCATCCTGTTTGGACGGCGCGCGTTGCGCCGCATTCTGGTCGCGCCCGGCGCGGCTTTCCTGCACGGCGAGCCCTGATCCCACCGGCATCGCCATCGAGTGGAGACGACCATGCATATCGGCATCCTTTCACGCAATCGCAAACTGTACTCGACGCGGCGTCTGATCGAGGCTGCCGAAGAGCGCGGACACACCGCCCGCGTGGTCGATACGTTACGTTGCTATATGAACATCGCCTCACACCGGCCGTCGATCCACTATAAAGGCGAGGAAATCGAACCGTTCGACGCCATCGTGCCGCGTATCGGCGCCTCCGTGACCTTCTACGGCTGTGCCGTACTGCGTCAGTTCGAGATGATGAGCACCTACGTGCTCAACGACTCAGTATCAATCACGCGCTCACGCGACAAGCTACGCTCACTGCAGCTTCTCTCACGCAAGGGGTTGGGGCTGCCGATCACCGGCTTCGCGCATTCGCCTGACGATATTCCGGATCTGATCACCATGGTCAAGGGCGCGCCGCTGGTCATCAAACTACTGGAAGGCACGCAAGGTATCGGTGTGGTGCTGGCCGAAACCAACCAGGCCGCCGAGAGCGTGATCCAGGCCTTCATGGGCATGAAGGCCAATATCATGGTGCAGGAATACATCAAGGAGGCCAAGGGCGCCGATGTGCGCTGCCTGGTGATCGGTGACAAGGTGGTCGCCGCCATGAAGCGTCAGGCCTTAGAGGGCGAGTTCCGCTCCAATCTACACCGCGGTGGCAGCGCCAGCGTGATCCGCATCACCCCGGAAGAGCGTTCCACCGCCATCCGCGCCGCCAAGGCGATGGGGTTGCGCGTCGCCGGAGTGGATCTACTCCGCTCCAATCACGGCCCCGTGATCATGGAGGTCAATTCCTCGCCGGGCTTGCAAGGCATCGAAACCGCTACGGGCAAGGATATCGCCGGACAGATCATCGACTACATGGCGAAAAATGGCGTTACCCCGCGCAAGGCGCCTCCCAAACCCAAGGGCTGAGTGAGGCATCCGCCCTGTGCCGTGCCATGGGGGAAATTTTCTTGCCGCCGGGGTAGCAAAACGCTGTTTCCACCCGCACAATTTGCGTCACCGGAGGAGGTGACCGCCCATGTTTCTCGATAATCGCCAAGTGGCGATGGACAGCGTGCTGGAAGCGCTGGCTGACAGTCTCGATTATTTCCAGGACAATTTCGAGCGCTTGCGACCCGCGCTGCGCGACCGTCTGAAGCCGCACTACGAAGAACGCGGCAAGGCCATGCGCGAGCTGCAGAAACTTGCCAAGGAACACCTCGATATTCTGCCACGCGATGCCGATGTCGAACGCGACGACTACCTCTGGCTGTGGAGTCGCATCAAGAGTTTCGTAGGCAACGACAGTCAGGTGCTGCTAGGCGAGCTGCTCGAGCAGGAACGCGTATTGATGCAGGCCATGGGCACGGCATTTACCCACCCTCTCCCGGATGCCGTGGAACCGGCGCTGGAGCGCTGCTGGAAGAATTGCCGCGCGCTGATTCGCGAACTCAACGCGCAACACAAGCGCTGACAACTGATAATCGGCGCCGTTATTCCTCCTTATTGCGGATCGGCAACGTTTCAGGCGGCCCGAGAAAGTAAGGCACCCGTCCCCATAGATAGATATCACCGACGGTCGCTGCGCGTGCCAGCCATTCACGTAGCCACAGTTGCCACTCTCCTCCGACCCGGCTATCTGGCACGGCGCAACCCTGCGCCTTCAAACCGACGGCATCGGCGATGAACAGAGCACGCGGCAAATGCCATGCCTGCGATATCAGCAACACGTGCTCCACTCCAAAGACCCGACGCGCCCGCACTACGCTGTCGAAGGTGCTGAAACCGGCATAATCGAGGGTCATATCATCACTATCGACGTTACGAGCACGCAATGAGCGCCACATCGACACCGGCTCGTTGTAGTAGCGCGTGCGATTGTCACCGGACAGCAGGAGGTGCTGGACACGCCCCAGGCGCAGCAATTGCGCCGAGGCTTCCATGCGTGCGGCGAAATAAGGATTGTGGCCACCGCCACGCAGTCCCTCGGCGGTCCCGAAGACCAAGCCGACCGGTTCGGAAGCGCACATCAACGTATCGTGATGGATACGGCCGGCCGTCTTGGTGAACACCCAGATATTGAGCGCTACCACTACGGCGAGCATGAAGATCATGCCGACAAGACACCACTTGAGCAGTCGCCATCCCCATCGGGTCAGCCCTCGGCGACCGTTTTCTCGCGGCATGCGGGTCTCCAACGAATAAGGGGCGTCGTACACGCCCCACCATGAGAAAGAGAACGACGAAGGCTCAGAACCCTAGAACATGCCCAGTTCCAGCCTCGCCTCCTCCGTCATCATCTCACGGCTCCAGGGCGGGTCGAAAACGATCTCGACATGCACCTTGGACACTTGTGCGGCGCCCTGGAGTTTGCGTCGGGCATCTTCGGCGATCACCTCGCCCATGCCGCATCCCGGCGCCGTCAATGTCATGCGAATGGTCACCATGGTCTCGCCACTCAGTAGATGCTCGATACGGCATCCATAGACCAAGCCCAGATCGACGATATTGACCGGAATCTCCGGGTCGAAACAGGTCCGCAATTGCGCCCAGATAAAGGCCTCGAGTTCCTCGTCACTGGCCCCCTCGGGCAGGGACTCACGCGACACTGCCTCGAGCCCCAAGGCATCGAGGTCATGCCCCTCAAGCAGGAACATGCGTCCCTCGAAGCCGATACTGACCGTTCCGCCCTTGGCCTGCATGACCGAGACGATGCTATCTTCGGTCAAGGTCACACTCTTGCCGAAGGGAATCGAAATCGCCTCGACATCGCGCTGCAAGGGCATTTCCTGCCCCTTGTAGAGGCTTTGCAGTTGATCCATGCCGTCTCCGTTAACGCACCATGGCGATGACTTTCTGTAAGGCCTCGACGAACGCATCGACCTCTTCCGGCGTGTTGTACGCCGCCACAGAGGCGCGGCAAGTCGCGTCGAGTCCCATGCTGGCAAGCACCGGCTGGGCACAATGATGCCCGGTGCGGATCGCCACGCCAAGCTGGTCGATCAGCAGGCCAATATCTTGGGAATGCGCGCCGTCGACCACGAACGACAACACGCTCACCTTGTCTGGCGCCATGCCGATCATGCGCAGGCCATCGACTTCCTTCAGCTTGTGGGTGGCACGTTCGAGCAGGTAATGCTCCCACCCCGCCATCAGGTCGATGCCGGTATCCGCTATCCAGTCGAGTGCCGCCCCCAGGGCGATCACTTCCGCAATAGCCGGTGTGCCGGCTTCGAACTTGTGCGGAATCTCGCTGTAGACCGTGCCCTTATCGAAGGACACGCGGCTGATCATCTCGCCACCGCCCTGCCAAGGCGGCATGGCCTCGAGCAAGGCTTCACGACCATAGAACGCGCCCACGCCGGTGGGACCATACGCCTTGTGACCCGAGAACGCATAGAAGTCGACATCCAGTGCCTGGACATCGACGCGCTGATGCGGCACCGCCTGGGCACCGTCGACCAGGATCAGCGCGCCATGAGCATGCGCCGCCCGCGACATGTCTGCCACCGGATTGACGGTGCCCAGCGCATTCGAGACGTGATTGACGCACACCAGACGCGTGCGCTCGCCCAGCATGTCCCGGTAAGCCGCTTGATCGAGCACACCGCGCTCGTCGACCGGGATCACCTTGAGCGTAACGTCCAGCGCCTCGGCCAGCATCTGCCAAGGCACGATATTCGAATGGTGCTCCATCAACGAGACGATGATCTCGTCACCCGGATGCAGATTGGCCCGCCCCCAGCTATTGGCGACCAGATTGATCGCCTCGGTGGTGCCGCGCGTAAAGACGATTTCGCGATGCGACGCCGCCCCCAGCCAGGCACGCACCTTCTCGCGCGTGCCCTCGTAAGCCGCCGTGGCCTCGTCAGCCAGGGTATGCAGCCCACGATGGATGTTGGCGTTATAGCGCCGATAATAATCGTCCAGCGTATCGATGACCGCCGTCGGCGTCTGACTGGTCGCCGCGTTGTCCAGATAGATCAGCGGCTTGCCATGGACTTCCCGCTGTAGAATCGGGAAGTCACTACGCACACGCGCCACATCCAGCATCGTCTCGGCAAAGGCATTCATGGGCTCAGGCCTCCTCAAGGGCGTCGGAAACCTCGACCAGATCCGCAAGATTGAAGCGCTCGGGCAATTTCCCCGCCACGGCACGCTCGACACGCTCGGCAATGACCGGCAGGCGCACCTGTTCCATCACCTCGCCGGCGAACGCCAGCGTCAAGAGACCGCGCGCCATCTGCTCGTCGATGCCACGCGTACGTAATGCAAAGACAGCCTCCTCGTCGAGCTGGCCGGTCGTCGCGCCATGCGAGCACTTGACGTCGTCGGCGTAGATTTCCAGTTCAGGCTTGGTATCGATCTCGGCGCGGTCGGATAACAGCAGGTTGGCGTTGTTTTGATACGCCTCGATCTGCTGGCTATCGCGCTTGACGACCACCTTGCCATTGAAAACGCCGCGGGCACGGTCGTTGAGAATGCCCTTGTAGTTCTCGTTGGAGAAAGTGTTCGGCGCGTTGTGGTTGACCAGGGTGTGATTGTCGACGTGCTGACGGCCCTGGACGAAGAACAGGCCATTGTAATTGGTCTCCGCGCCTTGCGCGTTGAGATCCGTGACCAAGTCGGTGCGCACCAGTGCGCCGCCCAGGTTCAAGTTGAACGACGTAAAGCGCGAATCGCGGCCCTGCTCGACATGGATGCTCGCCACATGCAGGTCCTCACTCGAACCTTCCTGCAGCTTGTAGTGATCGACGATGGCGCCGCGTTCGAGCATGACCTCGCTGACCACGTTGGTGAAGTTGGCTGCGCCCGCCTCGCCGGCGTAATGCTCGACCACCGTGGACTGGCTACGCGCGCCGGCCATCACCAACACGCGTGGATGACTCATCCGCGCCGATTCATTGGCGCGCGAGGCGAAGACCACATAGATCGGCTTGTCGACCACGACACCCTGACCGATGCGCACGACCGCACCTTCTTCGGAAAGCGCCACGTTGAGTGCGGTGAACGGCGAGAAATCGACCCCCGCCAGACGCCCGATGGCGCCACCGATAGCCTCGTGATTGGTGCGCATCGCCGTAGTCAAGGGCTCGATGGAAACGCCCTCGGGCAAACCGTCCAGATCGGACAAGGCCGCCGAGAAGACACCATCGACGAACACCAGGCGATGCGCATCCAATGGCATACCCAGTGCCGCGAAACGCGCCTCGTCGAGCTCGGCGTTATCGGCCAGCGTGAATTCGCCTTCGGCGATGCGCCGAACGTCAGTATATTTCCAGGCCTCGTCACGCTTGGTGGGAAACCCCAAGGCTTCGAAGCGTGCCGCCCCGGCCTGGCGGCGTGCCGCCACCCAGGTCGGCTCGTCATCGGCTCGCTCGCCGAACCGCTGTAGAAAAGCGTGTGCTGCACTCATGCTGCGGACTCCTCCAGCACCCATTCATACCCACGAGCCTCGAGTTCGTGGGCGAGGTTCTTGTCACCGGACTTGACGATACGACCGTCAACCAGGACATGAACACGATCCGGCACGATATGTTCCAGCAGACGCTGATAATGCGTCACCATGAGAATCGCGCGATCGGCATTACGCAGCGAGTTGATGCCCTCGGCGACCACCTTCATGGCGTCGATGTCGAGCCCCGAGTCGATCTCGTCGAGCATCGCCAGCTTGGGCTGCAATACCAGCATCTGCAGGATCTCGTTGCGCTTCTTCTCGCCGCCCGAGAACCCCTCGTTGACCGCACGCTGCAAGAAGCTGCCGTCCATCTTCATGAAGCTCAACTGCTCGCGGACCAGCTTCATGAATTCCGGTGCCGGAATTTCCTCTTCACCACGCGCGACGCGCTGCGCGTTGAGCGCCGCCTTGAGCAGGTAGATGTTCTTGACACCCGGAATTTCCACGGGGTATTGGAAGCCCAGTAGAATGCCGGCCAGTGCGCGTTCTTCGATTTCCATTTCCAGCAGATTCTTGCCTTCGAACAGCACCTCGCCGCTGGTCACCTCGTAACCGTCCTTACCCGCGATCACCGCCGACAGCGTCGACTTGCCCGCCCCGTTGGGGCCCATCAAGGCATGAACTTCGCCGGGATTGACGGTCAAGTTCAGCCCCTTGAGGATTTCCGAACCTTCTACCGTGACATGCAGATCTTTGACTTCGAGCATCTTGGTACCTTGCTTGCGTTCGAGTCGCCCGGCGACTCCGATACATGGGTTGAGACCTTGTCTGTACGTCTGACGGTATATCGGGCGCGTTACCCGACTGCCCCTTCCAACGTCACATTGAGAAGCGCTTCGGCTTCCACCGCGAACTCCATCGGCAGCTCCTGGAAGACGTCCTTGCAGAAGCCGTTGACGATCATGTTGACGGCGTCTTCTTCGGAAATGCCGCGCGCCTGGCAATAGAACAACTGGTCCTCGCCGATCTTCGAGGTGGTCGCCTCATGCTCCACGGTCGCCGAGTTGTTGCCGATTTCTTGATACGGGAAGGTGTGCGCGCCACAGCGGTCACCGATCAACAGCGAATCGCACTGCGTGAAGTTGCGCGCATTCTTGGCGCGCGGACCGACCTTGACCAGGCCACGATACGCCTGATCGCTGCGTCCGGCGGCAATCCCCTTGGAGATAATGGTCGAGCGCGTCCCTTCGCCGATATGAATCATCTTGGTGCCGGTATCGGCCTGCTGGCGGCCGTTGGTCACCGCCACGGAATAGAACTCGCCGACACTGTCCTTGCCGCGCAGCATGCAGGACGGATACTTCCAGGTGATCGCCGACCCGGTCTCGACCTGCGTCCAACTGATCTTGGAGCGATCGCCTCGGCAATCGCCGCGCTTGGTGACGAAGTTGTAGATGCCGCCCTTGCCATTCTCGTCACCGGGATACCAGTTCTGGACCGTCGAGTACTTGATGTTGGCATCTTCCAGTGCCACCAGCTCGACCACTGCCGCGTGTAGCTGGTTCTCGTCGCGCTGGGGCGCGGTGCAGCCTTCCAGATAGGAGACCTGGGCGCGCTTGTCGCAGACGATCAGCGTGCGTTCGAACTGGCCGGTATTCGCCGCGTTGATGCGGAAATAGGTGGACAGCTCCATGGGGCACTCGACGCCTTCAGGCACATAGACGAAGGAGCCATCAGTGAACACCGCCGAGTTGAGCGCGGCGAAGTAGTTATCGCCCTGAGGCACCACGCTGCCCAGATACTGACGCACCAGTTCGGGATACTCGCGAATCGCCTCGGAGATCGAGCAGAAGATAACCCCTGCTTCCGCCAGCTTATCCTTGAAGGTGGTCGTCACGGAGACGGAGTCGAACACCGCATCCACCGCGACCCCGGCCAGCGCCGCACGCTCGTGCAGCGGAATGCCCAGCTTCTCGTAGGTTTCCAGGAGCTTGGGGTCGACCTCATCCAGGCTCTGGGGGCGATCTTCGTCCTTCTTTGGTGCGCTGTAGTAAGAGATCGCCTGATAATCGATGGGCGGATAGTCAAGATGTGCCCAGGAAGGCGTGGTCATCGTCAGCCATTGGCGATAAGCCTCCAGGCGCCATTCCAGCATCCACTCGGGCTCGCCTTTCTTGTTCGAGATGAAGGCGATGGTGCTTTCATCCAGCCCCGGCGGCACGGTATCGCTTTCGATGTCGGTCACGAACCCTTGGGTATATTCGCGACTGACAAGTTCTTCCATTTCCTGACTTGCCATGGTGTCTCTCCTCCCGAGCGGTATGCTCTCGGCTCGTGGCCATCGCCACAGCCCCGGTATCGTGTAGTCAAATCTCGGCGCGACTCGCCAGGGTCACGCTCTGTATGGGCAATTGAACGGGCAGTTTCAGCGGTGACTCCTGGGCGAGATGCGCCAGGGTCACGCTGTCGAGCAAGGTGCGAATCGCCAGCGAGACACGCTGCCAGTTATCAGCGACACCGCAGGTGGCGACCAGGTCGCAGTCGCCATCGGCGTGGCTGCACTCGGTCATCGCCACCGGCCCTTCGATGGCGCCGATGATGTCGGAAGCGGTGATCAAGGTCGCCGGTCGCGCCAACCGATAACCGCCCAGCGAGCCGCGCCGCGATTCCAGAAGCCCGGCTCTCACCAGCATCTTCAACGTCTTGCTGACGGTGGGGTGTGGCAACTGAACCGCTTCCGCCAGTTCGGTAGCGGCATGTGCCTGCTCCGGATAACGCGCGATCTGCGCCATCACCACGGCGGCGTAGTCGGTTAGCCTGGAAAGCTTCAACATGCCTTCACTCCACGATTCATCTATTGAGGACCATTTTAGTCCCCTATCGATTCGATGTGAAGGGAGCCGACGCGTTCGCCGCTGCGAACGCTATGTTAGCGTCAAGATAGCGACCATTCGCATCAATAATGACAATTATTACTATTTGAGAAGACTATCGCCTCTTGCCTTGGACGTGATTCACCCGCACATTCAAGGCAGAACTTCAGTCGGATACTGCAATGCGACGTCACTTGACCCAGGAACTGCACAATTTCATCGAGCGCGGCCGCGACCGCCAGTTGCGTCTCGCCGTCACCGGCCTTTCCCGAGCCGGCAAGACCGCCTTTCTGACCTCGCTGGTGCATCAGTTGCGCCACGCAGGGCTGGAAGCACGGCTCGATCTGTTGCGCGCCGCCCGCGAAGGCCGCCTGCTGGGCGCCCAGCGCGTCGCCCAGCCCGACCTCGGCGTACCGCGTTTTCCCTATGACGCCGCCATGGCCTCCCTCGATGGCACACCACCGCACTGGCCGGCGCCCACGCGGGGCATCAGTGAGCTACGTCTGACCATCAAGCATCGCACGCGGCGGGCCCGGGGCCTGCTCGGCGATACGGCAACGCTGACCCTCGACTTGATCGACTATCCCGGTGAGTGGCTGCTCGACCTGCCCCTGCTCGAGCACGACTTCCTCAGTTGGAGCGAAGCCCAGCAGACCGCCATGGGCAGTGAGCGCCAACGCCTCGCCGCCACCTGGTTGAGTAGCGCCAAAGCCCTGGCTCCCGACGACGAGGCCGACGAAAGCCAGCTCGCCGAGATTGCCGGGCATTACGCCGACGCATTGCGCGCCTCCCGCGAGGCCGGTTTCGCCGACCTGCAGCCGGGGCGTTTTCTACTCCCGGGCGACCTGGAAGATGCGCCGGTGCTGCAATTTTTCCCGCTCCCCGGCGTAGATGAAGCCAACCGCCCCGAACTCGACGCCTTGCCCGAGACGAGCGTCTACAAGACCCTGGCGCGGCGCTTCGACCATTACCGCCGCCACGTGGTCAAACCCTTCTACCGGGAGCATTTTCGGCGTTTCGATCGTCAGATCGTGCTGGTCGATGTATTGGGCGCGCTCAACGCCGGTCCGGAACGCTTCGAGGATCTTTCCCGGGCGTTGAGCACCTTGATGCGGAGTTTCGACTACGGCAAGCGCAGCCTGATGAGCCGCCTGTTCTCGCCGCGCATCGACCGCCTCGCCATCGCCGCGACCAAGGCCGATCACGTCACCCCCGAACAGCACCCCAACGTCGTTGCCCTGCTCGAGTCCCTGCTCGCCGAGCCGCTCAAAGACCTGCGTTATGCCGACGTGCCGGTAAAGGCGCTATCCTTGGCGGCGGTGCGTGCCACCGAGCCACGCGAAGTGGACAATAACGGCCAGCGTCGTGCCGCCCTGCGCGGCACCACCCTGGATGGCGAAGATGTGCTTCTATTCCCCGGCGACGTACCGCCCCGCCTGCCCGAGCGCGGCTTCTGGGCCCGCCAGGGATTCGACTTCACGGCGTTTCGTCCCCCGCTTCGCGACACGCCCGAACTGCCGCATGTGCGCATGGATGCGGCGCTCGACTGGCTGATTGGAGATAAATTGACATGAGCGAGCCGCGCCCCGGACAACGTTTTCGCGTCGACCCTGAGCCTCCGCCCCCCTTTACGGCCGCCCCCGAACCGGGAGAACGCTTTCATCCAGACAGCACTTCTCAACCGCTCGCCGCCCAGGACACCGCCCCAGACGTGCCGCTCGAGGCCAGCCTGGGCAAGCCCCGCAAGCGCCGCTGGGGGCTCACGGCACTACTCGGTGGCTCCCTAGTACTAGGCGGCGTAGAAGTGGCGCGTCATCTGTATACCGCCACTCTGGGGGGCGACTGGCTGGCAGGCGCCTGGAGCGCACTGGGCCTATTGGCACTGGGCTTGGGTGCCGTGGCGTTGTTGCGTGAGTTATGGCGTCTGCGGCGTTTGAAACGGCACACCCAATTGCGTGACCAACTCGACGCCTCGGAAGAGACCACGCCCCAGGACATGCAGACGCTCGCCGAGCGCTTGCGACGCCAGATGCAACTCGGCGACGACGACCCTCACTGGCGCGCCTTTCAAGCCGCCCACCAGCCGCACCACGATGCCCAGGAAACACGCACCCTGCTCGCGCATCATCTCCTGGCCCCGCGCGATCGCCAGGCACGCCGGCTGATCGCACGCATGTCCGGCGAAACCGCCGTCATGGTCGCCGTCAGCCCAGTCACCTTCTTCGACATGGCCTTGATGGCATGGCGCAATATCGGGCTGATCGACCGCCTCGCCGCGCTCTACGGCCTGGAATTGGGCTACGCCAGCCGCCTGCGTCTGTTCCGCGCAGTGCTCTACAACATGGCCTTCGCCGGTGCCAGCGAGATCGCCACGGATGCCGGGATGGACCTGCTCTCGATGAACGTGGCCGGCAAGCTCTCCACTCGCGCCGGCCAGGGGCTCGGCGCAGGGCTGCTCACCGCGCGGCTCGGCCTGCGCACGCTGGGCATGACTCGCCCGATCCCCTTCGACGAAGGCGAAGCCCCACGCCTCGCCGATCTGCGCCGTGAGCTCTGGCAACGCCTGCGCCGGCTGGAAACACAGGGCGATAATCAACAATCCACGTCGTCTTGATCCAGATCACGATTCGGCAAGTACTCGACAACTAGGCTAGATTGAGTGCACACGCGATAGCCGCCAAGCGCTTCGCAAGTGCCGACTTTCATTCCAGCACCCCAGGAGGTTGCCATGTTCTCGACCATAGTGGTTCCCGTCGACGGATCGGAAGCAGCCAGTACAGCGCTCGATATCGCCTGCACGCTGGCCAGCGCCGATGGTGCGCGCCTGCATATCCTGCATATCCCCCAATCGCTGGCCCACGAAACTCTGCTCGTGTGGGGCGTGGGTGCTGTGCCAATGGAGGCCAGCACCGAGCAACTCGAACGTACCGGCCGACAGCTTCTCGATGCCGCTACGCAAGCCGCCCGCGAACGTGGCATCACCAATGTCGAAGGCTCATTGCATCAGGGCGATCCGGCACGGGTGATCACCGCACAAGCCAAGGCACTCGACGCCGATGCCATCGTCATGGGCAGCCGTGGCTTGAGCGATATCGCGGGGCTCGTCGTCGGCAGTGTCTCGCACAAGGTCTCGCACACCGCTTCCTGCCGCGTGATCAGCGTGCATTGAATCGCCGAAGACTCAGGTTAGTGCGAAGAACTCTCGCAACTGCCAGACAACGCCATAAGGATGGTGATGGCCGATGCGTGCGGCGTCAGGCACGCGCCTCACCAATTCGGGATGAGCATTTTCCACGATGAAGCCGTGACCGGCCAACGCCAGCATCTCGGCATCGTTGAGGTTGTCGCCAAACGCCAGACAGCGTTCAGCGGGGAGATCGAGATGCGCCAAGAGGCGCTCCAGCGTAGCGCCCTTGTTGACGCCTTCCGCCATGATCTCCAGTGAATTGACCATCGAATAGGTCACGTGAAGCCGTGTGCCGAACGACTCGCTGATGCTCTGCTCCAGCGACGCCAGCGCAGCCGGATCGCCGATGCACAGCACCTTGCCCACCCCATTGCCATCGTGGGCCTCGAGATCGGCGACGCGGTAATGAAAACCGGTGTGCGCGTGCAAGGCCTTCAACTCGGGGGCCGACGCATCGATCAACCACTCGTCGCCGGTATAGAGATTGAGTCGGATATCGGCATCGCGTGGCAGTTCGATCAACGCCCGTACCAACTCGGCCGGCACCCACTGCTCGGCGATCAAGCGATCATCGGGCGCATAGAGATGCGCACCGTTGGTACTCAAGATATAGGCGGACACGCCCAACCGCCGGCGAAACGCGGTAATGTCGTGAAAGTGTCGCCCCGACGCCAACGCAAAACGATGGCCCTCGGCGGCCAGTGCCTGAAAGGTCTCGATGGTCAACGCATCGAGATCGTGCTCGGCATTGAGCAGGGTGTTATCCAGATCCGTAACAATCAGATGAGGCTGCATGCGGCTTCCCGGTTGGTTCGCGACCTCCCAAGGTTACCGCATATCGACCTGGAGTTGGGGACTGGCGTTAGCGCCACGTACTGTGGGTCAAGGTGCATCTCACAACCGGACAGCCCCATATGCAGAACGCGCAATACCGACGACTCCAACGCCAGTGTGGTCGATCGTTACGTGCTTTTCCTTGAGTCGCCCAACTGTTCAGCATTTTCGTCGTGCGGCGCATGGCGGATAAATGCTGAACAGTTAAATGCCTAGAGCGAGCTATTCTCGTCACCTTCATCGGGCTTGGCCGAGCCCTGATGTTCCAGCGGCGTGGCTCGATCGAGACGCGGATGGTTATTACGGAACTCCTGGTGCGGATCGTCGAGGGCATCCAGCGCCTGGATGGTATAGGTCAGCGCATGGATCGCCGCCAGCACGTCCTGAGTATTGCCAGTCTCGGAGATGGTGTGCATGTTACGGATCGGAAAGCCGATCGAGGTGGCGGCGCAATCCACTGCCGCCAGCACCCCGGCCATACCGTCGGTGCCGGTGTCGGTGCCGACCATGTCGCGCTGCATGGGAATGTCGTGCTCCCTGGCAGTGCTCTCGATGATCCGATTGAGCTGCTCGCTGGCGATCGCGCCCACCGCCATGGTGAAGCCCTTGCCCATTTCCAACGGCTGCATGCGTCGGTCGCCGATGCCGGGCGCCGCCACATAGTCGTGATTGACGTCGACACCGATCAGCACGTCCGGCTCGAGTTCCCCGGCCAGTACCCGGCTACCTAAGCGGCCGATCTCCTCGTAGCTGGCAATGGCGAACAGCACACGCACCTGCCGGGTGCCGCCCGCCTCGGCGATCAGCCGTGCGACCTCGCTGGTGACGAAGCAACCCAGGCCGTTGTCCAGGTAGGCACCGTAGAAGGTGTCGGGGCTGAAGCCAGGACGGATGGGGCGATCCATGATGATCGAGTCGCCGGGGCGTACGCCGAGATTCAAGACCTGCTGCTTCTTGTTCTCGCCGTGGACCTGCAGATCCAGATAGAGCTGCTCCTTCTTGATGCCCCGTTCGCCCGAGCGCACCGCCGGGTCGGCAAAATGGATGGCGCCCAGCGCCTCCACCGTGCCGCCCTGGATCACCCGGTAGTTGCCGGGATTCTCGGGATCTTCACTGAACAGCTTGACCTCGTGGCCGATCAGCACGGTAGGCAGGAAAGAGTCGCTGTTGATCCAGATCTTGCCGTCATCACCGATGGAGCGCACCTGCATGCGAATCTTGTCAGCGTGGCCGATCAGCATCACCTTGAACATGTCGTCGCGGCCGGGATGAGTATCCAACACCACGCCGGCATGGCCCTGATACTGGTGCAGGTGCCAGTCGCTGGGCGCGAACGACTCGAACTGTGGCTTGAGCACACCATAGGTCATCGCGCCCTCCAGCCCTACCGGACTGGGGGCGTCGAGGATCTCGCGCATCAGCTTGAACTGCTGATCCTGCATCGGCCGGTTCCAAGGTTGGTTCTTCTCGCTCATTGCGCTCACTCTTTGTGAATTCAGTATCTATAGAAGACTAGTCTGGCAGATGTCAGGCCACTAATTGAAGCCAAACATCACGATGCTCTACGCATCCGGCGCGTCACTCCGTTCGTGAGAGCAACGCGGCGCGCAGCTCGTCGGAAAGCGGTGGTTCGGCCAGCCAGATACCGAAGTAGACCCGCGCTAGCTCGCCGTCGTCCGACTCGAAGCGCGTATCACCGTTCAGACTCAGGCTCAGTCGTGGCACGTCCGGGTCCCAATCGAGTCGATAGCGGTCACCGTCAGTGACATCGGTCATTGCATTCTGGATAGCCTCGATCTTGGAACGAAGCGCCTCGCGTTCTTCCTTCTCGTACTGATCGTCCAGAGCAGCCCTGGTCGCCTTGCGAATGTCTTCAACATCTACATCGCGCCGATACTCGAGGAGCAGACTCATCGGCACCTCGGCATTGATGATCGCATCCTGACTAGCGTCAGCCGGTGCGTAGAGCGCCGCGTCATACACATCCCAGAGCATATAACTGGCAGTGCCCGCCCCCTGCAAGGCGAGGTCACTATCGCCCAACGATGCTTCCGACGAAAAAGACGCCGCGAGCGCCGAACCACCGCTGCAGCCGATCATCGCCACCAACGCCAATCCCTGAGCGAGACCGATTAAAACAGCGCGTATCGTCATGACGACTCCCCGTCCGGATTAGACTTGGTAAAGAACAGCGTCACCTCTCCAACCTCGATACCGAATTTCGTCACGGTCGCCCGGTTGATCACCACGTTCTCGCTCTGACGGATCATCCAATCATCGAAGCTGACATCGATGGTCGAGCCATCGTAGGGCAGCCGTAACTCGTAACGCCAGTTCAACGCCTGCCCCACTTCCCTGCCTTCGGCCGTGCCGATGATATCGTCGGCGCGGCCTATATAACGGCCCTCGCCGGTGGGCGTGATTCGCCAGGTGCGCTGGTCGGTCTCGCCGTCATCGTAGACAAAGTCTTCATCCAGGACGAATTCCTCACCCTCCCAGTAACCATCGATCTCGACGCGGAACTGACGCTTGATTTCCCCGCCCCGGCTCTGAAATACCCCATGCCCCCAGGTTTTCCCTTCGAAATAGTCCGTCAGCGCGAATGCCGGCTGGGTCCCCCTAAACTGCTCGAGTGTCATGCTGCTGCACCCCGCCAATAGCAGGGTAAAGGCAACGACCGTCGCCACCATGGAGCGTCGAATCATGAGATGGTTCCTCGCGGTTATAGCTCGATGTCGATCAATTGATGCAAGATCAGTCAGCATCGGCAAGATGGTCATACACATCGATCAGAGGCTGAAAAACCTCGAAGGTCGACTCAGCAACATCGTGGTCGATATTGACAGAGTATTCTCCAGGTCTCTGCGGTGTCAGTAAAAGCCGGTAGAAAAAGCACCTGATCATCGCGGCGGGAGTCACGGGCTCGTCAACCTAGCCTGTCTCCGGTTAGATTCGTCTCTAATGACATTCGCCCTCGACAACTCGGAGCTTACTCATGTCTCGCCCTATCGAAATCCCCGCCGCCGACGGCACCCTCGACGCGCATATCTTCACGCCCGAGAGCGCCGACGGCCCGCTGCCGGCCGTGGTGCTATTCACCGATATCGGCGGCCTGCGCCCCTGCTATCACGAGAAGGCCCAGCGAATCGCCGATAACGGCTATGCCGTGTTGATGCCCAACGTTTACTACCGCGATGCAAGCGGGCCCGTCGTGCCGGAGGGCAAGTCCTTCCGCGACCCGGACGTGCGGCCGACGCTGCTCGAATACGCCGGCCGCCTCACACCCGAGGCACAATCCCGCGACTTCGCCGCGCTACTGGACTGCATCGACAACGAGGGCGAATTCGCGAACGGCAAGATAGGCGTGATCGGCTATTGCATGACCGGGGCCTTCGCACTACGCATGGCGGCTGAACACGCCGACCGCGTGGCGGCTGCGGCAGGTTTCCACTCAGCCCGGCTCGCAGAGAAAGACGACCCGGACAGCCCCATACATGGGGCCGGCAACATCCAAGGACGCGTCTATTTCGGTCACGCCGACAAGGATGAGCTACTACCCCCCGAGCAGATCGCCCGCATGGACGAAGCGTTAGCCGCCGCCGGCGTGCACTTCACCACCGAACTCTACAAAGGCGCCGCCCACGGCTTCACCGCCAAGGACGCCCCCTCCTATGATGCAGCCGCCGATGACCTGCATCACAAGCGACTGGCCCTGCTTCTGGAAGAGACGTTGTGACAGGGGCGATTCCTCGCTTCAGCTAGTTCAAGTATCTCCGGGTCTGGCAGAAAGGGCACGAGCCGATCGGAGAGAACGGCTGGAGGAGCGCTCACCGGTCAACATCGTGTGGCTTCGCTGATGTCTTCGAGGATGACCACGGCTGGCCGGGCGGCTTTGGCCAAGCGAGTTCGCGCCCTGATCGACCATCTGGCAGCCGGGCTCCGAGAGGAAAGAACTTGATGCAGCAATACACGTGGGCCCATACGAGCGCAAGCGATAGCTCCGCCCCTCTCATACCACACCGAACCGGAATCACTATTCGAAAGAACCAATGTGAAAATTCAAGATCTGCCCCCGCCTACTCCTTGATCTACTGGACGGACGCTGCGGTTGCAGTCTGCGCTAGTGCTTCAATCAGCCAGCTACAGAACGCACGCTTACGTTCATCCGACTCGATACACGACGCCGACAGCAGCCAGTAAGAAGAGCCGTCCGCTATGAACCCCATTGGCGCCTCAAGCTCTCCGGATACCGTCTGGTCAGCCACCATATAGATTGAGCCAATTGCATACCCAAGTCCGGCTCGCGCTGCCTTGAGACTGAGATAGAAGTGTTCAAATTCAAGCTCTCGATCAATCCTCGCCTGCGATAAAAAACGAGCACGCCACGGGCGCCACGCAGACGACCGAGAAGCCGTGTGAAGTATTGTCACCACTTCGCGATCTGAATTCGCCATCGACGGCGAGGCCACAACACCTGTGATCTCATCGGCAACCCGGCATGCGAATACGCCAGGCCCCCAGGAGAAATCGTCTCGTCGGAGCGCGAGATCAATGGAAGTCGACTGGAAATCCACCGGCCCGCCGGCAGCAAGCAGGTGAAGCGTGATATTCGGGTGCAGAGCGTAGAAATCCGGTAAGCGCGGTATAAGCCACTGCATGGTGATCGTCGGTTCACAAGACACCACCAGGGGTATATCAGTATCAACGTCCTGATCGAACGTCGTCAGTGCGCTGGAAAGCGTGTCGAATAGATTCTGACTGACGCGGTAGAGTTCAGCACCCTTGGCCGTCAAACGTACTGTGTGGTGTTCTCGGTCGAAGAGCGTTGCCCCAAGGTCCCGTTCCAATTCCCGCACCCGCTTGCTGACAGCACCGGGTGTCACGAACAATCGGTCAGCGGCCACGGTCATGCTCTGGGCCCGAGCGACCTCGACGAAGACGCGTAACGCATCAAGTGATCGAATCATGCGGCGTTTCCTGATTCTGGCTCGAAGTTGAGTAAGAGTAGTTCATCACAGTGAATATTAGTCGTTTCTCAACACCTGTCCTTTTGTCCAACTTGTTTTCTGCGAGCAGGTCCAGGCTCCCATCAAACCTATTGAACGAGGAGGACAATCGTGACGACTTTGCAAGAATCCACTGCTGATGTCGTGGGCAAACCAACTCCGGAGGGTATCCATCGTGACGGCGTGAATTTCGTGATCATGGCCATGGTAGGACACAGCAATATGGCCAGTGGCGAATCCACGATCTACGACCTCGCTCAGGATCCGCTTGAGTCATTCACACTCGATATGCCGCTCGACCTAGCCATTGTCAACGATGAGCAGGTCTTTCATGGCGTGACGCCGATCACACCCCGTGATCAGGCCGCCCCCGCAGTGCGCGACATGCTGGTAGTGACCTTTCGCAAACAGTCCTAATAGGAGAGACGGCGCCCGCTATCGGGCGCCGCGTGACGTTTTATGATCGATTTCAATTACGCGCCATTGCTAGGTACGGTCACGGTGATCGCGGTAGGAATGGCGATAAGCCCAGGTCAGGATTTCGCCTTGATCAGTCGAAATGCAATGGTCTACTCACGTCGCGCCGGTCTCTGGGCAAGCGTTGGCATAGCCGCGGCTGTCTGGCTACACGTGGCCTATTGCATCACCGGCGTTGCGTTGCTGATCACAAGCTTGCCCAAGGTATATGAAGTAATCCGCTGGATCGGGGCCAGTTATCTGGTATATCTCGGAATCAAAAGCCTCGCATCGGCTAAAACTCAGGAATCGACTGCAACCACCCAACCTGACATTACCAACCGTTCGGCTTTCGGGTCAGGCTTTCTTTGTAATGCCCTGAACCCGAAAACGACGTTGTTCTTCCTAAGCATTTTCACGCAGATCATTCAGCCATCGACTCCAATAACTGTTCAGATACTTTGCGGATTGATTATCTCTTTGGCACATCTAGCGTGGTTTAGCAGTGTCGCCTTTTGGCTTTCAACACCACGGCTGCTATCGACCATCTGGCACCTCAAGCCATGGATAGAGCGAATCCTTGGCATAATCTTGATTTGCATCGCCGTGTACATGATCTCCCCATAGGGCTGGGCCCGCTTTCGCAAGACAGCGTCTTCGCCGAGCGTGCGGGGAACTTCCTGAATCAGAAACAGCGCCAATCAAGACGCGGTGCGCCATGCCTGGCGCACCGCAAAAAAGCCGGGCATTGCTGCCCGGCCAAGTTGAACAGCTTTCACGCGACAGTGCCTTCAGCGACCTCCGAGGCTGGCGGCGATGCCGGGGGCGCGTTCGCCGAGCAACACGTGGACCAGGCCGCCGTCGATGCGTTGAATGCCTTGCGCGCCGAGTGTCTTGAGGGCGGCTTCGTCGAGATTCGCGGCGTCGGCGAGGCGTAGTCGCAGACGGGTCATGGCCACGGCGGTGGCTTCCTGGACGTTGCCACGTCCGCCCAGCGCGGTCAGCCAGTGGTCGAGCTGTTCGGCACTCAGCCGCACCACGCTGGCTGCATCCGAGCCGTTGCCCTCGCTGACTGCTGGCGCTTCACTGGGCGCGGCGCCTTCGGCCTTCATGGCCGCGCGAATCTCGTCGGCGACGCCGTCGGCTATCGGACCCAGGATTACTTGCAAGCCGCCGCCGCGCAGGTGCAACACGCCACGTGCGCCGAGTTGCTTGAGCGCCGGTTCGTCAATCGCCTTGTCGTCGACGAGCACCAGCCGCAGACGCGTGGTGCAGGCGCCCACGCTGGTCATGTTGGCCGCCCCGCCCAAGGCGTGCACGAAGGCCGGGCCGCGCTCCCCAAGATCGACCGGGGCGCTGGTGGCGCCCGCGGTTTCCGGCTCGCGTCCTGGCGTGGGTAGATCGAAGCGCACAATCGCCCAGCGGAACACCGCGTAATACAGCGCGAAATAGCAAAGCCCCACCGGAATCATCAGCCAGCCGTTGGTCGAGAGCCCGTAGGAAAGCGCGTAGTCGAAGGCCCCGGCCGAGAAGGTGAATCCCAGTTTGACGTCGAGCAGGTTCATGATCACCAGCGACAGCCCGGTGAGCAGCGCATGCAACACGTACAGAAACGGCGCCAGGAACATGAAGGTGAACTCGATCGGCTCGGTCACGCCGGTCAGAAACGCGGTCAACGCCAGCGACAACAGCAAGCCGCCGACCTGGGCACGCCGTCCCTTGGGCGCAGCGTGATACATCGCCAGCGCCGCGGCCGGCAGGCCGAACATCATCACCGGGAAGAAGCCCGCCATGAAGCTGCCCGCGCTGGGGTCACCGGCGAAGAAGCGATTGAGATCACCGGTCGCGCCGTCGAAGCTGCCGAACACGAACCATACGAAGCTGTTGAGTACATGGTGCAGCCCGGTGACGATCAGCAAGCGATTGAGCACGCCATAGACGAAGAGCCCCAGGTCACCGGCATCGATCAGCCACTGGCCGAGGGTATCGATGCCGGTCTGCACCGTCGGCCAGATCACCCCGAAAATCATCCCCAGGATGACCGCGGCGAGCCCGGTGACGATGGGGATAAAGCGTCGCCCGCCGAAGAATGCCAGGTAGTCGGGGAGCTTGATGTCCTTGAAGCGGTTATAGAGAAGGCCCGCCACGGTACCGATGATGATGCCCGACAACACGCCCATGTTGATGTCTTCGTTGAGCGTATGCAGGACCGCATCGAGCACCAGATAACCGACGACACCCGCCAGCCCGGCGGCACCGTTACTGTCGTTGGCGAAGCCCACCGCCAGGCCGATGGCGAAGATCAACGCCAGGTTGGCGAAGATCGCGTCGCCGGCATTGGCGATGAAGGCGATGTCGAGCAGGTCCGGCTGTCCCATTCGCAGCAGCAGGCCGGCGACCGGCAGTACCGCGATGGGCAGCATGAGCGAGCGACCCAGCTTCTGCAGGCCCCCCATGATATCGAGTTGCATGATCGTTTCTCCCACTCTTGTTGTTGTCCAGAATGTTGTTGCCCAGAACATCAGGCGCGTCAGGCAGCGACCGGTACTTCCAGCCAGGTTTTGACCCGCTCGCGCACGGCGGCGCCGTCGTCCAGTTCCAACCAGGTCGGCAGTTGTTCGGCGAGTGCGGCGGCGTCTAGCTCACGCAGCGCGGCCTTGACCGCCGGCACGCGGCTTGGCTCCACCGAGAGCTCGTCGACGCCCAGTGCCACCAGCACGGCCAAGGCCAGCGGATCACCGGCAGCGGCGCCGCATACACCTACTGGGCAGCGTCCGGCAGCACCTTCGACGGTTGTCTTGATCAGCCGCAATACCGCTGGATGCAGCACGTCGAGTTGTGCCGCGAGTCCGGGGTCTTCACGGTCCATGGCCAGGGTGTACTGGGTCAGGTCGTTGGTGCCGATCGACAGGAAATCGGCCTCGGCGGCGAGGCTGGCAGCGCACAGTGCAGCCGACGGCACTTCGATCATCACGCCGAGCTGCGGCAATCGGCTCACGCCGAGCTCCCCGGCCAGCGTTTCGAGCCGTTGGCGCAACGCCCGCAGCTCTCCGACGCCACTGACCATCGGCAGCATGATGCGCAGCGAGTCGAGTGGCTCAAGCGCGAGCAAGGCGCGTAATTGGCTATTCAGCAGTTCGGTATGACTTGCCCACAAGCGGATGCCGCGCACCCCCAGCGCCGGATTGGCAACGCTAGGCAGCGGCAAGTAGTCGAGTTGCTTGTCAGCGCCGATATCCAGCGTACGTACGATCACTGGCTTACCGCCCAGCGCATCGAGCGCGGCCTGATATTCATCGCGCTGCTCGTCGACGCTCGGCGCGCTGTCACGATCGAGAAACAGGAATTCGCTGCGCAGCAGGCCGATACCGTCGGCGCCTTCCTGGGCGGCGATAAGTGCCTCGGCACCGCCGGCGACGTTGGCGCAGACCTCGATAGTGCGTCCGTCACGGGTCGTCGCCGGCTGGCTTGCCGACGCGCGGGCGGCGCCTCGAGCCTGCTCGCGTT
This sequence comes from Chromohalobacter nigrandesensis, assembly GCF_023061285.1. Classification (GTDB taxonomy): domain Bacteria; phylum Pseudomonadota; class Gammaproteobacteria; order Pseudomonadales; family Halomonadaceae; genus Chromohalobacter; species Chromohalobacter nigrandesensis. The sequence continues at coordinate 610,036 of NZ_JAKGAM010000001.1, forward strand.
CCGCGATGCGCGTGCGCATGGCCTCCAGGCTGGCGCTATCCGGCTGCGGTTCGAGCAGGCCGCGTTCGGCATCGAGAATCGCCATCTCCCCTTCGGCCGATTCCAGCGCCGCCCCCATCGCCACCAGGCACGGCACGCCCCGAGCCCGGGCGAGAATCGCCACGTGCGACGTGGTGCCCCCCGCCATCAGGCAGATGCCCGCCGGGTGCTGAGCGACCAAGGCCGTGAGTTCCGAGGGCGTCAGATCGTCGGCGATGACAATGGCGTCGGCCGGCACCTCTGGGGCGCTCGGCGCCGACCCCAAGCACGCCATTACTTGGCGCTGTAGATCGCGCAGATCGGCCACCCGCGCCGCCAGCAGTTTATTGCCGGTCGCCTGCAGGCGCGCCGCTTCGTCATCGAGGGCGTCCTTCCAGGCCTGCCCGGCGCTGCGTCCGCTGTCGATGTAACCCTCGGCGGCCTCGCGCAATGCTGGGTCGTCGAGCCAGGCCAAGTGCGCCTCGAGGATCTCGGCCTCGCTGCGTCGTGCGCTGCGCTTGGCTTGCGCCAGCGCCGTCTTGAGTGAATGACCGACGCTCTCCAACGCTTCGCCAAGCGCCACACGTTCCCGGGCTGGATCGTCACCGGCTTGCGGTACCGTAGGCAACGCCGCCACATAATGATGCAGCGGCCCGACCGCCAGCCCTTGGCTGGCGACGAGCCCGGCCAACTGCCCTGCCCCGGCCTCGGCGGTAGGCAGCTCGGCGGCACTGGCCACGGGATCATCGGCCTCGGCTTCGCTCAGCAGCCGCTCGGCGGCATCCAGCGCCGCCGTGGCACGTTCGCCGCGTGCGATCAGCGTCACGCGATCGCCTTCCACCAGCCCCATGTTCATCAACCGGCTCAGGCTGCGTGCCTCGACATGCGTCTCGCCGTGGACGAGTTCGAGCTCGACATTCTGCTCATGGGCGATGGCGCGTAGCCGGGCCGCGGGTCGCGCGTGCAGCCCAGCCTCCAGGGCCAAGGTCACCTCGCGGGTGGCCTGAGGGCCCGATGCCGCGGGTGTATCCACGCCGGTCGTTTCTAGCGGCGCCTCAAGACGCATGATCGTCTCGCCCTGGCGCACGCTGTCACCGCTGCGCTGTGCGTCGCGAGACGTCAGACGCCAACCGGCCGGTTCGGCGATAATCAATGGCGTGATCAGGCTCATCGCCTGCTGGGCGACCTGATCGGCGTCGAAGCGCAGCAACGGCGCGCCGGCCGCGACGCGCTGGCCGACCTCGACCAGCAGCTCGAGCCCCGCGCCCTCGAGATTGACGGTATCCAACCCCAGATGAACGAGCAGTTCGACGCCGCCCGCACTGCGCAGCGTCACCGCGTGGGCGGTACGTGCACAGTGTACGATCTCGCCGTCGCAGGGCGCGTGCAGAGTATCGCCCAGCGGATCGATAGCCAGGCCGTCGCCGAGCGTGCCCTCGGCGAAGACCGGGTCGGGCACCGCGTCGAGGGCGACGAGGACGCCGTCCACCGGTGCCAGAATATCTAAGGATGAAGCCATGTTGCCTCCGGCGTTGTTGTTGTGGAGAAAGCTGTTACTGGAAAAGGAATCGAAAAGCGCTCAGCGCGTACGGGTTACCTTCTTGAGATGTCGCGGCTGGTCGGGGTCGCTACCCCGTGCCACCGCCAGTTGGGCTGCCATAACGTAGAAGCTTTGGATCACCGACAGCGGTTGCAACGCCGCATGGCCGGCGTCGGCGAGCGTCAGCTCGCGCTGGGCGACGCCTTTATCGGCGGCCAGGATCACCCGCGCGCCAACACTCTCAAGCCATTCGGCAAGTTCGAGCAGGCCGGCCTGTTCGGGCCCCGGCGGCGCGAACACCAGCACCGGATAGCTGGGACCGATCAACGCCATCGGACCGTGCTTGACCTCGGCACCGCTGAACGGCTCGGCCTGGAGGGCGCAGGTCTCCTTGAACTTGAGCGCCGCTTCCTGGGCGACAGCCAATCCGGCGCCGCGCCCCACCACCATCAACTTGTCGGCATCGCGCAGTGCCTCGATGGCCGGTGACCAGTCCTGCTCGGCCGCCACGCGCAGCCGTGCGGGTAGCGCCTCGAGCGCAGCGAGCAATTCGCGGTCCCGATTCCAGTAGCCAAGCAGCTGCGCACAGGCCGATAGCGTGGCCAGGTAGCTCTTGGTCGCGGCGACGCTGCGCTCTTCACCGGCCTGCAGCGCAATTTCACGGTCGCTCACTTCGCCCAACGGCGACTGCGGCGTATTGACCAGCGCCAGCGTCTGCGCCCCGCCGGCGGCTAGCGCTTTTTGGGTCTCGATCAGGTCGGGGCTCTGACCGGACTGTGAGATCGCCAGCGCCAGTTGGCCATCGAGCTTCCATGGCGCCCGCGCCAGGGTGGTCAGCGACGGCGGCAGCGAGGCAACCGGAATCCCTCGGCTCTGCATGCATAAATAGGCGAAGTAACTGGCGGCATGGTCGGAGCTCCCCCGCGCCACGGTGACCACGCCGTGCGGGTCGCATTGGCGCAGCCACTCGCCGAGTTCGGCCAGCGATTCGGCATTGCGGGCCAATTGATCGGCAATGCGCTCGGGGGCATCGCGCGCTTCGCTGAGCATCATCGAACTCATGCATCGTCTCCTGGGCGGGTCGCTGGGGCGTTTTCGGGGTGATCGCCAGCCACGATCTGGCCCTCGACATAGACACAGTCGACGGCCAGATCGCGATCGAGCACCACGACGTCGGCGTAACAACCATCGGCCAATCGGCCGCGGTCAGGCAGGCCGAGAAAATCGGCGGGATGGCGCGATACGCGTTCGCTGGCCTCGGCCAGTGACAGACCGATAGCGACCAGGTTGCGCAGCGCCTGATCCATGGTCAGGGTGCTGCCGGCGAGCGTGCCATCGGCCAGACGTACCCCGCCCAGGCACTTGGTCACCGCCTGCTCACCGAGGCGGTATTCGCCGTCGGGCATGCCGGCGGCGGCGGTCGAGTCGGTGACCGCGTAAAGACGTGGAATGCTCCTGAGCGCGACGCGAATCGCGCCGGGATGGACGTGCAACAAGTCGGGGATTAGCTCGGCGAAGTCGGCATGCGCCAACGCCGCGCCGGCCATGCCCGGGTGGCGGTGATGCAGGCCGGTCATGGCATTGTAGAGGTGGGTAAAGCCGCAGGCGCCGTGCTCCATCGCCGCCACGCCCTGTTCGTAGGTGCCCAGGGTATGGCCGAGCTGGACACGCACGCCGCGCTCGCTCAAATGCCGAATCAGTGCGTAATGTCCGGAGAGTTCCGGCGCCAGGGTCACCAGCCGGATCGGCGCCAGCTCGCACAGCGCGTCGATTTCGGCGATCTCGCCGGGTCGGGCGTGGGGCGGCTGGGCGCCGAGTTTGCCGGGATTGATGTAGGGGCCTTCGAGGTGCACGCCGAGAATGCGTGCGCCCTCGCCGGGTGGCTGTTCCATCAAGGCACCGATTTCGCCAAGTACTTGGCGCACCTCGGCGTCGGTGGCGGTCATCGTCGTCGCCAGCAGGCTGGTGGTGCCGAAGCGCGCATGGGTACGCGCCAGCGTGGTCACCGCCTCGCCGCCTTCCATGGTGTCGGCGCCCCCGCCGCCATGCACATGCAGGTCGATGAAGCCGGGCAGTATATAGGGCGCGTCGTTGTCGGCCGGATCTGCCGGCTTGCCATCGATGCGCGCGATACGCCCATCGCGCCAGTGGATCTCGCCGAGGCGCCAGCCTTCGGGAGTGAGGATGTTGCCGTAATGCATTGGCTTACCTTTTCCTTCTTATCGCGCCCGGTGAAGCTCGACCATGAAGTCGTAGTAGTCGGTGCGGCAGTAAGTGATGGTCAGCTCTGCAGGGGTGCCGTCGGCGAGGTAGCCGAGCCGGGTGACCTTGAGCAGCGCCTGGCCCTCGGGCACTTCGGCCAGCGCAGAGAGTTCGGCGTCGGCGTTGACGGCGGTCAGATGCTGCAAGGCGCGCTCCACCGTCTTACCGTGCTTTTCCAGCGTCGCGTAGAGCGACTGCCCGACGCCTTCCGGCTCGGGCAGTATCGATTCGGGCAAGCAGCTTTCCTCCACCGCCATTACCACGTCGTCGGCTAGGCGCAGGCGCTTGAGCCGTGCAACGCGGGTGCCGCCGCGCAGCCCCAAGCGCAGCGCCTCTTCGGTACTCGGCATGCCCAACTGGCGCGACAACCAGCGCGAGCGGGGCGTAAAGCCACGCTGCGTCAGCAACTCGGAAAAACTCGTCAGACGCGTCAGTGGCTGATTGAAGCGGGGCGCGATGAACGTGCCAGAGCCGTGGGTGCGCCGAATCAGGCCCTGCTCGGCGAGCCGCTCCAGCGCCTTGCGTGCGGTAATGCGCGAAACCTCCAGCGTCTCGGCCAGGGCACGCTCGGAAGGTAAGGCCTCACCGGCCTGCCAGGCCCCCGCCTCGATGGCATCGCCGAGCTGCCGCGCCAACTGATGATAAAGCGGCGTCGCCAAATCGGGGTCGAGAGTGATCTGGGCAAAGCGTGGATCCATGAAGGCGCTCTCTCCTGTCGGGTTCTTTATAACCAATATAGAGCCTCTTTAATACCAGTCAAATACCAATTGGTCTTGTAGTGGTATATATGCCGAAGGAGAACGTGAACAGAGAGGTAGAAGAGATAAGAAGGAAGAGAGAAGAGAAATGGAAAGCAAGGCTGGTCGACGAAAGCACTTTTCGGGCTTGATTACTGGCGCCGAGAACCGCATTCACTAGGAATCGACAACAGTCTGTGTCAAAGCAACTGCACGGCAAAGACAACTCTCAGGAGAACCCCATGAAGACACTGGTAATCGGTGCCAACGGCCAGATCGGCCGCCAGTTCTGCGAACTCGCGCATGAAGCCGACGTGCCGGTTCGGGCGATGATCCGTGATACGTCACAGCAGGCGTGGTTCCAGGCGCGAGGCATCGAAACGGTGCTTGCCGATCTGGAAAGCAATTTCCGCCATGCCTTCTATGGCTGCGATCAAGTGGTTTTCGCGGCGGGGTCGGGTCCGCATACCGGTCCCGACAAGACGCTGATGATCGATCTCAACGGTGCGCTGAGCGCGGTCGATCTGGCGGCATCGCTGGGTATCGGGCGTTTCATCATGCTCAGCGCCATGCGTGCCGATAAGGTGCTTGAGGCACCGACCAAACTGCGCCCCTACATAGCCGCCAAACATGCCGCCGATGCGCATCTACGCACCTCCCGCGTGCCTTACGTGATCCTCAAGCCGGGCCGACTGACCGACGAGGCCGCAACGCAACGTGTCACCACCGACGTCGCCAATGCCGACGACAACCGCATTTCACGCGCCAATGTCGCGCACGCCTTGCTTGAGGTAGTGCGCAACCGTGAGCTGCGCCAGCACGAGTTTTCCCTGCTCGATGGTGATAAGGCGATTGGCGAGGCGCTGCGCTGATCCAGCGCTCGGCAAGGGATCGCGTTTATCCCCCGCTTCTCCCCGCCAGGCGTTGGTTGGCGGGGGATACGCGAACCCGTATAGTATTGACCTACTCCCCCCAACCGAATGTGTCTCGATGCTGCAGAACAACTCCGCGCTTGCCCAGCTCAAGCAACAGATTCGTGAAACCACCCCGCGTGTTCAAGGGGTGATCAAGGCCACCGACCGCGGCTTCGGCTTTCTCGAAGTCGAAGACGGTACCTCCTATTTCGTTCCGCCCCCCGCCATGAAGCAGGTACTGCATGGCGACCGCGTCGATGCGCTGATCAAGCAGGAGGGGGACAAGACCTCCGCCGAGCCCGATACGCTCCTCGAAGCCGGGCTCGACCGCTTCGTGGCACGGCTGGTCAAACGCGATGGACGCCTTAGCGTGGTTCCCGACCATCCGTTGATCAACAACCAGTTGCGCGCACGCCTCAAGAACACCCTCGACGAAAGCACGCTCGGCGACGGCGACTGGGTCGTGGCACGCTTGGTGCGCCACCCGCTCAAACCCGACGACCGCGGTTTCTTCGCCCAGGTCGATGAACTCGTGGTCAAGGCCGACAACCCCGCCGTACCGTGGCGCGTAACCCTGGCGCGCCACGCGCTGGAACAGGCCTCGCCGCAATTCGGCGAGGAGTGGCCGCTGCACGATGAAGGGCTCGAGCGCGAGGACTGGACCGCGACGCCCTTTTTCACCATCGACGGTGAAAAGACCCGCGACATGGACGATGCTCTGCACATCGAGACACGCGAAGATGGCTGGCGTCTCAGCGTGGCGATTGCCGATCCAACCGCGTACGTTCGCGAGGGCGATCCGGTCGATCTGGAAGCGCAGACACGCGCCTTCACCGTGTATCTGCCGGGCCAGAACGTCACCATGCTGCCGGAAACGCTGGCCAACGAGCTGTGCTCACTCAAGGAAGGCGAGGAGCGCCCGACCCTGGTCTGCACACTGGATATCCAGCGCGATGGCACCCTCGGCGACTATCGTTTCTTCGCCGCCAATGTCCGTTCGCATGCACGTCTGGTGTACGACCAGATCTCCGACTGGCTGGAAGGCCAAGGCGATTGGGCCCCTGCCGACGACACCATGGCCACGCAGCTCAAGGCCTTGGCCGCGATGACCGAGGCCCGCAACGCATGGCGCGAAGAACACACACTGGTGTTCAAGGACCGCCCCGATTATGCCTTCGATGTCGATGACGCGGGCAACGTGCTGGCGGTGCGTATCGAGGAACGTCGCACCGCTCAGCGCATGATCGAAGAGTCGATGATCGCGGCCAACGCCTGCTGTGCCGACCTGCTGGCCTCGCACGTAGGCCATGGCATCTTCAACGTGCACCAGGCGTTCGAGCCCGAGAAGGCCGATCAGGCGATCGAGTTCCTGGCCACCCAGGACATCAACGTGGAACGCGAACAGTTGCTAGAACTCTCGCGCTATCGCGAGCTGCGCCGCGCCCTGGAAGCACGCGAGGACGCTTGGCTCGACGCACGCCTACGGCGTTTCCAGGGCTACACCAACATGTCTGCCCAACCCGGTCCGCACTTCGGGCTCGGGCTGCCAGCATACGCCACCTGGACATCGCCCATCCGCAAGTACGGCGACATGGTCAATCACCGCTTGATCAAGCGCGTACTCAAGGGCGAGGACGCACCGGCCGAGGCCAGCCAGGCATTGACCGAGCAGCTTACCGAGCGGCGGCGCCTGAATCGCATGGCAGAGCGTGACGTCAAGGACTGGCTCTACGTACGCTATCTCGGTCCTTCCGCCGAAAACGGCGAAGTCTTCGATGCCGAGATCGTCGCCATCAACCGTGGCGGTATGCGAGTGCGCTTGACAGCCAATGGCGCCACGGCCTTCGTCCCGGCACCGTTCATGCACCGTGAGCGTGACAAGGTCGTCATCGACGACAAGGAAGGCCGTATCCAGATCGAGGGCCAACCGCGCTACAAGCTCGGTGACAGCGTTCAGGTCGCACTGGCCGAAGCCGTCGAGACGACGCGCTCGTTGGTCGCACGTCCCGCCGTCTGAAGCCGACCATGCCTTGTGTCACAAGTAGTGGACGCAAGGCATGGCATGTGCCAGCTTAATCTCATGACAGCACGGTGACATTCATACGACAGACCCGCCAGGGTCCGAGCGGTCACTCCGTAACCAACCGGGAAGGTTTCGAGGAGTCACGCTTTGCACATCGCCGATATCACGATGTTCTACGCCCCTGCCAGCGGCGGGGTGCGCACCTATCTCGAGGCCAAACGCAGCCGTTTGGCGACACTGCCTGGCGCGACGTCCAGCCTACTGGTCCCCGGCGCCCGCCTTACCGTCAGTAAGTCCATTCATGAAGTCCCCGCGCCACCACTTCCCTTTAGCCAAGGTTATCGTTTTCCTCTGAAACGCGAGGTCTGGCGACGCGAACTCATCCAACTGGCACCGGATATCATCGAAGCAGGCGATCCTTACGTCACCGCCTGGGCAGCGCTCGACGCCGGTCGGAGCCTGGATGTGCCCGTGGTGGGGTTTTACCATTCCGACCTGCCTCGCTTGATCGGCAATCGTCTCGGGAATTGGACGCGCCTGGCCCTCGAACGCTATGTCGAAAACCTCTATGGTCGTTGCGCTCGCGTCCTCGCACCCAGCCGCGTCATTGCCGATAAACTGCATGACCTCGGCCTCGACAATGTCGCCCTGCAACCGCTAGGTGTCGACTTGAAGGTTTTCTCGCCCCAGCGCCGCCAAGATATCTACCGCCAGCGCTTGGGTCTCGACGACGATACCCGCCTGCTGATTTTCGTAGGACGCGGCTCGCGCGAGAAGAACCTGCCGGTCCTGCTGGAAACCGCACGGCGTCTCGGCAAAGGCTACCACCTGCTGTTGATCGGGCCGCAGATGCCGCGACGCGTTCCCGACAATGTCAGCGTCATCGGCCGCTACACGGCCACCGCCGACGTCGCCGAATGGCTGGCCAGCAGCGACATGCTGCTGCATGCCGGTACTCAGGAAACCTTCGGTCTGGTCGCCCTGGAAGCCATGGCGAGTGGCATTCCGGTCGTCGCGGCACGCGCCGGTGCCCTGGCCGAGAACGTTCCCCTGGGCTGCGGACTGCTATGTGAGCCCCACTCGGCGGACGACATGGCACGCGCCGTGCGTGAACTTTGCGCCAACGCCCCCGAGGAACAAGGACGCCGTGCCCGCCAGCATGTCGAACGTCATCACGATTGGGATATCGTGGTCGCCAGCCTGATGCATCATTATCGTGAATTGACCGGGCAACGCGTCAACACGGAGAGTCTTCAGCATGGCTGATCGTCACCTTTCCCTCGTCCTCCACGATGTCGCGCCGGAAACCTGGTACGACTACGCCGACTTCGTGGCCCGGGTCGACGCCCTGGCACGTCAATACGGCCCGATCCCCATCACCTGGCTGGTGGTGCCTGATTTTCATCATCGCAGCGACTGTCGCCGCAATGGCAGCTTCCTAGAGCACTTGCAACACCGCCACGCCATGGGCGATGAATTGGCACTGCATGGCTATTACCATTGCGACGATGCACCCTCACCGCGCACGCCTCGCGACTGGTTCATGCGGCGCCTGTATACCTGGGAAGGCGAGTTCTACGCCCTCGACCAACACGAGGCGGCACGGCGGCTGGACAAGGGCATAGCACTCTTTCGCTCACAGGGCTGGCCGCTCACGGGGTTCGTGGCGCCAGCTTGGCTCATGAGCCAAGGAGCGCGGCAAGCATTGGCCCAACGCGACTTCCGCTACACCAGTGACCCGCAGCATCTGTATACGCTGCCCGACTTCACGCGTATCGACGCTCCGGGGCTGGTATGGAGCGCCCGTAGCGCCTGGCGTCGTGGTCTGTCACGCCTGGTCAGCGAAACGCAGCGCTGGCGTGCCCGCCAGGCCCCCTTGCTGCGCCTGGGGCTGCATCCCGTGGACATGCGCCATGCCAGTGTTCAAGCCTATTGGCTCGAGATTCTGGAACGCCTGATCCTCGAAGGGCGTCAGCCCATCACCAAGTACGACTGGGTAGCTCGTCAACGTCAGCGGGAGCAGCACGCCGCATGAAGCGTCTGGTGATCCTGCTGGTCATCGGGTTGTTGGCTGCCATCAGCATCCCATTTTTGTTCGGGGGGCGTGCACTTTTTGGCGAACTCGCCGCATTCCCCTTGCAGCAATTGGCGTTCATGCTGCTGCTGATCGTCATCTGCTGGAACATCAATGCCTTGCGGCTTCGCTTGTTGCTGGCAGGACGCGCAGGATACCTCGGTCAGACGCGCGCGGTGGGTATCGTGATGTCCACCGAGTTCGCTATCTGCGCTACCCCCGGCGGTACCGGAGGGCTGCTGACGCTCTTGGGTTTGCTGGCCCGGCACGGGGTTCGTCCCGCGCAAGCCTCGGCGATTTTCGCCGTCGATCAGTTGACCGACCTGATTTTCTTTCTTTCTGCATTGATCGGCGTCGCGCTGTATGTCGTCATCGAGGCCATCGACCTCAACCTCGGTTGGCTGGTGGGCTTGCCATCGTTGCTGCTAGTGTGCGGTTTCATCCTGCTATGGCTGGTCATACGCCACTATGGACGCCTGCTTCAGGTTACCGGCGGCTGGCTCGAGCGGCTCAAGGTACGTCGCAAGGCTCGCTTCGGCTTCGCCCGCCGCTTGCTGCATTTTCGTAATGCCTTGATCGAGACGCTACGCCTGCCGCGTCTGACCTTGTTAGCAGTCTTCGCGCTGTGCTGCGCCCACTGGATGCTGCGTTACAGTGTCCTTTATCTGGCCGTAAAGGGCCTGGGTGCACACATCGACTGGGCCTGGACCTTCCTCGTACAAATGCTCTCCATGGCGGCGGGACAATTGAGTTTTCTGCCCGGCGGCGCAGGCGGTGCCGAGTTGACCTCCACCGCACTACTGACGCCGTTGATCGGCACACAAAGCGCCGCTGCCGCCGTGCTCATCTGGCGCTTCGTGACCTACTACTTCTACCTCATCGCCGGCGCGCCGGTCTTCCTGGCGATGGCAGGACGCGCCTTCGCCAGGCTTCTATCCCGCCGCCGCTAATCACTCACCCGTTTTCACGCACTATCGCGTTTTCAAGACGCACTATCGTGTTTTCAAGAAAGGCAGCGAATGCAGGTCGCTTTTGTACAACACCTGAAACGACGAAGGGCATCCCCGTGGGGATGCCCTTCGTTATGTTCACTGCCCGGCCACCCATGAGCCGCCGGGCCTGAAAGCGACTTACCAGCCAGCCGCTTCTTTCAGCGCATCACCGATCTCGGCGAGCGAACGCACGGTCTTGACGCCTGCGGATTCAAGCGCTGCGAACTTCTCATCCGCAGTACCCTTGCCGCCCGCGATAATGGCGCCAGCATGGCCCATACGCTTGCCGGGAGGCGCCGTCACACCTGCGATGTAGGAGACCACCGGCTTGGAAACATTAGCCTTGATATAGGCTGCCGCTTCTTCTTCGGCGGTACCGCCGATTTCGCCGATCATCACGATCGCTTCGGTCTGCGGATCCTGCTCGAACTTCTCGAGGATGTCGATGAAGGTAGAGCCCGGAATCGGGTCGCCGCCGATGCCCACGCAGGTGGACTGGCCGAAGCCATGATCGGTGGTCTGCTTGACGGCTTCATAGGTCAAGGTACCGGAGCGCGATACGATGCCGACCTTGCCGGGCTTGTGGATGTGCCCCGGCATGATGCCGATCTTGGTTTCGCCCGGCGTGATCACGCCCGGGCAATTCGGGCCGATCAGGCGCACACCCAGCTCGTCGCACTTGACCTTGACGTCGAGCATGTCGAGAGTCGGAATCCCCTCGGTGATGCACACGATCAGCTTGATGCCGGCATTGGCGGCCTCAAGGATGGAATCCTTGCAGAACGGCGCGGGCACATAGATCACGGAGGCTTCGGCACCGGTCGTGTCGACGGCTTCCTTGACGGTGTTGAACACCGGCAGACCGAGGTGCGTCTGGCCACCCTTGCCTGGCGTCACGCCACCCACCATCCGGGTGCCGTAGTCAATCGCCTGCTCGGAGTGGAAGGTCCCCTGGCCACCGGTGAAGCCTTGGCAGATGACCTTAGTGCTTTTGTCGATCAGGATACTCATTACTTGCCCTCCGCTGCTTTGACGACCTGCTGGGCCGCGTCGGTCAAGCTGGTAGCAGCGATGATGTTCAGTCCGCTGGAGGCCAATTTCTCGGCACCCAGCTCGGCGTTGTTGCCTTCGAGACGCACCACGACCGGCACGTTGACACCGACCTGCTCGACGGCACCGATGATGCCCTCGGCAATCATGTCGCAACGCACGATACCGCCGAAGATGTTGACCAGCACGGCCTTGACGGAATCGTCGGAGAGGATGATCTTGAAGGCTTCACCCACACGCTCTTCGGTGGCACCGCCGCCAACGTCCAGGAAGTTGGCCGGCTGCCCGCCGTTGAGCTTGATGATATCCATGGTGCCCATGGCCAGACCGGCGCCATTGACCATGCAGCCGATGTTGCCCTCCAGAGCGACGTAGTTGAGTTCCCACGCCTGGGCGTGCGCCTCACGTTCGTCTTCCTGGGACGGGTCACGCATGGCCTGCAGATCGGGGTGACGATACAGCGCATTGCCATCGAGGCCGATCTTGGCATCGAGGCAGTGCAGATCACCACTTTCGTTGATCACCAGCGGGTTGATCTCGAGCAGCGCGAGGTCTTTTTCCTCGAACAGCTTGGCCAGGCCCAGGAAGATCTTGGTGAACTGCTTGATCTGTACGCCTTCCAAACCCAGAGCGAACGCCAGTTCACGCGCCTGATACGGCTGAGCGCCGACCAGCGGATCGACTTCGGCCTTGAGAATCTTTTCAGGCGTCTCTTCAGCGACCTTCTCGATTTCCACGCCACCTTCGGTGGAGGCCATGAAAACGATACGGCGTGTGCCGCGATCGACGACGGCGCCCAGATAAAGCTCGTTGGCGATATCGGTAAGATTTTCAACCAGAATCTTGGTGACCGGTTGTCCCTTCTCATCGGTCTGGAAGGTCACCAGGCTCTCACCAAGCCACTGCTCGGCAAAGGCCTGGGCTTCTTCTGGGCTTTTGATTAGCTTGACGCCGCCCGCTTTGCCACGGCCACCTGCGTGAACCTGGGCCTTGACGACCCACTTGTCACCGCCGATCTTCTTGCACGCCTCGGCAGCTTCCTTGGGGGTATCCACGGCGAAACCCTTGGACACCGGTAGACCATAATCAGCAAACAGCTGTTTGCTCTGATACTCGTGAAGGTTCATCGTGTCATGCCATTGGTTGCATGTGACTCGAATGGTAGCGATAGCCTCGACCTTTTACGGCCTCAGGCCACCGCCACCCCTGTTCGCTCCCGCCTTGGCGGGAGCGACGCGTCTCTACGCAGTGGGACGCTAACGAAGCGCTTATTTGCGCTTCTTGCGGTTGGCCATGTGAATGGCATGACCATCCACTGCCAACGCCGCTTCGTGCACGGCTTCCGAGGTGCTCGGGTGCGCATAGCAGGTCAAGGCCAGATCTTCGGCACTGGAGCCGAATTCCATGGCGATGACGCCCTGCGCGATGAGCTCCCCGGCATGCTGACTGATGATGTGCAGCCCCAGAATGCGATCGGTCTGGGCATCGGCAATGACCTTGGCCATGCCTTCCGACGCATTGTTGGCCAGCGCACGCCCATTGGCAGAGAACGGGAAGGAGCCGGTCTTGACTTCGATGCCGGCTTCTTTCGCATCCTGCTCGTTCATGCCGACCCAGGCGATCTCCGGTGAGGTGTAGATCACGCTGGGGACGGCATCGTAGTTCATCTCGGCTTTGTGACCGGCGATGATGTCGGCCACCATCACGCCCTCTTCGGAGGCCTTGTGCGCCAGCATCGGACCACGCACCACGTCGCCGATGGCGTAGACGCCCGGCACGTTGGTGCGGCACTGATCGTCGACGAACACGAAGCCGCGCTCGTCGAGCTTGACGCCCACGCTATCGTCCAGGAGGCCCTCGGTGTAGGGACGACGTCCCACACACACGATCAGCTTGTCGAAGGTCTGTTCCTGATCGCCATTGGCGTCGGAATACTTGACCACGACTTCCTTGTCCTTGATCTCGGAGCCCGTCACGCGAGCCCCCATCTTGATGTCCATGCCCTGCTTCTTGAGCAGTTTCTGACCTTCCTTGGCAATGTCCTTGTCGACCATCGGCAGGAAGCTATCCATCGCCTCGATGACCGTGACTTCACTGCCCAGGCGATTCCAGACACTGCCCAGCTCGAGACCGATGACACCGGCACCGATCACGCCGAGGCGCTTGGGCACTTCGTCGAATTCCAGCGCGCCGGTAGAGTTGACGATCAATCCTTCGGTCAGCGGTGTCGGCGGAATATCGACAGGCGTAGAACCAGACGCGATCACGATGTTCTCGGCATCGTAGGTCGCCGTCTCGCCATTATGCCCCGTGACTTCGACTTGCTTGTCGGAGACGACCTTGCCGGTGCCTTCCAGCGCCGTGACGCCGTTGGCCTTGAACAGTGCGCTGATGCCGCCCACGTTCTTGGCGATGACGCCTTCCTTGAACTCCTGCATCTTGGCGATGTTGGGGCTCGGCTCGCCCACCTCGATGCCGATCTCCGCGTAATGATCGCGAGCTTCGACAAACTTGTGAGAGGTTTCCAGCAAGGCCTTCGAGGGAATGCAACCCACGTTCAGGCAGGTGCCGCCGTGGACAGTCTTGCCTTCCTTGTTGACCCACTTCTCGACGCACGCGGTCTTCAGACCCATCTGAGCAGCGCGAATGGCCGCCACATACCCGCCAGGCCCGGCACCAATAACGATCACATCGAATTTATCGGCCATGAAATCATCCTGTTCGAATTCAATTAATTAGTCGCAACGCATTGTTTGACGACAGCCATCACACGTCGAGCAAGAAACGTGCGGGATCCTCGAGCAGTTCCTTGATCGTGACCAGGAATTGCACCGCGTCCTTGCCATCGATCATACGGTGATCATAAGAGATGGCCAGATACATCATCGGGCGGATCTCGACCTTGCCGTCGACGGCCATCGGCCGCTCCTGGATCTTGTGCATACCCAGGATCGCGGTCTGCGGCGGATTGATGATCGGCGTCGACAGCAGCGACCCGAAGATACCGCCGTTGGTAATGGTGAAGGTGCCGCCCTGCATGTCTTCGATGCCGAGCTTGCCGTCGCGACCACGCTTGCCGAAGTCGACGATGCTCTTCTCGACATCGGCGAGCTTCATGCTGTCGGTATCACGCAACACCGGCACGACCAGGCCACGCGGCGTGGACACGGCAACACCGATATCCTGATAGCCGTGATAGACGATATCGCTGCCATCGATCGAGGCGTTCACGTCGGGGAAGCGCTTGAGTGCCTCGGTGCACGCCTTGACGAAAAAGCCCATGAAACCGAGCTTGGTATCGTGCGCCTTGAGGAAGGTTTCCTTGTACTGACTGCGCAGGTCCATTACCGCGCTCATGTCCACCTCATTGTAGGTGGTCAGCATGGCGGCGGTCTGCTGCGCCTGCACCAGGCGCTTGGCGATGGTCTGGCGCAAACGGCTCATCGGCACGCGTTGCTCGGGACGATCGCCCTCGACGGCAGGTGCCGGTGCAGCGGCCGCTTTGACGTCGCCACTGCCACCGGCGGGCTTGGCATCCTTCTTCGCGGAACCGTCCTTGACGGCCTTCTGGACGTCTTCCTTGAGGATACGGCCACCCTTGCCGGTACCTTCGATCTTGCTGGCGTCCAGGTCGTGTTCGGCGACCAACTTGCGCGCCGCCGGCGCGAGGATCTTGTCGCCGACCTTTTCGTCACTGCCACCACCGGTGTCTTTCGACTCACTCGCCGTATTACCGGATGCGGCAGCCTCGCCGCCCCCCGCATCACCGCCGGCGCCTTCGGCAAACAACGCGAGTACCGCTTCGGACTCGACCTGCTCGCCTTCCTGCACCTTGATCTCGCTGATGGCACCGTCGGCCGGGGCGACGACTTCGAGCACCACTTTGTCGGTCTCGATATCCGCGAGAATCTCGTCACGCTTCACTGCTTCACCGACCTGCTTGTGCCAGGTGGCCACAGTGCCTTCCTGAACGGATTCCGGGAAGCTCGGCGCCTTGACGTCATGCTGCTTGCCGGACGCCGCCGGCTTGGCGTCGTCGGACTTGGCCGCTGCCGTGTCCTGCTTCTCGCTGGCCTCTTCTTTTTTCGAGCCCTCAGCGGATTTAGAGTCCTTGGCGGACTTTTCGCCGCCGCCTTCACTCGCGGCACCCAGCATCCCGAGCACCTGCTCAGAATCGCATGTATTGCCTTCTTCCACCTTGATTTCAGTCACGGTGCCGGCGTCCGGCGCCACGACTTCGAGAACGACCTTGTCCGTCTCGATCTCGACAATCAGCTCATCACGTTCAACGCTATCACCGACCTTCTTGTGCCAAGTGGCGATGGTGCCCTCGGCGACGGATTCCGGGAAATTCGGCGCTTTGATCTCAGTAGCCATGTCGTTTCCTTAGTGTTTTCTCTCGATCCCGATGGAGAACGCCTCAGCCCGTAATGGCGTCTTCCACCAGCTGACGCTGCTGTTCAACATGGACGGACATATAGCCGGATGCCGGCGCGGCGGATGCCGGACGCCCTGCGAACTTCAGATCGCGCCCCAAGCCTTCTTGAACCATATCGGCGACCAGGCGCATATGATGCTGGCTTTGATACCAGGCGCCCTGGTTGAGCGGCTCTTCCTGACACCAAACGACCTGCTCGAGGTTCGGATAGGTCTTGAAGACCTCGTACAGCTCCTCCTTGGGGAAAGGATAGATCTGCTCCAAACGTACGATCGCAACATCGTCGTTGCCATTCTCGGCACGATAGCTCGTCAAATCGTAGTAGACCTTACCCGAGCACAACACCACGCGCTTGACCGCCTCCGCGTCGAGCTTGCCTTGATCCGGCAGCACCATTTCGAAGCGGCCGTTGGCCAGATCTTCCAGCGTCGAGGTTGCTTCCTTGTGACGCAACAGGCTTTTCGGTGACATGATCACCAGCGGCTTGCGCAGCGGGCGAATCACCTGACGACGCAGGAGATGGAAAATCTGCGCCGGTGTGGTCGGCATACAGACCTGCATGTTGTGTTCCGCGCACAATTGCAAGAAGCGCTCAAGACGCGCCGAGGAATGCTCGGGGCCCTGGCCTTCATAGCCATGCGGCAACAACATGGTAAGACCGCACAGCCGCCCCCATTTCGTCTCGCCGGAGGAAATGAACTGGTCGATCACCACCTGTGCCCCATTGGTGAAGTCGCCAAACTGGGCTTCCCAAATGATCAAGGCCTTGGGTGTGGTCGTGGAATACCCATACTCGAATGCCAACGCCGCTTCCTCGGACAGGAGGGAGTCGCGAATGGTGAAATTCGGCTGGTCTTCCTTGATGTACTCAAGCGGCACAAAGGTCGAACCGTCTTTCTGGTTATGCACGACGGCATGACGGTGAGAGAAAGTACCGCGCCCCGTATCCTGGCCCGTCAGGCGAATTGGGTGGCCTTCATCCAGCAAGGTGGCATACGCCAGTGTCTCGCCGAAGCCCCAGTTGATGGCCAAGTCACCAGCGGCCATCTTGCGACGATCCTCGTAGATCTTGGCCACTTGGCGCTGGACTTCGACTTCCTCGGGAACCTCGCACATCTTGGTGGCAAGCTGCTGTATCCGCGTCATGTCCACCGACGTATCGGCGTCGCCAGTCCAGGTGTGCCCCAGATAAGGCGTCCAGTCGACGAACAGCTCGGTATTGGGCTCCTTGACCAACGCATTGGCGACGTGATTGCCCGCCACCAGATCATCGCGATACTTCTCGACCATGGCGGCCGCGTCATCGTCGCTGATCATGCCCTCTTGCACCAGACGCGCCACGTAGAGCTCGCGCGAGCTCTTGTGCGACTTGATCTTCTGGTACATCAAGGGCTGAGTGCCGGAAGGCTCATCCGCTTCGTTATGACCGCGCTTGCGGTAGCAGACGAGATCGATCACCACGTCCTTGTTGAACTGATAACGATAATCCACGGCCACCTGGGTGGCATGCACCACTGCTTCGGGATCGTCGCCGTTCACGTGGAAAATCGGCGCCTGGACCATCTTGGCGATATCGGTGCAGTACTCCGTAGAGCGTGCGTCATCAGGCCGTGATGTGGTGAAACCGACCTGGTTGTTGATGACGATATGCACGGTGCCGCCGGTCTTGTAGCCACGCGTCTGGGACATCTGGAATGTCTCCATGACCACGCCTTGGCCGGCGAGGGCGGCATCACCATGCACGACGATCGGCAGTACCTTGGCGCCCTCGCCGTCTTCACGGCGGTCCTGGCGGGCACGCACGGACCCTTCGACCACCGGCGTGACGATCTCGAGATGCGAGGGGTTGAACGCCAAGGCCAAGTGGACCTCGCCACCTTCGGTCATGACGTTGGAACTGAAGCCCTGGTGGTACTTCACATCCCCCGAACCTTGCTGGATGACTTTCTTGCCATCGAACTCGTCGATCAGTTCCGACGGGCTCTTGCCCAGCAAGTTGACCAGCAGGTTGAGGCGTCCCCGGTGCGCCATGCCAATGACGACTTCCTTGGTACCGTAATTGCCGGTGCGCTGGATGATTTCGTCGACCATCGGAATGAAAGTCTCGCCGCCTTCCAGACCAAACCGCTTGGTGCCTGGATACTTGGACGCGAGATAGTTTTCCAACCCTTCGGCGGCCGTCAAGCGTTCGAGGATGTGCGTGCGCACATCGACGCTGTAGTCCGGCTTGGAGCGCACCGATTCGAAGCGTTGCTGCAGCCAGCGCTTCTCGTCGGTGTTGACGATATGCATGAACTCGCAGCCAATGCTGCGGCAGTACGTCTTCTCCAGGACGTCGACGATTTCCCTGAGCGTCGCCTGATCCTTGCCCAGGAACAGCGAACCGGTCTGGAAGGAAGTTTCCATGTCAGCATCGGTCAGCTGATGGAAGGCAAGATCCAGATCAGGAATCGGGGTCGGGCTGCGAAGCCCCAGGGGATCGATATCGGCCCGCTGATGGCCGCGGAAGCGATATGCGTTGATCAGTTGGAGAACCTTGACCTGCTTCTTGTTCTCGCTACTGTCAGCGACACTGGCGGCGGGTTTGCCACGCTGGTTTTGTGCCAACCGATAGAACTGATCGCGAATCGGACTGAGAGGAACATCGTGAGAGGGAGCGCCTTCCGGACGAGGTAACTGATCGAAATAGTTACGCCATTCGTCGGGAACGTCAGAGGGCTCGACGAGGTATTGCTCGTAGAGCGCTTCCACGTAGTGGGCGTTGCCGCCACTGACATGGGAAGTGCGCCACATCAACTCCATTATGCCTTCTTGCATTTTTTGGTCACCCTATGCACTGATGGGTGTTCTTGGCGCCGGCACGACCGGACGTGCCAGCGTCACTTGGGGCCTGCGGAAGCAGGTTGGCGTCATACGCGACGCTGGGGTCCACTTATCGTCAAAAGCCGGTGCGCAGGGCACCGGCCAACGGCGTTCGGGGAACCGACTTCCTGCGACGCCATGTCGCATGAAGAAGCTTGTTGCCAATGATAACAAGCCACGCGGCGCGATTTAAGTGGCATTGGACAGTAACATCTCACGAATCTTGCCAATCGCCCGCGTCGGGTTGAGCCCTTTAGGGCATACCGCCACGCAGTTCATGATGCCACGGCACCGAAACAGGCTGAACGGATCCTCAAGCCTCGCCAGGCGCTCATTCGTTGCGGTATCACGCGAATCGGCGAGGAAACGATAAGCCTGCAGCAAACCGGCCGGCCCCACGAACTTGTCCGGATTCCACCAGAAGGACGGGCAGGCCGTGGAGCAGCAAGCACACAGGATGCACTCGTAGAGCCCATCGAGTTTTTCGCGCTCTTCCGGCGACTGCAAACGCTCGGTGGCCGGCGCAGCAGTATCGTTTTGCAGATAGGGCTGGATGCTCTCGTACTGCTTGTAGAACACCCCCATGTCGACCACCAGGTCACGGATGACCGGCAAACCGGGCAGCGGACGCAGCACCAATTTGTTGTCCTTGACCACCTCGGACAACGGCGTGACGCACGACAGGCCGTTCTTGCCATTCATGTTCATGCCATCGGAACCGCAAACTCCTTCGCGGCAGCTACGCCGGTACGCCATGGAGCTGTCTTGCTGCTTGATCATTTCAAGCGCATTGAGAACCATGATGTCGCGGCCCTGCGTGTCCAGCTCGAACTCCTGCATGTAGGGCGCGGAGTCGGTTTCCGGGTTGTAGCGGTAGATAGATACCTGAAGCGTAGACATCTTGAACAACCCCTTTAATAGGTGCGAATTTTCGGCTCGAAGGTCTCGACGGTTTTCGGCGCAAAGTTCACGTCACGTTGCCCAAGCCGCTTCTCGACCGGGAAGTAAATGGAGTGCTTGAGCCAGTTGGCGTCGTCGCGATCCGGATAGTCGTAGCGCGAATGTGCGCCGCGGCTTTCCTTGCGCTCCAGTGCGGAGATCGCCGTGGCTTCCGCCACCTCGAGCAGATTGTCGAGTTCCAGCGCTTCGACACGCGCAGTGTTGAAGGCATTGGATTTATCGGCCAGATGCGCATTACTGATACGCTCGCGGAGGTCGGCCAGTTTCTTGACGCCCTCCTGCATGTTGTCTTCCTGGCGGAAGACCCCGAAATCGTTCTGCATGACATCCTGCAGTTCGGCGCGCAGCTCATGGATCGCCTCACCACCACTCGACTCATCCCAACGAGTGATACGCGCCATGGCGCTATCGATATCGGACTGCGCCGCCTCGAGATAATCGACACCCGCATTGAGCGCTTCTTCGATAAACATGCCGGCAGCACGCCCGAAGACCACCAGGTCGAGCAATGAATTGCCACCCAGACGATTGGCGCCGTGTACGGAAACGCATGCCGCCTCGCCACAGGCAAACAGGCCGTTGACGATCTGATCGTTGCCGTCGGCATCCTGCATGATCGCCTGGCCGTGCACGTTGGTCGGCAAGCCGCCCATCATATAATGGCACGTCGGCACGACCGGAATCGGGTCCTTGGCAGGATCGACATGGGCAAAGGTCTTGGATAGCTCGACGATCCCCGGCAAGCGTTTACCCAAGACCTCTTCGCCCAGGTGATCGAGCTTGAGCATGACGTGATCACCGTTTTCGCCGCAACCGCGCCCTTCAAGGATTTCCATGACCATGGCGCGGGCCACGACATCGCGGCCGGCCAGATCCTTGGCGTTCGGCGCGTAACGCTCCATGAAGCGCTCGCCATCCTTGTTGATCAGGTAGCCGCCCTCGCCACGACAGCCTTCGGTAACCAGCACGCCGGCCCCGTAAATGCCGGTGGGGTGGAACTGCCACATCTCCATGTCCTGCATCGGGAAGCCGGCGCGAAGCGCCATGCCGATGCCATCACCGGTATTGATCAGGGCGTTGGTCGTGGACGCGTAGATACGGCCCGAGCCACCGGTTGCCAATACCGTTGCCTTGGACTTGATATGTACGAGCTCGCCGGTTTCGATGCACATGGCGATACAGCCCACTACATCGCCGTTGGCATTCTTCACCAGGTCCACCGCATACCATTCATTCAGGAATACGGTATTGTTTTTCAGATTATTCTGATAAAGCGTATGCAGCAGCGCATGGCCGGTACGGTCGGCGGCGGCGCATGTGCGCGCGGCCTGGCCGCCCTTGCC
Source organism: Chromohalobacter nigrandesensis (assembly GCF_023061285.1). Lineage (GTDB taxonomy): Bacteria > Pseudomonadota > Gammaproteobacteria > Pseudomonadales > Halomonadaceae > Chromohalobacter > Chromohalobacter nigrandesensis. The sequence continues at coordinate 631,249 of NZ_JAKGAM010000001.1, forward strand.
AAAGTCCTTGGACTGGCCACCGAAGGGACGCTGATAGATACGGCCGTTATCGAAACGCGAAAACGGCAACCCCATGTGCTCCAACTCAAAGACCGCCTTGGGGCCTTCTGAACAGAGATACTCAGCGGCATCCTGGTCGGCGATATAGTCACCGCCCTTGACGGTGTCGTACATGTGCCAGCGCCAATCGTCATTGGGGTCGGCGGAGCCAATGGCACAGGTAATGCCGCCCTGGGCGGAGACGGTGTGCGAGCGCGTCGGAAAAACCTTGGATAGTACTGCAGTCTTCTTGCCGGATTTGGCCAGCTCGAGCGCGGCACGCAGGCCAGAGCCACCGCCACCGATAATGATTGCGTCGAATGTCAGGCTACGCATATTGGACATGAATTAGGCTCCCCAAAGGACTTGAATGCCCCACACCAGAAAAACGAAGATGGCCAGCATGACGACCGCTTGAAATGCAACGCGTGCTCCCGATTGCTTGAGATAGTCGGTGGACACCGTCCACAAACCGACCCACGCGTGCGCCGCGATGGAAATGAAGGCCAGCAGGGAGAAGATGCGCATCCAGGTCTGTGAGAAGAGACCGCTCCACGTGGCATAATCGAGCCCCGGATGGAACAGTAGATACAGGACCATGAACACGGCATAGACCGCCAGGATGATCGCCGAGACTCTCTGGATCAGCCAATCGGACAGGCCACTGCGGCCGAGGTTAGTGATGTTGGTTACCATACCCAGACTCCTGCCAGAACCACCAAGATGGCACTGATCACGACCGTGATCTGCGCCTTGCGATGCCCACTCTCGAGATCCACGCCAATGCCTGCATCCATCAGCAGGTGCTTGATGCCGGCCACGAAGTGAAAGCCGAGTGCCGAGAGCAATCCCCAGGCGATCAATTTGGCGAGGACGTTGTTGGCGAGGGTGTCACGCACTGCTTCGAATCCTTCGGGAGACGACAGTGACGCGTCGAGGGCCCAGAAACCGAAGATCAACCCCACGAAGAGGATGACACCGGTCACGCGGTGGGCGATGGAGGTCAGTGCGGGAAGTGGAAATTTTATCGTCGTCAGGTCTAAATTTACGGGTCTTTTGCTATTCACGGCTCATCACACTCTCTTGGCCCGCCAGCGGCTAGGGCTGTACCCGGTGCGGGCGGTGGTTTGAGGGGGAGGCCTTGGTCGAGGGCTTACATGACCAAGCCATGCTCCTGCCAGTCGCGCGGATAAAGATTATAAGGACCGGGGGATGTCATGACAAATGAGATAACCCTTGCAGCCGTTCCCTTGGACGCGTCAAATAGGGCGGCAACTCCGGGTAAAAGCCTTGCTCGACCTTTCTATATTGCCACACCGGGACACGTCCATCGACAGGCCGCAATGCGCCTTGCACGGCGCCCCATGGGCACAGGCGCCCTAGGCCAATTGACAATCCACTGCGTGGTTCTATAGTAGGCGCATTATTTTCGCTGGCATGGCAAGCAAGACAAAGACTTAGGTAAAAAGAGGAGGCCATAATGGCTGACAGGAAAGCGCAGTTGACGGTAGAAGGGTTAGACAAGACGATCGAGTTCCCTGTCTACTCCGGCACCGTCGGGCCTGATGTGATCGACGTCCGCGGCCTGACCAGCGAAGGTCTGTTCACATACGACCCGGGCTTCGTCGCCACCGCCTCCTGCGAATCAAGCATCACCTACATCGATGGTGCTGCGGGCGTCTTGCTTCACCGCGGTTACCCTATCGGCCAACTGGCCGAGCATTCCAATTACGTCGAACTCTGTTATTTACTGCTCTTCGGAGAGCTCCCCAACAAGGCGCAATACGACGACTTCGCGGCCACCGTGAGAAATCACACCATGGTCCACGAACAACTCGTCAACTTCTTCAAGGGCTTCCGCCGCGACGCCCACCCGATGGCGATCCTGTGCGGGGTCGTCGGTGGCCTGGCTGCCTTCTACCATGACAACCTGGACATCACCAAGGAAGAAGAACGGCGTGTCAGCGCGGTTCGCCTGATCGCCAAGATGCCGACACTGGCCGCAATGTGTCACAAGTACAACATTGGCCAGCCGTTCAATTATCCGCGCAATGATCTCGATTACGCGGAGAACTTCCTCTACATGATGTTTGGCAACCCGTGTGAAAGCTACGAGGTCAATCCGGTCTTCGCCAAGGCCATGGACCGGATCTTCATGCTGCACGCCGACCATGAACAGAATGCCTCCACTTCCACGGTGCGTCTGGCAGGCTCGACGGGCGCCAACCCCTTCGCTTGCATCAGTGCCGGCATCGCCGCGCTATGGGGTCCGGCCCATGGCGGCGCCAACGAAGCCGTGCTCAACATGCTCGACGAGATCGGCGATGAGTCCGAGGAGAACATCCAACGTTTCATCGACCGCGCCAAGGACAAGGAAGACCCGTTCAAGCTGATGGGCTTTGGCCACCGCGTCTATCGCAATTTCGATCCGCGCGCCAAGGTTATGAAAGAGACCTGCGATGAAGTGCTGGGCGAACTCGGCTTGGCCGACGACCCGCAGCTCAAGATCGCCAAGCGACTCGAGCAGATCGCACTGGAAGACGACTACTTCATCGAGCGCAAGCTCTACCCGAACGTCGACTTCTATTCCGGCATCATCCTCAAAGCGATCGGTATTCCGACCAACATGTTCACCGTGATCTTCGCCACGGCGCGCACGATTGGCTGGATATCCCACTGGAACGAGATGATCAGCGGCAGTTATCGCATCAGTCGCCCGCGTCAGCTCTATGTCGGTCATTCCAAGCGGGACTATCCGGCCAAGTAACTCGCCAGCAGAACGCGGCTGCAACTCCCAATCAAGATGACTGCACAAGCATCACGGACCGCCTTCAGGGCGGTCCGTTGCGTTTTGAGCCGCCTTCTCTCCTACCCCCAAGAGTGTCCTCTCCCACAGTTGAGTTTTTCCATCCTGACGCCACTGAGCGTTTTCCACACTTTCTGTGGATAAACCTGTTCAAAACCTCTAGGTAGTTCGCCAGAAACACCATGACAAGGCGGTTACGCTCAGATCGGTTAATTTTTAACCTTCCATAAGTTATTGAAAAACATAATATTTTACTATAACGCGCAGCATGACGGGCCTCATTCGGCGTTATACACAACACGATAAGGAAAACCACACGGCAGTGGACAAGATCTTGGAGGTGTCAAGGGGGAAAACGTATAAAAACGTCTAATAGCGAGTGGAGAGCAGAGACAAAAAAGACGCTTTCGCGTCTCCGGTATCGCCATTGCTGATGCTGATAGGCAAGAAAAAGTGGCGTCCCATAGGGGGTTTGAACCCCTGTTACCGCCGTGAAAGGGCGGTGTCCTGGACCACTAGACGAATGGGACGCATTGCCTTGAGCTTGGTGGAGCCTAGCGGGTTCGAACCGCTGACCTCAACACTGCCAGTGTTGCGCTCTCCCAACTGAGCTAAGGCCCCGTGCCTCAAGACGGTGCGTAGAATACTGATTCCACCTGGCTTCGTCAAGCCTGAATTCGGGCTTCGGGCTTCGGGCTTCGGGCTTCGGGCTTCGGGCTTCGGGCTTCGGGCTTCGGGCTTCGGGCAAGCAGCAGTCTGGATCGTCGCCAGCCTGCTGCCAGCGGCTCGTAGCTCGTCGCCCGCAGCTCGCTCGTAGCCTACAGCTCCCGATATTCTTTCTCGAAGCGCTTGGCCTGTTTCTTGGAAACGCCCCCCAGCACCTGGGTGGCATGACGCAGGCGTGCCCGTGTCATGTCCGAGCCGAGAATCGCCATGGCATCCAGCACCGAGGTAGAGGTCGCACTCCCCGTGACGGCGATGAAGACCGGCGCCAGGAACGCCTTCATCTTCATGTCGAACGCCTCGGCCAGGGATTTGACTTCGTCGAGCAATGCCTCCTTGTGCCAGCTCGAGACGCCTTCCAGGCGCCAGATCAAAAACTGCAGCAACTTGAGCAGGTCTTCATGCTCGAGCTTGACACTCTCGAAACTGGACGCCTCGAGCGGCGGCACCCCCGAAAAGAAATGCCCGGCCAGCGGCATGACATCGGAGAGCGTCGATATCCGCGGGCGTACCTGCGGCAGGATCTGGTTGACGTATTCTTCATTGAAGGCCCATTCACGCAACGCCTGAAGCAGTGCCGCATCGTCCAGATCCTCGCGGATATAGACGCCGTTGAGCCAGGTGAGCTTCTCCAGGTCGAACACCGGGCCACCCAGCGATACGCGCTGAATATCGAAGTTCGCCATCATTTCCTCGAGGGTAAACTTCTCGCGATCGTCAGGCATCGACCAGCCCATGCGCCCTAGATAGTTGGTCACCGCCTGCGGCAAAAAGCCCATGTGCCGATAATAATTGATCGAGGTCGGGTTCTTGCGCTTGGACAGCTTCGACTTGTCCGGGTTACGCAGCAGAGGCATATGGCACAGCGTCGGCATCGTCCAGTCGAAGTATTCATACAGCAGCTTGTGCTTGGGTGCCGAATTGATCCACTCCTCACCCCGCATGACATGCGTGATACCCATCATATGGTCATCGACGACATTGGCCAAATGATAGGTCGGCATGCCGTCAGACTTGAGGAGGATCTGGGCATCGACCTGCGCCCAGTCGACTTCGATCTCGCCACGCAGCATATCGCTGACGATACAGCTCCCCTCGCTGGGTACCTTCATGCGCACCACGTAAGGCCACTGCTCGCGCTCGCGACGCGCTACTTCTTCGTCGGCAAGTGCCAGATCCGCAGGCTTGAGCGCCAAGTGCAGCCCTGCTGCCTTGCGCGTCTCCCGTAGCTCGTCGAGCTCTTCGCTGGTCCGATAGCACTTGAACGCATGTCCGGCGTCAAGCAGTTGCTGCGCATATTGCGCATAGATATCGCCCCGCTCGCTCTGGCGGTATGGGCCATGAGGGCCACCGATATCCGGGCCTTCATCCCACTCGAGTCCCAGCCAGCGCAGGGAGTCGAGGATCATCTGCTCCGATTCGGCCGTCGAACGCACGCGGTCCGTATCCTCGATGCGGAGAATGAACTGCCCGCCGTGCTGACGCGCGAAGCAGAGGTTGAAAAGCGCAATATAGGCCGTGCCGACATGGGGATCGCCGGTCGGCGACGGCGCAATACGTGTACGTACGGTCATGAAGTTCCCGATCATTGGTGACTGGCGATGGCATCATTATACGCATGCACCAACCCGGCATCAGCACCGCCGACACCTTCTTCACAACGCCAGGTGCTCACGAAACCAATCGGTAATAAAATCCAGATAGGCACGGGTCTTGTCGGGCAGGTATTTACGCGAACGGAACAACACCAACATGCTGCCGTGCTCATTCCAATACGGCTGCAAGAGCGGTGTCAGCTGCCCCTCCTCCACCGCCGCGCGCGCCGCGAATGTCGGCAGATAGGCCAAGCCGAACCCCGCTTTTGCCGCTTCGACGACGCCCAGCAGGTTATTGATCACCAGGCGTGAGTTGGGCTCGATATCCAGCGGCTGCCCATTGAGCGAAAAACGCCAGTGAGCGCCGAGATCGTAATTGCCGTAGAACACCGTATCGAACTCGGCGATATCTTTGGGATGCAGCGGCCGCCCGACACGGGCCAGATAATCCGGCGCGGCGTACAAGCCATAGACCACTTTGCACAGTGGACGCGACACCAGGCTCGAAGGCGGCATCGGGCCCATGCGAATGGCCAGGTCCACCGATTCGTCGATGGGCTCGAAACGCTGATCCTCGAGCAGGATTTCCACCGACATCTCAGGATAACGACGCATGAAGGCCGTGGTCGGCGCCGCCAAGTACATGAAGCCGAAGCTCACCTGGGCGCTGACCTTGAGTTGCCCCCGAGGTTGCGACGTCACCGACTGTACCTGCGCCTCCGCCGTCTGCAATTCTTCGATGACCCGCAACCCATGCTCGTAATAGATCTGTCCGGCTTCCGTGAGGCGCAGTGAACGCGTCGAGCGGTTGAGTAGACTGACGCTCAACTCATCCTCGAGCGCGGCCACACGCTTGGAAGCCAACGACTTGGAAATACTCAGACGCCGCGCCGCTGAGGTAAAACTCCCTGCTCGAACGACCTCGACGAAGACCCGCAATGCATCCAGTGTCGTCACGTTGAAGATACTCCGATACGCAGTTTCCAAATTAGAAACACTAGTTTTCGATTGTACCCTCTTATTACGCAAAGGCCGACTGCTTATACTTGCCGCTCGGGTAGGCGAGGTATCGTATCGCTCCCGACATGCGTGGCCTTTTCTCAGCGGAATTGCCGCGCGCACGCTAACGGCGCCAGGCAGCTTCGACTTTCCTGCGCCGTGTGGCGTCTTCAGTGAAACGAGCTTTTCTTTGCGCCACCAGGCTGTTCTTCGGGACGGCCGGCGCTCTTTTCCTACTCATTCTCTCCTTTCCACACTGCAATACGGATCCGACATTCGCATTGCATGCTGTTCATAACCCCCAACCCGAAACATACTTTGGCATTGGCTGGCTATGCTAACGCGTTCACCTCATGGCGAGATGTCTACATGGACGCACTGGGACCCCGAATCAAGCAGCTAAGGATAGACGCCGGCTTGAGCAAGGCCGCCTTGGCCAGGCGTGTCGGCGTATCGGACGTCACGATTTCCTATTGGGAATCCGGCACGATCAGACAAGTCGGACACGAGCGACTCATCGCGCTGGCCGATGCGCTGCATTGCCCGCTCGAACGATTACTCGAAGATGGCACTGCCGTCGCCAAGCCCCCGGCCTCTCAACGTACCACCGAGGACGCGCCCGGCAATGCACGCCTCTTGGCACTACACGCTACGCCCCCGGTGCCGTGGGAAGCTCAAACGCTCGCCGACCCTCTTGCCGGCTCAGGCATCGCTATCGATGCTCTAGTTAAGGGGTGTTACCTAGTGACACCAGGCGCAGGCGAGACGTTCGCTTATCTTGAGGAAGGCGATATCGCCGCCATTCTGCCCACCTCGCACTTCCGGCAGGAAGGGCTTTATCTGCTCGAATGGCGACATGCACTCACGATCCTGCACCTGAGCCAGCCTGAACCGAAGACATTGCGCATTGATGCCCCTGGGCACTGCACGCTTGTCGACTCGAACAAGCCGCTCCCCTTCCGCATAGCAGGGCGCCTTCAGGCTCGCTGGCAAAAATGTAATGACAGTGAGTGACCTCTCCTGAAAAAAACCTCCGAGCGTCTCGGAATCCCATGCAATACGCCATGGTCCATACTGGAGAGGTACCCTCATCGCTGGAGGCATCATGATAAAAGCCATTCTGCTGATGACACTGTTCGCCCTGGCATGGCCGGTACTGGCCGACGACCCTGGCCGGCACGACTCACTTAACGACAGTCGACAGCGCAATCAACTGCAACGTGACGTCAGCAGCAACCGTGCCACCACGATCGAGCGTCACCAGTCACTGAACCGCAGCGAACACCGCGATGAGCGTTTCGACGAGCGCCAGCAGCAAGAGCGTCAACTCAAACGCTCTCTGCGCCGCCTGGAAGACTCGCAACACCAGCTTCGAGATAAGCGCAACCAGTCACCCTGACACAAAAAAACCCGACCAATACCGGCCGGGTCTTTATGCAAATCTGCATTTCCTTGCAGTCATCACGAACGTCCTGTCCGTGCCTCCATGCTTACCTAGGCTTCCTTTTCCCTAGCTTCCTTGCTTTCCGCCCTTCCTTGGCGAACACCATCACCATGGTAGAAGAAACGCAGTAGGGCAAATAACCTGAATTAAACAATGCCAATTTAATGTTCCAGAAAGTAAAAGAGGTCGACTCGGCCCGGCTACAAGGATATTGCCCACTCCCCCGCATGACGTACAATATGCGGCCCTTGGTGCCACTCTCGATTTTAGTTCCCCTTCATCGGAGGCCGACAATGGTTGAAAAATCAGCTCATGACTCGCTAGCGCGGGCCCGCCGATTTTCTGTGGCCCCGATGATGGATCGGTAACAAACCCTGCCAAGCTGGGCCTGGTATCGGTTGGGTACCAAATATGTTCCCTCTGTTTCTCCGTTTTCTCCCCTTCTTTCGCTAACAACGTACTCGCAACTGCGCTTCGCCAGCGACATTCGTGCGGGATACAGTCGGCGCGTGCGTGCACGCCTCATACGCGAGGCAGCTTCAGAATCTCCGGGGGTCTCGGAAAAAGGTAACAAAGGTAATGCTTTGCCTGATTTTCTCTTAACAAACTGAATACAAAGGGATTAAAACGAGTGTTCAAAAGGTAACAAAATGGTGATGGTAAGGTAATGCGTTACCTTTTAAAGAGGTAATAGAGAGCAAAATCCATATCCTTTTAAAACAATGACTTACAAGCGCATCACCTTTTACAGTACCTTTCATCACCTTTTGAGGGTAATGAAAAAAAGACTAAGAATCAGAAGGTTATCTCCTGATACGCCCCCTCGTGACCAACATTACCTTTCTCCGAGATACCCTCACTTTCTCAAGAAGCTCACCCATTCCTACCATCCCTCGTCGTACGCTCTGCGGGCTGCTCGGTTTCGCATGATTCCGCATGAGAATAGGCAGCCTCCTGACCATGCTGGCGCCCTGTATCTGCGCGGCCTGCGGCTAGGCGCATGGGCGCCCAAAAACCGACCGGTTTAGCGCGCAGGCGGGGCGGGGTGTCGACGGCGCGGCGCGGGCGCGCAGTGATGTAGGCAAGGCCGCTGGCGAGCTGCTTTTGTGTCCTGAAGGTTACTGAGACCAAAGAAGTGTGGCGGGGTGTCAGCCGTCAACTAGCTTGATGGCTGTACTCATAAAATAGGAGGGGTCGTGGATAACTATCATATCGTAAAGGATGGCGACCACTGGGCCTTGAAGAAGGCAGGGGCTACACAGGCCACGCTTACCGCGCCAACCAAAGACGAGGCCATTCATAAAACCCAAGACTTTATGAAGGGCAAGACGGCCAGCGTCAAAATTCACAAAGAAGATGGCACCATCCAGGAAGAGAGAACCTACCCGCGTAGTGCGGACCCTCATCGCACACCGGGATAGTGCTTGAATAGGGGCCGCCAATCGGGCGGCCCCTTCCAATTTACACACCATTCAGCGATTGGTGATGATCAGCTCGCCCTTGTCTTCTGTCGGCTTGCCGCCGACGCGATAACGAAGGCTGGTTCGTTGGATGTTCAATCCATGGAAGGCACTGCGCATCTCGGGGATGTCGTTCACGCTGATGACAACTTGGCCAGCGGCGTTGCGTGCCAGATCGGCCATTCGATCATACTGCTCGAGCCCGAAATCCCGACCGTAACCGGCGGTTCCCCAGTATGGGGGATCGAGGTAGAACAGGGTTCCTTCACGATCGTACCGGCGTATGCAGTCCGCCCAGTCGAGATGCTCGATAAGCGTCCGGGCAAGACGGAGATGCGCCGTACTGAGATCTTCTTCGATCCGCAACAGGTTCAAACGTGGCGGTGACACGGCAGAGGTTCCGAAGGATTGCCCTTCCACCTTGCCGCCAAACGCCAGCTTCTGGAGATAGAAGAACCGCGCCGCGCGCTGTATGTCCGTCAAGTGAGCTGGATCGATGTCTCGCTGGGTCAAATACTCTTCGCGGCTGACGAGCGCCCAGCGGAACTGGCGCACCAGCTCTTCGAGGTGATGCTTGACGATGCGGTATAGATTGACGAGTTCGCCATGGGCATCGTTGATCACCTCGACCGGGCTCGGCTCCTTCATGAAGAACAGCGCCGCTCCACCGCAGAACGGCTCGACATACGTCCGGTGGGGTTGAAACAGCGGCATGATCTGTTTCGCAAGGCGTCGCTTACCTCCCATCCATGGGAGAATCGGTTTAGTCGTCATCCTTAATACCTGTCTATTTATACAGCATTTGGTATACTCAAGGTGTTGCTCGAGGAGCATGGAAGGCTCCCTAGCGATCAAGGATGAACGCGAGTGACCTGCGCCCGATGGTTAACGCCTCGGGCGCTTTTTATTGTGCTGTAGCCGTTGCCGCGCCACCATCCAGCGAGTATTCCCGGAAGCGGATCACCTGTTCGCCCAGGATGTCGTTGATCTCTTCGAAGACGGCTTGCAGCGGCTCGAGCTCGTTGGTGACGAAGACTTTGGCGGCCTTCTCGACGTCGCCGAATCCGCCGACGTTGTTGGGCATCACGCCCATGAGCTGGGGCGGGACGCGGTGGCTTGCCAGTGTGTCGTCGCGGGTCTCTTGCTTGATGCCGGCGAACTCGTCCTTGGCGGCGACTTCCGAGATGGGGATGATCTGAACGCCGTCCTTCTTGCCGCCGGGCGAGTGAAGGAACAGATTGCGGAAGTTGCCGACGCCCTTCGATTCCTTGAGCGCTGTGCGCATGGCGTCGATGTCTTCCTGGTTCTGCGCGGTGTCGCTGACGTACATCACGAAGCCCGCGTGGGAGCCGTTCAGGTAGTATTTGCGGCGGAACAGGGTGGCGTTCTCGTTGAGCAGGATCGACTGCAGCGCGCCGAGGTAGTCCGGCACGCCGTAGATCTCTTGATTGATGTCGGGCTCCATCAGGTGAATGACCGAATCGCGCTCGAACTCGCTGGCCACCTGCCAAGACGTGACCCACCAGAACTGCCCTTCCTCGACGCCCCGCCGCACGTACTTGGCCCGTGCCGGCCGCAATGCCAGCAGCCGACCCAGGCGCCCATACACCCGCTCGATATACGCATTGCCAAACACCAGGTAGTCGGTGACCAACGCGCGGAACGCCTGCCGGCTCAGTAAGCGGTGAGGGATGAACGATCGCGATAAGATGTTGCGCTTCACCTGCAAGCTGGAGCCGTGATGCGCCGTGGCGCGGTACACCTTGGCCAACGCGGGCAGATCCACCGGCGGTTCGTACCAACGTGACGTCAGCATCCAGCAGCCGGTGTAGAGAAAGTCGGCCAGGTCGGTCACCGGGACCGGCTCGCCGAAGGTGAACGCCTCAGCCCGCGCCGGGGCTGACGCTGCCGCCTCCGCCGCCGGCTCGGATTCGGATAGCGTCGCCGGTACGCGCATGCGCGGTTTGTCTGCCGTGGTCATTCGGACATCTCCATGATGGCGCCGCCGCGCTCGCCCTCGGCGAGCACGTCGATGGGTTCGTTATTGAGGGCGTGCATCGTCGCCCACGCGAGATCCGCGTGGCCGGTCTGGGCGTTGCGCCCGGCGGTGAAGGTGAATTGGCGACCGCTCGCGGTCAGCTCGCGACGAATGGCGGTGAACGACTGCGCGACGATCACGTCGCGGCTATCGAATTCCAGTCGCCCGCGCTCGATGATGTGCTGCGCCTGGCGCACCAACGCGGCCTTGCTGTCCGGCGTGTAGCGATAGCGCGTGACGCGCGGGAAGAATTTCGCGACCAGCTGCGCCACGGCCTCGCCCATCCCGTTGGTGTCGATACCGATGAACTGGACGTTGTAGCGCCGCGTCACCTGCTCGATGAACCCGGCTTGCTCTTCGTAGTCCTGCCCCTTGATGCGGTGCTTCTCCAGGATGCGATGCCGGTCGTTGCGGTTCTTGGCCGGTGCCAGAACGACCAGGCCCGCGCCGTCACCGTCCAGGTTGTCCCCCGCCGGGTCGTAGCCCAGCCACACCGGCTTGTCGCCGAACGGCCGCGCGGCGAAGGGCTTCCAGTCGCGCCAGATATCCCAGCTGTCCACCATGCAGCGCTGCATGGTCATCATCGGGAACGCCGACTGCGAGTCGTCGACGAACTCGCACATCAGCAGGTTGGCGAATTCCTCATCGCTGTATTCCAGTCGCAGCTGATCGAGATCGAACAGATCGCAGCCGCCGTCGATGGCGTCCTCGATGGTCACGATCTGGCGCCACTGGCCATCGGCACCGCGTGCGCCACCGGCGAGCGCTGCATGGCTGACGTCGATCTCGACGCGCTCGTCTTTCTTGCGGCGCTTGTTGAAGCGCTCCCCGGTCCAGAACGGGTACGCCTCATGCGCCACGGATGACGGCGTGCTGAAGTAGGTCTGTTTCCACTTCTTGTGCATCGCCATCCCGCTGGTCACCTTGCGGAACTGCTCGAAGCCGTTGATCCAGAAATACTCATCTAAATACGTGTCGCCGTGGTAGCCCTGCGCGGTCTTGGCGTTCGTCCCCAGAAAGTGCAACTCGGCGCCATTGCTCAAAACGATGGGATCGCCCTTGAGCTCCACGCCGGTGGTTTCCTTCACGAACTGCACGATGTAGTGCTTGAAGATGTGTGCCTGTGCCTTACTCGCCGACATGAAGACCTTGTTCTTGCCGGTCTCCACCGCATCGGCGATGGCTTCCCTCGCGAAGTACCAGGTTGCACCGATCTGCCGCGACTTGAGCAGGTTGCGGATGCGCTCGTGCTGGCCAGCGCGGTACCAGCCGCGCTGGTAGTCGAACAGCGAGGCCTCGAAAGCCTCGACGATCTGGATCACGCCCTCGTCGCCGACATCGTTACGCGCCGGCTTGCGCTTTTCGCCGGCGTTGCGCCGTTCGATGTTGGGGTTGAGATCGCTTTCCTTGCCCGAGCCTTCGTACTTGTGCACCCGCGCCAGGCGCTCGACCTGGCGACCCAGCAAGTCGATCTCTTTGAAGTCCTTGCCTTCCTTCGAATCCTTCCAGATCAGTTGCACCATGCGCGCCTCGAGCGCGCCCTCGATGCGTTGACTGGGAGAGGCATCTTCCCAGGCGTCGCGCTTCTTCCAGCTATCGATGGTCGCGCGGGGCAGGTCGAGGAACTCGGCGATACGCGCGATGCGCCACCCCATCCAGTAGAGGTGGCGGGCAGAGAGGCGCGAGGCGTCGTGGGTATCCAGTTCGGGCGTCGGTGTCGTCATGCCGCCCAGCGTAACCTTGCGAGGGAGTGCGCCATTGCGGGCCCCGGTGTAGACAGGCCGACTCACACCCGGCCCGCGTTGAGCCCGGCCGCCGGTGCGCGGAACCTGATGCCAATACGCATCCCGCACCGCTCGAGGACACTTCATGAAATGGTTTCGCATCGCAACCGAAGGCGCGACGACTGACGGCCGCAACATCAGTGCCGCCTGGCTGCAGCAGATGGCCGACAACTTCGACCCCAATACCTACGGATGCCGGATCAACCTGGAGCACATGCGCGGCATGATGCCGGATGGCCCGTTCAAGAGTTACGGCGATGTCACCGCGTTGAAGGCCGAGCAAGGCGAAGACGGCAAGCTGCAGCTGTACGCATCCATCGACCCCACCGACGAGTTGAAGGCACTCAACGACAAGCGCCAGAAGGTCTACACCTCGATGGAAGTCGACCCCAACTTCGCGGACTCCGGCGAAGCGTATCTCGTCGGCCTGGCCGTTACCGACTCGCCTGCCTCGCTGGGTACCCAGATGCTCCAGTTCGCCGCCGGCGCGGGTAACGAGTCGCCGCTGGCCGGACGCAAGCAGCGCGCGGACAACCTCTTTTCCGCCGCCGTCGAAACCGCGTTCGACTTCACCACCGAGCCACCGGCCGATCCCGGCCCGTCACTCACCGAGCGCGTCAAGGCGCTGTTTCGCAAGCACGACGCCAAAAGCGAGGCGGGATTTACCGCGTTTCGCGACGAGCTCGAGCAGACCCTGGGGCTATTCGTCGAGAAGCATCAGGCCCTGGCCGACGATCTCAACGCGCGGCCCAGCGCCACGGCTTTCAATGAACTGAAAGCCGCCCACGACACCCTGCAAACCCGCTTCGACGAGCTGTATCAGCGCATCGACAACACACCGCGCCACACTCCACGCCAGCGCGCCACCGGCGACGACGGCACCATCGAAACCGACTGCTGAGGAATCCCGACGCTCATGCGTAACGATACCCGCAAACTCCTGAACAACTACGCCCAGCGGCTCGCCCAGCTCAACGGTGCCCCGAACGCGTTCGCAACGTTCGATGTCGATCCGTCGGTGCAGCAGACGCTGGAAACCAAGATCCAGGAATCAAGCGAGTTCCTGAACCGCGTCAACATGGTCGGTGTGCGCGACATGGTCGGCGAAAAACTCGGGCTCGGTATCAGCGGCCCCATCGCTGGGCGTACCGATATCAGCCAGCGCGACCGCAATCCCAGCGATCCCACCACGCTGGACGAACACGAATACCGCTGCCAATCCACCGAGTTCGATACTTTCCTGAGCTGGGCCAAGTTGGATGCCTGGGCCAAATTCCCGGACTTTCAGGCCCGCGTGCGCGACGCGATCATTCGCCAGCAAGCCCTCGACCGCATCATGATCGGGTTCAATGGCACTAGCGCTGCCAAGCAGACCGACCGTAGCGCGAACCCAATGCTCGAAGACGTCAACGCGGGCTGGTTGCAGCAATACCGCGCCAATGCCGCCGCGCGCGTGATCGACGGTGTCCAGATCGGCAAGGGCCAGGAATTCCAGAACCTCGACGCGCTGGTGTACGAGGCGGTCAACTCGCTGATTGACCCGTGGTACCGCGACAACACCGACCTCGTCGCCATCGTCGGCCGCTCGCTGATGACCGACAAGTACCTGCCCAAGATCAACGAGTGGGAACAGCCCACGGAATCGCGCGCCCTGGATCTCATCATGGCTGCCAAGCGCCTCGGCGGGCAGAACGCCATGCAGGTGCCGTTCATGAAAGACAACGCCATCTTCATCACCAGCACCGAGAACCTCTCGATCTACTGGCAGGAAGGCTCACGCCGGCGCCACCTGGTCGAGAAGCCGGAGCGCAAGCGCATCGTCAACTATGAATCCAGCAACGATTCCTACGTGATCGAAGATTATGGCTTCGGCTGCCTGATCGAGGGCATCGAGTTTGCAGACGCAGACACCAGCGGTAGCGGGGAATAACGATGGTCAGTTCCATTCGTCGACACTTCGAACGCGTCAGCGCCGCGCAAGCGGCGCGTGACGCCGGCGACGCGCCCATGCACGGCGACGAATACCACCTCATGCAAGCCAAGCTCTTCGAGGACTATCGGCGCCTGAAAAGCGTCCAGTCTGTCGAGCGCAAGGTCGCCATCAAGCGCGAGATTCTTCCCGACTACGCCGATTATGTCGACGGCGTGCTCGAGGGCGGTGCCGGCGCACAAGACGAGGTACTGATGCGCGTCCTGCTCTGGCGCATCGACATCGGCGATATCGATGGCGCGTTGGGCATCGGCCGCTATGCCCTGCGCTACGGGCTCGAGCCTGGCGATCAGTTTCAACGCTCCACCGCTGCGATTCTCGTCGAGGAAGCCGCCGATCAGGCGCTCGCCCTGGAAGAGGACGACGCCAGCCTGCTCGCAGCACTTCAGGAGATCGAACGCCTTACCGAAGGTGCGGACATGCACGACCAGATCCGCGCGAAATTGCACAAGGCCCTGGGCAATGCCCATCGCGCCGCCGGCGAACCGCAAGAAGCGCTGACGCATTTCCGCCGTGCACTGGCGCTCAACGAGCGCGCCGGCGTCAAGAAAGACATCGAGCGCCTCGAACGCGAGGTGAAGAACGCAGGCGATCAGGCCAACTCCTGACCGTCGCCAACGAGTCGCACGCCGACGTCAGGGGGCGCGACGCCAGAGTAGCGACTTATCACTGCTCGACGCGTCGCCCACCCCCTTCATACACGAACACCAGGAGCCACGATGAGCAGCTTCGTTTCGACCGGCACCACAAGCACCACCACCGCCGAGCCCGTCACGAATAACGGCTTCTGGCCGGACATCGAGCCCAGCGAGTTTCGCGACACGCATCGCCTCGACGGCACCATCACCGCCGTGCGCATCGAAGGCGCCCTGCTCGCTGCCATGGCCACGGTCAACCGCACCCTGCGTGACTGGCAGACCAAACAGGTCGACGCAGGCTACGCCACCGTTGATGCCGTGCCGGTACCGATCTGGCAGGCACCGGGCGTATTCGATGCGTTGTATCGCCGCGCGGTCTTCTCCACGGCGCATGCCAGCCTGGTCGAGCGTTATCGCGATTACGACGCCACCGCCTCGACCCGTGACCGGGGCGATCTCAACGAGTACACCGGCGAAAGCTACCGGCGCGACGCCGCCTGGGCGATCAGCGAGATCGAGGGTCGCCCGCACAGCACGGTCGAGCTGATATGAGCCGCACCGTGCACGCGCGCCAGGGCGACACGCTGGATGCCATTTGCTATCGCGCCTACGGCCGCACCGCCGCCGTCACCGAACGCGTGCTGGAGGCCAATCCCGGCGTCGCCGACCTGGGGCCGATATTGCCGCATGGCACACCCGTCACGCTGCCCGAGATCACCCGACAGCCCAGCCGCGCGCTCGCCGTGCAGCTCTGGAACTGAACGTTTTACCGCGCCGACACCGCGCGATTGCCGACGAGGACAGCATGGCCCAGCCGCTCGAAATTACCACCGAAAGCCTCAAGGCAACCCCGCCGGCATTCGTCACCGCCTTGTACATGGGCGGCATGACGCCGGCCGACTGGGTCACGGCCCTCACCCTGCTCTATCTGGCGCTGCAAATCGGCCTGCTGATTCCGCATTACGTGCGCAAGTGGAAACGCTGGAGGGCGAAATAATGTCGATCAAACGCCGCCTCATCGTCGGCGGTACCGCCGGCGCCCTCAGCCTCGCCACAGCGGTGGTATCCCAGTTCGAGGGCTACCGGTCGGAGGCCTACCGCGACCCGGTGGGCATCCCGACCATCTGCTATGGCCACACCGGCGATGTCGATATGGGTCAGACCCTGAGCCAGGCCAAGTGCAAGGAGCTGCTCGCAGAAGACCTCGGCGATGCTTTCGACGCCGTCGACCAACGCGTCGATATCGAGCTTCCCCCGGCGCGCCGCGCGGCTCTCGCCTCATTCGTCTACAACGTCGGCGAAGGCGCCTTCGCCCGCTCCACGCTGCTCGAGCGACTCAACGCCGGCAAGATGCGCGCCGCCTGTGACGAGCTCACCCGTTGGGTCTACGCCGGGGGCCGAAAGCTCGCCGGCCTGGTCAAGCGCCGCGCCGCTGAACGCAAGCTATGCCTGCGAGGGCTCAATCCATGATGGTGCTGGGACGCCTGCTCGGCGCCGTGCCGCTCAAGGTCTGGCTGGTGCTGATCGGCACCGGGGTGATCGGCGCCGGCGGCTGGTTCGCTTGGCAGGAATACCGCGCTGCCCTGACCGATGCATCCAGCGCCCAGCAAGCGCTTGATTCCGCCCAGGCCGAAAACGCCCAACGCCAACTGGTGATCGACGCCTTGTGGCAAAACGCCCAGCGCCTCGAGGACCAGCGCCGGCAACTGGCCGAGACGAAAGCCGACCTCACCCGCACCGCATCCAACCGCCTCGCCCACATCCGGGAACTACAGCATGACAACGATCAGATTCGCCGCTGGGCTGACACTCGCTTGCCTGACCGGGTTAGCCGGTTGCGCGAGCGCCCCGCCGTCACCGGCGCCGCCGCTTATCATCAATCAGTGCTCGACGCCCAGCCCGTGCACGCTACCGGCCAGCCACCCGACGACTAACGGCGAATTGCACCTGCAACTAGAGCACACCGAAGCCGCCTGGGCGCAATGTGCGGCCGAGGTCGATGCCATCATTCAATGCCACGAGCACACCGATGAAAAAACTCCATCTGCTACGCACGCACCTGATTAACGCCGTGCCAGGGCTCGCCCGCGATCCCGACAAGCTGCTGACATTCGTCGAGGACGGCAGCCTCGAGTTTCGTCGCGGCCCCAACCTGTCCCACGAATACCAGTTCGCCGCGCAGCTGGTGCTGACCGACTTCGGCGACGACCTCGACACCGTGATGGTGCCATTGCTGCAGTGGCTGGCCGAGTATCAGCCCGACGCCGCCCCCGGTGAGGCAGTGACGTTCGAGGCGGAGATCCTCAGCAATCAGGCGGTAGACGTCGCGCTGCGCGTGCGGCTCACCGAGCGCGTGATCGCCAAGGTCGATTGCGACAGCGGCGCGATCCACGTCGACCATGTGTTGTCACGGTTCGAGCGCGATGCCTGCCCCATCACGCATTGGCAGTTGCTACTGCGCGACGCCGAGGCCGACGACGACTACACCCTAGCCGCCGAATGGGGCGAGGAACCCACCGATGACGGATGACCTGCAAGCCCTGGAGGACTGGGCAGCCCCGTTGCTCGCCCAGCTCGAAGCCAAGGAACGCCGCCGCCTGGCGCGCGTCATCGCACGCGACCTGCGCCGCAGCCAACGCCAGCGCATCCGCGCGCAGACCAATCCCGACGGCACGCCCTACGCGCCCCGTAAGCCCCAGAAGTGGCGTTCCCGCCAAGGCGGCATCCGCCGAAGCGCCATGTTCGACAAGCTCTCCACCGCGAAATGGATGAAAGCCACCGCGCACGGCGATACCGCCGTGGTCGCTTTTATGGGCAACGTCGCGCGCATCGCCCGCACCCACCAATACGGCCTACGCGATCGTGTCGACCGCGACGGCCCCACCATCGACTACCCGCAGCGCGAGCTGCTCGGTTTTACTGACGCCGACCGTGAACTCGTCATCAATTCGCTGTTCAACCATCTGGACCCGGTGTAAGACGCCCGCGCCACACCCGCCGCCGCTTCGCCTGTCGCCGTAGCCCACGCACGATAGCGGCATGCACAACGTCGCCGAACTTCTCCGCCTGATTCACAACCTCATCCGCACCGGCACTATCGCCGAAGTGGATCACGACGCCGCGCGTGTGCGCGTCAAATCCGGCGAGCTGCTCACCGATTGGCTGCTGTGGATCGAAGGCCGCGCCGGGACGACGCGTGACTGGGATCCGCCCACCGTGGGCGAGCAGGTCATCGTCTTCTCGCCCGGCGGCGATCCCGCCGCCGGCGTGGTGCTTACCGGCCTCTATCGCAGCGCACACCCGGCGCCTTCGAGCGATGCCAACGTCATCGGCCGCTGGTACCCGGACGGCACGCGCATCGAGTACGACCACGCCAAGCATCGGCTCTTCATCGACTGCGTGGGCGATATCGCCGTCAAGGCCACCGGTACCGTCACCGTCGACGCCAAGTCGATCCACCACAACCAGGGCAACCCGGTCGTCACCACGGGCCACATCTGCCACTTCACCGGCAACCCGCACGGTGACGGCTCATCAACAGTCACGGCGGGGAAATAAGCCATGGCACTCAGCAAGTCTCAGCTCAAAAGCCGCATAGTCAGCGAGATGCGCGCCCAGGGCGCCACCGCGACCGGGGAATACAGCTGGGTCAACCGCATGGCCGAGGCCATCGCCAATGCCGTGGTCGACGAAGTCCAGTCCAACGCCGAGGTGCCGGTCACCGGCGGCTCGAGCTCCGGCACTTACGAGGTGAAATGATGGCAGGCATGTCGCGCACTACTGGCCAGCGCCTCGACGCCCTCGAGCACCTTCGGCAGTCGATCACCGACATTCTCACCACGCCGCTGGGCTCGCGCGTAATGCGCCGCGACTACGGCTCGCTGCTGCCTGAACTCATCGACCAGCCGCTCAACGGGGCGACCGCACTGCGTGCCTACTCCGCCACCGTCGTCGCGCTGATGAAGTGGGAACCGCGCGTCCGCGTGACACAGATCACCCGCATCGTCTCCACCACACGCCCAGGGCGTTTCGACCTGCGCATCGCAGGGCGTCGCGTCGACACCGGCGACGACGTCGCCATCGACGTCCCATTGGGGGCCGCCGCATGAGCTCCCCCATCGACCTTTCGCAACTGCCCGCGCCGGACGTCGTCGAGGAACTCGATTACGAAGACATCCTCGCCGAGCGCAAGGCGCGTCTGCTCGAGCTGACACCCGAGGATGAACGCGCGGACGTCAAAGCCACGCTCGCGCTCGAGTCCGAGCCGATCACCAAGCTGCTACAGGAAAACGCCTATCGGGAGCTGACATGGCGCCAGCGCGTCAACGAGGCCGCCCGGGCGGTGATGCTGGCCTACGCCGATGACGATGACCTCGATAACGTGGTGGCCAACTTCAACACCCAACGCCTCGAGGTCGATCCCGGCGACCCCGATACTTCCCCACCGGTACCGCCGAACTACGAGAGCAATCGCGAGCTTCGCCTTCGTGCCCAGCGAGCCTTCGAGGGGCTGAGCGTCGCCGGCCCCACGGGTGCCTATGAATTTCACGCACTCAGCGCAGACGGCCGTGTTGCCGATGTCACCGCGATCAGCCCCCAACCCTGCGATGCACTGGTCACCGTGCTCTCGCGCCTCGCTGATGGCACTGCCGACCAGGAACTGCTCGACATCGTATATGCCGCGCTCTCTGCCGAGACCGTCCGCCCGGTATGCGACCGGCTCACCGTACAATCCGCCGAGATCGTCGATTACGCCATCGACGCCACGCTCTATCTCTACCCCGGCCCCGAGCAAGATCCGATTCGGGACGCCGCACAGTCACGTGCCGAGACCTACGTGAAGACGCAACGCCGGCTCGGGCGCGATATCCGCCTCTCGGCGATCTACGCCGCGCTGCATGTCGAAGGCGTCCAGCGCGTCGAACTCGATGCCCCCACCGAGGATGTCGTCCTCGACGACACCCAAGCCTCCCACTGCACCGAGATCGCCTTGCGCATTGGGGGCACCGATGAATAACCGATCTCTGCTACCGCCCAACGGTACCGAGCTCGAACGCGATGCGGCACAAGCGCTGGCCGAGATCGAGCGTGTGCCGGTACCGCTACGGCAACTGTGGAACCCCGACACCTGCCCCATGCCCCTACTTCCTTACCTGGCGTGGGCGTTCAGCGTAGACCGTTGGGACACGACCTGGCCGGATACCACGAAACGCGGCGTAGTCCGCTCAGCGTTCTACGTGCACCAGAAGAAAGGGACCATTTCGGCGCTCAGGCGCGTCGTCGAGCCGCTGGGCTACCTACTGGAAGTCGAGGAATGGTGGCAGATGGAACCGCTCGGCGAGCCCGGCACCTTCGCGCTGCGCATCGGCGTGCTGGATACCGGCATCACCGATGCGATGTACACCGAGCTCACCCGCCTCGTCGAAGACGCCAAGCCGCTGACACGCCACATCGTCGGGCTCGACCTGCTCGGCGAAACGCGCGGGCCGTTCTATCTGGGCGCGGCTACCTATGACGGCGACATCACCACCGTTTACCCCTACGCCGCCGGCGACACCGAATCTACCGGCCCGATCTACATCGGCGGCGCGCTCGACGTCATCGACACTACCACCGTCTACCCGCAACCCGCGCAACCATAAGAGGAGCTGTCGCCCATGCCCCAGTTCTACACGCTGCCCACCATCGTTGGAGAGGCGAAGATCGCCAACGCCATCGCCCTGGGCGGCGCCGTCGAAATCACCGACCTCGCAATCGGCGACGGCGGCGGCAGCCTACCGACGCCGGACAGCGACCGCGAATCGCTCGTCAACGAAGTCCGCCGCGCCGCGATCAACACCAGCGTCGTCGACGAGGACAACCCCAACTGGATCGTCGTCGAGCAGGTTCTCCCGCCGGACATCGGCGGCTGGACCATTCGCGAGATCGGCCTATACGACACCGACGGCGATCTCATCGCCTACGGCAACTACCCCGAGACCTACAAACCGGTGCTGTCGGAAGGCTCAGGCAGAACGCAGACGATCCGCTTCGTCATGCAGGTCTCGGACACCGCCGCCGTCACGCTCAAAGTCGACCCGTCGGTAGTGCTCGCTACCCGCGAATACGTCGATGACGAGATCACCGAACACGCCCAAAGCCGGAATCACCCCGACGCCACGACAACGGCCAAGGGAATGGTGCAGTTCGGTACCAGCGAGGAGACTCGGCAGGGCAACCGCACCGACCGCGCTGCCCATCTTGCTGGGGTGAAAGCGGCGGTTGATAAGCACAAAGAAGAATCTCAAGCGCATAACGCGTCAAAAATCGCGCTTAGCAATCCTGTTAAGCAAGCACCTGATGCCGAAAACGTTGATGAAGCGCTTGCCGCCTTGGGGGCGTTTGCCGCTGATGGATACCAGAACATCGCCGTGTTCGATACCGCTGGGGTTACCGAGTGGAAAGTCCCGCAAATTCTGAAAGATGGCCGCCGCAAGGCTTACGTAGTCGTTGACGGGGCCGGAGCTGGTGCGGGAAGAAATGACACCGGCGGTGGCGGTGGCGGTGGTGGCGGTCACGCAGAGAAGGTGATCGATTTGACGGGGGTCGAAACTGTCACGATCACTATTGGGCTCGGTGGAGAAGGGGCCCCCGATGGTATTGGAAAAGCAGATGGAACTAATGGCGGTACAAGTTCATTCGGAGAATATCACAGTGCTGAAGGGGGGCGCGGCGGTACGAACTGGTTCGGCGGTCCCAGTGGTATTGGCATCGGAGGTGACATCAACACAAGCCTGGGGTGCGGTGGATCTGCGGCACGTAACGATGGCAACAGTAACGGCCGGTACCGAGGGGGCATAGGAGGCGGTCCCGGTGGCAACACTACAGGCGCTGACGCGAGTTCCACAGGCGGTAATGCGACTGGCCCCGGCGGCGGCGGTGGCGGTGGTAACGAGAACGCACCAGGTGGAAACGGCGCCGATGGACAGGTCATAGTGAGGTGGTAAGCATGTGGGCACGTATCAATAACAACGGCATCGTGACCGAAATCACGGACATTGACCCGACGGGACGTTTTCATCCGTCGCTAACATGGATCGAATGCGGTGATGACGTGCGCCCGCGTTGGCACTACGACGGCGAGGCGTTCTCAGCGCCGCCCAGTGAATCGCTCGCCGACCTCGCACAGCGCAAACGCCACGAGATCGACGCCGCCCGTGACCAGGCCTTCGCCACCGGCCTCGACTACGACATCGCTGGCGAGCCCGACGTCGTCCAAACCCGCGCCCAGGACCAGATCAATCTGCTCGGCCTACGCGCAAAGGCCGAGTCGCGCGCCGCCGCCGGCGTCACCGACGCGGTCATGGAGTTTCGCGGCAAGAGTAACGTGACGCATCAGCTCACGCCCGAGGACATGATCGCACTGACCACTGCCGCGCTCGATCACATCGAAGGGATCTATAAGAGATCATGGGAACGGAAGGACGCCGTCGATGCCGCGCTTGAGAATGAAGATCGGGAGGGGATTGAAGCGGTGGCGTGGTGAACGCTATCACCTCCGGGAATGAAGAAGCCCGCCTATTGGCGGGCTGCCATGCTCGTCAATCTTCCTTGAACTTCATCACACCCTGACCATTCGTCTTCACAGATTCGATGCCATTTTCTCTCGCTGCATCGGACGAGTACATCTCGCTGGTCCCGATCACCTGACCGTTTGCCGCCTTCAGGTTGAAGAAAGGCTGACCGCTCTTGGACTCTTTCCGATCATAGCGATCATCGTTACCGCTGTTGGTGCGGCAGGACTCGATGCCGTTCTCGGCAGCCCCTCGTGTCGTGTAGCGCTCGCTGGATAGGATCACCTCATGGTTACCCGCCTTGAGCGTGAAGTGGTACTGGCCATCAGTAGCCTGCTTGAGTTCGTAATAACCCGCCATCGTTCGATCTCCATGCTGGTTGTACAACCAAAAGAACCCCGTCCAGCGAAGACAAGGCCCTACCACTTCTAGTACCCATGGGGCGAGTCTGCCACCGTTCCGTTGTATACCCGCGATCCACAATGCCGACCCCGGCGAGGCTCCCCGACATCGTCCTGTAATACGACATCGCCAGCGAGGTGAGCTTCGCGGCAAAAGCAACAAAACGCGCATGCTCACGCCCGAGGAAATGATCAAGCTGACCACCGCCGCGCTCGATCATATCGAGAGGATCTATAAACGCAGTTGGGATCGGAAGGACGCCGTCGCTGATGCACTTGAGAATGAGGATCGGGAGGGGGTTGAAGCGGTCGCCTGGCTATCGGGAGCATAAAAGGGAACCGGCCTGAAATTGACGCTGGACGAGAAAGTAGCGAAGATAATGAACGCTATACGCAACACCCTACTCAGGTGCCCTCATGCCTCAGCCGCAGCCCCGCGCCACCGCCATCGCCGAGATCATTGACGAACTTAGACGCATGGAAAAGAGGCGTGGCCACACGACCCAACTGGATGAGCGGCGTTTGCATAGATCGCTCGCCAGGCTAGACGATAGCGCCGAGAGTCAAGCTGCGCGTAAGGCCATCTGGGCCCAGTGGAACAGGGACCATGAGTCGTTCGATTCAGCCGTCACGACCCTGCTCAAGATGGAGAATCTGAGCCGACCTCACAGTCTCTACGTCAATTTTGCGCTAATGTCTATGCACGCCCTGAACCCCGTTCTCTCCAGCCGTTTGAACCGCGCGGCATTCCGGACCGAGCAGCATAATCTGGAGTTCCTTCGTCATGTGCTGCGAAACGCCTGGCACGCGGCGGATCTGGAATGTTGCGAGGAAGTGATCATACAGCTCGGCCGACTCAAGGCCGATGACTACGACAAACACAACAAACCACTCCAGATAGCCAAAGATTTGCTCGAAACTCACGGCATCACGCTGGCCGAGTTCCAGCAGCATATTCAACGCGTCTTTGACCAGATGCGTGGCTTTCTGACGAACCGGCCCGATGCCTACATGGGCACCGGGATCGCCACCAACATCTATGACGACGGCCACCGGGAATTCGTTCTAGAGTTCCAGCTCGGCGTGGACGACGAGACCCTCGATACCATCGATGAAGCGCTACTGGAACTGCTCTCGGACACCAACCGGGTGCGGCCGGCGCTCAACAAGTGCGTGGGCGTGCTGGTTCGGGACCATCCCAGCGAGATCACCGAGGCCTGCTGATGCCGGACCGCTTGCTTACCATTGCCCAGGAACAACTCGACGCTACCCCATACGATCAAGCGCGACTGCGCAGCGCGGTCAATCGCGCCTATTACGCCGCCTTCCTGACCGGCCGAACCTATTGCGACGAAAAGGCGCTGGTCACGGGTACGGGCGCCAGCCACGAGAAGGTGATTCATGCCCTGCTGGACCACCCCAATCTTGCCAAGCGCGGAAACCAGCTCAACGAAATGAAGCGGCTACGCCACAAAGCCGATTACGACTGGGACCGAGACATCTCCCCTCGAGATGCCAAGAAGACGCTGAAAACCTGCAGGGAACTGGTCGCCTTTTTCCAATTCATCGACCCGCCTGTCGAATAGACCCGCCGTCTGAACTGACCCCCGAAAGCTGGACATCGGTCCAACTGTAGGGGGTCAGTTCAATGGGTAGCGGGCTTTAGGTCCTTCAATCAAAGGCGCTAGGCCTGACCACTGGCTTGGGCGGAAATTCAGCGTAGGTGGTTTTTATACCCAACTTCATCCCTATCTTGTTCAAGCTACGGATAACCCTATCTGGGACTCGTACGCCGGGCATGTATGTCTGATCTTCGCCATGTAGAACATCGTTAGCCATCAAGTTCAGGAGCATGGAGGTCTCTGTGACATCTCCCGCCTTGGGTACAAAGCGCAGCAGGGCCCACAATTTATAAAATGGTATCGCCTGCATCTTGGCTACGTTGATCGCTCCCATTTTTTTCAGCGAATTTGACATATCTTCTGTCGCGTTACAGTTAGTTATAGATGACTGATTAGAAAGAAGATAATAACTTAGCTGACCAAAAGCCTCACGAAGATCCAAAATAGGTTTGATCATAAATTGTTCAATCAATTTGCCGAGCACGAAGACCGAAACCCCAGTCACCACCGTTGCGAATATTTCCACTGGCCTCCCCTTTTTTATCGGACACCGTTCTACAACCTTCACCAGTCTACCAGCCCCGACACCATGAACGCCTGACGCCCCCTGACCAGAGCACACAATGGCTAGGTGTAAACCCCGCCTCTCACACCCTGCCCCACTAACACCCTAACCGCTCACCCCGCACGATACCTGCGTGAATTCACGTCTTTTTTGAAGACTCGCTGAACCTGCGCAGGAGCCACCATGGCACTCGACCAATACCACCACGGGGTGCGCGTTACCGAGGTCAATGACGGTACCCGCACCATCCGCACGATTTCCACGGCGGTCGTCGGCGTGGTCTGTACCGCGTCGGACGCCGACGAAAAAACCTTCCCCCTCAACCGCCCGGCGCTGGTCACCGATGTCGATGCCGCGATCGGCAAGGCTGGGACCCTGGGCACGCTGAAAAACACCCTCACCACCATCAGCAATCAATCCAAGCCGATCATCGTCGTGGTGCGCGTGGCCGAAGGCATCGACGACATGGAGACCACCGCCAACGTCATCGGCACGACCGACGAGACTGGCCAGCGCACCGGCCTGCAAGCGTTGCTCACCGCCAAGCAAAAGCTGGGCGTGACGCCGCGCATCATGGGTTGCCCGGATCTCGACACCCAGGAAGTCGCCACCGCCCTGGTCTCGGTGCTGCAGCAGCTACGCGGCTTTGGCTACGTCCATGCCCACGGCTGCGAGACGATCACCGATGCCACCGCCTACCGCGACGAATTCGGCGCGCGGGAACTCATGGTGATCTGGCCGCAGTGGGAGGCGTTCGACACCGACGATGCCGACACGGTCACCGTCAGCCCGGTCGCCGTGGCCCTGGGTCTGCGTGCGAAGCTCGACCAGGAAGTCGGCTGGCATAAGACACTCAGTAACGTCGTGGTCAACGGCGTCACCGGCATCAACAAAGACGTGTTCTGGGATCTCCAATCGCCGAATACCGACGCCGGCATCCTCAACGCGGCGGACGTCACCACGCTCATCCAGCAGGGCGGCTATCGCTTCTGGGGCTCGCGCACCTGCGCCGGGCCGGAGTCGCTGTTCCCGTTCGAGAACTACACCCGCACCGCGCAGATTCTCGCCGACACCGTCGCCGAGGCGCACCTGTGGGCCGTCGACAAGCCGATGCACGCCTCCCTGGCCCGCGACATCATCGAGGGCGTCAACGCCAAGTTTCGCGAGCTCAAGAATCTGGGCCTGATCGTCGACGGCTCGGCCTGGCTGAACGAAACGCTCAACACGCAAGAGTCGCTCAAGGCCGGCAAGTTGCGCATCGACTACGACTACACGCCGGTGCCGCCGCTCGAGGATCTCGGGTTCCAGCAGCGCATCACCGATTCGTATCTCGCCGACTTCGCCGAGCGCGTCGCCGCCACCGCCTGAACTGACTAGATAGGGACCGATCAATGGCACTCCCCAAGAAGCTCAAGGATCTCAACCTGTTCAGCAACGGTGACAGCTGGCAGGGCATCGTGCAGTCCGTCACCTTGCCGACGCTCACGCGCAAGATCGAGGAATGGCGCGGCGGCGGCATGGACGGTCCCGTCGGTATCGACATGGGCCAAGACGGCTTGCTGACCGTTCAATGGACCGTCGGCGGCCTGGTCGAAAGCATTTTCGATAACTTCGGCAGCTCAACCATCGACGCCGACATGCTGCGTATGACCGGCAGCTACGAACGCGACGACGTCGACGACGCCTCAGCGGTCGAGGTCGTCATGCGCGGCCGTCACACCGAAATCGACATGGGAGATGCCCAGTCCGGCGAGAACACCGAGCACCAGGTCACCAGCACGCTCAGCTACTACAAGCTCAGCATCGACGGCGCCCCGAAGGTCGAGATCGACCTCGTCGGCCAGGTCTTCAAGGTCAACGGCGAAGACCGCCTCGCCGGCCGTCGCCAGCGCCTGGGCATCTAAGGCTTGTCAATGGTCGCCGAGCGAAGAGACCCACCCAAGCGGCCCCGCACGGGGCCTTATGCCATACACCAGGAGCACCACCGCATGACCAAAGCCCAAGTCGCCCAAGCCATCAGCGCCACCGTCGAGCTTGACACGCCCATCCAGCGCGGCGAGCAGATCATCGACAGCATCACCCTGCGCAAACCCAGCGCCGGCGAACTGCGCGGCGTGAACCTCGCCGACGTGCTGCAGATGCAAACCGACGCGCTGATCAAGTTGATCCCGCGCCTGTCCACGCCCTCGCTCACCGACAAGGAAGCGGGCCGCCTCGATCCCGCCGACCTGGTGCAATGCGGCGGTGAAATCGCCGGTTTTTTGCTCTCGAAGCGGGCCAAGGGCGAGGACGCGTAGACCTCCCCGCGAGTGTCGAGGATGCGATGGCCGACCTGGCCATCGTCTTCCACTGGACGCCCACCGACTGCGCGGCATTCACCCTGCGCGAACTGATGGAATGGCGCGAACGCGCGCGCAAGCGTAGCGGCGCCGACAGCAACGGAGCCGGCCATGGCGCGCGATCTTAAACTCCAGGTAGTCCTCGACGCGGTCGATAAGGCCACCGGTCCGCTCAAGAAGATTACCCAAGGCAGCAGCAAAACCGCCGACGCCCTCAAAGCCAGCAAGGATGAGCTGCGCAAGCTCGAACGCCAACAGCGCGACCTGGGCTCGTTTCGCAAACTCAAGGAAGCCACCCGCGAGAATGGCGAAGCGCTGGCCACCGCGCAGGAACGCCTGCGCAACATGCGCGGCGAGCTCAAGCGCACCGATGCCCCCACCGAGAAGTTCCAGCGCCAGTTCAAGCAGGCCCACGATGAGGTCGAACGCCTGAACGGCAAGCTCGGCGACCAGCGCCGCCGCCTGGGCGAGCTGCGGGGCAGCCTGCGTCAGGGCGGCGTTAGCACCGACAACCTCGGGCGCAGCGAAGACCGACTCGCCGAGCAAATCCGCGACGCCAACACCCAGTTCGATGCGCAAAAGCGCAAGATGGGGCAAGTCGCCGAGGCACAACGCAAGGCCAAGCGCGCCAACGACCAGTTCCATCGCGGTATCGGCCGCGCCAATGGCATGCGCGGCGCGGGCATGACCGGGCTGGCCACCGGGGGCGCCGCGCTCTACGGTGCCAGCCGCCTGCTCTCCCCCGGCGTCGAGTACGGCCAACAGATGAGCGCCGTGCAGGCCGTGGGGCGCTTCAACGCCGACGACGAGCGGTTCAAGGCCCTCAAGCAACAATCTCGCGACCTGGGCTCAAGCACCCAATTCAGCGCCGGTGAAGTCGGCTCCGGGCAAGAGTTCCTATTGCGCGCGGGGATGAGCGCCAAGGCCATTAAGTCCTCGATGAAGGACGTGCTCAGTCTCGCCGTCGCCAACAACACCGAACTCGGCCGCACCGCCGACATCGCCTCGAACATCGCCGGTACCTTCAAGATCGATCTCGAAAAAGAAGGCGCCATGGGCCACGTCGCCGACGTTCTCTCGGCCACGGCCAGCCGCGCCAACGTCGATCTGGAAAAGCTCGGCAACACGGTGAAGTACCTCGGCGGCGCCGAAGATCTCGACCTAACGCTCGAGCAGGCCAGCGCCATGGCCGGGCTACTCGGCAACATCGGCATTCAGGGCAGCCAGGCCGGCACCACGCTGCGCGGCATGATGAATCGCCTCACCGACCCCACGGCGGAAGCTGCCGGCGTCATCGACCGGCTCGGTGTGAAGGTCTCCAACGCCGACGGCGAAATGCGCGCCATGCCCGAGATCCTGCGCGACATCAACGCCGACACGAAGGATCTCGGCAACGCCGACCGCAAACAGGCCCTGCAGCAGATCTTCGGCGCCGAGGCAGGCTCAGGCATGGCCGAGCTGGTCAGCCAGATGAGCACCGGCAAGCTGGATGGCCTGATCGAAAAGCTCCGCGTTGCCAACGGCGAAAACGAGCGCATGGCCACCACCATGAAGGACAACATCGGCGGCGACCTCAAGGCCCTCAATAGCGCCTGGGAAGAGGTCGGGATCTCGATCACCGACACCAATAACGGCCCGCTACGTGAGCTCATCCAGAACGTCACCGCGATCACCCGCTGGGTCGGCGACTGGATCAAGCAGAACCCGGAATTGGCCAGCAGCATCGCCAAAGCCGCCGCCGGCCTCGCCGCCCTGGTCGCCGTGGGTGGCGCATTCACCATCATGATGGCGTCGATCCTCGGGCCTATTGTCACCGTGCGCTACGGCCTCGCCATGCTCGGCGTTCAGACCGGCGGCCTTGGTGGCAAGATCTACTCATTGACCAGCAAAATACTACCGGCGTTGGGCCGTGGCATCCTGATGATCGGCCGCACGCTCGCCCTGGCCGGCCGGCTGCTGCTGATGAATCCCATCGGCCTGGCCATCACCGCGCTCGCGACCGCCGCCTACCTGATCTACAAGAACTGGGAGCCCATCAGCCAGTTCTTCAAGGACCGCTGGGCCGACGTCAAAGCCGCCTTCAGCCAAGGCACCGGCGCCGTGCTGCAGTTGCTGCTCAACTGGAACCCCATCGGGTTGCTCTATCGCGGTATCACCGCCGCACTGTCCGCGCTCGGCGTCGAGATTCCCGACAAGTTCAAAACCCTGGGCAGCGCCATCGTCGATGGGCTGATCGGCGGTCTGACCGGCAAACTCGGCGAACTCAAAAATCAAGTCGTCGGCATGGCCGACAGCGTGGGCGGCTGGTTCAAGGACAAGCTGGGCATCAACTCGCCCAGCCGCGTCTTTGCCCAGTTCGGCGGCTATACCGTGGACGGTCTCAACCAGGGCCTTGATGCGCAGCGTAACGAGCCCGCACGACGCATCGCGCAGATCGCCAAGAGCGTCACCCGCGCCGGCGCCGGAATGGCCCTGGGCGCCGCGACGTTACCCGCTGCCGCGTCGCCCGACATCGCCCAGCAAGAACCGATCCGCTTCGACACCCGGCCGCCACTTGCCGCCGGCGGTGGGCAGCAAAGCGTCGATAACAGCGTCAACATCGGCGACATCCACGTCCAGGCCACCCCCGGCATGGACGAACGCCAGCTCGCCCAGTACGTCGCCCAGGAAATCCAACGCGCCCTGGCCGACGCCCAGCGCGAGCAAGACGCCCGCAACCGATCGTCAATGTTGGACAGAGACTGAAAGTTACTCACTGGAATGCGACTGGCCGGGGCGCGTCAAAAGAGCTTGACAGGAGCTGGCCACCAATAGAACCAAAGCTCCGTAGAAAATGATCGAGAGAAATATACTGAGGATGGTCACGCAGACAGAAGCCAATGATTCATCCGGCAGCGCTTTGATAAAAAGAGACGTCACCGAGACTGTCAGGCCGCTTAAAAATGCGAGCTCTATATGCCCCCTATTAGAAGTTTTCGCCTGTATCCCCAACACGGCACCAACGAAGAGAAGCAGTCCCTGCAGGTCAACGTTATGAACGATTTTGACCAATAACAGTTTATCCGGTCCCAATAAGGAAATAATGAACAGGATTAAAAGCAGAATGACGGTAGATATTGCTACAACCGTTGCAATCTTATCTTGAGAGGAAATCTTCATGCTCATGGCCCTTGGAATGTTCGTATTTGAAGTCGGCAGCGTCCCCTACCAGCAACTCAAGCGCGCCACCGAATGGCGGCACGCCAGCCAGTCGCGCGTCGGGGATCGCCCTGCGTATCAATTTATCGGCCAGGGGAGCGATACCATTACCCTCAGCGGCACCTTGCTCCCCGAATTCACCGGTGGCCGGCTGGACCTCGACGAGATCCGCGACATGGCCGACCAGGGCCAGGCGTGGCCGCTGGTCGAGGGAACCGGGCGGCAGTACGGCCTGTGGGTGATCACCAAGGTCGACGAAACCTCGAGCGCGTTTTTCCGTGACGGCGCGGCGGCGAAGATCGAATTCACCCTCTCGCTCGAGCACGTCGACGACCGACGCACCGACCTGATGGGCGACCTCACCACCTCCACCCTCGCCCGTCTCGCCGGGGCCTACGCATGAACGACACCACCCCGCGGCGTTACAGACGCCCCAGCTACCGCATCACCCTGGCCGGGCGCGACATCACCCCCAAGATCGACGGCCGACTCGTCTCGCTCACCCTGCGCGAGCGACGCGGCATGGACGCCGACCAGCTCGACCTGACGCTAACCGACCACGACGGCGCCCTCGCCCTGCCCCCACGCGGCGCCGAGCTGCATGTGGCATTCGGCTGGCAAGACGAAGGGCTCGTCGACAAGGGCGTGTTCACGGTCGACGAAGTGCAGCACAGCGGCACGCCGGACCAGCTCACGATCCGCGCGCGTAGCGCCGACATGCGCGGTCGCCTGCCCGGCAAACGCACCCAGAGCTGGCACGACATCATCCTCGGCGATCTCGTCGACACCCTCGCCAAGCGCCACGACCTCGACCCGGTGGTCGGCAACACCCTGCGCGGCATCCGTATCGCCCATATCGACCAGACCGAAGAATCGGACCTGAACTTCCTGACGCGCCTGGGCGAGCGCTTCGACGCCATCGCCGCGATCAAATCACAGCGCATGCTCTTCACCCGCGCCGGCGAAGCATTGACCGCGAGTGGCCTGGCCATGCCCGCCGTGACCCTCACGCGCCGCGACGGCGACCAGCACCGCTACAGCGTCACCGATCGCGACGCCTATACCGGCGTCGTCGCTTACTGGAGTGACAAGGCCAACGCCGAACGCCAACGCGTCATCGCCGGCAGCGACGACGACGCCAAGGAACTACGCCCCACCTACGCCAGCCAGGCCGACGCCCTGGACGCCGCCCAAGCTGAATGGCGGCGCGTGCAACGCGGCGAAGCCAAGTTCAACATCACCCTCGCCCAGGGGCGCCCCGACATCCTCCCCGAATCACCGCTACGGGTGAGCGGCTACAAGCCCGAGATCGACGCCACCCCCTGGTTGGTAACCGAGGTGGAACACTCGCTAGGCGATAGTGGCTTCGGGACCAGGGTGCAGTGTGAGGTGCTAGAGATTTAAGGCCGACACTACTTTCTAAATGACTTTTAAAGGTTGCTGTTGTTTCCTATTCTCTCGGTGTCGCTGTATGGTCTTAACTTTCCCATCAAGCCAGCAAAACCATCCAGGCAATGCATAATCATAAAGTTCTTGCCGAAGAAAACTGAGCTTCGGAATAGTTCGATAAAAACACTCGCACAACTCCGGAAAGTCAGCCAACACATAGCGAGTAATATTTTTCTTTGAAATATCCCTATATATAAACGCACACCTATTATACACTTCTCTCTCAATGACCTTCTTTTCATCAGGGGCAAGTGTATCTCTCATTTCCAGCGCATGGCTCGTCAAATCTTGCTTAACTGCTCGGCACAAGAACATTGCCCGTTCAACATCTCTTCTTATTTTTGCTTGCCCCATATGCCCTAAACGAACGTTGGCTATTCGAGTCCATAATAGCATTTCAGGTGAGACAACACGAAATCTAAGAGTGCGACCACGTTGGGACCACTCAATTTCAACAGACGATTTCACCAACTGGCTCGAGCGTGCACCGTGAACATCACCCATAACATCAATTGTGTAGCTCTCACCATCTGCCATTTGGGGTCGACGAACCTGGATTAAAGCTCTATTCGGGGTATGGTCACCTATGGAAGGAAACTTAGACTGGCCATTCCAAGCTCTAGCTAGAATTCTTATACTCTCGTTATTGTCGGCAACAATATCCAAGTCCGAAGAGGTTAGTATGTTGGACTCTTTTTCAGATATTTCGTTTTCACCAAACAGATAATATGCCCAAAAAGAAATCGCTTGGCCTCCAATGAGTACCAAGCGATTTTGATCTTCTAACGACAACTCTGCTATAAGATCTAACGCAATATTTAGCTGTTCTTCAGCCACAAAATATCAGCCAAGATGAGCGACGCGTCCGCGCCTTACGATACGTGCATGCTCGCGCGCACCATGAAAATAGGATTTTCCACTGGACGAGGCCGCATTACCCTTCTGCTCTAGCTCTGCTTGGCGAATGCGTTCCTTTTCCTGCACGCGTAGGTCGAAGCAGTCAATACGGCCGAGGCTTACTTGAGAGACCATAAAATTTACCCGATAGATCAGTGGGTTAAAGGAAAGCCTGCTTGGCAGTCCCCTGCCCATACTGGCGCTAGCGCCAGTATGGGCAGGGGACTGCCATCTGTCAACACTCCTATAACATCCATAATGTTAGATGGTTTTACCTAATTTCGCAATTGTCTGTGCGAGTGCTCTACCTTACATCCGTCGGCACAACAATTTTGGTAGCTGCAACGCCGGCAGCCAAGCCGACGCTCAAGCCGAATGGCAACGCGGCAACGCGGCGAAGCCGAGTTCGACCTCACCCTCGCCCACAACCGCCCCGACTTCAATGCCACGCCCTGGCTGGTGACCGAGGTGGAACATTCGTTGGGCGACAGTGGGCTGGGCACACGATTGCAGTGTGAAGTGAGTGGCGCCTCAGCCGATCAAAGCACCAACTAGACGCGCTCTCGCGAAAAAAGTGGGACCGGTGGCCCCACGAACGTATTTTTTTTGCGAATACGCGCGCTTATCACATCACCGCTAACCGCCGCGCCTGGCTCACCACCACGCCCCGTAGATCCGACTGCCGTGCCCAAAGCGACTCACGCGGCCCGGCGGTCGGCATCAGCCGCAAACGCCCGCCGATGCGATGGCTGCTGAATAGCAGCGTCTCTCCCTGCCAGTCCATCACCACCAGGTCGGCATGCTGCGCGGGGCGTTGCTCATCCACCACCAACACGTCGCCCTCGATGATCGGCCCCTCGACGCCGGCATCCTCGCTCACTTCGACGAGATAGCACCCCGGCGGAAACTGCGAGATGTCGTAGCCCCGCATCGCCGGATGTGTAGCACCCCTGCGTTTGATCAATGGCCCCAGGTAGTTCACCCGCATGATGCCCCCTGCCGTTTTCGTGTGGTTTTCGGCTAGCCTAATACTGTATAAACAGACAGTTCAAGACCGGCGCAGGCAACGACCGGGCACAAAAAAGGGGCCGTATAGGCCCCCACACGTTAGCTAATCTGGCTCCCTGCCATAATACATTATATAAAACTTATTAAAATATAATCAATAAAAGGGAGAGCAAGCCGCTGCTAGTTATCTATGACGACACGGCCTTGCAGGACACTTTATCAGTCACCAACAATTTAAGCCGCTTCATCTACGCACCAGTGTTTAATAGCATCAGTCAATTCATCTGTATCCTTGCCTAGATAATGAGGCACACGAAGGCTCTTCAGGTAAAGAGAAAAATCTCTTACTTCTTCTTCAGCGACTCTCAAGTCGGCATCCTTCATATTGCCACCTGGGCGAAGAATGAAAATTTTTCCATTACAGAAGGCTTTTTCCGTGGTGGCCACAGAAACATCTCTATGTCCAAGGTAAAGCTCGCCCTGAATCTTTTCAGGCTTCGTGAAGTCCGCTGACACAATAGTGGCAGCTTCATGCCCATCACGCTCCCTTCGAAAGGGCAAAAAAAGATTGATACCTAACTCCGTTTTAATTTTAGGATTTTCAGGTACATGTTGACGGTACTCACTACCTAGCCTGAAAGCCAAGGAATCACCAATCCTTCTGTAAGCGCGCTTCTTTGTAACAGGAGAGTGCCGGGTAGAACGGTGACCACGTGGAGCGCCAAGAGGAACAAGGTCCTCCATCATTCGCTCGACGACCTCTTCAGCGCTTTCACCTTGGGCGAACCCACCTTCGACAATGCTCAGTTGTGGAGAGGTCCAGTTTTCAGGATTCGGTTCAGACTCGATCATCATTTCTGCCACACGACAAGCAAGCTTCGCATGAAACTCGGCTCTATCATCAAAAAGACAGCGAAGACGACCAAAGTCGTCAATCGTCCGAACATACGGAGCGCCCTGTTGTGGAAGAAAAGCAACACCTAAGTTTAGCCTCTCTCCAGCCGAAAGGTCTGGTGTCCACTGGACACGGTACCACTTCCCTTTAACCAAGCACGGAGCAACACTTTGTTTTTCCCGGAAAATATCATCAATGTTAAGCATAGTCACACCGGCATAGTCGAAAGTTTTTGGCTTAGCCGATCGGAACCATTTTCGGATCGATTTTGGAAAAATGATTCAATCGCAGCCCTACGCGAGGGATCATTACCAAGAAAGGCTTGCCACCAAGGCCTCAGCTCATCCTTTATAGAATGATAGACGTCCGGGTGACGCTCTGCAGCTCTTACTACAAACCCTTCTTCAATGGGGGCGCTGCCGCCTAAGGTCATAATTTCAATCAAGATGTTACGAAAACGACCTTCTGGTGCGAGAGAATCAGCAGTCCAGCATATACCAACCGGCATGTTGCTATGATCAATGATGAATATTTCACCTTTTTCATCAATCAAAAAATTTCCCAGGTTTCTGTCCTGATTTGCAGCCCAGTCGTCGAATGCCATCAATGGGGATAGACCCCGCCATCCCTTGAGAATCTCACGTGTCGCCGTAGCAGCTAATGCTGCGGGAAGACCTGCGTAAATAGAATTGGGAGACCGTCCAGGCGACTCACTCACCGCAAATGCATAGCGATACACGCCCTCCGGACAATTTTTAATATTCATGGAATCAATCAGAGATTGATTCAATTGTACGACTGCAGCCCGTTTTGGAACAGGCAAGCCACAGGCTTTTGCAATGAGATACCCTGTCAGCTCATTCACCACGCCCAAGCTACGCGAGGATGAAAAACATTTTAGAAACCCCCGCTCCTGAGTGTTATCCTCCCACGAAATGTCACATGCATACGTTTCAGCCATTAGGCCATCAGGGGTTCTACCACGAAGACTTCTTATGGACTCTGGTTCTAAGATTTCAATGGATGAATCATTCATAATATCTACCCACGTCCTCGACATAGCCACTTTCTTATGACTTGGGTCGAGTGAACATAACAAATAGCCCCAGGATCACGTCCCCTAGCGCCCAGAACACCAATAGCATGCCGACACCCAAGGTGCTACCAATGGCTGTGCCGGCCTGTTCTGCCTCACTGGTGGCGCCATTCATGCTCTCACCGATGAAACCAAAGTAGGAGAACATCCATATCGCCATCAGTAGATTAAACAGGATGAACCCCCACTTAAAAAACTTCCCGATGATACTCCGCCTGGGTTTGCGTAGTTGCATGCCGCACTGGCTACATTTCAGTGCGGTATCACTCACTTGATGATCACACTCCGGGCAGGATATTAATGCCATGCTATTGCTCCCTTGCGTATCAGGCCCTCTCGCGGAGCCTATTGTGTTATCCGGGCAAAGCCCTAGATCGTGAAATCGGCCCTAACCAGGGCGGCACTTGCCAATACCAACACATGCACAGGGTTCAAATCTTTATATCCACCGCATCAGGGTTGCGAGGTTCGGCAGTATAGTAGTTACCATTATCGCTCCAGAACTGCAGATCGCCCTTTTGGGTGATGACGAAATACTCACCAAAGGTATCATCCGGCTTCTGCAAGCGAAGCCCGCCTCCTTCTGCCTGAGAAGTGACGTAGCGCGAAGTATTGACTCCGTCACCTGGAAAAACATCATCAATGAAGACCTCGTCATTTTTCTGGTAGGCAACAGCGATGTAGTTGAACCCTCTTTCGATACGCCATGAGCCGATGGGATCTTGGTAATGTTCAGATGGATCGTAGGATTGGTATGCCTGAAGCTGACTTGGGGTGAGCCCAGAAATGTCTACGCTAAGCTCAGGGTTATAATGCGTAGCCCCCCAGTAGGCCGACTCGGGATTCTGCGATTCAAGGCGATAGCCGATAAAGGTACGCTCCACATCTTTATCGCCCATCTTCTTGATAGACCTGCCAATGGACTCTAAATCATCTTTGCTGACCCTTTGGTGGAGAGTCACTTCAACGCTGCGCTTATACGGAGCGTTGGTTTCGTCGCTAGCAATGCTATAGAGCTGTGTGAGATCTCTATCACCTGCCGCCTTATCAGCAGCTTGAGGCCCTGTAGAAGTGGATTCAGAATCAATAAGCCCCATAGCGGCTACAACGATGCCTGCGACAAAAAGGGCGCCGATACCACACACAAAGCCAGCGAAATGGCGGGTGATAGCCCCCGACCCTTTCTGACGAAATTTATTGGCGATCCAGTACCACGCGGCAACGAGTGCGCCCAGCATGATCAATGCGGCGATGATGTCCTTCATGTTGGTTCCCTTGCGTTTACGTTTTTAAATGCCCTTTCCAGGCGAATTCTTATAAGCGGCTGCATTCCACCATTCATGCAGTTCTGTGGCGATGCAGTCATGCAGTTTTACAGTTACGCGATCCTGCCAATACGCACTTCACACCGCCCGAGAATCTCCACTTCGCGCATCTGCTCAGGCGGGATCATCTCAGGTTCGTAGTGCTCGTTATCGCTGATGAGATACAGCGCCCCACCAGCCAGGCGCTGCACGCGCTTGATGCGGCGTTCGCCGCTGATCAGTAGCAGGAAGATCCCCTCCTGCCGGTAATCCGTATCGGCCTGATTGACCAATACCCAATCGCCATCATTCAAGGTGGTTTCCATCGAGTCACCGCGCACCTTGATGCCCGCCAGGTGTTCGGGGCTCAGGCCCAGGGCGGTGAGCTGCGTTTCGGGAAAGTGAAGGACACCTTCGACGCGTTCTTCCTCGAGCGATCGTCCGGCACCTGCCGCACCTTCCACGTCGTACATCTTCACCGCTACGCCGTCATTCGACGCGCCAGAGGACGCAGCCACCGGGGCGCCATCGCTCACGCGCTGGGCGCTGACGCCTGGCGTTGAATCGTGGCGGCCGGTCAGGACATAGCCCACGTCGATCCCTACAGCGTCCAGCGCTACCAAATAGTCCGCCTTGGGGCTTCGCTGATCGCTCTCATAGAGCATCTGGGTACGCTTTGTTACCCCCGCGAGTTCACCAAAACCAGCCTGACTAAGGCCCTTTTGGTTCCTGATCTCACGCAGGCGCTCGCCGATGCTGCTCATAAGTTTCCTATTCCTTCTTGACAGGTAATCAAACGATCACCTAATCTCGCTTCCACAAGGCAACACAAAGCATCCTTATAGGTGCTTATTTGTTTACCAGGAGCGCATCCATGACTCATACAGCACTCGACCCTCGCGATCACTTGCTAGCTCGCCAGATCTTGATGGAGGTCATGGCTGATCTGGCTAAACACGAAGGATTGCAGTAAGCACCCCACGCGCTGCACTGACCACCTTGCTCATTTGAATTGCTTAGAAGTCCACAAGGGAAGCCTAACCCATGAATACTCCGGACACCATTCGTAACCCCCACACCGGCTATTCGCGTAGCCCCAACGGCTGCAGCCAACAGGTGATGACCCAGATCACCCCTGATGAGCGTGAGCGTCTCAAGCGCATCGCGGAGCTCGAGATGCGCAGCGTTTCCGCCACGTTGCGGATGCTGATGCTGCGGGGTGTCGAGCAGTACGACGCCGAGACCGAGCAAGCCGCTCGCAGTTGATAACCCTTTTGTCCTGTCTTGCCGCATAAGGAAGCTCCGCCATGTACCAGGACCCAAAACGTGTTCGCACCAAGGCCACCGTCTACCTGGACCAGTACGAGGCCGACGTCATCACCGCGCTGGCCAATTACCTGGGCGTGCCCAAGGCCGAGGTCATGCGCCAGATGATGATGAAAGAAGCCCGCGACGTGCTGGGCGTCGACCTCGCCGCGCTTGCCGACACTATCGCCGCCTGCGCGGGCTGAGCACAGCACCACATCCACCGTGCATCCGAGGTGCCGCATGCCGGAAAAAGCCTTCGAGCTCGACCCACAGCTACAAGACGTGCTCGACGCCGTCCGTGAACAGCAAGGGCTGGAAAGCCGCGAACAAGCCGCCGAGTGGCTGTTGCGCCGACGGATTCGCCGAGGCGCGCAGGAGC
Organism: Chromohalobacter nigrandesensis; assembly: GCF_023061285.1. Taxonomy (GTDB): domain Bacteria; phylum Pseudomonadota; class Gammaproteobacteria; order Pseudomonadales; family Halomonadaceae; genus Chromohalobacter; species Chromohalobacter nigrandesensis. The sequence continues at coordinate 670,779 of NZ_JAKGAM010000001.1, forward strand.
TCACCGGACGTGGCCGCGCCCTTTACCCCGCAGGGAGGAACGATTGATGACCATCCAAAACCGACACCGCATTCCATGCCCGCACTGCGGCGAGAACCTGCGGGTTCGCAAATCGCAGGGTCTGACGCCGCTGTACCGCGAGGCGATTTTTGAATGCCGCAACGAGGACTGTGGCTGGCGTGGCAAGGCGTCGATCGAGATCACCCACACCATCGCGCCGAGCGACATCCCCAACCCCACGGTGGCATTGCCGTTCGTGCCACGTCTGCGGGAACTGATCACCAAGCAAGCCCCCATCGCCAACAACTGATACCGGAGAACAACACCATGAACAGCACCGCCATGAACAACGTCACCACGATCGCCCCGCACCAAGACGCGCACAACCTGGCCATCGCGCAGCTCTGGCGGAACCGCTGGGCAAACCGCGTCAACGCCCTGGCCAACTGCATCGAACACTTGGTCGTCGATCACGACATGACCGAGGCCAACGCCGAGTTGGTCGCTATTCAAGCCTATGCGGAACTCGAATCCACCAATCAGCTCGCCAGCATCGATGTCGATGCCACCACCTCCAGCGTGGTGGTGCTACGCACCGAGGGCGGCCGCCCGGTTGTGTTCACCGCCCTCGACCTGATGCGCGTGCTCGAGCAGGCCCGGAATGACGGCCGCGCCGTGGTCGTTGATCGCGACCGCCGCCGCCCCGTCGTCCTCGAGCACTGAAACGGGTAACCACCGCCTTCACCGCGTTCTCTATTCATGAGCAAAAGGAGGCCCAGCGTGAATCCATCGCTGCGCCAGGACATTCTTGCGCGCTTGCAGCGCGACTATCAGGCCGAGGAACGGGGCGAGTACCTACAGAAGGTGCAATGCCCCGAGTGCGGCAAGCGTGAGGCGTTCATCAACGCCGAGTCGCCGTGGATGCTCAAGTGTGGGCGGGAGAACAACTGCGGGGCACAGCTTCACGTCAAGGCGCTGTTCCCGGAGCTATTCGAAAGCTGGACCGAGCGTTACGACGTCCCCGAGCAACGTGCCGAGAGTGCCACGCCAGTGGCCGATGGCTACCTGCGCGATGGGCGGGGTTTCGAGCTCGAGCGCATTCAGGGCTGGTACACCCAGGAGAGCTACTGGAAGCCGGGCATCGGCGGTACCGCGACGGTGCGCTTCGTCCTACCCGGCGGCGCTTACTGGGAACGTCTGCTCGATAAGCCCGAGCGTTTCGGCAAGCAGAAGGCCAACTTCGTCGGCAAGTACAAGGGCGAGTGGTGGCAGCCCCCGGTATTGACCGAAGCCGACATGGTCGAAGCCGGCGAGGTGTGGATCGTCGAGGGCATCTTCGACGCCATCGCGCATTACCACCACGGCAAGGCCGCAGCGGCGGCGATGAGCTGCGGCAATTATCCCGATACCGCGCTAGCGCGACTGGCCGATGCCGCGCATGCGGCCGGCACCGCGCGCCCGACGCTGGTGTGGGCGCTGGACAGCAACCGCGCCGGCCAGAACGCCACGCTCAAGCACGTCAAACGCGCACGGGCCGCAGGCTGGGATTGCCGTGCCGCGCAGATCCCCGGCGGTGGCCAGTACGACTGGAACGACGCTCACCAACGTGGCGAGCTGACCGACGAACACTACGCCACTTATCGGCACCACGGCGCCCTGCTACTCGCCCCGTCGGCCATGGCCAAGGCGTTGATTCTCTACAAGCGTAGCGAGCGCCGCGAGTGCTGGTTCGAGTACAAGCGCCAGATCTGGTGGTGGAAGCTCGACGTCGACGCCTTCGATCGCGCGCTTCGCGCCGAGGGCGAAGACGGGGCCGATCAGCAAAGTCTCGACCCAGCGATTCGCGATGCTGCCCTGGAACAAGCCGGCAGTGTGAAGCGCATCTGCACCTGTTTTCCCACGGCACTCTACTACCAGGCCAACGCCGTCACCGACGAAAGCTGGTACTACTACCGCGTCGAATTTCCCGATGGCCGGGCCCCGGTGAAGAACACCTTCAGCGGTGGCCAACTGGCCAGCGCCAGCGAGTACAAGAAACGCCTGCTCGGCGTGGCGCCGGGCGCGGTATGGACCGGGACCAGCCAGCAGCTCGACACCCTGCTCCAGGACCAGATCGGCAACATCAAGACGGTCGAGACGATCGACTACATCGGCTACAGCAAGGAACACGGGGCCTATGTATTCGGCGATCTGGCCGTGGCCGGCGGCAAGGTGGTGCCGATCAACAGTGAGGATTACTTCGAGCTGGGCCCGCGCAAGCACCTCAAGACCTTGAGCCAGTCGGTGACCTTGCATCTCAACCCTGAGCGCGACGACTACCAGACCGGCTGGACGCACCAGCTATTGGGTGCCTTCGGCGCCAAGGGTGTGGTGGCCACCGCCTATTGGCTGGGCAGCCTGCTCGCCGAGCAGATCCGCGCCGCCCAGGGGAGCTTCCCGTTTTTGGAGATCGTCGGCGAGGCCGGCGCAGGCAAGTCCACGCTGATCGAGTTCCTGTGGAAGCTGGTCGGCCGGCGCGATTACGAGGGCTTCGACCCATCCAAGGCGACCATGCCGGCGCGCTCGCGCAACTTCGCCCAGGTCGCCAACTTGCCGGTGGTACTGATCGAGTCGGACCGTGAGCAGGAAGGCGGCGTCAAGCAGAAGCAGTTCGACTGGGACGAACTCAAAACCGCCTTCAACGGCCGTTCGATCCGTGCACGCGGCGTGAAAAGCAGCGGCAACGAAACCTACGAGCCGCCCTTTCGCGGCAGCATCGTCATCAGCCAGAACGCCCCGGTGCAGGCCGGTGAAGCCATCCAGACCCGCATCTGCCATCTGCATTTCACCCGCGAAGGCCAAACCTCTCAGACCAAGGAACTCGCCGAGGCCTTGGAGAAAACCGAGCTCGAGCACGTTAGCCAGTTCGCCCTGGACGTGGCCAAGCGCGAAAGCGCCCTGCTCGAGCTGATCAACGCTCGCTCGCGCGAGTATGGCAACCGCCTAACCGACGACCCCGATATCAAGGTGCTGCGCATCGCCAAATGCCACGGCCAACTCATGGCCCTGGTGGACTGCCTCGGCCCCGAGGGCTTGGGCCTGTTCGACGCACAGACCATCGACATGGCCGCCGGCCATATTTGGCAGATGGCCCGCGAACGCCAGCAAGCCATCAACGCCGATCACCCGCTTGTCGCCGAATTCTGGGAAGCCGTCGAGTACCTGGAGGGCCTTTCCGAAGAGCCGGTGCTCAACCACTACGGCAAGAACACCGACCTCATCGCCATCAATCTCAAGGACTTCGAGCGCCGCTGCGCTGACTTCAAGTTGCGGCTCCCCGAAGTGCGCGAACTCAAGCGCTATTTGAAATCCAGCAAGAGCCGGAAGTTCGTCGACGCCAACCGCACCGTGCGCAGCCAGATCCGCATGGGCAACACCAGCGTCAAGTGCTGGGTGTTTCAGGGCTGAACGCCAACCGTGAGGAAAGAGGAGATCGTCATGCAGCAACGCACCTACACCCTCGACCAAGCAGCGGCGCTGCTCAACCTGGGCCGCAACACGCTGGCCCGCCGCCTGCGCGGCGCTGGCGTTCTCGGAACGGACAACCTGCCCGCCGGCGCGTACCGAGGCCGCGCCACCCTGGTGACCGTGGCCACCGGTACTTACTGGCACCCCATCTGCGGCTGGACGCACTACGGCCGCACCGAATTCACCGATGCCGGGCTCGATCACATCGCCGACCGGCTGGGCATCGAAATCGACCACCTGCCCGCGCACCACACGTACCGGGCAGCACCGCAACCCCAGCACGCAAGGAGCACCACATGACCATCAAGAATCAAGCCGTTTTCGACGCACTGCGCGTTGCCGCCACTGACGCGGCGACGATCGACTTCACCCGTCACCTACTCGATCAGAAGATCCAGCAAGCGGAAGTGGCGAAAGGCCACGCCCTGGAAGTCATCGAACGCGAGCTGTGCGAGGACGATATTGCCGAACTGGTCGACGCAGGCGCCATCGAGTACGGCGACACTCGCCTGACCCTGAAATACCTCAACGATGGCCTTGCCTTGTTTATCGACGTTCAGCCCCCGACCGGAATGAATCTTTTGAACCTGAAGCCGGTTAAGGACAACGACCAGGAGGACCACGCCCATGGCTGATAACGCCGACCGCGCCACGGACCTGGCGCAACAACACGTTGATACCTCACTCGCCAGCCGGACATGGATCGGCGTCGACTGGGCCCGCGCCGAGTGTGAGGAATGCGGCGACGAGATCCCCGCAGCACGTCGCGAGGCTGCGCCCTGGGCGCGGACCTGCATCGAGTGCCAAAGCATTCGTGAACAACGAGGGCGGCATGTGCGCTGAACAAACCAAAGGCGGGAAGATGGCTAGGCAAGCCGCCATGCTCTGCCAGGACGCAGTGTTTCGCCTCTACCTGGATCACCGCCGGCGTCACAAATTCAACATGACGGAACACGATCTACCCGATGGCACGCATGACGAGCAGGACGCGCGAGACTGGCTGTGCCAAGCCTGTGGTATCGAGAGCCGCGCCGAGCTGAATCATAACCAACGCGCCACCGCCACATTTCTAAGTATCCGGCAGCGTTTCAATCGCTGGAAAACCCAACAAGGAGGCCGCCCATGAACACCTATTTTGGCTTGCTCGCCGAATTCAACGGCCGCGCGGAACTGCCCCTGGAAGAGGTCGCCCCGCGTTACTTCGGTATCAGCGCCCGTACCGCCGGCATGCGAGCCGGTGCCCAGGCCCTGCCGGTGCCCGCCTACCGCGCCGGCGACTCACAAAAGGCACCTTGGCTGGTCAGTGCCGTGGATCTCGCCAGGTACTTAGATAAGCGGCGGACAGAAGCGCATGACATGTGGCGCAAGGTCAACAATTGACTTATTGAGTAAAAAAGAATAAAAAGCCACCTTAAACGGTGGCTTTAACCTGAGAGCAGCATGATTAAAAACTGGTTTTATGAACTATTTCGTCCCATCGAAGAAGAAGGTCCACGGGCTTTTTTCCCTAACAGCAACTTCAAAGAAACCGTAAAAGAAATCATCAAACTATATGTACTTCCTTGGGCAACCGCAGGCGCCATCATGTACATATTTGGATTTTTGCTTTCCCTCATAACTTCTAACGATTATTTTTGCCTTGCTGCAATCGAAATTTTATCTTTAAAGCTGTGGAATACAACAAGTTCACTAGGGATAGTAATAATAACCGCCTCAGGACTTCTCTTTCATATTTACAAACAGGTAAGCGACAGGCTATTCCGCCTTGGCTGCAGGCTGCTTCGTTTCTGCTCAGAGCTAGGCGCCATGGCCTTTGGAACATTTACTGCAATGTTCTTAATTGCGTTGTTTTACACTGATTTCGTAGCACTAAAATCTTACCTAGCGACCTTTATCTCTTTATTACTTATCATTACATTGTTTATTATCAACATGATAGTATGGTGGGCGAGATACTGCACCGAAGAGAACGTATCAAAACCAACTTTCCTTCTGCATATTCGTGACAACAGATCTTACATGGCTTTATTTGGGAGCATCGTGATAACTATTTTCATCATCGCATTACTTTTTAGCGAGTCATCTACCACGTCTAACACAATGTGCGTATTCACTTGAGAACTAAGTTTTCCGGCCGCAAATGAGTGTAGCGCTTCAGCACATCCCAGCTTTCATGTAACGTGAACTGCTGCACCTCTACGATCTCGTACCCAGCCTCGAACAACCGCGAGGTCGCTTCATGGCGCAAGTCATGAAAGCGAAGATCCTCGATGCCGCAGGCTGCGGTCGCTGCACGCCAGCGCGTGCCGATCGACTTGCCACTGTAGGGAAAGATCCGACTTTCCTTATGAGCTTTGGGCTGACGTTGAATGATGGCCATCGCTTCGTGAGTCAGCTTGAAGCGCTTGTGATTGCCCCACTTTTCGCGCGGATGTTTCGCGTCCCGCACCCAGCAAGTCATCGCCTGCGTGTCGAGATCGTCCCAAGTAAGGCGGGTGATCTCTTCCTGGCGCCTCGAGGAGGCGATGGCGAAGTCCATGATGTCTTCCATCGGGATAATCGCGCTCGGCCGGATCTTCTGCGAGCGTTGGAAGTAGGCGCGCAGCTTCTCAATCTCCTCCGACTCCGGCCGCCGGTCTCGCGACTTGGATTTCCCGATTAGCCCCTTCGAACGCAGCAGCAGCTTGGCCGCTTCGAACTCGTTGAGATTGACCGGCATTTTCCAAGCGGCGACGGCCGTCTTCAGAATGATGCCCAGCCACACGACATCCTGGTTGATGGTGGCTGGCTTGATCCCGCTATTACGACGCATCACGCCATGCTCGATGATCTGCTCGCTGGTCAGGTCAGCGATCTGCACCCGTGCGACCGGGAAGCGTTGCAGCTGTTCGATAGTGGCACGCTTCGACCGGCCCGCGTCCTGGGCAAACTCATGAAGATACCGCTCCATGGCATCGTGCAGGGTTACCCCCTTCCACTTCGCGGACAAGACACCGCCGGGGCTACTAAGCTCCAGCTCCCGACGCTTGGCCCACTCCTCTGCCATCGCTTTCTTGGGGAATGTCCTTGACTCGGAGTGATCTGGTTGCCCACGCCGGGCGATGCGAACCTGAGCAAGATATGAGAAACTGCCGTCCTTTCGTCGGCGCTTCCTGATCGTCGCCACGCAAACCTCCCTGATGTACCAAATTGCCGACGCACCATGTGCCAAATTTGTACCAACACATGGTGAAAAACATGGCATAAACACTGTAAATATGAACAGTTATGAGTGATAACGCAACTGCTACAACCGGCATGGATACTGGCACCAAGCGCCGTAAGCTGGATAGAACTTTCTCCATCGCCCCGATGATGGATTGGACGACTCGCGACTACCGTGCGTTCGCCCGTACGCTGACGCGTGAAGCGCTGCTGTATACCGAAATGGTCACCACCGGGGCGATTCTGCATGGCTCGCCGCGCGAGCGCTTTCTCGGGTATAGCGACGTGGAGCATCCGGTGGCGCTACAGCTTGGCGGTAGCGATCCTGCTGCGCTGGCGGAATGCGCCGCTATCGCCGAGGCCTGGGGCTACGATGAAGTCAATCTGAATGTGGGATGCCCCAGCGATCGGGTACAGAACAACCTGATCGGCGCCTGCCTCATGGAGCATCCGGACAAGGTGGCGGCGGCGGTCCGCGCCATGCAAGCGGCGACCTCGATTCCGGTCACGGTCAAGTGCCGTATCGGCATCGACGAGCAAGACGAGGACGCCGACCTGGCGCGCTTCATCGAACGCGTCGCCGATGCCGGCTGCGGTGTCTTCATCGTGCATGCCCGCAAGGCCTGGCTCGAGGGGCTCTCGCCCAAGGAAAACCGCGACGTGCCGCCGCTCAATTATCCACGCGTGCATCGTCTCAAGGCGCAGCATCCCGAGCTGCATATTGGCATCAACGGCGGCATCAAGACGCTGGACGAGTGCCAGGCTCAGCTCGAGAAAGTGGATAGCGTGATGATCGGGCGTGAGGCGTACCAGAACCCTTGGCTACTGGCCGGGGTAGACGCCGCCCTCTACGGCGGCACCTCGCCCGTGAGTAGCCGCCATGCGGCCGCGCGCGCCTTTCGTCCCTATATCGCCGAACGCCTGGCCGAGGGGGCGAAGCTTAATCACATCACCCGCCATCTGCTCGGCCTGTTTCAGGGCTGCCCGGGCGGGCGTCAGTTCCGTCGCCACCTGTCGGAAAACGCCCACCGCGACGGCGCCGGGCTCGAGATCTTCGACGCAGCACTGGCCAAGGTGCGCGAACTCGACACTGCAAGTGCCGTTGCCTGAGCCGCAGCAACCATCCTGACTACAGTTCCGGGCGCGTCTCGAAATCCGAGTGAAAGGTTTCGACGGCGTTCTCGGCCTCTTCGATTTCATCGAAGCGCGCCACATGAAAGAGCGCCTCGCCTTCATTGGCGAGCGGCAGATTACTCATGCCGATGACGATGCCATCGGCGTTGGCGAGCACTTCCTGCTCGGCATTACCGAAGGGATCGGCAACGCGCCCCAGAACATCGCCCCGTGCAACGCGCGCGCCCAACCGCGCCCGTGGCCGCAGAATGCCATCGATCGGTGAGCGCGCCCAGCTCGACCCATTGGCCACCTCCGCCGAGGCGGTCGCATGCCGACGCCGGTCGGTGGGCAACATGCCCAGCAGACGCATCACGCGCTGCACGCCTCTGACCCCCGGGGCGATGGCCCACTCGTCGAAACGCAGCGCCTCGCCGGCTTCATAGGTCAGCACCGGCACGTCTCGCGACTGCGCATATTCCCGCAGACTCCCCTCGCGCAGCTCGGCATTGAGGATCACCGGCACTCCGAACGCCTCGGCCATGGCCTGTGTCGCGGGTCGGTCCTTCAACTGCGCCCGCACCTGTGGAAGATTGGTGCGATGAAGTGCCCCGGTATGCAAATCGACGATGTGTGTCGCCAAGTCGACGATCTGCTCGCGGAACAACGCCGCCACCCGCGAGCCAAGAGATCCGGTCTCACTGCCCGGAAAGCAGCGATTCAAGTCACGCCGATCAGGCAAGTAACGCGTCTGCTGCACGAAGCCGAAGACATTGACGATGGGCACCGCGATCAGTGTGCCCCGCAAGCGCGATAGCGACGCCAGGCGCAACATGCGACGCACGATCTCGACGCCATTGAGCTCGTCACCGTGAATCGCCCCGCACACCAACAGCACCGGCCCTGGCTGACGGCCATGAACGACCTCGACGGGAATATGCAACGGTGCATGAGTGTAAAGCTTGGCCACCGGCACATCGATCTGTGCCCGGCTGCCGGGCGGAATACGCGTACCGGCGAGTTCGAAGGGAGCGCGAGCCATAAGTGTTCCTATACCCAAGGTGGCGGATTCTTTATACCCGCCATGGCGCCTCATGATACCCAGTCATGCAAGCGATTCTTTGTTGAGTCATCGATTGAGGGGCCACGCATGGTAGCTTCTCTACTGAGAACCTCGCGTGACCTGCCTGGACGGCTTGCTCGTAAAATATACCCAAGGGGGTATATCACAGGGTTGCTCCCCCTTCGTAACGTTATCCCAACGCTAATGCTCAACTGGTCAGCCTTTAATAAAGGCCAGTAAGATACAACAACGTTTCGGGAGCAAACCGTGCAGGTAACGTCTCATCCCCACTCTTATTACGCGGCTTCAGCGAATGACAAGCGCGTGCGTCCGACCCTGCAGGGTCACGTGAAGGCAGATATTTGCATCGTCGGCGCCGGCTTCACCGGCATGTCTACAGCCCTACACATGGCCGAAAATGGCTACAAAGTGGTCGTCCTGGAAGGCAACCGCATCGGATTCGGCGCATCCGGCCGCAATGGGGGGCAGATCGTCAACAGCTACAGCCGCGATATCGACTTCATCGAACGCCATTACGGCCAGAAAGTCGGCGCAGAGATGGGCCGAATGGCCTTCGAGGGCGGTCATATTCTGCGGCGTTTCGTCAAAGACTACGACATCCAATGTGACCTGAAGGAAGGCGGTATTTTCGCCGCGTGCAACCGCAAGCAGTTCGATGAGCTGGTCGGGAAAAAAAAGCTCTGGGAAGCCCACGGCCACGAACGATTGGAACTGCTCGACGAGAATGCCATCCAGCAATACGTCGGCACCCAGCGCTACGCGGGTGGTCTGATCGATCACAGCGGGGGACATTTCCACCCGCTGAACCTGGTGCTGGGAGAAGCCGCCGCCGTGGAATCCCTGGGTGGGATCATCTACGAAAACTCTCCGGCATTGAAGATTCATGAGGGTGACGAGCCAGTTGTCCATACCTCGGAAGGCGAGGTCGAAGCAGACTACGTACTGATCGCCGGTAACGCCTATCTCAATGGCCTGTTGCCAAAGCTGGAATCCAAGGCCATACCTTGCGGCACCCAGGTCATCGCCACCGAGCCCCTGGCCGAAAGTGTGCAGCAGCGTTTGTTGCCGAAAGACAACTGCGTCGAGGACGGCAACTACCTGCTGGACTATTTCCGTCTATCTGGAGACGGTCGCCTGATCTACGGCGGTGGCGTCACCTACGGTGCTCGCGAGCCGGAAAAGGTCGAAACGCTGATCGTGCCGAAGATGCTCAAGACATTTCCGGAGCTCGAGGGCGTGAAAGTGGATTTCGCCTGGACCGGCAATTTCCTGCTAACGCTGAACCGCTTGCCCCAGTTAGGACGCATCGGAAAAAACATCTACTACGCGCAGGGGTATAGCGGCCATGGCATCACCTGCACCCACTTGGCAGGCAAAGTGATCAGCGACGCGATTCAGGGTCAGGCAGAACGCTTCGATATTTTCGCCGGCCTACCCCAGCACTCGTTCCCTGGCGGACGGGCCATGCAGATCCCGCTGACCGCCATGGGCGCCTGGTACTACGACTTGCGCGACAAGCTCGGGATTTGATTTTTGTAGATCGACCACCGCCGCAATGAACAGCAAAACGCGACGGCATTTAAGCGATGAACTGAATAAGTGGAAGGTAACTGACTCGCAAGCCCCTCCAGGGGATTTCTCCTCCCTGGCGCGAAACGTTTGTCGTATTATTGCCAATTATTCAACAAAAACAAAAGGATGGAATTTATGTGCAGTACCGTCTCGGATACTCCCAATTCTTGGTACCGTGCCTCCATTGCCGTAGACCTCGAACCCACCATGCCCCTTGAAGGCGACACGAGGAGCGATGTGTGCGTGATCGGTGGTGGAGTGACAGGCTGTTCGACGGCCCTGCACCTCGCCGAACGTGGCTACTCGGTGACATTGCTCGAGGCCGGCGAGATCGGCCATGGCGCCTCCGGACGTAGCGGCGGGCAGATCCTACCGGGGCTAGGTACCGACATCACCACCGTCCAGCAGGCCCTCGGCTTGCCTCGCGCCCGCGAGGTATGGGAAATGAGCCGCGAAGCGGTACGCCTCACCGCCGAGTTGATCGAGCGCCATGCTATTCCCTGCGAGCTGGCCTGGGGCTACCTTCACGCCGCGGTCAAGCCGCGTCATATCAAGGAGCTCACCGCCTTCCGCGAACAGATGACCCGTGACTACGACTACGAAGCTCTCGAATGGCTGGAGGGCGATGCCCTGCGCGAGCACGTCGTCACCGATGCCTACCCGGCGGCCCTGTACGACCGGGAAGGCGGCCATCTTCATCCTCTCAACTACACCCTGGGCCTGGCGCGGGCGGCGCAGCGCGCCGGGGTACGCGTGCATTCGCATAGCGCCGCGTGCACGATCCGCCGCGGTCAACCGGCCACGGTCACCACCGAGCATGGCAGCGTGACTGCAGATTTCGTGGTCCTGGCCACCAATGCGTATCACGGCGGCCTGGTGCCGGAACTCTCCGGCCGCGTCATGCGGGCCGCCAACTACATGATCGCCACCGCACCGCTGAGCGAGACACAGGCGGCACAGGTACTGCCGAAGAACGACGCCCTGGCCGATGCCAACTTCGTGCTCGACTATTACCGGCTCAGCGCCGACAGACGCCTGATCTACGGTGGCGAGGTCAGTTACGACGGCCGCGAACCCCCGCAGTTGCAGGCGCGTATGGACGCCAAGATCACCCGACTGTTCCCGGTACTCGAAGGAGTGCCCATCGAGTACCGCTGGGGCGGCGATGTGGCGATCACCCTCAATAGAGCCCCCGATTTCGGCCGTCTAGGCGATAATCTCTACTATGCCCAAGGGTATTCCGGCCATGGCATGGCTATGGCCGGGCTGGCCGGCAAGCTGATGGCCGAAACCATCGCCGGCCAGAGCGAGCGCTTCGATGTCTTCGCCGCCATACCGCATCGTCAGTTCCCGGGCGGTCGCGCTCTGCGCAAGCCGCTGCTGGTGCTGGCGACCAACTTTTACAAACTGCGCGACCGGCTCTGAGAGAAGTCTTCAACAATAAAGAGGTATCCCCATGAGCGAGACCATGACGGCAGATATCGCCGACCATCCGGACGCTCGCCCGGCCGCCGATGAACGCGACCGGTCGAACCATAAGGCGTCTTCGATCGAGATGCAGGGCCTGCACAAGCGCTTCGGGCGCGATACCGTCGCCTTGGATGGCGTCGATCTGAACATCCGGGCCGGCGAGTTCTTCACCCTGCTGGGGCCCTCCGGCTGCGGCAAGACCACATTGCTGCGCATCCTCGCCGGCCTCGAGGAACCGGATGCTGGATCGCTGGTGGTAGGCGGCAAGGACATCACCGAGATGCCTCCCCATCAACGCAGCGTCAATACCGTCTTCCAGTCCTATGCGCTTTTCCCGCATCTTTCGGTACGCGAGAACCTGGCTTTCGGGCTGAAGATGCGCGGCATGCCGGCCGCCAAGCGCCACGCCAAGGTCGACGAAATCGCCGACTTCATCAAGCTCGGTGATCTCGTCGATCGCCATGTCGACCAGCTCTCCGGTGGCCAACGCCAGCGCATCGCACTGGCCCGAGCGCTGATCTGCGAACCCGACGTGCTGCTGCTCGACGAACCACTCTCGGCACTGGATGCCGGGCTGCGCAGCCAGTTGCAGGTAGAACTGCTGCGGGTGCAGAAGCGACTCGGCATGACCTTCGTCTTCGTGACCCACGACCAGCAGGAGGCGATGGTCATGTCCGATCGCATCGCCGTGCTCAATGGCGGCACCATCCAGCAGGTAGGCCCACCGCGTGAAGTCTACGAGCGCCCGGTGAATGCCTTCGTGGCGCACTTCATGGGCCACGACAATCTCTATCCGATCAGCGCTCGCCAGGGCGACCGTTTGACCACGGCACTGGGTGAACTGACCGCCGAGGAGGCCGGCGACGGCGAACTGTTGCTGATTCGCCCCGAGACGCTGGATCTATTGCCCGGCGCGGTCGAGGGACCCAACCATCTGACGGCGACCGTCACCGAGCGACTCTATCGTGGCAGCCATGCCGAGTTCCGCCTGGCCATCGGCGATACCACCCTGCAGGCCACGGTCAACAACCGCGGCCGTCATCTTCCCGAGGTCGGCGAAACGGTGACGGTAGCAGTAGCGCCGGAAGACCTGGTCACCCTGAGCGAGTGAGGAGGCGAACATGTCCTATCCTGGAGCAGTACCCACTGCCCGCAGCCGGGCCATGGTCCGCGAGACCCGCCATCTGCTGTTCACGGTGACGCCGGGGGCGTTATGGATATTCATCTTCCTGGTATTGCCCAGTGCGTACCTGATGGGTGTGGCTTTCATGACCAACGGGCCCTATGGGCTGCCGCAGATGCCGCTATCACTGGACTCCTTCGAGCGCCTGGCGGGCGTCGGCTTTCTAGGCTGGAGCCCAGGTAATCTCTACACCCTGCTGCGCTCGCTGTGGCAGACCCTAGTATCGACGCTGCTGGTAGTGATAATCGCCTACCCGGTGGCCTACTACATCACCACCTGTCGTGAGAAGTGGCGGCCGATCCTGCTGTTGCTGGTCGTCGTGCCGTCGTGGACCAATCAGGTGATTCGCGCCTTCGGCTGGATGAACCTGCTGGCACCGGGCACACCGCTATCCAGCCTGGCCGAGAGCCTGGGGTTGGTGGCACCGAACATGGGGCTGTATCCCTCCAACTTCGCGGTCACCCTGGGGCTAATCTACAACTTCCTGCCTTTCATGGTGCTGCCGCTGTATGCCGCCTTCGAGAAGCTCGATACGGCGCAGGTGCAGGCCGCACAAGATCTCTATGCCAGCCCGGTGCGCGCCTTCTGGCACGCCGTCTTCCCGCAGACACTCCCTGGACTACTGGCGGGCACGGTCCTGGTGGCGATTCCCGCCTTCGGCATGTACGTGATTCCCGAACTGCTCGGCGGCGGCAAAGGCATGATGCTCGGTAACCTGGTCGCCAACCAGTTCGCCGGCAGTTCCAATTGGCCGCTGGGAGCGGCCGGGGCGATCTTGATGTTGATCGCGACGTTCATCGGCCTGTTCGCCATGCGGCGTATCGGCAAGCGCCTGGGCGGCGGTGAGGAGGTGGTGATATGAGAAAGCGAACGCTTGCGCGCGGTCTCGCCGGCATCTGGTGGGTGACGCTGTTCTTCCTCTACGTGCCGTTGTTCGTGATCGTGCTGTTCTCCTTCAACTCGGCCAATAGTACGGCCGTTTTCGAGAACTTCTCGCTGGTCTGGTATCGCAGACTGTTCGGCAATGAGCAGATCATCGACGCCTTCGGCCACAGCCTGGTACTGGCGGTGAGTTCCTCGATCGTGGCGTTGGTGATTGGCTGTCTGATCGGCTATGGCATGTACCGTCATCGCCACCGCAAGCTGGGCTGGCTGATCGTGCTGATCTATCTACCGATCGTGCTGCCGGATATCGTCTTCGGCATCTCCGAGATGGCCTTCTTCGTGCAGATCCACGCCTGGACCGGCCTACTCGAGCCAGGACTCGGCACCATGATCATCGCGCATGTGACTTTCCAGATCCCTTTCGTGGCACTGATCGTCTACTCACGCTTCGTGGGCCTGGATCCAACGCTATTCGAGGCCGCCAAGGACCTCTATGCGTCGCCGGTCAAGCGCGTGGTGCACTTCATGGTGCCGACCATCAAGCCGGCGTTGATTTCCGCCTTCTTCCTGTCGTTCACGCTGTCGATCGACGACTTCGTGATCAGTTTTTTCACGGCAGGGCCGGAGAGCGCCACATTGCCGATCTATATCTGGAGTGCCATCAAGAAAGGCGTGACGCCCGAGATCAATGCGATCGCCACCCTGATGATTGGCGCAGTGGCCATAGCCGCCATATTCAGCATGCTGTTCAACCGGCAGGGACGCCGCTAGGCGCTTCCTGTCAAAACAAAGTAGCACCAACAAAACGTAGCACCGCAGGAGAGCGAAACGATGAAAACAATGACCACAAGAATCGCCGCGACACTCGGGGGCCTATTGCTGGCCAGCGGCGTCCAGGCTCAGGAAGACAACAAGCTTTACCTGTTCAACTGGACCCAGTACATGGACCCGGCAATCATCACGGCCTTCGAGGAAAAATACGACGCCGAGGTGGTGCAGAACTACTACAACTCGCTACCCGAGATGTTCGCCAAGCTCAATGCCGGCGGCGTATCGCAGTACGACATCATCGTACCGTCCAACTACTACGTGCCACGGCTGATCGAGACCGGCATGGTACAGAAGCTCGACAAGTCCAAGATTCCCAACCTGGATAACGTCATGGAGCAGTTCCAGGACCCCGGCTATGACCCGCAGAGCACCTATTCAGCGCCTTACCAATGGGGGGTAACCGGCCTGGTGTATAACACCGAAACGTTCCCCGACGCGCCCAAGAGCTGGTCGCTGATGTTCGATCCCGAGATCAACCCAGGACACCCTTTCGCCCTGATGGGCGATGGCCAAGTGAGTATGGGCGGTGCCTGCGCTTACCTGAGTCACGGCTATGACTGCACCGACACCGAGGCCTGGAAGGAGGCTGCAAGGCTGCTGATCGACACCAAGAATCGTGACAACTTCAGCGGTTTCGTCGACGGCACGCCGAGCCTGCAGCAATTGGCGCGAGGCGTGACGCACGTCGCCTTGAGCTACAACGGCGACTACCTCTTCTACCGCCAGGACAACCCGGAATCTTTCGAGAACATCGAGTTCATGATTCCCGACGAAGGCACCGAGATGTGGGTCGACACCATGCTGATCCCCTCCAAGGCCCCCCATCCCGACCTCGCGCACAAGTTCATCAACTTCATCCTCGACGCCAAGATCGGCGCTCAGCTATCCAATTACAACTACTACGCCAGCCCCAATGCGGCGGCCCAGCCCTACCTCGACGACATACTGACCCAGCCCCCGATCCAGCCGTCCGAGGAGGACATGCAACGGTTGCACTTCACGCCCAGTCTCCAGGGCGAGCAACTGCAGGTCTTCCAACAGTTGTGGTCTGAGGTCCAGGCACGCTGAGACGACAGGCTCCCGGCCATCCGGCCGGGGCCCCATCCGCAGAGCAAGGAAATCCCATGAGTAACCGTCAGGAACACCCTCACTTCAACGACTGGTTTCAGACGCGCGGCATCACCGAGGTCGAGTGCCTGGTCACCGATCTCACTGGCATCCTCAAGGGCAAGATCATGCCCGCCGGCAAGTACCTGGGCGGCGGACGTCCGCGACTGCCGGATTCGATCTTCATCCAGACCGTCACCGGCGGCTACCCCGATGACGATGACATCCATTTCTGGAATCCTGCCGAACGGGACATGGAGCTGGTGCCCGACCCCAATGCCATCTTCCTGGTGCCTTGGGCCGATGATGCCACCGCCCAGATCATCCACGATTGCCACTATCTGACCGGCGAGCCGGTGGAGCTTTCCCCCCGCCACGTCCTCAAGCGAGTGCTCTCCTTCTACGAAGCGCGCGGCTGGAAGCCGGTCGTCGCGCCCGAAGTCGAGTTCTTCCTGGTCAAGACCAACACCGACTCCGACTATCCGCTGGAGCCACCTATCGGCCGTAACGGCCGCCAGGAAAGCAGCCGTCAGTCGTTCTCCATCGATGCGGTCAACGAGTTCGATCCGCTATTCGAGGAGATGTACGACTACTGCGATGCCATGAACCTCGACCTGGATACCCTGATTCACGAAGAAGGCGCCGGGCAGATGGAGGTCAACTTCCAGCACGGCGATCCCCTGCGGCTGGCCGACCAGGTGGTGATGTTCAAGCGCGCCCTGCGCGAAACAGCGCTTCGTCACGGCATGTATGCCACCTTCATGGCCAAGCCGATGGCCAATGAGCCGGGCAGTTCGATGCATCTCCATCAGAGTCTGTTGGATGCCGAATCCGGTGACAACCTGTTCGCCGGCGAAAACGGCAAGTCCAGCCGACTGTTCCAGCAGTTCATCGGCGGGCTGCAGCAATACCTACCGGCGGCCATGCCGCTGCTGGCGCCCAATGTCAATTCTTACCGCCGGCTGATGCGCACCGAGACCAGCGGCTCGGCGCCGACCAACGTCGAATGGGGCACCGACAACCGCACCGTGGGCCTGCGAGTCCCGGTCTCGACGCCCGAGGCGACTCGGGTCGAGAACCGCCTGGCAGGGGCCGATGCCAACCCTTATCTGGTCATGGCAGCCTCGCTGGCCTGCGGCTACCTCGGCATGCTCGACCAGCTCGAGCCACGCCCGCCGATGATCGGCTCGGCCTGGGCCGGCGGCCACAAACTGCCTGACGATATCCGTCCGGCGCTGGATATGCTGAGCGATTGTCAGCCCCTGGCCGAGGTCCTCGGCGAACGTTTCACCAACAGCTACCTGGCAGTCAAGCGCGCCGAGCACCGCGAATACTTCCAGGTGATCAGCTCCTGGGAGCGCGAACATCTGCTACTTAGGGTCTAATTTTTCGTGACACCGACCGACCACCTCGCCAATCCCGCCAGCCTGACCTGGCACCATCATCTGGCCCGTCTGTTCCAAGCCGTCGCCGGCAGCGGCTTTCCACTCCTGTTGGAGCAGACGCTGCACGAGCTGGTCGGTTTCGATACCATCCTGATCAATACCTATAAAGGACAACGACGACCGCTGCTGATCCACGACAATTATCCGGCTACACGTCGCGAGCAAGGCATCGAACGCTATTTGAACCAGGCCTTCCTGCTGGATCCCTTCTTCAAGGCCGTGTACGACGGACTGGAAAGCGGCGCGCATCGGCTGCGGGAGCTGACTCCGGATCGTTTCGAGAGCAGCGACTATTATCACCACTACTACCGTGCCCTAGGGCTCAGCGACGAGATCGGCTTGTTTGCCAGGGTCGACACGGACGTCGTCATGGTAGTGTCACTAGGATTTCGCGACGATACCCCACGAATCACCCGACGGGAGCTGCTAGCGTTGCGACACATCTCGCCGGTGCTGGAAGTTCTACTCGGCGAATACTGGAAGTGGCAGGAACATCGCTTCCACCAATGCTTGGCCGAACGGGAGCCGGTGGAGGAAGCCTTCGACAGCTTCGGTCGGGAGCGCCTGACGGCACGTGAACGGGAGATCGTGCGCCTGCTGCTGGCCGGTCACTCCACCAAATCGGCGGCCCGCGAGCTGGGTATCAGCGACGGCACCGTCAAGGTCCATCGCAAGCACCTCTATCAGCGCCTCGACGTCTCCAGCCAGTCGCAACTCTTTCGGCTGTTCCTCGATCATGTGGCGCTGGTCTCGCGACGCCAGACAGAACAACAGTAGGCTTCACGAACTCGACCATAGCGTCATGACGGGCCCTTCCCTGGGCCTGCTTGCCTTCCCCGGTGGCCTCGCGGCCATGCTCACGACGCGGGCGTCAGCGTCATCCACACCGTCTTGAGGTCGGAGTATTCCTCCAGCGAGTGGTGGGACTTGTCGCGGCCGTTGCCGGACTGCTTGACGCCGCCGAAGGGCACCGTCTGGTCCATGTCCGCCCAGTTGTTAACGAAGACCTGCCCCGAGCGTAGCCGCCGCGTGACACGCATGATGCGATCGATGTCCTGGCTCCACAGGCCTGCTGCCAGGCCGTAGTCACTGTCGTTGGCCAACCGCACGGCCTCTTCTTCAGTATCGAAGCCGAATACCGCCAATACCGGACCGAAAATTTCCTCCCGGCCGATGGCCATGCTGTCGGTGACGCCGTCGAATACCGTCGGACCGATGAACAGGCCCTGGCCATTCGCCTCCTCGCCGTTCAGGGCCTTGCCACCGGTACGTAGCGTCGCGCCTTCTTCAACGCCCTGGCGGATATAGTCGAGCACCCGCTGGTACTGGGTCTGATCGACCATCGCCCCCATGAAGCTCGCAGGATCCAGCGGATCGCCGGGCTGCATATGTTCGGCGGCGCTCAGAACCTTGTCGACGAAGCGCTCGCGAATGCTGTTTTCGACCAGTAGCCGCGAGCCGGCGATGCACACCTCGCCTTGATTGTGGAAAATCGCGGCGGCGGCGTGCTCGGCCACTCGGTCCAGGTCCTTGCAGTCGGCGAAGACCACATTCGGGCTCTTGCCGCCGCACTCCAGAAAGACCTTCTTGAGGTTCGACTGGCCGGCGTACTGCATCAGTTGCTTGCCGACCCCGGTGGAGCCGGTAAAGGCCAGGCAGTCGACGCCCATCGACAGTGCCAATGCCTTGCCCACGGTGTGGCCGAAACCGGGCAGCACCTGGAAGACGCCGCGCGGCAAACCGGCTTCCCGCGTCAGTTGCGCGAGGCGCAATGCCGACAGCGGCGACTTTTCCGAGGGCTTGAGGATGACACTGTTGCCGGCCGCCAGCGCCGGCCCGATCTTCCAGGCCGTCATCATCAACGGAAAGTTCCAGGGCACGATCGACGCCACCACACCGAGCGGTTCGCGCAGCACCAATCCCAGACTGTCCTCGCCGGTGGGGGCGATCTCGCCGTAGAGCTTGTCGATGGACTCGGCATGATGACGAATGCAGCCGATGGCGCCGCCCATGTCCCCCATGGCGCTCGACACCGGCTTGCCCATGTCCAGACTGTCGAGCACCGCCAACTCATGCTTGTGCTCCTCCATCAGCTCAGCCAGACGCAGCAGCACGGCCTTGCGTTCGCCCGGTGACAACCGCGACCACGCGCCGCCCTCGAAGGCACGTCGCGCCACCGTCACCGCCGCCTCGGCGTCGGCGGCATCACAACTGGCCACTTCGGCGAGCATCTCGCCGGTGGCCGGATTGAGGCTCGTGAACGTCTCGCCGCTGACAGCGTCAACGAAAGTATCGTCAATATAGGCACGCGCCTCGAGGCCCTTTTCGACACTCAGATGCTCGGCCAGCGCCCGCCAATCGGCATGGGTTTCGGGAATTGAGGTCTTGGATTGAGTCATGTCGTTCTCCTCAGGTCAGGACACGCGATTGGCGCGTTCAAGGATGGCATCGCAAAGCACTTGAGTACCTGCGGCACAGTGTTCCGGCGAGGCGTATTCGGCCTCGTTGTGGCTGATGCCGTCGCGGCAAGGAATGAAGATCATGGCCGTCGGCGCCACCCGTGACACATAGACAGCGTCGTGACCGGCCCCGCTCATCATGCGACGGTATTTCAGGCCATGCTCGAGAGCGCCACGTTCCACCGCCGCCACGCACTCCGGGGCGAACGCCACCACCGGCGAGGCCCATATCCGCTCTTGGGCCACCGTGACGCCGCAGGTCTCACCCACTTCAGTAAGCAACTCTTCGAAATACGCCTGCAACGCGTCCAGCTCGCTCTCTACCACATGGCGCAGGTCGATAGTGAGCCTGACCTCGCCGGGCACCACATTGCGTGATGCCGAGACGATATCCAGACAACCGCAGGTCACCTTGGTATCGCCGCTGTCGTCCGCCAGGGCATGGGCCTGCAGTCGGTCGATCAGGCGCGCCGCTGCCGCCAGCGCATCGCGGCGATAGCGCATGGGAGTCGGCCCGGCATGAGCCGACTGGCCCGAGAGCGTCACGTCGAACCAGCGCATACCCTGGACGCCGGTCACCACACCGATAGCCTCGCCCTCTTCCTCGAGCACCGGTCCCTGCTCGATATGCACCTCGAAGAAACTGTCCAGACGGGGCTCTCCCACCGGCGAAGCACCCGCGTACCCGCAGGCAGCCAGCGCTTCACCGAACGTCACCCCGTCACGATCCTCGCGCGCCAGCGTCGACTCGACGCTGAATACGCCCGCATAGGTACCGGACGCCACCATGGCCGGCGCAAAACGGCTACCTTCTTCGTTGGTCCAGACCACCAGCTCCAGCGGTCGCTCGGTGACGATGCCCTGATCCGACAGCGCGCGAAACACCTCCAAACCACCCAGTACGCCCAGATTACCGTCGAAGCGACCGCCCTTGGGCTGGGTATCCAGATGACTGCCCATGGCAACCGGATCGAGGTCGTTACGCTTGCCGGCACGGCGAATAAAGATATTGCCGACGCGGTCGACCCGCCAGGTACAACCGAGCGACTCGCACCAGTCGAGCAACAGTTGCCGGCCGGCGGCATCCTCTTCGGTCAAGGCCAGACGGCCACTACCACCGTTCTCGGTAGGACCGATCTCGGCCATCGCCATCAGGCTGTCCCACAACCGTTGGCCGTCAATGGAAACCGCCATGAGGTACCCCCTTTGTGCTTGTTAGGTGTTTGAACCATTGAACACATTAGGCGGCCCGCCAGTGGTTGCGATATACCCCTATCAGGATATATTCCCGCCCTCCCTTTCCTCGCTAGTCTCTTTCCGACCACAACGACTCATCACAACAACTCATCACAACAACTCATCGCGGCCACTTATCACGGCAATGACCGCTTTTAACTTGCGAGATGACACCATGAGCACCGAAACCCGTCCCTACGATGCCCAAGCGCTCTGGCAAAAGGACAAGGATCACTTCATTCATCCTTTCACCGACTTCAGCGTCTTTCACGAGGAAGGCTGTGACCTGATCACCGACAGCGAGGGCATCTACGTCCAGGATGCCCACGGCAACCGCTTCATCGACGGCATCGCCGGGCTGTGGTGCGTCAACGTCGGCCATGGCCGTGCCGAGATCGGCCAGGCCATGTCCGAGCAGGCCACGCGCATGGCCTACTTCTCGACCTTCAACAACCTCTCCAACGTGCCGGCCACACTGCTCGCCGACAAGCTCGCCGAGCTGGCCCCCGCGCATCTCAATCACGTCTTTTACAGCTGCGGTGGCTCGGCGGCCAACGATGCCACCATCCGCCTGGTGCATTACTACTTCAATCGCCTCGGCAAGCCGGCCAAGAAGCGCATCCTGTCGCGCAACAATGCCTATCACGGCACCACCTATCTGGCCTCTACCCTGACGGGAATTGCGAGCAACAATTGGGGCTTCGATACTCTCGATCATCTGGTCACCCATCTCAGCGAGGCCAACTGCTACCGCCGCCCCGAAGGCATGAGCGAAAGCGAATACTGCGATCATCTCGTGGCGGAATTCGTGGAGACCGTCGCCGAGATCGGCGCCGACAACATCGCCGCCTTCATCGCCGAGCCGATCATGGGCGCCGGCGGCGTGCTGGTAGCACCGAAGGGCTACCACAAGCGTATGCAGGCGGTGTGTCGCGCCAACGACATCCTATTCATCGCCGACGAGGTAGTGACAGGTTTCGGCCGTCTGGGGCACTTCTTCGCCTCCGAGGCGATGTTCGAGACCCAGCCCGATATCATCAACTGCGCCAAGGGGCTGTCGTCCGGCTATGCGCCGCTGGGCGCGACGCTGATCTCCGACGCACTCTACGACGTGCTCTCTACCCCGCAGGGACCGGGCGGCGTGCTGAGCACTGGTTTCACCTACTCCGGGCATCCGGTGAGCTGCGCGGCGGCACTCAAGAACATCGAAATCATCGAGCGCGAGGCGATCTGCGAAAACGTCCGCGAGGTGGGGCCCTATCTCGAAGAGCGCCTGCATTCACTGTCACATCACGCCACGGTGGGCGACGTGCGCGGCAGCCATTTCATGATGTGTCTCGAGAACGTCGCCGACAAGAACACCAAGGCACTCTTCCCAGTGGAAGCGCGAGTCGGTGACCGCATCGCCTTCGAGGCCCAGCAGCGCGGCCTGATCATTCGTCCGGTGGGCCATCTCAACATCGTGTCGCCCCCGCTGATCTGGACTCGCGAAGTGGTCGACGAGGTCGTGGCCATCCTCGACGCGGCGCTGACCGCCGCGACGGCGTCACTCAAGGCCGACGGTTACCTGTAAAAGAGCATTTCTCGACCTGTCCGATAGGCATCCAAGGTAGGCCGCCCGTAGAAGGTCATTCGCCATGGACGGCGAATGTAGCGCCCATGGAAGGGTTTACAGCGCCTTCCAACGGGACGGTCTACAGAGGCGGCCCCGCCACAGGGCCGTCCCCGAGACCACAAAGACAAAAGAGGACTTCATGATGGACACTTACGGACTCTGGAGCCTGTTTCCCACCCTGATCGTGCTGATCATGGCCATCGTCACCCGCCGCACCATCGAATCGCTGATGACCGGCGCACTGGTCGGCATGTTGATGATCGAGCCGACAAGCGTGGTGACCCAGGCTTCCGACACGCTGCTCACGGTGCTCGGCAACGACACCGTGACCTGGATCATTCTGGTCTGCGGGCTGTTCGGCAGTCTGATCGCGCTACTCGTGCGCACCGGCGGCGTGCTGACCTTCGGCGACGTCATGACTCGCCGCATCCACGGCCGACGTCAGGGGCTGCTGACAACCTGGGTCCTCGGACTGGTCATTTTCGTCGACGACTATCTCAACGCCCTGGCGATCAGCGCCTCGATGAAGAAGATCACCGATCGCTTCAAGGTCTCGCGGGAGATGCTCGCCTACATCGTCGACTCGACCGCCGCACCGATCTGCATCCTGGTACCCTTCTCCACCTGGGCGGTATTCTTCGCCGGACTGCTCGAGGACAACGATGTGACCGGCAGCGGTATGGGACTCTACATCGAATCGATTCCCTACATGTTCTACGCCTGGATCGCCGCTGCAGTGGTGCCCCTGGTAGCGATGGGGTGGATTCCCGCCATCGGCCCCATGAAGGCCGCTGAATCGCGCGCTGCGGGCGGCCAGTTGATGCCCGACGGAGCCGAGGAAAACGCCCTGGAAGTCGAGGACGAAGGCCAGCGCCGCCCGCATCTGCTCAACTTCCTGCTGCCCATCGCCAGCCTGATCTTCTTCACCTGGTATTTCGACATCGACATCCTGCGCGGGGTGATCGTGGCCCTGGCCGTGACACTGGTACTGATCTTCAGCCAGCGCCTGATGAGCTTTCACGCCACCTTCGATACCGCACTCGACGGCTTCAAGTCGATGCTGATGCCGTTGGGCACGCTGGTCGCCGGCTTCACGCTCAAGGAAGTCAACGACGGCCTGGGGCTCACCGAATACGTGATCCAGACCCTGCAGCCACTGATGACCGCGCAACTGCTACCAGCGGTGAGCTTCGTCACCATGGCGTTACTGGCCTTTGCCACCGGCTCGTTCTGGGGACTCTTTGCCGTGGCGATGCCCATCGTGCTGCCACTGGCGAGCAGCGTCCACGCCGAGATGCCACTGGTGATCGGCGCGCTGATCTCAGCCAGCGCCTTCGGCAGTCACGCCTGCTTCTACGGCGACTCCACCGTGCTCTCGGCCCAGGGCAGCGGCTGCACGCCGATGGCCCACGCTCTGACTCAGCTTCCCTATGCGCTTATTGCCGCTTTCCTGGCAACGCTGGTATTCCTGGCAGCAGGCTATCTTTGAGGTTCGTCATGAACGACACACACATCGCAACAGCGCGTCGCACCACCACGCCCACCGCGCGGGGCTTTGCCATGCCCGCCGAGTTCGCCCCGCATGACGCCTGCTGGATGCTCTGGCCGCAGCGTCCCGACAACTGGCGCTACGGCGCCAAGCCGGCTCAGGCGGCATTCGTCGCCGTCGCCGAGGCGATCGCCGTGAGCGAGGCGGTCTTCGTCGGCGTCAACGACGATCAGTACGAAAACGCCCGCAACCAGTTGCCGACACACATTCGGGTGATCGAGCTTTCCAGCAACGACGCCTGGATGCGCGATGTCGGGCCGACCTTTCTGACCCATCCGGATGGTCGCTTGGCGATGGTCGACTGGGAGTTCAATGCCTGGGGCGGGCTCAACGGAGGGCTCTACTTCCCCTGGGACAAGGACCGCCGCATCCGCCAGAAGATCGCCGAGATACTCGGCATCGAACGCTTCATCACCCCGCTGGTCCTCGAGGGTGGCGCGATCCACGTCGACGGCGAGGGCACCCTGATCACCACCGAGGAATGCCTGCTCAACCCCAACCGCAATCCCGATCTCGACAAGGCCGAGATCGAACGGCTTTTGTGCGTCTATCTGGGTGTCGAAAAGGTCATCTGGCTACCGCGCGGCTGTTTTCAGGACGAGACCGACGGCCACGTCGACAACCTGTGTTGCTTCGTCGCCCCCGGCGAGGTGGCGCTGACCTGGACCGACGACGAGAGTGACCCGCAGCATGCCATCTCCCGCGAGGCCCTGGCGATTCTCGAGGCCGCCACCGACGCCAAGGGACGGCGGCTTATAGTGCACAAACTACCGATGCCCGGCCCGCTGAAGATCGCCGAGACCGAGGCCAGCGGCGTCGATCGGCTAAGCAGCTCGCGGCCCCGCCAACCCGGCGACCGCATGGCCGGCTCCTATGTCAATTTCTATATCGGCAACGCGGTAGTGGTAATGCCCAAACTCGATCCAGTCCACGACGACGCGGCACGAATAATCCTCGAGAGATTGTTCCCGGGGCGCCGGGTGGTCGCCGTCGATGCCCGCGAGATCCTGCTCGGCGGCGGCAACATCCACTGCATCACCCAACAGCAACCCCGGGCCTGATTCCTGTCAGGCGCTATCGTGGGACAAGCCTATGCAGCAGGACGGCCGTGTTAGCCACGCTCGACGACGTCTACTCTGTTGAAGAGCGACCCTGCTGCAAAAAAGCGGCCATCCAGTGAGCGACCTGCAGTGAGTCCGTACGCGCAGATGCCTCATGGAGTTTGGTCAGCGCCTGGTCGGCCGCCGCCGACGGAATCGGCGCGTCGCGACGTGACTGAAGCAACCGGGTTTCGAACGCCACGTTGAACTCCGGATGCGCCTGCAGGGTCAGGATGCGATTGTCATACTGCAGCGCCGCAAACGGACAGAACGACGAAGAGGCGATGAGCTCGGCCTGCGTCGGTTTGCTCAGCACCTGATCCTGGTGCACCGCATTCAGTGTGAATTGGCCCCCCAGGGCGCTCAGTTCCGGCACGCTTTTGTCCAGTCGATAGGTATGCAGCCCCACGCCCCAACCGTTCGGATACCGGTTGACGTCGGCCCCAAAGGCTTCCGCCACGATCTGGTGGCCAAAGCAGATCCCTACGATGGGACGGCCGGTGGCGTAGATTTCAAGAATCAGTGCTTTCAAGCGTGCCATCCAGGGCGTCTTGTCGCAGACGCTGGATTTTGAGCCAGTGATGATCCAGGCATCACAGGCATCGGCTGATTCGGGAAAGATATCGTCGCGGACATCGAAGGTAATGAAGGTAAAGTCATAGCCGGCTTGCCCGAACAAGTTAACGAACATGTCGGCGTAGGAGCCGTGCGTCTCGATCAGATCATCCGGCGCAGTGCCGGTGGCCAATATGCCGATTTTCAGCGTCATGACGAATTCCTCACTCACGGTCGCGCCGTGCCTGTCTTTAGCGCCTGGCCAGGATCAGAGCAATCCTAGATAGGCCTCGTATTCGATATCGGAAATGCGCTCGTTCAGGCAGCGGTGCTCCTGGCGCTTGGCTTGCGCATAGACACGCACGAACTCGTCGCTCAGGTATCCCCGCAGTCTCTCACTGTGATCAAAACGCTCGATGGCGTCCTGCCACTCGCAAGGCAACGGATAGCGGGGATTCTCTTCGGCGTAGGCATCACCTTCCACCGGGGCATCTGGCTCGAGTTCGTTTTCCATGCCATGCAGCGCACCAGCGAGAACGGCCGCCAGCACCAGATACGGGTTGGCATCGGCACCGGCTACCCGATGCTCGATCCGCCGCGCCTGATGGGGGCTTTCCGGCACGCGCAGCGCCACCGTGCGATTCTCGTAACCCCAGCTAGCATGAGTCGGGGCATGGGCGCCCGGCATGAAGCGGCGATAGGAATTCAGGTGCGGCGCGAACATCAGCATGCTCTCCGGCATCGACTGCATCAGCCCCGCAATGGCATGGCGCAGCAGATCGCTGCCCTGTTCGGTGCCGTCATCGAAGACATTGTTGCCGTCGCAGTCGAGCAGACTGAAATGCACATGAAAACCGTTGCCGCTTTCCTCGACATAGGGCTTGGCCATGAAGGTAGCCGCATAGCCATGGCGACGGGCAACGCCGCGTACGAGGCGCTTGAACAGGATCGCCTGATCGCCCGCATTCAGCGGGTCGTCCACATGGTCGAGGTTGACCTCGAACTGCCCCGGGCCCATCTCGGCGATGATGGTATCCGCACCGATACCCTGTGCCTGACAAGCCGTGCGGATATCGGTAAAAAACGCCTCGAAGCCATCCATTTCCTCAACGGAATAACCTTCCGTATAGGCCAGGCGGCGGCCTTTGCCCTCTGCAAGTGCCGGCGGAATCGGACGCTGAATGCTTTCCGATTCGGCATCCATCAAATAGAACTCAAGCTCGGTGGCCATCACCGGTGTCAGCCCCTTGTCGGCGAAACGATCCACCATGCGCTTGAGCACCTGGCGAGGATCGGCCTCGAAGGGCGTGCCATCAGGATTGAACATCATCGCCAGCATCTGGTCACGCGGCGCCTCCGACCATGGCACCGGGATTGGCGTTGCACTGACAGGCAGGCAGACACCATCACTGTCGCCGGTCTCGAACACCAGGCCATTGTCCAGCACATCGGCACCCCAGAAATCAAAGCCCACCACCGAGCGCGGCAGTTTGAGCCCTTCCTTGCGGACCTTTTCCAGACCGCTGGCGGGCATACGCTTGCCGCGTAAATTGCCGTTCAAATCCGTGATGAAGAGATCCAGATCGCGGTTCTTGTCGTGTTTTTTATTCGTCGCCATACGTGTGACTCTTGAATGCTTTTCGAAATCAGAGCATCAAGATATCCCATCCAGATAGTGGTGTATCTATCACCCCAGGGGTATCCGATCAACGGAAGACGTCATCTATCTCTGCCTGCGACATGGCCCGAAGGCGAGCCGGGCTGGTACCGGCCCACCATCTGGCTTAGCCTTGGTAAAATTCCTGAAAGCCTCCTTTCGGCCGCCTACAAGAAGCAAGGATAAGCGATGAGAGATCGCGTCAATCAGATACACACCAATGAGAGTTGGCAGAAAAACCTGGCCGTACTCATCGAGCATCAGCGGCTGCGCAGTTTTCCGATGATGCTGGAGGCCTTCCTGTCGACCCTGTGTTTCTTCGACACGATTCTGCTGCTGACCTACAAGAAATCGCTGCGACCGATTCTCGTCCACCCTTCCGACCCGGCGGAGCAGAGCGATACCCTACGCCAGTACATCAATCATGCCTATGTACTCGACCCCCTGTTCCACGCCATCAAGGACACCGCACCCCCCGGTATCGTGCGGCTTGCCGATATCATGCCGGATTCGTTCAAGAGTACCGAGTACTATCAAACCTGCTACCAGAACTTCGGGCTGGTGGATGAGATCAACCTCTTGATCCGCCTCGATGACGAAGTGACCTGCGCCATCACGCTGGGGCGCAAAGCCTCGCTGGAAAGCATTTCGCGTACCGAACTGAATGCCCTGCAAGAGTTTCACCCTGTCATCAGCGCGCTCATGCGCCAGTTCTGGCAGACCCAGTCCGACGAGTTCCTGCAATATGGCCGCTCCGACGACCCCATGAAACGCGCGCTACGCACCTTCGCCAGCGGCGTGCTGACTCAGCGTGAGCGAGAAATCACCGATCTGATCCTGCGGGGTTTTTCCTCCCAAGCGATTGCCGACCATCTGACAATCAGCGTCGGCACGGTCAAGGTGCATCGCAAGAATATTCATGCACGACTAAACACCTCTACCCAGGCGGAAATCTTCACACAGTTCATCAACCACCTGAGTCACCTGGAAGAGCATCACTAGAAAGACCTCCTCCGAGCCTGCAAGGCCAATGTCAGATACACATGCGCCGGTGGCGATATAGCCACGCGACATCAATCGCAAACGAATACGTCAGCAATACCAGCGCCAGGCTCACACAGAGCATGGCCCAGAAAGGCGCGACGAACGGCAGCAGCGCCACCAGCAGGCTGGCGACTTGCCATACACACACCAACTGGCGACGAAAGCTTGGGGGGAGCGGCCGTTGCAGCCAGTGCCACACCCACCCTGCCGCGACGAACACATAGCGCAGCGCCCCGCACAACAGCACCCAACCGCCCAGCTTGTCGAGCACCACGAGCGCGCAGCACAGCACCGCGATGAAGAAGGCATCCAGCTCCATATCGAAACGGGCACCGAAGCCAGTGACAGAATGCGTATGCCGGGCCACCCAACCATCAAGGCCGTCCAGGCACAACGCCAGCAATGCCAGTCCCGCCATTTCCAGCGCATGACGCTGCATGAAAGCAGGAAACACCATGCTGCCGGCAAGCAGGGCGACCAATATCCCCCGCAACAAGGTCACGCGATTGGCCCAACCCAGCCAGCGCGATGCCGTCGGCCAGGCCCACACGATCATGACCGCCATGCCCAGATACACACCGCCCACCGCCCAGCCAAGCCCCGCAGGTGCCGCCAGATGCCACTGCAAGGCCTCCACCAGCACGCCCACCAGGCATAGGCCTAGCAGAAGTTCCAGCATCGCCGGCAGACCATGGGCCCAGGACGGCCTGCGGCCAGTGGTGTGGGGGGACGTGGAACGCATGCCCTTCCTCCGCAGCCTTTTGGTTTCACTATGGCAGAGGCACCGGTGACCAGCGCAATTTTTACTAAGCTGATAGCACTCGATGCTTATAATAAAAATGGTACAAAAACGATCCTGTGTACAATACCTGTACATGAATGGTGTCATGGACGATACTCAAGGCAAAGAAGGAGATTTGCCATGCACGCAGCGAACGCCCAGGCTTTCTGGATACAGGCACCGGGGCACGGTGAAATCAGACAGCACGCCCTGCCCGACCTCCAGGCGCATGAGCTGTTGATCAGAACACGCTACAGCGCCGTCAGTCGCGGCACCGAAAGTCTGGTATTTCAAGGCAAGATCCCGGAGAGCGAATACACCCGCATGCGCGCGCCCTTTCAGGAAGGCGATTTCCCGGGGCCGGTCAAATATGGCTATGCCAACGTCGGCGTGGTCGAAGAAGGGCCGGGGGCCTGGCGTGGCCGCGAGGTATTCTGTCTTTATCCGCACCAGACACGCTACGTCGTTCCTCTCGAGTCCGTCGTGCCACTACCCGAGGATCTTCCCGCCGCGCGTGCAGTCCTCGCGGCCAACATGGAAACCGCCGTCAATGCCCTGTGGGACGCCGCCCCACGCGTCGGCGACCGGATCAGTGTCGTCGGCGCCGGCGTGGTCGGCAGCCTGGTCGCCTGGTTATGCCAACAAACGGCTGGCGCGCGCGTGCAACTGCTCGACATCGATGCCGGCAAGGCCGAACTGGCCGCCGCACTGGGCCTGCCCTTTCGCCACCCACGCGATGCCGAGGACGAGCAAGACATCGTGATCAACGCCAGCGGCAGCCCTCACGGCCTGCGCAGCGCTCTGGAGCTGGCGGGATACGAAGCGGAGATCATCGAGCTGAGCTGGTTCGGACGCGACGAGGTCACGCTGCCGCTCGGCGAGGCTTTTCACTCGCGGCGATTGACCCTGCGTGCCAGCCAGGTGGGCGGGGTCTCCCCGGCCAGACGCGCGCGACGCAGCCATGCCCAGCGTCTGCAACTGGCCCTGACGCTACTTCGCGATGCCCGCCTCGATGCCTTGATCGACGCTGAAAGCGATTTTCACGACTTGCCCACTACATTGGCACGCCTGAGCGACACGGATCGCCCGGCGCTATGCCATCGCATACGCTATTCGTGACGCCACCGCCATGCGGTGGCGCCCATCCAACACGCCTAACCAGTAACACGCATGACCGGTATTACGCATCGGCAATACATAAGGAGTCACACGGATGTTCAGCCTGACGGTTAGAGACCACTTCATGATCGCGCACAGCTTCAACGGCGAGATCTTCGGCCCTGCACAGCGCTTGCATGGCGCCACCTATGTGGTCGATGTCGCCTTCAAGCGCCCCGAACTCGACCGCGATGACCTCATCGTCGATATCGGCTTGGCCAGCCAGACGCTGTCGCGCGTGCTGAGCGATCTCAATTTCAATAACCTCGACGACGTGCCCGAATTCCGGGGGCGCAACACCACTACCGAGTTCATGGCCAAGGTGATTTTCGAACGGCTCACCCACGCCATCCGCCAGGGCGAACTCGGCGAGACCGGGCATGGCCTGACGGCCCTCGGCGTCACGCTGCATGAATCGCATATCGCCTGGGCGAGTTACGAGGGCGCGGTATGAGTCATCCCGTGACCCTCATCGTCGCTGGCAACCCCGCGCAGTTGACCGGCGGCTACGTCTACGACGCACGCGTCGTCGCGGCCCTGCGCGAACACGGCTGGCCGGTCGAGGTGATCGGCCTCGAGGGGCGTTTTCCCGAACCCGACGCCACGGCGCAAAAGGCCCTGGAAAACGCCTTGGCGGCCCAGCCCGAGGGTGCCCATGTGATCATCGATGGACTCGCGATGGGTGGCTTGCCCGACGTCCTCGAGACCCATACCCAGCGCCTGACGCTCACCGCCCTGATCCACCATCCGCTCGCCGATGAAACCGGCCTCGGCGACGCCGAGCGCGAGCGCTTCTTGATCAGCGAGACGCGCGCGCTGTCGGCGGTGCGCGACGTCATCGTCACCAGCCTCTTCACCGCGCGGCGTCTGGCGGATTTTCAGGTGGCTGCGCAGCGCTTGCACGTGGTCGAACCCGGCGTGACGCGCGCCACGCCGGCACATGGCAACGGCGATGTGCCGCGCCTTTTGTGCGTGGCCACGGTCACCCCGCGCAAGGGACATGACGTGCTCGTCGAGGCGCTGGCCACGCTGACCGACCTGCCCTGGACATGCGACTGCATCGGCGGCCTGGATCGCGCGCCGGCGCATGTCGCGCACGTCCAGCAACGTATCGCCGCCCATGGCCTGGAAGAACGCATTCACCTGCTCGGCGAGCGATCCGCCGATGCTCTGGACAAGGCCTATCACACCAGCGATATCTTCGTGCTGCCCTCGCATTACGAGGGCTACGGCATGGTCGTCAGCGAAGCCCTTGCACATGCCTTGCCCGTGGTTACCACCACCGGCGGCGCCCTCGCTCATACTCTGCCCGACGATGCCGGCCTCAAGGTGCCGCCCGGCGATGTCGAGGCCCTCGCCGCTGCGCTGCGCGAGATGCTCGGCGATCCGCGCAAGCGTCAAGCATGGTGCGAAGGTGCCGAGCGCGCCCAGGCCTCGCTGCGCGACTGGTCACAGGTCGGCGCGGCCTTCGCCGCCGCCTTGCAGCGAGGCGCCGCATGAACACCGCCGGTACGTTCAGCGAATCCTGGCTGGCGCAGCGCGAGCAGGCCGATCACGACGCCCGCGCCATGGCGCCCTTGCACGCCGCCAGTGACTGGCTTGCCACGCGTGGGAGCCACGTTCCCTGGCAACTACTCGATCTGGGCAGTGGCAGCGGCGCCAATGTACGCTACCTCGCGCCTCGCTTGCCCGGCACTCAGCACTGGTGCCTGGTCGATCATGACGATTCTCTGCTCGATCATGCCGTGGGGCGCTGTCAGTCCTTGCGCGATAACGCGGGAGCGCCTATCCACGTGACCACGCAACAGCGCGACCTGCATGCCCTCGAGGCATCGTGGTTCACCGGTATCGACCTCGTCACCGCCTCGGCGTTGTGCGATCTGGTCAGTGCTGACTGGGTCGAGGCCCTGGCCGACGCCTGCGCGGCCCAAGGCGCCGCGGCACTGATCACGCTCAGCGTGGATGGCGAAATTCATTTCCAGGCCGATAACGTGGCAGTCAATGACGCCGAAGATGCCTGGCTCTTCGCGCTCCTCGCCGCGCATCAACGCCGCGACAAGGGCCTGGGTCCCGCGCTGGGCACCACGGCACCCCAGACATTGATCGAAGCCTTCACCGCCAGAGGCTTTCACCTCGTCGACGCTGAAAGCCCCTGGCGCCTGACGCCGGCGCAACGCCCCCTGGCGCTGAGCCTGATCGACGGCTGGGCCAACGCCGCCCGCGAACAAGCGCCACATGATCGTCAGCGCATCGAGCGCTGGTGGCAACATCGCCGGGAGGCCCTCGAGCGGGGCCGACTCGATCTATACGTCGGGCACCGCGACCTGTTCGCCGCCCCGGGGCCCGCCCATGCGTCCCGCTAAGGCGACCCTCGTACGCCTGGGCGTGAGCCTGGCGCTGATCGGGGTGCTCGCCTGGCAACTCGACACGCGGACGCTGCGTGACGCCTTCGCCACCCCCGCGCCGGGCTGGCTGTTGCTGGCATGGGCCCTCAGCGTACCCCAGGTGGTGCTCTCCGCCTGGCGCTGGCGCCTGACCGCCCGACGCATGGGGCTTAAGTTGCCGCTGCGCCGTGCCGTGGCGGAATACTACATGGCTACCTTTCTCAACCAGGTACTGCCGGGCGGCGTCATTGGCGACGCCTCGCGGGCCTGGCGCCATGCCCGGTCGAGCAGCGACCGCCCACGGGCGTGGCGCGCGGTGATCATCGAACGCCTCTCCGGCCAACTGATGCTGGCCGTAATCGCCATCGCGGGGCTCATGGCCTCATCGGACTTGCGCGATAGCGTACTCGGTAGCCTTGTCCGGCTGGGTAATGTCCCTGGTGCGCTGACGATAGGGATCATCATGCTGGGCGGACTGGGAATCTGGGGCTATCGCCGTCCGCCGGCCTGGCTACGCGACACGCTGGGCGATCTCGGCGCCGCCCTGGTCGCCTCGCGCATGTGGTTCTGGCAATGCCTCAGTTCGCTGGGTGTGGTGGCGAGCTATATCGCCATCTACGCCATCGCCGCTCGTGGCGTGGGGGCCGATATCCACCTCGCCACCCTATTGCCGTTGATTCCGCCGGTGCTGATGGTCATGGCG
The DNA here is from genome assembly GCF_023061285.1 of Chromohalobacter nigrandesensis. GTDB lineage: Bacteria > Pseudomonadota > Gammaproteobacteria > Pseudomonadales > Halomonadaceae > Chromohalobacter > Chromohalobacter nigrandesensis. Next base: position 704,421 of record NZ_JAKGAM010000001.1, read on the forward strand.
ATTCCCCTCTCGGTAGCCGGTTGGGGATTGCGCGAGAGCGCCGCCGCATTGGTGTGGATGGGGGCCGGGCTGGATCCCGCCCAGGGCGTGGCCATTTCACTGGTCTACGGGGTCATCGTGCTGGTCTCGAGCCTGCCGGGCGCCTGGCTGCTCTGCCGCCGTCGTCCCCCGCGCCGGGGTCGCGAGACTCGGACAGGCGCTCCGCTAACGAGCAAGCGTGGAGGAGGCTGCCATGCGCGATGACGCAGAGGGTATTTACAAAAGGGCTGCACTCGACAATCCGGCGTTAAAATCGGCCTCAAAAGACTCATTTACCCCATGTAAACTCCGTGTTTTCGGCCAATTTTGCCTTGTCTTGCCATCGTTCGCCTGTTTTGTAAACACCCTCTTACACCGTATGACCGGGACGCAGCGTCAGATCGAACAGCGTGTCGTCGCCCATCGCGAACGTGCGACACGGCGGACGCAGGGCCGCGTCGAGGGTCTCGATTTCGGCCAGGCTCACCGCCGGGCGCCCCGAGCCGATCAACAGCGGCGCCACGACCACATGCAGGCGATCGAGCTGGCCATCTGCCAGAAAACGCGACACGGTTTGCCCGCCGCCTTCGATGAGCACCCGGTGAAGACCGCGTGCCGCCAGGGTATCGAGCAGCGCTGCGGGCGTCAGGCCGGCGGCACTCTCGGGCACCAGCGATTCGACGTGTCCGCCCAGGGTATCGCGCGGCAGCGGATGCCGGGTGATATGCAGCGTCGAGGCATCGCCGTGCTGGAACACGCCGCTGGTCGCGGGAACGCGGCCGTTGGGGTCGAGAATCACGCGTACCGGATTGTCTCCCGGCACATGCCGCACGGTGAGTTGCGGGTCGTCGGCACAGGCCGTGCCCGCCCCGATGATCACGGCATCGACCAGCGCGCGCAGGCGGTGCAGGTGCACGCGGCTGGCCTCGCCGGTGACGTAGTGCGAGGCGCCGGTGATCGTGGCGATACGTCCATCGAGGCTCTGCCCGAGTTGCGCGATGACGAAGCGCCCGGGTGTCGCACTGCTCGGCAACAGACTATCGAGCAGCGCCGTCGCCTCCGCCGTGACCGGGCCCTCGGCTTGCCAGGCGCCGCCGCGCCAGACGCGCAGCCGGCCATCCGCCAGCGTCAACGCCGCATGGGCGCCCCAGTCCTCGCGTCGAGCCTCGCAAATCGCCTGCCAGGCCAGCGCCACATCGAGTGTCGCAGGACTCATACGGTCTCCCGTGCCGTGTGCCAACGAATATGTCATGACACGTCATCGAAGCATTACGACGCGCAAAAACCAAGGAGAGGCTCATGAGACAGGTAGAACGTGCGATCTTCGATTTGCGCCGCGGCCTTCCGGTCGTGCTGCGCACCCCGCAAGACGACGTCTTGATCCAGCCACTGGAAGGCATCGACGATACCGCCCTGAGCGCGCTCGCTGATATGGCCGGTCACGCGCCCGGTCTAGTGATTACCACGCATCGACTCGCTTCCCTGGGCACGCACGCGCCCGAGGGCGCCGACGCAGTCCGCCTGCCCCTCGGCACGCATCACCGCGCCAGCGATGTCGTCGCCTGGGCGATGGCGGCCATGGCCGAGCCTCCGGGCATCCAGCCACCCGCCCCCGCCTCAGCGGCGGAAACGGCCGCGCTGAATTTGATGCGGCGTGGCCAGTTAGTGCCCGCCGCGCTCAGCGCCCGTGTCGACGCCACGCGGCGCGAAGCCATGGCTGCGCTCATCGACGACGGCACCCTGCTTGGTGTAGCACTCGACGACGTGCAACGCTACGGCGAAGGTGACACGACCACCCTCAAGCGTATCAGCGAAGCCAACGTGCCCCTCGCCGATGCCGAACAGGCCCGCTTCGTGCTTTTTCGCGAAAGCGACGGCCTGCGCGAACATCTAGCGGTGCTGGTCGGCGATCCCACCGAGTGGGCGGACGCCGTGCCCGTGCGTCTGCATTCGGCCTGCCTGACGGGCGATCTGTTCGGCAGCCTGCGCTGCGATTGCGGCGAGCAGTTACGCACCAGCGTGGCGGCCATTAGCGAACATGGCGGTGGCATCCTGCTGTATCTCGCCCAGGAAGGACGCGGTATCGGCCTGGCCAACAAGCTGCGTGCCTATGGCCTGCAGGATACCGGACTGGACACCGTCGATGCCGATCAGGTGCTGGGCTTCGGCGAGGACGAGCGGCAGTACCGCGCCGCGCTGCAGATGCTCGCCGAGCTTGCCGTCACGCGTATCGCGCTGTTGACCAACAATCCCGAAAAGATCGCGGCCATGAGCCTCGGCGGCATCGATGTGATGGGTCGCGAAGCCTGCTATGGCAAACTCAACGAGCACAATCGGCGCTACCTGAGCGCCAAGGCCGAACGCGCCGGCCACTGGCTGGAGGACGTGCTCGAAAGCCGCGATGTCAGCGACAGGCACGCCCTGCACCGCGATACCTCCGGCTCGCTCGAATGACGTGATGCGCGCCATGCTGGCGCGCCTCTCACTCTAGGCTATGTACGAAAAGTCGGCGAGCGAAGGTCAGACAAGGCAAAAATCTGCGAAAAGGCGGAGTTTACGGGGTGTAAATGAGTACTTTGAGCTGATTTTTAACGCCGTATGGCCGAGCACAGGCAGTTTTCGTACATAGCCTACGGGGAGCGTTCGCGCAGTTGGCCCAGATCGAAGCAGCCGGCTTCCTCGATCACGCTCGCCAGGCGCGCGGCGAAATGCGCCACCAGGCGCTCCCCCAGGGCCGGCGCGGCCAGAGTCGCGTTGCCCACCACGCCGCTGGGGTGCAGGTCCTGCGCCATCCAGGCGAAACCGGCATCGCCCTCGGGCAACAGCGTGCGTCCTGCACGTTCCTGATGGGCGCCCAGCGAGACCGCTTCGTCGAGCTCGGCCCGGCGGACCTTGTGCGGCGCCAGATGCATCATCATCGCGGTTTCCAGCGCCCCGCCGTGCAGTCCGTGGCGCAACTCCTCGGCGGGCAGCGCGTCTTCGGGCGGCGTGAAGCGAAAGTAATTCGCCTTGATCACCAGCAAACCATGCCGCTGGCGTAACTTGAGTGCCGCCAGGTCGACCACCGCCTTGTTGCCGCCATGGCTGTTGAACAGCACCAGACGGCGAATGCCCGCACGCGCCACGCTGGCACCGATATCCACCAGGTGGGCGATGGCCGTCTCCGGCGTCAGACTCAAGGTGCCGGCGAAGTCGCCATGCTCGAGGCTCGACCCCACCGCCAGGGTGGGCAGTATCAGCACATCCCGCGACGCCTCGACACGTGTGCACATCGCCGCGACCAGGCCCTCGACGATATCCACGTCGGTGGAAAGCGGCAGGTGCGCGCCATGCTGTTCGATGGCCCCCAGCGGCAACAACGCCACGCTCTCCGGGCCTACGCATCGGGCCAGCTCGGGGCTGCTCAACGACGCCCAGTCGACGCCACCGTTCGCAGTATTTTCAGGCGATGAAGCGTTCATAATCTCTCCTCCTGTTGCAACGCCGCCACCCAGTCGGCGAAGCCGCTGTCACGCACCACGCGGCGCTGCAAGGCGCTGTCCATGACCCGCGCGTCGCCGCCGGCCAGCGTCAAGCGGCGCTTGGCACGGGTAATGCCGGTATACACCAGCTCACGGGTCAGGATCGGGTTGGCATGCTCGGGCAGCACGAACAATACGTGGCCAAACTCGGAGCCCTGCGATTTGTGTACCGTCATCGCGAAGACCGTCTCGCAGGCCTCGAGACGCGACGGCAACACTGCCCGTGCGCCATCGGCGGTCGCGAAGAATACCCGTAGATGCTGCTGCGCCTCGGGATCGGGCAAGACGATACCGATGTCACCGTTGTAGAGCCCCAGTTGCGGATCGTTGCGCGTCACCATCACCGGGCGCCCGGCGTACCAGCCCTGATGGTCGTCGATGAAGCCCTCGCGCCACAGGCGTGTGGCGATGCGCGCATTGAGCCCTTCGACGCCCCAAGGGCCACGTTTGAGCGCGCACAGCACCTGGAAATCCCCCAGTCGCTCCAGCGCCTCTGTTGGCGTGGCACCTGCCGCGATGCGCCGGTAGAGATCGCGATAGCCGGCCAACGCGGCACGCTCGACGGCGGCCTGGTCGCGCGACGCCGAAAGCCACTGTATATCCGCGTACCCCGCGTCCCACGCCTGGCGAAACGCCGCGACATCGCCGGCATTGGTCGCCGCCGCCAGGGCGCCGATGCCGCTATGCGCATCGAAGCGGTAGCTCTTGCGCAGCATGACCACGTGATCGGCCAGCGGCGAACACCCGGCATCGGCGGTCATCGAGATCCCCGCCAGCCGCTCGAGAACGTCACAGGCGTGAGGCGAATAGCTCTGATCCAGGGCATTGGCGCAGAGATCGCCGAGCACCGAGCCGGCTTCCACCGAGGCGAGCTGATCCTTGTCGCCGAGCAGAATCAGGCGCGCCTCGGCCGGCATGGCCTCGAGCAGCGCGGCCATCAGCTCCAGATCCACCATCGAGGCTTCGTCCACCACCAGCAGGTCGAGACTCAGCGGATGTCCGGCGTGATGACGGAAGCGCCGCGTATCCGGGCGCGCGCCGAGCAGGCGGTGCAGCGTCAACGCCTCGCGTGGCAAGGCCGCCTTGACGTCATCGCCGACGTCGAGCCCCTGCACCGCACCGGCGATCGACTCGGACAAGCGTGCCGCCGCCTTGCCGGTGGGCGCGGCCAGTTGGATACGCAGGCCATGGCTCGACTCCGCCGACGACAGCGCCTGCGTCTGAAGCAATGCCAGCAGCCGCGTCACGGTCGTGGTCTTGCCGGTGCCGGGGCCGCCGGAGATGATCGTCAGCCGGTTACGCAGCGCCAGCGTGCAGGCCACCTTCTGCCAATCCGGCGTGTCGTCTGGCGCGGCGTTCGCGGCAAACAGCCGCGCCAGGGGCTCGGCCAGCGACGCATCCACCGGCAAGGGCCGTCCCAGACGCTCGCCGAGATGCGTCGCCACCGCCCGCTCGGCAGACCAGTAACGGCGTAGATACAAGCGCTCGCCCGCCAGCACCAGCGGCGTGGTACCCGGCCCGGGCGGCGCCACCAGCGGCGACGCGGCCAATCGCGCGGCCCAGGTGGCACTATCCAGCCCCTGCAGGAAGTCCTCGGGAAGCGGCACCTCGGCCTGCGGCGCGTTTTCTTCCAACGGCGGCAGCGAGAGCACGTCGCGCGGCGCTGACAAGGCACGCGACAGCGCCAGGCACACATGGCCACGCCCCAGTTGATGGCTGGCCAGCGCTGCCGCCAGCAGCACCTCGGCCGGCGCCTGGGCGTCGTGCTTGGCGAGAAAGCGCACGAAATGGGCATCCAGCGCGCGCAACCAGCCCAGCGCCTCCCACCACGCCAGGCTCTCGAACAATCTCGCGCGCGACGGCGGAGCCGCCTCCAGGGTCAGGGAATATTGAACGTCGCTCATGCATTCTCTCCCGGGGCAGTCTCAGGTGCGGCGACGCCGTGTTCGCGGCGCAGCGCCTCGACGAGCGCCGCGTCGCCGGCGAGCCAGGCATCCAGGGCCTCGATCAAGCGCCGTTCGGGGCGACGCTGGAAGACGCCATGACCCGGCGTGCCATCGAAGCCGCGCAGGAACACGTAACAGGCCCCACCCATGTGGGTATCGTAATCATAATCCTCGAGACGCGCCGTCAGCAGGCGGTGCAATGCCAGCACGTACAACACGTACTGCAGGTCATAGCGATGCGCGACCATGGCCTCGGCCAGCGCCTCGTGATGATAGTCGGCCAGGGCATCGCCGAGATGATTGGACTTCCAGTCGAGGACGTACCAGCGGCCGTCCTCGGCCTCGAATACCAAGTCGATGAAGCCCTTGAGCATGCCGTTGAGCTTGCGCGGCGCCAGCCGGGGGCGTGGCGTCGGCAAGGGCTCCAGCGCGCAGACCAAGGCATCGAGCGGTGTGCTCCAGGCATCCTCGGCGGGCAGCCAGAACTCCAGCTCGGCGCGCCAGGCGGCCAGGCCATCGAGGCGGATCGCTGCGCCCTGATGGCCGGCGAACGGTGCCGGCAGCGCCTGGCACAGCCAGTCGAGCAACACCGGCGCCCACTCGGCGTCGAAGCCGCCGAGGTGCAAACGCGTGCTGACCAGGCGCTGCAATTCATCACGATAAGCCGGTTCGCTCAGGCGGTCGAAGTCCACCGCTTCCAGCAGGCCATGCAGAAAGGTCCCCGGGCGTGGGCCGCGCGGAAAATCGCGTAGCGTGCGTGCGGCAGGACGCGGCACCGGATCGCGCTCGCGGCTGACCTCGACATCCAACGTCGCCGGGGCGTCCCAGGGCAGCGCCTGTGCGCCTCCGCCGCTCTCGAGACGCGCGTCGACGATCAACGCCGAATACGAGGCGATCCACCAGTCATCGTCGATGCCCCCCGTGAAACGCCGCGCCGGCGCCATTTCCGGGGATGTGCCACCGAGGCGCAGGCGATGCGTGGGCGGCTCGGGCAGCGCCTCGACGTTCAGCGCCGCCGCCAGGCGTTCGCGCAGCGCATGGCCGTCGTCATCGGCCTGGCAGCCCAGCAAGCGACCCAGCGCCGTCTCGTGCAGGCAGCTCGACACGCCGCGCCCACGCCCCAGTTGCGCAACGCCCAGCCGGCAGGCATGCGCGGCCCGCGTGAGGGCGACATAGAGCAGCCGCACGTCTTCATCCATGCGTGCCTGCTCGGCGGCCGCCAGTTGCGTGTCGTCGGCACCATGCACCCAGACCCGACCCTGGTGCGGATCGCGCCATTCGAGCAAGCCGGTGCCACGATCCGGCGTCGCCGGCCGGTAATCGCAGACGAACGGCAACAACACGATGGGATACTCGAGGCCCTTGGCCTTGTGGATGGTGATGACCTTGACCAGATCCTCGTCGCTTTCCAGCCGCTGGCTGACGGCTTCGGCATCGAGCTCGGCCGCCCCTTCGAGGAGCGCGCGATGCCACCAGCGCAACAGCGCATGTTCGCCGTCGAGCCGGGCCGACACCGTCTGCGCCAGCTCGCCCAGATGCAACAGGTCGGTCAGTGCTCGCTCGCCGTCGTCGCGCTGTCCCAGGCGTTCGGCGACCCGGAAGTCGCGCATCACCGCGCGCAGCATGGGCAGCACGCCACGCCGCTGCCACTGGCGGTGATAGTCGGCGAAACGCTCGACTTCGCGCTCCCAGGCCAGTTCATCGGCGAGCAGCGTTTCCAGCGTCGCCGGTGTATCGCACAACAGGCGCGTCGCCAACGCTGCCTTGAGGCGAGCGTCCTGGCGTGGCTGCGCCACCGCCTCGAACAACTGCAACAGCTCGAAGGCCAACGGCGTATCGAAAACGCTGGTGCGCTCGCTGAGATAGACGCTACGAATGCCGCCCTCGGCCAGCGCCCGGCGTACCGCCAATGCCTCGGCGCCCTTGCGCACCAGAATCGCGATGTCTGCGGGTCGCACCGGACGCCGGGTACCACTGTCATCGGCGGAGCTGTTATCCACAAAATAGGCGCCGCCCTCGAGCATTCGCTGGATCTCGGCACGCGTGGCATTGGCCATGCGCGCCTGATAATCCGCCTTGGTGTGACGCTCCTCGCCCGGCCACCAGGCACCAAGCGCCGCCATATCGTGGCCATCGGCGTCCACCAGGCGCGTCGACTTGCCCTGGGCTTCGACCTCGACGAAGGGGATCTCGTCGCTGCCGAACGGTTCGGGATGGCGCGCGAACAGCGTATTGACCGCCTCGACCATGGCCTGGCTGGAGCGAAAGTTGCGCGCCAGGGTGAAGCGACTCGGGGTTTCGCGCCGCGCCGCCAGATAGGTGTCGATATCGGCGCCGCGAAAGGCGTAGATCGCCTGCTTGGGGTCGCCGATCATCAACAAGGTGGTCGTGGTCTCCACCTCAGGCGCCCGGTAGATACGCGAGAAGATGCGGTACTGCAGCGGATCGGTGTCCTGAAATTCGTCGATCAACGCCACCGGCAGTGCCCGACGAATGCGCCCCGCGAGGCGCAGCGCGGCTTCCGGCGCCGCGTCAGGGTCGAGCGCGGCGTCCAGGTCGCACAACAGATCGCCGAACTCCCACCAGCCCTGGCGACGCTTCTCGGCGGCGAACATCGCTGCCACCGTATCGCGGGCATGGGCCAGCACTTGCGGTGCCAACTGATCAAAAGGCGTGGCCGTCTCGGCCAGCTCGTCGAGCAGCGCGAAAAACGCATGCGTCGGCGCCTCGTGGCCCTTCTTGGTCCCGCCTTCGAGTTTGGCCTGGCTCAGCCAGAAGCGGCCCTGGCTGTCGGTCGTGTCGTCATCACCGCCTGCCTCGAGTGTCGTCAGCCACTGCTCGAAGGCCGCCAGGCGCGTGTCGAGCTCCTCCGGCTTGTAACTGCGCTTGTTGAGAGCGCCGCGCGCGAAGGCGTCCTGCAGGCAGGCGGCGATAGCGTCGCGATCCCACGCCTGGCGCAGCCGAGCTTCCAGTTCACTGCGGGCGGCCAGCGAGCGCTCGGCACTCTCCAGCAGTGCGTTCAACGACGCGGGCGCCTTTATATACTCGCCGTCCCACCACAGCGGCTGTGCCCGGCCTTCCTTGAGCAACGGCGTCAAGGCACGGCTAAGCGCCTCCGGCCCCTCCCAGCGGCGGCGTATTTCGCGCTGCCAATGCGCCGCGAGGGGATAGAAATGGCAACGCCAATAGTCCTCCACGACCCGCGTCAACAAGGCCGAGCCGTCCTGCAGTAACTCGGCACCGAAACGCGCGCCGGCATCGAAGGCGTGGCGCGTCAGCATGCGCTGGCAGAAGCCATGGATGGTAAAGATCGCCGCCTCGTCCATCAGCCGTGCGGCCTGGTCGAGGCGCTTGGCGGCACCGGCCAGGGCGTCGTCACCGGCCTCGACCAAGGACCCCAGCAGCGCCGCGAGCACCTTGTCGTCACGCGCTTCCGGCGGCGCCAGCAACCAGTCGCGGGCCTCCTTGAGACGCCCGCGAATGCGCCCGCGCAGCTCGGCAGTGGCGGCTTCGGTAAAGGTCACCACGAGAATTTCCGGCGGCAACAGCGGACGCGGGAAATCGTACTCTTCGCGACCGGGCAACGGGCCCAGCACCAGCCGCACGTAGAGCGCCGCCAGGGTGAAGGTCTTGCCGGTGCCCGCACTGGCCTCGATCAGGTGATGGCCGGTCAACGGCAGCGTCTCGAGCACCAAGGGCTGAACGGCCGGCGCCGTGGCATGGCTGGGCGACGTCATGAACGTCCTCTGTGTACTCGCTGGGTGATGCGCGCCAGCATGTCCATTAGCGGCGCATACTGGGTGAGCGAGGCGGCGATGCCGCCTGCTGCCTCGAAGGTGGCGAAATCGGGCCACAGTTGCCCCAGTGCGCCATCGCTTGCACGCAGCGCCGCCGGCCCGGCGAAGGCATCGGTCTCGTAGCGCGCGATAAGCGCCTCGCGCAGGCCGGCATCCGGCGCTTCCCCTGCCGCCAACGGCGCCCAGTCGGCACGCGGCAAGCGTTTCCAGACTTCCTTGGCGATCTCGTCGATGGCCGGCCACGGCGCGCGATAGGCACGCGCCCAGGCCACCAGCAGGCCGTCGAGTTCGCCTGCGGCGCTGGCCTTGTCCAGTCCCGGGAGGCTCAGGCAGCGATCCTCGAAGATCGCCGTCCAGGCACACGACGCCTCCAACGTGGCATTGGCGAGCAGCCAGCGCAGATAACCGGCATACAGCCGATGCAACTTGCCGACGTGGCGATAAGGCCCCTCGCCCTCGACCTTCAGATGCCCATAGTGCCCCGGCTCCAGCGTCACCAGCCGCCAAGGTGCCGAGGCCTCTTCGGGCGCGGCGAAAAGCCCGTCCAGACGCGCCTCCAGAGTGAGTGCTTTGTCGTCCGGTGCTTCATGGACAGCGACATAACGCACCAGTGGCGGCGTCGAGGCGACGCACTCGGCCACCTCGCGGCGCCAGCTTTCCACCTGGCGCGACAGGCGCGCCAGGCGCGGTTCGATCAAGGCCTCGCCGAAACCCGCCGTGGGCAAGCGCCCGGCCAGGCGCAGCCGCTCGGCGACGGCGGTAAGCGGCACGCCATCGCGGGCGCCCTCGAGCAGCTCGCGCTTGAGGCCGTGGTCTTCCAGGCCATCCGGCGCGAACGGCTCATTGTCCTCGTCGGGGACCTGGGCGTCGGCGAAATGTACCCCCAGGCGTCCCAGATAGACCGTCCAGGGACGACGCAGCACGCGTTGCAGATCACCGAGACCCAGCGGTTCACTGGGCAATTCGACCGCCGTGGCGGCATGTGGCAGCACGGATTCGTCGCGCTCGGGTAGCATATACAGCGCCTCCCAGCTCGACTCATAGGTGAAGCGCGGATCGTCGCGTTCGAAGTAGCGTCGCGAGAACGGCTGCAACGGATGCGTCTCGATCAGGCGCTGCGCCAGTCGGGTGGCGCGGTCGGCGGCATCGCTCTCCGGCACGTCCCAGCCTTGCTCGAGGGTATCGAGCAACTCGCCGAGCAACACCGACGGCGGGCGCGGGGTATTGTCGCGCACATCGCGCCCCACCCAGGAGAGCGTCAGGCGTTCGCGCGCCGAAAGCATGGCCTCGAGCATCAGGTAGCGGTCGTCATCACGCCGCGAACGGTCCCCGGGGCGCGGCCGCGTGGCCATCAGATCGAAATCCTGGGGCTGGCGCACGCGGGGATAGTCGCCGTCGTTCATGCCCAGCAGATAGACATGGCGAAAGGGAATCGCGCGCATCGGCATCAGCGTCGCGAAGTTGACCTTGCCGGCTAGAAAGCGCTGCGCGAGGCCGCCTTCGTCGAGTTCGGCGCGCAGCGCATCGCGCACCACACCGAGTCCCACCGGGGCCTCGAAGCCGGCCTGCCGACATTGCTGCGACCAGCGCCCCAGCGCCGCGTCGAGACGCGCCACGACATCGTGCTCTTCTGCGCCGGTGGGGCTCAGGCAGGCGGCGAACAAGGCCTGCAGACGTCCCAGCCATGCCTCGGGGGACAGCCGCTCGCTCAAGGCCGCACACTGCGTTTCCAGAGTCTCGAGCAGCGCCGCCACACGCCCGGCAAGATCCGCCTCGAGCCCGCCCACCTCGGCATACGGCACGATACCTTGGAAGTCCCAGCTCGGCGGGCGCCCCAGTGAGTCATCACTTTCGCCCTGAGCACCGGCCGAGGCCGGTTCGCCCACCGCATAGCCGAGCAGCATGCGCGACAGCCCGAAGCGCCAGCTGTTCTCGCCCAGCGCCGGAAATCCCAGTGATTGACGGTGCTCGGCACTCAGCCCCCAGCGCACACCGCTGCCGGCCAGCCACTGGCGCAGCCGTTCGAGTTCGGCCTCGTCGATGGCGAAACGGGCACGAAATGCGGGCACTTCCAAGGCATCGAGCACCTCGCTGACCGTCAGACGCCGCTCGGGCAAGTCGAGCAACAGCAAGGCCAGCACCATCAGCGGGTGCGCCTCGCTGGCCACCTGGTCGGCGATGGTGAAAGGAATATGCCGGGGATGCGACGGCGGCAACTGACCGAAGACCGCCTCGATGCAGGGCGCGTAGCGGTCGATCTCCGGCACCATGACCACGATGTCGCGAGGCCGCAGCGGCTCGCCCGCCGCCTCGGCGTCCTCGAAGGCCGCCAGCAAGCGGTCGTGGAGGATCTCCACCTCGCGCAGCGGTGAGTGAGCGCTGACCAGGGCCAGGGAGTCGTCGTCCGGGGCGATCGTTCTCGGCCCGCCTTCCTGTCGGGCGCGCTCGCCGGGATGCACCAGTTCGAGGACATCCTGTTGTAACTGCTGCAGCAGCGTCGGCGACTGCGCAGGCGCCATATCACGGAAGACATCGGTTTCCAGGTCGAAGCCGCGCGCGCTCTCGAATTCGTACAGGCCGACGATGAAATCGCGCCCCTGGGTGCCCCACCCCGCCAACAGCGGATTGGCGTGCAGGTGCAGGGCCTCCTCGTCGAGTTCGGCCAACCACGGTGCCTCGGGGTGGCGCGCTTCCTGCTCGTGGCGTGCCTGGGCCGATAACCGCCCGGCGCGTTTGATGGCATCGCGGTCGGACACGATATCGCCCCAGTAGTGGCGACACGGGTTGGCGATCATCAGGAACACGTCGACCACGCCGGACAGCGCATGCAAGGCCTCCAGCGTCTGCGCCGGCAACGCCGAGATGCCGAACACGAACAGCCGTGGCGGCATCTCGCGGGGTCGCTCGCGAAGCTGCCGGGCGGCGTCGAGAAAACGCCGGTGCAGACGCGCGCGATGGTGCTCACGTGCCTGCGCCGGGGCATCTTCGATCAGCGCCCGCCACAGCGCCGGCTGCCAGCGCTGGTCGTCGGGCAACTCCAGAGGCGCCGTCTCGCCGCGCTCCCAGGCTTCGATCCATTCGGGCCGGTAGATCAGGTACTGATCGAAGAGATCGGCGAGGCGCACCGCCAGATGCCAACGGCGACGCTCGCGCGCCTCATGTGCGGCGCCCGGCATGGGGCTGGCCTCCAGCGCCTCGCTCTGCAAGTAATCGCGAAGCGGCGCGTAGCAACTCGGATCGTCGGGCGCGGCTTGCGGATCGAGACAGCGCTCCAGCAGATGCATCAGGCGCCAGGCCAAGGGCGTCTTGTCGAATGGCGAGTGCTCGGGAATGTCATCGCCGAGCACCGCGCGATAGGCACGCCACACGAAGCTCGACGGCAAGGGGAAATCCACCGAGGCGGCGATGCCATCGGCCTCGGCCAGCGTCAGGCGCAACCACTGCGCCATGCCGTTGGATTGCACGAGGAAAGTTTCCGGCACCAGCGGCGGTTGGCGATGGCGCCGAATGACATCGAGCGCCAGGCTTCCCAGGTCCTCGAGATGATTGGCGTGTATGACGCTGAACATGGATGCTCCCGGCGGTCGAGGTAACGTCCAGCGGTATCTTACACCATCGTGTGGACGGCCCCGAGCCCCGGGGAGGTGAAGGGAGCCGACGCGCCTGGACGCTACCGCATTCCGAAAGTCGTGGTGCCGCCAATAGTCAACCCAAATAAAACCAAAAGGTTGACATAGGAATGTACCCTCGTATCCTCACTGTTAACTTTTAATCACTAATAAAGTTAACGGAGAGCGAGAACATTATGCCTGCCCGGTCACACGACAACGCTTGCGGTGATCTCTCAAAGACTCGCCACGATTGGTCCCTGAAGGAAATCCGTGAGCACCAAGGCGAGTCGATGTTCCACGCCGCCTACGAAGCCTGATCTCATGGCCGAGACCTGGACCCGCCGTCTGAACGAACGGGCCGCAGCCCGACGCGCCGAGGGACTGTGGCGGCGGCGAACCACCCTCGCGCCCGGTGATACGCGACGCGACTTCGCCGGCAACGACTACCTGGGCCTGGCCGGCGACCCACGGCTCGCCGAGGCCCAGGCCGAGGGTGCAAGACGCTTCGGCGCCGGGGCTCGGGCCTCGCATCTGGTCGCCGGGCATCTCGATGTTCACGAGCGGCTAGAGCAACGTCTGGCCACGCTCACCGGGCGTCCCCGAGCACTGCTGTTCTCCACGGGTTACATGGCCAATCTGGGCACTCTCCAGGCGCTGTGCGACCGCCACATCCCGGTCTTCCAGGATCGCCTCAACCATGCCTCGCTGATCGATGGCGCCCAACTTGCCGGCGCGCCCTCGCGGCGCTTTCACCACCGCGACCTCGCCGACCTCGAGCGCCTGTTGGTCCGGGCCCCGAACGATGCCCCGGCCCTGGTGGTCAGCGACGGCGTGTTCAGCATGGACGGCGACATGGCCGACATCGCCGAGCTGGCCGCGACCACTCGCCGCCACGGTGCCTGGTTGATGGTCGACGATGCCCACGGCCTGGGCGTACTCGGTGAACATGGCGACGGTTGCGTGGGACGCGCTCACGGCGTCGACGACGTGCCGATACTGGTCGGCACCCTGGGCAAGGCTCTGGGCAGTGCCGGGGCCTTCGTGGCCGGCGATGCTGCCCTGATCGAGCATCTCATCCAGTTCGCCCGTCCCTACATCTACACCACGGCCCAGCCACCCGGCGTGGCAGCGGCCACCCTGGCCGCCCTGAACATCCTCGGAGACGAACCCGAGCGTCGCACCCAACTGTTTGAGCGCATCGACCGTTTCCGCCGCGAGGCCGCCACACTCGGCTTGCCGCTGACCGACTCCCACACGCCCATCCAGCCCATCGTGCTGGGTGACAACGCGCGCGTCATGCGCTGGGCCGAGCACCTGGGCCGGGCCGGATTGCGCGTCGGCGCCATCCGCGCGCCCACCGTACCCCGCGGCCAGGCACGCCTGCGGATCACCCTGAGTACCGCCCATGACGATGACGCCATCGACGCCCTGCTCGAGGCACTGGACGCCTGTCGACGGGAGGGTATCTCATGACGCAGTTGATATTGCTCAGCGGCTGGGGCTGCGATGCCCGGCTGTGGCAGGCGCTCGACGGATACTGGTCGACGGAAGTCGACATCGAGACACCGGATTGGCCAGGCTATGGCGATCGCGCCGCGCTCGACGATCCCGCCTCGCTGGACGGCCTGGCCGACGCCATGGCCAATGACCTGCCGAGTGACGCCGTCTGGATCGGCTGGTCGCTGGGTGGTCTGCTGGCCGGCGCTCTGCTCGACCATCTTCCCCCACCTCGCGCCCTGGTACTGCTCGGGATGGACGAACGCTTCTGCCATCCCGAGGGCGTCAGCGAGTCCGATCTAGCGACCTTCCGCGACGCCTTCCGACGCAATCCGGAGGCTACCCGCAGCCACTTCCTGCGCTGGCAGCTCGGTGGCGAACCATCGCCCAGGAGCGCTCATCGACGACTGCGCGCCCTGCTCGGCGACGCCGCTCCTGCGACTTCGGCCACTCTGGCGGCGGGCCTCGAGCAGCTCGCCACGCTCGACAACACTTCGCGCCTTGCTACCGCCTCCTGCCCGGTGCATCGGCTGGTCGGCGCACGCGATCCCTTGCTGGCCCCGAACGTCCTTGCGCACGCCGATCGACGTATCGAGGACGCAGGCCACTGTCCGTTGCTCAGCCAACCGCAGCAACTGGCGACATTATTGTCGGGTATCGCCGCCCGCCCGGGAGCGATGCCATGATCACCGCCTCGACCGTCACCGAGCCAATCGATCATACCGACGCCGCCGACTGGCGCGCCCGGGTCGCCCATGCCTTCTCGCGGGCCGCACCGTATTACGCCCGCCGCGCCAAGGCGCAGCGGGCCATGGCCGAACGGCTGCTCGAGCGGCTGCCGAGGCATGCCGACAACCTCCTGGATCTGGGCTGCGGTCCCGGCGACCTCACCGCCGAACTGGCCCAATACTATGGTGAAAACTGCACGGTGAGCGGTCTCGACCTGGCCCCGGGCATGCTCGCCGAGGCCCGCAAGCGTCACGGAGCGTCCGCCATCTGGCTATGTGCCGATGCCGCCGACCTGCCGCTGCCGAGCGCACGCTTCGATCTGGTGGTCTCCAACCTGGCGATCCAGTGGAGCCCGGATCTCGACGCGGTACTCGGTGAGATTCACCGGGTACTGCGCCCCGGCGGACGCGCGCTGATCAACACCCTGGGACCAGGCACCCTCGATGAGATAGGCCAGGCCTGGGCACGCCCCACCGCCCTGCTCGAGTTCCGCGATGCCGACCACTATCGGAGGTCCGCTCATGGAGCCGGCTTTCGGCGCGTCGAGGTCTCGGCGCACACCGAGCGCTTCCACTACCCCGACCTGTCGGCCGTGATGGCGTCCATCAAGGGCGTCGGCGCCCAGGTGGCGCGCGCCGGAGCGCGGCTTTCCCGCGCCGACATGGCACGTGCCACTCGCCGCTACGAGCATCTGCGCACGGATGCCGGACTACCCGTTTCCTATCACCTGCTGAGTCTCGACCTGGAACGCTGAATGACCGCTTACTTCGTTACCGGCACCGACACCGATGCCGGCAAGACCCTCGTCGCCAGTGGCCTGCTGGCCCTGGCCCGACGCCACGGCCGGACCACCCTCGGGCTCAAGCCGGTAGCCTCCGGCTGTGACAGCACATCCCGAGGGTTGTGCAACATCGACGCCCTGACCCTCCAGGCCCAGAGCGAACCTGCCACCGCCTACACCACCATCAACCCCTACGCCTATGAACCGGCCATTGCCCCGCACCTGGCCGCCCGTCGTGCCGGCGAGATCCCGACGCTGGATGACCTGGTCGCAGTCACCGCCGCTCCGCTGGCCGAGAAACACGGGATGACGCTGATCGAAGGCGCCGGCGGCTGGCGCGTCCCACTCAATGACACCGAAGACCTCGCCGGCCTGGCGGTGCGCCTCGGGCTGCCAGTGGTCTTGGTAGTGGGGCTCAAGCTCGGCTGCCTGAACCACGCCCGGCTCACGGCCGAGGCGATTCGCGCCGACGGCCTGCCACTGGCCGGTTGGGTCGGCAACCTGATCGAGCCGGGACTGTCCTTCGACGCGACCGCCGATGAGGCCTGCTATCGCAACAACCTGGCGACCCTGGAGCGCAGCCTGGACGCGCCCTGTCTCGGCATCGTTCCGCGCCTGACCGCCGACACGCCGGACGCGCGCGCCCGTGCCGCCGCCGACTACCTGACGCTGCCCGGCGATGAATGACGTCCAACACCCGCGCCCCCCCCCCGATACACTACCCACATGCGAGGAATCCCGATGACCTCCCCCGTCTGGCCCCCCTATGCCCATCTCAACACCCAGGCGCCATCACCCAAGGTAGTCGGTGGCGAGGGGCCCCGATTCACCCTGGAAAGCGGCGAGTCGCTGCTCGACGCCACTTGTTCCTGGTGGTGCATGATCCACGGCTATCGCCACCCACGGCTGGTGCGTGCCATCCAGCGGCAGGCCGAGGAACTTTGCCATGTGATGCTCGGCGGACTGACCCACGAGCCCGCAGACCGCCTGGCCCGCGAGCTGGTGCGCGTCACGCCTGAAGGATTGAACCATGTATTCTTCTCCGACAGCGGCTCGGTCGGCATGGAAGTGGCGATGAAGATGTCGGTGCAGTATCACTATCTGCGCGGCAAACCGGCCAAGCATCGCATGCTGTCCCTGATGAAGGCCTACCACGGCGATACCGCCGGCTGCATGGCGGTCTGCGATCCCGAGGAAGGCATGCACTCGCTGTTCGCCGGTTTTTTGCCGCAACATCGCTTCGCCCCGGCGCCCACTGCCCCGTTCGATGCCGAAGAAGATGCCGTACAGACCGATCTCGACGCCCTGCGCGAAGTATTAGAAGCTCATCACCACGAGATCGCCGCCCTGCTCATGGAACCGCTATTGCAGGCAGCCGGCGGCCTCAACATGACCTCGCCCCATTACCTGCGTGGCGCCCGAAAACTGTGCGATGAGTTCGACGTGCTGCTGGTGTTCGACGAGGTCGCCACCGGCTTCGGCCGCACAGGAAAGATGTTCGCCGCCGACCACGCCGCTGTGACGCCGGACATCATGGTGCTCTCCAAGGGCCTGACCGGCGGCTACCTGGGGCATGCCGCAACCCTGGCCACCGATCGCGTGCATGACACCTTCATCGGCGATAGCGAGCTGCATGCCTTCATGCACGGCCCCACCTTCATGGGCAACCCGCTGGCCTGCCGGGTGGCGCTGGAAAGCCTGGCAGTATTCGAGGAGGATGACTATCTGAACCGCATTCAGGCGCTGAACGGCGTGCTGCGCGAGGAACTGCTCGACGACGAGGTGCTACGTGTGCACCCGGACGTGGTCGACGTGCGCGTGCTGGGTGCCACTGCGGTGATCGAGGTCCACGATGCCAAGGCACTCAAGGGCGTGGCCGACTTCGCCCTTCAACAGGGCGTGTGGCTGCGTCCCTTCGGTCGCTGGCTGTACACCATGCCCGCCTACATCACATCGAGTAACGACTTGCGCCATATTACCGGTGTCATGAAGCATTGGTTCAGCACACGTCACGCCCCTCGACCCGGCAGGAATGTCGCGACTCATCCATGAAGACGCGGATTACGTCTTGGCCCGCCGGCAATGTTAACCTGTCGGGCTAATGTGCCCTTTCATTCACCGGCACCGCGAATTCCGCGAGGAGTCATCCGTGCAGCCATTGCCGCCTCCCTACCCGAATACCGCCGAGGGACGCCCACGGCGGGTCGGCGTGGAAATCGAATTCGCCGGCCTCATGCCGGATACCGCTGCGCGGCTGGTCGTCGATTGCTTCGGCGGCGACATCGTACGCAAGAGCCCTCACCGCATGAGTGTCGAAGGCACGCCCTGGGGCAAGTTCACCATCGAGCTGGACAGCAAATACGTCCATCCCGATGCGGCGGTCATGAAGGCCAACGGGATGGCCCCCGGCCAGGCGCCCTCGGCGGGACGCGAATGGCGCATGGAGTTCCATCAGCGCTCACGCGAGTGGCTCGGTGAAATGGTCGCCGGCCTGGTGCCCACCGAAATCGTCTCGCCACCGATTCCGTGGTCGCAGCTCGGCGAGTTCGATCGGCTCTTCGAGGCCTTGCGCCGGCATGGCGCGGAAGGCACCGATGCCAGCGTCTTCTATGGTTTCGGGTTGCATCTCAATCCCGAAGTCCCGGCGACCGATACGCCAAGCGTCCTCGCGCATCTGCAGGCCTATATCATCCTCGCCGCCTGGCTGCGCGATCAGATCCAGGTCGACATCACGCGCGAGATACTGCCGCATACCAACCCCTTCCCCAAAGCCTATGCCTTGAAGGTGCTCGATCCCGATTACGCACCGACGCAGGCGCAGTTGATCAGCGATTACCTGCGCGACAATCCCACGCGCAACCGTGAACTCGACATGTGCCCCCTGTTCGCCCACCTCGCACCCGAGGCCGCGCATCCCTTGCTCCAGGAAAGCCTGGTCAAGCCGCGCCCTACCTTTCACTTTCGCCTGCCCAACGCCCAGCTCAACACGCTCGACTGGGGCAGTGTCACGGAATGGAATCGTTGGGTAACGGTCGAACGCCTGGCTGCCGATCCGCATAGCCTGCACACACAGATGCAGGCCTATCGCGCCCACCATGCGCAATCGACGATGGGGCAATGGCGGGACAAACTGAAACGCTGGGTCGAGAAATGAGCTCACGACCACTAATCGGTATCACCACCTCGGACCACAAGAGCTTTCTGGCGTGGGCATGCGACCGGCTCGCCGTGTGGCGTGCCGGCGGCCAGCCGGTGCGACTATCACCTTCGCGCGAGATTCCCGAAGGGCTCGCGGGATTGATGATCGGCGGTGGCGACGACATCGGCGCCCAGCTCTATGATGGCGGGGAG
This sequence comes from Chromohalobacter nigrandesensis, assembly GCF_023061285.1. GTDB lineage: Bacteria > Pseudomonadota > Gammaproteobacteria > Pseudomonadales > Halomonadaceae > Chromohalobacter > Chromohalobacter nigrandesensis. The sequence goes on from NZ_JAKGAM010000001.1 coordinate 723,672, forward strand.
GTGCGCCTCGATGTGCGTGTCGACCCCGCGCGGGATCAATTAGAACTCTCGCTGCTCGAGCGTTTTCTGCCCCAACAGTTGCCCGTGCTGGGCATCTGCCGAGGCGCGCAGATCATCAACGTGCACTGTGGCGGCACCCTGATCGGCGATATCTATACCACCTACGATCATGTGCGCCGCCAGCGCACCGTACTGCCTCGCAAGCAGGTCGACATCGCCACCGAGAGCCGCTTGCATACCCTGCTCGGCGTCTCGCGCTGCCGCGTCAACAGCCTTCATCACCAGGCAGTGGATCGGCTCGGCGATACCCTTCACGTCGTGGCGCGCGACCGCGATGGCCTGATTCAGGCCATCGAGGCCTCTGGATACCCCTATCTGGTCGGCGTACAGTGGCATCCCGAATTCCTCATCTTCAATCGCCCCCAGCAGCGTCTTATTCGCGGCCTCGTCGACGCCGCACGCACGCGTTGATCGCACTGCCCTTCCCACACGACGACGCCCCGCATGATGGCGGGGCGTCGTGGTCTGCGTGCGATTTCGTCGAGGACCTCTCAGCGGCTCATGAAGCCATGACAGCCAGACGCCGACCGCTCGACGCACGCATCAGATAGAGCCCGATGACGATGCCCAACCCGCCCAACGCAGCGACGTAGAACGCCGGGAACAGGGGATGCACGGTCATCAACACCGACACCACGATGGGCGTGAAACCGCCGAAGATGGCGTAGGCGACATTGTACGAGAACGACAGCCCCGTGAAACGCACCATGGCCGGGAACGATTTGACGGCAATCGTCGGTACCACGCCGACGATCCCCACGGCGAAACCGCAGACGATGTAAAGCGGCGTCAGCCACTCGGGATGCGTGCCGACGGTGGTCATCATCGCCCAGTAGCTGATCGCCAATAGCAAACCCCAGAGCATGATGGTCGGGCCGCTGCCGAAGCGGTCCGCGCTCCAGCCCGAGGCCAGGCACCCGACCACCACACCGAGGATGGCATAGACATTGGCCAGCGAGGCATCCAGCGCGTAGCGGCTCTCGAGCAGGCTCGGCGTCATCAGGATCACCACCACGATGGCGGCGGTCAGAATCCAGGTGACGGCCATCGACAGCACCACACTCGGCAAGTGGTTGCGCAAGATACTCTTGACCGGTAGCTCCTCGGCCAGCGCCTTCTTTTCCTGCATCTCGGCAAACACCGGCGTCTCGTGCAACCAGCGACGCAGGTACACGGCCAACAGCCCGAACACCCCGCCGATCAGAAACGGAATCCGCCAGGCATACGCGGCCAGCTCAGCATCGCTGTAGGTGGTCTTGATGAACGCCGACATCAGCGAACCGATGAGAATCCCCGACACCAGGCCAGCAGACAGCGTGCCGCAGGCGAAGCCCACGTGGCGGCGCTTGACGTGCTCGGTGACGAACACCCAGGCACCGGGCACTTCACCGCCCACCGCAGCCCCCTGCAGGATACGCAGCGCTACCAGCAGCAGGGGCGCCGCATAGCCCAGGGTGTCGTAGGTCGGCATCAAACCGATCAACAGCGTCGGCACCGACATCAGGAAGATCGACAGGGTAAACATCTTCTTGCGCCCCAGCAGATCACCGAAGTGCGCCATGATGATGCCACCCAGCGGGCGTGCCAGATAGCCGGCGGCGAAGATCCCGAAGGTCTGGACCTGGCGTAGCCATTCAGGCATCTCGGGGGGAAAGAACAACTGCCCCACCACCGTCGCGAAATACACGAAGATGATGAAGTCGTAAAACTCCAGTGCGCCGCCCAGGGCGGATAGCGATAGCACCTTGACGTCGCGGCGATTCAGCGGGCGCGACGATGCCGCATCGGTCTCTTGCGAAGTAGCCATGATGAATGAGGTCTTCCGTCGAATGATCGTTGATCGTGTTATATGAACATCAGTCCAGCGTCGCGATACCCAAGTAGGGAGGGAGGTACCGACCGACGAGCGTATAGGAGGCTAACAGATTCGCGGAAAGACTGCATCGGCGACGTTGTCAAGTATCAACGACACCAAGGGAGAGCACTTACTATAAGAAGACCGTCGCAAATATAAAAGGGCCGGCGCAAGGCCGGCCCTCGGGGAAGCGGAAGTGATACCGCTATCAGCTTTCGAGCGTTGCATCCAGCGTGATCTCGGCATTCAGCACGCGCGAGATCGGGCAACCTTCCTTGGCCTTGTTGGCCGATTCCTCGAAGCCTGACTGATCGATGCCCGGCACCTTGGCGCGGGTGACGAGGTGTACCTTGGTGATCTTGAAGCCGCTGTCATCCTGATCCAGCGTCACGGTCGCTTCGGTACGCACATCGTCGGGATCGTGGCCAGCTTCTCCCAGAATCATCGACAGCGCCATCGAATAGCAACTGGCGTGGGATGCCGCGATCAATTCCTCGGGATTGGTCCCCGGCTCGCCTTCGAAGCGCGTATTGAAACCATAGGGATTGTCCTTGAGCGCACCGCTCTGAGTGGAGACCGTCCCCTTGCCGCGCTTGAGACTGCCTTGCCAATGGGCGGAACCGGTTTTCTCGATACTCATTCGTGCCTCCTGTCGTGAGTGGGCGTCATGCCCTTACACCATAGTCCATGTGGGTGATGTCGTGGACTTCAAGGGGCAAAGGATCAATCACTCGCCCGAACGCGACGACACGCCGCCCACTGCTCCGCCAGCGCAGCGCTGCCCATTTCACGCAAGACTGCGACGTTACGCTCGGGGATGGCGTCAGGATCGGCATATCCCGCCACGGCGGCCTCGACACTGGCTTCGCGCAGGAGATGCCACATCGGCCAGGGCGAGCGATTGGTGTAATTGGCGGGATCGTTGGCCGCGACGCCCTCAAAAACATAGTCGGGGTGAAAGCTCGCCAGTTGGTAGATCCCCGCATAGCCCTCCGCCTCGAGCAAGGCCTCGGCGACGCCTAGCAGATCCAGATAGTCGTCGAAGTCGGCCAGTCCCTCCGGCAGGATCACCAGCGTGGTCTCGATTGCCGGCTCGCCGTCCAGCCGCTGACATTCCTCGATCAAGGTATGCAGCAGGCGTTCGGGAGCGGCATCGCCCGCCACGACATAGCGCACGCTGTCACGGCGCACCTCGCGACCGGCGAAGGGGCAAACGTCATGCGCCACGACGAAGTTCGCTACCCAGGCGCGGGTCATGGCGATGACATCGGCATCCAAGGGACGCTCGGACATATGAATCGATCCTGAAACGAGAGAGGGCTACCAGTATAACGGACTTGTCGTGCTTTCCGTGTCGGCGCACCCTGAATGCATCCGCATTCATCCATACTATTCCCTCATGCCAATGCCAGGGAGGCAGCGATATGTCCAAACTCCTTTCCCCCGACACACCTAGCGTCACCCTCGCCGCCACCGCCCGGGAACCCGCCGTCACGCTGCCCGCCATCGGCCAGGGTAGCTGGCACATGGGCGAGAACCGCGCTCCGCGCCGTGATGAAGTCCACGCCCTGCAATACGGTCTCGACTTGGGCATGACGCTGATCGACACCGCCGAGATGTACGCCGACGGCGGCGCTGAGAAAATCGTCGGCGAGGCCCTGCGCGGGCGTCGCGACGAGGCCTTCGTGGTCTCCAAGGTCTACCCGTGGAATGCTGGCCGCCAGGACGCCGTCGCCGCCTGCGAGCGCAGCCTGAAACGCCTGGGCAGCGATTATCTGGACCTGTATCTACTGCACTGGCCCGGCAACGTCCCCCTGGAAGAAACGCTGGAAGCATTCGAGCATCTACAAGCCCAGGGCAAGATTCGCCGCTACGGCGTCTCCAACTTCGACATCGACGACATGCACGCCCTGCATAGCTTGCCCGGTGGCAATGCCAGCGCCGTCAACCAGGTGCTCTATCATCTCGGCTCGCGGGGTATCGAACACAGCTTGCTGCCCTGGCAGCGCCAACACGTCCTGCCGACCATGGCCTACTGTCCGCTAGCCCAGGGCGGTCAGGAACTCGACCACCCCGAGGTCCGCGCTATCGCCGATACATTCGGCGTCACCCCCGCCCAGGTGCTGCTGGCATGGGCGATCCGCCCGGTGAACGGCCAACGCGACGTCATCGCCATCCCCAAGGCCGTGCAGCCCGCTCACGTCGAAGCCAACGCCGCTGCCCTGGCACTCACACTGGACGACGCCAGCCTCGCGCGCCTGGACGCCGCCTTTCCCGCGCCGACGCGCAAACCACCGCTGGATATCGTCTAGGTGCATCGACCATTCGAGGAGAATAAATCGTCAGGCGGCATTCCGCTGAGGCAAGCGGCGTCGCGTTCGCTGTAGCCGTACTCGTCTCGCAAACCGCAGTGGATGGCTTGACGCTCTTCGAGCGGCTTGTGCTGACTCGCTTTGCATTTGCCTTCCAGACGCTCGATGGTGAGTTCGACGCCGACGATGGCCCGGCACATCGCCGCAATATAATCGTCGGGCGCATCGCTCACCCGCCAAGGCCTTTCCCGTTCGCCTTCGAAGCGTTCGGTAAGTGCTGTCACCGTCTCGACTAACCAGTGCGGAGCGTCGATCAAACGAAGCCGGCCATGCGCATGCACCACCTGATAATTCCAGGTCGGCACCACCTTGCCGTGCTCCCGCTTGGCCGGATACCAGCTCGGCGTGATATAGGCCTGAGGGCCGTGGAAGATCGCCAACGCCTCGAGCATCTCTGCCGGGTTTTCCGCAACTGGGCTTTCAAGACAGGACACCAGCGGATTGGCACGCGCTATATGGCCACGCAGGATATCCGGCGATTGCGCATCCGCTGCCGGTGTCAGCAACAGCGGCAAGTGATCGGCGCTTAGCGCACCGGATGAGTCCCGAGTCACCAGCGTGGCGAAGGGAGCGGATGCGATGGCGCGACGACATTCGGCACGATCATCGAGGCGAAACTGAGACGGCTGATACATGGCTCGACCTTCAAGACAGAGAAATCGTGGCAGTCATCGACGATAACGACTGGTGTTGGCGACCCGCCGCATCGAAGTTCTCGAGCGCCAGCCAGCGGCGGTGGCACTCGCGAATCGCCGGCCACTCAGTGTCTAGTACCGAGAACCAGGCCGTGTCGCGGTTACGCCCGGCGACGACCCGATGCTGGCGAAAGACACCCTCGAAGCGAAAACCGAGGCGCTCGGCGGCGCGGCGCGAGGGCGCGTTCAGGGCATCGCACTTCCATTCGAGGCGTCGATATCCCTTGTCGAAGGCGTGCGCCATCATCAGCATCAATGCCTCGCTGGACATCGGCGTGCGTGCCATGCGGGGCGAGAAGCTGAGATGACCGATCTCGATTCGCCCATCTGCCGGCACGATATTGAGATACGTCGCCATGCCTGCCGCTTGCCCATCAGCGGGATCGACCACGGCATAGCAGAGCGGATCCCACCCCGCGCTCATGCGCGACAACCAGGCCTGGCAGCCGGCCTCGTCATCGAACGGACGACCACCGAGATAGGTCCAGCGGGCACGCGCCTCAGGATCGTTGGCGAATTCCGGAGCTGGCATCCGCCACGCCTGCCACAGCGACGCCGCGTGATACGCCGCATCCAATGGCTCCACCCGGCAGAAGCGCCCCACCAGAAGCGCGGCATCGGGCGCCGATGGTGCTTGCCAGCGGTCGAGGTTCGGGCCGACCGGCTGTCCGTAAGCGTTATAGGCTTGGCTCATGGGAGACTTTCCTCAGGGTGTGACGAAGCACTAGTCTGTCGCCATAATGGTCCCCCAATAAGAACCAATATTGCCAATATGCGAGGAACCAGTGACCGATCCGAACGCCCACCGGCTCTGGATTCAGGAAGCGCTGAATCTGCAACTGGCCGAACCGGATGCCCGAACGCTCGGCCAGCGTCTTTATGGTGCTCTGCGCAGCGGTATCCAGCAGGGCCAACTATCCCCTGGAAGTGCCCTGCCCTCGTCCCGGCAGTTGGCCTCCAGCCTGGGTATCGGGCGCAACACCGTGCTGGGTGCGGTCGATCGCCTCATCGCCGAGGGCTTTCTTGTCTCGCGCCCAGGTGCGGGTGTTTTCGTTGCCGATTGGCAGTGGGGAACACAGCAAGATCTCGAGATACCATCTCTAACCAATGTGGCACTCTCGCGCCGCGGCGAACGCCTCCTCGAATTCACGGCGCCCTCGAGCGAGCGTCATACTGCCTTCGCGCCCGGCGTACCGGCGCTGGATCGTTTTCCCCGCGAGCGCTGGCAGCGCTTGCTTAGACGCCACCAGCAGCGCGCTCCTATGGAATGGTTCGATTACCAGAATGCGGGTGGCGTCAACGCGCTACGCAAGGCGCTGTGCGATTATCTGCGCCTGTCGCGCTCGGTGCGCTGCCACCCGGAACAGATCCTGATCACCCAAGGAGCCCAGCAGGGCTTTGAGTTGATCGCACGACTGCTCGCCGATGTCGGGGATAGCGTCTGGATGGAGGAGCCCGGCTATGGCGGTGCGCAGGCCTGCTTCGCGTCGGCGGGGCTGACATTACAGCCGGTGCCAGTCGACGGTGACGGTTTGAACGTCGCGTCATTGCCCGCCGAGACGCCACCACCCAAGCTGATCTACGTGACGCCATCGCACCAGTATCCCAGCGGCGCGACCCTACCGCTGTCACGTCGTACAGCGCTGTTAGCGCTCGCCCAGCGGCATGACGCCTGGATCATCGAGGACGACTACGACAGCGAGTTCCGCTATACCAGCGCGCCGATCGCCTCGCTTCAGGGACTGATGGAGAACGCCCCGGTGATCTATGTCGGCACCTTCAGCAAGGTCCTCTATCCGGGGCTTCGGCTGGGCTATCTGGTGCTGCCACCGTCGCTGGTGGCAACCTTCCAGCGCATCAACGCCCGCCTGCACCGAGAGGGGCAGTATATCGCCCAGGCAGCGCTGGCCGACTTCATCGGCGAAGGCCATTTCTCACGCCATGTAGCACGCATGCGCAAGTGCTACCGGCACCGCCAGGCAGCGCTTCGCCAGGCGCTGGCGCCGGCGGTATCCCGCGGGCTCGAACTCTCGTCCGGCCATGCGGGGATGCACCTGGTCGCGTATCTACAAAGCCATGCACTGGAGCGCGAACTCGTCCACCGGGGCAAGCAAGCAGGCCTGCGGCTATCGCCGCTATCCGGCTTTTATCTGCAAGCACCCGGCCAGCCGGGGCTGGTACTCGGCTATGCCGGCGCAACTGAGGCCGAGATCGAACGCGCCGGCCGGTGGCTCAGCGAAACGTGGCGGTCACTGACACGAGACGTAAGCAACAGCGGCACCGCCTAGCCTCTGCCCCGCCGCGACGCCAGCCGATCCGCCAGCCGGGTCGGTTCGGGCAACTTGGTCTTGCCCAGGCAGGCAATCGCCCATTCCAGCGCTGCGGCCTGATCCAGCCGATGTCCCGGCGAGACGATCACCGGCTGGACATTATCACGCGAGCGCAACACCGCGCCGATGACCACGCGTCCCTCGGCATCGGTTTCGACGTCAGCGGGATCCTCGGCGCGGCGACGGTCGGTGAGCGGCGTCCATTCACCGCGCGTGGCCGGCACATCGCCGTGACGACCGCAAAGCACCTTCTTCGCCACGCCGATCGTCGGCAGATCGAGCCATAGGCCCAGGTGCGAAGCCACGCCGAGACGCCGTGGATGCGCGATGCCCTGGCCATCGACCATGACCAGATTGGGGCACGACGCCAGCCGCGCAAAGGCCGCCAGGGCGGCGGGAATCTCGCGAAACGACAACAGCCCCGGGATATACGGCATGCGTGTCGGCTCACGATGCACCACCGACTCCTGCAGCGTCAGCGACGGCCATTCGAGCACCACAACCGCCGCCCGCGTCGTCTCGCCGCCATCCTCGAAGCCGATATCCACGCCCGCGATGCAGGTCACCGCGTCCGGCTTTCCCTGCCTGACCACGCGCGGCGCCAGACGACGCTGCAATACCACAGCCTCCTCCGGCGTCAGCGTCCACTCATGCAACGCTTGTTGATTCGTCATATGGCCTCCTTGGCATTCCTTCTTCCTTGTTACCGGCCCCATTGGGCCGCCCTCCCGCAACCGGTAGACTGGCACTCCAGTAAAGGAGATCTGCGTGAAACTCATCCACACAGCGGACTGGCATCTCGGCCAGACTTTCCATGGCCAGGAGCGTCATGCCGAGCAACGCGCGTTTCTCGACTGGCTGTTGGCGGCCCTCGAAACGCGCCACCCGGACGCCTTGCTCATCGCAGGCGATATCTTCGATGTCGTCAATCCCTCGCTGCGCGCCCAGGAGATGCTCTACGACTTCATCGTCGAAGCGCATCAACGTTTGCCGCAACTGAATATCGTCATGATCGCCGGCAACCACGACAGCGGCAACCGTATCGAGTTGCCCGCGCCGCTGATGCAGCGCCTCAACACCCACGCCCTGGGCCGTGTGAGCTGGCTCGACGACGGACGACTCGACGCCGAGCGCCTGCTGGTACCGCTGACCGATACCGACGGCGCGGTTCGCGCCTGGTGCCTGGCGCTGCCCTTCCTGCGGCCCGCCGAGGTCACCGGCAATACCGCGCTGAGCAGCGACAAGACCGACGACGCCTCGCCCAATAGCTATGTCGCGGGCATCACGCGCGTTCACCAACAGCTCATCGACGCCGCACGCAAGCATCGCGTCCCCGGCCAGGCGCTGATCGCCATGAGTCACGCCCATCTGCACGGCGCTGCGGTCTCCGAGGCCAGCGAGCGGCCCATCGTCATCGGCGGCGAGGAATCGATCCCGGCCTCGTTGTTCCCCGCCGACATCGCCTATGTCGCACTGGGCCACCTGCATCGCGCCCAGCAGGTCGGCGAAGAGCGCATCCGTTACAGCGGTAGTCCGTTGCCGCTGGACTTCAGCGAGGTGGCCTATCCCCATCAGGTCGTCGAAGTCACGCTCGACGGCGCCGCCTTGTGCGATGTCGAGAGCCTGGCGGTCCCGCGTCCGGTGGCCATGCACCGCCTCGGCCCGGCACCACTCGACGACGTGCTTGCCGAGCTGGATGCCCTGGAAGATACGCCCGAACTACCACGCGAGCGCTGGCCCTGGCTCGAGATACGCGTCGAACTCGACGCCCCGATGCCCGATCTGCGCGCCCGGGTGGACACGGCGCTCGACGGCAAGACACTGCGTCTGCTGCGCCTGGAGCGTCGCTTGCCGAGAGTCGCCGCCGAGGACGCACCCGCCCGCATCGACCTGGCGGCGCTCGGTCCGCGCAAGCTGTTCGAGCGTACCTGGCAAGCGCGCTGGGGCGAGCCGCCCTCCACCGATGTGCTCGCCGACTTTGACCGGCTACGTCAGGACGTGCTCGACGACGAGGAGACACCGACATGAAGATCCTCGCCCTGCGCCTGGCCAACCTGGCCTCGATCCCCGGCCCGCTGGAACTCGACTTCACCACCGCGCCGCTCGCCGAAGCCGGCCTGTTCGCCATTACCGGCCCCACCGGCGCCGGCAAGAGCACGCTGCTCGATGCCTTGTGTCTGGCGCTCTACGGCAGCACGCCCCGGTTGCGCCAGGCCCCCGGTCAGAACGCCCCGCTGCCCGACGTGGGCGACGCCACGCTCAATACCGCCGACCCGCGAACTCTACTTCGCCGAGGCACCGCCAGCGGCCATGCCGAGGTCGACTTCCTGGGTCGCGACGGCCGCCGCTATCGCGCTCGCTGGGCCGTGCGTCGTGCCCGCGAGAAAGCCGATGGCAAATTGCAGAAAATCGAGCAGTCGCTCACCGATCTGGATAGCGACCGCCTGCTGACCACACAGAAGCGCGAGTTCGACCGCCTGCTGCCCGAGCGCCTGGGCCTCAGCTTCGAGCAATTCACTCGCGCCGTGCTGCTGGCCCAGAGCGAATTCGCCGCCTTTCTCAAGGCCGACGACAACGAGCGCAGCGACCTGCTCGAGCGCCTCACCGGCACCGCCGAGTACTCCGAGATCTCGGTCGCCGCCTATCGCCGCGCCAGTCAGGCCAAGAAAGCCGTCGACGCGCTGGATGCCAAGCTCGCCGACGACCTGCCCGCCGAGGCCGAGGCTCGCGCAGCGCTCGAAAAGACCGCCGAGACCGCCCAAACCGAGCTCGACACCGTACAACGCCATGCCAAGCGCCTGGAGACACAGGCACAGTGGCACGCCACGGACGCCAAACTGCGTGACGCTCATACCCAGGGGCAGCGCGAGCACCGCGCTGCCGAGACGCATTGGCAGACACTGGCCCCGGCCCGCGCCGACCGTGACTGGCAGCGCCTGATCGCACCTCAACGTCACCGTCTGACACGCCAGGCCGAACTGCCCGGCGAGATCACACGTCTCGAGACGACTCATGCCGACACGCGCAAGGCCCTGGCGCAGGCCGAGACCACACAGCAGCAGGCCAAACAATCACATGCGACGGCCGAACAGGCTCTCCAGGATGCCGATACCGCACGCCGCACGGCCGAGCCTCAACTGCACCAGGCCCGCGAGCAGGCACAGCAACTGGCGACCCGCGAGCATCAGTTAGCCGAGCTCGACAAAACGCACGCCGCGCATCGCCGCGACGCGCAAGCACTGACCAAACGCCGCCAGGAGGCCCACGAGACACAGCAACGCCAACGTCGACAGCGCGATGACTGGCAGGCTACCCTGCATCAACTGATGGGCGAGCACACCCGCGTGGAAGACGCCCGCCAGGCCGTTCAGCGCGCGCATGATCACGCCGCGCAGCGTCATCTGGCACTCAGCGAGTTGCAAAGTCGCTGGCAAAGCGCCCGGCGCGCCGACCACACCCAGCGCACACTCAATGAGCGCCTGACGCAGGACGCCAAGCAACTCGAGGCATTGATCACCCAAGGCCAGGCCGCGCGCCAGCGCCTCGATGAGTACGAGCGCCACTATCGCAGCGTGCTGGAATTCGTCGAACGCGGCCGCGCGGTGCGCAGCGAGAGTGTCACGCAGTTGCGCGAGGCCCTCGAGGAAGGCCAGCCCTGCCCGGTGTGCGGCGGTCTCGAGCATCCCTGGCGCCACCAGCCGCCACAGACGCCCGAAGCCGCCCAGCTTGCCGCCCAGCAGGCGGAAGAAGACCGCCAGTTGACGGACGCCCAGCAGCAGCGCGACCACGCCCAGCAACAGCGCGACGAACTGCTGGGCCAGTACCGGGCGCTTGACGCCTCGCTCACGCAGCAACGCCAGGACGCTGCGGATGCCGACAAGCGCCGTCAGGAGGCGTACCAGGTACTCGACGAGCATCCGCTGTATGCCGAGCTGTCTACCATCGATCACGAGCGGCGCGACGCCTGGCTGACCGAGCAACACCAGACAAGCGACGCCCAGCGCGCACAACACGCAGAGACGCTTCAAGCCCTTGCCCGCGCCGAGGCCGAGCTGGCACCGCTCGACGAGGCATTGCGCCAGAGCGAGCTGACACTGGCGCAGCTCGACGCCCAGCGCATCAGCCTCGACAAGGAACTTGAAGAACTCGATGCGCGTCTGCCTCCGCTACGCCGCGAGCGCGACGATATTGCCACCCGGCTCAAGGCCCTGCTCGGCGAGCATGCCTCGCCGGATGCCTGGCAGCAGTACCTCGATACGCGCCAGGCCACCGCGCGCCAAGCCCGGGATACGGCGCTCGCCCAATGCCATGACAGTGAGCGGGAAACCCAGCGGCTTGCCCAGCAATCGCACTACGAGGCCGAGCAACTCGCCCGGCTCAAGCAGGAAATCGACACCCTTAACCGTGAGCTGGAGGCCTGGCGCCAAGCACATCCCGAGCTGGACGATGCCACGCTGCAGCGGCTACTCGCCGAAAGCGATGACGACGCCGAATCACGAGAACGGGAATTGACCCAGGCCGAGCAGACCCGCCAGCAGACCGCTGCCGCCCTCGCCGAGCGCCGCCAGGCCCTCATCACGCATCGCCGTGAGCAGGCGTTGACCGAGCACGACGCCAACCCGGACGCCCTCTTGAGCGAGACGGTCGACGCCCGGATCGACCAGCGCCGAGAGGCGTTAGACACCGCGCGTGACGCCCTGACGCCTCAGCACGATGACGCCCAGGCACGCCGCGACGACGCCCTGCACGCCCTGCGAGACGATGACCGCAAGCGTCAGCGCCAACGCGAAGGGCAAGCCGAACTCGATGCCGCGCGCGCCGAGTACCGACGCTGGGGTCGCATCAGCGAACTGATCGGCTCCGCCGACGGCAAGGTCTTCCGGCGCATCGCGCAGACCTACAACCTTGAGCAACTGCTGGAACACGCCAACGCGCATCTGACGGGGCTGAGTCGCCGTTACACGCTGATTCGTGGCGGCAGCGAGCTGGGCCTGCTGGTGGAGGACCGCGACATGGGCGACGAGTGCCGCTCGGTGCATTCGCTTTCCGGCGGCGAAACCTTCCTCGTCTCGCTGGCGCTGGCGCTGGGGCTCGCTTCAATGGCCTCCGGCGAACTCGTCATCGAATCGCTGTTCATCGACGAAGGCTTCGGCAGCCTCGACCCGCAATCCCTGGCGCTCGCCATGGACGCCCTGGACGGCCTGCAAGCGCTGGGCCGTCGCGTCGGCGTGATCTCCCACGTACAGGAAATGCACGAACGCATCCCGGTACAGATCCAAGTCGAACCGCTGGGTAATGGGACGAGTCGAGCGAGATTGGTGAGTACCTAGTGAATATGAGCCTCTAGGAAATATGAGCTTCTAGGAAATACAGGACGGCCGCCTCCGCCCTCCTCGGCGCAGCATCATAACGCCCGAAGCCTCAACCAGAGGCGGCCAGCGGCTCTTGGTAGCTGTACCCATCAGCTCGCTCTTTACACTCCAATTTCACCGGCGAGTCAGTGCCTTAGAATCTCGAGTTGTTCGCGAAGCTCCGGGATATGCGTCTGAATGATGCTCCAGACAGTATCGTGATCAATCCCGAGATAGGCATGGATGAGACGATTCCGCGTGGCGATAATCAGACGCCATGGAATCTCTGGGTGAGCGGCACGTATATCATCTGGAATGCGGGTAGCTGCCTCACCAATCAATTCCAGATTGCGGAGGGTGGCATCATATGTGAGGTCGTGGGTGATGAAGCCTTCTTGATCCAGCCCATCAGTGTAAGCAAGCACTTTCTCGGAGAAGCCGATCATGTCATCGATGTAGAAACGCCACTCTCGTTGCGGTCTATTTTCAGACATGCATGGCCTCGCGCTCGATGAAAGGCCGGATCTCGGGACGCAAAGCCTTATCGGTCACCAAATCCACCGGACGCCCCAAGAGATCTTCCAAATAGAATTGCACCCCGAAGTAGCGATCTGCCGTTGCCGGGCCCTCAAAGCTCACCAGGATATCGACGTCACTGCGCTCTTCCGCCTCATCGCGCGCCATGGAGCCGAAGAGTGCGAGATCCCGAACACCGAATTGATGGACCATGGCAGGCAGATGCTGCTTCAGTAACGACAGCGTTTGCTGTTTGTTCATCTTTTACCTCCACGTCAGGCAGCAACGGACTCACTGCACCCTTTGCCTCATGTGCGCTTAGCATAGCACCCGGCACTTCCGCATCAACGACTGCCAGGAACCCCATTGTCCTCCATCTCGCTCGGTCCTCGGCCCTGCCGGCATAGAGTCATAACGCCCGAAGCCGCAACCAGAGGCGGCCAATGCCGACGGAACTGACAAACAGCATGATTCCGATTGCCACGGAAAAACCACCGCGCCAGAGGCTGTCTGGACTGGCGGCGCCCACTGTTTCCAGTCGCGCATAATGCGTTCCCAGCGTGACCAGACCCGCCGCCAGATAACCGATGCCAATCAAGGCAGCACCCACGGCTATCAGAGTCGCCGACGAAGCAGAGACGTCGGCCTCTTGCGGTGTTAACCATCGACTGATCGGCTTGCGCGCCAGGATAAGCACCGCTCCCAAGAGTAGACTGACGAGAAAATGCACGCCCTGTATGGCAAGCATGTTCGGTGTCCCCGGCTCTTGAGCCACCGACAAGCTGGACCAGGTTATATAGAGAGACATGGCATAACTCGAAAGCGTCCTGACCAGAAGCCAAATCCCCGCGACACCCAACAGCGCTTCGCACAACGAACGAGTCTGGAAACTGGGCATATTTCTCCTTGTGGTGATAGAAGCCTTGGGTAGGCTCAAGCTGAGAACGCTTCATTCAACCACTTGATGAAGTTGCGTTTTTGCTTGAATTCAGTGCGCACCTCCGCGAGACGCGCTTGCTCGGCCTGCTCCGCCCGGTACGTCAAGGCGACCGCCACGCAATGCTTGCAGAAGTCGATGCCTTCAGAGGCTGGGCAATCGCAACCACCATCAAGACCACGCTTGTTCAGTTTCAACGTCACGGTATAACGCTCGCTCCCCTCTACATCAGCAGTGATGGTAGCGCCCTGCTTGTTCCAGCCGACCACCATGCCCTGGCGGTAATAATCCAGCCCTCGGCCAAACGCCGCCTCGCCCGCCAGTACGCTGAGCTGACGATCGGTCAGAAGTGCCACCTCATCGTGTTGCGTCATTCGTAATGGCTCCACACGCGGGGAACTCTCACCACTCGCTCGTCTTCGAGAAGATGGCCGTATACCCTACCTTTGAATGTTTCTACAATATGTCGATGCCATCGACATGTTTCGACGACGTGTCGAAAAAATGGCGCTTCGTGCACATATAAAAGCGAAGTGGCGATGGCGTGAACATATCGGCTCGCTTCTGATGGATTATCATTGAGCCCTTGCATGCACCTTACTCTGTTTGCGGGTGCCTGATTCCTGATAGCGTTCAAGGTAAGCTGAGACGTTCATGCTGAGTTCAATGGCTTGATGCGGGCGACCTCGTCCTTGACCGATCGTGCGGCCGTCCATAAATCAATGGCTCGCTGCGCATTCAGCCAAAACTCCGGAGAGTTGCCAAACAAGCGACCAAGCCTAAGCGCCATTTCAGGGCTGACAGAACGTCTTTCACGTAACAGCTCATTGACAGATTGGCGAGACACGCCCAGCAATTCGGCCAACCCCGCAACGGTCAAGCCATAGTCCGGGACAAAGTCCTCCCTCAGCATTTCGCCAGGATGCGTCGGCTTGCGTCGCATTCCGTCGGTGTTAGAAATAGCCATAGTTATGACCTCACTCAGTGGTAATCACATACCTCAACATCGTATGCGTCACCATCTTCAAAATAGAAGCAGATACGCCATTGAGCATTGATTGAAATCGCGTACTGACCCTGCCTATCCCCAGAAAGTGAATGGAGACGGTTGCCAGGCGGCACTTTCAAATCATCTAGTTGCTCCGCCAGATTTACGTATTCCAGCTTCCGGGAAGCTCTTGAAGCTACATCCGAGGGGAACTTCTTTGACCTCCCTCTGGAATAAAGCTCTTGGGTACGTTTATCTGCGAAGGTTTTGATCATACACCGAAATGTATTTTGTCACGTGACGCTT
This sequence comes from Chromohalobacter nigrandesensis, assembly GCF_023061285.1. Lineage (GTDB taxonomy): Bacteria > Pseudomonadota > Gammaproteobacteria > Pseudomonadales > Halomonadaceae > Chromohalobacter > Chromohalobacter nigrandesensis. The sequence goes on from NZ_JAKGAM010000001.1 coordinate 739,082, forward strand.
GTCAACAAACATCGCGTTTCGTATCCATATCCCTGACAGCAAAACGCCGCGCCCGAAGGCACGGCGTTTAGCATGACGTTGTTGGCTACGTCGTAGTGCTCAACCGGCGAATTTAGCGGCCATTTCAGCAGTGTGCTGGCCCTGGAAGCGGGCGATAGTCAGCTCGTTTTCGCTGGGTTGGCGGCTGCCGTCGCCACCGGCGATGGTCGTTGCACCGTAGGGCGTGCCGCCGGAGACTTCCTCGAGCTCGCTCAGCGCCGCGCAGGAATACGGGACGCCGACGATCGCCATACCGTGGTGAAGCAAGGTGGTGTGAATCGAGGTCAGGGTGGTTTCCTGCCCGCCATGCTGGCTGGCAGTGGAGGTGAAGGCGCCGCCCAGCTTGCCGATCAGCTTGCCCTGGGCCCAGAGGCCGCCCGTCTTGTCCCAGAAATTGCGCATCTGCGAGGCCATGTTGCCGAAACGCGTGGGCGTGCCGACGAGAATCGCGTCATACTCGGCCAAAATGCTGGGGTCCTCCAGCACGGCGGCGGTGCTGTCTTCCTTATAGCCGGATTTTTCGGCGACATCGGCGGGCACGAGTTCGGCCACGCGGTACAGATCCACCTGGGTACCGGCAACACTGCGCGCGCCTTCGGCGACGGCATTGGCCAGCGTTTCGACATGCCCGTAACTGGAGTAATAAATGACGAGAATCTTGCTCACGTGAGTGCTCTCCTGACTGGATGTATGGACGTTCTCAAGATGACGCACGCTCGCGCTGCCGTCAAAGTGACGCCCCGTGACATCAGCGTGCTAGGCTGGCGTAAAACATCCCGCTGGGAGGCTGTCATGTCCAACACCACTGCCCTGCTCGAACGCTTGATTGGCTTCGACACCGTGTCGCGACATTCCAACCTGGAATTGATCGCCTTCATCGAATCCTATCTTGCCGAACACGACGTACCATGTACCCGCATTACCAACGATGACGGCAGCAAGGCCAACTTGCTGGCCCGCATCGGTCCCGAGGTGGCGGGTGGCGTGGTCCTGTCCGGGCATACCGATGTGGTGCCGGTGGACGGCCAACCGTGGAGCAGCGATCCTTTCACGCTGACCGACAAGGGCGATGGCCGCCTCTACGGACGCGGTAGCTGCGACATGAAAGGCTTTATCGCCAGCGCGTTGGCGCAGGTACCGCAATGGCAAGCACTCGACCTGCAGCGCCCCATCTACCTGGCGTTTTCCTACGACGAGGAAGTCGGCTGCCTGGGCGCGCCGCGTTTGATCGAGCGTCTGATGGCCGATGCACCGACCCCGGCGGCGGTGATCGTCGGCGAGCCCACCCTGATGGCGCCGGTGGTGGCCCAGAAAGGCATCACCAACCTGCGCACCACGGTGACCGGCCGCGAAGCGCATTCCAGTCAGGTGCGACAGGGCGTCTCCGCCGTGCATGTAGCGGCCCGCCTGGTGACGCGCATCGAGGACATCATGTCGGAGCTGGTCGCGGAGGGCCGTGTCGATCCGCTCTTCAATGTGCCCCACTCCAGCCTGCACGTAGGCAAGATTCAGGGTGGCACGGCGATCAACATCATGGCCCGCGAGTGCCATTTCGACTGGGAGATCCGCCACCTGCCGACGGATGGCTTCGAGGCCTTGTTCGAACGCCTGCAGCACTACGCCGAGACGCTGATGAACGAATTGCGCCCACGCGCACCCCAGATCGACATTCATACTCAGCACCTGACCGAGACCGTGCCCGCCCTGGCCGACCGCGACAACCAGACGGCGCTCGAACTCTGCCACGCACTGCTGGGCGACGCCGACAACGAAGCCGTAGCCTATGCCACCGAAGCGGGCCAATTCCAGCATGCCGGCCTGTCCACCGTCATCTGCGGCCCTGGCAGCATCGCCCAGGCGCATCAGCCCGACGAATACCTGGAGATCGCTCAACTCGACGCCGCCGATGCCTTCATGGCTAAGCTCGGGCAGCGTCTGGCTCAGTGACTTCAGCTTTTGCGTCGATAAGAGTAACTGGGAAAATCCACCAGTAGTAGCATGACAAGTCAATTCGACTGCTGGTGGCGCCACTGGCGCGGGCTCACGCCGTGCCAGCGCCGAAATGCCCGCGAAAATGCGCTCACCTCTGAAAAGCCCAGCAGCAAGGCCATCTCAGAGATACTCAGGTGTGGCTGTCGAAGATAGTGAGCCGCCATCTCCTGACGTATCCCATCCACAATCTGGCTGAAGCTGAGCCCGTCTCGATGGAGACGTCGCTGCAGCGACCAACTGGAGAGATCGAGCCGATAGGCGATCGTTTCCAGCGTCGGCTCACCTAACGACAAGGTCTGACGTACCTGATCGCGGGTCCGCTCGATCAGGCTCTGAAGTACCCGCTGGCCATCCAGACGCCGGATCGCGTCCTGAATCACCGTCAGCAGCAGCGGGTCGCTATCCGGCATCGGCCGATCCAGATCGCGCTTGGGAATCAGCATCGAATTGACCGGCTGGTCGAAATAGACCTGCGCGTCAAACGCTTTGCAGTGATCGTGCCACTGTTCGGGGCGGGGATGCTCGAACAACACTGCGCGGGGCGACCATTGGCTGCCAGCCCCATGTCGGATCAGATTGAGTGCCATGCCCATGGTCAGCTCGGCATCCTGCCGCCGGCAGAGAATGCGGCCGTGTCGGACCTGGTAGTCGAGCCGCCAGCAGTCGTCGTTCTCCACCAGTCGGATCAGGGTGTCGTGCTGATGATAGGGGAACGCCGCCACCCAGTTATGCAGCGCCTGACCCAAGGTCGCCGAACACAGTCCGATATAACCGATCAATCCCAGCGCCTGCGGCCTGAACTGCTGACCGTAATAAAGCCCGAAATTATCACACCGTGAATCCCGCGCCGCGTTCTCCATCACCTCGCAGTAGTTGCCAAGGTTGAGGCTGAGCGTAGGCTTAGCCAATCGCTCGGGATCGATGCCGCTGCTGCCGAGTACGCGATCGGCGTCTCCCCCGTAGTGGCCGATGAAGTCACAAAGGCCACTGGCAGCCGCCGAAAGCACGCCAAGATTGCCCTCACCGACTCCTGTCGCGCCTTGATCTTGCAAAAGAGAAAGATCCATGACCGTTACCTGCTGCAGTGGAACTTATTATTGGATCAGCAATTTCTGTACCAGCTACTGATGCGCGTCACGACCGCTTTGGCCAATCTCTTCACGATTTCAAGCGCACATCCCCGGTGCATCATGCACCCTTCCGGTTCACTCGTCGCCGACCGGTAGCTTGCCATCCAGGTAGCGCCGTATCAGCCGCACCGATTGCGCGGCCCAGTCAGGCCCTAGCTCTTCGGCCTGCCGGGTCTGAGCATGGGAACCCACCCACGCCAGCAGTTGAATCCGCCGCTGGGCGATCATCGTCGGGATGATGTCCAGATCGGCCTGCTCCAACCCCGCTATCTGCCGATAACCGGCAAGCCAGTGATCAACCCACGCCGCCGCACGGGGATGATGCTCCTCGAAGCTCAGCGCGGCCGCCAGGTCGTGCATGTACCAACCCAGCCCGCAGTCGTCGAAGTCGATCACTTTGGTTTTGTCACCCTCAAGTAGCAGGTTGGTCAGGCGCAAATCCGCATGAATCAAACCGTAGCGATCCGGCGATTGCCCGTAACCCTCAAGTTCCCCGGCAATCCGCGCCAGCGCGGCTTCGATCACCGGCCAATCTCGGGGATCAAGGTTGGGCGCATCCTGCCAGCGCCCCCAGTGCCCTTGCTCGCCCACCATGGTCTGGTGATTCCAGATGATGCGCTGGAAGCCATCGGGCGGCTGCCACGTCCGGCTATGCCGGTGTAAATGCGCAGTCATCTCGCCGAGACGGCGAAAGGCGCGGGGATCGACCGCATTGGTTGGCATGTCACCGTCGATCCAATGGAACAGCACCGCATGACGCGATTCATCCTCGCCCAGTGGCAACGTCAGCACGGTTTCACCATTGTCGGCAGTGATCGGCTCGGGCACCTCGAGCCCGGTCTCGCGCAGCGCCGCCAACCACTCGAGCTCGCTGACGATATCCCGATGTTGATGGTAACCACCACGATGCAGACGCAGCGCATAGCGCCTGCCTTGCCTATCGCGCAGTTCAAAGGTCGCGTTTTCCGAGCGGCAAAGCAGGCCCAACTCTCCCTGATAGTCAGCCGGATAGCGCGCGACAGCGGCGTCGGCAAGACGGTAGAGAGCAGCGTTGTCCAGCGAATCGGCTTGGATGGCAGCCATGAGCAGACTCCTTGAGCGGTGAGTATGTTCACAGCATGAGATTGTCACGCCGGCTCGGCTTGACCTTGCAGCGCAGAGATTTGACCCGTGACGACAGCCTTGATCAAAACACCGCGATCTTGACCCAACGACACAGCCGGCGCCGTGCTCGGGTCAAGTTTTTACCGACGACGCAAAGCATCATCGATCCACACCACCTCGCCAGCTGCCAAGGAGATAAATCATGCTGAAGACCAACGCCTTCGATGCCAGTGCCAGCGACTCGCTAAGCGTGGAAAAGCGCGACATGATCGAGCGCCGCCGGCGCCTTCTTGGACCGGCCTACCAGCTCTTTTACAAGGATCCGCTTCATCTGGTGCGTGGCGATGGAGTCTGGGTTTTCGATGCTGAGGGTCGCCATTATCTCGATGTCTACAATAACGTGCCTTCGGTGGGCCACTGCCATCCCCACGTGCTCGAGGCACTCACACGTCAGGCAAGTGAGCTCAACACCCACACCCGTTACCTCCACGACAACGTGCTGGATTTCGCCGAGAAGCTAATCGGAACCATGCCGAGCGCGCTGAGCCAGGTGATGTTCACCTGTACCGGCAGCGAAGCCAACGATCTGGCACTGCGAATCGCCGAGGATTACACCGGCGGCACCGGCGTGATCGTCACCGACTACAGCTATCACGGCATGACGAAATCGATCGCCGCCCTCTCCGCGTCGATGGGCCCCTATGTCAAGCTGGACCGCGACGCCCGCGCCATCCCCGCACCCGTCCATGACCCCATCAATCCGGAGACGGTAGGCAAGCGCTTCGCCGCCGATGTCAGAGCGGCGATCACCGACATGCGACGGCATGGCATCAAGCCGGCGGCGCTGCTGATCGACACCTTCTTTACCAGCGACGGCGGCTTCTTCGATCCTCCCGGCTTCCTTCAGGAGGCTGTCGATGTCATTCGCGAAGCCGGCGGTCTCTATATCGCCGACGAGGTACAACCCGGCTACGGTCGTAGCGGCGAGCACATGTGGGGTTTTCAGCGTCATGGCCTGGTGCCGGATCTGGTCACCCTCGGCAAACCCATGGGCAACGGCCACCCTATGGCGGCGACCGTGGTCAAGCCGCACATCCTCGAACGCTTCGGCAGCGAGTCGAGCTATTTCAATACCTTCGCTGGCAACACCGTCTCCGCCGCCGTGGGACTTGCGGTACTCGAGGTCATCGAACGCGAAAACCTGCTGCCGTCTATCCAACGCGCAGGCAAGGTGATCGTCGATGGGATCGTCGAACTGGCAACCCGCCACCCCGCCATCGGCAGCGTACGCGGCGTCGGACTCTATGCCAGCGTCGACTTCGTCACTCCCGAAGGTCAGCCAGATCCAGAAACCGCGTTGAGAGTCGTCAACGACCTGCGCGACGAAGGCATCCTGATCGGCGCCTCCGGCCCGCACTCGAACGTTCTCAAGATTCGTCCGCCGCTGGTGTTCACCGAGGTGCACAGCCGGTTGCTGGTCGAGGGGCTGGAGAAGGTGCTGTCGCGCCATTGACCCTGGCCGTTTCGCGCAACGCGTCATTTATCGTTGGAGAACATCATGACAACAACACTGAAACCGACATTGGGCCCCATTCAGCTATGGGGCATTGCCGTGGGCCTGGTCATCTCAGGCGAGTACTTCGGCTGGAGCTACGGCTGGGGTGTCGCCGGCACCCTGGGTTTTCTAGTGACCACGCTGATGATCGCCGCCATGTATACCTGCTTCATCTTCAGCTACACCGAGCTGACCACCGCCATTCCGCACGCTGGCGGGCCCTTCGCCTTCAGCCGCCGCGCCTTCGGCGAGATCGGCGGAATGATCGCTGGTATGGCGACGCTGATCGAGTTCGTATTCGCGCCACCGGCGATTGCTATGGCCATCGGCGCCTATCTCAACGTCCAGTACCCGACCCTCGATCCCAGGGTCGCCGCCATCGGCGCCTATGTCGTGTTCATGACGCTCAATATCCTCGGCGTCAAACTGGCGGCGATGTTCGAGCTACTGGTCACCGCCCTGGCGGTATTCGAGCTACTGGTCTTTATGGGCGTCGTCGCACCGGGATTCAGCTTCGCCAACTTCGCTGCCAACGGCTGGGCAGGAAGCGACGCATTCAGCAGCCAGGCGCTCTCCGGCATCTTCGCCGCCATCCCTTTCGCCATCTGGTTCTTTCTCGCTATCGAAGGTGCCGCAATGGCCGCCGAAGAGACCCGTGATCCGCGACGTACGATTCCCAAGGCTTATATCAGCGGCATCATAACGCTGGTGATTCTGGCTTTCGGCGTGATGCTAATGGCCGGCGGCGTTGGCGACTGGCGCACGCTCTCGAGTATCAACGATCCGCTCCCTCAGGCGATGAAAACAGTGGTAGGCAATGATTCCAATTGGATGCACATGCTGGTGTGGATCGGCCTGTTCGGTCTGGTAGCGAGCTTTCACGGTATCATTCTCGGCTACTCCCGGCAGTTCTTCGCGCTGGCACGGGCCGGCTATCTCCCTGTCGGGCTAGCTAAGCTGTCGCGCTTCCAGACCCCCCACCGTGCAATTCTTGCCGGCGGAGTCATAGGCATCGCCGCGATTCTCAGCGACGGCCAAATCGATCTGCAGGGCATGAGTCTAACCGCAGCGATGATCACCATGGCAGTGTTCGGTGCCATTGTGATGTACCTGATGAGTATGCTGAGTCTTTTCCGGCTGCGTCGTATCGAGCCGGATCTGGAACGTTGGTATCGCGCGCCGGGCTATCCAGTGATACCGATGATCGCTCTGATCATGGCGCTGGTGTGTCTGGTTGCCATGCTGTGGTTCAACGCCTTGATCGCGGTGATGTTCGTAGGCCTAATGCTGCTGGGCTACCTCTACTTTAGCCTGACTCCGGGGCAACGTCGCGAGGCAGAGCAAAAGTTGCCAGCAGAATCTCACTCCTAATTTCCTCAATGGCTTAGGCCTCGGGACATTGGAGCTTCCATGGCTAAGCCACTCCCGCTATTTGTCTTTCGATTCTCTGCCAGCAAATCTTGGGCTAGCACCAGCGTATTCAACAAATATCACCAGCCACGCAGTGCGCGGCACCGACCATCGGCGCCTTGTCGGAATGTTCTACATATGCCAGCGTGAACAAAATGATTGGGAACGATGTCACGTGAAGAGCAAACAACCCCCATCCCGAAAACGCCCCAGTGTCGCCGAGGCGCTGGCGCAGGAAATCTTCTCCGGCGAGTATCAGCCAGGCGACTTCGTCCCTCGCGAGATCGATCTGTGCGAACGTTTCGTACTCAATCGCTCGGCGGTGCGCAGCGACCTGCGACAACTGGTCGATGCCGGGATCATCGAACGTATCTCCGGCCATGGCTCGAAGGTCCGCGAGTACTCGGAGTGGAACATTCTCGATGCCCAGGTCACCGAGTGGATGACACGCTACGCTGCGCCCAATCCCGGTGTGCAGCGCGAGATCCTGGCCTTTCGTCTCGACGTGGAACCCTACGTCGCCATGACCGCCGCCAAACGCGCCACGGCGCATGACCTGGTCGCCATCGAGGAAGCCTTCAACGGCATGGGGAGTGATCTAGACGATCCCGATTCCCATAACAGCGGCCGCCTGCATAGCGACTATGACATCGCCTTCCATGTGGCGATCTTCAAGGCCACGCACAATATCGTCTGGTCACAGCTCTCGCACATTCTGCGCCCCTCGATACTGCTGTTGATCGAGACCTCCAACGTCAGCGCCAGCGACCCGGCGGAGAGTCTGGAACGCCACCGATTGCTGATGGAAAACATCCGTGCACGCCGGCCACGCGATGCCTTTCGCGCCTCGCAGGCCGTACTCGCCGGCACCGCCAGCGCCTTGGGACTGGAAATCCCCGACACACCGCTTGGGCATAGCGCCGAGCTGTTGTCCGAAAACTGACACGCACCCAATCCTGTATCCCGCAAAGCAAACCGGGCGTCGCATGACGACGCCCGGTTGGGTGGCTCTAAGTACTTAATAGTGAGTACTTAGTAGTGAGTGCTGGGTAATGAATGCTCAGTGATTGTCACGGGGTGGGCTCTGACGGGCGACGTCACGGTACTTGGTGGCCGGACCCAGCGTCATGCCACGGTCGAGCTGTTCGACCATGCCGCGCTGAATCTCCTGCCAGGGCGTCTGATCCACCGGGTAGATATAACCGCCGCGTGATTCCAGCGCCTCGCGGCGCTTCGCCAGCTCGGCGTCATCGACCAGCAAGTTAGCCTCCCCACGCTTGAGGTCGATACGAATCCGGTCACCCGTTTCGAGCAGCGCCAGGCCGCCGCCGACCGCCGCTTCGGGGGCCGCGTTGAGGATCGAGGGCGAGCCCGAGGTGCCCGACTGACGACCGTCACCGATGCATGGCAGCGACTCGATGCCTTGACGGATCAGCGCCTCCGGCGGCTGCATGTTGACGACCTCGGCGCTCCCCGGATGGCCGATCGGGCCGGCACCGCGCATGATCAGAATGGTATTCGCGTCGATCTCGAGCGACGGATCGTCGATGCGCGCATGATAATCCTCGGAGCCATCGAATACCGCCACCTTGCCTTCGAAGGCATCCAGATCGTCGGCCTGACTCAGGAAGCGCTTGCGGAAGTCGCTGGCGATCACGCTGGTCTTCATCAACGCCGAGTCGAACAGGTTGCCCTTGAGATTGATGAACCCGGCTTCTTCCACCAGCGGGTTGTCGTAGCGGCGAATGATGTCTTCATCCAGGGTTTCACGCCCGGCAGTATTCTCCGCCAATGTCTGGCCGTTGACCGTCGGCACATCGCCGTGCAGACGCCCGGCCTTGATCAGTTCGCTGAGCACCGCAGGCACGCCACCGGCCCGGTGGAACTCCTCGGAAAGATAGATTCCCGCCGGCATCACGTTGGCGAGCAACGGAATTTCGTGCCCGAGGCGCTGCCAGTCGTCATTGGTCAGCTCGATCCCCGCATGACGGGCGATGGCGTTGATATGCACCGGCGCATTCGAGGACCCGCCCAGCGCCGAGCACACCACGATGGCATTTTCGCAGGCCTCGCGGGTGATGATATCCAGCGGACGCAGGTCTTCCCACACCATGTCGACGATGCGCGTCCCGGTCTGGTAGGCGACCATCGAGCGCTCCTTGTAGGGCGCCGGGATCATCGCCGAGCCGGGCAGACTCATGCCCAGCGCCTCGGCCATGGAATTCATCGTCGAGGCGGTGCCCATGGTATTGCAGTGGCCGACGGAAGGCGCCGAATCGGTGGCGCGAGACAGGAATTCCTCGTAGCCGATATCCCCCGCCGCGAGGCGTTTGCGCAACTCCCAGATGATGGTGCCCGAGCCTACGCGCTCCTGAGTGCCACGCCAGCCATTGAGCATCGGCCCGCCGGAGAGCACGATCGCCGGAATATTCGCCGTGGCAGCCGCCATCAGACAAGCCGGCGTGGTCTTGTCACAGCCGGTGGTCAGCACCACGCCGTCCAATGGATAACCATGCAAGACTTCCACCAAGCCCAGATACGCCAGGTTGCGATCCAGCGCCGCCGTCGGTCGGCGCACGTTTTCATGGATGGGATGCAGGGGAAACTCGAACGGCACGCCACCCGCGGCACGAATGCCGTCCTTGACGCGTTTCACCAGATCGATGTGATGCCGATTGCAAGGCGTCAAGTCGGAGCCCGACTGCGCGATGCCGATGATCGGCTTGCCGCTCTTGAGTTCTTCCAGGGTCAGGCCGTAATTCATATAGCGCTCGATACACAGCGCGGTGGTCCCCGGATGCTCGGGATTGTCGAACCACCAGCGCGAGCGCAGTTGCTCGGGGGTCATACGGCGATTGTCGGCGGACATCAGGTTATCTCCTCTCAAAAGAACAATCGGCTCCTATTTAAGTCAAACATATTTCGAGTATGTTCAACATACTCCGATAGGCGTAGATATTCTGTTGGCATGCACCGAGCGGTGGCGCAACGCAAGAAGGCGGCCGCTTGGCCGCCTTCGCGTTTTTCATGCTGAGGCCGCTTCAGCGTCCGGCCTTCAATGCGAGTGACGAGGCACCTCGGCGCCGCGACACCCGACCAGAAAGTCGAAGTCACAGCCTTGATCGGCCTGCAGCACATGCTCGATATAGAGCTGACGATAGCCGCCGGTGCTGGCGATCTGGGTCGACTCGGCGGTGGGATCGGATTCCGCCAGGCGCGCGGCAAGCTCGGCGTCGTCGACTTCCAGATGCAACGTACCGGCGTAGGCATCGAGGGCGATCATGTCACCATTATGGACCGCGGCGAGCGGTCCGCCGGCGGCGGCTTCCGGCGCCACATGGAGCACCACGGTGCCGTAGGCGGTGCCGCTCATGCGTGCATCGGAAATACGCACCATGTCGGTGATGCCTTGCTCGAGCAGCTTGGCCGGCAGGCCCATATTGCCGACCTCCGCCATGCCGTGATAACCGCGCGGCCCGCAGTTTTTCATCACCAGGATATCGTCGGCGGTGACATCGAGATCGGGATCGTTGATGCGCGCCTTGTAGTCATCGAAGTTCTCGAAGACCACGGCGCGGCCACGGTGCGTCATCAGCTCAGGCATCGCTGCGGAGGGCTTGAGGACGGCGCCATTGGGCGCGAGGTTGCCGCGCATCACGCACATGCCGCCATCTTCGCGCAACGGCGTATCGAGTGGGCGAATCACAGCGTCGTTATAGAGCGGCGCGTCCTCCACGTTCTCCCACAGCGTCTTGTTGTTAATGGTCAGAGCATCCTTGTGCGGCAGCCGGTCGGCCTCTCCGAGGCGCCGCAATACAGCAGGCAAGCCGCCCGCGTAGTAGAACTCTTCCATCAGGTAGCGCCCCGAGGGCTGCAGGTCGACGATGGTCGGCGTACCGCGGCCGATACGCGTCCAGTCATCCAACGTCAAGTCGACGCCGATGCGTCCGGCGATGGCCTGCAGGTGAATGACCGCATTGGTCGAACCGCCGATGGCCGCGTTGGTACGAATGGCGTTCTCGAAGGCTTGCTTGGTGAGCACCTTGGAAAGCTTGAGATCCTCGTGGACCATCTCGACGATACGGTTACCGGAGAGGTGCGCCAGCACGTAGCGGCGCGAATCGACCGCCGGAATCGCCGCGTTGTGGGGTAGCGAGGTGCCCAGCGATTCGGCCATGCAGGCCATGGTCGACGCGGTCCCCATAGTGTTGCAGGTGCCCGCAGAGCGCGACATGCCCGCCTCGGCGGCCATAAAGTCATGCAGCGAGATCTTGCCGGCTTTGACTTCTTCGGAGAGCTTCCACACCACGGTGCCTGAGCCGATGTCCTTGCCTTCGTGCTTGCCGTTGAGCATCGGGCCGCCGGTAACCACGAGAGTGGGAATATCGCAGCTCGCCGCGCCCATCAGCAGCGCCGGGGTGGTCTTGTCACAGCCGGTCAGCAGAATCACCGCATCGAGCGGATTACCGCGAATCGCTTCCTCGACATCCATGCTTGCCAGGTTGCGGGTAAACATCGCCGTAGGACGCAGGTTGGATTCACCGTTGGAGAACACCGGAAACTCAACCGGATAGCCGCCGGCCTCGAGTACGCCCTTCTTGACGTGTTCGGCGAGCTTGCGGAAATGCGCGTTGCAGGGCGTAAGTTCCGAAAAGGTATTGCAGATACCGATGATCGGCTTCCCCTGGAACTCATGATCGGGGATACCCTGATTCTTCATCCAACTGCGATACATGAAGCCGTTCTTGTCGGCAGTGCCGAACCACTCGGCACTGCGCAGTCGACGCGAGGACTGACTCATTCGTGGCTCCTTTTGGTGACGTTCGCATTAGCGTTGTTGACACCATAAACGTCTTTCTTGATAACCGAATAATGTCAAAAAAGACCTTATTTGATATATAAAAAAATATCACAAATGATATTGGTTTTTTCCACCTCCTTCAGAGCCACACATCAGACCCTGGATACAATGCGCAAACGGGCCGCCAGGATGCTGATTAAAATGCATTTTTAGCTAACCAATGGGGAGATGAAAGCACCGGGTACCCCCCATGCCGGCCCCCCGTATGACTAGGGTAGATTGCGAGGGGTATACCAAAGTCTATGTTGAACATGTAAGCACTATGTTCAACATTTACCGACTGACGCGACGAACCCAAGGGCGCTCCCAATGAATGAATTTCACCCGTTCCTCCCCCAAGACGCCGGCAACGATCGCTTGATCGGCCGCGTGTGGGACCCCGATGTGCAAGGTCCCCGCCTGGTCACCGTACGTAATGGCATGCTGCACGATATCAGCGCGCTGGCGCCCACGTTCAGCGCCCTGCTGGAATTCGACGATCTGACGACACGTATCGCCCAGGCACCGGATGCGCCGCTCCTCGCGGTCAGCGATTGCCTGGAAGCCTCGCTCGACGCCGAGGGTGACCCCGCTACCTGGCATCTTCTGGCGCCCTGCGATCTGCAGGCGATCAAGGCCTGCGGGGTGACGTTCGCATCATCGATGCTGGAGCGGGTGATCGAGGAGCAGGCGCGCGGCGACAGCCAGAAGGCGGCGACATTGCGCGAGACCGTCACCTCACTGATCGGCGACGATCTTTCGCGGTTGACGCCAGGCTCCACCGAAGCCGAAGCCCTCAAGGCCAAGTTGGTGGAACTCGACGTCTGGTCGCAATACCTGGAAGTCGGCATCGGCCCCGACGCCGAAGTGTTCACCAAATCGCAGCCCATGTCGGCGGTCGGCCTGGGACATCGGGTCGGCATTCATCCGGCCTCGAAGTGGAACAACCCCGAGCCCGAGGTCGTGCTGGCAGTAGACTCGCGCGGCCAGGTACGCGGCGCCACGCTCGGCAACGACGTCAACTTGCGCGATGTCGAAGGGCGTAGCGCCCTGTTGCTAGGCAAGGCCAAGGACAACAACGCTTCCTGCGCCATCGGTCCTTTCGTTCGCCTGTTCGATGACGACTTCGACATCGACAGTGTCCGCACCCTGGAGGTAACGCTGGATGTCCGCGGTGAGGATGGCTTTCATCTGGACGCAGTAAGTTCGATGAACCAGATCAGCCGCGACCCGCTCGATCTCGTCGGCCAGACGCTGGGAACGCACCATCAGTATCCGGACGGCTTCATGCTGTTCCTGGGGACGTTGTTCGCCCCGACCCAGGATCGTGATACCCAAGGTAGCGGCTTTACTCACCACCTCGAGGACGTGGTGACCATCGCCACGCCCACGCTCGGGGCACTGGTCAATCGCGTCGATACCAGCGACCGCATCCGGCCCTGGCAGTTCGGCAGCGGTGCTCTGCTGAACTATCTCGTACGCCAGCGTCCCAGCGCTTGACGATCGGTTTCAACACCATGGACGGGACGCTACACGACGTCGCTCCCAGAGCTTTGCGTTCGGCCATGACATTCACTCAAGACAGTACTCTCAAACAGGCCTCTCGATGACATGGGAGGCGCACGCGATGCCACGGGATCACGCCGCAACATCGGCGGAACAAAACGCTCCCTTGACTCTAGTGCTCAGCGTCGCCATGTCTCGTATATGCCCATCAATGCCAGGAGGCAAGCATGATATTGGAAGGCAAACAGATCATCGGACAAGACATCGCAGCCGGCCCCGGTGCCAGCTTCCAGGCAGTGGATCCCGCCAGTGGCGAGACGCTGCCGCCCGAGTTTACCAGTGCCGATAGCAAGCAGGTCGAACGTGCCTGTCAGCTCGCCTGGGATGCTTTCGATGCATATCGGGAAACCTCGCTGGAAGAACGGGCAAAGTTTCTGGAAACCATCGCCGAAGAAATCGAATATCTGGGCGGTGGACTGATCGAACGCGCGGTGAGCGAAAGCGGCCTACCGGTCGCTCGTATCGAAGGCGAGCGGGGGCGTACCTGCAATCAACTGCGCCTTTTCGCGGGTGTCGTGCGTGCCGGCGAATGGCTCGATGTGCGCGTCGACCCGGCGCTGCCTGAACGCGCGCCCATGCCACGTCCTGACCTTCGTCAGCGCCATATCCCGCTGGGGCCAGTCACGGTCTTCGGCGCCAGCAACTTCCCGCTAGCTTTCTCCGTGGCCGGTGGTGATACTGCCTCCGCACTCGCCGCAGGTTGCCCGGTGATCGTCAAGGCACATGCGGCGCATCCCGGCACCTCCGAGCTGGTGGCACGCGCCATTCAGACAGCCGCGCAGAAGTGCAACATGCCCGAAGGCGTGTTCTCCATGCTCTTCGATTCCGGTTACGAAGTAGGCACCGCGCTGGTCAAGCATCCCAGTATCAAGGCAGTCGGCTTTACCGGCTCGCGCAAGGGTGGCCTGGCACTGCAACAAGCCGTGCAATCGCGCCCCGAGCCGATTCCCATGTATGCCGAGATGAGCAGCATCAACCCTGTCTTCCTGATGCCCAAAGCGCTCGAGTCACGTGGTACCGACCTCGCTCAAGCCTTTGTCGGTTCCGTTTCCATGGGCGCAGGTCAATTCTGCACTAACCCCGGCCTGGTCATCGGTCTCAAGAGCCCGGCATTGGACAGCTTCATCGAGGAAGCCGGCAAGGCGCTCAAGGACACGCCTGCGAATACCATGCTGACGCCTGGGATCCACTCGGCCTACGAGCAAAGCGTCGCCAAGCTGGCAGGCAACGCCAAGGTGAACGAAGTAGGCCGCGGCCTTACCGGCGAAGGCGAGAATCAATGCCAGGCGGGGCTCTTCACCACGCAAGGCGCCGATGTGCTGGCCGATGAATCGCTGCAGGAAGAAGTCTTCGGCGCCACTTCTCTCGTCGTGATCTGCAACGACATGGACGAGATGAAGCGCGTGGCCGAAGCACTGGAAGGTCAGCTGACCGCCACTCTGCAGATGGACGAGGGCGACACTCAGGATGCGGCACAGCTACTCCCCACGCTGGAACGCAAGGCTGGACGCATCATGGCCAACGGCTGGCCGACTGGCGTAGAGGTTTGCCATGCAATGGTGCACGGCGGCCCCTTCCCGGCCACGTCCGATTCACGCACCACCTCCGTGGGTAGCGCCGCAATCTTCCGCTTCCTGCGTCCGGTGTGCTATCAGAATCTGTCTGATTCGTTGCTTCCCAAAGCTCTCAAGGAAGCCAACGACCTCGGCCTGAAGCGTCTCGTCGACGGTAAGCGCGAGGGGTAAACGTCCTCGCCTGATGCGCCTGAGTCCTTCGGGACGAGGGCCATCAGCAACGCAAACGCCCCATGGCAGAACATTGCCATGGGGCGTTTTTAATGGCCGCTCGTCAGAAACGAGCGGCTCGCGTGAGCCGTTAGTCGCTAGATCACGCCTTCGAACGGTTCCGCTGAGGCGCATCTCCGTCTTCACGTTGACGCCGCGGAGCGCGCTCCTGGTCACCGCCGCGATCTTCGGCAATCTCCAGCGGACGGCCGGCGACACGCGCCTGGCCAATGCGCGACAGCACGGCGGCCGGCAATGTGTTCGGCAACTCGACCACGGAGAAGGCATTACGGATGTCGATACGGCCGATCTTGCCACCGTCGATGCCGCCTTCATTGGCCAATGCCCCCACCAACTGACCGGGCTTGACGCCATCCTTATGCCCCACCGATACGCGGTAACGCGTCATGCCAGCGCTCGGCCCACGATCACGGCGATTGGGTTTTTCGTCGCGACCACCGCCCTGACGGGCAGGCCGACGCTCGCCCGGCTTCGGCAAACGACTGATGGGTGCCTCGCCGGAGCGCGCCATGCTGGCCATTGCGCATGCCAGGTCCACGGGATCGTAGCCGTCATCGGCCAAGCCTTCGATCAGCTCGCGCTGATAGTCACTGCCCTGCTCCAGCGTCTTCAGCACACGCTCACGGAACAGCTCATCGCGATGGGCACGAATGGCAGATTCATCGGGCAACTCGACTTCATGCATCGGCTGACCGGTAACACGTTCCATGTCACGTACGCGACGCTGCTCGCGGCCACCGGCGAAGGTGATTGCCACGCCCTTGCGTCCAGCGCGGCCCGTCCGCCCGATGCGGTGGGTATACGCCTCGCCGTCTTGCGGCAGATCGTAGTTGAAAACGTGCGTGATACGCGGCACGTCGAGACCGCGCGCGGCAACATCGGTGGCGATGAGGACATCGACCTTGCTACGCTTGAGGCGATCGACGGTCCGCTCACGCAGGCTTTGATCCAGGTCGCCGGACAACGCTGCAGCGTTAACGCCGCGCGTCAACAATTGCTCGACCAGCGTGGTGCAGGCAGCACGCGTACGCACGAAGACGATGGCGGCGTCTACCGGCTCGACTTCGAGCAAGCGCGATAGCGCCTCAAGTTTGGCACCACCTTCGATACGCACCAAGCGCTGCTCGATACCCTCGGCCGTCTTGGTCTTGGTCTCGATCATGATCCTGAGCGGATCGACCAGATAATTATCGACGATGCGCGAGATCTCATTTGGCAAGGTCGCGGAAAAGAACACGCGCTGCGCGCCTTGCGGCGTCTCGGAAACCACACGCTTGACGTCATCGATGAAGCCCATGCGCAGCATTTCGTCGGCTTCGTCGAGTACCAGCGCATTGAGACCGTCGAGCTTGAGGCTGCCACGGTTGAGGTGATCGATCACACGTCCCGGCGTGCCCACGATGACCTGGGCACCACGGCGCAATCCGCTGAGCTGTTCACGATACTCTTGACCGCCACACAGGCTGAGAACCTCGAGCCCCTTGAGGTCACGCCCGTACTGGACGAAAGAAGCGGCAACCTGCTGCGCCAACTCACGCGTCGGTGCGAGCACCAACACTTGCGGCTGGCGACGCTGCAGATCAAGACGCGACAATAGAGGCAAGGCGAAGGCAGCGGTCTTGCCCGTACCGGTCTGGGCCTGGCCCATCACATCGCGCCCTTCGAGCAGCGCAGGAATGGTTTTGGTCTGAATCAGTGAGGGCGTCTCATATCCCAGTGATTCGAGCGTAGAAAGAAGAACAGACGGCAGCGAAAGCTCGGCGAAAGTCGACGAGGCAGCGGGGGTCGTGGTCATGTCACACCTTGGATAGCCGGGGCAAACCGGCGGAAAAATTCAAGGCGCCTTCATTGCCCATCGGCCGCTCGGCCTGGGCATCGAAACAAAAGGCGCCGGTCGCAGCACCTGCGTCCTGCCGCATGAGCGGCAGCTGTGGCGACCTTACGCGTCGTGGCGCGCCATCGATGCGGCAAGCGCTCTCACGGCCGGCTCGAAACGAGCGGGCAATGCGCCTTGCGCAGAAACGTCCTTTAGGCTCTATCCACACCGGGTGGAAGGCACATCGCACAGGGACGAATACAGGATGGAGGGGTCAACACATGCGAGGAAGTGGCATAATACCATCGACTAATGGCTTTGCCCAATCTTATTCGTTCATCAAGCCCTATTCGCTTATCGAGGAAGCTTCCATGCCGACGTTATGGATCGACGCCGACGCCTGTCCGCGTCATGCCCGCGAAGTCATCGTACGTGCTGCCGAGCGTACCCAGACCCCGACACGCTTCGTCGCCAATCATCGCTTGCCCTTGCCACCCTCGGCCTGGGTCAGCGCGCTGACTGTTCCCGGTGGCTTCGATGCCGCCGATGACGCCATCGTCGACCGGGTGGCGCCAGGTGATCTCGTCGTCACCGCTGACCTGCCCCTGGCGGAAGCCGCATTGGCGCGCGATGCCGAGGTCATCACCAATCGTGGCGAAGCACTGACTCGCGACAGCATTCGCGCCCAGGTACAGATGCGTGACTTCATGGAAACCCTGCGCGCCAGCGGCGAGCATACCGGCGGCCCCAAACCCTATGGCGATGTCGAGCGACGGACCTTCGCCAATGCCCTCGACCGCTGGCTGACACGTGCCCAGCAGCGACGCTGATACGCCGTACTAAGCCCCACGAATACCTCTGCCCGGAAGGCGTTCGCGGTCATGGGGGCGTTCCAGCGCCAGTACCGGCCCCTTTGGAACGATGCGCGTCGGATTGATGGTGTCGTGGCTATAATAGTAATGGCGCTTGATGTGATCGAAATTCACCGTCTCGGCAATGCCTGGCCATTGATAGAGCTCGCGCAGGTAATTCGACAGATTGGGGTAGTCTTCAATACGCCGGAGATTGCACTTGAAGTGCCCGTGATAGACGGCATCGAAGCGAATCAAGGTGGTGAACAGCCGGATATCCGCCTCGGTCAGCCACTCTCCAGCAAGATACCGCTGCGTGGCGAGCCGTGACTCGAGACGCTCGAGCGCTTCGAACAACGCCGTGACGTGTTTCTCGTAGACCGCCTGCTGTGTGGCGAAGCCGGCCTTGTAAACGCCATTGTTGACGTGATCATAAACGTCGGCGTTGACGGCATCGATGGTCTCGTGGAGGTCCGCCGGATAAAGCTCCAGCCGGTTGCCGGTCAAGTCATCGAATGCCCCGCCCAGCATACGCACCAAGTCGGCGGACTCGTTGTTGACGATACGCCCTTCACGCTTGTCCCACAGCGCCGGCACCGTCACGCGCCCGGTATACTGCGCATCGGTCAGCGTATAGAGCTGATGGTGATAGTCGACGCCATTGAGCGGGTCGCCACTCGAGCCCTCGTCGATGGCATAGGTCCAGCCCTGCTCCAGCATCAGCGGACTGGTGTGCGACACACCGACCAGATCCTCGAGCCCCTTGAGCTTGCGCACGATCAGGGTGCGATGCGCCCACGGGCAGGCCAGCGATACATATAGATGAAAACGCCCTGCCTCGGCCGCGATGCCCGGCTGGCCTTGCGGTCCCGGCGACCCGTCCGGCGTCACCCAATCGCGCAACTGGGCGGACTCGCGGACGAATTCACCGCCATGTTTTTTGGTATCATACCATTGGTCGTGCCAACGACCCTCGATCAACAGCCCCATACTTGCCTCCTGCGAGCGCCCTGATGCTTGATGAGCGGATGACCGATGCTCGATCACCTCTATGCCGCTCAGCATAAAACGATTGATTCGACGCTCAAGCGCATAAAAGCGGCCTAACCGTTCGTTTCTATCGAATGCTCATCGCAGCAATCCGCCACGGCTGCGTGCAAGGCCGCCGCTAGTGCCCGCGTGGCTGGCCCAGCACGATCTCGGTCGCGAAAGATAAGCTGCATCGACGCCTCACGACGCCCGCCTACCGCTAGGGGCAACGGTACAAGACTGCCCGTCCGCAGCGCCTCGCGAATACGTGTCGTCGGCATCCAGGCAAACCCCAATCCACGGCACAGCATATCCACCGACGTCACCAGATGGCTCAAGGTCCAGCGCTGCTCGGCCTTGAGCCACCCCGCATCCATCGACTGACGCAGCGCCGAATCGCGCACCACCAACTGACGATGCTGCTCCAGATCACGCAGGTCGAGTTCACGCCCCAGGTGCTGCAAGGGATGCGCCGGATGCGAAACGGCCAGAAACGCCACATTGACCAGCGGCTCGCCCAGAAACCCCTGGGCAGCGATACCGGAAACCACCAGGTCAGCGCGTCCATCGTAGAGCATCTCGACCCCCCCGTTGAGCACGGTCTCATGCAGTTGAACGCGAACGTGAGGATAATGCTGCGACACACTATCCAGCGCATATGCCAAGGCATCCGGCGGAAATAGCTGATCGACGGCGATCACCACCTCGGCTTCGAGCCCCTCGCCCAAGCGCTCGGCGACATCTTCCAGTGCATCGGCGCTTTCCAGCAACTGCCGGGCACGGCGTAGCAACATGTCGCCCGCCTCGGTCAAGCGCACCTGGCGTCCCACTGGCTCCAGGACCTGGACCCCCAGTTGCTCTTCGAGCTTGTGAACCGCGTGATTGAGCGTGGAAGGACTCTTGTGCACGGCGTCGGCGGCACGCGCGAATCCGCCGTGATCGACCACGGCGGCGAGCATTCGCCATTGCGCTAACGTAACGTTGGCCATTCGATTCCCTCGAAGATAAAGAGCAAAAATATGCGATTAATTTTCGAAAAATACGAACTAAAATACCAGTCATTGTCATCAAGAGGATTCACCAATGACACAGGCAACGCAGACTCACCGCCAGATCAAGCACATTCGCTCCAGCCACCCCAGCCAGGACGGCGATGGCGTCAAGATCAAGCGCCTCCACGACTTCGAGGGCGGGCTCGACCCCTTCCTGATGCTCGACGAGTTGGGGTCCGATCGGCCCGATGACTATATCGGCGGCTTTCCACCACACCCACACCGAGGCATGCAGACGCTCACCTATGTCATTCACGGCGGGCTAACGCACGAAGACCACCTCGGACACAGCAGCACCATTCATGCCGGCGATGCGCAATGGATGCACACCGGGCGCGGCATGATCCACTCCGAAATGCCGTTGACCGACAGCCAAGGGCTCCACGCCTTTCAGTTGTGGATCAACCTGCCGGCGAGCGACAAGCTAAGCACGGCCACTTACCGCGATGTACGCGCGCAAGAGATGCCACGCCTCGAAGGCCAAGGCGGCCACTTGATCGCTCTCGGCGGTCGCTGGCAAAACGCCACGGCCA
Organism: Chromohalobacter nigrandesensis; assembly: GCF_023061285.1. Taxonomy (GTDB): domain Bacteria; phylum Pseudomonadota; class Gammaproteobacteria; order Pseudomonadales; family Halomonadaceae; genus Chromohalobacter; species Chromohalobacter nigrandesensis. The sequence continues at coordinate 759,804 of NZ_JAKGAM010000001.1, forward strand.
GCATCGACGGCCCCCTCGATGCCTTGGCCGGCAATGCCGGCGTCGCCGATGTACGCCTTGACTCGGGCACCTTGTCGCTGACGCAGCTTGGGGATGAGACCGTGCTGGTATATGCCTATCTGGGTACGATAAAGGTTGGCAATCAAGCGGTAACGGCTGGTCATCTCGCAGTGCTCGAGGCTGGCGATGCACTAACCCTGGAAGCGGACGGCGAGGCTGGCGCTCTGCTCTTGCGAGGTACACCGCATCGCGAACCGATCGCTCATTACGGGCCTTTCGTGATGAATTCACGCAGCGAGTTGGAGGCCGCCATGCAGGCCTATAGAGACGGCAGCTTGACCGACTGAGATTGTACATCGCGTGGCGCCGGTAAAGGATTACCCACATAGCCGCGTATACATGGCAAGCCGCTAATACCGGCTTGCCGTTGCTGCGTACATGACCTGTATACATGAACAGGATAGGCATTTCATTTAGCATAGGTTATCGTTTCAATGCCTTTTATCTATTTAACGTTCACGTATACGGCTTCTATTCATAATGTTGCGGATTCTTTATTCGCTGCCCCGCACTCATAAGTTAATTTTGTTACCGGTCGCCACCATGGTGACTGTGCTGGGCGCGCACAAAATCGTTACTGTCATCGACGACACTGGTGGCAACTCAGCCACCCACCAGATCACTCAAGACGTCGGCGATTCTAATTCATCGTCGCCCTCACTTGCGGGCAATGCCCTCGACACCCTGGAGACTGTGACCACTCGCGATATTCCGCTGAGTGAGCTCAAGGCCCAGGAAATCGTCGATGTCGACTTCATCGACAAGGCGCACGCGGCAGACAATACCGTGTCTGATGCGCCGGCGTTCGATTCCCAGTCCTCCTCCCATCCTTATCTTGCCGCCGAGGCACTCCACACGGCCATGCAGTTGCCAGGATTGCTCTCCGAAGACGAGCTCGAAGATGACTCCTTAGGCGGGACATCTTACGAAGACTTTTCCATCGATCCGACGGAATTGCATGACGAGAATGGCTCCCCCGATCTTGATCGCGAGATCGCCACTCAGCAGGAATTCGTGCCGGAATGGGAAACTTATACGGTACAAAAAGGCGACACCTTCGCCGTGACGGCGGAGCGCACGCTGGGACTGGGATACAGCGATGTCATGCACATTCTGGATAGCGTTCCCGACAAGAACGCCCTGACACGCTGGCGTGTCGGTCGCTCATTCGATTACAAGCTCAACCAGGAAGGCGACCTGCTGGCGCTGCGCGTCATGAAGAATGCACGTGAAGGCTATGTCATCGAACGCGATTCCCCCCAAGACGATTTCGACGTTTCCGATGTCATCAAGGCCACCGAACCGTCTCAACGTCTCTTTGCCGGCACGGTCAACGGCAGCTTTACCTTGTCGGCGGAGTCCACGGGGCTTTCCCATTCCGAAGTCGCTCAACTGACAAGTCTGCTCTCGAAAAAACTGGATTTCCGCCGCAATACGCGTGCCGGCGATCATTTTCAGGTTCTCGTCGAATCCGACATGCTGGAAGGCGAAAGCGTCGATTCACGCATTCTCGCCGCCCAGTATCAAGGCGAACGCATGGACTTGACCGTGGTACGTAATAACGCTGACGATCAATTTTATACCCCCGATGGTCAGAGCCTCGATCCGGCCTTCAATCGCTATCCGTTCGAAGGGCATTATCGCATCAGCTCACCGTTCAACCTGCGGCGCAAGCATCCGATCACCGGGCGTATCAGCCCGCACCGGGGGACGGACTTCGCCATGCGTACCGGGACCCCCGTCGACTCGCCAGCGGCCGGACGCGTCGTGAAATCCGCCTATCAGGCCAACGGCGCCGGCAATTATCTGGTCATCCGTCACAACAACGGCTACAAGACGCGCTACATGCATCTCTCCAAGCGCCTTGTCTCCGAAGGCGACCGTGTCGAGATGGGCCAGGAAATTGCCTTGTCCGGCAACACCGGGGGCAGCACAGGTCCACACCTGCATTACGAAGTCATGGTCAACGACCGCTCAGTCGACGCCATGCGCGTCAAGCTGCCCGAGAACAAAAGCCTGGAAGGCAAAAAGCTGGCCGCGTTCAAGGAAGAATCCAAGCCGTTGCTCGCCAAGCTGGAAAGCGACAACGATACGCCGACCATTGCTAGCGTGCATCTCGACGAGAAATCGGGCGACGAAGGCTAGAGAGTTTCTGGCCTATGCTCCCGGCAAATCGCCTCACCATTCCGGTGGGGCGATTTGCATTGCGCCCTTCTCAGCCTCGATCTTGACCTGAAAAAAGCTCGCCATCCAGCAGTCGATCGCTGCCCATGGCGATGGCGCCACGACTCCCTTCCAGAGACCATTCGGCCATATGCTCGCCTTCGCTTTTGACATCGACGAGCGGATAATTGATGCCAAGATCATCGGCCGCTTCGCGGAAAAGGTCCGGCCGCACACAACGCACCAGGCAGTCCTCGAGCGCTGGCGCGGCGACCTCCAAGTGCTGCCAACGGCGCATCTGTTCGGCATACCAACGTAGATGAGACCGCCAAGGGAAGTTCGCGGCATGACGATGGAACACACTCATGCCATGGGGCGCCGGCGTCCCTTCCGCTGTCATGCTTTCCTCCACTACGGTGGGTGGCACGTCCAGGTAGCCCTTTTCGCACATCAAGCGTGCCGCCTCGATGCGCTGCGCCGGGGCATCCAGCCAGGCACAGGCTTCGAGCAGCGCCCGTAATACCGCGCGGTGCGTCATCGGGTAAGCCTCGGCCCATGCCTCGCGCACCGCGAAGACTTTTTCCTGCCCATGCTGCCAAATGGCATGACTACCGATCAGCACGCGACCGCTTTCACGACGAGCCGCGAGCGTATTCCAGGGTTCGCCGACACAATAGCCATCCAGCCAACCGGCCTCGAGTTGCTCCGCCACCAAGGGCGGGGGCACCACGCGCAATTCAAGATCACGATCAGGGTCGACGCCGCCTTCCGCCAGCCAATAGCGCAACTGATAGTGGTGCGAAGAAAAGGGGTACACGCTAGCGAAACGCAACGCCGGCTCGCCAGCGGCTCGCCGTTGGCGCACTACTGCCGCCAGTGCGCGGGCGGAAATCGGTGCCTGCAACATGGCCTCGGGATCGGCTGCCTGCATGCTGGCATACAAGGCATTGGACACGGTAATGGCATTACCGCCGAGGTTCAGCGTCAACGCCGAAAGCACCGGTGTAGGGCGTCCATCAAGTCCCAATGTCGAGGCCAGCGGCATCAAGGGCAGCATCTGTGCACCATCGAGGAGCCCAAGCTGCATGCCATCGCGCAAGCCGGCCCATGACGACTCGACTTGCAGCGTCACCTCCAGTCCATGCGCCGCGAAGAAGCCACGTTCTCGCGCCACCACCAGTGGCGCGGCATCGTTGAGCGGCAACATGCCCAAAGTCAGCGTATCGCGCTCGGGCAAGGGCCACTCGCATCGAGGGGGTTGGGACTCGTTCATCATTGTCTCCTAAGACTCGAAATCGTCGCTGGCCAGGACGGCCTGAGCCACCTCGTGAATGGTCAAGCGACGATTCATGGCGTGCTTGCGTAGCCACTGATAGGCGGCGTCTTCGCTGAACGCGTGCGTTTCCATCAATTGGCTCTTGGCGCGTTCAATGGTGCGCCGCTGCGACAGCGTGGTCTGGGTCTTGGTCAATTCGCCCTTGAGGGCGCGATGCGCTTCGAAGCTGGAAATCGCTACATTGACCATCGAACGCACCAGCGCCGGCTGTACGTCCTCGACCACGTAGGCGCTTACACCTGCACTCGTCGCTTCGCGTGTTAAATCCGGCGTTTCTTCCTCGGCGAGCATAATCATCGGCTTGGGAAAGCGGCGCCCCAACTGGCCCATGTGTTCCAAGGTGTCGCGGCTGGGTAGCGCCGCATCGATGATCACCGCATCAGGCTTGACGCGCGTCATGATGGCGTAGAGATCGTCATGCTCGTTGGCACGGGTCACCACGTCGAATCCCGCCTCATGCAGTGCTTGCTCCAACGCCCGCGAGCGTTCAGGACGAGCATCCACGATCAGCACCTTCACGGTCATGCACTTTCCTCTCCTGGGTGCTTGTCGACTTTCAATGCAGGTTACATGCCAGGTAATGCGCTGCGGCAGCCCATGCAACACGGGTTCTGCACATCGGCGGTGCGCCATTGATGCATTACAACGGTGCAATAGCGCCTCAGTCTGCACCAAAAGCATGCCAATGAGTCGTCTTGGACCGATAAGCCGGGGCATTCATCATCGCTCTATTCCATTGGCATGCCTCTTGCTTTCTGTAGGGCAGCCAGACGTGGACCAGGCTCGCCAAGTGAGTACGAGTGCGTCGAACCCCAGGACCCGGCCCTTCATGACGAAGGTCGCCGACGTCACGTTCGATCGTCGCTACTCCAACGCTAGAGGATGAGCCATGGAAATCCGCAACAAAGCCAACAAGATACGGCTTTTCAGCCTCAAGACACCGCAGATGCGTGTCTTCCACATGTCGTGGTTCGCGTTCCACGTCTGCTTTTTCGGCTGGTTCGGCATCGCCCCCTTGATGGCCGTGGTGCGTGAAGACCTCGACCTGAGCAAAACCCAGATCGGCAACACCATCATCGCCTCGGTGGCCATTACCGTCCTGGTACGCCTGGTGATCGGGCTTCTCTGCGACAGGATCGGCCCTCGCAAGGCTTATACCTGGCTGTTGTGCCTCGGTTCCCTACCGGTGATGCTGATCGGCCTCGCCAACAACTTCGAAACCTTCCTGCTGGCGCGGCTGGCCATCGGTGCGATCGGCGCCTCCTTCGTCATCACCCAGTATCATTCCTCGATCATGTTCGCGCCCAACGTGGTCGGCACCGCCAACGCCACGACCGCCGGCTGGGGCAACCTGGGCGGCGGTACCACGCAGATCCTCATGCCCTTGGTCTTCGCCGGCATCATGATGCTCGGCGTCAACGAGGCGCTCGGCTGGCGTCTGGCCATGGTCGTGCCCGGCATCGTGCTATTCGCGACCGGCATCGCCTATTATTTCTTCACGCAAGATGCACCGAACGGCAACTTCGATGCGCTGCGGGCGCGCGGAGAACTTCCCTATGCCGAGAAAGAGCACGGCATGGTCCAAAGCTTCGGCGCCGCCATGAAGGATGTGCGTGTCTGGGCACTGTTCATCGTCTATGCGGCATGCTTCGGTGTCGAACTGACCATCAACAACATCGCGGCCATTTATTTCTTCGACAACTTCGAACTCGACCTGGCCACCGCCGGGCTCATCGCCGGGCTATTCGGACTGATGAACCTGTTCGCCCGCACTCTCGGCGGTATCTTTTCCGATCTCTTCGCCCGCCACGGTGGACTCAAGGGCCGCGTGCGTTGGCTGTTCATCGCCATGCTCTGTGAAGGTATCGCCCTGATGGGCTTCGCCCAGATGCAGACGCTGGCGCTCGCCATCGGCATCATGCTGGTCTTCAGCCTTTTCACTCAAATGGCCGAAGGTGCCACCTTCGGGGTCGTCCCCTTCATCAACAAGAAAGCCCTCGGCGCTGTCGCCGGCATTGTCGGCGCAGGCGGCAACGCCGGTGCCGTGGCAGCCGGTTTCCTGTTTCGCAGCGAATCGCTTTCCTATCAGCAAGGTCTCTTCTTCCTTGGCGTCGCGGTGATGCTCGCCTCCTTCTGTACCCTACTCGTCCGCTTCTCGCCGCAGGTGCTCGCCGAAGAAGACGCCGCCTATCGCGACGCCGCAGCAGGCACCGAAACACCCGTCGATGCCATTGCCGCGCGTTAATCCGTATCTTCTTATTGACCCACGAAAAAGCCACCGCCTTTGGGCGGTGGCTT
>NZ_JAKGAM010000010.1 GCF_023061285.1 Chromohalobacter nigrandesensis
GCTGACGCGGGTAGGCTGCTGGCTGCGTACGCCGCCCCACTGATTGAGGGCATCCTCGCGCTCGGTGGCATCCTGGCGGTGGAAGCGAATCGCCTGGGGGCTGACGGGGCGGGTGGTATCGACGTCGTCGGTAATGACCAGACGGTGGCCGTCGAAAGATTGGCTGTCGCCCTCGGTCTCCCCGTCGTTGTCGGCGGATTCGGACGATTGATATTCAAAATAATACCAAAGGCCTTCTTCCTCGCAGAGGCGACTGATGAAGTTGAAGTCGCTCTCGCGGTACTGCACGCAGTAGCTGCGCGCGGGATAGTCGCGGCGCAGGTCGAAACGGTAGCGGCCCCGGGCCAGTTCATGGCCGTCGAACACCTGGGTCAGCACCTCCACCACAGAATGGTCCTGGAAGATCCGGCTGTCGCGGCCGAGCTTCAGCATCGCCAGCCACGGCACCAGGGTAAGCTGGTAGTAGGTGACGCCGCCGTCTTCGCCCAGCAGCGCGGCCTCGGCAACCAGGCCATGCAACTGGCGGTAGCTACCGTCGGCCTGCAGGATCGACAGCTTCGCCGGCTGCGCCATCAGCGTCTTGAGTTCGAGATCATTCTGCTGGGAGATGCAGTCGAGCGTATAGCTGAAGGGTTCACTGACCCGCTCCTCGCCCACCAGCCGGTGCGGCAGCAGCGACGCCCCGGCAATGTCCAGTGTCAGCAGCCGCTGCGACGGCGACAGATCGATATCGAAGGTGTCGAAAAGCGCCTCTGACATGGCATCGTCCCTGAATGTCATGCATGGCAAGAACGCACGCGCTCAAACGATCGTCGCTTGCCACGCTCGTGCCACGTTTATGTGGAAGAGAGCTAATTTAACATGGATAAAAGTGAAACGTACCCCAGCGACACCGGCGTTCTGTGAGGATTTGTTTCTGACGAAGGGGCTGGGTCAGGCACTGTGCACACATTACCGTGTTACACCCTCGACACTTCATCATCGGCCTCGGCTTCCGCTTCCATTTCCAGCGCCAGTTCCAGTTGCCCTTCTTCCTACGCAGCTTCTTCCGTCCAGGCCGTGCCCAGCGGGTAGCGAATACGGCACCCATGCCGAAGACCGCGCCATTGGTGATGCCGGTCATGAAACAGCCCACCGTACCCAACGGCGAGAGCCGATACAGCGTGCGCAGGCTCCAGGCAGCAGACAATGTGGTCGGGCGGGCGGCCGCAGCCTTCATCGCATCGATCCTGGTCGGTGAGAGAACATACTGCCCTTCAGGATAATCCCCCGCCCTGGCGAGGCACATACGAGGAGCGGTTGACCAACTCCATGACGCCTTCATACAGACGAAGACACAAGTCAGACGTCGAGTTACTGCTGAAAACACGCTGGCGCACGCCAAGCTGAGGTTTATGACACTGCGATGCCAATAGGCACACATACTGCTACACTACCCGCATGAAACCAATCGATTGGAATGCTGACAAGAACCAGCTCTTAATGGATGAGAGGGGCGTCTCCTTCGAAGATGTCGTATTCGCTTTGCAAGCAGATGGCTTGCTCGATGATATGGTTCATCCCAATAAAGAAAAGTACCCGAACCAGCGCATATTCGTGGTCAGAATTGACGACTACGCTTGGCTGGTCCCCTACGTTGAGGATGAAAAGGCGCTTTTCTTAAAGACGATCATTCCCAGCCGCAAGGCCTCCAGAAAGTATTTACAGGAGCAGAATGGTGAGTAAAACCAAGCTAAATAACGAAGAGCAAGCACTGCTCGACGACTACGATGCTGATGAATTCGTATCTGAGCTAGACAACGAACGCCGAGAATATCTTGCCCAAACGGCGGCGGACGCGTTCAAAAAAGACAAGCGCATCAATATCCGCATTTCCCAGCGTGACTTGGAAGCACTTCAACGACGTGCCTTAGAAGAGGGGCTCCCCTATCAGTCGCTGGTATCGAGCGTGCTACACAAATACGTCTCCGGCGGGCTCAAGGATATCTCGGCTAGCAAACCCAACCACCGAAAGCGTTAACGCTCACGGCCTACGCGGTCGCGGCCGCCCGGACTAGACGGCCGCCACCCCACGCCGGACACTGAACCGACGCACCAGTGCATCCACCACCGCCATGACGATCATCGAGGCGCCCACCAGCGGGAAGATGACGCCACCGATGGCGAGCAACGCCAGCACGCCGCGCAGTCGACGGGGGTCCTTGGGTTCAGGGGGAATTCCCAGCTTGCCGCTGGGTCGGCGCTTCCACCACATCACGCCCGACGAGACGCACAGCAGCACGATCCCCGCGCAGGCCAGCGCTAGAATCAGCTGATTGGCGAGCCCGTACTGCTGGCCCATATGGACGTTGATGCCCCACTCCAGCGACTTGCCCAGCGGGCCGTAGTCGGCATAGTTCATATCCAGAAGCGGCTCGCCGCTGTACTGATCCAGATGCACGACGCGCTGCCGTGACAAATCGTCGGGGTAGATCGAGCCGGTATAGACCCCGCTAGGGTCGCTCGGCAGGCTGACGGCATAGCCGGGCGCGAGCCCCAGATCGTCGAACGTCCGTACTGCGCCGTTCAGGCCGATGCTCTGCGCGTCCGCGCCCCCGGGCGTCGATTCCGGCAACTGCGCCTGCTCCAGCGACCAGGTCGTCTTCTCCCGCTCCGCCAGCCGTTCGTCGGAGAGCGGCACGTTGACACGCACCCCGTCCGGATAACCGAAATTGTGACCGTTGGCGAGCTCATTGACCTTGCTACCCCAGACCGTGGTCCAGGGCATCCCGGTCACGGCGAGAAAGAGAATGAAACCAGCCACGAAGAGTCCGGTAACGGCGTGAAGATCCCGCCAGAAGAGCCGCTTCGCCGGGGTCGCGCGTACCGTCATCACGCCTCCGCGCCGTCCGCGTGGCCACCACAAGTAAAGCCCGGTCAGCACCAGCAGGATCGACCAGCCGCCGACGATCTCGATGATCATGCTGGCCGTCTCGCCGAAGTAGCTGAGGCTGTGGATAGACCGCACGATCCACATCACGCTGCCGCGATAAGCCGTCGTGCCGGTAACTTCACCGGTATAAGGGTCGACGTAGACGGCTTGCTTGCCGTCGGCGGTGGTGATGTCGACCTCCGACGCAAGATTGGGCGCCGCCGGCGGCACGTAGCGGAATGCCTCACCAGGATGCGCCGCCACGGCGGCATCGAGCTGTTGCTGCGGCGCTACCGTCGGCGACGACTGTGCCTCGACGCGCACGATGTCCGCGCTGAGCCACTGGTCGATCTCATCCTTGAAGAGATACAGCCCACCGGTCACCGCCAGCGAGATCAGAAAGGGAATCGCGATGAGACCCGCGTAGAAATGCCAACGCCAGACCGCCCGATAAAGGTCGCTGGCGTCACGTGAAGAACGAGACATGAAGCCCCCGCATAGCGTGCCGTTGGCTACCGACAGGTAGCCGAATCCATTGTTGGTCGACGACCCTGAGCATGCGTCGACATACACACACCTGGCTGGGATCGAGACCGCTTAGACGTGACGAAAAGCGGGAGGTGGGGCGCGGGTCAGTGCATTGGGGAAGGTGGTCGCCACGGCCTGGGATGCAAGCACCCTCGGCACGCGCGGCGCAATGACAGCGGTATTATCCGGTACGGGGGCACTGGAAGCCCCTTCGATGACCGGGAAATGGCCGAATAACGAGCAATAAGCACACTGATCGTGAAGCCCGACCGACTCGATATGGCCGCTGGACGGCGCACCCTGCCCAGCGTCAACGTGCATCATCCTGTGCGCGGGCATCGAATCATCCCGCAGGGACGCGCTGGCCTGGCCTATCACCGGGCCGCAGATGACCAGCAGCATGGCGAACAGACTCAGCCAAGCAGTGAGACGACGCGTGGATGTGCGCGAGAAAAAGAACATGGAATCGGCCGGGAGATAGTCAGACGCATGCCATACTAGCGCAGCCCTGTGCCAAACACAGCCAGATGATCGCGCGTGCTCATGGTGCATGCGATGCCATGCGCACGTACCCCGGGTCAGAGGCGGCCTGCGGCGCTATGATGCAAGGCAGGGTGCGACAATCCGTCTCGCGGATCGACCAAGCGCGGCGGCAGGTTATGATGAACTCGATGACGCCACGACGTTATTCCTTTCTCCATGCAAGGAGCTAGTCACTATGCACACCATCGGTTTGCTCGGCGGTATGAGCTGGGAGTCCACCGAGAGCTACTATCGCGCGCTGAACGAGGGCGTGAAGCAGGCACTGGGCGGCTTGCATTCGGCGAAGGTGGCGATGGTGAGCGTCGACTTCGCCGAGATCGAGACCTTGCAACGCGAAGGGCACTGGGACGCGGCAGGTGAAGCACTGGCCACCGCCGCGCGCCAGATCGAGCACGCCGGGGCGGATTTCCTGCTGATCGCCACGAACACCATGCACAAGGTAGCGCCGCAGGTGGAAGCGGCCATCGATATCCCGCTGCTGCACATCGCCGATACCACGGCCGAACGCCTGGTCGCCGACGGCATCACACGGGTCGGACTGCTCGGCACACGTTTCACCATGGAGCAGGACTTCTACAAGCAACGCCTGACCGAGCGCTTCGGCATCGAGGTCATCGTGCCGGAGGACACCCAGCGCGACCAAGTGCACCGAGTGATCTTCGAGGAGCTGTGCCTCGGGCGCATCGAATCCGCCTCGCGGGAGGCTTTTCTAGACGTGATCGACTCGCTGCATGCCCGGGGCGCGCAGGCGGTAATCCTCGGCTGCACCGAAATCGCCATGCTGATCAAGGCAACCGACACCTATGTGACGCTCTACGACACCACGGCACTGCATGCCGAGGCCGCCGTGAAACACGCGCTCACTGAATCCCCCTTGTCGGCAGACACTCAATAGCCCGGGAGACCCCATGTCAGAGGCCCCCACACAAGACCGTATTACTCTGCATTCGCACGCCCGGCGCATTCAGGTATGGGACGGCGACACATTGATCGCCGATAGCACTCGCGCCATCGAGCTTCGCGAGCGCGGTTATCCGCCACGCCAGTATCTGCCCCAAAGCGACGTGCGCATAGGCCACTTAACCCGCTCCGAGACCATGACGCACTGTCCCTTCAAGGGAGACGCCACCTACTACAGCACTGGCGAGCACCACGATATCGCCTGGCAATACGCCACCCCGCTGGCGAAGATGGCAGCGATTGCCGGCCGTCTGGCGTTCGATGACACGGCGTTAGATGTCCGCGTAGAGACGGCGTAGTCTAGGCGCTTTCATTTTGAATGTGTGTTCTAGGCATGTGAGGGCGGGCCTGGCGCCATCAGGGAAGTACCATGTTCCAGCACAAGGGAGATGTCATGTCAGTCGCCGTGCGCGAATTCGTGGCCAGAGTGTGGCCGGTGGCCATGCTGATCGTGGCGATGTGCTCGATCCAGACCGGTGCCTCCATCGCCAAGACCCTGTTTCCGATCATCGGCGCCACCGGCACGACCTCGATCCGCTTGATTCTCGCCGCGCTTATACTACTGATCGTGATGCGGCCCTGGCGCCAGCGATTCAGCCGCCGCGCCTGGAAGTCGACCTTGATCTACGGCGTCGCCCTCGGCGTCATGAATCTGCTCTTCTACCAGGCGCTGCAGACCGTGCCGCTGGGTATCGCGGTGGCGTTGGAGTTCACCGGGCCGCTGACGGTGGCGATGCTCTCCTCGCGACGCTGGCTGGATCTGCTATGGGTGGCATTTGCCGTGCTCGGCCTGGCGTTCCTTCTGCTGCTGGGTGACGACCGTAATGGTCCGATAGACCCTTACGGTGCGGCTTGCGCGCTGGGGGCCGGGGCTTGCTGGGCACTCTATATTTTGTTCGGCCAGAAGGCAGGCTCGGTCAACGGCGCCCAAAGCGCCACGCTGGGCATCACCATCGCGGCGGTGGTGATCGCCCCTGTCGGTCTGATTGACGTCGGACCAGCGATTTTCGCTCCGGAAGTACTACCGCTCGCGCTTGCCGTCGCCGTGCTGTCCACGGCCCTGCCCTACACGCTCGAAATGGTAGCGCTGCCGCGCCTACAGACCCAGACCTTCGGTACCTTGATGAGCTTGGAACCCGCGATCGGTGCGCTCTCCGGCCTGCTGTTCCTGAGCCAACTCCTGAGTGGCCTGCAGTGGCTAGCCATCGGCCTGATCATCGTCGCCTCGATCGGCACCACGCTGACGGTGCGCCGACGCGATACCTTCGAGACCCCGGCGCCGGACTGAAGCGCCCAGCCGCTTGAGCGTGGAGACAGAGCCGAACTGTACCCTCATGCGCTACGGCACGTCGATCACGCCAAGGCCGGACAGGATGCGATAAGCCGCCTCAACGCGAGCGTCATTGGGATAGTTCTTGTTGGCCAGCATCACCAGCCCCGTCTGCTCGCCGGGCAGCATCACGACATAGCCGCCGAAGCCGTTGGTGGAGCCGGTCTTGTTGATCCAGACATCGTCACGCGGCGCTTGTAGCGGTTCGATCGCCTTGGCGGCGTTGGGGTCGAGGATCATGTCATAGCCGTTACCGGTCAGCAGCGTATCGAGCGCGACGGGGAGTGGGTACTGCTCCCAGATCAGATCCTGCGTCATGTCGCCGACTCGGTAATACCCCTGGCGAGTAGCGTCGATGGCCTGCTGTAGCTCGGCGCCGATCTCCGCGAGATGCAGGTTGGCCTGCACCAGCCTGGCCATATCGCCGGCGGTCGTCTTGATACCGTAGGCCTCGTCGTCGAGCACGCCCGGCGCCACGCGAATCGGCTGGCCGTCCTTGTTCTCGCCCATGGCGTAATCAGCCATATGATCATCGGGAACGTCGTACCAAGTGTGCTGCAATCCCAGCGGCTCCAGCACGTGCGCATGCATCGCGGGAACGAACTCGCTATCCAGACTCGCCGCCGTCTCCACGCCGAGTAGCCCGATACCGAGATTGGAGTAGGTGCGGACGTCGCCAATCGTTTCCGGCGGCTGCCACTGGCGGAACCAGCTCATCAGTGATGCGCGGTCGGTCACCTCATCCGGCACGAAAAGCGGCAGCCCGCCGGTGGTGTGGGTACCCAGATTGAGGCCGCTGATCTCATCGAAGGCGCTGCCCTCGAGCGCGGGCAGATAACGGCTGATCGGGGCATCGAGATCGAGCTTGCCCTGAACGGAGGCCTGGGAGGCGAGTGTCGCGGTGAACGTCTTGCTGAGCGAACCGATCTCGAACAGCGTGGCATCGTCGACCGCTGAGTCGGTCTCACGGTCGGCAACGCCGTAATTGAAGATCTGTGTGCCATCCGGACGCACGATGGCGACTGCCATGCCAGAAATCTGCTGGTCGGCCATCAGCGACTCGACGATGGGGTCGAGCACCTCGCGCGCTTGCGACTCCCCGTCATCCGTTTGCGCTAGGGCCACGTTCATCCCCCACAACAGCGTCAACGGCACCCCCAGTATCCAACCTTTCATGGCGCTTCCTTTTGCACGTCGATAAACCAAAACCCTGAACCGGTATCATGCGCCAAAAAAGTGACCGCTGGAACGGGCTCAGGCCACGTCATCGCCATGATGGCTATCTCAGTAATTGCCAATTTGTTATGATATAACATATTATTTAGTGCCGCCACGTCGTAAGTGGGCGTCGAGTACATCACAGCGCTGCGCATACTAGGTAAGAGGAGAAACATCATGGCGTCATCGCAGAAAACACTCCCGGTCACCGTACTGTCCGGCTTTCTAGGGGCCGGCAAGACCACATTGCTCAACCACATTCTCGCCAACCGTGAAGGACGGCGCGTGGCAGTGATCGTCAACGATATGAGCGAGGTCAATATCGACGCCTCACTGATCCGCGGCGCGGCCACCGAAGAACAGGCGCCCGACGACACGGTGACGCTCAACCGAGCCGAAGAGCGCCTCGTCGAGATGAGCAATGGCTGCATCTGCTGCACCTTGCGCGAGGACTTGCTGGTCGAGGTGCGGCGTCTAGCCGCCGAGGAACGCTTCGACCATCTGGTGATCGAATCCACGGGCATTTCCGAACCATTGCCGGTAGCTGAGACCTTTACCTTTACGGACGAAGGCGGCCAGAGCCTCTCTCAGGTCGCCCGGCTGGATACGCTGGTCACCGTGGTGGATGGCGCCAATTTCCTTTCCCAATATCACGAGGCCCAGTCGTTGTCCGAGGCCGGAGAAAGCCTCGGCGAAGACGATGAACGCAATGTCGCCGACCTGCTGGTCGACCAAGTCGAGTTCTGCGATGTCTTGCTGATCAGCAAGACGGATCTGCTCGAAACCGAACAGCTAAATGAGCTGACGGCAGTGCTGCGCTCGCTCAATCCCGAGGCCGACTTGATCCCCATGGCGCATGGCCAGGTGCCGCTGGACAAGGTTCTGGATACCGGACGTTTCAGTTTCGAGCGCGCCCAGCAGGCACCGGGATGGTTGAAGGAAATGCGCGGCGAACACGTGCCGGAAACCGAGGAATACGGCATTTCGAGCTTCACTTACCATGCCCGGCGTCCTTTTCATCCACAGAAATTCTACGAGCTAATTCATGGCGATGGCTTCGACGCCACGCTGCTGCGCTCCAAGGGCTTCTTCTGGCTGGCCACACGGCCTCAATACGTTGGGCAGTGGAGCCAGGCCGGCGGCATCGCGCATTACGGTTTCGCGGGGATGTTCTGGAAAGCCGTACCCAAAGCGCACTGGCCCGACGACCCCGAGTATCGGGAGGCGATCATGGATAAATGGCAGGAACCCTTCGGCGACATGCGCCAGGAATTGGTCTTCATCGGTCAACGCCTGAATCAGTCACAAATGCGCCAAGCGCTCGATGCCTGCTTGTTGAGCGAAGAGGAAATGCTCGCCGGCAATGCGCACTGGCAGACATTGCCCGATCCTTTTCCAGCCTGGGACTGATACATGCAACCTACTATGAATGAGTCTGAATTAAGCGATGTGGCCAGCGGCTTGGCATCACAGGATGGCACGCTTGCATGGGTCGGCATGGAGGATATTGCCTTGCCTGTGCGTCTAACGGGCCAGCCGCTCAATGCCAGCGTGTCGGCCGGGGTTTCACTGGATGCTGCCGACGCGCGTGGCATCCATATGTCGCGTCTCTATCTGGCATTGGATGCCCTGGAGCACCAGGAGGTAACGCTATCGCGCGTGAGCACGGTATTGCAGCGCTTCCTGGATAGCCATGACGACTTATCCAGCACGGCGTTTCTCGATCTGAGCGGTGACGTCCTGATCAAGCGCCCCGCGCTGATCAGCCCGCGATCAGGCTGGAAGGCATACCCCTTTACGCTGCGCTGTCGCCAAGATGCATACGGCATGCAGGCGACTCTCGAGATCACGATCGGCTATTCTTCGACCTGCCCCTGCTCGGCGGCCTTGGCGCGACAGTCGATCCAGCAGGCCTTCGACGAGGATTTTACCGATATGCCGATCAGCCACGACGCCGTCAGGACGTGGCTGGGTAGCGAGCAAGGCATCCTGGCCACGCCGCACAGCCAACGCAGCCAGGCGCACCTGTCGCTACGTCTGGTCGACGGCCTCGATACACTCCCCATCGAGGCACTGATCGATAACGTCGAGAATGCGCTGGGCACGGCCTTGCAGACGGCGGTCAAGCGCGTCGACGAACAGGCCTTCGCTCTGGCTAACGGCCAGAACTTGATGTTCTGCGAGGATGCGGCACGCCGCGTGCAGCATGCCCTGCGCGGAGACGCCAACGTCCGCGGCTTCAAGGCTCGCATCGTGCATGCCGAAAGTCTGCATGCCCATGACGCGGTCGCGCACACGGAATGGCATTGGACACCGGCCTGAGCATCGCGCCTTGCAACGACTCGCAATGCTTCGCATCCGCCATCGCCTGGATGGCGGATTCGATGTCTTTACGCGGACCGCTCCGGGCGCGCTGCCATGATGCGTAACGCCGTACGCCAGACATACGCGAGCACACTCGCCAAGGCAAACAGCGCGGCGGCGAGACTCACGATGGTGGGCCCCGTCGGTGTGTCGAACCAGTAGGCCGTTTGCAAACCACCGACGGCAGCCGCCACACCGATCATCGCCGCGACCACCACCATGCTTTCCGGCGTGCGGCTAAGCGTACGTGCCGCCGCTGCGGGAATGATCAACAAGGCAGCGATCAGCAATACGCCGACGACCTTCAAGGCAACGGCCACCACGATGGCCAGCGACAACGTAAGGATGAGCTGTTCGCGTTGCGGGTCAATACCACTGGCATGCGCCAGCTCCGCATTGAGTGTTGCGGTCAAAAGGCGCGACCAGCGCCATCCCATCAAGGCCATGACCAGGGCCGCGCCTCCCCAGATGACGGCAAGATCGGCCTTGCCGACGGCAAGAATATCGCCGAACAGGTAGGCCATCAGATCGATGCGTACGCCGGAAACGAAGGAGACCGCCACCAGGCCCAACGCCAGCGACGAATGTGCCATGACTCCCAATAGCGTATCCATGGCGTACCCCTTGCCGCTCAGCAGCGACACGATCGTCGCCATGAGCAACGACACCACCAGCACGCCGGCGAAAATCGACGTCGACAGCAACAGAGCCAGCGCCACGCCCAGGATAGCCGCATGTGCGGTCGCATCACCGAAAAAGGCCATGCGCCGCCACACGACCAAACAACCCAGCGGCGCGGCCGCCAAGGCAACGCCCAGGCCGGCCAGGGTGGCGCGTACCAGGAAGTCATCGAGTATCACGGGGCAATCTCCAAGGAGGGACGAGCATGGCGGTGACGGTATAGCGCCAAGGCGTCTTCGTCATCGAGGCCGAACATGGCGCGATATTCCGGTGAGGCGGCAACCCGCTCAGGCGTTCCCGCACAGCAGATGGAACGGTTCAGACACACTACGCGATCCGAGGCCCGCATCACGACATGCAGTTCGTGGCTGACCATCAGGACGGCGCATCCCAATTCTTGGCGTACCCGTTCGATCTGGCGATAGAAGTCGGCCATCCCCTGCTGATCGAGCCCCTGCGTCGCCTCGTCGAGAATCAATAGATCGGGAGACGAAAGCAACGCACGCGCCAGCAGAACGCGCTGAAACTGCCCGCCCGAGAGGTCGCTAATCTGGCTACTGGCCTGCTGAGTGACGCCCGCACGTTCGAGCGCTGTATCGATCTCATGCCTCGGTCGTCGCCGCGGAAGACGCATCAAGCGCGATACCGTCATCGGCAACGTCGCATCGAGGTGTAAACGTTGCGGCACATAGCCAATGACCATGCCCGGCGACTTGTCGATACAGCCGCGTTGCGGCACCAAAGCGCCGATAATGCTTTTCAGCAAGGTCGTCTTGCCCGAGCCGTTGGGTCCCACGATGGTGACGATTTCGCCCCGCTCGAGATCAAGGTGGATATCTTCCAACACGAGATGACCACCGAGGGCGAGATCCAGTTCAGCTATCGACAGTAGTCTCATGGGGAATCCGGATACATAAGTCGCTGCTCCACGAAGGGATGACCTCACAGATGAAAAGGAAGGGTTGCTCCTTGCACTATAAAATATGTTATAACATAACATATTGGTGTTCAATACTCGCTCACACACGCCTGGAGAACCGTCCGATGCATCGTTTCAGCCCCTACCTGGCCGCACTACTCATGTCGCCGGCTGCCGCCTACGCCGCCGTCCCTTCGGTTGCGGTGGATATCCCCCCGGTCTATTCGCTGGTCGATCGTGTGATGGGAGATCTAGGCTCCCCGCACCTACTGATCCAGCAGGGTGCATCCCCTCATCGCTATGCCATGCGCCCCTCGGAAGCCGAAGCGCTCGAGAACGCCGATGCCGTCTTTTGGATCGGCGAAGACCTGACCCCTTGGCTGACGCATTCGCTGGATACCCTGGGTGACGACGCCCTCAGCGTCGAACTGATGGACTTGCCCGAAACGCAGACACTCGAATACCGCCAGGGGGCCACCTTCGAAGCGCATCATCATGGTCATGCCGGACACGATCATGGGCATAACCACGACCACGACCACGACCACGACCACGACCACGACCACGACCATCAGCATGATCACGCTCACGACGGATTGAATCCCCATGTCTGGCTCGATCCCGAAAATGCACAGGCCTGGCTAGGTATCATTGCCGACTCCTTGGCCCAGCTCGATCCGGCACATGCGTCCACTTATCAGGAAAACGCACGCCTCGGTGAAGATGAGCTGGCAACACTGACAAAAGCGCTGCAACAGCAGCTCGCCAACGCTCACGATGCCGATTTCATCGTCTTTCACGATGCCTATCAGTATTTCGAGAACCGTTTCGATGTGGCGGCAGCGGGGGCGATTTCACTCGGGGATGCACGCAAACCCAGCCCGTCTCGTATCCAGGCACTCCACACCCTCGTCGAGAAGCACGACATCGACTGCGTGTTCAGCGAGCCTCAATACAATCCGGAACTGGTGAAAAGCGTATTCGGCGATACCGGGGTGAATACTTCCATCGTCATCGACCCGCTCGGCACCGACCTCACGCTGGGGAGCGAGCTTTACTCGCAACTACTGCATCAACTTGCCGATGCCGTCTCGCAGTGCACCCAGGATGACTGATGGGATAGCGGTCATTTGCATCGAGCTACCCTATGCAGCATCATTTTTAGGTATGTTATAACATACAAAACGATTTACACTCGCCTCATTGATTCACGCCAGGAGATCATCATGCGTCACTCTTCAGCCCATGCCGCCCTCGCGCTAGGCCTGCTATCGCTGGCGAGCGTTCCGCTTGCCGTCGCCCAGCAGGACGCCCACGACCACCATGAGCATGACCACGCGCACGAACACGGCCATAGCCACGATCATGCGCATGACCACTCCCATGATCATGACAGTGATATTTACGCCGGCTACTTCGATGACAGCCAGGTAGAGGATCGCGCGTTATCGGATTGGGAAGGTGACTGGCAGTCAGTGTATCCCTACCTCGAGGACGGCACGCTCGATGAAGTATTCGCGCACAAGGCCGCGCATAGCGATGACAAGACGGCTGCCGACTATAAGCAGTACTACACGACCGGTTATCGCACGGATGTCGATCGCATCGTGATCGAGGGTGACCAGGTCTCATTCTACGCAGATGGCAACAAGCGCACCGGGGAATACACCTACGACGGTTATGAAATCCTCACGTACGAGGCCGGCAATCGCGGCGTGCGCTATATCTTCGAGCGCGACGGCGGCAACGCGGATGCGCCTCGCTACATCCAGTTCAGCGATCATGCCATCTACCCCACCGATGCCAGCCACTATCATCTTTACTGGGGCGATGATCGCGCCGCTCTGCTGGATGAAGTCACGAACTGGCCGACGTACTACCCTTCGGACCTGGATGGCGATGCTATCGCCCAGGAAATGCTGGCGCATTGACGCTGACACCCAACAACGCATGCAACGCCGCCCTTCATGAAAGGGCGGCTGCGTTTGACCATCCCGCTAGGCCACCTCTTCTCTACGACTTTTCATCTGTGTAATAGCCGCGCTTCCCAGTACGCCGATAAAGGCAATGACCAGCGGCACGCTAAAGGCGGCGCGTCCCACCAGAATCAGAAACAAGGAAGAAATGATGGGCACGAAATAGGTCAGCACCCCCAGCAACGTGGAGGAACTGCGTAGCAAGGCGTAGCCCCAGGTAATAAAGGCCAGCCCATAAGGGCCGACACCGATGAGCGCCGCGACGCTCCAGTCCATGGCGGTCGTGTGTTCGGGGGTGACTTCGAATAGGCAATGCAGCCCCCAGGAGGCAACGGCGGCGCCGGCAAACAAGTATTTGTATTCGACCCAGGACAATGCGGCGCGCCCTCGCAGATAAAGGGAAAACATGATCCAGGAGATACCTGAAGCAATCCCTTCCACATAGCCGAGCGCCGAAGTCGGTTCTCCCTGGCCGTTCGAGAGCACCAGTGGGATCAGGCCTGAAAAAGCCACGGCCGACCCCAGCAAGGTACGCACCCTGAGTCCACGCCCCGCCAGTACGTCCGCGACGAGCATGAAACCCAATGGCCAAAGATAGGTCACGAGAGTGATCTTCGCCGGATCGCCCTTCCCCAGCGCCGAGAAGTAGAAATACAGCGCGCCCGTCAGGCCACCGATTCCCATCAGCCAGAACTTCCAGTCACGATACGACGACGTCCCGCTTGCCGAGCCGCCTCGCTGCCCGACGCCTTGTGCCATTAGCGCCGCCGCGCCCATGGCGACTGCGGCCGTCAACATCGGCGGTAGATTGATCAAATCGCGCAATACCGGGAGACTCGCCCAGAGCGTTACCGTCAAGAGTCCTGCCAATAACCCGGCTGATGTACGTGTTTTGCCCATGACCCGCTCCTGTGCGTAACAAATAGGCATTAGGTATGTGTCGCGAGCAGTCTGGTGCCGAATGAATTATCATGGAAACGAAGACTTCCGATATTTCGATCATGATTCGTGATGGTGTTGTATGACTCATATTCGTCCCTTGGATCTGGTAGTGCTCCAGACCTTCGTCACCGTGGTGGATAGAGGCGGATTTACAGCGGCGGGAGATACCTTGCATCTGGCGCAATCGACGATCAGTGCGCACATGAAGCGCCTGGAGGAAACCTTCGGTCAGCCCTTGCTGCAGCGCGGGCGAAAAACGCCGATCCCTACGCCGGCAGGGGAGCGCTTGCTCTCTCACGCGCGGCAGATGCTGCGCCAAAACGCGCTCGCCTGGCAGGATGTCAGCGATCAACGGCTGGATGGTGTGGTGCGCCTAGGCATTCCCGACGATTACGTGATCTATCTGCCCGAGGCGCTTTCCGAGTTCGAGTCCCAGTATCCGGGGGTCGAATTGCAAGTAGACTGCGGGCTCAGCGTGGACCTGGTGCAGAGCGTTCGCGCAGGCAGCCTGGATCTAGCAATCACCACGCGCCAGCCCAAGAGCCCCGGCGGGGAGGTGTTGTGCCAAGAGCCTACGGTATGGGCCGGCGCGCCCGGACATGATACACAACGCCGCTCGCCACTGCCGCTGGCGGTTTCCAAGGACGGGGTCTGCATCTTCAGGGAGCGCGCGCTGGCAGCACTCGACGCCGTGGGCCTTCCCTGGCGGATCGCGTATACCAGCGCCAGTCTGTCCGGCCTCACGGCGGCGGTGCGCGCGGGCCTGGCGATCACGGTGCTCACGCCCTCCATGCTGAGTTCGGACCTGCGCATCATCGACAGCGCCGAAGGCCTCCCCGAGCTGCCCATGACCGAAATCGCCCTGCATCGCAGCCCGGGGCGCCCCAAAGAAGCGACGCGTCAGCTCGCATTGAGCCTGCAAGCCCACATTCAGGCCCGCTCAACGGTCGGCCTGAACAAAGCAGCGCCAGCATGAGCCGCCTCTCGCACCCATAGCATCATTAGCTACACTGCTGGCATTCTTGTCGCTCGTCGCATACCGCCTGAAGGAGCTCGCATGGGGCGTTACCCTGCCATCTATTTAGTCTCTATCGAGAGGCTTGCGCCGCGTGTCCGAGCAGCGTTGGCGCTACTCGTGTGCCTGTTCGTCCTCGCCGGATGTTCGTCGAGCCAACGCATCGAGACACACGATCCTGGCCCGACCACGGCGGAGAACCTTTCCATG
This sequence comes from Chromohalobacter nigrandesensis, assembly GCF_023061285.1. Classification (GTDB taxonomy): domain Bacteria; phylum Pseudomonadota; class Gammaproteobacteria; order Pseudomonadales; family Halomonadaceae; genus Chromohalobacter; species Chromohalobacter nigrandesensis. The sequence goes on from NZ_JAKGAM010000010.1 coordinate 15,598, forward strand.
GAGAGGGCGTTGATCATTTCCAGCGCCAAGCAAGCGATGGGCACGCCTTATAAGTGGGGCGGCAATTCGCTGGAGAGTGGGGTGGATTGTTCCGGGCTGGTGCAAGTGGCATATCGTGCGGCGGGTATCGACGTGCCGCGCACCTCCAATCAGCAGTACCAGACGCTTGAGCATCGCGACCAGGCACGCCCGGGCGATCTGCTGTTCTTCGGCGCGGGAGATCGCGCCACCCATGTCGGCATCTATCTGGGCAAGCGCGAGATGATTCACGCCCCCGGCAGCGGCCGCGAGGTGACGGTGTCCTCGCTGGATATCCGCTACTGGCGTAAACACTACCTGGGGGCGGCCGGCCCGGCGCCGTGAGCGTCAACAGGCCATTACGGTGCGCTGGCCCCTTGTGTTGGCCGCCACGCGTCACCATATGTTGAGGAGAGGGGTGCGGGAAGCGCCGCATGGGCAAATATCCAAGATGCATTTGCTTAGCGACATTCATTGTTTCCCATTCCCCGTTCGTGATGCGATGCTCGATGCTTCGCGCCAATTAGTGAAAGGAGGACGCCATGGCACTTCAACTCGGCGATATTGCCCCGGATTTCACCCAGGACAGCACCGACGGAACGATCAACTTCCACGAATGGGCCGGCGACAACTGGGTCATCCTGTTCTCGCATCCCAAGGATTTCACGCCGGTATGCACCACCGAGCTCGGTGAAGTGTCGCGCCTGAAGCCGGAATTCGAAAAGCGCAACGCCAAGGCCATGGGTCTCTCCGTCGACCCGGTGGACGATCACAAGGCGTGGGAAGGCGACATCAAGGAAACCCAGGGCCACGGCCTGAATTTCCCGCTGCTGGCGGATGCCGACCGCAAGGTCAGCTCGCTGTACGGGATGATTCATCCCAACGCCAACGACACCTTGACGGTGCGTAGCGTCTTCATCATCGATCCCAACAAGAAGGTACGCCTGACGCTGACCTATCCGGCAAGCACCGGTCGCAACTTCGCGGAAATCCTGCGCGTGCTGGATAGCCTGCAGTTGACCGACAGCCAGAAAGTCGCCACACCGGTGAACTGGACCGAAGGCGACGACTGCATCATCGTGCCCTCGATCGACAACGAGAAGGCCAAGGAACTCTTCCCGCAAGGCTGGGACGAGAAGAAGCCGTACCTGCGCATGGTCAAGCTGCAGAAATGACCCCCTGGCAATGATCCGCCTCGTCAGGCGCCGTCCGGTGCAATGACTCTATCGCCCGTGGCCTAGGCCACGGGCGATCGTCGTTTGGCCGCCACACGCCGCGCCGTGCGAATCACACGCACCAAACACGCTGCTCGATAAGCAACGAATAATAGCAGGATAGCTATCTTGAACGTGACCTTGATGCGCATCGTCGTACCCGGCTCGGCGTCTCATGGGGAAGGAGTACGACGAGTTAATCAGAGGAATGTTAAGGAATGATGTTAGCGCCGAGGTAGGCGACTGCACCCAATATCGACATCACGCAAGCAGACTTGAGCGTGAATGCCTCTTTTTAATAAAAAAATACTTATTCAGGAGCTATCGATAAAATCAAACCCTAATCAGCTTTGGGTCAAGCCTTCGAAAAAGCTCACGGCGTTGGCTTCCAGCCCCTCGAGATAATAGCCGCCTTCCTGCACCACCAGCGTCGGCAGGTCGAGGTCGGCCACTATATGCCCTGGACTGGTGATGCTTGGCGTTGCGACCGCCAATCGGCCAGTGCCTGAATATCCGCCGGTGTCGTCCGGCAGCAACCGCCGATGCCTGATGCGCCTGCCGTCAGCCAGTGCTCAACCCCTTGTGCCAGACCGAAAGGACCGACAGCGGTATAGTCGCAGGCCGCCGGATGCCAGGTTTTGGTCGCTGGGTCGTACACCTCCCCTGAGTTGGGGTAGACCAACACCGGCAGATCACACTCGCGGCGGATTTCCTCAATCAGCGATTCGATATGGGCCAACGCCGTGCAGTTCACACCGATCGCCGCCACACCGGGGCAGTCGGCCAGGGCTCTCGCACATACCGCGATCGGCGTACCGTCGCTGATGTGTTGGCCATCCTTCGCCGAGAAAGTAATCCAGGCATGGGTATCTGGGTGCTCGGCCAATAAATCGGTGATCGCCAGCGCCTCTTCCAGGGAAGGCAATGTTTCGGCGGCCAATAGATCCGCGCCTGCGGTCAGCAGCAGCTCAAAACGCTCGCGGTGAAACTCAACCAGCCCGGCGCGATCCAGGTCATAGTTGCCGCGGTATTCACTGCCATCCGCCAGATAAGCACCATAAGGGCCGACGGATGCCGCCACCAGCGGTTTGGGCCGGTCGGTTTGCCCCGGCTGCCACACCGCATCCCGCGCCTGCTGCGCCAGCGTGACCGATAGCTGAATCAACGCCCGCGCCTTGTCTGCCGTCAGCCCTGCCTGCATGAAACCAGGTACCGTGGCCTGGTAGCTGGCGGTAATCGCGCAGTCGGCCCCGGCTTCAAAATAAGCCTGATGCACCTGACGGATCTTCTCCGGGGCCTGCGCCAGCAAGCGCGCCGACCAGAGGTTGTCATTGAGGTCGCAGCCTAGCGCTTCAAGCTCGGTGGCCAAGGCACCGTCGATGACCATAAAAGGCACGTCGGCCAACAAGGCCCTGATCGGATTCAACTCACTCATACAGGCTTTTTCTCAACGACGTTGTCCGCATTTACGGGGTTTTGAGCAATCCTACCGTGACGCACAAAGTGGATCAGGTAGCACAGGCCAATGAAAGGTACACCGAAATAGAGCGCCACCCGTTGTTGCGGGTCAAAGGCAATGCCAATGCACGCCGCCAGACAGGCCGCAAACGCGATGAGCGGTACCCAGGGGTAGAACGGCGTGCGATAGACTAAATCATTCACTCGCCCTCCTTCACGCAGGTATTGGCGCCGGAAGTTGAACTGGCTGAGTGCAATCGCCATCCAGACCACCACCACGGCCAGGCCGGAAATCGAAACCAGCACCAGATAGACGGTTTCAGGGGCATAAACACTGGAGAACAGCGCCCCCAGACCGCCGACCATGCTGAGCAACAAGGCGTTCATCGGGATGCCTCGCTTGTTGAGGCGGCCAAGCGACGGGGGCAAGGTACCCTGATCCGAGAGTGTCCACAGCATGCGTGCCGAGGCATAAAGCCCGGAGTTAGCCGCCGACAGCAACGCAATGATGATCACAAAATTCATGATATCGGCCGCGCCCGGCACCCCAAGTCGCTGGAAGACGGCCACAAAGGGGCTCTCAGTGAGCCCGGCCTGATCCTGAGGTAACAGCGCCGCGATCACGACGATGGTGCCGACAAAAAACAGGATCAACCGCCACAGGGTCGCGCGAATCGCCTTGGGCACATTGCGGGCGGGGTCCACCGTTTCTCCGGCGGCAATCCCGATCAACTCGGTACCGGAAAACGCAAACATCACCGCCAGCAAGGTGGTGCCAATGGCCAGCAGGCTGGGCGGCATGGCGCCTTCTCCCCATAGCGCCGAAAGGCCCGGTGAGGCGACTTTGGCGCCAGCGGCATCATGCAGCGGCACCCAGCCAATGATCGCCACGGCGCCCACCAGCACAAACACCACCACCGCGATCACCTTGATCAATGAGAGCCAGAATTCAGACTCGGCAAAGAAGCGCGAGGTAAACGCATTGACGCCAAAGACGATCGCCGCAAACAAGCCACTCCAGTACCAGCCGGGGATGTCGGGAAACCAGCGCCCCATAAAGACCGCCGCCGCGGTAAACTCGGAGCCTAGCGCCACCGTCCAGGTAAGCCAGTACATCCAAGCCACCATGTAGCCGGTTCCCGGGCCGATATAACGGCTGGCATGGGCGCTGAAGGCACCTGAATCCGGCATATGCACCGCCAGCTCGCCCAGGCACATCATCACCAACCAGGCGACAATACCGCCTACCAGATAGGCCAACACCGCGCCGATAGGCCCGGCCTGCTGCACCGTATAACCGGAACTCAGAAACAGTCCGGTGCCAATCACACCTCCCAAAGACAACATTACCAGGTGACGGGTCTGCATGCTGCGTTTGAAGTGCGCACTCTCTTGATCACTTGCTTGCCCACTCATGATGACATCCCTATCGTTGGCCTAACGAGGCGGCGGCGACCCCGTGGCCCGGCTCAAAAGGAGCGCTATTTTAGTGCATCCAGCCCATTCAAAAAAGCATAAAAAAAGGCTCCTATATTCTTCTTAAAAATATAGAAGCCTGAAAAAATGCCACTGTTCCTTATGGTACTCGCCCCGTCCCCTCGAAAAAGCTCACGGCATTGGCTTCCAACCCCTCGAGATAATAGCCGCCTTCCTGCACCACCAACGTCGGCAGGTCGAGGTCGGCCACCACGCGTCCCAGTCTGCCAAACCCTGGCGTAGAGACCGCCACCTTGGCCTGCGGGTCCCGTTCATGGATGTCGAAGCCCAGCGCCAGCACCAGCGCGTCCGGTTCGAACAACCGAATGGCCTGACAAGCCTCGTCCAGACGTTCGAAGAAAACCGCTTCCGGGGAGCCGTGCGGCATCGGCAGGTTGAGATTGTAGCCTACCCCTACGCCGTGTCCGCGCTCATCTTCGAACCCCGTCACCGCCGGATAGAAGTTGGTGGTGTCGCCATGGATCGAGATGTACATCACGTCATCTCGGTCATAAAAGATTTCCTGCACCCCCTGGCCGTGGTGCATGTCGGTATCCAGCACCACGACACGCGGATAACGTGCGGTCAGCCGCTGCGCGGCGATGGCGGTATTATTGAGAAAGCAGAAGCCGCCGGCGGCATCGGCGCGGGCGTGGTGCCCCGGCGGCCGCGACAGTGCATAGGCCCAGCGCTCCCCATGGTTCAGCGCGTCGGCTGCGGCAATCGCGCTTTGCGCCGACCAATAAGCGGAACCCCAGGTCGCCTCTCCTATCGGCGCACTACCATCCGCCAGGTAACGGCCCGCCTCGGCCAGCACACCGCGCAAGGCATTGGGCGAACGTACGAAGACATTGGACATGACCTCGTCGCCCCAGTCGTCCCCAAGCGCGGTCCAGCGCCGGTGGGCGCTTTCCAGAAAGCGCAGATACGGCAGATGATGCACAGCGCGGATCGCCGTCAGTCCATTGTCAGGCGGCATCCGCACTTCGAACCCCAGCCGCTGAACGGCGCCCAGCAACCCCTCGAGGCGTGCGGGGATCTCCTGAGGTTCGCGCAGCTTGCCGAGTGAAAAGTAGAGCCGAGGATGATGGCGCCGCTGCTCGGCGTGAAAGAAGGTCTTCATGATCATGCCTCCTCCGGGTCAGTCTCGATAACGCTGCAAGATACGCGCCGAGAGACGCCTCGACACCCTTCCGGATGGCACGTACTCATGCCCAAGCGGCGTGGGCCTGGGTCTCGCGAGGCGCCGGCAAAGCCTGGCAGACCGCATCGCTATCTGGCGTCGGCGTGGAAGTGTCCTGTCGCACCTCCATGAGCTGGAAGCGATGCACCACACTGGCCAGGCGCGTCGATTGGTCATGCAACGATGATGCCGCCGCCGCAGACTCTTCCACCAGGGCGGCGTTTTGCTGAATCATCCGGTCGATGCGCTCTACCGACTGGCTAACCTGCTCGATGCCCTGGGACTGCTCCCTCGTAGCCGCGCTGATCTCGCTGATCGCTTCGCTGACACGCTGCACTCCGGTAACGATTTCTTCAATGGTCGCGCCCGTGGCCTCGGCTTGTTGCACCCCGGATTCAACCGTTTCGCGGCTGTCGTGAATCAGCGTCTTGATCTCGCTGGCAGCCGTAGCAGAACGCCCGGCAAGATTCCGCACCTCACTGGCGACGACGGCAAAGCCGCGCCCCTGCCCGCCTGCACGTGCTGCCTCGACCGAGGCATTCAGAGCCAGCAAGTTGGTCTGGAAGGCAATGTCATCGATCAGCCCGACGATATCGCCGATACGTTGTTCCGCCTCGGCGATGGCGCGCATGCGCGTCACCACATCCTTGACCGCGTCGCCGCCACGCACGGCGGCCTCGGCGGTGTGTGTGGCCAGCTCCTCAGAACGTTGCGCGGCGTAGGCGGTCTGCTGCACGCTCGAGGTCAGCTGGGTGATCGAAGTTACGCTTTGCTGCAAATGGCCCAGCGAATGCTCGGTACGCGAGGCCAGATCCTGATTGCCCAAGGCAATCTCCTCGCTGGCAATCGCCACACTGTCGCTGGCATCGCGTACCTGCGCGACCATGCCGCCAAGTCCATCGCGCATGCCACCCAACGCCGTCTGCAGCTCGCTGAGTTCATCCTGGCCGACCCCTGCCATGGGGCGGGTCAGATCACCCTCGGCAATCGCCTCGGCGTAGGCCTTAGCCTCGCGCACCGGCGTACAGATCGCGCGCATGTTGAGCCAGGTCAGGGGCGCAACGATCAATACCGTCAAGCCCCCCATGACGCCGAACCACAACACCGAGCCCTGCGCTACCTCACTCAAGCGCGCGGCCATGATACCGGCCTGCGCCTCTTCCACGAGCCCCTGATCGAGCAAGCCCAGACTGGCATCGTAGAGCCGAAAAATGCCCCACATGCCAGTGCCCCCCAACACTCCCAAAAGCGCCAGCACGACGACGATCGCCCCCAGCATACGCACGCGCACCGAAAAACGGCGCATGATCGACATCAACATGATGGCCCTGCCTCTGCAATGATCGGAATATTTCCCATCACTGTGACGCAGTCGCTTCAGTGAATATTGATATACATCAAGTGGATGTAGATTCGTTCTCCGATCGCGCGTTATGTCGTGGGACGTGCCTTGATGGTCACCTTTCGTTCGTACAAGGCGATGGCGACACCGCTACCGATGATCACCAGTGCACCGATGAAGACCCAGACATCCGGCACTTCATCCCACAACCACCAGCCCAGCAGTACGGCCCAGACCATGGCGGTGTAATCGAACGGCGCCGCCAGCGCCGCCGGGGCGTAACGAAACGCCAGCGTGATGCACGACACCGCGCCGACGCCGACAACGCCGGAGCCGATAAAGCCGAGCCATGCCACGCCCTCGGGCATCCGCCAGACGCTGGGCAACAACACCGCGCTGACGATCAGCGGCACTAGGGTGGCGTAAAAGACCATCGCCCACAGGCTTTCCTTACCCCCATAGCGCCGCGCGGTGATCATCATCAGTGCGTAGCACACCGCTGCCCCGACGACGATCAGCGCTCCCCACTGGAAGCCCGACGCACCGGGGCGCACCACGATCAGCACACCGGCGAAGCCCACCAATGAGGCAATGAACGGCAAACGTGCGACGCGCTCCTTGAGCAGCGGACCGGAGAGCAGCGTCACGAACAATGGCGCAGCAAAAGCGATGGCAGTGGTTTCCGCCAGCGGCAGCAAGGTCAGGCCGGTGACGAAGCAGAACATCGTGCCGGCGAAGATCAACCCGCGCAGGAGATGCACCCCCGGGCGCCGAGTCTTGAGCTTTTGCCAACCGCCGTTGAAGCGCGCCAACAGCGCGATCAGCGGCAGCGAAATCAAGGTGCGAAAGAAGATGATCTGAATCGGGTCGTAGGTGGCGCCCAGCCACTTGGAAATCGCATCGCCCAGCGCGAGGCACAACACCCCGGCGCACATGATCAAGATTCCCAGTAGTGACGACGACATACCCACCTCCATGAAGCAAAAGCACGCGGCGCCTATCGCAATGCGCCACGCTACGTGTAATGGAAACGGCCGAAGAATCGGCTCTTGAGCATAGCCGAATCGCAAGCGCACCGCGATGGTGCAAGGAGAAGGGAGGCCGCATATCGATGCCAAAACGTGCATAATCGGGGACAGAATCCCGTTCACTCACTCGACGTACGCATAGAGAGTCATGACGCTCGATACCACCGCGATCAACCAGCAAATGACGCATTTCAACGACCATGAGGCGATCTGGTTGTTCGGCTATGGCTCGTTGATCTGGAAGGCGGATTTCTCGTTTCTGGAGAGCCGGCCTGCGCATATCATCGGCTGGGAACGGCGCTTCTGGCAGGGCTCGCACGACCATCGCGGCACACCGCAGGCGCCAGGCCGCGTCGCCACGCTGACCGAGCGCCCCGACGCGGTCTGCCACGGCATGGCCTACCGTATCACCCAGGACGTACTCGGCCCGCTGGATGTGCGCGAGAAAAATGGCTACCTGCGGGTGGCCACGCCACTGCACTTCGATGATGTCGAGGGCGAGGAAAGCGTTGAGGGGTTGGTCTATCTCGCCAGCGAGGATAACGCCGCCTTCCTGGGGCCAGCGCCAGATACCGCCATCGCCCGACAGATCGCCGAGTCACACGGCCCGAGCGGCCCCAATCGCGATTACCTGCTCAACTTGGCCCAGGCGCTGCGCGAGATGGGCCACGACGACCCGCACATCTTCGCCCTGGAGCGTGAATTGCTCGCGCTCCCTCCTCAGCCGGCGTGACACGCCCCGCCGGCCGACGGCGGGGTTATGTCTCTACTTTGCCGCGCAGGGCTTTGGTCTTGCCCTTGCGAGTTTTCTTGTCGACGCGACGGCGCTTCGCGCCCTTGGAAGGCTGAGTGGGGCGGCGCGCCTTGTGCTGCTTGACCGCCTCCTGGATAAGCGCCTTAAGACGCGCCAGTGCCTCTTCCTTATTGGCTTCCAGCGTGCGATAACGCTGCGCCTTGAGGATGATCACGCCATCCTTGCTGATGCGCTGATCGGACAGCGCCATCAGGCGTTCCTTGTAGAACGGTGGCAATGACGAGTGGGGAATATCGAAACGTAGATGCACCGCCGAGGCGACCTTGTTGACGTTCTGGCCGCCGGCGCCCTGCGCCCGAATCTGGCTGATATCGATTTCCCAATCGGCGAGCGTCACCGCATTGGAGATTCTCAGCATGGTGTAGCCCTCGTAGCATGACGCGCCGAGCACGACGCGTGAATGATGCGCGACAGACTACACTATTGGCGGTGTCTCGGGATCGTCGCAACTTACAGGGATTCGTCATCCTGGCGCTGTTTAGCGTTCAGGGTGGAGACGTTCGCCGTGTCATTATGGACACTAACGTTTTGATTGGCCTCGCTTTCCGCCACCATTGAGAACGGCAGCAATGCAGAGACGACGATGGTTGCCAGCATCGAGAACAGCTTGTTGAGCACTTTCATGACCACTCCTGGATTGTGGTGGTGATGCGGCGTTTTGTCGCATCACTCGATTAGCATGCTAAAAGAATCAGTGCGCGTCAAGCCCTCCTCGATTTTCAAGGCCCCATGTGCCGCCTGAGGCGCATTGCCATTCAAATTCGTTAGCAGAAAAAGAATTTTTAAAACAAGACCACAAAAGTCTTACGTTTTTGACTAAAATGGGGCCGAGAGCTACGACCAAAGACGTAGCCACGGCTCACCATTTCGCTCATAACCTTTGAGCCTGGCGCAATGCCAGCTTACTAACGACGAAATAAGAGCCAGGTGATCATTCCTGTCCCACAAGGAGACAACAACGTCATGCCACAATCTCGTACGCCAAGATTGGGCGCCATTGTGCTGCTGGTAGCCTCGATCGTCGGGCTTGCCATCGCACTCTATGCCTATTTCACCCCGCTGACCGGGGTCAATGGCTCACTTGGCGCGCTTGTCGCCATTCTGGCCACCATCATCCTGGCCGTCATGGCGCTCATCTTGCCCGCACTGAAAGGGAACGCTGCACGCAACGTATGGCGCGTGCTTATCTTGCTAGCCCTTGCCGGTACCTTCTTCGCGGCGCTCCTCCTGCACCAATGGTGGATCTGCGTGGCCATGGTAGTCGGCCTGATCGGGCTGATTCTCGATATGGCCCTTGCCAACCGCACCGCCCGTCCCGCCCATTCATGAGGAGCCGCCCCATGCCGACATTGAGAACCACCGCGCAACGCCTGGGCACGGCCACGGCGCTGGCGCTTTTCCTGACGCCGCTGCCGCTTTTGGCACAGGACCAGGACGCTGATCAGGACGCCTCGAACGCAGAAGATAGCGCGTCATCCCAAGCTTCATCCGAATCGGTGCCGCTGGTCCCCGGCACACCGACCTGGGATAGCTTTCACGGCCAGCTCAACGCGCAGAAATACAGCCCCCTCGACCAGATCAATGCCGACAACGTCGGTGATCTGGAAAAAGCCTGGGAAGTTCACACCGGCGATGTATCCGATGGCTCGGGCGATCTACCGCCCACCGTGTGGTCCGCGACACCGGTCTTCGCCAACGACACGCTTTACATCGGCACGCCGTTCTATCGCATCCTCGCGCTGGACCCCGCCACCGGCGAGCAGAAGTGGAGCTTCGACACCGAGTCCAAGCTGGAAGCGCTGACCCAGCCCGCGCTCAAGAGCCGCGGCGTCGCTTACTGGGAGGCGGAAGACCCGGTCGAGGGTGAGTCCTGCCAGAAGATCGTCTATCTGGGCACGATGGATGCGCAACTCTTTGCCGTCGATGCCGACACTGGCGAGAAGTGCACCAGCTTCGCCGATAACGGCGTACTCGACGTCAACCAGTGGAACGACACCCACGCCAAGTGGCCGCTGTCGCTGCTGCAGCCACCGACCGTGGTGGACGATCACCTGATCCTCGGCTGGGCCGGCAAGGACTGGGAATTCGAGCAGGCGCCTCCCGGCACCGTGTTCTCCATCAATGCCCGCACCGGCGAGCGTGAATGGAGCTTCGAAGCTCTTTCCGAAGAGATGCGTGAGAAGAGCGGTACCGCCAACGTGTGGACGCACATGTCCGCCGACGAGGAAAACGGCCTCGTGTACCTGCCGATCTCCTCGCCGTCACCCAACTATTGGGGCGGCAACCGCACCGAGGAAGCGCCCCTCGCAACCTCGACCACCGCACTTGACGTCGATACCGGCGAAGTCGTCTGGTCACGCCAGTGGGTCCACCACGATGTCTGGGACTACGACATCAACGCCGCGCCGACACTGATGGATATCACCGTGGATGGCGAGGAAATCCCGGCATTGATCCAGGCCACCAAGCAAGGCTTCCTGTTCGTCGTCAACCGCCTGACCGGTGAAGACGTCTGGCCGATCGAAGAGCGTCCGGTTCCGCAGGGCGATGGCTCCGTCGAGGGCGAGGAATATGCGGCCACGCAACCCTTCCCGACCAAGCCTGCCCCCCTGCTCGACCAGTCCGAGAAACCCAAGGTCTGGGGTCTTGCCGATGCGGTTGGCGGTGGTCAGTGCTCCAAGCTGTGGGACGAGCTGACGTATGAAGGTATGTACACGCCGCCCACCACCAAGGGCGAAGGCGCCTTGGCCTACCCGGACAGCGCCGGTGGCGTGCAATGGGGTGGCGTCGCATTCGACCCTGTCAGCCAGACGGCTATCGTCAATACCTCGCACATCGTGCAGACCATCAAGCTCTATGACCGCGAGGCCTACGAGAAAGCCGATAGCGGCTCGGGCAACGAAAGCGGCTTTTCACCGCAGACGGGCTCGCCCTACGGCATGCGTCTCGAAGTGGCACGCAACTGGCTCGGCATGCCGTGCTGGGAGCCGCCCTTCGGCGAAGTCGTTGCGCTCGACATGAAAACCGGTGACGTGAAATGGCGTCGTCCGATCGGCTCCTCGCAGCAGTACGGCTTCTTCATGCCCGAAAGCTGGGGCTCGCCCACTATCGGTGGCCCGGCGGTCACAGCCGGCAACCTGGTCTTCATCGGTGCCTCGATGGACGCAAAGCTGCGCGCCTACTCGCTCGACAGCGGTGAAGAACTGTGGGAAGACCAAGCCGAAGCGCCTGCCGTCGCCAACCCCGCCGTCTACGAATATGAAGGCCGCGAATATGTCGCCTTCATCGCCGGCGGCAACTCGATCCTGAAAGATCAGGTCGGCGACCAGGTCGTCGTCTACGCCCTGCCGGAAGACGAAGACGAGTAACGTCTGACGGCCAGCCGTATAGACGGTAGAAGGCAAGACAGAAGCAACTTAGAAAGCAGACGGGGTGGGCCCAATAGGCCCACCCCGTTTTTGTTGGTTCACGTCTTTGCTTTCGGATCTTGTAGCCCCGACCAAGAGGCTATGAAAGGTTCACGCCGATACAACGCCGACCAGATGTTCATAGAGCACGGCAACGCCGATGGCGATGAGGATCAAGCCCCCCAGCACCTCAGCCCACTTGCCGACGATGGTGCCTATGGCACGACCGAGGAGCGTGCCGAAGGTGACCATCAAGGTCGTCGCCAGGCCGATGGCCAGGGACGCCACGATAATATTGATATCCGTCAGCGCTAGCGTAATCCCCACGGCCATGGCATCGATGCTGGTGGCAAGCGCCGTGAAGGCGATCAGCCATATGGACTTGTCTCCCGGCTGGGCGTCCGTATCCGCCGGCGACCGGGTATCATCCTTCTTCAACCCTGCCCGAATCATATGCCCGCCCAGCAACGCCAGCATGGCAAAGGCAATCCAGTGGTCGATTCCGGAGACGAATTGCATCGCGACATGGCCGAGCGCCCATCCTGCCAGCGGCATGATTGCCTCCACCACGCCGAACACGATGCCGATACGGAGGGCGCTGATGAAGCGCACCTTGCTCAGCTCGGCGCCTCGGCCGATGGAAGCGGCAAAGGCATCGGTCGACATGGCGAATGCCAATAGAATCAACGATGCAGGATTCATGTGTTCTCCATGGTACGCGCCAGGCGAAGCCACTAATCCGGCTTCACTTTTAAAACCCCATTATTTTTGTCAACTTTTCGGACAGCCTATACCCGACACTCCCGAATAACAATAACTACCTGAAAATAAAGCAAAAATTAACCATGATTGATCAGTATCGTGGCGGTTAATACTCTGCGAGCATGCTTCGAATGAATAACCAGGGTTTAACAATCCCTTGCGATTTATAGGGAAAGGCAAACACGCTGCGACGTTTGCGCGCGATATCAGGAAAAACGCTTGGCATATCATTGCCATATCGCACACGCTAAGGAACGTTTCGACGAGCAAAGGGATATCGCCATGCATGCGTTTTCGACTCGCCACCAGGTCCTCGGCCTAATCGGCTGGCTGGTGGTCAGCTTCATTACCGCCGGGATTGGCGCCATCGCATCAATCGATGCCACGCAGTTCTACGCCGAACTCACACAGCCCCCTTGGGCACCGCCCGCCGGCGCCTTCGGCCCGGTGTGGACGACGCTCTTTGCCTTGATGGGGATCGCCGCATGGCTGGTCTGGCGGGAAGGTGGCTGGAAGCGGCACCAGGGCGTACTGACGCTGTTCATTGTGCATCTCGCCATCAATGCACTCTGGAGCTGGCTGTTCTTCGTCTGGCACCAGGGGGCGCTGGCTTTCGTCGAGGTCATCCTGCTGTGGGGCATGATCCTCGCCACCCTCATCGCCTTCTGGCGCGTGCGACCGCTGGCCGGCCTACTGTTAGTGCCTTATCTGGCCTGGGTATCGCTGGCCACGGCGCTGACCTACACCGTCTGGCAGCTCAACCCACAGCTGTTGGGATGAGCGGAGGCAGGCATTGTCATCGCGCAGGGCCTTGCGTCCTGCCTCGTGCATCAGCCAATCCTCTCGAAGTCGGATTGGCCATTGAATGTCACGAGCAGCGCCATGGCTCAATTTTGGGCCATGGCGCGCTTGATGCTTTCGATAGAAACTTCGGTTCTCATTTTTAGCGTCGTCGGCTCAAGCTCTTTTTCAGACAGGCAGTTCAGCCAGGCCTGTTGAGGTTCGGCACAGAAGAACCGCTTTATTCCATCGCCCAAGAAGTTTGTAAGATCAACATGGTCATCGGGATAGAGTAGCGCAAATGCCTTTTCTGCCTCACTGGCATCCGACACCTCTCTCGCCAGGCACTTCAGGTAGAGACACATGAGATTGTTGGTCCCCCTCGCGCGCGTCGAGTCATAGAAGGTCATGAAGACCGAGCTATTGAAAACGATATTCTTGGAATGTTCCGCCTGAACCCAGGACGACCAGTAAAAGTTTAAAACCATGTCCGGCAATGCGGTGACAGGCGTATTCCATGGCACGTCGTTTTTCGACGTCGCTATGTTGGAATAAAGGCTGTTATCAAGAATGCCGGCGGCTCGAGTGGCTAAGTCGATGTCGTTCATCACTGTCTCCCAGGTTGGATGGTTCCATGGCCATGGTGCGCCCTGAGGCGTCGTGTCCTTGCGCATAAGACAGCGTACGCACTACGGCTACTTTCCTGAAAGCGATTTATCTTGATATTTGTTATCGTATTTAGAGATAGTTTCGTTTCTGGCGGAGAGACACGGCATGCAACTCAAATCGTTACGTTTATTCATGGCCGTGGCCGAAACCGGCAGCTTCGTGGCCGCCGCCGAGAGGATGCATACGGTGCAATCCAACGTGACGGCCCATCTCAAGAAGCTCGAGGAAGAACTCGACGCCCAGCTCGTCCACCGGGCTGGTAAAACGCGCCTGACCTCTGCCGGGCGAGCGCTGGTGGCGTATGCCGAGCGCATGCTGTCCGCGCATGCTGTCCGCGCATGATGAAGCGCTATCGCACTTCAAGGGCAGCGACAAGACGCATGGCCAACTGCGGCTCGGCGCCATGGAAACCACGACCGCGTTACGGCTCCCCCCGATCCTCACGGCGTACCATGCCGCCCATCCCGAGGTCGACATCACGCTACACACAGGCGCCACGGCGGCACTCATCGAGATGCTGATGGCAGGCCAAGTCGATGGCGTATTCATCGCGGGAGGCCTCGAACATCGCCATTATCATCTGCTCAAGGCTTTCAGCGAACGCCTCGTACTGGTCGGCCCCCACCCCATGGCCGCGATGCCCACCTCGGAAGAACTGATGAGCGCCGCCTTCCTCGCGTTTCGCCAAGGCTGCAGCTATCGCCAGCGCATCGAGCTGCTGCTGGCTTCCCATGGCGTCAATGCAGCACGCATCTTCGAGTTCGGGAGCCTGGATGCCATGCTCGGCTGCGTCGCCGCCGGGATGGGCTATACCGTGCTTCCCTTGAGCACTATCAACGCTCATCAGCATCGCTTTGGAATTCACTACCTGGCCCTGCCAAAGCCCCTCGCGGAAATCGACACCTACTTTGCCGCGCCAGAACCCGCCACCTGGACACCCGCCCTGGCCCGCTTCGTCGACACCTTGCACCAGGCCGTAGACGTGCCCGAACAGCAGCACGTCGAATCCTGATATCCGCCGAAGCGGGCTGTCAGGGGCCGTTCGCGTTCACGGCCTCATGCGAAAGCCTACTTTATCTCCCGCTCAGAACCAGGCATCACTGTGCATGATCGCCGACCACGCACAGGAGCCTGACATGCCCAGCCACGCCTCCACCGAATTCTGGAAGGACCTCGCCCCCATCGCCGAAAGCTTCAAGCCCGATGCACGGCCTGAAGTTCACATCGCCAACGCACCCACCGACGACGAACGCTACTACGTGCCGTTTTCCGAGACCGTTTCCTCTCGACCGCTATGGATCTCGCCCTCGCAAAACCGCTGGTGTGACGTCCTCATGGCCAAGGGCGCCGGGCTGGTCAATCGCCACTACCACCCGCATGAAGTCTTCGCCTACACCATCTCCGGCAAATGGGGTTACCTGGAGCACGACTGGGTCGCCACCGCTGGCGACTTCATCTACGAAACGCCCGGCGAAGGCCACACTCTAGTCGCCTACGACCACCCCGACCCCATGCGCGTATTTTTCATCGTCACCGGCCCGCTGATCTGGCTCGACGAAAACGGCGACTCCTGCGGCCACTTCGACGTACACGACTACATCGCCCTCTGCCGCGACCACTACGCCAAAGTCGGCCTCGGCGCCGACCTGGTCGACAGTCTTTTCCGTTAGTTGCCGGTTTTTAAACTCACCGTTATCACGCCGCTGCTCATCCAGCGGCGTGGTTTTTTCACACGTCTTTGCTACAGTGAATGTAGCGTTAGGTATCGTTAAGTGTTGAAAGGTTAATGACAACTAGCGGTTCATAGCCAACGTCAGCTAAACGAAATCTGCTCGTGGTCTTGATGGCTACTACGTATCAAATTTTGTAAAGGAAGCATGCGAAATTATGGGGGAAAGCTTATGGGCAAGAACATCGTGCTCTGCTGCGACGGTACCGGACAGAAGTTCCAGAACAACAAGTCTAATCCGCTGCGCCTGCACTATTGTCTGCATAACGACGACAGCCAGATCTCTTTCTACGACCCGGGTGTCGGCACGTTCGCTCCGAACACACCGTTGAACTACGACGCAGGATGGCTCGGCAACCTATGGCCTAAGTTAGCCAGACTAATCGGAGGGAAAGGCTTTGGTCGAGGTATCGTACACAATATCTTAGATGTATACCGCTTTCTTATGCAGAATTACGTCGATGGCGACGATATCTATCTGTTCGGCTTCAGCCGAGGCGCGTTCACCGCGCAAGCGGTGGCAGGAATGCTCAACAAGTGCGGTTTGCTCTATCGCCATAATGATAATCTTATCCCATACGTTACAGACATCTACCTAAAACGTAACAACGACGATATCGCAACCGACTTCAAGAACACCATGTGCCGCCCCTGCAGACCCAAGTTCATCGGAGTATGGGATACCGTAAAAAGCTTGGGGCCGCATCATCAGGATAACTATTTCTACGGGACTGCCGCCGACAACTGCAATGTCGGGCGTCAGGCACTTTCCATCGACGAGCACCGCAAGGATTTCTACCCAAGCGTCTGGGAAACCGACCGTGGGAACCTTGAGCAAGTATGGTTTTCCGGTGTACATGCTGACGTTGGCGGCGGCTATACTGAAGACGGGTTGGCTAATAACGCGTTGCATTGGATGATCCAACAAGCTGAGCAGCATGGTGTACAGTTCAGGTCCAAACGCGTTGCGGAATTCCAGGCCGATCCGGACGGCACGCTACACGAATCTCTTAAGGGCCTCCTCTACACATTAAGAGGGTCGCGTGCTCGTAACATTCCGGCCGATTCCAGCGTGCATTGGAGTGTGGATGAGCGACGCAATTCGGTTCGTAACTACGACCCAAGCAACCTCCCGGCCTCCCACCTGCTCCATGTCGCCAAAGGAGAACACTGATCGAGTGCTGAGATAACGGCGCTGTTCCCAAGGAGGTCTCGTTTACAGAGCCTTTTCCAAAAGCAGGGCTAGCCGCTTGTGATGCAGAGCGTCGGGTGACGAGGCTATGGGTCTCCTAGACGACGCTCACCCGCCCTCTTGTCGTTCCATACCCCCCGACTCAATACGCGCGCTCGTTCACGTGGGGGAATGCGCGTTCTATCCGATGCCTGTTAACAGCAAGAGACGATGTGCAGTATCTTGTACAGGAGTGTCCTTCACTCTATAATTGTACTTTATCATGTATAGGAAAAGTTCCATGAAAATTATTTCTTTCACTGACGCACGCAACGGTCTCAAGGCAGTGCTGGATGGCGTGGTCAACGACGCCGACACCACTGTGATTACACGCCGTGATTCCGAAGATGCCGTCGTCATGTCGCTGGATTACTACAACAGCCTTATGGAGACAGTACATCTATTGCGCTCCCCTGCTAATGCTGAACACCTGAGTAAATCAATCGCGCAATACAAGGCAGGAAAGGCAACAACACGTGGGTTGGTAGATGAAGCTGAGTAGTCGGTTGCTTTGTTGGACTGAAGAGGCATGGGACGACTACATTTATTGGCAAAGTCAGGACAAGAAGACTCTCAAGCGCATCAACAAGCTAATAGCTGATGTGAAGAGATCTCCGTTCGAAGGTATCGGGAAACCAGAAGCTCTCAAGGAAAACCTGGCGGGCTTCTGGTCACGCCGAATCGATGAGACTAACCGCTTGGTGTATGCCGTGGAAGATGCGTCCATTACGATCATATCCTGCAGATACCACTATTGAACGAGCTGCCCCCGGCCTCACGGCCGGGGCGTGGCGCCTCTGCTTCCTCCCATCACTCGTCGTAATCGACGGCGAACGCGGACCAGGCTTGGCGCGTGGGCATGACTTCCAGGCGGTTGAAGTTGATGTGTGCCGGCAGGGTCGAGATGTAGAACATCTGCTCGGCGATATCCTCGGCGGAGAGGGCGGTAGTGCCGCTATACAGGGCGTCGGAGGCGGCTTGGTCGCCGCCGGTGCGCACAAAAACTCAATCTCTGCAATTTGATGCTGGCAGGACGGTGCCAAAGACACACTAATGGTGCCAGTGCGTCTTGGAGTCTGAGAATATTCAATAGCGCTGCCGAGTCAATATGGCAACGAACGAGGCGAGCGTCACAGCGGCTCTAGAGCATGCCCAGCCTGGACGCCCACACAACATTCTTCCCGTAAGAAGCCAATCAAGTTCTCTAGATGTTCATACTCAGGTATGCAGACAATGGTGCGGGTATGTTTCTCCTGTCGGATCAGCCCCACCTTGGCCATACGTGCAAGGTGGTGCGATAGTGTCGAAGCTGGAATACCTAGCGCTTTCTGAATCTCCCCGACCGAAGCCCCATCATGGCCAGCCTTGACCAAAAAGCGAAACACCGACAGTCGGTGACTATTCCCTAGCTCAGCTAAGCTGGCTGCGACCTTTTCGTGATCCATAACGTCCTCCAGACCAATAATTCTATGATTCTAGAATCATAGTTGACAACACCGAAGGCGACAACCTATCCTCTTCTCAATATTTCGATAAATCTAGAAATATAGGAGTCTGCAATGTCACCTCAACTGCAAGATACCCTAGGCATGTTCGCCTTTCTCGCTGTCGAGCTATCGGTCTTATTCATTGGTATCAGCCTGCTAGTCGGGGTTCTTCAACGCCATATCCCGCCATCCAAAGTGGAAGCGTTGCTGAGCTCCAACCGGCGCCGGGGCTATTTTCTCGCCGCTGCTCTGGGGGCTATTACGCCTTTTTGTAGCTGCTCGACCATCCCCATGCTGAAAGGCTTGATTCGTGCACGTGCCGGATTTGGGCCAATGATGGTATTTCTTTTCGCCTCTCCGTTGTTGAACCCCATCATTGTTGCTCTGCTTGTTGCTACCTTCGGACTGACCCTCACCGCCATTTATGTGCTCGCAGCTTTTGTGGTCTCAGTATCTGCCGGATGGTTGCTGCACACGCTCGGCTTTGAACGTTATGTGCGTCGGGCAGAGGCTCAAGAGACGACCGGATGTAGCACTTCAAAAAACCAGTGCAGTGCAGCGCCGGCGGTATCTGGTTGCGAAAGCAGTAATTGCGGTACTGATGGAACGATTAGTGCTCCGCTCAGCAGTTGCTGTGATGGGCAACCCTCCACGCCTACTCCAAAAACAAGCAGGTACAGCGGCTTGTGGCGGGAAGCCTGGTCGGACTTTGTCGACGTGTTGCCGTATCTGCTCATCGGTATTGCGATTGGCAGCGTAATCTATGGTTTCATGCCCACGGGGCTTCTAGAGCAGTATGCCGGCCCGGATAATCCCTTCTCCATCCCGGTTGCCGCTGTCATTGGTGTGCCGCTGTATATTCGCGCTGAAGCTGTCATACCGCTGGCAGCGGCGCTGATGGCTAAAGGCGTGGGTGCCGGAACGGTACTGGCGTTGATCATCGGCAGTGCCGGAGCCAGTCTAACCGAGCTGATTTTGTTGCGCTCTTTGTTCACGTTGAAGCTTTTAGCAGCGTTTGTGGCAGTCATCTTTGCCATGGCGATAATTGCAGGTTACGCCACCTTCCTATTGTTTTAATCGGAGCACTACATGCCATCCAAATTTCTGTCGGCGTGCGCCACCGCGCGCCCAACAGAAACAAGCAGAAATATTTATTAACCCAAAGGAAGAAGACCATGAATAATCAAGCCCACACACAGGAACGGCGCATCAAGGAAATTCAGCATTACTACGGTAATACCTTGGCCGACAAGAAAGATCTGACCACCAATGTCTGCACAGTGGACGAACAGCCCTCTAATGCTACCAAAGCCATCTTGGCGAACGTCCATGACGATGTACAAATGCGCTTTTACGGTTGCGGGGCTCCGTTTCCACCGCTGCTGGAGGGCGCCACCGTGCTGGATCTGGGTTGCGGTAGTGGACGCGATTGTTTCGTCCTGTCCAGCCTGGTCGGCGAGCAAGGCAAGGTGATCGGCGTAGATGCCACGGCCGAACAGGTCGCCTTCGCCCAGAACTATGTGGAGTACCACCGTAAGGTCTTCGGGCACGTCAAAAGCAACATCCAATTCCTGCAAGGTGAGATTGAAGCCATAGACAAACTCGACCTTGCACCCGAGAGCGTCGATGTCATCGTTTCCAACTGCGTAATTAACCTGTCCATGGCCAAGGCCGATGTACTAGCAGGCATGGCCAAGCTGCTCAAGCCGGGTGGGGAAATTTACTTCGCCGATATCTATTCAGATCGCAGGCTATCGCCTGAGCTGAAAGACGATCCACTCATTATCGGCGAGTGCATCGGCGATGCCCTGTATTTCGAGGACTTCGTGCGCTTGGCGCGGACTGCCGGGTTCCTTGATCCACGGGTTACCGCTAAGACCCCGAAAACCATTGCCAATCCCGCCATTGAAGCCAAACTCGGGGGTGCAAAACTGTACTCGATCACCTTGCGGCTATTCAAAATGGATTTGGAAGACCATTGCGAGGACTACGGTCAAGTCGCCATTTACAAGGGCAACCTACCAGAAGCTCCCGACCGATTCGTGCTAGACCATGGTCATGCTTTCGACACTGGCCGGGCAGTGCCGGTATGCCGCAATACGGCCGATATGATCAGCAAGAGCCGCTATCACGCCTTGTTCGATGTGGTTGGCGATAACCGCCGGCATTATGGTCTGTTCCAATGCGATGCACTGCAGACCGATCACACGCTATCGACCGACACAGGCGTTTGCGGTTCCACTGGCTGCGGGTGTTAGACAATAGCAGACCAAGAAAAGCAATCAGTAGTTCTTCGGACTGGAGCCCACATTCGTTCGAGGCCGATTCTAGCCCCGACCGTACGACCGGGGCGTGTTTCCTTTGCGCTCCTCCCCTCACGCATCGCGATCGATTGCGAACGCGGACCAGGCTTGGCGCGTGGGCATGACTTCCAGGCGGTTGAAGTTGATGTGCGCCGGCAGCGTGGCGATGTAGAACATCTGCTCGGCGATGTCCTCGGCGGTGAGGGCGGTAGTGCCGCTATACAGGGCGTCGGAGGCGGCCTGGTCGCCGCCGGTGCGCACGAGGGTGAATTCGGTTTCGGCGATGCCGGGGGCGAGGTCGGTCACGCGCACGCCGGTGCCGAGCAAGTCGCAGCGCAGGTTGTAGCTGAACTGTTGAACGAAGGCCTTGGAAGCGCCGTAGACATGGCTACCGGGGTACGGCCATTGGCCGGCGATGGAGCCGACATTGACGATAGTCGCGCCGGCGCCGACGTCGATCAGCGTCGGCAGCAACGCATGGGTGACATTGACCAACCCAGTGACGTTGGTATCGATCATGGTGTGCCAGTCGCGCCGGTCGACGTTTTGCGCGGGCTGCGGCGCCAGCGCGAGACCGGCATTGTTGAGCAGCGTGCGCACGCGCTTGAAACCTTCCGGCAACGCGGCCACGGCGGCGTCCACGGCATCGCTGTCACGCACGTCGAGCGCGACGATATGCACTGGAACCTGGCCTTGAAGCTCCTCCTTCAAGGCTTCCAAACGTTCCAGGCGGCGCCCGGTGAGTACCAACGACCAGCCTGCGGCGGCAAAGCGATGCGCGGCAGCGCGGCCAAAGCCCGAGGTGGCGCCGGTGATGAAGACACAATCCGTCATGCGGGTTTCCTCCGTTATGGAAATAAGTAATGTTGGGGGTCAGGCAAGCGCTTCGCGGATCAGCACCCACAGCGAAAGCCCGATCAACAGCGGTGCGATGCTGATCTTGAGCGAGCGCGGCGGCGTGCGTTCGAAGCGCCACTGCCCAAGGGCATTACCCAGCAGCGCTGGCAACAGCAGCCACGCCGCCCAGTGCCAGGTACTCGCGTGCAAGGCGCCGGCCAGCCCCAGGCCAAGCAAAGAGGCACTGCTGCTCGCGGCAAAGAAGACGATAGCCGTAGCGCGTATTACCAGCGGCGGCATGCGGCGATACAGCAGGTACAGCATTAGCGGCGGCCCGCCGGCGGAGGCCAGCGTCATGCATAGCCCCGAAAGGCCGCCCGCGCCGAGCGTCACACCCGGATGATGCGTCCTGGGCACGGCCGAGGCGGTTTCACGCTGGCACAGCAGCGCCACGGCACCACTCATCGCCAATAGCGCGACGACGATGCGCATCGGCGAGGCCGGCACACTGGCCAGGAGCCACACGCCGATCAAGGTCGTCGCCGCCATACCCAGCAGCAGATAGCGCAGGCACGGCCAGTCGGCATGCCGCAAAGCCCGGCGCCACAATCCCATGCTCGCGACGAGATCCAGCACCAGCGCCAGCGGCACGGCCTGAATTGGCGCCATGAACAGCATCAGTCCCAGCGCCATCAGCATGGCAAAGCCGAAGCCGCAATAACCGCGCACCATGCCCGCCAGCAGCGCCAGGCTCATCGCAGCGGCAAGTATGGGAAAGGTAGGCGGCACGGCGACTCCTGAATCCGGGACGGGAATAGACGAACGTTGCGGCGACCTTAGCCAGCCCGCCCAAGTCACGGTAGAGCCAGTTCCAACGCGCCAATGAGACATGCCGCTGTCACGAGGTCGGCTGTGGGCGCCGTAAACATCGGACACATGCATGGCATTGACGTTGGTACGTCGCTAACCGAAGAACACAAGTGTGCTGAAAGGCCAATACCAGGAAGGCATGGATAGGATCGAGTTCATCAAGCGGAGGGCTTACGGTATCGCGACACGAACGCTGCGTTTTGAAGCGTCCGTGTCGCGTTCCCGGCGTGCGATGCACGCTATAGGAAGGAGGTGTTACGCGACGTCGAAGCGGTCGGCGTTCATCACTTTCGTCCAGGCAGCGACGAAGTCTTTGACGAACTTCTCGTCATTATCGTCCTGGGCATAGACTTCCGCGTAAGAACGCAGCAGCGAGTTGGAACCAAAGACCAAGTCAACGCGTGACGCTGTCCACTTGACGGTGTCCGTTTGCCGGTCGCGGATCGTGTAAAGGCCGTTACCCGCTGGCTTCCAGGCATTGCCCATGTCGGTCAGATTGACGAAGAAATCATTGGTCAACTGGCCTTCACGGTCGGTGAAGACACCGTGCTGGGTACCGTCATGGTTGGTGCCCAGTACTCGCATACCGCCGAGTAGCACGGTCATTTCCGGCCCGGTCAGCCCCATCAACTGGGCACGGTCGAGCAGCATTTCTTCCGGCTTGACCACGTAATCTTTCTTCTGCCAATTACGGAAGCCATCGGCCAGCGGCTCCAACGATGCGAAGGAATCGGCATCGGTCATCTCATCAGTGGCATCGCCACGGCCTTTCAAGAACGGTACGCGCACATCATAGCCCGCCGCCTTCGCCGCTTTTTCGATACCCACGCTACCCGCCAACACGATCACATCGGCAATGCTGGCACCGGTATCAGCAGAGATCTTCTCATAAACACTGAGTACTTTAGCGAGACGCTCTGGCTCGTTCCCTTGCCACTCTTTCTGAGGCGCCAGGCGAATGCGAGCACCGTTAGCACCACCACGCATGTCGGAACCACGATACGTGCGAGCACTGTCCCAGGCGGTGCTGACCATCTCGCTAATACTCAGGCCGCTTTCAGCGATCTTCTGCTTAACGACTTCTTCGCTGTAGTCGGTATTACCAGCCGGAATCGGGTCCTGCCAAACCAAGTCTTCAGCCGGCACTTCCGGGCCGATGTAACGCGGTTTGGGCCCCAGGTCACGGTGGGTCAGCTTGAACCATGCCTTGGCGAAGGTCTGCTTGAAGTATTCCGGATCGGCCATGAATTTTTCGCAGAGCGCCCGGTAAGTCGGGTCCATCTTCATCGCCATATCCGCATCGGTCATGATCGGGTTATGACGGATCGACGGGTCGCTGGCATCGACCGGCTTGTCTTCTTCCTTGATGTTCACCGGCTCCCACTGATTAGCGCCAGCGGGGCTCTTCCTGAGTTCCCATTCGTAGCCGAAGAGCAGCTCAAAGTAGCCCATGTCGAACTGAGTGGGATTAGTGGTCCAAGCGCCTTCAATGCCCGATGTGATGGCGTTGCTCGCCTTGCCGCCCATGCTCGGGTTGCTCCAGCCAAAGCCCTGATTTTCAATATCGGACGCTTCGGGTTCGGCATCTAGCGCAGAGGCATCGCCATTACCGTGACATTTACCCACGGTATGACCACCCGCCGTCAGCGCGGCGGTTTCTTCGTCGTTCATCGCCATGCGGGCGAAGGTTTCACGTACCTGCTGAGCGGTTTTCAGCGGATCGGGCTGACCATTGACGCCTTCGGGGTTAACGTAGATAAGCCCCATTTGCACGGCGGCCAACGGGTTTTCCATGGTTTCTGGAGTATCGACGTCTTCATAACGCTCGTCGGAAGGCGCCAACCACTCTTTCTCATCACCCCAGTAAATGTCTTTTTCCGGCTCCCAGACATCTTCACGGCCGAAAGAGAACCCGTAGGACGGCAGCCCCATGGATTCATAAGCAACAGTGCCGGCCAGGATCATCAGGTCGGCCCAGCTAATCTTGTTGCCGTATTTCTTCTTGATCGGCCACAGCAAACGACGCGCCTTATCAAGGCTCGCGTTATCTGGCCAGGAGTTGAGCGGGGCGAAACGCTGGCTGCCGGTGCCGCCACCGCCACGCCCATCAGCGAGACGGTAGGTACCCGCAGAGTGCCATGCCATGCGGATCATCAGGCCGCCATAGTGGCCCCAGTCGGCCGGCCACCAGGCTTGGCTGTCGGTCATCAGCGCGTGAACGTCTTGCTTGAGCGCGTCGAAATCGAGCTTTCTGACTTCCTCACGGTAATCGAAGTCAGGATCCATCGGATTAGACTTGCGATCATGCTGGTGCAAGATATCCAGGTTAATACCTTCCGGCCACCAATCCTTATTGGAGGTGCCTGTGGAGGTATGACCACCATGCATTACCGGACATTTGCCGCTCATATTTCTTTCCCCTTCGTGCTTTTGGCCTTGGCGATGCTCAAGGAACTTACGGTCCGTGCCTTGATTATCGTGCTCACTTTTACGTGACAGCCATGCGTTATTGACTTAGCTATTTTTAAAGCATTCTCGCGATAGTAAAAATTTGTATTTATATACTCACCCAATAGCAATAAATTATCGCATGGCAGGGCGGTGTTCGATGTGGCATGTCACTGTCACGAGGTCGGCGTGTTTCTGGCTCTATCTAGGCATGGGGAACGCTGCCTAAGCTTGTGTGATAACCAACACCGTTCTTCGCCGACCGACAGGGTTTCGCTCATGACCTCGACCAACGACCTCGTTCGCCAACTCGACCGCCAGCATGTGTTCCATTCCTGGTCCCAACAGGGCCAGCTCGATCCGCTGGTGATCGCCGGCGGCGAAGGCTGCCGTCTCTGGGATTACGCGGGCAAGGAATATCTGGATTTCAGCAGCCAATTGGTGAATACCAACATCGGCCATCAGCACCCCAAGGTCATCGCCGCAATCAAGGAGCAGGCCGAGACACTCACCACGGTGGCGCCGGCGCACGCCAACCTGGCTCGAGGCGAGGCCGCCAAGCGCATCGTGGAGCGCGCACCACAGGGCTTTTCCAAGGTATTTTTTACCAACGCGGGGGCAGACGCCAACGAGAACGCCATCCGCATGGCGCGAAGCTTCACCGGGCGCGACAAGATCCTCTCGGCCTACCGCTCCTATCACGGCAATACCGGGTCGGCCATCGTCGCCACGGGCGATCCGCGCCGTGTACCCAATGAATTCGCACGGGGCCATGCGCACTTCTTCAATCCCTACCTGTATCGCAGCGACTTCTGGGCCAGCAACGAGCAAGAGGAATGCCAGCGTGCCTTGCAGCACCTGCGCCGGGTCATCGAGTGCGAGGGCCCCGGCGCCATCGCCGCCATTCTGCTCGAGCCGATCCCCGGCACAGCCGGCGTGCTGACGCCTCCGGCGGATTACTTGAAGGGCGTGCGGGCGCTGGCCGACGAGTTCGGTATCCTGTTGATCTTCGATGAAGTGATGGCCGGGTTCGGACGCACCGGGCGCTGGTTCGCCTTCGAGCATTACGGGGTCTCGCCGGATCTGATCGTGTTCGCCAAAGGCGTCAACTCCGGGTATGTGCCGGCCGGCGGCGTGGTGATCTCGGAGGCCATCAGTCGGCATTTCGACGAGCACATGTTCTTCGGCGGGCTCACCTATTCCGGACATCCGCTGGCGATGGCCTCCATCGTCGCGACCCTGGACGCCATGCACGAGGAAGGTGTGGTAGAGAACGCCGCCAGCATCGGTAAGGGCACGCTCGGCCAGGGCCTCGAACGCTTGGCGCGCGAGCATGCCATCGTCGGCGAGACACGCGGGCTGGGCGTCTTCCATGCTCTGGAACTGGTCAGCGACCGCGAACATCGCACGCCGCTTTCAGCGAGTGCGATGGGCGAGATCAAGCACGCCCTGCTCGCCGAGGGCATGCTGCCGTTCGTGGCCGAGAACCGCATTCATGTGGTACCGCCATGCATCGTCAGCGAGGCGGAGGCCCAGCGAGGGCTGGCGATTCTGGATCAAGTGCTGGGCGAGATGTCGACCAAGCACGCCGCTTGACCAGCCAGGGTGGGGGCATCGCCGTCGCCAATGCTGGATAGCATGCGCCGGGCCTTGTGCCCGGCGTTGTCGTGAGTACGCCGTTACTCCAGCGTGCGCGCCAGGCGTTCGATCCCCGGTTCGATGCGCTCGGCATCGATGGCGCCGAACCCCAGGCGCATGAAGTTACGCGGCGGCACGCGCTCGAAGAAGTGCTGAAAACCCGGTTCGATGAGTACGCCATCTTGCGCCGCCTGCCAGGCCAGGCGCTGGGTATCCACGTCTGGCGGGGCTTCCAACCAGAACACGCTGGCATGGTCGCCGCCGACACGCCGGCAGCTGGGCATATGCGTCTTGATGGCCTCGTTCATCGTTTCCCAGCGCAGGCGCATCTCGTCAGCGAATAACCGCAGATATCGATCGTAATGTCCCTGAGCGAGAAATTGCGCCATTTGCTGTTGTAGCCCCGAGGGCGGGTGACGATACATCAGCCGCCGCAGCGCGCGTAGTTCATCGATCAGCTCGGCATCGGCCACCAGATAGCCCAGTCGTAGTCCCGGCGAAAGCGGTTTGGACAGGCTACTCATGTAGATCACCCGATCGCCGACACGGCTGGCTTTCAGGGCCGGCTGGGCCTGGTGGTCGAAATTCACTTCCGCGTCGTAATCGTCCTCGAGCACGACCTGATCGAAACGCTGGACCTGCTGAATCAACCGCTCGCGACGCACGCGACTCATGGTAACGCCGGTCGGCCCCTGATGGCTGGGCGTCACGTAGAGATAGTCGCAGCGTGGCGTCTCGGCATCGAGCTGCATGCCTTCGCCGTCCACGTGCTGGTAGTGAAGTTGGGCGCCCTGGCGCAGGAAGACATTGACCGCCTCGCGATACCCGGGATTCTCGACGGCGACACGCGTTTTCTGGTCGAACAACAACTGCGCGATCAAGAACAAGGCGTTTTGTGAGCCCAGCGTCACCAGAATCTCATCGCTCTGCGCATGAATGCCACGCTTGGGCAGCACCCGCGTGCGCAACTGCTCGACCAGCATCGGGTCGTCCTGATCGTAGCGGTCGCTGAGCCAGTGACGCTCGCGGTTCGCGCCCAGCAGGCGTCGCGAGGTCTCGCGCCATTGTTCGAGGGGAAACAGCCGCGTATCCAGTTGCCCATACACGAAGGGGAACTCGTAATGCATCCAGTTGCTGGGACGCAGCACGCCCTGCAAGTGGCTGGGGCGATGCGTGAAGCGTTTGCTCCAGGATGGTGCATCCACTGTCGTCTGGCGCGTCGCTTGAGCCAGCGCCAGGGTATCGCTGTCGTGATAAGCGTCGTGCAGGTAGTAACCGCTACGCGGCCGGCTGACCAGATAGCCGTCCTCAACCAGGCCTTCGTACACCAACGCCACGGTATTGCGCGAGATACCCAATTGCAGGGACAAACGGCGGCATGACGGCAACGCCTCGTCGGCGGGAATGGTCCCGGTGTGGATAGCATCGAGCAGCGACTCGCGCAGTTGTTCCTGCAGTCCGCGCTGAGTATCGAAATCGAGATGGAAATAATGGTCGAGCATCGTTCTCTCCCGATGAGGCATCACACCGGAATAGATGCAAGGGTCAGGCCATCAGTAGCCAAGCTGCGCTATTAACTGTCTCAGTCAAAATGGTCAACTGTCCTGTGGTGCCCTAATGAACCCACTTTAGTATCAATCGAGCGTTGCCAAAGATGGCGACTCTATAACAACTTCAATTATGAGGGCTCCACCATGGGAAGCACCTTTCATGGCGTCATTTCCTTTGCATTGATAGCCGGTCTGCTGGTTATCGGCAGTCTGTTACGCAGTCGTCTTGGCTGGCTGCGTGCAAGCTTGGTCCCAGGCAGCATCGTTGCGGGTGTCATCGGCTTCATTCTGCTCTCCTCGGGATTGATTCCCGGCTACGGCCCTTCCGATTTCACCGCGCTGTCTTTTCACTTCTTTACATTGAGTTTCATGTCGCTATGCCTGACCGGCAGCCCCAAGCCGGTGGCCGGTGAACAGCGCCAGGGAATCGTCGGTGGCGGGCTGTGGCTGACCCTGATCTGGACCCTCAGTCTCGGCGCCCAGGCAGTGATCGGTTTCGGTCTGATGGCGGGCTACGATCTGATCAGCGGCAGCGATCTCAGCTCGCTGCTCGGCGCCATTGTCACTCACGGCTTTACTCAAGGGCCGGGGCAGGCGCTGACCTACGGCACGATCTGGGAGAACGATTACGGTATCGCCAACGCCGCACAGGTGGGCGTGATCTTCGCCTCGCTGGGCTTCGTGGCCGCCTTCGTCGTCGGTGTACCGGCCGCACGCTACTTCCTCAAGCGAGGGCTCAACGCCAACCGCAACTCGACCCTGGACGACGATTTCGTTCACGGCTTTCATGCCCCCGAGGCCCAACCCTCTGCCGGTAAGCAGGTGTCCCACTCCGGCACCGTCGACTCGCTGGCCTGGCACATTGGCCTGCTGGGCGTGGCCTACGTCATCACCTACGTGTGGCTTACAGCCATGCAGCCATTGGTAGCCGGCAATCAGGTGCTGTCGGTATTCTTCAGCTATAACCTGTTCTTCATTCACGGCCTGACGGTCTGCGTGCTGATGCGCATGGCGATCGACCGCTTCGGCTGGGCCGACAAGGTCGACGACGACACGCTCAAGCGCATCACCAGTGGCTCGGTGGACTTCATGGTCGTCGCCACCCTGATGAGTATCCAGATCGCCGTACTCTCGGCCTTGCTGGTGCCGATCCTGCTCATCGCGGTCGCGGTCACGCTGGTCACCTTCCTGGGTGCGATGGCGATCGGGCGTCTCAGCGGCCGGCTCGGGCCGGAGCGCGCCGTCACTGCCTTCGGCTGCTGCTGCGGCTCCACCGGTACCGGCCTGCTGTTGCTGCGCATGCTGGATGCCGACTTCAGCACCTCGGTGCCCAAGGAGCTGGCGTTCTTCAATATCGCGATCATCGTGGTCAATATTCCGACACTATTCTTCGTCGCCCCGATTGCGCCTTCCCTCGGCACCTGGAGCTACCTGGCGATCTTCAGTGGCTACGTGGTACTGATGCTGGTGTGCATCCCGCTGCTACTAAAATGGCAGCGCCGTCGGGGTGGTGAGACATCTTCCGTTCAGGAGCCGACCCCCTCATGAGTCATCGCATTTTCTCCGCCCGACGCATCCTGACCATGAACCCCTCGCAGCCGGAGGCTACCCACATCGCGATCCGCGACGGCCGGATCCTCGGCGTCGGCGCACTGGAAACGCTGATGGATCTGGGGGACTTCGAACTCGACGAGCGCTTCGCCGACAAGGTCATTCTGCCCGGCTTCGTCGAGGGTCACAGCCACGCGCTCGAGGGCGTGCTGTGGGAGTACCCCTACGCCGGCTTCTTCCCGCGCCAGGACCCCGAAGGCCAAACCTGGCCAGGCTTGACGGACATCGAATCGCTGCAGCGCCATCTCGGCGAGCAGGCGGCCGATCTGCCGACGGACACGCCGCTGATAGCCTGGGGCTTCGATCCGATCTACTTCCCCGATCGCCGCCTGGATCGCAACGACCTCGACGCCGTCGACGCCGAACGCCCGATCGTTGTCATCCACGCCAACCTGCACATGATGACGGTCAACGGCGCCATGCTGCGTCTCTCGGATCTCGAGTCACAGGCCGACATCGAAGGCGTGGTGACCTTCGACGACGGCCGACCCAACGGTGAGCTGCGCGAGATGGCGGCGATGTTCGCGATTTTCGATACCCTGAATCTCGATCTCTTCGAGCGCGGCAGCGAGGAGACCACGCTCGAACGCTACGCCCGCATCGCCCAGCGCCACGGCGTGACCACGCTCACCGATCTCTACAATCCGCTCAGCGACGACGGCGTCGAGAGTATGCAGCGCACCTGCAACCGGAACGACGTGCCGATGCGCCTGGCGCCGGCCATGAGCGCACTGACCTATACGCCGGAGGACGGCATCGACCGGGTGCTCGGCTGTGGTGAAAAGAGCAGCGACAAGCTGCATTTCGGGCTGGTCAAACTGATGACCGACGGCTCGATCCAGGGCTATACCGCGCGCCTCAAGTGGCCGGGCTATCACGACGGCTCGCCCAACGGCATGTGGAACGCCGAACCCGAACGTCTGACCGAGGTCGTCCACCGCTATCATCAGGCCGGGCTGCAGCTGCATATCCACACCAACGGCGACGAAGCCGTCGAGCTGATGCTGGACGCCATCGAATCGGCGCTGGAACTATGGCCCCGCGCCGATCATCGCCACACCCTGCAGCACTGCCAGATCATTGATCATGCCCAGTTGAAGCGCGCCGCACGGCTGGGGGTATGTCTCAACATGTTCGCCAATCATCTCTACTACTGGGGCGACATTCACCGCTCGCGCACGCTGGGTTTCGAACGCTGCCAGCGCCTCGAACCGCTGGCCTCGGCGGATCGGCTGGGCATTCCGATCGCCGCTCACTGCGATGCCCCGGTCACCCCGCTGGCGCCGCTGTTCACGGCGTGGTGCGCGGTCGCCCGTCAGACCGCCAGCGGCGAGGTACTGGGCCCGCAAGAGGCACTGAGCGTGGAACGCGCGCTGCGCCTGATCACGCTGGATGCAGCCTATACCCTGAAGCTCGACGATCGCGTCGGCAGCCTGGAGATCGGCAAGTTCGCCGACATGGCGGTGCTCGACGAGGACCCGCGCGACGTGCCGTTGGAGCGGCTGGCCTCGATCGGCGTTGTCGCCACGGTCATCGGCGGGCAAGTCTTCAGCAATGTCTAAACCCATCGACGGCGCGATACCCGTGACCCTGGTGGCCGGTTATCTCGGCGCCGGCAAGACCACCTGGCTCAACGCCCATCTGCGAGACGGCGTGGCGCCGGATACGCTGGTGCTGGTCAACGACTTCGGCACCATCAATGTCGATGCCGAGCTGATCGACTATGCCGGGGAACGTCTGCTCAAGCTCAGCAGCGGCTGCCTGTGCTGCTCGCTGAGCGACGAGCTGGGCACGCAGCTCTCGCGCATCGGCCGCTGGCCGGAACCGCCGGCAGCGCTAATCATCGAGACCAGCGGCATCGCCCGGCCGCAACGCATCGCCGACCTGATCCGCGTGGCACGCCGCTTCCGTCTGGACCGGATCGTCACCCTGGTCGATCTGGCCAGTCTCGCGCAGCGTCTGAATGACAGCCGCGTCGGCGAGCTGGTGGCGGCTCAGATCGCCAGTGCCGACCGGCTCTCCCTAAATCGCGGCGACGATCTCGACCCGGCCGAGCGCGAACACCTGATCCGTCAGTTGCAGTCGCTCAACCCCACGGCTCATGTCGTACTCACCGGTGCCGGCGTTGACTCCAGCGACGAGAGGACACCGAAACCCGCCCCGGCTCGACCGCTGACACTGCATCCCACCGCCAAAGATCGCGACCCCGAGTGGCAGCGCTTCGCGATCGCCCTTCCACCCTCGCTGACACGGCAAACGCTGGAAGCGCTGCTGACCGAGCATGCGGACGGCCTGGCGCGGGCCAAGGGATTCATTCAAGCCGACGGCCGGCACTACGTCTTTCAGTGGAGCGGCGGACGGGCCGAGTGGACCCCGACCGCACCACGCTCAGGCGCAAGCCAGCTTGTAGGCATCGGCTTTATCGGCAATTCCTTCGACGCACTGATCTCGGCGCTAAAGGCACTGACCTGACTTGCTAGCGGCATCATTAGGCGTCGAAACATCTGGCCAACCGACGTCTCCCAACTGGCTCTATAGCGACCAACGTCGAATTCTTTAGGGTGGAATCACCACGTTCGAGATTGCTCCGCATGGCGAGCCGTCTTCGGTCTCAGCCAATGATCTCAACAACAACAGCAACAGCGAAGGTGATTATGATGCTTTCCACGACTCGCAACGCAAGTCGCACTACAGGTTCGACTCCCCACTACCGCTTCCCCAAGGTCCGTTTCTCCAAGACCATTGCCGCTACCCTGGCCGGCACCTTGATGTCACTGTCGTTACCCGCCCTGGCGGCGGACCTGGAGGAAATCCAGGAGCGCGGTTACATGGAGGTGGCCACCGAGGATAATTACGCGCCCTTCAACTTCATCGAAGGCGGCGATGCCAAGGGCTTCAACGCCGATATGCTCGAAGAGCTGCGCGATTACGCCGACTTCGAGATTCGTCAGGAAATCCTGCCGTGGACCGGCCTTTTGGCGGCGGTCTCCAACGACCAGTACGACATGGCCTTGACCGGCGCGTCCGTCTCCGATGAACGCTTACGCGTATTCAACTACACCCCGCCCTACGCCTCTGCTCAGCATTTCGCCATCAAGCGCGCCGACGATGACAGCATCAGCGATGTCGATGATCTCAGCGATAAGCAAGTCGGCGTTCAAGCCGGCAGCGTACTGCTCTCGCGCCTGCCGGAGCTGGAGACGATGCTCGAGGACGACGGCGGCGAACTCGGCGAGGTCGTGGAGTACGAATCTTATCCCGAAGCCTTTGCCGATCTGGCCAATGGGCGCCTGGATTACGTTATCGATTCGGCGGTGCCAGTGAATACACTGGTTGACTCCAAACCGGATGTCTTCGCCAAGGGCCCGGCGGTATCCGGGGCGGGCTATGTCTCCTGGCCGATTCCCAAGGATAGTCCGGAACTGCTGGAGTACATGACCGGCTTCCTGGAGCACCTCAAG
Source organism: Chromohalobacter nigrandesensis (assembly GCF_023061285.1). Classification (GTDB taxonomy): domain Bacteria; phylum Pseudomonadota; class Gammaproteobacteria; order Pseudomonadales; family Halomonadaceae; genus Chromohalobacter; species Chromohalobacter nigrandesensis. The sequence continues at coordinate 48,914 of NZ_JAKGAM010000010.1, forward strand.
GAAAACGGCCGCCTCGCCGAGCTGCAGGAAAAATGGTTCGGGGAAAGCTTCACGGATCTTCCCGAGAAGCCGCTGACCAGCGTCGAGCAATTCCACGAACTGGCCGGCCTCGACGACTGAGTGCTTGCCCATCCCTGTGTACTGCGGCGCTGTGGCCTGGCCATGGCGCCGCACTCATTCCTTAACTCGGGGACTCTGTCATGAATGCCAGCGCCTGGAACATGTTGCTGGAAGGGGCCTGGACCACCGTCTGGATTTCCGCTGTCTCGATTGCTATCGGGGTCGTGGCAGGCTTGGTGATCGCCCTGATTCGCCTCGCACGAATTCCCATCATCGATCAACTGCTAGTGCTCTACATCAGCGTGGCCCGCGCCACACCATTGGTGACCCTGGCACTGTTCATCTTTCTCAGCGCCCCCGATCTGGGGCTCGACCTCAATCGCAGCGTCGCCGGCATCCTGGCGTTGACGCTCAATACCACCGCCTTCAATGCCGAGATCTGGCGCAGCGCATTTCGCAATTTCTCCCGCGAGCAAAGCGAAGCGGCCATGGCGATAGGTATGACGCCATGGGTCACCTTTCGCCGCATCATGCTGCCGCAGATGGTGATTACCAGCCTGCCGGGGCTAGTCAACGAGATGTCCTTTCTGATCAAGGGCAGTCCCGCCATCGCAGTGATCGGCATCGTCGACCTGACCCGCGTGACCAATCGCATTTCGGCGGTGACCTATGAGCCACTGCCGCCCATTCTCGTCGCCGGCGCGCTCTACATGGCGATAATCGGTTGCCTGGTATGGCTACAGCGTCTCGCCGAACGCCGTGCCAACCGGCTGGCCATGTGAGGATAAAACGGTGAGGAGACAACCATGAGCAATTGGGAAATTCTTTGGGATGAGCGCGCACAGTTCTGGAGTGGTTTTCTGAGCACCCTGGAAATATTTGGCCTATCGATCATGGGTGCCTTTGTGATCGGCTGCGGCTTGCTGTATTTACTCGAAGGTAGCCGCAAGCGGCTGACCACGCCACTGCGCATTTTTATCGACGGTATGCGCATGCTGCCGTTTTTGATCCTTGCCTATCTGCTGTATTACGGCTTACCAAGCGTCGGTATTCGCCTTGATGCCTGGGGAGCAGGGGTCGGCGCTTTGGCGGTCTATCACGGCTGCTACTTTGCCGAAATCTTCCGCGGCAATCGCTTGACCTTTCCGCCGGGGCAGATCGAAGCCGCCCAGGCGCATGGCTTCACCAAGGGCAAATTATTCTTTCGCCTGCTGCTGCCGCAGATCATCATGCAAACCCGCCCATTGCTGGGCAACCAGCTAATCTATGCGCTCAAGGACACGGCCTTTCTCGTCATCATCACCGTGGGTGAGTTGACTGCCGCCGCCAACAGCTTATCGAGTACCTATTTCATTCCCACCGAGGCATTCATCGTCGTGATCGGTTTCTACTGGGCGATCAGCGTGACGATGGAAATCATCATCAAACAATGCGGGCGTTTCAGCGCCAAACGGGGATTCGACAATGTCTGAAGCAAACACGTCTGAGACGGCTGCGGTTTCGATCCGCCATCTTTCGAAAAGCTTCGATGACGTCGAAGTGTTACGCGATGTCGAGCTGGAAGTAAAAACCGGCGAGGTAGTGACGATCATCGGCTCGTCCGGCTCGGGCAAGTCGACGCTATTGCGTTGTATCAATTGGCTGGAAAAACCCGACCGGGGCAGCATTCATATCGCCGGGCAGCGCATCGGGGTCCACGATGACGGTCGTCCCATGCCCGTGCGTGAGCTGGCCAAAGTACGCGCGCAAACCGGTATGGTATTCCAAGGCTTCAATCTATGGCCGCATCTCAACGTGCTGCACAACGTCACCGAGGCGCCCATCCACGTGCAGGGCAAGTCCAAGCGCGAAGCCGAGGAACTCGCCACGGCATTGCTCGAGAAGGTGGGCATGTCGCAAAAGCATGATAGCTATCCCAATACGCTCTCGGGCGGCCAGAAACAGCGCGTGGCCATCGCCCGGGCGCTGGCCATGCAACCAGCAGTGATGCTCTTCGACGAGCCTACTTCGGCGCTCGACCCGGAGCTGGTGGGCGAAGTGCTGGCGGTGATCAAGGACCTTTCCGCCGAGGGATACACCATGGTCATGGTGACGCACGAGATGGCCTTCGCCCGCGCGGTGTCCGATCAGGTGGTCTTCCTGGAAAAAGGCCTGATCATCGAACGCGCCGATCCGGAGACCTTCTTCACCACTCCCAAGACTGATCGTGTGCGCAAGTTCCTCGAAAACCACGATACGCCCTCGTCCGCCTGAACGGACGAGGGCGATGGCCGACTGACCTCGTTCAGCCTGTCCGAGCGGGGTCAGGCACGGTCGGGAAGCGCGGTGGATACGCCTGCATGAAGGCATTACAGGCACGCAGGACGCGGATATCGTCGAACTTGCCACCCGCAAGCTGGAAACCTACCGGCATGCCCGTGTCGGTGAAGCCGCACGGCACGGAGGCGGCGGGCTGCTGGCTGAGGTTGAAGGGATACGAGAACGGTGCCCATTCTTCCCAGTCGCGCATACCGCTGCGGGGCGGTACTTCGTGATTGACCGCGAACGGTGACACCGAAACCGAGGGGAGTCGGCATTTCGACAATCTCCTGAGCGCGGGGATTGAAAGTGGAAGTACCTGAGACCCACCAAGAACCTATTGGCCGGCCCCCATGGCGACCACGACGCAGTCCACACCCTCGCGTGCCAGTTGCCGGCACCCACGGCGCGCCTGGGTTTCCTCGAGATCCACCAACTGTGCCCGAAAAACGCCGCCATCGCCTTGCACCGGTGATACCGCCACGCGGCCGTCGAGATCGGCGGGCAGGAAGTCGGCGGCTTGAGCGGCCTGCCGACGCGCCCGGGTACGGTCGCTGAACGCGCCCACCTGCACGGCCCAGGCACCGTTGGCGACGGCCGAACGAGCCCCGCCTGCATCGCCGTCCTCGTATTCCGCCTGGGCGATCAAGTCACGAATGGGGTCATCGGCAGGCGTAGGCGCTGAGTCACTCGTTGGGGTGGCCTGCAAACTATCCCCGTAAATGTCTGCCTCCGCGATCCAGTCACCATGCGCGACCGATTCGGCGCGGGCGAAGCCACGATCGAGCAGTTCGCTCATATGGGCATCGCGTGACTGAGCGGTAAACCCGCCCATGACTACGGAGAGCAGACGCCGTCCATCATGCACAGCGGAAGTCGCCACATTGAAGCCCGAGGCGCGAATGTACCCCGTCTTGAGGCCATCGGTACCTGCATAGTTATCGAGCAGTCGGTTGTGGCCTTGGTAGCGCTTGCCATGCCAGGTGAATTCAGTCTTGGCGAATATCGGGTAGTAGCTCGGGAAGTCCTGCATCAGACGCAGCGCGAGAATCGCCATGTCACGCGCGGTGGTGACTTGGCGGTCATCGGGCAGCCCCGAGGCATTGCGAAACGTTGTGTGCGCCATGCCGAGGGCGCGCGCCTTGTCGGTCATCTGACCGGCAAAGGTAGACTCGCTACCGGCCAGCCCCTCGGCCACCACCGCCGCCACATCGTTGGCGGATTTGACCACCAGGATATTGATGGCATCTTCCACCTTCACCGTTTCCCCAGGTTTCACGCCCATCTTGGACGGCGGTTTCGAGGCGGCATATGTTGATACCGGCAAGCGCGACTCCATACTCAGCGAGTCGTCCTCGAGCGCCTCGAAAAGCAAGTAGAGCGTCATCATCTTGGTCAACGACGCAGGATAGCGCGTCGCATCGGCGTTGGCGGCATGCAGGACGGCGCCGCTCTCAGTGTCGATGACGATGGACGCATAACGCGGGTTGGGCGCCGCCTGAGCCGCAGGAAGCATACACAATGCCATCACGAAAACGATCAGCGTGAGCAACACAGGCAACGCGCGCGCGTGATGATGAGAAAGCGGGGACGTCATTTGTTATGTCCTTGAAGGAGGAATCCCTCGTGGGTCTACTCGTAACATTGGCCGCAACATTTATTATGGCGACGCCACAAAGCAATGACATGGAGATTATGAGCGAGAGACGCGCTCTATACAGCCCCTATGGGCATTTTGGGCACCATTCGTGACATTTCGCAAACTTTTGTCATGCCATGACGACTGACAGCTCCTCGTGCACCACTCTTGTATGAGCCTCACGCCACCGTTACGAGCGCTCTCGCCATCGCCTTGATCATCGTATCTGCACAGTATTCCATGCCGGCTAGAACCTGCTCGGCAAATGCGGTGAGCCGTCATGCTCGGTGCTCATGTTCATCGCGTGGTGAGACATTTGCGCTTGAGCGCCCCCCAATATGGCGCCTACTATCTTGAAAACGCGTGACACATAGAGGTGTCGCGCGTTATTCACGACAAGGAGCGTGTATGACGCCACGCCATGACCCCATCGACGAGACGCCGCTGCCCGATACCACCGATGTGGTACCGGGAGAAACGGTCGATTACGCAGATACGTTCCAGGAGCAGCGTTTCTGGCACAAGATCACCCACTACGGACGCCGTGCCGGGCGCGAAGTCATCCGCCGCGCGCTTCAGCGCTATTTCGTATTGCAACGTCCCGATGTCCCGATGTGGGCGAAAACCACGATCCTCGGCGCGCTGGGGTATTTCATCTCGCCGTTGGATGCCATTCCCGACCTGATCCCCGTCGGCGGTTATGTCGACGACGCCAGTGTGCTCGGCGCCGCGCTGATTGCGGTATCGGTCTACATCGACGATGACGTCAAGGCTCGCGCCGACAATGCCATGCCCAAGTGGTTGTGAGTCAGCCTGAACCACAAAAGCCCCTGACGATGTCAGAGGCCTCTTGAATCACGCCGTAACGCCGCCGTCGATCACTTCTCCACAAAGGCGCGCTCGATGACGTAGTCGCCGGGCTCACCCATGCGCGGGGAAATGTTGAAGCCTAGCTCGTCAAGCATGGCGCTAGTGTCGTCGAGCATCGCCGGGCTGCCGCAGATCATCGCGCGGTCCTGCTTGGGATCGAGCTCGGGAAGGCCGGTATCGGTGAATAGCTTGCCGCTACGGATATGATCGGTCAGGCGCCCCATGGTGTGGAAGTCTTCACGCGTCACGGTGGGATAGTAGACCAGCTTCTCGCTGATCTCCTCGCCCAGGTACTCATGAGCCGGCAGCTCCTGGGTGATGAAGTCGGCATAGGCCAGCTCGCTGACCGTGCGCACGCCGTGGACCAGCACGATCTTTTCGAAGCGCTCGTAGACTTCCGGGTCCTGGATCAGGCTCAGGAACGGCGCCAGGCCGGTACCGGTGGATAGCAGGTACAAGTTACGGCCCGGTAGCAGGTCATCGACGACCAGCGTGCCGGTCGGCTTGCGGCTGACCATGATCTGATCGCCGACCTTGAGATGCTGCAGCCGAGAGGTCAGCGGACCATCCTGCACCTTGATGCTGAAGAACTCGAGGTGATCCTCATAGTTGGGGCTGGCCACCGAGTAGGCCCGCAGCAGCGGCTTGCCATCGGCTTCCAGACCGATCATCACGAACTGGCCGTTCTTGAAGCGCAGGCTACGCTCGCGCGTGGTGCGGAAGCTGAACAGGGTATCGTTCCAGTGATGAACGCTGAGAACTTCTTCAAGTGCCAGTTTACTCACGAATCACTCCTTACCTTATAACCGGAAAGCATTATCTGCTTAAATTGAAGTTGCACGAATTATAAGACTTAACCAATATATCTGTTAAATGAATTGTATGGATATCGGTTATCTATCTAGCCGATATAGAACGGTCGATGAGATCGCCAGGAGATCATCATGCGCTACACCCTGCGCCAGCTCGAAGTCTTCGTCGCCATCGCGCAGCATGAAAGCGTGTCCCGCGCGGCGCAGCGCCTGGCGATGTCGCAGTCCGCCACCAGCACTGCCCTCGCGGAGCTGGAACGGCAGTTCGACTGCCAGTTGCTCGACCGCATCGGCAAGCGGCTCAAGCTCAATGCGCTGGGCTTTCAGCTGCTGCCCAAGGCCGTGGCGCTGCTCGACCGCGGCGAGGAAATCGAAGAACTGCTCAAAGGCCAGCGCGGCATCGGCTCGTTGGATGTCGGTGCGACGCTGACTATCGGCAACTATCTGGCGACGCTGCTGATCAGCGACTTCATGCGTCACCACCCGGGCAGTCGCGTGCGTCTGCATGTGCGCAACACCGCCTCCATCGTCGAGCGCATCGCCCATCACGAGCTGGATCTCGGTCTGATCGAGGGGGACTGTCAGCATGATGACATCGTCATGCAACCCTGGGTCGAGGACGAACTCACGGTCTTCTGCTCGCCACGTCATCCATTGGCCAGTGCCGGTGAGGCGGATCTGGAAGCGCTGATGCGCGAGGACTGGATCATGCGCGAGGAGGGCTCGGGCACGCGCCGTACGCTGGACCAGGCGATGCGCCACCGGCGTGGACGGCTCAATGTGCTGCTCGAGCTGGAGCACACCGAGGCCATCAAGCGCGCGGTGGAATCAGGGCTTGGCATCGGCTGCGTCTCGCACCTGGCCCTGCGCGACGCCTTTCGGCGCGGCAGCCTGGTGCCCATCGCCACGCCGGCGCTCGACCTGACACGCCAGTTCGCCTTCATCTGGCACCGGCACAAGTACCTGACCACCGCCATGCGCGAATTCCTGCGTCTATGCCGCGAGATGACTGCCGGCGTCCAGCGCAGCGACGACATCGACCTGCCGGCCGTTCCCTAGGGTCGCCGTTGTAGAAACGGCCAACCAAAACGGCCCACCGGCGTATGCCGGTGGGCCGTGGTGGCGCGGGGAAATCCCGACTAGGTCTTGGTCAACGCGGGGCGCGTTTGCGTTTGTCCGTCTTCGCGCAGACTGAAGCGGCCCACGACCTCGGCTAGACGCGCAGCCTGGTCACGCATCTGCTCGGCGGCGACGGTGGATTCCTCGACCATCGAGGCGTTGTGCTGGGTCATTTGATCCAGGTCGTTGACGGCCTGGTTGACCTGAGTCACGCCTTGGCTTTGTTCCTGCGTGGCGGCGTTGATCTCGGCGAGAACATCGGAGACCCGCGCCACGGCGGTGACGATTTCCTGCATGCTGTCACCCGCCAGGCGCACCATATCGGTCCCCTCACGGGTCTGGGTCACCGAGGCATCGATCAGCTTCTTGATGTCATCGGCTGCCGAGGCCGAGCGGCTCGCCAGTTGACGCACTTCATTGGCGACCACCGCGAAACCACGACCCTGCTCACCGGCGCGCGCCGCCTCAACCGAGGCATTGAGCGCCAGCAGGTTGGTCTGGAAGGCGATTTCGTCGATCAAGCGCACGATATCGGAAATCTGCGTCGTCTGGGCATTGACCTCTTCCATGGTGTTGACCGCCTTGCGCGCGATATCACCACCATGATTGGCCGCCGTGGTCGCCTCCCGGGAGAGCTGGTCGGCCTGGCTGGCAGAGTTTGCGGTATTTTCCACCGTGCTGGCGATCTGTTCCATGGCGGTAGAGGTTTCCTGCAAGCTGGAAGCGGCCTGCTCGGTACGCCGCGAGAGGTCCTGGCTACCATGGGCGATTTCGCTGGAGGCCTCGCTCACCGAGGTACTGCTGGCACGTACTTCGAGGAGGACCTCGTTGACGGCATCGGCAAAGCCATTGAAGCCCTCGGCGATTTGCGCTACTTCGTCGCGACCGTCGATCTCGAGCCGGCGCGTCAGATCGCCTTCACCGGAAGCGATATCGAACATGGCATCGCGTGCCTGGCGCAGACGGCGGAAGATCGGCGACAACAGCACCCACAGCAGCAAGGCAGCAATCAGACCGGACACGACCATTGCGATGAGCGTGGAGTGCAGTACGCCTTGCACGCCAGCGTTGGCTTCGGTGAGGTCCAGCGCGATGACCAGGCGCCAGTCGGTTTCCGGCACCTCCACAGCATATAAGAGGACATCGCGGCCATCGATGATGGCTTCTTTGGGGGTCCCTTCGCGCGCCAGCGTGTCAAGCCATGCCGGCGTCAGGCTATCGTCAAGCGCCGTCGAAGGTTCCAAGGCCAGACTGGTGTCCCGATAGGCAACAATATCGCTGTCCTGATTGACGAGGAACGCGAAGCTGCTTTGGCTCGGACGGATCGATGTCACGTTGTCGGTGACATCGGCCAGGCTGACATCGGCGCCGATCACGGCTCGAGTGTCGCCATCCTCGATGACCGGCGTGGCGAACGCTACCACCAGGCTGTCGGTGACCATGTCCAGATAGGGCGGGCTGGCAATGCTCTTACCGGCCTCGACGGCCGACTGGTACCAGGGGCGTTGGGTAGGGTCGTAATCTTCCGGTGGTTGCCAGTTGTCGTTGGTAATCAGGCGCTTGTCCGGCAAGCCGACGTATACCTGGCTGAAGTCGCCGGCCACGGCGGTCTGCTGCAAGGCCGGAACGAAATCGTCATTGTCGAGCGCCGGTGGCAGCGCTTCGATCAGGCGCTTCTTGCTCACGGCCCAATTTTCGATGGACTCGACATGGCCACGTGCCACGCCATCGAGCATATCGGTATTGATAGCGCGCTGATGCTGGCTCACCAGCCAGTAATTGACGCCGCCCATTGCGGCCAAGGCGACCAGGATCATGGCGACGCAGGCCACCATGATCCGGGTTTGAAGCGATGTAAACATTAATGAGTGCCTATCGTTGGGGGATGCCTCCTTTGATTAACGGCACTCATGGAAAAAACTTTAAGCGAGATGCTTGTTCATGTCTGGCTCCTTGATCGGGGGATGACCGGCATCGCGACAGCCAAGTGGCATGGCACCGACAGGTTCACGCTTGACGCAAACCTGCTAATATCGCGGCACTGGACAGGAATCACCGGCTACAAGCGCTATCTGCCAGGGAGAGCGACATGCGCGACTTTATCTTGATGCGTCGCCCACTACCGCGACGGACGTTGATCTTTTCTCATTGTATGCTGCAAATCGGCCTGCTGTTGATCGGCGGTGCCTGGCTATGGCGCCATTCACCGACGGCAAGCGGGCTCCCGTGGCAGGCAAGCTGGCCGATGCTGGCGCTCGGTGGGGGCGCGCTGCTGCTCGCCATGGCGTTGGTGCGCCTGTTCGCCGAGCTGTGGATGGCGCCGCACCATATGCTGGCACGGCGCGAGGGCTTTGCCCCGGGCGACGTAATGACCCGCGCCATCGACCGGCGCCCGGCCATGCACGACCCAGAACAGGCCTGGATCAGCACGGCAAAGCCGCTCGACCCCGATGAAGGCGTGATGGGCCAGGCACGCGTGACGCAGCCCCGCCAACCAGCCGCCGCAAAACGCCAGCCAGCCACTCCTTCTCAACGTCAGGAACCCAGCCTCTAGCTCTGATGGTCGCCGCGCTAGTGGCCGAGAATCTGGCTGAGAAACAGCTTGGTGCGCTCGGAGCGCGGGTTGTTGAAGAACGTCTCCGGCGGCGCTTCTTCAATGATCTGCCCCTGATCCATGAAGATGACGCGGTCGGCCACGGTCTTGGCGAAGCCCATCTCGTGCGTAACGCAGAGCATGGTCATGCCTTCACGGGCCAGCTCGACCATGACATCAAGCACTTCCTTGATCATTTCCGGGTCGAGCGCCGAGGTCGGCTCGTCGAACAACATCACCTCGGGGCGCATGCACAGCGCCCGCGCAATCGCCACACGCTGCTGCTGCCCGCCCGATAACTGCCCCGGATACTTGTACGCCTGATCGGCGATCTGAACGCGCTCCAGATACTCCATTGCGGTCTTTTCGACCTCGGCACGCGGCTTTTTCTGCACCCAGATCTGCGACAGGCAGCAGTTCTCCAGCACGCTAAGGTGCGGAAACAAATTGAAGTGCTGAAACACCATGCCCACGTTGCGACGAATCTGTTCAATGCGTTTAACGTCCTGGGTCATGGGCACACCGTTGACCACGATCTCACCTTGCTGATGGCTTTCGAGATGGTTGATGCAGCGGATCAGGGTCGATTTTCCCGACCCCGACGGGCCGCACACAACGATGCGCTCGCCGCGCTTTACCGTCAGGTCGATATCGCGCAGAACGTGAAAATCGCCGTACCACTTGTTGAGACCCTTCATCTCGATCATCGGCGTATCGCCGTGAGAGGTAGCAGTCGCTTGGCTCATGATGCAGTTCCTCGACGTTATCGTTATTGGGTCAGTCGTAGTTAGTCCACTTGTCGTGGTTCAGTTCGTGTGGCCGGTCTGCAGGCGTTTCTCGATGTACTGGCTATAACGCGACATGCTGAAACAGAACACCCAGAACACCAGCGCGGCAAATACGTACCCCTCGGTGGCAAAGCCCAGCCAATCACTGTCGGTCAGGCCCGCGCGGATGATCGCCAGCAGATCGAACAATCCGATGATCAAGACCAGCGAGGTGTCCTTGAACAGGGCAATGAAGGTGTTGACGATCCCCGGGATGACCAGCTTCAAGGCCTGCGGCAGCACGATCAGCCCCATGCGCTGCCAGTAGTTGAGGCCGAGGGCCTTGCCGGCTTCTTCCTGCCCGCCGGGAATCGCCTGAAGCCCGCCCCTGACGACTTCCGCCATGTAGGCGCTCCAGAACAACATGATGCCCACCAGCGCACGCAGGAGCTTGTCGAACTCGACCTCGGTAGGCACGAACAGCGGCAGCATCACCGAGGCCATGAACAGCACGGTAATCAAGGGGACGCCGCGCCAGAACTCGATGAAGACGACGCTCACCGCCCTGACCAGCGGCATTTTCGAACGTCGCCCCAAGGCCAGCACGATCCCGATCGGCAACGAACCGACAATGCCGATCGTGGCCACGGTCAGGGTCAGCATCAACCCGCCCCAGTTGCGGGTCGAGACATGCATCAAGCCGAAATGGCCACCCAACAGGAGGATATAAGCCGCGATCGGAAAGCCGATCACCGCGATAATCGCGGCCCAACGCTTGCCCGGTACCTTGGGAATCGCCAACCAGGCAAGCAACCCCGCCATCAACGCGAAGACGATATCCACCCGCCAACGCGCCGCCTCGGGATAAAAGCCATAGATGATCGACTCGAACCGGGCGCTTATGAACACCCAGCAGGCACCTTCACCACTGCACGCCTGACGCGAATCGCCGAGCCAGTCGGCCTGGATCAAGGCCCATTGCACGAACGGCCACAATGCCCAGATCAACACACCGATGGTGATTACCGAGACCACGCTATTGATCGGACCGTTGAACAAGTTGCGCTGTAGCCACTTCAAGACGCCCCGATGCGCATTCGGTGGACGCCGCGCTTCAATCATCTCATCACGCATGGATTCACCGGCCATCTCAACGCTCCTTGAGCAACGTACGCGCGTTATAAACATTCATCAGCGCCGATACCACCAGACTGATCGTCAGATACACGGCCATGGTCATGGCCACGATCTCGATGGCCTGCCCTGTCTGATTGAGGGTCGTGCCCGAGAAGACGGCCACCAGGTCGGGATAACCGATCGCCGTGGCAAGCGAAGAGTTCTTGATGAGATTCAGATACTGGCTCGTCAATTGCGGCACGATGACGCGCATTGCCTGGGGAATCACCACCTTGCGCAAGGTAATGCCGCCCGGCAGGCTCAGGGCATTGGCCGCCTCGACCTGGCCTTGGGGAACCGATTGAATTCCCGAACGCACGATCTCGGCGATGAAGGCAGCCGTATAGATCGATAGCGCCAACCACAAAGCCACCAGCTCAGGCAGCACCCTTACGCCACCGCTGAAGTTGAATCCCGTCAGTTCAGGGATGGACCACTCGAGCGGCGCCCCCGTGAGCAGGAACACCACTAGCGGTGTGCCGATGATCAAGCCCGCGCCCAGCCAATAGATCGGCAACGCCTTGCCGGTGCGGACCTGGCGACGCTTCGCATAAATACCCAGTGCAATCGCTGCAACGATACCCACGAGCAAGGCCCAGGGCGTCGCCGCGAAACCGCTGAGTGGCTGCGGGTCGGGAATGACCAAGCCGCGTACATTGATAAATATTATTTCTAGAAAACTGAGGCTTTGGCGAGGGCTGGGTAATGCCTGCAGCACCGCGAAATACCAGAACAGGATCTGGACCAGCAGGGGGATGTTACGGAAGATTTCCACATAGGCGCCCGCCAGGCGGGCCAATAACCAATTCGGCGACAACCTCGCAATCCCCACCGCGAAACCGATGATCGTCGCCACCACGATGCCCAACGCCGAGACCAGCAAGGTATTGAGCAGCCCGACGAAAAAAGTACGCCCATAGGTACTGTCGCCGGAATACTCGATCAACGTCTGCGGAATGGAGAAGCCCGCACGCTCATCGAGGAAACCGAACCCCGTGGAGATACCTCGTGCTTCGAGGTTGGCCATCGTGTTGGCGACGATAAAACCAATTAACGCTGCTAACGCCGCTAATAACACACCTTGTAATACATAGGCACGAAACGTCGGATTACGCCACAACGCAACCCGATCGCCGGAAGGAGAACGCGACATATCGATCCTCTAATACGCTGGCACAAGAAGGCACCCCGCAAAGCATGCGGGGTGCTGCAACCGAGTACTTGACGAACCGTATCAGCGGATCGGCGGCGCGTAGAGAATGCCCCCTTCGTTCCATAGGGTATTCAGGCCACGCTTGATACCGAGAGGCGAGTCTTCGCCCACGGTGGCCGTGAAGACTTCTCCGTAGTTGCCGACATCCTTGATGATGTTGTAGGCCCAGTCATCGGAAAGCCCCAACTGCTCGCCGTAGTTGCCGTCGTCGCCCAGCAGGCGTGCCACGCCCGGGTTGGGTGGGTTATCACGCATCTCGTCGACGTTGTCGCTGTTAACGCCCATTTCTTCAGCGTTGATCATGGCGAAGATGCTCCACTGCACGATATCCAGCCATTGATCGTCACCTTGACGGACCACCGGACCCAGCGGTTCCTTGGAAATCAACGTCTCGAGGATCTCGACGCTATCCGGGTCGGGAAGCTGCAGACGCAGTGCACTCAGTTGGGAGGTATCGGAGGTCAGCACGTCGCAACGCCCGTGAGCAAATCCTTGGGCGGTCTGATCGGGTGTGTCGAAGGTGACGGTATTGATGTCGATATCACGCGAGGGGAAGTAGTCGGCCAGGTTCAGTTCGTGGGTGGTGCCGGATTGAATGCAGATGGAAGCGCCGTCAAGATCCTCCAGGCTTTCAATGCCCAGGTCTTTGTTCACCATGAACCCTTGGCCGTCATAAAAGGTCGTGACGGTGAAGTTCAAGCCCAGTGTGTTGTCACGGGTCGCCGTCCAGGTCGTGTTGCGCGAGAGGACGTCGATCTCGCCCGATTGAAGTGCGGTAAAGCGCTCCTTCGCGGTCAAAGGGGTAAATTCGACTTTTTCGGGATCGCCAAAGATCGCGGCGGCGATCCCCCGGCAGGTTTCTACATCGAGCCCTTGCCAATTGCCGTCGGAATCCGGTGCCGAGAACCCCGCCAGCCCGACGTTCACCCCACAGTTGAGGGAGCCACGTTCCTTGACATCATCGAGCGTCGCCGCTTGGGAGGATGTCGCGAGCCCTCCTAGCAGCAAGGCGGCGGGAACGACAACAGCTAATTTGTTTTTGTACAGCATGCAAAAAGCTCCTTGCGTTATTGTGATGGCTTATTCGCGAGCCACGTACAACATTAGCAAAGAGCTTGCCATCCCAGCCAATATACCTAAGTCACGTACCTTTAACGTCATTTACACGCTGGGGATCACGTCGATAATGCACGACGCATGAACGGCGGCAGCGCCAATGCACCACGATGGGTCTCGACACGCTAGGTCATGCTGCCCCGTAATCGCTATCGTCAAAGCCCCTTCGAGAGGCCGGAATCGCATTCATGAAAAGCCGCGCAACATAGCCTATCCGCGCGCGACAAGAAAGCGCCGGGGCAACAGCCAATGGCAAGCTCCAACGGCGGCCAGCGCCCCCAGTGTATTGGCCAGCGCATCGGCCCAATCGGCGCCGCTACGTCCGGGTACGCCTAACTGCAAGCCCTCGATGAGAATGCCGTAGCCGATGGCCAGACCCAGCGCCGTCAGCGCACGCAGACCGCCCAGTCGCATGAGTGCCGCCAGCCCCGCATAGGCGATGAAATGGTTGAACTTGTCCCAGGGCAGATCCTGGGGCATCTCCGCGCCGGGCGTCAGGCTGCCCCAGGCGATCACGGCGGCACTGATGCCGGCTAGTGCCAGGCACAACCAGCGCAGATGGCGAAGAGAAACAGGCATGGCTCACGCTCCTTGTGGCGGGTCATCATGTTGTGGGGGAATGTCATGGACGGCAGTGTCAGCGTCGTCGTTCACCAAGGCGAAGGGCAAGTCCAACCGCCGACAGGTCGCTTCGTCCAGGTGCGATATCCAGCTCGCACGTGCTTGTGGCGACCAATCGGTCGCCGGTGCCAGCCGATGGCGCCAGCGTCCGACGAGATGGTAGACACCATCGCGCCAAGCACGTGGCAACCAGCGCAACGCTGCCAAGCCACGCCAGGGCCATTGCAGCCCCTGCGCCAGACGCCACAATGCCGAGCTGTCGCGATGCAGCTCGCCCCCGCGCACCAACCAGACGCTGTCGAGCTGCTGCGGATCAGCCCCAAAGTACTCGCCCAGGCGCTGCGCCAGCGCATCATGCAGGCTGGCCAGGTACACCGGCGCCCGTGCGTGGTGCAGCACGAAATGCGCCGCGCGCCGACACAACGGGCACTCGGCGTCGAGCACCAGCAGCATGGCACGTTCAGCCATGATAACGCGGACTGAACTCATGCAACGCCTCGATGAACGCAGCGACATGATCGGGGTCAGTGAATTGGCTAACGCCGTGGCCCAGGTTGAAGATATGCCCCGGCCCACTGCCGTAGCTGGCGAGGATCCGCGCCACTTCATCGCGAATCGCCTGGGGCGAGGCGAACAGCACGTTGGGGTCGAGATTGCCCTGCAGCGCCACGCGATCGCCCACGCGAGTCCGCGCGTCGCTCAGTTCGGTGGTCCAATCCAGGCCCACAGCATCGGCGCCGCTGTCGGCGATGGTTTCCAGCCACTGGCCGCCCTGCTTGGTGAACAGAATCACCGGCACGTGACGTCCATCATGCTCGCGGATCAGACCTTCGACGATGCGCGCCATGTAAGCCAGCGAGAATTCGCGATACGCCGGCGTCGACAGCACGCCGCCCCAGGTATCGAAGATCTGCACGACCTGGGCGCCGGCGCGAATCTGGGCGTTGAGATAGTCGGTCACCGCACGCGCCAGCTTGTCGAGCAGCGCATGCATCGCCGCCGGGTCGCCGTACATCAGCGCCTTGGCATGGCGGAAATCCTTGCTCGAGCCCCCCTCGATCATATAGGTCGCCAGCGTCCAAGGGCTGCCCGTGAAGCCGATCAGCGGCACGCTGCCTGCCAGCTCGTGGCGGATGGTGCGCACCGCGTTCATCACGTAGTCGAGATCGCGTTCGGCATCCGGCACGCGCAGCGCGGCGACGTCCTCGGCGCTGCGCACCGTCTTGCGAAACTTGGGGCCTTCTCCCGTCTCGAAATAAAGCCCCAGATCCATGGCATCCGGGATCGTCAGGATATCGGAAAACAGGATCGCCGCATCGAGCGAGTAGCGCTCCAGCGGTTGCATGGTCACCTCGCACGCCAACTCGGCGTTGCGACACAGGTCCATGAAGCTACCGGCCTGGCCACGCGTTTCGCGATACTCAGGGAGATAACGGCCCGCCTGGCGCATCATCCACACCGGCGTGCGGTCTACCGGCTGGCGTGCCAGGGCACGCAGTAGACGGTCGTTTTGCAAAGGCATGACAGCTCCATACATCGATTTTGCCCTCATTGTAACGAATGCCGAGCGCCACGACTTGATTCACGCTGACGCATCCCCATTTAGTAGCAGCTTGTTTGCAACGTATTCCGCCGCCTTGACCACATGTGCGGCACTCCCGGGATGAGCCCTGCGTCACGGGCTGCTAGAATACTTGCCCCGACGCTTCCCCTTTGCGCACCGTAATGTGCACCACCGAGGTCTATCGTGACGATTCGCTTCATCGCCGCCTCTCAACTGCCGACCCCTTGGGCCACCTTCACCATGCATGGTTTCGAGGACGAGGCCACCGGCAAAGAACATATTGCCTTGACCCTGGGCGATGTCTCGACGTCCGAACCCGTGCTGGGACGCGTGCATTCGGAGTGCCTGACCGGAGACGCCCTGTTCTCGATGCGCTGCGACTGCGGCTACCAATTGCAGGAAGCGCTCAAACGCATCGCCGACGAAGGGCGCGGTGTGCTGCTCTATATGCGTCAGGAAGGTCGTGGCATCGGCCTGCTCAACAAGATCCGCGCCTATCACCTGCAGGATCAGGGCTTCGATACCGTGGAGGCCAACGAGCATCTAGGCTTCGGTGCGGATATGCGCCGCTATGACCTCTGCGTCCCCATGCTCGACCACCTGGGCGTGCAAGCGCTCAAGCTGATGACCAACAATCCGCGCAAGGTCGACGCTTTGACGCGCGATGGCGTGCGTGTCGCCGCACGCCTGGCGATCACCGCAGGGCGCAACCCCCACAACGAGCAGTACCTGGCCACCAAGGTCGGCAAGCTCGGGCACATGATGGCACTGGGCGACTTCTCGTCCCCCCGCAAGGGCGACCGGGAGCGCTGACGCCGCTATTCGACGAACTATACTGATGCCCATGTTGTCTCGATGTCAGCGCGTCGTATCACGTTCAGGAGTTCGCCATGCCGCATAAGTCCCCATCCGTCTCGTCGCAGCAAGACGCTTCCTTTTCCAGGCTCGAAGAAGCACTGCATAGCATTAGCCATGGAATCGGCGCCGTACTGAGTCTCGTCGGCGTGGTGGTACTTATCGTCGCAGCTAGCCTAGCTTCCAAGGTCGACCCTTGGAAGATCGCCAGTATCAGCCTCTACGGCGTCTGTCTGCTGCTGCTGTATACGGCCTCGACGTTCTATCACGGCCTGCGCAGCGCGCGCCTCAAGCGTCTCTTCCAGGTATTCGATCATTGCGCGATCTACCTGCTGATCGCCGGCACCTATACGCCATTCTTGCTGGTCAACCTGCGCGGCCCCTTGGGGTGGGCTCTGTTCGCGGCGATCTGGAGCCTGGCACTGGGCGGCATTGCACTGAAGATCATCTGGCCACATCGCTTCGGCATGCTGCGCGTGGGCGTCTATTTATTGATGGGCTGGATGATCGTGCTCGCCGCCGGCGAACTCGACGCCCGCCTCAATACCCCGGGTCTCGCGCTGCTGGTCGCCGGCGGTATCATCTACACACTAGGCGTGGTGTTCTACGCGATTCCCGCGATTCCATACCATCACGCCATCTGGCACCTGTTCGTCCTGGGTGGCAGCGTGTGCCACTACTTCGCCGTCTACACCGCCGTGCTGCCGTTTCAGGCATAAAGCGCGGCGGCCCCTTCTGGCTTCTGGGCTGTCTTTCCGCTTTTGAGTACGTTTACACAGCATGTAAAGCGTAAAACAAATCGCCGAAAATCTTGTTTATCAGACCCCAAAATCTCCCCAGGAAGTTGACACCATCCAGCGCATGTTATTCTAATAGCACATCAATGTGACTCTAATAACAAAACGACGCGCCACATGCTGGCATATGCCGTTCCCTGTATAACAATCCACAAACGAATGTCATCAGGATGCTGTTATGACCGCTATCATGAGCCTGGTAGGGATGGCGACACTGATCCTTATCGCTGTGCTGTTTTCCTCCAATCGCAAGTCGATTCGCTTCCGTACGGTCGGCGGCGCCTTCGCCATTCAAGCTGCCATCGGCGCCTTCGTCCTCTACACTCCCTTCGGGCAGGCCGTTCTCGAGACGATATCCGAGGGCGTCAGCCAGGTCATCGTCTATGCCGACGATGGCATCGACTTCCTGTTCGGCGATCTGGCCAACCCTGAAAGCGTGGGCTTTGTCTTCGCTTTCAAGGTCTTGCCGATCATCATCTTCTTCTCGTCATTGATCGCCGTGCTCTACCACCTGAAGATCATGCAGTGGGTCATCCGCCTGTTAGGTGGCGCACTCCAGCGCGTGTTGGGCACGTCACGCAGCGAGTCGATGTCGGCCACGGCGAATATCTTCGTGGGGCAAACCGAGGCACCGCTGGTGGTGCGCCCCTTCATCGCCTCGATGACACGCTCGGAACTGTTCGCGGTGATGTGTGGGGGCTTGGCCTCGGTGGCGGGTTCGGTGCTCGCCGGTTACGCGAGTCTGGGCATTCCCATGGAATACCTGATCGCGGCCTCCTTCATGGCCGCGCCCGGCGGGCTGCTCTTCGCCAAACTGTTGATGCCAGAAACCGAAACGCCCAATGACAGCATCTCGCAGGCCGAAGAGAAGATCGAAGAAGACGACAAACCTGCCAACGTACTCGATGCCGCCGCCACCGGGGCCACCTCGGGCATGATGCTGGCAGCCAACGTCGGCGCCATGCTGCTGGCATTCATCGGCTTGATCGCGCTGCTCAACGGTATTCTCGGCGGCGTGGGTGGCTGGTTCGGCATGGAGTCGTTGAGCCTGGAGATGATCCTCGGCTGGCTCTTTGCGCCGCTCGCCTTTCTACTGGGCATTCCCTGGGGCGAGGCCACACTGGCCGGCTCGTTCATCGGCCAGAAGATCGTCGTCAACGAATTCGTCGCCTTCATCAACCTGGCACCGTATATCTCCGGCGATACCGTCGTGGCCGCCACCGGCGAGGCCATGTCCAAGCACACCGCTGCCGTGCTGTCCTTCGCGCTATGCGGTTTCGCTAACCTCTCCTCGATCGCCATTCTGCTCGGCGGGCTCGGACTCATGGCGCCCAACCGGCGCCAGGAAATCGCCCGCTACGGCCTCAAGGCCGTGCTTGCCGGCACACTCTCCAACCTGATGTCGGCCACCATCGCAGGCTTCTTCATCAGCTTGGCATAACCGCCAGCGGAGACCTCGCGACAAGACGAGGCAAACGTGGACCGCGATACATCAGCGGGCCTGGAAGGTACTTCGACTGCAACGTGACAACATAAAGATGGGAATAGTCACCATGACAATGAAGACAATAAGCAAGTGGGTTGGGGCTTCGTGCTTTGCCACGACGGTCTGCGCTACTCCGGCCATGGCGGCGGATTATTCGGAGGGGATTCACGAAGATGACAACCTTTGGTTGACCTTCAATCTGATGCATAGCGAGGACAACCGCCTGCCGTTTCGTAACGCCCAGGATACCTACGTAGAAATGGAGTTCGGCGGGCGCTCCGGCATCGTCGATCTTTACGGGTATGTCGACATGTTCGATGCTCTCGACGACAGCAGCGACGATCAGAACGGCGGCGATAACATGTTCATCAAGCTCGCGCCGCGCTTCTCGCTGGACGCCATGAGCGGTCGCGACCTCTCCGTGGGCCCGGTCAAGGAATGGTACATCGCCACCGTGACCAACATCGGTGACAACGGCCCCAGCGGTGGCTTATGGGAGCATTACGTGGGCCTCGGTTCGGACGTCGAAGTGCCCTGGTTCGGCGAGATCGGCCTCAACCTCACCGCACGCTACGTGCGCGAGAACTATGGCGGGCCGGACGAGAGTTCCTGGGATGGCTTCATGGCTTCCACCGACTGGTTCAAGCCATTCTACACCTTCGGCAATGGCAACTTTCTCGCCTACCAAGGGTATCTGGACTACAAGTTCGGCGCGGACACCGTCGCCGAACGGCCGGGGAGCAGCAGCAACAGCCTGGAGTGGTTCAACGGCCTTTACTATCATACCGACCGCTTCGCCATCGGCTATGGCCTGAAGATCTACAACAACATGGCCTTCTACCGCGACGATACCGATGCCTCCGGCGTCCGCCAGGACACCTCCGGCCCGGGCCATTACTTCAGCATCAACTACAAGTTCTGACCCGCTTGCGTGTCCGCCGCCCAGCGGGCACGCTCCTCCTACCGACACTGCCCCGGCACGCGCCGAGCGTGTGACCATTCCTGCAACGACCAGTCGGCATCACAGGGTTCACGCTTACCAGCCAGCGGGCGCGCCCAGATAGCGATTATTGTCGGACAGTGTCTCCAACCAGCTCTTGTCATCCTGCGTTGACGCAGAGGACGGTGTGGCAGTCTGCTCGTCGTCATTGATGGCACGCTGACTGTCGGCCATGGCGACGCTCATGCCGGAATAGCGGAAAGCATCGTTATCGAAGGTTCGTGACGCCGAAGCATCCGCCGCTTGCGAGCTCACTTGAAGCGACTCATGATTGACGGCGGCAGCTTGCTGCGAGGCAGTGCTTGCTTGGGCAACCAGCGGTGTGGCGGCAATAAGAAATGCGGTAACGGCTAATGCGCGTTTCATATGAGAACCTCTTGTATGTGGTGTACAAGACGCATTTTATTAGCACGCTAAGTATTTACAAACTAAAGTCATCCTATCACTTTGATAGCCCCTCACTATCGGCTAGATAGTGGCAGGGTTAATACGCCGACTTCGCCTGCCTAAGCGTTTCAATTCAAAAACTTGAGCCCCAGCACACCGATCACGATCAACGCAGTGAAGGCGATCCGCAACGGATGACGCGACTCGCCCCAGCACAGCATGCCCAGCAGAGTGGCACATACAGTGCCGATACCCGTGAACACGGCATAGGCAACGCCCAGGTCGATGCCGCGCATGGCCAGTGCCAGAAAGCCGAGCGCCGTGCCGAATCCCAGCGTCATTAGCACACCGCCGGCCAGCGCTCGCCCCTGGCTGACGCGGGCAAACCCCACCACGCCGAGCACCTCAAAAACCCCCGCTCCGAGTAACGCCAACCAATGCCACGTCATGAGGACACTCCTTCGCGCTGGCGATCAGCGTCGTGAGACACCCGACCGGCCGTGGGCTCGCCGGCAAACTGCTGCAAGCCGATGACACCGATCAGGATCAACCCGATACACGCCAGCGATGGCCACGAGAAATGCGTGCCGAACAGCCAGGCATCGGCCGCTACCGTGCCCGCAGCGCCGAGCCCCACGAAGACCGTGTACACGGTACTCGCCGGCAAGAAACGCACAGCTTGCACCGCCAGCAGCAAGCTCAACGTCGCCATGACCAATGTCGCCACCCAGCCGCCGGGGCCATCGGCGAGTTTCAAGCCGGTCGCCCAACCGACCTCAGCCACCGCCGCCAGCGGTAGAATCAGCCAACGCATTGCCATCACGGCCTCCTCGATCACTTGCGTGTCGCACTTTTCACAACAGTGCTTATCACGCCAGAAGCGTTTAAACTAACTAACGGTCGTTAGTATAAAGTTGACGACACGACTTGGCAATCGTGCGCACGAGCCGCGATCATGAGCAGATTCACGCAGGCCCAGGGACGTTCAGTGCATACCCGCGACAAACTCAAACACACCGGTCTCGCCCTATTCGCCCAGCATGGCTACGAAGGCACCTCGCTTGCGCATATCGCCACCGAGATCGGTATCAAGAAGCCGTCGATCTACAATCATTTTCCCAATAAGGCGGCACTGTTCCTGGCGATCTTCGAAGAAGTCGAAAGCGGCATCGTCACGCTCGTCGACGACAGCCTGACACGTTCCCACGACTTGCCCACGCGTGAACGCCTCGAGCGACTCATTCGCGCGTGCGCTACCTTCATCCGCCGCGAGCACCAGGGCGTGTTCTACAAGCGCTACCTGCTCTTTCCGCCGACGGACGTAGCCACCCAGGTCGCCGCCATTTCGAATGACAACGAGCGGCGCATCAACGCCCATCTGCACGCACTCTTCGAGGACGGCCGCCAAGCTGGTGAGCTGCGCGCACTGCCCGAGGCGCAGTTCATCGCCGCCTTCTACTGTCTGATGGATGGTCTGTTCGCCGAGAATTTCTACTACGACGCCGATACCTTCGAACGACGTCTGGAGGGGGCCTGGGCCGTCTTTTGGGCAGGAGTGGAAGCCTGAGCGGCCTCCTCTCGGGGCGTCAGGCTTTCGCCTCCGCCTTCTGAAAAGCCTGGTAGCAGTGCTGATTGCGCTCCAGCGCGATCAGGCTGTGCTGACCGAGCCCGGGAATCGCGCGCGGGCACAAGTCCTCGAGTGCCGTCACGGCATCGGGCGGTACGGCGTTATAGGGCGGGATATCGTTCCAGCCCAGCAAGAGTTGTCCGCCGGGCCGCAGGCAGGCCACCGTCGAGGCAAAGGCCGTCTCGATATCGCCGGGAGCATCCAACCCCCAGCCCAGCACGCCGTTGCAGACCACGGCGTCCAGACTTTGGGGTGGTAAATGCGCCGCCAAAGCGGCCATGTCAGCGACGATATGGCGCTCGGCGCCGAAGGGCGACTTGGCCGGGTCGATATCCAGGGTGGTCACGCGACTCCTGGGGAAGAGATCGGGATAATCGCGCGTGTACCAGGCGCAGCCGACGAGCAGCACATGGCCGGCGCCGACTTCCGTGGCCAGCGCCGGGAGGATCACCTTCTCCAGTAACTGGCGATCACCATAGCGGTAGCCCACACGCCATCCCAAGGCGTCGAATGCCCCTAGCACGCGTGCCATGGCGCGATACGTTTGCAATCTCGCGGGCATTCACTTCTCCTAGTGTCGCACCACACGGGGGCGCTGCCACCTTTAGCGTTGCCAACGATCGGTACATCCGTCAACGCATCGCCAAGCCGACACGCTGATCAGGCGTTCGCTTCGCGGGACTTCTTGATCAGGTCGTAGGCGTTGGAGATTTCCTGAGTACGCGCCTCGGCCATTTCGCGCATGCTCTCGGGCAGCCCCTTGCCGGCGAGCTTGTCCGGGTGATTCTGGCTCATCAGGCGGCGATAGGCGCGCTTGAGTTCGGCATCGCTGGCATCAGATTCGACGCCCAGCACTCGATAGGCATCGGTCAGCGCCTGCTGCGATGTCGCGCCGCCACTCGCCTGCTGTTGACCGCCACGCAGCATGGCCTCGATCTGTTCGATCTCGGCCTCGCTGCATCCCAGCCCGCGCGCCACGCGCAGCAGCATGTCATGCTCGGCAGGATGCAATTCGCCATCGGCGGCGATGGCCGAGAGTTGGACTTGCAGGAACACCTGCAACAGCGCACGTTGCCCACCGGTCACTCGCCGCACCGTGGCCAATTCGGCGTCGAGGTCGAAGTCATCGGCCTTGCCGCGTTCGAAGGCCGCTTTTGCACTTTCGCGCTGCGCCTCGCTCAGGCGTAGGCGCTCGAAAAGCGCCTCGACGACACGCAGCTCGTCACCGCTGACATGGCCGTCCGCCTTGCAGACACACCCCATAACCGCGAACGTCGAGTCGAGGAACTGCCCCTGCATTTGCGACAGCTTGGAGACGACCACACGGCGTATCAGGCGCCGCGCGACCCAATACCCCAAAAAGGCACCGATAATCAGTCCCGGCAATTTACCGAACATGAAGCCGAGCCCGGCCCCAATCAAGATGGCGATCAGCATGAGTTTTCCGTCTTGTTGCTAAGTGTTAGGCGCTGGCGTACCGAGGCTTCGATGCCTTCGGCGTCGAGACCGCACACCGTCAGTAATTCGGCGGGCTTGCCATGCTCGACGAAGGCATCCGGCAGGCCAAGATTCAATACCTCGACCTGGACACCCTCGGCGGCCAGGAGTTCATTGACGCCACTTCCCGCACCACCGGCGACGACATTCTCCTCAAGCGTCACCAGCAGCCGATGCCGGCGCGCCGCCACGAGTATGGCGTCACGATCCAGCGGTTTCACGCTGCGCATGTTGAGGTGCGTGGCGTCGAGATTTTCGGCAACCTCGGCGGCGGGGCCGTTCATGCTGCCGAATGCCAGCAGCGCCACGCCATCCTGCGCGCCGGTACGCCGTGTCTCGGCTTCGCCGATGGGAAGCGCTTCGAGACCGGGCGCGAGCGTCGTCCCCGGCCCGGTACCGCGTGGGTACCGCACCGCCGCCGGGCCTTGGTGGTGATAGGCGGCACTCAACATGGCGCGACACTCGGCTTCATCGGCGGGCGCCAGCACCACCATGCCCGGAATGCAGCGCAGGTACGCGAGATCAAGCGCCCCATGGTGCGTGGGGCCATCTTCGCCGACCACGCCCGCACGATCGATGGCGAAGGTGACATCGAGCGCCTGCACCGACACGTCGTGGATCAACTGGTCATAGCCGCGCTGCAGAAAGGTCGAGTAGATCGCCACCACGGGCTTCATGCCCTCGCACGCCATGCCCGCCGCCAGCGTCACCGCATGCTGCTCGGCGATTGCCACATCGTAGTAACGCTCGGGATACTCGCGCGAGAAGCGAATCAGGTCGGAACCTTCGCGCATCGCCGGCGTGATGCCGATCAAGCGCGTATCCGCCGCCGCCATGTCGCAGAGCCACTCGCCGAAGACGTTGCAATACTTGCGCGGTTTGGCCTTGGGCTCGGCCATAGCCTCGTTGGGCGAACGCGGCTCCACCTTGGGCGGCGGCTCGCTGGCGGTTTTCTCGAGCTTGGTGATGGCATGATAGCCGATGGGATCGGCCTCGGCGGGGCGAAAGCCGCGTCCCTTGCAGGTCTTGATATGCAGAAACTGCGGCCCCTCGAGGTTCGCCATGCTGCCGAGCGCCTGAACCAGGCTCGGCACGTCATGGCCGTCGATGGGGCCGATGTAATTGAAGCCCATTTCCTCGAACAGCGTCGCCGGACTGACCATGCCTTTGACGTGCTCCTCGGTACGGCGCGCCAGTTCCAGCGCGCCCGGTAGATGCGAAAGTACGCGTTTGCTGTTCTCGCGCATTACCGTGTAGGGCTTGCTGACCAGGATGCGTGCCAGGTAACTGGCCATGCCGCCGACGTTCTCGGAGATCGACATCTCATTGTCGTTGAGAATCACCAGCATATTGGCATCGACATGCCCGGCATGCGCCAACGCTTCGAACGACATGCCAGCGCTCAAGGCACCGTCGCCGATGACCGCGCAGACGCGGCGCTTCTCACCTTTGGTTCGCGCCGCCAGGGCCATGCCCAGCGCCGCCGAGATCGAGGTGCTCGAATGGCCGACACCGAAGGTGTCGTAGGGCGACTCGTCGCGCTTGGGAAACGCCGCCAGCCCGCCTAGCTGGCGAATGGTCGACATCTGCTCGCGGCGCCCGGTGAGGATCTTGTGGGGATAGGCCTGATGGCCGACGTCCCAGACCAGGCGATCATGCGGTGTGTCGAAAATATGGTGCAAGGCGACGGTCAACTCGACCACGCCCAGCCCCGCGCCGAAGTGGCCGCCGGTACAGCCGACACTATAGAGCAGGTAAGCACGCAGCTCGTCGGCCAGTTCGCGCAACTGTGACGCATTGAAATCGTGTAACGCCGCAGGAGACTCGAGAGTATCGAGCAATGGCGTGGCCGGACGTTCGGCAGGAATCTCGTCGAACAGCTTCATAAGCGTTGTCTACAACCGATCAGTGATCGCGGTCGATCATATGGCGGGCCAAGTCGGCCAGAGGAAAGGCTCGCTCGCCCAAGGGCGCCAAGGCGTCCAGCGCCTCGTCGAGCAGGCCGTGCGCCTTGGCACGGGCGCCTTCCAGGCCGAGCAAAGCCGGATAAGTAGGTTTGGCACGCGCCGCGTCGGCGCCGGTGGCCTTGCCCAGGGTCGCGGCGTCGCCGGTGACATCGAGGATGTCATCCTGAATCTGGAACGCCAAGCCAATAGCAGCGGCGTAGACATCCAGCGCCGCCACACGCGGGTCGTCTTCATCGACGGCTGCCAGGGCGCCGAGCCGCACGGCAGCGCGAATCAGGGCGCCGGTCTTGTAACGATGCATGGTCGCCAGGGCATCGACATCCAGTTGACCGCCCACCGCGCACAGGTCCAGCGCCTGCCCGGCGGCCATGCCGTCACGTCCCGAGGCCTGGGCCAGCACCCCCACCATCGCGCCCAGATGCGGTGGGCGCGCCTCGGCGAGCACCTCGAAGGCCAGCGTTTGCAGCGCGTCGCCGGTCAGGATGGCCATCGCCTCGTTATAGACACGATGCACGGTGGGGCGCCCACGACGCATGTCGTCGTCGTCCATGGCAGGCAAGTCATCGTGGATCAGTGAGTAAGCGTGGATCAGCTCGATGGCGGCTGCGGGGGCATCCAGTGCGGTGTCCTCGGCACCCAACGCACGTCCAGCGGCGTACACCAGCACCGGGCGCAGGCGCTTGCCACCGCCCAATACGCCATAGCGCATGGCGGCATCGAGCTCGCCAGCGACCGGCGTGGTGCGCTCGAAGACCTGCGCCAGCACTTGCTCGGTACGCGCCCGCGCCGTCGTGATGATGTCGCGCTCGGCCAGGGGTTCAACGCTCACCATCGGCCTCCCCGGCATCGAAAGGCGTCGCGTGGAAGCTGCCGTCGGGCTGTTCCAGCAACGCCTTGACGCGCAACTCGGCGTTTTCCAGGCGTTGCTGGGCGTCGCGGGTCAGATGCACACCGCGCTCGAACGCCACCAACGACGCTTCCAGAGACAGCTCGCCTGACTCCAGTTGGGCCACCAGCGATTCCAGACGCGCCAGCGTCGCCGCAAAATCCTCCGGGGCGGCGTTCTGAACATCCGTTCCGTCGAGCTGGTCGACATCGCCAACCGATGCATCCTTTTCCACCATGGCGCTTCTCGCTCATCCGTGCGGACCGATGCCACGGCCCGGCTTGCCAAGATTTGGCCCCACAGTATACACCCAAGCCCCGGGGACGCGTCTGCCCCGGCGTGGTCAGCAAGCGCTGCGAACCAAGCGCGTTCATGCACAAGGTGCAGCGAATTCATCCTCAAACAGGCCGTCTGTGCTACGATATGGGCCCTGTCGCTGGGCGGCTTCCTCCCCTTTTTTTCTTGCCTCGGGGCCTCGGATCGCCCGTCTGGACAGGCCACCATCATACCGATAGATAAACGTCGCATCAGTCGACGAAAGGGTTGAACCGACAATGGCCAAGACGTCTCTGGACAAGAGCAAGATCAAGATTCTGCTGCTCGAGGGCATTCATCAGTCCGCCGTGGACAACCTCCTGAATGCCGGTTACACCAACATCGAAACGCTCTCTACCTCCTTGTCCGAGGACGAGCTGGTCGAGAAGATCCGTGACGTTCACTTCATCGGCCTGCGCTCGCGCACGCAGCTCACCGAGCGCGTGTTCGCCGCCGCCGAGCGGCTCACCGCCGTGGGTTGCTTCTGCATCGGCACCAACCAGGTCGATCTCAATGCAGCCCTCGAACGTGGTATTCCGGTCTTCAACGCACCGTATTCCAATACCCGCTCGGTGGCCGAGCTGGTCCTCGCCGAAGCCATCATGCTGCTGCGCGGCATTCCCGAGAAATCCACCCGTGCCCACCAGGGCGGCTGGTTGAAGTCGGCCAAGAATTCCCATGAAGCGCGCGGCAAGACGCTGGGGATCGTCGGCTACGGCAGCATCGGCGCCCAGCTCTCGGTGCTTGCCGAATCGCTGGGCTTCGATGTCCTTTATTACGACGTGATCACCAAACTGGCCATGGGCAATGCCCGCCAGGTGGGCTCGCTCGAGGAACTGCTGGCACGCGCCGACGTCATCAGCCTGCACGTGCCGGACGAACCCTCCACGCGCTGGATGATCGGTCGCGACCAGTTGGCGTTGATGAAACAGAACGCCATCTTCATCAACGCCTCGCGCGGCACCGTGGTGGATATCGAGGCGCTGGCTGAAGTGCTCGAGAGCGGCAAGCTGCTCGGCGCAGCCATCGATGTCTTCCCCGTCGAGCCCAAGGGTACCAACGAGGAATTCGTCTCCCCGTTGCGCGGCAAGGACAACGTCATCCTCACCCCGCACATCGGCGGCTCGACCCTGGAAGCTCAGGAGAACATCGGCATCGAGGTCTCCGAGAAGCTGATCACTTACTCCGACAACGGCACCACCATCACCTCGGTCAACTTCCCCGAGGTCGCGCTGCCCGCCCATCCGGACAAGCACCGCCTGTTGCACATCCACGAGAACGTGCCGGGCGTGATGTCCGAGATCAACAAGGTGCTCGGCGACGAAGGCATCAACATCTCGGCGCAGTACCTGCAGACCAACAGCGGCGTCGGCTACGTGGTCATCGATGTCGACAAGGCCTACGGCCCCAAGGCACTGGAAGCGCTCAAGCGCGTCAACCACACGTTGCGCCTGCGCGTGCTCTACTCCGAGAGCAACTTCGAAGCGTAACACTACGGCGCACTGACCGGCCCAACGCAATACGGCCCCTCCATGGAGGGGCCGTGGCGTTTGTGGCCTGCTAGATTCGGCGGGGTTCCTATCACGGCGTCAAGGCGTCCCGTCGGAACGCGATACATCCGCCGGGTTGCTGGTCGGTCCGCTATTGGGCACGCCTGTATTGACTTCTCGCTCGCCGTCATCATAGGTATTGACCGTGCAGCCAGCGAGCCCCGCCAGCAGCAACGCGGTTCCCATCACCGCAAATAGATAGCGCATTAGGTTCCCTCTTCTCTGGTTATTGATCGATACGCCTAGAACGCGACTTCCATACCAGCGTAGACGGTCCGTCCCGGCGCCGGCTCATAATAGCGCCCATAACTACCATTGAGGCGCACATTGGCGAAATGCTCGCGATCGAAGAGATTGCGCATGCCCACGTAGCCCTTGAGCAAGGTGTCGCCGCCCAGGTGCCAGCCATCACCGACGCGTAGATTGACCAACCAGTAGTCATCGACGTCCACGTCATTGGCATCATCCGCCACCATGTCGCCGATGTATTGCGTCTCGAGCGTCGCAAAGCGCTCGTCGAGGCCTTGCCAGGAGAGTTGAGTGTTCCAGGTCTGCTCCGGCAAGCCGGGGATACGATTGCCGCCGTAGCTATTACTCTCGTTATTACTCTTGACCTTATATTCATCGAACTCGTACTTGGCCAACGTCAAGGCACTATCAAGACGCCAGCTCGGCGTCATCTGCCAGCCCAGCGCCAGCTCGACGCCATCGCGCGAGGAGTCTCCGGCGTTGCGGTAGAAGTCCCGACCGTTCTCGTTGTAGGGCACTAGCTCGTCACGCACGCGTACCGAGAACAGCGCCAGATCGTAATCCACGCCATTGGCGAAGTTGCCGCGTAGCCCGATTTCGCGATTCCACGCCTTCTGTGGCTCGATGGCCGGATTGAAACCGCCCACGCCACTGGGGTTGGCGAATTCAGAGAACGTCGGTGTTTCAAAAGAAGTACCGGTATTGGCGTAGACCTGATGTGTCGGCAGATATCGGTAGCTCAAGCCCGCCGAACCGCTCCACTCCCGGAAAGCACGATCACCGCTCTGGTCGCCGTCACTATCAAAATCATCGTCGATATCGAAATCGACGCGATCGTAGCGCGCCCCTAGCGACAGCGTCAGCTTGTCGGTGAGATCCAGATCACCCTGGGCAAACACACCCAACGAAGTCGCCGTTTGCATTTCATCGCCCGCCCGATCAGTGACTCCATTGACGGCATCTACATTATGGCGGTCCCGATCGTCCTCCTGACGCGCGGCATCGACGCCAATCACATAACGCAACGGCAACTCGCCGAGAAGCAGATCCTGATGATATTCGGCGCTGGCACCGTAATAGTCACGCTGATAGTTGATGCGGCTGTCACCCTTGTAAGGCAGTTGCTGTTCGAAGTCACGCTGCAAATAGAAGCCTTTGACGTACAGCTCGCCCGGCCCCGCGGATAGATCCTCGTACTGTAACCCCAGCACCTGCTGATCGACTTCCTGCCCTGCATCCAAGGCGAGCGAGTTTGGAGCAGCCCCTTGGCGATCTTCATCCACTTCCGATTCTTTCAGCGCCCCTGGATCCTCGGAGCGCGGATTGTCCAGCAAGTTGACGATGGCCGTCAGCGCGCGGTCGTTGCCTAGCTCACGACGCACCTTGGCGTTGAGGTGATACTTTTCGACCTGACTCTGATCGCGATAACCGTCGAAATTAAGCGCCGACACACTCACATGATGCGACCAGGGGCCATTCACGCCACCGTCGCTGAAGCGATACTTCTGGTAACCGTCGCTACCGATCTCGGCGCCCAGGCGCGTTTTCTGATCGTCGCGACCATCCGCCGTGGTCACGCTGAGAACGCCCCCTGCCGCGTTGCCGTAAAGCACCGACGACGGACCGCGAATCACCTCGATGCGCTCGGCGCTGTCGAGGTCGATGGCATCGAGCTGTGCCTGTCCATCGGGCAGTGTATAGGGAATGCCATCGGTCATCACCGTGATCCCGCGCACCCCGAACGGCGCCCGCGCGCCGAAGCCACGAATCGCCAGGCGCTCGCCCTGGGCGAAGTTGTCACGATTTTGCAAAAACACGCCCGGCACACGTACCAGCGACTCATCGAGACGCACGCGCTGTTGCCCTGCGGCGATGTCATCGTGTTCGATCACGGACACTGCGGCAGGGGTGGTGTACAGCTCGCGGTCGAGGCGCGGTGCCGTGACTTCCATCACCTCCGGCGCGGAGGGTTGGGCGAAGGCAACGCCGGAAACGCCCAGGGCGCCCAGCAACAAGGAGGTATTGAGGTAACGATGCGTCATGGCGATATCGACAGGTCGGGTCTGCCGGATGACGAGGCGCCGCCGGCGGACGGATTCATTAAGCGGGGCAACATATTAGCATATCGCACGCATATCCGCCTTAAGTCTAATCGCCATTTTATAAGCCGCATGCTTGGCGCCATTCAAAAGTGCGTCGTCATCACCTCTGTCACTTCCAGCGCCTCATCGACAATCAGCATGCGACGCCACTTGTCGAAGTGTCATGCAGTTGACGAAATCATATGACTGCCGAAGCCATGTTCGGCCAAATATCGGTACGACGTCTGAACATCATCCGGCACGTCACTTATTACCTGGAACCCAGCATCGGGATATTTGATGAGCCTGTCGATGTCCCCAACCATTTCTGCGATCAGCCCAAAAACTCCGACGACGTTCGACACTTCGTCAGGGAAGCGGATTGGGGGTCCATCGGTCCGCACATTGGCGCAGGGCCACTGGATCGGCGCGGTCACCATGATACGTCGGATAGAATTCAGCTTCGTTATAAAGGTCACTTTCCTGGCCGAGGGGACGAGAAGACGCGCATTTCGAATATTCTCGGCGAAGTTCGTCGCCTCCGTCTCCAAGATCATCGACCTGTCTGAAAGGCCATGTTGGCGAGCCCGCTCTGCAAAAACCTGTGCTTCGGTCTCGCTCCACAGGTGATGGGTCCAGTTTCCAGTTCGTCCGGTAATCAAAAGCCGATTGAACTGACCACGCTTGAAAAGATCGCAGGCATAATCACATACACGCAGATCGTAAGATCCACATACGACCAGTAGCCCTTCCTGATGATGGTCAGGAGACGCGGTAAGATAATGCCACAAGACCAGCGCATGGTTCATTGTTGGTGTCACTGCCAAGCCCCTTGCAGCAAGAAGGTTGTCTTATCGTGTTCGAAGCGGAGAGTTCGCCCCTCGACGAGGGTCAGATGCTCAGCCACACGATCGAAGTCGGCGAAACGTGCTGAAACTCCCGTGTCTCTGAGAGATCGTTGCATCCCCCA
The DNA here is from genome assembly GCF_023061285.1 of Chromohalobacter nigrandesensis. Classification (GTDB taxonomy): domain Bacteria; phylum Pseudomonadota; class Gammaproteobacteria; order Pseudomonadales; family Halomonadaceae; genus Chromohalobacter; species Chromohalobacter nigrandesensis. The sequence goes on from NZ_JAKGAM010000010.1 coordinate 80,429, forward strand.
ATCCCGAGACAGGTGGCACCAGCTGTTACGCCACTTACTGAATACGCGCAGATGATACACCATAACTTTGAAGGTTCGTTTTACCCTTTGTCGCAACGTCATCGCGACCCACGATAACGCAGAAAACTCATATAGACGCTGTATCTCGATCACGTTAGCTATGCACTGACGCCAATGACGCCGCCCCGCCCAAACGGGGCGGCATCCTGCCGCAGATGCATCACCGCATGGCATTGCGTAAAATGCGTCTCCCTTGGCACTCGCCAACGATTCACCCGGTCCGTCCTTTACGGGGACGATTACCAGGAGACAGACATGACCCAACCGCACGACGCGCCGGCCATCGTGGTCGCGGCGCTCTATCAGTTCGTCACGTTAGATGACTACGAAGCCCTGCGCGAACCGTTGCTCGAGACAATGCGCGCTCACGATGTGAAGGGCACGCTGCTGCTCGCCCAGGAAGGCATCAACGGCACCGTCTCCGGCACCCGCGAGGGCATCGACGCCTTGCTGGCGTGGCTGCGAGCCGACCCGCGCCTGGCCGCGGTCGCCCACAAGGAATCCTACTGCGACGCGCATCCGTTCTATCGCACCAAGGTCAAGCTCAAGCGCGAGATCGTGACCCTCGGCGTCGACGGGGTGGATCCCAATCAGACGGTCGGCACCTATGTCGAGCCCGAGGACTGGAACGATGTCATCGCCGACCCGGAAGTGCTGGTCATCGACACGCGCAACGATTACGAAGTGGAAATCGGCTCGTTCGAGGGCGCCATCGACCCGCAGACCAAGACGTTCCGCGAGTTTCCGGATTACGTCAAAGCGCATTACGACCCCGCCAAGCACAAGAAGGTGGCGATGTTCTGCACCGGCGGCATCCGCTGCGAGAAGGCCTCGAGCTTCATGCTCAATGAAGGCTTCGAGGAGGTATATCACCTCAAGGGGGGGATTCTGAGCTACCTGGAAAAAGTGCCTGAAGAGCAGTCACGCTGGCAGGGCGAATGCTTCGTGTTCGACAACCGCGTGACCGTGCGCCACGACCTCGCCGAGGGCGATTTCGAACAGTGCCACGCCTGTCGCCGGCCGATCTCCGAAGACGACATGGCCTCCGCGAAATACGAACCCGGCGTAAGCTGCCCGCACTGCTGGGACAACCTGCCGGAGAAAACCCGGACCAGCGCCCGCGAGCGTCAACGCCAGATCGAGCTTGCCAAGCAACGCGGCGAACCGCACCCGCTGGGACGCGATCCGCGTCGTGACAAGACTGTCGAACAGACCTGAACCAGAACGACAAGGCCCCTCAAAATGGGGCCTTGTCGTTCATGGCGGGTCATGTGACCTTGATGCACACTGGAACCCTCAAAAACGCGCTCTCGCGCCTGATTAATCGTGCCGCAGCAGCGGTCATGGATGACTTGCCCACCGCCTTTCATCTCCCGCAAGGCAGCCAGCAGCGCAGCGATACGCCGCTGATTCCGACCAAGGTAATCCGCGAGGCCATTGTCAATGCGTTGATGCACCGCAACTATCGCCGCCACGAGCCAGTGCAGATTATCCGTTACAGCAACCGTATCGAGATCCATAACCCAGGCTATTCACTCAAGCCCGAGGAACAGTTGGGCCAGCCGGGTAGTGCTTGGCGCAACCCGACACTAGCCGCCGTACTGCACGAGACACGCTATGCTGAAACCAAAGGCAGCGGCATTCGCGTCATGCGTCGCCATATGGAGCAGGCCGGGCTGACACCGCCGTTCTTTGAGTCTCAGCGCCATGAAGATCGCTTCATGACTACTCTGCTATTTGTGCACTTCCTGGACGAAGAAGCCCTCGAGTGGTTAACGCATTTCCGCCACCTACAGCTTACAGAAGAAGAGTGCCATGCTCTTCTGCTGGTACGTGAAACCGGCCGTATCACCAACGCCGACTACCGTGCCCAGAGTCGTGTCGACACCCTGACAGCCAGTCAGCATTTGGTGCGGTTGCGTGATTTTGGTCTGTTGACTCAGATTCCCAGAGGCTCGGCAACCTACTACGTTCCAGGCGAGCGCTTTCCGAATGAGACGAGCCTTACCGACGATCTTTTCAGCTTATCTCCGGAGTCCGGCGGCTTATCTCCGGAGTCCAGCGGCTTATCTCCGGAGTCCGGCGACTTATATCCGGAGTCCGGCGGCGGTTCTATCACGCTGCGGACAGAGCTTCTAGCAGAGCTCCCGGGGCCGCTGGCCCAGCAGCTGAGCGAGTTGGGACAAAGAACTCGCGACACCTCACGTATTAGGAACATGCTTGTCTCGCTTTGTGCTCTTCGGCCCTATCGGGTCAGTGAACTCGCCCTCTTGTTACAGCGCAACCCGGAGTATCTTCAGAAACAGTATCTTAACTCGCTGCGTCGAGAAGGCTTACTGACTTATCTCTACCTGGACGACCCTAACCATCCCGATCAGGCCTATATCTCGACGCATGCTCAAGGAAGGCAGGATGATTACACAAGCCCTGACCCATAAGGACTACACACGCACACCCCCTACAGCGTAATGACGATGCCCCCGGCCGCCAGGATCACTACCACCGCCCAGGCCGGTAGCTTCCAGACGCTCAACAGCAGAAAGCCCGTCAATGCCAGGGCAAACTCGGCAGAGCCGACCACCACGCTGGTCCAGACCGGCTGATAGAGCGCAGCCCCCAGGATCCCCACCACTGCGGCATTCGCGCCACGCATCAGTGATTGCGCGCGCTCCAGACGCCGGAAGCGGTTCCAGTAAGGCAGCACGGCCACCAGCAGCAAGAGTCCCGGTAAGAAGATCATGATGAGCGCCAACGCCGCGCCGACAAGCGGCACGGACAACGTCCCCATCTCGGCACCAAGATACGCCGCAAAGGTGAATAGCGGTCCGGGAATCGCCTGGGCAGCGCCATAGCCCGCGAGAAAGCTATCGGGTGTCACCCAGCCTGACTGGACGACTTCGCTTTCCAGCAGCGGGAGCACCACATGCCCGCCCCCGAACACCAAGGCGCCGGCGCGGTAGAAGGCGTCGATCATTGCCAGGACCGTAGACGACGACACCCAGGCCAGCCAGGGCAGCCCGATCAGCAACGCGACGAAAAATGCGGCAGCGACCTGGCCGACACGCCGCGACACCGGAAAGTGCAACTCACGCGACACGGGGCCGCCCTGATCTCGATACACTGAGTCTCCACAAAACAGCATACCGGCCACCGCACCGATCACGATGGCCGTTACCATCCCCACCGGCCCGCCGATCAGCACCACTAATAGCACGGCCGCCAAGGCGATGCCGGCGCGCCGCTGGTCGGGGCAAAGCTTGCGCGCCATGCCCCAGACAGCGTGAGCGACGATCGCCACGGCTGCCACCTTGAGCCCATGCAGGATGCCCTCGCTGATCGGGCCATCGAGGACCGCGGCACCCGACGCGAAAAGCACCAGCACGATGGCCGAGGGCAACGTAAAGGCCGTCCAGGCAGCAGCGGCTCCCCAGCCCCCGCCTCGCAATAGCCCCAAGGCGAAGCCGACCTGGCTGCTGGCCGGGCCCGGAAGAAACTGACACAGCGCCACCAGGTCCGCGTAGTCCTCCTCCGACAACCAGCGGCGCCGCGTGACGAATTCGGCACGGAAATAGCCCAGGTGGGCAATCGGCCCACCGAAGGACGTCAGGCCCAGTATCAGAAAGGCGGAAAAGACTTCCTTGAGACGCTCAACGGAATGGCGCGCGTCCGGCATCAGCGAGTCCCCTGGTCGGGCTTTATGAACACAATAAGCGATCACCGTGCATGGCCGTACCGTTGAACACCACCACAGTGTGGATACCTGCTTATAAACTCACCCGCGCGTCCAGCGGGTATTCCTCGCAGTTGTTGCCCTCGCCGGCACGATCCACCACCAGGAACTCGCCTTCCACATCGAGCACCGAGTGAATGGCGTGCCAGGTCCCGGCGCGATAGTTGACGCCCTGGCGACCGTCGGTGACGAACGCGTGCACATCTCCAAGCTCGATGCGCTCCCCTGGCGGCGCGACGACGACGATGAAGCGCTCGCCGTGCAACGGCATGAACGCCTGGCTGCCGAGCGGGTGACGCTCCAGCAACGTGAGGGTCAGCGGCAGTGCCACGGGTTGGCTGACGAAAACGCTGATGATCGGCCGTGCGCCCTCGCCGAGCGTCTCGATCCGCGCCAGATCGTGATAACGCTGCGTGCGGCCATTATTGATGGGAAAGCTATCGGCATTATGACGCTCGATGACATCGCCGAACGGCGCGAACGCCTCGTCGGTCAGCGGTTGGGCGGTAAGTTCGAGCATGCGTTCTCCTCAGAGGATGTCTCAGCTCAAGCGCAGCTTCATGTGCCGATTCACGTCCTTGTAGAGCAGATAGCGAAACGGCCCCGGCCCGGCGGCGTAGCAGGATTGCGGACAGAACGCGCGCAGCCACATGTAGTCGCCGGCCTCGACCTCGACCCAATCCTGATTGAGATGGTAGATCGCGCGGCCCTCCAATACGTAGAGGCCATGCTCCATGACGTGAGTCTCGTCAAAGGGGATCACCCCACCCGGCTGGAAGGTGACGATATTGACGTGCATATCGTAGCGCACATCCTGCGGATCGACAAAACGCGTCGTGGCCCATTTGCCATCGGTGTCCGGCATGGCGATCGGCGCTATATCGTTCTCGTTGGTGACGAACGCCTCGGGCATGTCCAATCCCTCGACATGCTCGTAAGCCTTGCGAATCCAGTGGAAGCGCACCGGCGCATCGCTGTCGTTGCGCAATTGCCAATCGGCGCCCGGCGGCAGAAAGGCGTAACCGCCCGGCGCCATCGCATGCGCCTGACCATCTAGGATCAACATCATCTCGCCCTCGACCACGAACAGCACGCCCTCGGCGCCTTCATCCGGCTCCGGTCGCTCGCTGCCGCCCCCGGGCAAGACCTCCATGATGTACTGCGAAAACGTCTCCGCGAAGCCGGAAAGCGGTCGCGAAAGTATCCACAACCGCGTCTTTTCCCAATGCGGTAGAAAACTGGTGACGATATCGCTCATCACGCCTTTCGGGATCACCGCATACGCCTCGGTGAACACCGCTCGACCATGAATCAACTGGCTCTGCGGCGGCAAGCCGCCATGGGGAGCGTAGTAGGTGTTCTGAGATGTGTCGGTACGCTGTGGCATGCTTTCTCCTCAATCAAACCTCGCGACCCGGCAGAGCACCGGCGTCACACGTTCTTTTTTTGCTTATCATTTTGGCACCGGGATATCTCAGGGGGCTAACTCCTCCAACTCCTGATAAAGCTCCGTGACATCGCCGATTCGCGCCCGCCCCTGCGCGAGCCGACGATGCAGCATGGCATTGGCCAGCAAACTCACCAGGCTCATGGCACTGGCATAGCTGTCGAAGGCCGAGATCGTTTCCAGCGCACACTCCAGCCGCCAGGTGACCCGATCATCATACTTTGCCGTCGTCGGATCACCGATCAGCAACAAGCGCTCTTCGCGCTGGGCGAGTGCATCGATCAGCGTCTCGAACAATCGCGGACGGCGGCGAAAACCGATCAGCACGATCAGCGTACCCGGCTCGAGTTCAACCAGCTCCTCGGCAAGCGACTGATTGGGCGCCGGCAATAACCGCACGTTCGCTCGTGCTTGAATCAACTGCTGGCGAAAATGCAGGGCGACGGGATAACTGTTGCGGTAACCCACTACGGCCACTTCTGGTGCTTCATCCAGCGCACTGACCACCGCATCGAAAAGCGCCGGGGTAAGGCCTTCCAGACACTGGCGTAGATTATTCTGCTCGCGATCGGCATGACGCCGAAAACGTTCGATGCCGTTTTCCAGCGTTTCAGTGTTGGAGGCCAACGGCACACCATAATGGCGCAGTTGCCGGGCATGCGCCTTGACCGCCTTGAAGTCATCAAATCCCAGGCGCTTGAACAATCGCGTCACGGTCGCCTTGGAGACACCACTGAGACGCGACAGATCGGTAGCGCTGTAGACCGCCAAGTCCTCCAGGTGCGCCAGGATGAAGTCCGCCACCCGGCGTTCCTGAGGGCCCAATTCCGAAAATTGCTGTTGTAGTCGACGACCGATATGCGCCTGCATACTGACGTTCCTTATCGTAAACACTGAAATGGAATAGTCGCCGCTACAGGATCGACGCGATAAACTGGCTGAGTTCCGATGTCTTGGGCTGGGTGAACAGCGTCTGCGGGTCACCCGCCTCATGGATGTGCCCATGATGCATGAAGACCACGCGATGACTGACATCGCGGGCGAACTTCATTTCATGCGTCACCAAAATCAACGTCATGCCCTCCGCTGCCAGGCTTTCCAGCACGTGCAGCACCTCACCCACCAGCTCAGGATCGAGCGCTGAGGTTACCTCATCGCACAGTAGTACCTTGGGCTGCATCGCCAAGGCGCGGGCAATGGCAACGCGTTGTTGTTGACCACCGGAAAGCTGCCCCGGATAGGCATCGATCTTTTCCAGCATGCCGACCTTGTCGAGCATCTGCTCGGCGACCTGACGCGCCTCGGCGCGGGGCGTCTGCTTGACCACCACCGGTGCCAGCATGACGTTCTCGATCACCGTCTTGTGCGGGAACAGGTTGAAGCTCTGAAACACCATACCGACATTCTGGCTCAGCTCTCCCGGCGACATCGCGCCACCATCGAGACGTTGATCGGCTAGATGAATGGTACCCCAATCGTGATGCTCGAGCTGGTTGAGGCAACGCAGGAAAGTACTCTTGCCCGAGCCACTGCGTCCGATGATCGAGACCACCTCACCGGCTTCGATCTCCAGGTCGATGCCCTTGAGCACTTCCAGGTCACCGAAGGATTTATGCAGGTCGTTAACGACTACCAGCGCCATAGAGCTTTCTCTCCAGGTAACGGGCATAGCGGGACAGCGGATAGCAAAGGATAAAGTATCCGAGCGCCACCAGTGCGAAAATGGTGAAGGGGGCGAAGGCCGCGTTGTTGAGCATGGTGCCGGCCTTGGTCAGTTCGACGAAGCCGATCACCGATGCCAGCGCGGTGCCCTTGATGACCTGTACGGAAAAGCCGACGGTCGGCGGCACGGCCAGGCGCAGCGCCTGCGGCAGGATGACGTGGCGCATCGACTGCAGATAATTGAGGCCGAGCACGCGCGCAGCCTGCCACTGCCCGCTGGGAACCGCCTCGACACAACCGCGCCAAATGTCGCAAAGGAAGGCACTAGTGAAGAGCGTTAGCGCCACGCTGGCCGCAGTCCAGGCAGAGATGTCGAAGCCCAGCACGGCAGCGCCGAAGTAGGCCAGGAATAACTGCATCAGCAGCGGCGTGCCCTGAAACAGGTCGACGTAGAGTCGAACCAACCAGCGGATCGGCCATAAGCCGCCCATGCGTAGCAGCGTCAACATCAAACCGACGAAGGCGCCACCAGCGAAGGCAATCAGCGACAGCACCACGGTCCAGCGCCCTGCCAGCAGCAGGTTGCGGACGATGTCCCACAGCGTGAAGTCGGTCATGATGATCCTCCCTGACGGAATGCGAACAGCCGCCGCCCGACGAACTCGAACCCCAGCCGCAGACCCACCGCCAGCAGCAGGTAAATCAGCGTGACCACCAGATACACTTCAAAGCCGCGGAAGTTGCGCGACTGGATGAAGTTGGCGGCGTAGGTCAGATCGAACACCGAAATCTGGGACACCACCGCGGAGCCCAGCATCACGATGATGCACTGGCTGATCAGTGATGGATAAACCCGTGAAAATGCCGGCACCAGCACCACATGACGAAAACTCTGCAGCCGCGACAGCCCCAGTGCACGGGCTGCTTCGTGCTGGCCGCGGGCCGTCGAATCGATGCCCGCGCGCAAAATTTCGGCTGTGTATGCGCCGAGATTCAGCACCATCGCCAACAGAGCCGCTACCGTGGCACTGATTGGCACACCCAGTGCCGGCAGCCCGAAAAACAGGAAGAACAGCTGAACGATGAACGGTGTGTTGCGAGTCACCTCGACATAAGCACCCAGCAAGCTGCTGGCGATACCCGGCGCACCATCACGAACGTAGGCAACGACAATCGCCAGCGCGATCCCGACGAAGGTGGTGGCGACGGTGAGCCATACCGTCGTCACCAACCCCTCGAGGATCTCGTCCAGGTACGGCAACAACGTGGAGAAATCCAGAGTCATGGCGAATCATCCACTCAGGAGGAAAGATCATCAGGCAGTGCAGTGTGGAACCACTTCTGCGACATCGCTTCCAGCATGCCATCTTGTTTGGCTCGTTCGATCAGTTCGTTGACCCGGGTCTTGAGCGCCGTGTTGTCTTGGTTCAGGCCGATGTAACAGGGCGAGTTCTTGATCCGGAAGACCATGGTCGGCGCGCGCTCGGCGTTGCGCTCGGCGATCTGTGCCGCCACCACGTTGCCGGTGGCGATGTAGTCGACCTGGCCGGAAAGGAAGGCGGATATGGTGGTGGCGTTGTCCTCGAAGCGCTGAATGGTGGTATCGCCAGGTGCCAGATCGGAAAGCTCCATGTCCTCGACCGAACCGCGGGTCACGCCGATGGTCTTGCCGGCAAGGCCCGCCGCCAACTCTATCGGTTCAGCCTCGGGCGTGCCGAAAATGCCTAGGAAGAACGGCGCGTAGGCATCGGTGAAGTCGATCACTGCGGCGCGCTCGGGATTTTTGCCCAGGCTGGAAATCACCAGGTCGACCTTGTCCGTCTGCAGAAACGGTATGCGGTTGGCACTGGTGACCGTCACGAGCTTCAGATCGACATCCATTTGATCGGCCAGGTACTGGGCCATATCGATGTCATAGCCCTGCGGTTGCAGATCGGTACCCACTGAGCCGAACGGCGGAAAATCCTGTGGCACGGCCACGCGCAGGGTGCCGCGCTGTTCGATGGTGTCCAGGTCGCTGGCCTGTACCGCGACGGCGGCCAGACTCGTCACGACGACGCAACTGAGTGCCAGTACGAGCTGGCGGCAGAAACGGTTCTTGGCGAAGGCGAACATGCTGAATCTCCTGAAGGGAGCATGCGTTGTGGTCATGGCAGAGAAACGATTGGCGACTTCTCTACCGGATAGGAAACGTTTGTTTCACATCCCGACATAGCAAGCTTGGCGCCAACCCAGCTCCGATTGTTGTCGATTCAGGGAGTTAGCCGACAGCACCGGCCGAAGTTCGTCTTATCAGGAATTCAGACAACGGAGCAAATGACCGGATCAGGGACACGAAACCACTCGCACGCACCATAAAAGAGCGTGATTGACGCTAGATTCGGGGGTGCGGAACACTCGGTTGGCTACTCGGCCAAATGCTCTGCCGCCCAGTGCCGGGCGATATCCACACGCCGAGTTATCCACACCCGGTCGTGGGCTTCGATATGATCGAGGAAGCGCTGTAGCGCGCGGAAGCGTCCGGGGCGCCCGATCAGTCGGCAGTGCAGCCCGATCGACAGCATCTTCGGCGTCTCGGCACCTTCTTCATAGAGCACGTCGAAGGCGTCGCGCAGATACTGGAAGAACGGTTCGCCGTGATCGAACCCGGTGGGCGAGGCGAAGCGCATGTCGTTGGTGTCCAGCGTATACGGCACGATCAGGTGGCGGTGCGTCTGGCCCTCGCTGTCCGATGCATCGGTCCAGAACGGCAGGTCGTCGCCGTAGTAGTCACTGTCGTAGAGAAAGCCGCCCTGATCGAGCAGCAGGCGCCGGGTGTTGGGGCTGTCGCGGCCGGTATACCACCCCAGCGGGGCTTCGCCGTAGAGCGTGCGGAATATCTCGACGGCGCGCTGCATATGCTCGCGCTCGACGGCTTCCGGCACATTCTGATAGTGAATCCAGCGATAGCCGTGGCAGGCGACCTCGTGGCCGAGTTCCTTGAAGGCATGCGCCGCCTCGGGATGACGTTCCAGCGCCATGGCGACACCGAACACGGTCAGCGGCAGCCCGCGTCGTTCGAACTCGCGCAGCACGCGCCACACCCCCGCCCGCGAGCCGTACTCATAGATCGACTCCATGCTCAGGTGGCGATCCGGATAGGCCTCGGCGCCGGCGATCTCGGAGAGGAACTGTTCGGAGTGGCTGTCGCCGTGCAGCACGCTGTTTTCGCTGCCTTCTTCGTAATTGAGGACGAACTGCACGGCGATGCGCGCCCCACCCGGCCAGTTCGCTTGCGGTGGCGTGCGGCCATAGCCGATGAGATCGCGCGGATAAACGGCGGACGAATCGGATGTCATGCCCATAAACACTCCCAGTTTATTGTTGTGTCACACGATTAGCGTGCGTTGATGTATACAAAAAATCAATCCATTGGCGGATCGCCGGAAATCCCTATCGCGGCGTTTGCTCGCCTACAAGATAACCGTGAACCCAACGTCAACCGGTGATCTAAGGCGCCGGTGGCTTGGTGCCTGCTTGGCGCGACAACGTTCAGGCATTGACTTATTTTGTATTCAATACTAGAAATTTTGTAGACAAAAAATACCGCGTCCGAGGTTCGACCTCGCGCTCAAGGACTTTCATGCGCCTGCATCTCATCAATCCCAACACCAGTACCGGCATGACCACACGCATCGGTGAATCCGCCAGCCGCATCGCGGCGCCGGGCACACGGATCGTCGCCACGCAGCCGGAAAGCGGCCCGGTGTCCATCGAAGGACATTTCGACGAGGCGATCAGCGCCGTGGGCGTGACCGAGGAAATCGCCAAGGGCGAGCGCGAGGGCAGCGACGCCTACATCATCGCCTGCTTCGGCGATCCCGGCCTGATGGCGGCCCGCGAGCTGACTCGCGCCCCGGTGCTGGGCATCGCCGAGGCCGGTTTCCATATGGCCAGCCTGATCAGCACACGCTTCTCGGTGGTCACGACATTGGGGCGCACCGGCATCATTGCCGAACATCTACTGCAAGCCTACGGCTTCACGCATCACTGCCGCCGCGTGCGCGCGGCGGAGATCCCCGTGCTCGACCTGGAAGACGATGGCGATGCGGCACTCACGCGGGTAATCGAGACTTGTCGCCGCGCTCGCGATGAAGACGGCATCGGCGCCATCGTGCTCGGCTGCGGCGGCATGGCCGATTTGCGCGCCACCATCGAAGAGGCAGTGGGCATTCCCATCGTCGAAGGCGTCACCGCCGCCGTGAAGCTGGCCGAGGCGCTGGTCGGCCTGGGCCTCGGCACCAGCAAGCATGGCGATCTGGATTTTCCACGCCCCAAGGCGTTTACCGGCCAGTTCGCGCATCTATCACGCTAATGTTAACGCCCGCCTATGGAGGGAATCGCTTTACCGCACCGCACCGATAACCACAACACCCGACAGATAAATCAAAAGACAGCACGCTACGCCACTCGGACGTTCCCATCATCGGGAGCGCACAACAACAAATCGCGGGGGCTGCCCCGCCCGAGGAAAGCGGCATGACAAGCGAACCCACCTCGCCGGGCGCGAAAGCGGAAGCGCCTGGTAACGCCCAATCTCCCGGCAAGGCGCCGGGGGAGGAATCCCTGGCGCCCCAGCAAACACGCATCATGGGGCGCACGTCCTATCTGCTGGCCTGGTTCGGCGGCTGCGTATCCATCGGTACCTTCGCCATGGGCTCGAGCATCGTCGGCACGCTCAATCTACTGCAGGCGTCACTGGCCATCGCCATCGGCTGCTTCGTGATCGGCGTGGCGCTAGCGATCAACGGCGCGGCCGGCTACAAGTACGGCATTCCCTTCATGGTGCAAGCACGCAGCGCCTTCGGCTTCACCGGCACGCGACTACCCGGCCTGATACGCGCGGTGCCGGCCATCGTCTGGTACGGCTTTCAGAGCTGGATCGGCGCCGGCGCCCTCAATGCCGTGTCGGCGACCCTGCTGGGCTTCGACAATCTGGTGTTCTACTTCATCGCCTTCCAGTTGTTGCAGATCGCCCTGTCGGTGTTCGGCTTCCAGGGCATCAAGTGGCTGGAGAACATCGGCAGCGGCTTCATTCTGGCCTCGCTGGTGTACATGTTCTTCAGCGTGCTGAACAAGTACGGCGACGTGATCGGCGAACAACTGGTCGACATCGACGGTACCTGGGGGCTGCCCTTCTGGGGGGCGACGATGCTGTTTCTGGGCATCTACAGCACCATGATCCTCAACGCCAGCGACTACTCCCGTGAACTCAAGCACGGCAGCGGGCCGGGGCTTCTGACCACGCTTTATGCCATGTCGATCCTGCCCTGCACGCTGTTCATGGGCTTGATCGGGCTGATGGTCTCCGGCGCCACTGGCGTCGCCGATCCCATCGATGTCTTCGCCAACGCCGTCGACAACCCGCCGCTTTTGATCACCACCCTGTTGTTCATCGCCTTCGCCCAGGTCACCACCAACGTGCTCAACAACGTGGTGCCGCCGACCTATGTGCTGATGGATGTGTTCAAGCTGAAGTTCCGTAGCGCCACAGTGATCGTCGGCTTGCTGGCCTTCGCCACCTTCCCCTGGGAGCTGGTCAAGGACGACTCCGCTGCCGGGCTGCAACTGTTCGTGCAGACTTATTCGGCGTTTCTGGGGCCGATCTTCGCGATCATGGCGGTGGACTATTACCTCATCCGTCGGCGCACGCTGGATATCGACAAACTCTATGACACGCAGGGCCCCTATCGCGGCATCAATTACGCCGCCTTTATCGCCACGCTGATCGGGGCGCTGGTGGCGCTCAATGTCTCGGCGATTTCGTGGTACGCGAGCCTCGTGCCCGCCGGTCTGGCGTATTACCTGATGATGCGCTACTGGCCGGCCTGCCAGCGCTTTTGCCAATGACACCGTCATCCACGAATCTGCATCCCGACACAGAGCGCCGCCATGAACGATAACGACCTGCGCCTTACGGCGCCCGACGCAAGCCTCTACAACGCCGACCTGGCGCCATTGCCCTATCACCAGCGACGCTGGGGCGCCTTCGAAATCTTCAATGTCTGGGCCAACGACATCCAGAGCCTGTTCGGCTACACCCTGGCCGCCTCGCTATTCCTGAGTTACGGCCTCAACGGCTGGGCGGTGATGGCCGCCATCATCCTCGCCGGCCTGGTGGTCATGGCGCTGGTCAACCTGACTGGGCGACCCAGCGTCAAATACGGCATTCCATTTCCGGTGGTGGTACGCGCCAGCCTCGGCGTGCACGGGGCCAACCTGCCAGCTATGCTGCGCGCGGTGATCGGCATCTTCTGGTACGGCGTACAGACCTACTTCGCCTCCACCGCCGTCACGCTGCTGTTGACCGCGCTGGGCGTACCGGAGAGCGGCCAGTTCCTGGGGCTATCGAGCGTAGCCTGGCTGGCCTTCGTCATCGTCTGGGTCTTTCAACTGGCCATGTTCTGGGCGGGCATCGAGCGCATCAAGCGCTTCCTCAACTGGGCGGGACCGCTGGTCTACGCGGTGATGATCGTGCTGATGGGCGTGGTCTGGTGGCAGGCCGGGGCCTCGCTACTGCCTGCGGTGGATGACATCTTCAGCGGCAGCAGCGAGGCAACGAGCAGCGCCGTCGGCGCCTTCTTCACCGTGCTCGGCACCATGATCGCGTACTTCGCCGCCGTGGTGATCAACTTCGGCGACTTCGCGCGCTTCGTGAAGAACGAACGCGCCATGCGGCTTGGCAACTGGCTCGGGTTACCGCTCAACGTGGCGGTGTTCTCGTTCATCGCGTTGATCATCACCGCTGGCACGCTGGCGCTGTTCGGCGAGGCACTGACCAACCCCTCGGACATCGTCGAACGCGTCGATAGCCTGCCACTGACGATCGTCGCCGCGCTGACCTTCTTCGCCGCGACGGTGGGCATCAACCTGGTGGCCAACTTCATTCCACCCGCTTATGACCTCGCCAACCTGTTTCCGCGTCGTATCAGCTTCCGCCTCGGCGGGCTGATCACGGCGATCATCGCCTTCTTCATCGGCGCGTTATGGGTCAGCGTGATCAGCCAGATCGGCATTCCCGGCTTCGTCAACGCCATCGGCGCCATCATCGCCCCGTTCTACGGCATTATCGTGATCGACTACTATGTCGTTCGCCGTGGCCAACTGGACGTGCAGGCGCTTTTCTCGGCTGCACCCGGCAGTCCCTATTACTACACCAACGGCTGGAACCGTCGCGGCCTGGCAGCCTTCGCCATCGGCGCGCTGTTCTCGCTGGCCTCGGTATGGGTGCCGGCCCTCGCCGCGCTGGAAGGCTTCGCATGGCTACTCGGCGCCGGCCTGGGCGGAGCGTGCTACTACGTGCTGATGCGCGGGCAGGTCTCGACGCCCGCCGAGGTAGCGCACTGAGCACATACCCCTGACGCGACGGCGCCAGTTCCTCGGCAAACCACTGCCGGTGCTACACTATCGCTGGCATCCACCGCCGCTTTACAAGAGAGCCGAAATGCCCGACCAGACAGCCATTCTGCCGCGCCTCGCCGAGCTGGCAGCCCATGACGATGACATCGCCGTGCTGTGGCTCTATGGCTCACGCGCCAAGGGCACGGCAACCGAGGAGAGCGATTACGATCTTGCCGTGGCCTTTCGCAACTTCGAAGAAGACGCCCTGGAGCGGCGCCTGCGCCCCGAGCTATTGGCACAAGCCTGGCAGGAGGCAGTGGCGCTGACCAATGATCAGCTCTCCATCGTCGATATCAACCTGGCGCCGCTGCCCCTCGCCCACGCCGTGATCCGCACTGGCCAGGTCTTGCAAGCCAACGATCGCTTGCGACTGATCCGCGAGGAGAATCGCATCACTTCGATGTGGGAGATCGATCATCAGTATCATCAGCAGCACTACGCTTGAACCGATGACTTGGCTTGAATCGACGGCTTGAATCGACGGGAATCATTACGTGGAAATCGAATACATCGACGCCATGCGCGAGCATCTCGCCACTCTCGCCGAGGAGTTGGAGCAGCTGCATCAGGCCGCAACAACGCCCGAAGGCTTGAGCGCGCTTCTCTATCGCGCTACTGAGCGCAACCTCCAGTTGCTTACCGAAGCCTGCATCGGCATCGCCAAGCAACGTTTGAAGTCACTCGGTATCGTGGTGCCCAGCGATGCGCGACAGACCTTCACCAAGCTACACAGCCTGGGACATGACGATAGCGGCACGCCCTGGAGAAAGGTGATTGGCCTGCGTAACGCGCTGGTGCACAACTATCTGAACCTGGACGCCGGAATCGTCGAGCACATCATTCGTCAGCGTGACTACCGGAACCTGCTCGACTTCGCCGAGACACAGCTCTCGGCACCGTAAAGGTGCCGGCGCACGATGGGAGCTGCAAGATTAAACCCTGCGAGGGCTTACGCTGGAGTGGCGCCAAAGATAGCGTACAAATCCGGCGTTTCTTCGGGGGCTTCGGCGATGGAGAGCGAGGCTTCGATGGCCTTGAGGTGGCGCTGCATGAAGGCGCGGGCGCGCTCGGCGTTGCCGCTTTCCAGATGCCGGATCAGTTCGTCGTGATCGTGGGATTCGCAGCCGAGATGGCCGGTGTTGCCGTAGACGGCGAGGATCAGCGACGAGCGCGAACACAGGCGGCCGACGAATTCGCTGAGCGTGGCGTTGCCCGCCAGCGCGGCCAGTTGGTTGTGAAAAGCCGCCGAAAGCTTGATCGCCTCGCTCTGCTTGCCAGCCTTGAGCGCCTGACGCTCGCGGTTGGCGCAGTCCCGCAGTGCCTTGAGGTCGCTCTCGGTGACGCGTGAAGCGATTTGCGCCATCAGTTCGCATTCCACCAATTGGCGGGCCGCGAAGACATCGCGTGCCTCCTCGGCGGTGGGCCGGGAGACACTCGCGCCACGCCGTGGCGTCAAAGTGACGAGGTGCTCCAGCGCCAGGCGCTGCAGGATCTTGCGGATGCCGGTGCGGCTCACGCCAAACACCTCCGACAAGGCATCCTCGCGCAGCCGCGCACCGGGCTGCAGGCGGTGCTCGATGATGGCATCGCTGATCGCGCGGTAGATGGCGTCATGACGCTGCGCCCCATCGCCGGCCTTGCCCTCGTTGCGACGCGTTTGCTTGGCAGGATGCGCCCGAGGTAACTCGCTCATTCACGGCTCCCGAATACGTTTGCGCCGATCATCGCATTGCCGGCCACGGCTCAGCTACCACGGTAGGTGGAATAGCCAAACGGTGATAACAACAGCGGCACATGGTAGTGAGCATCCGCATCGTCGATGCCGAAACGTATCGGGATACTATCCAGGAAACGCGGACCGGAGGCGGCAGCGCCCTCCTGGCGATCGAGATACGCACCAGCCTCGAAGACCAGCTCGTACTCGCCGACACGAAATGCCTCGCCTTCGAGAAGCGGACCCTCGCAGCGGCCATCGTCATTGGTCACGAACTCGCCTAGCGTCTGGCGGGCATCGGCATCGAGCCGGTACAGCGTCAGGCGCAGGCCATTGGCGGGACAGCCCCGCGCGGTATCCAGTACGTGCGTGGTGAGATAGCCCATGATGTCTCCTTGCGGTCGACATGACTCCAAGGGGCGGGCAACGCGGCAAGATGGACGCATGCGCCGTTACCCCTTACCCTGATTTTGTATACAACAACTGCGAACAACATAGCATCAGGAGACGCGCATGCGCCAACCCTTGCTCTCGCCGCGCCCCACGACGCTCGACCGCGCGGCTTTCGTGGAAGCATACGGCGGTATTTACGAACATTCACCGTGGATCGCCGAGGCGGTATGGGATAGCGGCCTCGCGACCCATCACGACACTCCCGAGGGCCTTGCCGAGGCCATGGCGGCGATGCTCGACGCGGCAGCGCCCGAGGACCAACTCGGGGTTATTCGCGCGCATCCCGACCTGGCCGGCAAGGTCGCGTTGGATGGCGGTCTGACCGATGCTTCGACTAACGAGCAGGCCGGCGCGGGGCTCGATCAGTGCTCACCGGAAGAACTCACCCGCTTCGAGCGTTTGAACGCCGCCTACAAGGCACGTTTCGGTTTTCCCTTCGTCATGGCCGTCAAAGGCTATCATCGCCGCGAGATTCTCGATGCCTTCGAGGCCCGGCTCGCGCATACGCCCGACGAGGAACGCCGCATCGCCATCGCGCAGATCCACCGTATCGCCCTGCTACGTCTGGACGCCCATACCGCCTGAGTTCAGGCATACGTCTGTGGTGAGTCTAGGCGTGCGCCTTTGGTGGGCTAGCGAGGCCTTGGAATTCATGGAAGAATTTTCCATGAATATTCCATGAGAGAGAGCCTGGCGTGACGGAAAGCAAACGCAAGTCGGTCGGACGCCCCGCCGGTAATGGCAAAGCCACCAGCGGCCACAGTCAATCGTTGGTGCGGGGTTTGAGTATTCTCGAAGGCCTCGCCGCCGCGCCCGGCGGGCTCGCCCTTTCCGATATCGCCCAAGTCGTGGGCCTGGCGCCGTCAACCACGCACCGCCTGCTGCAGGCGCTGCATCAACAGGGCTTCATCGCTCAGGATGCAGAGATGGGCGTGTGGCACATCGACGCCAAGACGTTCCGCGTGGGTAACGCCTTCCTCGAGGCGCGCGATTTTGTCGCCACCGCCCGGCCTTTCCTGCATCAATTGACGGCAGAGACCGAGGAAACCGCCAACCTGGGCATTCGCGATCACGGCATGGCGGTATTCCTCGCGCAGAGCGAGTCACCGCAGATGATGCGCATGATCACGCGGCTGGGATCACGCGCCCCGCTGCATGCCTCGGGCGTCGGCAAGGCGCTACTCGCCTGGCTGCCGCGTAACGAGGTCGAGCGCATTCTCCACACGCGCGGGCTCGACAAGGTCACGCCCAACACCCTCGACACCCCGGCCCGCCTGCGCGACGCCCTGGGCGAGATCCGCCGTCAGGGCTACGCCTGCGACCGCGAGGAACACGCCATCGGCCTCAACTGCGTGGCAGCGACGCTGCACGACGAAAACGGCCTGCCGCTCGCCGCCATCTCGGTCTCCGGCCCCGCCGCGCGGATTCCCGAGGCACGCCTCGCCGAACTCGGCGGCCTGGTCAGCCGCGCCGCCCGCAAGATCACGGCGCAACTGGGCGGGCGGCTACCGCAGGAGCTCGCCTGAAACTCAGGTATTGAGGATCACGCCACCGTTGAGATGCAGCGTCTGACCGTTCATGTAGGAGGATTCTTCGCTGGCTAGGTAGACGTAGGCGGGGCCCATTTCGCTGGGCTGCCCGGCGCGGTTCATGGGCACCTGGCCGCCGAAGCCGGAGACTTTGTCCGCGTCGAAACTGGCGGGAATCAGCGGCGTCCACACCGGGCCGGGAGCCACGGCGTTAACACGAATGCCACGCTCCACCAGTGACATCGCCAGCGAGCGCACCAGGCCCTGAATGGCGCCCTTGGTCGCCGTGTAATCGATCAGCGTGTCGTTGCCCTTGAAGGCATTGATCGACGAGGTGGCGATAATGGTATCGCCTTCGTGCATGTGCGGCAGCGCGTGCTTGGCCATGTAGAAATGGCTGAACACGTTGGTCTGGAAGGTCCGCTGCAACTGGTCGTCGGGAATCTGCGTGACGTCTTCCCAGTCATGCTGCTCGGCTGCGTTATTGATCAGGATATTGAGCTTGCCGAAGGTCGCCAGCGTCGTATCGACCACGTGACGACACAGCATCGGATCACCGACATCGCCTTGTATCAGGACGCACTCTCGTCCCTCGGCTTCGACCAGTGCGCGGGTGTCTTCGGCATCACGCGTTTCATTGAGATAGACGACGACGCAATCGGCGCCCTCGCGGGCGTAATGCACCGCTACGGCGCGGCCGATACCGCTGTCGCCCCCGGTGATGATGGCTACCTTGCCGTCGAGCTTGCCGGTGCCGCGATAGCTATCACGGATATACTCGGGCTCGGGACGCATGGCGTGCTCGTCGCCGGGTTGGTCGGACTGTTCCTGTGCGGGGAAATGTTGCTCGCCCATGACATTCGCTCCTTGAATGGTGGGATATGGCATTCATTACCATAGAAGTCGTTCCCACCCAGGCCAAGCGAAGCGCACCGATCGACGCAAGCAGCGGATGAAGCCAGCGACGCGTATGCGTACACTACGCACAGCGACCCCCTGCGCCACTTGCGAGGCTTACCGATGAGTTCCCACCTGCTTTCCGTCGATTCCCTGTCCCGCGATTACGTCGAGCACCTGATGCAGCTCGCCGGCCGCATGGAGCCCTTCGCCCAGCGGCGCAAGGTGACCCGCGTGCTCGAAGGCGCGGTACTCGGCAATCTATTCTTCGAAGCCAGTACGCGTACCCGCATCAGCTTTCACGCGGCGTTCTCGCGTCTCGGCGGCAGCGTCTGCGACACCACCGGCTTCACCTTCTCCTCGATGGCCAAGGGTGAATCCCTCTACGACACCAGCCGCGTGATGGGCGGCTATGTCGATGCCATCGTGCTGCGCCATCCCGACCAGGGCGCGGTGGCAGAATTCGCCGAAGCCACCCGCGTGCCGGTGATCAACGGCGGCGACGGTCCCGGCGAGCATCCCAGTCAGGCGCTGCTCGATCTGTACACCATCGAGAAGGAATTCGCGCGTCTGGGCAAACGCCTGGAAGGCGCGCACTTCCTGCTCACCGGCGATCTCAAGCACGGCCGCACCGTGCACTCGTTGATCAAGCTGCTATCGCTTTTCAGGCCGCTGCGCATCACGCTGGTCTCGCCGCCGGGCCTTGAGATGCCGCGTCATTTGATCGACCTGGTCACCTCGCGCGGACATCGCGTCGAGCAACGCGAAAGCCTGGCCAACGACTTCAGCGATCTCGACGTGATTTACACCACGCGCATCCAGAAGGAACGCTTCACCGAGGAGATGTCGGAAGCCTTCGCGGGGATGTCCCAGGACTTCATCGTCGACCGCGCCTTCCTCGATCAGCGCTGCTCGCCGACCACCATCGTCATGCATCCTCTGCCGCGTGACAGCCGCCCCGGCGCCAACGACCTCAATGTCGATCTCAACGGCGACCCGCGCCTGGCCATCTTCCGCCAGGCCGACAATGGCATTCCGGTGCGCATGGCGATCTTCGCCAACCTGCTGCAAGTCGAGGACTATATCGATCGTGATGCTCAAGACGTGCGCTGGTTCGTGCCGCCGACCTATGGGGTGGACGACCGCACGCTATAAGACTGGGAGCGTCTGCCCGTAGCGTGCGCAGCTCAGCGGCGCGCCTGCCAGAACAACGCAAATAGCTCCGACTGCGAGTTGATGCCCAGCTTGGCGTAAAGATGCTTCTTGTGGGCGCGCACGGTTTCCACCGAGATCGCCATGCGCCGGGCGATCTCCTTGGTCGAGCTGCCGCCAAGCATGAGCTGGCTGACTTCGCGCTCGCGTTCGGTCAGCGTCTGGTGGGATTCCAGCTCACGCGGCGCCTGGGGAGAGGGATGCCATGGATGCGGCCCCGGCGGCGTGCCATCTTCGTGCTCGAATTCGAAATGCATGCGCTGGCGCATCAGCGCCAGCATCCATGGCTGCACCAGGCTCAGCAGGCCGAGCGCCTCGGGCGAGTATGCACGGGTCGAGCCCAGCGACAGGCATAGCGTGCGCTCGGCATCGAGCGGGCAGTTGAATTGGATCTCATCGGCGACGATGTTGCGCTGGAAGTAACGCTGATAGTACTCGGTATGCTGGAAGCACTGCGGCGCCACGTCAGCCAACGTGTACAACCCGGCACGCGCGCGGTCTCGGGCATCGATATAGAACGGGTCGAGCAGATACAGACCGCGCTGATAATCCTGGAACAACGCCTCATCGGCACCATCGTCCTCGTCGCTTTCCGCGAGGATGTGCGGCGGCTGGCGATGATGGAAGATCAGCACCACCCAGGTATCGAAGCCGACGTGACGCCCCAGGGTACGCACCGTAGCCAGCCAGAAATTGGCGCCATCCAGCTTGTCCGCCAGGGTCCCGAAGGCACGATGCCAGGCCACGCTTTCCAGGGCGCTGGGTGCCGGCGCCTGCCCGCTATCGTCTGCATCGCTCGTCATCTCGCTCTCCTCGCTCACCCTGATGGGGTAACCCCACCGGGGAATGGTCATGCCCGTGTGATCGCGGATACTGAAGGGCATCCGAATGACCGCACAGCCACAATGACGCTTCGGAGTCTTTCATGCAGATAGCTTTGGCACAACTGGCCGGCCGCGAGGGCGACATCGCCTACAATCTCTCGCGCACCCTGGCCTGTCTACGCGACGCCGCCCCCGAGACGTCGCTGATCGTCTTTCCCGAAACTCACCTCACCGGCTTTGCCGAACCCGGCCACGTCGACGACCGCACGCTGACCCTCGACGGCGACGAACTCGCCACGCTTATTGCCACCAGCCGCGAGCACGACACCGCGCTCGCCCTGGGCCTTCTCGAGCGCGATGGCGAGCGCGTTTTCAACACCACCGTCTTGATCACGCCGGAGGATGGCATCGCGCTGCGCTACCGCAAGGCGCATCTATGGCCCGATGAGCGCGACCTCGTCGCCCCCGGCGATCGCGTGGGTTGCGTCGAATGGCGCGGCCTGCAGGTTGGCTTGTTGATCTGCTACGACCTGGAATTCCCTGAGCCCGCACGCGCGTTGGGGCAACTCGGCTGCGATCTGCTGCTGGTCACCAACGGCAACATGGACCCCTATGGCCCCATGCATGCCCGCGCCGCCCAAACGCGTGCCCAGGACAATCATTACTTCGTCGCCATGACCAATCGCGCGGGTGAAGGTGCGGGACTGACCTTCGCCGGCGAGAGCTCACTGGTCGCCCCGGACGGCGAGGCGCTGTTCCGCGCCGGCCGCGAGGAAAGCGTCACCACGCTGCAACTCGATCCCCAGCGCTTGCCGGACGCGCGGCGCGATTACGACTACCTCAAAGACTGCCGTATCGGCCTGCAAGGCCAGCGCGAGGACACCGAGGGAGGCCGCTACTGGCACTTCTGATTTCAAGCACTCGCAACAACCACTAAACAGTCGCAACAACCACAACAGGAGGCGACGATGAACCAAATGAAGAAGACCCTCTCACTGAGCCAGGTCGTGCTGTTCGGCTTGGCCTACATGACGCCCATCATCGTGCTGGGCACCTTCGGCGTGCTCGCCGTTACCACGCAGGGCGCCGTCTCGGGTGCTTACCTGGCGGCGCTGATCGCCATGCTGTTCACGGCGCACAGCTACGGGCGCATGGCCAGCGCTTACCCGGTGGCCGGCTCGGCCTATGCCTATGTGCGCCACGCCATCGACGACCGCCTGGGTTTCATCGCTGGCTGGGCGATCCTGCTCGATTATCTGTTCCTGCCCATGGTGATCTGGCTGATCGGTGCCGCCTATCTGAACTCGGCCTTCCCGGCGATTCCCACGCCGTTATGGCTTCTGGCCTTCATTGCCGTCACTACCACGATCAACATCCTCGGCCTCAAACTGGCGAGCGCGATCAATAGCGTGATGATGCTGGTGCAGCTCCTGGTGTTGATCGCCTTCGTCGGCCTGAGCATGCATTACGTACTAGGCGATCCCACCCAACCCTTCTGGAGTCTGACACCGTTCCTGGGAGCCGACTCCGCCGCGATCCTGCCGGTACTGATGGCGGGTGCCGCCGTGGCGTGCTACTCCTTCTTGGGGTTCGATGCCGTCACCACGCTGACCGAAGAAACCAAGGACCCACAACGCACTCTGCCGCGTGCCATCCTCTTGATCACCCTGATCGGCGGGCTGATCTTCGTTGTGGTGTCGTATTTCGTACAACTCGCCGCACCGGGGCATGACTTCGCCAATCCCGATGCCGCGGCTTATGAGATCGCGCGCAACATTGGCGGCGATATCTTCGTCTCGATATTCCTGATCGGGTTGGTAGTTGGCCAGTTCGCCTCGGGCATCGCCGCGCAGGCCAGCGGCGCGCGCCTGCTCTACGCCATGGGCCGCGACGATGTGCTGCCAAAGCGCTGGCTGGGCAAATTGAGCCGCTTCGGCACGCCGCTGGGCGGGCTAGTATTCAGCGGTTTGGTCGCCTTGCTGGCGCTGACCATGGACGTGCTCTCGGCGGCGTCCTTCATCAACTTCGGCGCCTTCCTGGCCTTCGCCCTGGTCAATCTCTCAGTGATCTTCCACTACTACCTGAAGGAGCGCCGCCGCAGCGGGCTGGATACGCTGTGGTTCCTGATCTGCCCGTTGATCGGCCTGGGCGCGATCCTGTGGCTGATGATGAGCCTGGACCACCTGGCGATCATGCTGGGCAGTGCGTGGCTGTTGTGCGGCCTGGCGTGGTTGACCTGGCTGACGCGTGGCTTCAGCCGGCCGACACCGGAGCTGAACCTGGAGAGTTGATCATTCAGGGTTAATAGCTAAGCGCACCCCGCGACCCGCCCAGGCCGGTCGCGGGCGTTTACGGCATGCGTTGCAGGAAGGTGTCGTCGGCGAAGAAGCTTTACAAGATCAACTGCGCGGCGATGCCATCCACGCCATCGTCACGGTAGTTGCCACGGTGACCGGCATCGCGGGCGATGCGCTTGGCGGCGCGCCTGACAAGGCAGCACCATGTTGTGATGACGGCTACCTACTGGTATTTAGCACTGGTCACAGATCTCATAAAGACTGAGACATATAATAACCGGCTAGCTTGCTAGCACTGATGCTGGGCAATAACAAATTAACCTCAGGAAATATAGTGATTTAAGCAAACTAAACGCCAGCTTTCTACGGAGTGCCCAAGTGTAATGTAGTAATATGATTGGGAGCTTGAGTGGGAGAAAGGTTTGAAGAACTCGCCCACTAGGTAACGTGATGAGTTCGAAGCGATGACGCGTAAGTCGTCGTTGACAAGAATGAGTGGCTGGTTCTGCTCGACCAAGTGAGGTGTTACGACAGCTTCGAGGTTATTAAGGGGTACATCCGCACCGGCAATTCCGAGAAATTGACCATCATATACGATTGGTAACGAGAAGGTACAGATATACATATCGACCCCCATCATGTCGACGTAGGGGCCGATAACATGCCCTACTCCTTCACACCTCGGCTTATAGAACCAAGGCATATTAGGGTAATCGTAGAAGGTATCGCCACCTTCATCAAGATTGACTCTCAATGGTATAACGTGACCAGGCTTGACTCCATCCCGCCACCATTCGAGATGCAAACGAGTATCCGCTAGAACATTCGGCGCAACGACGAAACCGGCGCCATTAATCTGCACGTTCGTCTCAGAAAGCAACCGTTTGACGGTACCTTGCAATTCGGCGAGGTCTTTCTTCAGTACCTGTTGACGTTGCCGTTCAGCCAACCCCCATAGGCGGATGATATCATCCCGAACCTTCTCGGCCGTATTGACAATAACGTATACTGACTCTTCGATATTCTTAGCACAAGCACGAACTTTATCGTTACGATCTTCCACCCCGCTATAAAAAAAATCGTTCCGAGTCATGAGCTGTCTCCCGTCCCCATCGCATCGTCGGATGTTTCCAGCCTCAGACGAGCATCAATCACGCGTTCCATATTCTTTTTACACAAATCAGTCGATAATGCACTGGACAATATTCCGTCGCCTCTAGCGATGGCATCCTCAATTGCCTTAAGCCTATCCACGTAAGCATTGAGAGCCTTGGCATCCAGTGGGTCGATCCACAGGAACATACCGAGTTCCGACTGGAGCTGCATCTCGGCCTGCGTTAACCGTACAGACTGGGAGACCATGGCAACATTGACATGAAAACGCATATCGGCACGACGCTGGTCGGAGCGATCCATGGCTTTTTCCATAATGCGGATTTGCTTAGCGATTTGATCGAGATCATCGGCAGTGGCTCGTTCTGCTGCCAATCGAGCGGCATGTCCACTGATGGCTGCACGCTCATCGCCATAGTCTCGCAGATCGAAGACACTGTAGCGGCGAAATTCTTGCAGCAACCTGGCATGAGCGATATTGAAGTTCGCTGTGACGAAACTGCCGCCTTTGCGGCCCCGACGGGTTTCGACGAAGCCTTGTGCCCGTAGCAGTGACAATGCTTCTCTGACCGTGACCGTCGCAACACCGAACTGGGAGGCCAGACCGGCTTCACTGGGTAGCTGGCCCCCCTCGCTGAAAATACCCAGGTCAATGGCTTCAATCAACCGACGCACCACCTCTTCGGCCTTACCCGTGGAGGGAATGCGGAGAAAAGAGACATCTTGTTGGGAAGATAGGTGATTCATCTAGACAGTCCGATGGTAAATTCCATTTTACTACGTGAGAGAATACACCATGCTATGACCATCATCACCACTATAAAAAATGTCCAGCAACATACAGTGGTGT
Source organism: Chromohalobacter nigrandesensis (assembly GCF_023061285.1). Classification (GTDB taxonomy): domain Bacteria; phylum Pseudomonadota; class Gammaproteobacteria; order Pseudomonadales; family Halomonadaceae; genus Chromohalobacter; species Chromohalobacter nigrandesensis. The sequence continues at coordinate 105,657 of NZ_JAKGAM010000010.1, forward strand.
ACGTACATTGCCGGAGCCCCTAAAAGTATCAGTGACGATCAAGCAATTGGCACTGATCATCAAACGGATAAGCTAGTGTCGGCATCCATCGCTCCCAGGCAGATTCCAGTGAGCCATTTGCAATAATTTCGTCGAGCGCCCAGTTTACCCTGACCAGCCAGTCGGACTGATTTTTCGCTACCACCGCGCCCCAGACATTGCGCGTCGGCACGGTGAAGGCAATCGTCAAGTCATCGGCTTCCAGCGGTACGAGCGCGACATCATCATCTACCAAGGCATCGATATCACCTGAACGCAAGGCGGCGACCATGTCGCCGAAGACATCGTCACTGGCCCCGTCAAAGGGCACCGGTACCGCGCCGCTGAAGGTCTCGGCCAGCGCCATGTTGAGGCTGTTGGCGATCGCCCCGACACGACGACCTTCCAGATGCTGAGACGAAGTGATCCCGCTACCCGACCTGACCATCACCGACTCGTCGAAGATGGCATAGGGCTGGGTGAAATCACCCAGCGTCTTGCGATAGTCGGAAATCCCTTGCCCACACAGGAGGAGGTCGCCCTCCCCAGCGTCGAGTGCCGGATAGAAATCGCTCCATTGCCGGTAGACCCATTCGACTTGCCGATCCAGTCGTTCGGCGATCAGGCGGGCGACATCGGCTTCGTAGCCATGCCGCTCGCCCCGTTCATCGCGTTCGAACAGCGGCGGTGCCGGCAGATCGGCACAGATAACCTTAAGCGTGTGAGACGCCGTCATGGTAGATACTCCTTGTACATATCGAGCTCCCACTCGGTGACGGCGGCGCAGTAGCGTGCCCACTCGTCGTGTTTCAGTTCAGCGTAGAGTGTGGCCAGGGTCTCCGGGAACGCGCCCTTGATGACCGGGTCCTTGTCGAACGCCTCGACCGCTTCACCCAAGGTGAGCGGGATACGGACGCTGGCATCGATATCGCGCCCATAACTGCTGGCGTCGCTGCTCTGGCCGGGATCGAGCTGGTTTTCCAACCCGTGCTCGATCGCTGCCAACAGCGCGGTATGCGACAAGTAAGGGTTCACGCTAGCATCCGGCATCTTGTATTCCAGACGGCCGACCGCCGAGAGCCTGACGCTGCAGGTCTTGTTGTCCATGCCCCAGTTCACCTGAGCGGGGGCGAACTGGCCGACATCCCAAAAGCGCTTGTAGGAGTTGACGGTCGAGGCCATGATCAGCATGGACGCCGGAGTATGTTTCAGCATGCCGCCCAGCGAGTAGCGAGCGACATCGCTCAGATGCAGTTCAGTACGCCCCTCTTCCTGGAAGGCGTTGGTATCGCCCCGCCACAGGCTGAGGTTGTGGTGACAGCCGTTGCCCATGCCGCCGGTATAGGGTTTGGGCATGAAGCTGGCCGTGACGCCGAACTCCTTGGCGACCTGACGGCAGATCTGGCGATACAGCACCAGGCGATCCGCCGTCAGTTCACAGGTATCGAACATCCAGTTGAGTTCGAGCTGATACGGGTCCTCGTAGTCCCCTTCGATCATGTCGAAACCCATCTCGGTCGCGTAGTCGATGACCTTCTGGTAGATGGGACGCATGAGCTCCAGGTTGCTGAGCTGGTAAGCCGGGCTGGCATCCGGTCGCGGATGGATCTTCATGGAATCACCCAACCAGGACATTTCCGGTTCGCATCCGGATTTGAGCTGCATGCCCTGGCGCTCCGTGAACCCTTCATGGGCACGGATCAGCAGACCACGCGGATCGGTCGATAGGGGCTGCCCGCCAACCTCAAGTCGATGACCAGGCTCGTAGACCCGGCAAAGAAACGCCCCGACGGAGCGATCCCAGGGCAGGACTCGGAACGTATCCAGATCCGGCATAGCGGTAAATTCAGCCGCCTGCGTACCACCACCCAGCAACTCACCATAGCGGTTACATTGCATATTGCTGATGGCGGTACGATGGAACTGAATGCCCTTGGCCAGATTCCTCTCCAACTGAGTCGCCGGTACGACCTTGGCCAGCAGTTTCCCTCCCAGGGTGACAACCTGGTAATAGATATACTTGACCCCAGCTTCCTGGATGCGTGCACGGATCTCCTGGATCTTCACGTCATCCATGTTCTTTTCGATATGCGAATTCAGGGCGGTCATGTGTAACTTCCTATACTGTTGTTGATGTTATGACGCTTCGGACGCGCCGGGATGCTTTTTGCTACCGATCTGCCAAAGTCGTACGATCCAATAGAAAAGTGCAGTCACTAAGAAGGTGGGCAGGCCTGCACTGATATATAGAAACAGCGGACCTGGTGAATCGGCTACGGGGTTGTAGGACCAAAAGTAAAAAATTCCGCCTAGAATTATGGCAACACAAGCCGCATAATTGATGCCACTCTGATACCGATAAATCAGTGACGACTGGTCATACATACCAACCATATCAATCTTGTAACGTCGGATGATAACAAGCTCGGTAACCAGCACTGCCCCAAAAGCAGCCATGATGAACGAGATATACGAGAGGAAAGTGGTGTAGCCGTCGTAGAATGTAGGTGTCAGCATCAGTAGTATGGCAGGCAACGTCGTGGCAATCGCCCTAGCCCATGGCCACTGAGGGAACATCGTCTTAATACTGATTCCCTGCGAGTAGACCAAAATTGTCGCCGAAGTCAGGTTCGCCAGGATCAGCAGTATCAGACCCAATATACCGAAGATGGGACCACCAGCGGAGATCATCCACTTAGCCGGATCATACACGCCGACCAGTAGTGCTGTAAGTGCTCCCAGTATAGCCGCGATATTAAGCAGAACACCCCAACCAATGAAGCTACCCCATACAGCTATCTTCTCGGTTTTAGCTAGCCGACACCACTGGCCAAAATAGGCTGCCCAAGAGAATCCCAAACCAACGTTCCATTCGATTGCCGACATTAGGCCACGCTGTGGGTCATCATAGGGAGAGGCAGGCACGGCATTAAAGGCTTTATCCAATCCTTCTACCCACAGAATGTAGAAAATCAGTCCGGCGATAATCGCAAAAATCGTTGGCACACCGACGCGATTGAAAATTTTAATGGCTATGGGACCTTTGTAAGCGATCATCCAAGCAACCACAAAAGCACTTATCGCAAAGATCGGCGCCCCAATCGAGCGATCAGTCATCCAGGCAGGCATGTTGAACTCAGCGAACAGCGTTGTGAAGGATTCGCCGAGCATAAATGTTGCCATTGTCATAAACCCTAAGTTTATGACTATAAATATAAACATAAATATATTGCTGCCCAGCCAACCGAGAACAGCACGTGCACCGATAAAGGTATCTACCCCATATCGACAGAAGAATTTGGCCAATCCAAGCAACATCAGAACCGGCATCGCATTACCGAAGAGAATGACGGGAATCGCCTGACTGGCCGGCAGGACACTGCCAGTATAGCCACCGATCAGGAAACTCCATGCCGCGATACCGAACCCCACCATCATCATGACGTAATCCGTCAATCCAAAGGGGCGTTCATTGGACATTGCCGGCAATATCCCGAAATGGGACGCCGCCTCGTCTTGGGAGGGTTGGGTCTTGGGACTCGTGTTCATTGTTGACCTCTAAACATTTGTTGTTGTGGAAAAGGTCCGGAGACTAAGAGCTACAGACTTAGCAGTAACAGCACGGTTATCAACGCACAGGCGCCGATCGGCATGAGCCAGTCTCCTGTTGTCATTTCTTCAGGTCGCTCCCCACCTTCAATGCGGGAAATGCGGTTCATCAGGTCTTGTTGGGTCTTGTCATCTAGGTTGGTATTCATGTCACACACCTGCGGTTGTTGTTAATCGTTTTTGTTGCGGCAGTACCGTGGTGTCACGGCGTTATTCGACAATCGTGATCGCCTGCTCGGGACACACGTCGGCCGCTTCTTCCGCGACATCGCGTAAACTGTCGTCGGGAAGTTCCTCATACTGCAGCGTGCCGTTGTCGTCGAAGCGAAAGATTTCGGGCGCCGCAATGACGCACTGCCCGTGATCCTGGCACTTGCCTCTATCCACGCAGACTTTCATCGCCATTCTCCTTACGGCTTGGGGCATGGACCGGAGCCTCGTGTGTCAGAAACATCGGCCCCGGTGTCGCTTGAAACATATGTCACCATATTTTTACTGTCAAACATTCCTGAAAAAACCCACCACTAGCCACTACAATCGCGGCCACCATCGACAATGACCGTATGGCTCATCTGAAAACCACCCAAGATTCAAAAATAAAATATATTTAAATCAATATATTTATATTACTTTTTCGAGCTGTTCAATCATACATTTGACATAGAATGTTTTAAATCATATGGTTCATTGACAGATCCGGCCCACCCGGACCGGCCTTTCCTGAATCACAAGGACAACCACATCCAGGATTTAAAAACATGTTTAATAACAATGCGTTAAGCAATCATCTGTGGATCAACGGCCGCGCCTGCCAAGCGAGTTCGGGACGACAATTCGAGTGTCTCTCGCCACGTGATGGCACTCTCCTCGCCACGATAGCTGCAGGCGAAAAGGCCGATATCGATCTCGCCGTCACTGCCGCACGAGCCGCAGCGGACAACTGGTCACGCCGTAGCCCTCAGGAGCGCCGGCAACACTTGTTGCGCCTGGTCGACCTCATGGAGTCCCACCACGAGGAACTCGCCCAACTGGAGAGTCGCGATACCGGCAAGCCGATCACCCATGCGCGCCGTGATGATATTCCGCTCGCCATTCGCTGCGTGCGCTTTTACGCCGAGGCCATCGACAAGTGTTATGACCAGATCGCCCCTACGGCGTCCGATGTGCTGGCCACGATTCGTCGCGAACCACTGGGCGTGGTCGGTGCCGTCGTGCCGTGGAACTTCCCGTTGATGATTGCCTGCTGGAAACTGGCCCCTGCCCTGGCCGTCGGCAATACGGTCGTTCTCAAACCGGCGGAACAATCCCCGTTGACGGCCATACGGCTGGCGGAACTGGCCACCGAGGCCGGCCTGCCGGATGGCGTCCTGAATGTGGTGCCCGGTTATGGCGAAACCGCCGGCGCGGCGCTGGGTCTGCATCCCGATGTCGATGCCATCAGTTTCACGGGCTCGGGGGGCGTCGGCCGCCTGTTTCAACGCTATGCCTCCGACTCCAACATGAAGGCTGTCTTTGTGGAGTGCGGGGGCAAGAGCCCGCAGATCGTGTTCGACGACGCCGAGAATCTCGACGAGGTCGCGGCGGCCGTCGCCCAGGGAATCTGTTACAACCAGGGGCAGGTCTGCAGCGCCGGCTCCCGCCTGCTGTTACAGCGCTCGATCGCGGATGATTTCATGCAGCGGGTCCTGGCCCATGTCGACCGCTGGCAGCTCGGCGACCCGATGGACGATTCGACGACAATGGGAGCCATGATCGAGAAGCCGCATCTGGCCCGCGTCCAGAATCTGATCGATACCGGTCATGAACAGGGCGCGGAATTGGTCTACCGGGGACAGTCGTTCGATTCCCTGGATGGTTTCTACATGCCGGCCACCGTGTTCGATCATGTCAGCCGCGGGATGACCATCGCCCAGGAAGAGATCTTCGGTCCGGTACTGGCCGTGACCCGCTTCGATAGCGACGACGAAGCGCTCGCCGAGGCCAACGGCACCCGCTACGGTCTGGCGGCGGCTGTCTGGACATCCTCATTGTCACGAGCGCATCGCGTCAGCCAGGGCCTGAAAGCCGGTACCGTCTGGGTCAATAACTATGATGGCAGCGACATCACGGTACCGTTCGGCGGGTTCGGCGAGTCCGGCAATGGCCGTGACAAGTCCCTGCACGCGCTCGACAAGATGTCGCAACTCAAGACCACGTGGATTCAATTCTGAGCCGAGGTCCTGATGACCCTTTCATCTGCGATAGTCCTGTTACACAGCAAAGAGGATACGACCGGCAGCCTGCCGGCGATTCTCGACGAACACGCTCTCGATATCGACATTCGCTATGTCGATGACACGTTGCCCGATCCCGGCGACGATCAACTGGTCATCGTCATGGGCTCGATTGAATCACCCTACGACCATACGCTGCCCTGGCTGTCCGGCGAACTGGCCTGGCTGAAGTCATTGATCGAGCGCAATCACCCGGTATTCGGGATCTGCTTCGGCAGTCAGGTACTGGCCCGCGCCCTCGGCGGCGAAACCTATCGCAATCACGCGCCGGAGATCGGCTGGACACCGGTCGAGACCACCGACCCCGCGCTCCTGCCGAGCGGCCCGTGGCTGAATTTCCATTTCGATGCCTTTACCGCACCGCCTGCCGCGCGGCTTCTCGCCAGCACGTCCATGTCGCACCAGGCGTATATCCACCGGCAGCAGATGGGGATGCAGTTTCATCCGGAGATCACTCCGGCGATGTTCGATTCCTGGCTGGCGGCTTGGGAGCAGATGGCATCGGGCCGGCAATTTCTCGCCGACCATCCGGACATTCCCGGACGGCTCAGACAGGAGATCGCCGACAACGAAGTGGACAACCGGAACCGCTTCAGGCAGGTATTCAGCGCCTACCTGAATCGGGTAAGCCGCGCGTCATAGACCACGGATTTCAATAACAACCACCAGGTGACCGACATGAACACGGCAACGCAAGACACCCTCGATAGTGCATACTTCAATGTTTCCGATCCGGATTTCGTCATTCACTCCCAGGCAGTGCATGACGCCCGGGAACGAAACTGGTTCGCCAGAACGAATTACGGCCTGGCGGTACTGCGCTATGAAGAGATGAAAACGCTGCTTCGCCACCCCAAGTTGCGGCAAGGCAGTGCTGCCTGGCCCCGCCACAATGGCGTGACGGAAGGCAAGTTCGCCGACTGGTGGAATGAAGTCTTGCTCAACAAGGAAGGCCCGGATCACGCCAGGCTGCGTCGACTGGTCAATCCGGCGTTCTCACCCAAGGTGCTGGAGCAGATGAATCCGCGTTTCCAGGCGCTGGCGCAGGAACTGATCGATGCCATGGTGGCGAAGGGCGAGTGCGAGTTCATGAGCGAGTTCGCCGAGCCGTATGCGGCGCGGGTCATTTGCATCATGCTGGGGCTACCCGAGAGCGAGTGGAACACGATCGCCAAGTGGTCGGCCACGCTCGGGCTGGCACTGGGTATCACGCTGAAACAGGATCTGCCTCGCATCGAGGAGGCGCTGGAGGGCCTGTATCACTATGCAGATCAGTTGATCGATGATCGTTTAGCCAACCCTGGCGACGATTTCGTGTCCAAACTGGTTCTGGCGCAGCGGGATGACGATGCCTTGAGTCATGATGAGCTGCGGATCATGCTCGTGCTGTTGATCTTCGGCGGCATGGACACGACCCGCAACCAGCTCGGCCTGGGCATGGAATCGTTCATGCAGCACCCGGACCAGTGGGAGCGTCTTGCTGAGCGACCGGAATTGGCCAGTAACGCCGTGGGCGAGGTCATGCGAACCAACCCCACCGTGACCTGGGTGACTCGGGAAGCTATCGAGACCTTCGAATTTCAAGGTTTGCAGATCGACGCCGGAACGACCGTTCACCTGTTTTCCCAGGCTGCCGGGACGGACCCGCGAGCGATGCCGGACCCCAGCTTCAATATCGAGGCCGAACGCCCGCCCCACTTCGGGTTTGGTGGCGGCACCCATCACTGTCTGGGCCACTTCATCGCCAAGAGCGACATGAGCATTGCCATGCCGTTGCTGGCCCGGCACATGACTCGGATCCGCCTCAACGGCGACCCCCAGTGGCTGCCCCGCAGCGGCAATACCGGGCCGGTATCGCTTCCCTTGACCTTCCAGGTTCGCCGGTAACGAGGAGAGACGCTCATGGCAGAGGGAATCGTTATCGTCGGCAGTTCTTTGGCGGGTCTCCGCAGTGCCGAGCAGTTGCGCAGCCAGGGCTGGGAGGGGGCGATCACCCTGGTCGGTGAGGAGCCTTACCTGCCCTACAATCGTCCACCGCTTTCCAAGCAGGCGCTGAGCGATGCCCGGACGCTTTCACTGGAGAGCCTTCATGAAACAGTCGCGCTCGGGCTGAAACCGCGTCTGGGCGAGGTCACCTGGCAACTCGGGAGACGCGCTGTCTCGTCGGATCTGGCAAACCAGCGTATCACGCTGGATGACGGTCAGGCGCTCTCTTACACCGGGCTGGTCATTGCGACCGGACTGCGTTCTCGCTCGCTTCCCGTCCACGGCGGCGAATCGCAACGTTATCGGCTCCGAAACCTGAATGATGCCTGGCAACTGGCGCAGGGCCTGACCGAAGGCTGTCGTATCACCATTGCCGGCGCCGGCTTCATCGGCTGCGAACTGGCCGCCACAGCCACGCGGCTGGGGTGCACCGTGAACGTCATCGATGCCGCGCCAGCACCGCTCGTCAATGTCATGGGATCGCCATTCGCCGACGCTCTGTTGCAATACCATCAACGGCATGGCGTGTCCTTCCATCTCGACACCCTGATCGCCGAGATCGCGGAAGACGAGCGGGGCAATCTGCAAACCGTCGCGCTCAGCAACGGCACAACGATCGATACTGACATTCTGGTCGAGGCGATCGGCAGCCAACCGAACACGGCGTGGCTGGACGGCAACGGCATCGATATCACCGACGGGGTACAATGCCAGAGCGACATGTCGGTACCGGGCCATGGCAACGTAATTGCCGTTGGCGACATTGCCCGTTTCAACAACCCGCTCTTCGATGATGTCTGCCGTCGTATCGAGCACTGGAACATCGCGGTCGAAACGGCAAGGACAGGCGCTGTTACCCTATTAAGCCATTTGGGCGACACACCGCGGACGCGACCGGAGGACACGAAACCAATCGTGCCCTCATTCTGGAGTGATCAATTCGATATCAAGATTCAGGGTATCGGGCTCCCGTCGATCGCCGATAGCACGGAGCCTCTGGATGGCAGCCTTCATCAGGGCATTAGCGATAGCAGCCTGTTTGCCATGGGATACTACCGGGACGGCAGACTGACGGGGATCATCTCCATCAACGGGGAAAAGAAACAGCCCGATTACCGCAACATGTTACTGGATGCTTTGCAGACGGCGGACACAGAAACCACTTGAACAACTGCATGATGCAAAATAGATGATCTCGGACACGATATGAAAGCACTTTCTCTCTGCATCATTGAAAATGGCCTGGTGCCGGATGGCCTAAAGTCACGATTCGGTTCCTACCCGGACATGATCCGGCAGTGGCTGTCACCAAGCCTTCCCGAAGCCAGTTTCGACGAATGCTCGCCCGTCTCCGGCGAAGCGCTGCCCGCTGCAGATGCTTACGACGGCTATCTGCTGACGGGCTCACGCCACAGCAGTTATGAGGACGGCGACTGGATCCGCGATATCCGGCAGTTCCTGCGCCAGGCCATCGATCTCGAGCGCCCGGTCTTCGGGATCTGTTTCGGCCACCAGATCATGGCGGATGCCTTCGGTGGCCAGACCATCAAGGCAGACAATGGCTGGGGGGTCGGCGCCCAGGAATATACCGCCTCCTTGGGGATGCCCAACGACAAGGCGGGGGTCTTCGTCTTCCACCAGGACCAGGTCACGTCCGTTCCTCCAGCGGCGAAGGTGATCGGTGGCTCCGCCCACTGCCCCAACGGCGTTCTTGAATACAGCTTTCCCGCACTCTCCGTGCAATTTCATCCGGAATTCCCCGCTGAATATGTTGAAACGCTCGCCAACAAATACGGGGGAGATGTCATTCCCACGGACACGAGCCAAGCCGCCATCGCCAGCCTGAAGAACATTCCAGTGGATAACACTAGACTAGCTAGCAACGTTGCAGGATTTTTCAGGAAATGGACGGAAAGTGGGTAAAACCAAGCGCGATGCACGTCATACTAATAGCTCTTGCGTCTGACTGCTTCAAAAAGCTACTAAAAAGGCAACTGTGCTTTGAAAATGGGCTTCAGCCGGCCGACACCGGAGCTGAACCTGGAGAGTTGATCATTCAGGGTTAATAGCTAAGCGCACCCCGCGACCCGCCCAGGCCGGTCGCGGGCGTTTACGGCATGCGGTGAAGGAAGGTGTCGTCGGCGAAGAAGCTTTGCAAGATCAACTGCGCGGCGATGCCATCCACGCCGTCGTCGCGGTAGTTGCCACGATGACCGGCATCGCGGGCGATGCGCTTGGCGGCGCGTGTGGAGCCGCGTTCGTCGAACACCTCTACTGGCTTGCCGAAACGCCCGTGCAGGCGGTTACCGAACTTGCGCGCGCGCTGACTCATGTCCGACTCGGTGCCATCCATGTTGAGCGGCAGCCCCACGACCAAAAGATCCGGCTGCCATTCCTCGAGCAACGCCTCGATCTGCTGCCAATCGGGAATCCCGTCACGCGCGGGTAGCGGTGCCAGGGCCGTGGCACTGCCCAGCATTTCGTTGCCGACCGCCACGCCGATGCGCCGCGTGCCGTAATCGAAGGCCAGTACCAGCCGCTGCCCTGCCTCGGCCATCAGGAATGTCCCGCCTCGCGCGTCATCAGATTCAGATCGACACCCAGGATGCCCGCCGCTGCATTCAGGCGTTGCTCCGAGTGAACATCGAAGAGGATCGAGGCGTCGCCTTCCACCGTCAGCCAGGTGTTCTGCTTGAGCTCGTCCTCGAGCTGACCTGCCTGCCAGGCGGTGCAGCCCAGACAGACGATGAAGTCTTCGGGCCCCCGACCCTCGGCGATGGCCTTGAGTATGTCCATGGAGGTCGTCAGGGCCAGGTCGTCAGCGACCTGCAGGCTGGAATCCCAGGGCAGGTTCGAGCCGCGGTGCAGAATGAAGCCACGATCCTTGTGGACCGGGCCGCCATAGTGAACCGGCAAGTCGCGCTGCGGGCACTCCGAGGCATCCAGTTCGAGCTGCTCGAGCAGGGCGTCGAGCGTCAGCTCCATGGGACGATTGACGACCACGCCCATGGTGCCGTTGTCGTCATGGTCACAAATGTAGGTCAACGTCCCCTTGAAGTTGGGGTCGTCGAGGTGCGGCATCGCCAGCAGAAAATGATGCTTCAAGCTTTGCATGAGCCTCCCGGGCGTCGAGACGCGTTTCGCTCTCACTTACGCCGAAATTGGTGCTTTTCGCAACGATTGTATCATTCCACTCGCCGAACCTCGCCATCCTGGGATGGCGAGCGGCGCTCAGAAGCGCCGGGCAATGGCGCCCATCAAGAGTCCACCGATGTCGGTGCCGCGCTGCGCGTCGATCTCGCGCACGCAGGTGGGGCTGGTGACGTTGATCTCGGTGATGTAATCACCGATCACGTCGAGCCCGACGAAAATCAGGCCCTTGTCGAGGATCGCCGGTTTGACCTGCTCGATGAGCCAGTAATCGCGGTCGGTGAGCTCGCGGGCCTCGCCGCGCCCACCGGCCGCCAGATTGCCGCGTGTCTCGCCGGCGCTGGGAATGCGTGCCAGGCCATAGGGTACGGGTTCACCATCGATCAGCAGGATACGCGTGTCGCCGGCCTTGATCTCGGGCAGATAACGCTGCGCCATGATTTGGCGCGTGCCGCGCTCGGTGAGCTGCTCGATAACCGAACCCAGATTGCGCCCCTCCGGCGTGATATGAAAGATGCCGTTGCCCCCCATGCCGTCCAGCGGCTTGAAGATCACATCGCCGTGCTGGGCATGAAAGTCACGCAAGACGGCATCGTGGCACGAGACCACGGAGGGCGGAATGCAGTGCGGGAACTGCTGGGCGAAGAGTTTCTCATTGCTGGTCAAAAGCGCCTGGGTGGGATTGACCACCAGCACGCCCTCGCGCTCGGCGAACCCCAGCAAGTGCACGGCGTTGAGGAAGTGGTCATCCACCGGCGGGTCCTGACGCATCAGGATCACGTCGAGTTCCGCCAGCGGCGCGGCCTGTACCGCCTCGAGCCGATACCATGCCTCAGGGTCGCGATACGCCTCCAGCGCACGCATGCGGCCCATGGCGCGCCCGCCTTCCAAGTACAGGTCTTCCGGCTCGAGATAATAAAGCGACCAGCCGCGTTGCTGAGCGGCCCACAGCATGGCCAGGGTGGTATCTTTCTTGTAGGCGATATCGGCGATGGGATCCATCACCACGCCGAGCTTCAAGGCGCGCTCGCTCATGATCGGTCTTCCAGGTCAGGAATGAATGCGCGCAGTATGCCGCAGCGACCAACGGAAGACCAAGGTGGCGAGGGCGCGTCAGTCCGACTGATGCGCGTCTATCGCCTCGCGCGTCAGGCGGATGCCATCTTCCTCGATGGTGATGAGCCGCTTCTTGTAGAGCCGCCCCACCGCCTGCTTGAAGGCGCTCTTGCTGACGCCCATGCGTGCCTTGATCTCGGCAGCGGGCGTCTTGTCGCCCAACGCCACATACCCGCCGTGGCAGCGCAGCAGCTCCAGCACCTTGTCGCCGACCACATCGAGCCCCGCCTCGCCGGGCGGCAGCATGGCCAGGTCTAGGCGCCCGTCTTCGCGCACGCGCTTGATGTAACCGGTCAGCCGCTGGCCGCGCCGAGGCGGATGAACAATGTCATCGGCGTACAGCAAGCCCCAATAGCGGTGATCGACCACCGCCTTGAAGCCGAGATCGGTACGCTCGGCGATCACCAGCGCGACGCGGTCGCCGGGCGTCATCCCCGGCGCCTCATCGGCCAGGAAGCGATCCAGACGCATCGACGCCACCGGCCGCCCCTGGGCGTCCTCATAGAGCATCACCAGCACCCGCTTGCCGACCTCAGGACGAAAGCGCTGCTCGGCGAACGGCAGCAACACATCCTTAGGCTGGCCCCAATCGAGAAAGGCACCGGTCGTGTTGACCGCCACGACCTTGAGATACGCCACCTCGCCAATACGCCCCAGGGGCGGCCGCGTCGCACTCGACGCACGCTGCCCGGTGGCGGATGAACGTGGAGACGGAACTTGGGAACGGGACATGGTAGCGGCCACTGACGAGAGATATGTCCTCATTATGACGCCGCCGGGCAACGTGAGCAAAGGCCATGGCGGGGGTTTGGCGTATAAATCGGCGGTCGGTGGCAGGACTTGTCGCATGACATCGGATGGATCACGACGGGTTGTCTAGTTCGGGCGCCAGGAACGTCCTTTACTTAGCGACGAGCGCGCCGTTGTCATCGAGTTCTCTCGCAAGCTCCTGCATTAGACCGCGCACAGCATGCGAGTGGCTTTTACGGCTCATTCGCAGGACATAGATGATTGCCGGAGGCGGCGTCAACTCACGGTTCATGACCATCATCTCCGGTGTGACATGACGCTTGTTTAGCAGAGATATGCCTAGACCGGCATTCACCGCCGCCACAACGCCAGAGATACTGGCGCATGTCATGACAGTGGAAAAGCCTGGCGGTAACGACTGTCCGACCTCCATCGCCCAACGTCGATAGAAACAGGCATCATCGAAGGCGACCAAAGGCAGCGGCCGCGTCGTATCGAGTATGAGATCGGGCGACTTCACCCAGTGAAGAGTCTCCTTGGCGAGTACTGAATCCGACCCACGCTGACGATGTTCGAAGAGTTGCAGCAGTCCTAGATCGAGCTCGCTGCGGTCGATTTGCTCCTCGATCGTCAGGCTCTGACCGACGTGCGTATGCACCGTGACCTCCGGGTGGCGTCGCGTAAAACGGCCCAGAACGCGCGCCAGATTGCCGCTCGTCGTGTCCTCGGTCACACCAAGCCGGATCTTCCCACTCAGTGGCGGCGCCCCTAGACTCATCACGGCTTCGTCGTGCAAGTCGAGAATACGTCGCGCATAACGCAATAATCGCTCACCTTCTGGCGTGAACGGCGATTGCCCGGCGCTCCTCGTCAACAACTTGCAGCCTAGCCCGTCCTCCAACCGCTGGATCTTGTGTGACACCGCTGACTGAGACAGTGCCAAATGCTCCGCTGCCCGCGTGATACCCCCGTGATCCGCAACGGCGCGTAGCGCTTGCAGTGCGCCCACCTCAAGTCTTGGGCTCATCACACCTCACATGACAAATATCGATTCATACAGAAAAATAATCAATTTGAGTCATTATAAAGCGTACCGCAGCCTAGAAGGATGACACCACCATTTCTTAAAGGCACTTCAGCCAGGAGCTGACCATGAAGCATCTCGCGACTCATCACCTCCTGATCGATGGCAAACGCATCGCTCACGGCGTTCACGGGAGCGGCGAGCCCGTCGTCTTGTTGCACGGTACTCCCTCCTCCTCGCTCATCTGGCGAAACATCGCGCCACGTTTGATCGCAGCGGGTTACCAAGTGCATGTCTTCGATCTATTGGGCTACGGTCTTTCCGAGCGCCCCCAGGACCCGTCAGTCGACACCTCGATTTCCGCGCAGGTGCCGATCCTCGCAGCATTGATGGATCATTGGGGATTGAGTACGGCTCACTTGGTTGCACACGATTTTGGCGGTGGCATTGCCCAACGGTTCGGCATTTTCCACCCCAAGCGACTGCGTTCACTAACACTGCTCGACGTGGTGAGTTACGACAGCTACCCCTCGCCACGCACCCGTCAGCAAATGGCCGACGGCCTGGAAAAACTTATCAAGGCGCCCGATGCCGAGCACCGCGCCCATTTCCGTGAATGGTTATTGACCGCCGTCCATGACCAGCACGCGCTGGCAGATTCCGTACTCGACACATACCTCGATTTCATCAGCGGGCCCATTGGGCAACCCAGCCTCTTTCAGCACCAGGTTCGCCACTACGACCCTAAACACACGCTGGAAATCGCAGACCGATTGCCTGAACTCGGTAGCCTGCCGGTTAAGCTCATCTGGGGAGCGGATGACGCCTGGCAAAGCGTGGATTATGCCCACCGCCTGAATGCGGATATTCCGGGCTCTGAACTCACCGTGCTGGAAAACTGTGGCCACTTCTCGCCCGAGGATCAACCGGAAGCGATCTCACGGTTATTGATCGATTTCCTCGGCCGACATCAATAGGCGGGCTTTTCCTTTCCCCTTTTTACCGCCTCCAGAGGCGTGCCCATGGCGAGATTGAATGCGTCCGGTGACACGATCAGCGCCGGACGCATGCCTTCCCTTGATTCCTCCTAATACTGATCAAGGCTGTTCAATTCATGGCCCCACAACCTTAATCGATTAAGTCAAATGGCCAATAATTAACACCATCTAATAACTCAAGATGACAGTGACTACATACAGCTACCTATTGAGAACAGAAAGAAATGAAGGAAAAGGTGAAGATGACAGAGCACCTAGAAGTCAAATGATAACCATCGACAAATATCGTTATTCCGTACATTCTTTCGCCAGCGAATCTTTTTCAGACATGGGAGCGCTTATAATTTTTTCCAAACTCTCTATGGCCTTGAAGGTGCAGGAGCAAGAAATATTCTGGCACTGGTAATAGGCTTCTTTCATCGTCCTCGTTATATAGCGACTCGTTCTTGTGTGTGCCGATTTTCCACATACTGGACAGCGCATCATAGCGGGTGCCTTCCTTGGTGATAAATACATTCGTCATAAGCCGCAGCATTTATGTAAAATTTATTAATACATGACTTATGAGCGCATTTATAATCCAACTTAGACCTAAGGCACAACAGGGGCGTGACTTTTCATCTCTCACACAACAAAATCTTGACATCGCAGAAGTCATGTTGTGTGGTAAATGATCAAACACCATCCTCTTTTGGCACGTAAATACTCATGTTTTTATAAAGCCTCACCCATCAATGTGAGTATTAAAAAATGTCTATCCAAGATAAGATCCAAACCGCCTCTTGGTCTCGTGCAGATGCACTTAAAGTGAAATTCGATGATCCGACAACGACTCAACCAGAGGTCGGGTATGATTTCCCGGTACTGGATGACGACCTGTTCATCTGGGATACCATGCCGCTCCGGAAACTGAACGGTGATGTTGTATCAGTCGATGGCTGGTCTATCATCTTCACTCTTACGGCTGATCGCAAGCCCGAAGAATTTACCCGTGAAGATGGTAGTTACGATATTGCTTCCGATTGGGAGAACCGTCATGGGCGGGCACGCATATGCTACTGGTACGCCAAAGATAGTAAAAGCTGGATCTTTGGCGGCCGGGTCATGCAAGAAGGTGTCTCCCCGACTAAGCGAGAGTGGGCTGGCACGCCTATTTTGCTCAATGACAACGGTGATATGGAACTCTACTACACCGCAGTCAAGCCCGGGGCGACCATGGCGAAAGTCAAAGGTCGCATCGAAACCACGGAAACTGAAGTCAAGCTTCATGGCTTTGATGATGTAAAAGAGCTATTCACTGCTGATGGTGTCTACTATCAGACTTTAGATCAAAATCCGCTCACCAACTTCCGTGATCCCGCCCCCTTCATTGATCCGAATGACGGCAAACTTTACATGCTGTTCGAAGGCAATGTAGCCGGCAATATTGGTGAGCATGTCATCACTACGGAAGATATGGGTCATATTCCACCTGGCTTTGAGGACGTCGGCGGAGCCCGCTTCCAGAGTGGCTGCGTTGGCATTGCTGTTGCGACCGACCTTACAGGGGATAACTGGGAGATCCTCCCGCCCTTGGTCACCGCTGTTGGCGTTAATGACCAGTTGGAGCGTCCACACTTCGTGTTCAAGGATGGCAAATACTACCTCTTCACCATCAGCCACCAGTACACCTATTCCGATGGCCTGGATGGTCCGGATGGCGTCTATGGCTTTGTCAGTGACTCCTTGTTTGGTCCGTTTGAGCCGCTGAATGGATCAGGCCTGGTGCTGGGCAACCCGTCTTCTCAGCCGTTCCAGACCTACTCGCACTGCGTGATGCCGAATGGCCTTGTGACATCCTTCGTCGATAGCGTGGAGAAAGATGGCAAGGCCGAAGACTACCGGATCGGCGGCACTGAGGCGCCGACAGTGGAACTCAAGATCGAAGGAAGCAACACCTACGTCGTCAAGGTATACGACTACGGCTTTATTCCTCCGATGGGCAATGTGCTAACCAAATAAGGGAAACGCGCCACATGGTGGCGGACTGTTCGTTCGCCACCATATAAAGGGTATATAAAATGGATATCTCGAGTGCAATCGTAGTCGTAAAGGATTTCTTTAAAGGAGACTCTCTGCTCGCAGGGATAATGATCTCCGTTGTAATATCAGCATTGAGAGTTATTGCGAAAGGGGGTGGAAAGCTAGAGGCATTGATTGAGGCAACGCTTTGTGGCTGCTTGACCTTCGTGTCTTACTCCCTGATGAATCATCTCGGTGTTTCTGAGGGGCTCACCGTTACCGTTGGAGGCGTCATAGGGTTCATGGGAGTCAAGAAAATCCGCTTCTTCGTAGATAAAGCAATCAATAGCAAGGTATCATAACCATGCTGCATATAGAATATGGCATTTTCCTGACTTCTTTTAACCAAAAGGCACTATACTTAGCCATCACCTTCAGTTTCTAACCACCTCTTCCGATCATGTTATACTAAATGATTATATCATACGTAAAACCAGTGTTATTCACTAGGAATATACAACCAACAGGGATCAGGGGGGGTTAAAAATGTCAGCAGAGCACCTTGACATAGTTGAAGTTAGGCATTCATCTGTCTTGAAAGAGGTCAATGAACTTTTGAAAGAAGGGTGGAAGTTGTTGGGAACGTCTCATGGAGTTGATGAGAACAGCTATCCAATTGTCATTTATGCATTGGGTCGGGAGAAATAATTCAAGACAACGGAGCTTGCGACTTATTTTTCCCGTGTACGAAACTGCGTTGCGCACACGTAGCCCGCCTACCACGGCGTCGAGACTCGGTCCCAACTTTGCCCATTCATGTGCGATGCCTCGGCCAGCGCTTTGAGCGCGTTCGAATGTCGCCTCATCCATCCCAGAATGATGGATGAGAGTCAGTTGCACTTCAGCCCCTTCTCCATTGGCAATCATCCTCAGCGGAACGTAGACCTCCACGCCCCCTTCAAGCTCGATTCAGTGATCCATCACGCCATAAGGGTTATGGCCTGCGAAGCGGATGACTACCCAGCCTTCCGGGCCCTGCACCAACCAGCGTTCGCCTTAGCCACACCCGCATCGAAAATAAGACGCGAACGCTCTACCCCAAGTCACCAAAATAATGCTGCAACAGCGCAAGGGCGACGACGGGGGCGGTTTCGGTGCGCAGGATGCGGGGGCCGAGGGTCAGGGCGGTGAAATCGGCGGTGTAGGCGGCGTCGATTTCGGTGGGGGATAAACCGCCCTCAGGGCCGACGAGGAGTGCGGCGCGGGTGATGTCGCTGGCGTGTTGCCAGGCGGTGTCGGTGGCGGGATGCAGGACGAGACGTAGCGCTTCGTCGCGTGCCGCCAGCCAGGCACTGAGCGTTTGCGGGGGATGCACGGTGGGCACGCGGCTGCGTCCGCATTGCTCGCAGGCGCTGACCGCGACGGCCTGCCAGTGGGCGAGTTTCTTGGCTTCGCGCTCACCCTTGAGGCGCACGTCGCCGTGCTCGGTATAAAGCGGCGTGATCGCCGCGACGCCGAGCTCGGTGGCCTTCTGGATGGCGTAATCCATGCGGTCGCCCTTGGAGATCGCCTGGCCGAGATGCACCGCCAGCGGTGACTCGGCGCCGCCCTCGGTCACGGTGGTGACCCGTACGCGTACCTCGCGGCGCCCCACGCTGACGATCTCGGCCTCGGCTTCGAGACCCTCGCCATCGAACAGGCGCAGCGCCGCGCCTTCACGCAGCCTAAGCGCACCCGCCACATGGCGTGAGGCACCTTCGGGCAGGATGATTTCCGCTGCGGCGACCAGCGTGGCCGCCACATGAATGCGCGGTCCGGCCATCGCTTACTGCACGTTCTCGGCGGCTTCGCTTTCGCGCTTCTTCTTCTGGGCGTACATCGCCTCGAAGTTGACCGGTGACAGCATCAGCGGCGGGAAGCTGCCGCGATTGACCAGGTTATCGATGCACTCACGCGCATAGGGGAACAGCATGTTGGGGCAGAACGCGCCCAGCGTGTGGTCGAGCTGGTCGTCGCTCAAGCCGGCGATGCGGAACAAGCCGGCCTGCTCCACCTCGGCGAGAAACGCCGTGGCGCCATCTTCGTTGTTGGTGACCTGCGCCGTTACCTTGACCACGACCTCATAGAGGTTTTCACCGACCTGCTCACTGGTGGTGTTGAGGTCGAGCCCCACCTTGGGCTTGAAGGCGTTCTGGAACACGCTCGGCGCGTTGGGCGACTCGAAGGAGACATCCTTGACGTAAATACGCTGCATGGAAAATTGCAGCTGGTTCTGCGTGTCGTTGCCACCTTGAGCGGCCTGATTGTTGTCTTCCGCCATGTTGCACTTCCTTTGACTTATCTATGCATGAGACGCGGGGCCCGGCGTGCGCCGCCCCGCCAGTGTAGCGCTTACTTGCGGACCACCGGCAACTCATCGGACTGCCACTGGGTCATACCGCCCTTGAGCTTGGCCGCGCGGGTGAAACCGCCCTGGGTCAACTGCCCGACAGCGGCGCCGGAGTGCTGACCGTGCTGGCATACCACCACCACCGGTTTTTCCTTGTAGTCCTCGAGCTCTTTGAGGCGATCCCCCAAACGGCCCTTGGGAATATTACGCGCGCCGGCGATATGCCCCGCCTTGAAGTCCTTGACCTCGCGAATATCCAGAAACAGCCCCTCCTCGCGATTGATCAGCGAGGTAGCTTCGGACGGCGAGACGCCGCTGTTCGAGCCTTTCAGCTCGTAGGCGATCCATGCCACCAGTACCACCAGAAAAGCGCCTGACAGTAGCAGGTGGTTTTGCACGAATTCGAATAACTGATCGATCATGGGTGCGGATAACTCTCGTTGTGTGTCTATCGACGTGTCTGTCGGCGTCGTGTGCGCTCGGCGAACGTCGCATGCCCCGGCGGGCGCCTTAGTATACATGAGCCATGCGCGAGCGTCCGGCCCCACCAACGCGGCTGACGCTCTCTCGTGACTGCGTTATGATGCCGCAAGGAGACGTGAGTCGCGAACCCCCGGCGGCACTGCCGCTTCATGGGGTCATCGGCCGGATGCGCCGATGCGACGCCTATCAGATTCCCGCGAGGCATGTTATGGCAGATACCCACACCCAGCGTCCCCGGCCCGTTGCGCTGCTGATTCTCGATGGCTACGGCCAGAACGATGACACCGAGTACAACGCCGTTTACAGCGCCAAGACGCCGGTCATGGACGCGCTGAAACAACGCTACCCCTCCGCCTTGCTGCATACCGATGGCAAGTACGTCGGGCTACCCGACGGCCAGATGGGCAATTCCGAAGTCGGCCACATGAACCTCGGCGCCGGGCGTATCGTCTACCAAGACTTCACGCGTATCACCAAAGCCATCGAAGACGGCGAGCTGGCCACCAACACCGCGCTGACGGCGCCCATCGACGCCGCCGTGACCGCCGGCCGCGCCGTGCATCTGCTCGGCCTGCTCTCGCCCGGTGGCGTGCACAGCCACGAGGATCACATCCTCGCCGTGGCCGCATTGGCCGCCGAACGCGGCGCCAAGCACGTCTATCTGCACGCCTTCCTCGACGGCCGCGACACCGCGCCCAAGAGCGCACGTCCCTCGCTGGAACGTGCCAATGCACGCCTCGCCGAGCTATTCGGCGCCGACAACGCCTACGTCGCTTCGATCGTCGGCCGTTACTACGCCATGGACCGCGACAACCGCTGGGACCGTGTCGAGCAAGCCTATCGCGTCATCGTCGAGGGTGAGGGCTCGCAGGTCGCCACCAGCGCCGAAGCCGGGCTGGACGCCGCCTACGAGCGTGACGAAAGCGACGAATTCGTCGCCGCCACCAGCATTCGCCCGCACGGCGAGCCGGTACGCATGGCCGACGGCGACGCCGCGCTGTTCCTCAACTTCCGCGCCGACCGCGCTCGCGAGCTTTCGCGCGCCTTCGCCGAGGACGACTTCAGCGGCTTTACTCGCCAGGCACGGCCCAAGCTGGCCCACGAAGGGCTGGTGATGCTCACCGAGTACGCCGCGAACATTCCAGCGCCGGTGGCCTTTCCACCCACCGACCTAGTCAACACCCTGGGCGAGACCGTCGCCAAGCGCGGCTTGAAGCAGCTACGCATCGCCGAGACCGAGAAATACGCCCACGTCACCTTCTTCTTCTCCGGCGGTCGCGAGGACGAGTTCGACGGCGAGACCCGTGAGCTGATCCCCTCGCCGCAGGACGTCAAGACCTACGACGAGAAGCCGGAAATGAGCGCTTATGAGCTCACCGACAAGCTGGTCGCGGCCATCGACGCGGGTACGTTCGATCTGGTGGTGTGCAACTACGCCAATGGCGACATGGTCGGCCATAGCGGTGACTTCGATGCCGCCGTCAAGGCTATCGAGGCGGTGGATGTCTGCCTGGGCCGGGTGATCGAGGCCATAGAGCGCGCCGGTGGCGAATGCCTGGTCACCGCCGACCACGGCAATGCCGAGCAGATGGTGCATCCTGAGACGGGCAATCCGCAGACGGCGCACACGACCTTCCAAGTGCCGCTGGTCTACGTCACGCCGCGCGCCGGCGCCACCCTGGCGGACGACGGCAGCCTGTGCGACCTGGCGCCGACCCTGCTGTCCATGATGCACGAGCCGATCCCCGAAGAAATGACCGGTCGCGTGCTGGTGGATACCCCCTGATAGGTGTACGTGTATTGCGGCGTCGGCGCATGAGCGCGCCGACGTCCAGCAAGCGAATCGCCATGGCCTGCGCCATGGCGTTCTCGTGTGCGTGGCTGTCGCTGGGCACGTCCGACGCCTGGGCGCAGAACTCACCTGAGGAGGTCAAGCGTCAGCTCGAAGCTTTGGGGAGCGATATCGAGAACGCCGAGTCACGCCTCGAGGGCACTCGTGACGAACGCGATAGCGCGCAGGACGCATTGCGCGAGGTGGAAACCGAGCTGGCCGACACCCAACAGCGGCTGACCGGCCTGCAGCGCGAGCAGGATCAACTCGATCAGGAAGTCGCCGAGCTCAAACAGCAGCGCCAGACCCTCGAGGAAGAGCGCCGCCAGCAACGCGCCGCCCTGGCCAAGCAGCTCAACGCACTATACCGGCTCGGCCCCACGCCGCAGCTCAAGCTGTTGCTCAACCAGACCGACCCCGCGCGGCTGGACCGCCTTCAGCAGTATCTCAATCATCTCAACCAGGCGCGTGAGCAGCGTCTCGACGCTCTAGCCAAGCTCGAGGACCAGCTCGACGAAACGCAAAGCGCGCTGCAGTCGCATCAAGAGCGCCTGGACGACCTCGCCAGCGAGCTGAGCGAACGCCGTGAGACGCTCAGCGATCAGCGCAGCGAGCGCGAAGCCATCCTCTCGAAGTACAAAGAGCGCTACACCTCTCAGCAAGCCAAGCTGGCCGCGCTCAATGATGACCGCGAGGACGCTCAGCAACTGCTCGAGCAGATGCAGGCCAAGCTCGATCGTCTCGAAGAAGCGCCGCCCTCCACGGATATCGAAGAGACCCGGGGCGATCTACCCTGGCCCGTGCAGGGCGACATGCTCGCCACCTACGGCAACGGCGAAGGGGTCGACCGCAACGGCATGCTCATCGGCGCCGCAGCGGGCACACCGGTCACCGCCGTGCATGCCGGCCGCGTGGTATTCGCCAACTGGATGCGCGGCTTCGGCAATCTGTTGATCGTCGATCACGGCGACAACGTCATGACGCTTTACGCCCACCTGCAACGCTTCGATGTCGAAGTCGGCGCCCAGGTCACGCGCGGCGATACCCTTGCCGCCGTCGGCGACAGCGGCGGCCGCGACAGCCCGGCGCTGTATTTCGAGGTCCGCAAAAACGGCGACCCCATCGACCCCAGCGACTGGATCACCCGGCGCTGAACGTGCGCCACGCTGGATTGCGCCGACCCATAAAGGCTATGCTGGGCCTCGGCGCGCGTGGGTTCGCCTGCGCCTCGCCACCTGGTCGCCCCTTCCGGCGCGACTGACATGAGCCCGTTCCGCCGCGTTGTGGAGACAGCATGACCGCAAGCCAACCCCGTTCCCCACGTCTCATCGTTCGCCACTTTCTAGCAATGGGCATGGCCCTGGTGATCGGTGCGCTAACCCTGTCGCTGCCGGCGCACGCCCAGCAAAGCGCTCAGCCAAGCACCCAGGCTCAGGCCGACAATGATGCCCTGCCCGTGGAAGACGTGCAGACCTTCGCCGAGGTCTTCGAGCGCATCAAGCGCACCTATGTCGACGAAGTCGACGATACCACCCTGATGCGCAACGCCATTCGCGGCATGCTAGGCGAGCTCGATCCACACTCCGCCTATCTCGACAAGGACGCCTTCGAGGCCCTGCGCGAGAACACTGAGGGCGAATTCAGCGGTGTCGGCATCGAAGTCGGCATGCAGGACGGCCAGTTGACGATCATCGCCCCCATCGACGACACCCCGGCCGCCCGCGCCGACCTTCAGGCCCAGGACCGTATCCTGCGCATCGACGACACACCCACCGAAAGCCTGTCGCTGCAAGAAGCCGTGGACATGATGCGCGGCGACGAAGGCGAGGAGATTCGCCTGACCATCATGCGCGAGGGCGAAGACGCCCCTCGCGATGTCACCCTGACCCGCGAGACCATCCAGACCGAAAGCGTCAAGCACGAGCTGCTGGCACCGGGCTATGGCTACCTGCGCATCAGCCAGTTCCAGAACCGTACCGGCGAGCAGGCCCGCGACGCCATCGACGAGATGCGTGACGAAGGCGAGCTCAAAGGGCTGGTCCTCGACCTGCGCAACAATCCCGGCGGTGTGCTCGACAGCGCCGTCGACGTCGCCGACCTGTTCCTCGACAGCGGCCTGATCGTCTACACCGAAGGCCGCCTGCCGGACAGCGACATGCGTTTCTCTGCCTCCACCCAGACCAGCGCCCCGGACGTGCCGATGGTGGTACTGATCAACGGCGGCAGCGCCTCAGCGGCAGAGATCGTTGCCGGCGCCCTGCAGGATCAGCAACGCGCCGTGCTGATGGGCACCGAGAGCTTCGGCAAGGGCTCCGTCCAACAGGTACTGCCGCTCAACAACGGCGACGGCCTGAAACTGACCACCGCGCTCTACTACACACCGGATGGCCGCTCGATCCAGGCCCAAGGCATCGAACCGGATGTCGACGTGGTGCGTGGCCGTCTCGAAGTCGCCGAAGGCAGCGGCATCAACATCCGCGAAGCCGACCTCGAGAACCACCTGCGCAACATCAACGGCGACACTGAACGCTCCGAGCGCGAAGCCTCACTCGCCGAAAGCGACTACCAACTCGGTGAAGCGCTCAACCTGCTCAGGGCCCTCAACGTCCTGCCGCGCGCGCAATCCAGTGACTGACGCCTCGCACTAACCACTGCAACGCAAACGCCCCCGCGCCGTGATTTTGAAA
>NZ_JAKGAM010000011.1 GCF_023061285.1 Chromohalobacter nigrandesensis
GACAAGCAGTGCGGATAAATACGCCTGACTTTTACTTCCATCTTTTCATCTTCCCATCCTGCCCCTGCTCTATCACTGACACGCGTCTCTGGCTACCATCCACGCATTCATTCAGGAAACGACATAGGGAAGCACCATGCGTGATGGATTCCACTTCTACGAGCCGCACCAGGGCCACGGCTTGCCCCACGACCCGTTCAACGCCATCGTCGGGCCACGCCCGATCGGCTGGGTTTCCTCCCAGGATCGCGACGGCCACCTGAACCTGGCACCTTACAGCTTCTTTAACGCCTTCAATTACACGCCGCCGATCGTCGGGTTCTCCAGCATCGGCTACAAGGACAGCGTGCGTAACATCGCTGCCACAGGCGAGTTTTGCTGGCACTTGGCGACCCGCCCGCTCGCCGAACAGATGAATGCAAGCTGCGCGGCCGTCGCGCCCGAGGTGGATGAATTCGCGTTGGCCGGCCTCACGCCGCGCACTTCCCAGGTCGTTGACGTACCGCACGTCGCCGAAGCGCGCGTCGCCTTCGAGTGTCGGCTGAGTCAGCTGATTCAGCTCCACTCCGCCGCTGGCGAGTCGCTCGAAACCTGGCTGGTGCTGGGCGAGGTTGTCGGTGTGCACATCGACCAGTCACTGCTACATGACGGCGTCTATCAGACCGCCGAGGCGCGTCCCATCCTGCGCGGCGGCGGCCCGGCCGATTACTTCGAGATCAGTGCCGAGCAGAACTTCAAGATGCACCGGCCAGGTTAACCACTCGCAGTGCAGTAACACCCCGGGACTCGCTCACGGCATCGGCCACGGCGCAGTCCAGAATGTCATTTTCTCTTACTGGCCCCGTCCTTCCCGCCGTCGCCGGCCCACCGATGCTTTTCCTCATCGGCGTGGCGCCGGCTCACGCATGCATGCACGATCCCCGGCATGTGCCTCATCACATGACCATCTTGGATGATTGTCTACGGACATGACTTCACAAAATCACTTGAAGATTGTATAAAATATAAAAACTAATAAGATCGAGCGAAGGTGGCTTATGAAATGCGTGCACGTCATCGATTCCCACACCTCAGGTGAACCGACACGGTTGGTCATGGAGGGCATCCCCACACTTTCCGGTAGTACCATCGCCGAGAAATGCGACGACTTTCGCGACAATCACGATGCATGGCGCCGAGCCATAATGCTGGAGCCACGCGGACACGACGTGCTGGTCGGCGCGCTGTACTGCGAGCCCGAGTCCAGCGATGCCAGTTGCGGGGTCATCTTCTTCAATAACAGCGGTTATCTCGGCATGTGCGGCCACGGCACCATCGGGCTGGTGGCGTCGCTACACCACTTGGAACGCATGAAGCCGGGCTACCACAAGATCGATACCCCGGCGGGCCCCATCAACGCCACACTTCACGACGACGGCGCCGTGACCGTTCGCAATGTCCTGTCCTACCGTCATCGTCGTCAAGTTCCTGTCGAGGTGCCGGGGTACGGCGTCGTACACGGCGACATTGCCTGGGGCGGCAACTGGTTCTTCCTGGTCAGCGATCACGGCATGACCATCGAACTCGACAACGTAAAGGCTCTTACCGACTACACCTGGGCCATTCGACAAGCTCTGGACGCACAGTCGATCACCGGGGAAAACGGCGGCGTCATCGATCACATCGAACTCTTCTGCGACGACCGCAATGCCGACAGCCGCAACTTCGTACTGTGTCCCGGAAAGGCCTACGATCGCTCGCCCTGCGGCACCGGCACCAGCGCCAAACTCGCCTGCCTTGCCGCCGACGGCAAGTTGGCGCCGGGGCAGACCTGGGTCCAGGCGAGCATCTGCGGCGGCCAGTTCGAGGCCTCCTACGAATGTGAGGGCGAGCGCATTCGTCCTTCGATCAAGGGACGCGCCTATCTCAGCGCCGACGCCACCTTGCTGATCGACGAACAGGACCCGTTCGCCTGGGGGATCACGCGTCAGTGATACATCTTATCTCGACGATTCAGCGCCGGGCATCGCGGTGATGCCGCCGTGATGAACCACTTGCATGCAATAGACCAACCCTTGAGGAACAACGATGAACGATGCCATCTTTACCGGTTGCATTCCCGCACTGATGACACCCTGCACCACCGAACGCCAACCGGATTTCGACGCCCTGGTCGCCAAGGGTCGTGAACTGATCGAGCTGGGAATGAGCGGCGTGGTGTACTGCGGCTCCATGGGCGACTGGCCGCTGCTGAGCGAAGCGCAGCGTCAGGAAGGCGTCACACGGCTGGTCGAGGCCGGCATTCCAACCATCGTCGGTACCGGTGCAGTCAACTCCAAGGAAGCCGTTTCCCACGCCGCTCATGCGGCCGAGGTCGGTGCTCATGGGCTGATGGTCATTCCCCGCGTGCTGTCCCGCGGCACTTCCACCACTGCTCAGAAGGCTCACTTCTCGGCCATTCTCGACGCCGCACCCAACCTGCCGGCGGTGATCTACAACAGTCCTCATTACGGATTCGCCACCCGTGCCGACCTGTTCTTCGAGCTCCGCGCCAAACACGCGAATCTGATCGGCTTCAAAGAGTTCGGCGGCGCCGATGACTTACGTTATGCGGCAGAGCACATCACCTCACAGGACGATGACGTCACGCTGATGGTCGGTGTCGACACCACCGTCTATCATGGCTTCGTCAACTGCGGCGCTACCGGTGCCATCACCGGTATCGGCAATGCCCTGCCCCGCGAAGTGCTGCACCTCGTCGCACTCAGCAAGAAAGCGGCCAAGGGCAACGTCACCGCTCGCCGCTTGGCCAAGGAGCTCGAAGAAGCGCTCGGCGTACTGTCCTCCTTCGATGAAGGTGCCGATCTGGTTCTCTATTACAAGCACCTGATGGTGCTAAACGGCGACAGCGAGTACGCGCTGCACTTCAACGAGAGCGATGTACTGAGCGACGCCCAGCGACGCTATATCGAAACGCAATACGCGCTTTTCCGTACCTGGTACGCGCAATGGTCTGCCGCCCTTGAGAGCGCCTGGGCGGCACCTGATACCTCGACGTCGTGAGTGCCGCTTCACTGCCATGCCGGGAGGCCTGCATCGATCGGCCTCCTGGCTGCCCTTCCCAGCGTATCAAACCGAGTGCTATCGCATTGCACGGCTTGGTCGCCACGCCCCCATGTCTTCATCTTGGACATTCATTGCAGTTTGTATACAGTGTGCGAATTCCAACCTTCGACAGGGGCCGGCCATGGCGACTTACAAGACACGTGCGCAATTCGTCGCGGACGATCTGCGCGGGCGCATACTGGGCGGGGAATTCAAGGGCGGCACCCAGCTTCGTCAGGATGCCCTGGCCAGGGACTATGACGTCAGTCGTATTCCTGTCCGCGAAGCCCTGCTGACCCTGGAATCCGAAGGTCTGGTCGAGTTTCATGCCCACCGGGGGGCCTTCACCACCGAGCTTTCCGTGGCCAAGATTCGCGAACTGTTCGACCTGCGCGTACTGCTCGAGACCTATGTACTGCGCCATGCTATCAACGGGCTCACCGAAGCAGACCTGAAAAAGGCCGGAGACATCCTCCGCAAGTACGATCAGGCGCTGAATTCCGGCGGCGACATAGATAACTGGAGCGAGTACAACTTCGCCTTCCACCAGGCGCTGTATGCCCCGGCCGAGCTACCTGAAACCCTCTCCCTGATCAGCCAGTTGAACACCAAGTCCGATCGCTATATCCGCATGCAACTGGTCTATACTCAGGAAATCGAAAAAGCCGAGCAGGAGCATCACGGACTGCTTGAACTAGCCCGTCAGGGCGATGCCGACAAGGCCTGTGAATTGTTGAAGACGCATATCCAGGAAGCCTGCGAAGGCATCGTCGCGCTTCTGGAAGAGCGCGCCAAGCAATCCGAAACATCATGACCCGCACATCATAAACCGGCTCTCGCCCATCAAGCGCTCGCGTTTCTCTCCATACGACTCGAGCACCAAGCGTCGTACCTTCAACCATCACCCGGTCTGGCTCCGGCGCATCGTTACATTTTCCCTTTCACTCGTCCGAAGTACCCGCCCAAGGCATCACGGCAAGCCCTAACCGCCCCCATGTCCCGCAGTCGTCCGCCGCCGGTGCGTCATTCACGCGATACGTCACGACTTTGTTCGAATTCCGTATTGAAGCTGACAACGACATATCTTATATTTTATACAATCGACAAATACAAAATGATCTGTCAGTTGAGGAACCTCGATGGGCTCATATGACTCGACCTCCCAAGACGAAGCCAACCATGCCGACATCATCGTCATCGGCGCCGGCGTGGTCGGTATTGCAAGTGCTCTCGCGCTGAGTCGGCAAGGCTTGCGAGTGCTGGTGGTAGACAAGCAGGCGCCAGGCATGGGGGCTTCCTTTGGCAATGCGGGACACATGGCCACCGAGCAAGTCTTTCCCATCGCCGACACATCGATTCTCAAACGCCTCCCGCGCATGCTGATGGACCCCATGGGACCGCTGCGCCTGGACTGGCGCCACATTCCCAAGGCACTGCCCTGGTTCACTCGATTGTTGCTGAATCTACGCCAAGCGCCCTACCAGAACAGCGTGAGCGGCATCCGCGCGCTCAACGAGGTAAGCCTAAGTGCCTGGCGCCGACTGCTTGAATCGGTCGATGGCAACCATCTACTGAAGGAAGACGGCTCTTTCATGGTCTACGAGCAGGAAAGCTCATTGGCCAACCTGCAAGCACTGCAGTCCAGCATGGCAACGCAGGGCGTGCCGATCGAATCCTGGTCGGGAAACGCCATCCGCGACGTGGCGCCACAACTTTCCGAATCGGTTCGCGGCGGCCTGTTCTTTCCTGCGACCGGCCACGTCGTCGACCCGCTTTCGGTCATGCAACGCTTGGTGACAGCGGCCAAGTCGGAGGGCGTCACGTTCAGTCAAGACGAAGTCATCTCCGGGCGCGTCCACAGTGATGGCGTCACACTCGAGACGGCCGCCTCGGGGAAGCTGCATGGCCGCCAGGTGCTGGTAGCCTGCGGCGCCCACTCGGCACCGCTAACAGCCCGACTAACCGGCACCCGAGTGCCACTGGATACCGAGCGCGGTTATCACCTGATGCTGCCCGGAGAGCAGTCGCGTCTCCCCCTGGCGGTCACGTCACTGGAGCGTCGTTTCATCATGACGCCGATGTCGGATGGCTTGCGCTTGGCGGGCACCGTCGAATTCGCGGGTCTCGAGCGACCGCCCAACATGGAAAGGGCACGGCGATTGCACCGCTTGACCCAGGGCCTTTTCAAGACGCCACTCGATGCCTCCGAGGCAACTCCCTGGATGGGCTTTCGCCCTTCATTGCCTGATTCGTTACCCGTCATCGATAGCGCGAAAGATGGCAGAGTACTGCTGGCTTTCGGGCATCACCACCTGGGGCTTACCCAGGCCGCAGTGACAGCAGAGCTGATCGCCGGGCTGGCAATGCAAGGATCGACGGAGGCCGGCGCATCTCGACGCACTCCCCCTGCGACCGACCAAGCACTTCCCGAGTTGACACCCTATCGGCTCGATCGCTTCTAAACGCACTCCCTTCAATTCAGACAACAAGACCAAAGGAGATATCATGTCCTCATCCAATTCCCCTGCAAGGCTACCCAGCATGGCCGAAGTGCTGGCCGTCATGGTGGGCTTTATCGCCATCATGTTCCTCAGCATCAACGTGCTCGGCCTACCCATTCAGCTTGCGCTGTTCGCCTCCTGGTTTCTGGTCATGGCACTTGGTCTGAAGCTCAAGATGTCCTATGCCGACATGCAGGAAGGCCTCATCGACGGGATTCACAACGGCATGGAAGCAGTGCTGGTTCTCACCACCGTCGGCGCCCTGATCGGCACTTGGATCGCCGGGGGCATCGTACCCAGCATCATCTATTACGGGCTGACGGTGATGAACCCGCAGATATTTCTGTTCGCCGCCTTCGTGATCTGCGCCCTGACTTCGCTATCCACCGGTACCTCTTTCGGTACTGCGGGTACCGCTGGCGTCGCCATGATGGGCATCGGACATAGCTTCGGCATTCCGCTCCCGCTGGTGGCCGGCGCCGTCATCTCCGGCGCTTACGTCGGCGACAAGATGTCGCCGCTGTCCGACACCACGGTGATGACTGCCTCGCTGTGCAAGGTCAACCTGATCGACCACATCCGTTCCATGATGACGGTCAGCGCACTCGCCATTCCGATCGCATCGATTCTGTTTCTAGTCGTCGGCTTCTTTTATATCAGCGGCGATGTGGACACCTCGCGCGCCACTGTCGCTATGCAAGCACTAGAAACCAATTTCACCATCAGCCCATGGCTACTGCTGCCGGCAGTGATCGTGATCGGGCTGCTGACCCGTCGCTACCCGGCCATTCCAGTCATCACCTTCGGCGCCGTCCTGGGCAGTATCTGCGCCTGGTGGGCCCAGGGTATCGGCCCCATCGATGCCATTCGCATCGCCTATGTGGGCAACGACATGCAGTCCGACGTGGAGTTTCTAAACACGCTGCTCAACCGTGGCGGCATCGAGTCCATGCTCAGTGTCGTGGCGTTGATCCTATTCGCCTTGGGCCTCGGCGGCTTAATGAGCCACGTGGGTATCCTCAAGACGATCAGCAATGGCTTTTTGCGCTGGGCCAATAATCCAGGCCGTTTGACGGTCTCGACCATGCTAAGCGGGTTCTTCGGTAACTTCTTCGGTGGCGCAGCCTACGTTTCGCTGATCACCGCCAGCACCATCACCGGGAAAAATTACGACGACCAAGGCGTTGACCGGCGGGTGCTTTCGCGCAATGCCGAAGCGGGCGGCACCATCACGACTCCAATGGTGCCCTGGACCGACGGCGGTGTGTTCATGGCCACTACTCTCGGCGTCTCGACCATGTCCTACCTGCCCTTCCTCTGGTACCACATGCTGGTTATTGCGATCTCGATATTCTATGGCTACGCCAACATCGCCATCTGGAGAACCCAACCCAAGACCGAAGCACAAGGCGACGTCGACACGCAGCAGAACTTCCAATCCTCATAGCACGGCACCGATAGTTCTCTCGTCACCTGACAAGCCCTGCCACGCGCAGGGCTTTTTGGCAGGAAAAGGCGTTCCACTGCCAAACCGTTGCCTCATGAGCCACGCCCCTTGCGTGATACACTAGCGGCCACTTTCGTATTCGCAACGCAGGACACCCACATGTCCCTCGAAGACCTTCACCTGAATCTTCGCAATCTGACGCCCGAGGACTACCCGCAGCTCAAGACGCTGATGGATCGGATCTATCACGATATCGGTGGCGCCTGGCCGCAGCGCACCATCGAACGCTTGATCAGCGAATTCCCCGACGGTCAGATCGTCATCGAGGACGACGAGACCCTGGTTGGCATGGCCTTGACCGCTCGCGTCGACTACGAGGAGTTTTCCAACCCGCATCGCTATGACGATCTGATGGATCAGCGGGAGATCATTCTCAACGCCCCCGAGGGCGACGCCATGTATGGCCTGGATGTGCTGATCGATCCGGCTTATCGCGGCTACCGGCTCGGCAGGCGTCTCTACGAAGCCCGAAAGGATCTGTGCAAGTCACTGAATATGCGAGCCATTCTTGCCGGCGGAAGAATTCCCAACTATCACCAGTACGCCAGCGAAATGTCACCGGCCGAGTATCTGGATCATGTCTCGCGCAAGGAGATTCACGATCCTATTCTGTCCTTCCAACTGGCCAACGACTTCCAGGTCAAACGGCTATTGCGAAAGTATCTGCCGGAGGACGAGAAATCCCAGGGCTACGCGACCCTGCTGGAGTGGAACAACATTCTCTTCGAGCCCGCCGAATCGGTGCTCGATACCCGCAAGACCCAGGTGCGAGTGGGCGCGGTGCAATGGCAAATGCGCGAGTTCTCCTCGGTGGAAGCGGTGCTGCAACAGGCCGAGTACTTCATCGACGCGCTGTCGGACTACCAGAGCGACTTCGCGATCTTCCCGGAGCTCTTCAACGCACCGCTGATGGGCCTGCAGGATCGTGCCGCCCAGCAGGATCAAATCGCGGCCATCCGCTTCCTGGCCGGCTTCACTGAGCACTTCAAGACCGAACTGTCGCGCATGGCGGTGTCCTACAACATCAACATCATCGCCGGTTCGATGATCGAAGAACACGACGACGGGCATCTCTACAACATCTCTTACCTCTTCCACCGCGACGGCGACATCGAGGCGCAGGCCAAGCTGCACATCACCCCTCAGGAGCGCCGCGACTGGATCATCGAGGGCGGCGACGACTTGCGTGTCTTCGACACCGATGCCGGTCGAATCGGCATCCTGATTTGCTACGACGTCGAGTTTCCGGAGCTTTCGCGGCTACTCGCCGATCAGAGCATGGATATCCTCTTCGTGCCGTTCTGGACCGACACCAAGAACGGCTATCTGCGCGTGCGTCACTGCTCTCAGGCACGCGCCATTGAAAACGAATGCTACGTGGTATTGTGCGGCAGCGTCGGCAACGTGCCGTCGATCGAGAATATGGAGATCCAGTACGCGCAGTCCTCGGTGTTCTCACCCTCGGACTTCGCCTTCCCCCACGATGCGGTGCTGGCCGAAACCACCCCCAATACTGAGATGATCATGTTCTCGGATCTCGACCTGACGCGTCTCACGGTGGTGCGCAACGAGGGGTCGGTGACCAACTTGAAGGACCGCCGCCAGGACCTTTTCGACCTGCGCTGGCGCGACTGGTCGTGGAAGTCGGGGGGCCGGCCATCCGGCTCGCGCCAGGAAGATACCTGATCGACGCGCTAGCGGAAGACGGCGAGGAGCCCAACCATGAAATGGTGGAATGCCTGGCGCGGCGAGCGCCATCCCTTCCCCGCCGAAGCCTGGGACGAAGGCCGGGCTCGAGTGCCGTTATTGATGGCGCTCCCCGAGGACGACGCCCGACGCCTCGGAGAGCGCGCCTGGGGATTCCTACGCCGCAAGCGGCTTTCGCTCTTCGACGATGAATTGTTCGACTTGCCCGCGCGCCTGGCGCTGGTCGCCCAAGCCTGCCTGATGACGCTCTACTGGTCGGAGAGCGACGCGCGCGAGGCCTTCACCAACGTTCATGAGATTCTCGTGCTGCCGGAGGCCTTCCGCCGCAAGGTCGAGGAGATGGACGAGGCTGGCGTGGTCCACGAATATGAAGACGAGCGCGTCGGCGAAACCTGGCACCAGGGCCCCATCGTCCTCGCCCTGTCGGATATTCAGGAAAGTGGCGGCTGGGGCGGCTTCAATGTCGTCATTCACGAATTCGCCCATAAGCTGGACATGGGCAACTCGCTGGACGCCGACGGCTTTCCGCCCCTGCCGCGCGATATCGACCCGCGCGACTGGCACCGTGTATTCACGGATGTATGGAACGACCTCCAGGCGCATCTCGAACGCGGCGAGGCCACACCCATCGACGACTACGCCGCCACGCATCCCGGCGAATGCTTCGCAGTCTGCTGCGAAGCATTCTTCACCGCCCCCGACGTCCTTGACGACGCCTACCCCGAGCTTTACGCACTGCTGGGACGCTACTTCCGGCAGGATCCGCTGAAGCGCTACCCCGCGCACTGAGTGCTCATGAAGCCTTGGGGCCATTACGAATCAAGGCCTCAATGCGCTCACTGGCGGGTGCGGGCACGTTCGTAGATCTCCAAGCCGTCGCCACTCTCGCCATCTTCACCGCTCTCGTTGCTCTCGCCATCGGCGGCCGACTCGGCATCGTCCAGGTGATTGACACCACCGTTATTGACCACTTCGGAGAGGGTTTCCAGTGGCGATGACACTAGGTTCTCGAGCGCCTCGCGGATCGCCTGACCGACAACACTGCCAAAGTCCACCGATCCAGGGTCATCAAGCGGTAAGCTCATGGGAATGTCGAGCTCAATGGTGCCGCCATCGCTCCTCAGGACACCGACCAGCATCTTGAGCGGCAGATCGGTGGCCGAGGCATCGACCTCTTCGCCAAGCTTTAGCCGCTGCAGGACGAGATGATTCTGAGACTCTAGACTGCCCTGCTCGAGCCGATAGTCGAGATCCAGCGTCGCCTGGCCACGCTCGACAGCATAGCCACCGAACTCGCGCAGATAAGGATCTAAGGTCTCGAGATCGAGGCGCTCGAAGTGCAAGTTCAGGTTACCGTTCAGAGCGTCGCCGAGCGGATCGAAATCGCCCTCGATGCGCAGCGGAGAGCCATCGGCCACCTGCCCCTCGAGCGATAACTCACCATCGCCCGTCTGGTCCGAATTGAGCTGTCGCCACTCGCCATTCAGCGCCGAGAACTCGAGCTCGAACGGGCGCGGCAGGTGACGATCGCTGAAGGCCACCTCACCACGCTCGATGGTCAGGGTATCGAGTGCGTAGTGCATGCCTCCGTCTTCGGATCCACCATCTTCGGAACCACTATCTTCAGAACCACCCTCATCAGAATCACCGCTCGATGACGGCGGGCGCCAGGCGGTGAGATTGGTACCGAGTTGTTCATCGATCATCACATCGAGCCAGGGTGCCACAAGCGACACCCGCTCGGCACTTAGTTCAGGCTGCGCGCTGGCAAACGTCAGCCCCTCCACGGCGAAGCGTTCGGCACGGGCAATGGACTGGTCCTTCTCAGGGTCACGCATCTCGAGCCCTTCGATCGCACCCTGACCGTTGACGCGCATCCCGCCTTCATCTTCACTGGCCTGCCCCGCCCGTACGCGAATCTGCGCGCCCAGCGACCCCGCCGTGGGCTCGGCGCGAACAATGTACGCCAGATAGCCCGACAGCGTGGTCAGTGGTACCTGATTCGCGTCGAGATCGACATCCACCGTCCACGGCGAAAAGCCCATTTCGCCATTGCCCTTCAGGGTGCCGCCGTTCCAGTCCGCCTGGCCGCTCAAGTCGAAGGGGCTCTGGGAAGTGTTGTCATAGCCGTGGAGCTTGAGATCGAGGTCTTCCAGACTCAGCGTCAGCGGCTCGTCGGGGCGTCGGTTGATCCAGTCGAGCCGGGCGTCGCTAGCGTTGAGTTGGTCGATGCGCAGCGGCATCGTCTCACCACCGCTGCCGCCATCACCGCCGAACAGTTGAACCAGGTTCCATTCACCGCTCGAGCGCCAGATCAGTTGCAGCCGCGGCGCGTTTAGATCGATCCGCTCGAAGCGCCAGCCCGATGCGAACAGCGAGTGCCAGTCGAGGGTTGCCACCACCCGCTCGCTCGAGAAAACCGGCGTGTCGGCCTGACCTGCAATACTCACCCCGTCGAGGGTCACCTGGTGGCGCCACGGAGTAAGGGTGACGTCCTCGATGGTCACCTGGCGACCGCTACGCTCGGCCAGCATCTGGGTGAGGCGCTTGTCGATATATGCCGGCAACGCCCACAACCAAGCGACCAGAAAGAGCAGTACCAGCACCGCGAGCACACTTAGCACCACGCCGAGGCGACGCTTGCGCGCCGGCCGTACCATGCTGCGCTCGGAATGCGGCATGTCGATTGTCCGTTTTGTCAGCTGATGGATGAATACTCATCAGCGTGACATCGTCAGCGTGTACTCGCCAGTCGCAAGCCATGCTAGCGGCAACGCCGGCTCATCGTTACAGTCGCTTTCGAGCATGGCGCGGCATGGATACTGCAAGAAACCAGAAAGGTATTAACCATTTCTGCGACTCATAGGATGTATCAACCATTTTGGCTCTATGTCGCATATCCATGTCGAATAGCAGCAGTAGCTCAATCACCTCCCAGGAGTGTTTCGTGGTCGATTTTACGCCCTCATCCTTGTTCTCCATCGAACGCCTGTCTCGATTGCACAGGGCTTTGACCGACATCAACGACGATGTCGTTCATCTAACTGCGCTTCCGGACACCGGCCTGGCGCATGATCATGTATGGATCTCCCGCGACACGGGACCCGATTGGATAGCAAGACTTCCCAAGCAGAGCCAGATGCAGCTCGATCCGGAAACCAATCTAGACTATCAAGCGAACTGCTTTCGACGCGCCGCACAAAGCGGCCATACCCCGGACCTTCACGGTATCCTGCCGATCAGTGCCGACTTTCCCCGAGGCGGCTTGCTGGTCAGTGCGATAGAGGGGCGATCGGCGCAATTGCCGGATGATTTGCCAGCGATCGGCAAGGCGCTGGCACATCTTCATGAGGTCACTGTGCCCCCGGTCGATGCGCGTCCCCCCTTGGCCAGCCCGCGTTCGCCTTGGACGGCTATGCGCGACGAGGTGCTGGCCCAGGCCGCCTATCTTGATGACGCGCCGATTGATGAGGCAACAAGGCGGCGGCTCGACACCGAACTGACACTCTTCCACGATGATCGTGAATTGGCCGAGCGTATCGATGCCCAGCGCTGTCTGATCAGCTTCGATGCGCATCCGGGCAATTTCCTTATCACGCCCGAAGGGCAGGCGGTACTGGTCGACCTGGAGAAGTGCCGTTACGGCCACCCTGGACTGGATCTAGCCCACGCGTCGCTGTATACGTCCACGACCTGGGACCCGGCGAGTCACGCCGTGCTGGATACCGCAAGCGTAGTGGACTTCTATCGCCACTGGTGGGCGGCACGCGCTACCAGCGATGACGCGATGGACATCGAGGCCCTGGTGGCCACGCGGCGCGCCATGTGGCTATGGTCGACCACCTGGTGCGCCAAGTGGCTGACACTTCACCGTCAACAGCAAGACGCCAGCGTGCAAGGCGAGGATTGGTCCGCCGACCTGAGCGAGGACCGCTTGATTACCCACGTCGAGGATCGGGCCCGGCATTATCTCTCGGGCGCCATTGTCGAATGGGTCGGCGACGACAACCGGCAGCTCGCCCATAGACTCGCCCTGGCGTGATGACTGCCTGCCAATAACGAGCTGCACACGACAATAGGCAACGGAATCAGGACGTGGGCGCGGTCGCCTGTTCGGCGATATCGGCGAAGATCGTATCCAGCTTGTTGGCGATGCCTGCCAATGACTCGGCCCGGCCAGGATCGTCGATACGCGCTATATAAGGCGCAAATATCACGCTGGGGAGCTTCCAAGCCAGCGTCGCAGTGCCGTCCTCGTTTTCGGTGATATAGAAGCGAATCGGTGCCTCGATCATCGCCGGTACGCTCAAACGCAATATATCGACCGCAAAGTCGTTGCGAAACACGCCGACCACCCGGTTACCGGGAATCTCCACACCGCGTTGGGCGGCTGCCTGGGTAGGCCCGACATCGGTAACGACACCCATGTCGTTAGCCTCTACGGCACTCTTGAGGTGATCGAGCAGCGTAGTATAGTTCTGCTGGGTGGGAATCACTCGCCAGCCATCTTGCGGCCAGTGGTCATCAGCCCATGTGACCGATGTCATCAGCATCAGCATGGCGACCAACACCAGGCGAGCCGTTACGCTGTCATGTCTTGCCTTATGATCGTCTCTCATGATCGCACCTCGTGGACCGGTTGGGATGTATGCTGCCAATGGCGCAGCGTCGAGGGATGCACACCGAAGGTCTGGGGTGTTTCGATACCCTGGCTGTCGGCAAGCAACGCGATGATGGCCATGTGGTGAATCGCGTGACTGGTCATAAAGGTCAACTCGCGCTCCAGGCTGGAGGTCAACGGCCAATCCTGATCACCGGCTTGGTAGCGCAGGTGGACCAGACGCGTGGACGTATCAAAGGCATCGACTTGCTCCAGGCGCTCGATCAACCGTCGCATGTGCACCAGCGCTTTGTCAGGGTCCTGTTCCAGCTCAGGATTACGCTCGCGATATTCATAGTCCAGCGTAGTCGCCGTTGTGGTCTCTACCCAATTCAAAAAGGCCTGGTAGTGATCAAGGACATGCCGCACATGCTTGCCCACGGAGTGTCGCGCATCCACACCATGCGGCGCGGCGTATTGCTCAGGCGGCAGGCCAGCCACGAAATCCGCCAGTTGCCACAGGGTGTCGATGGTCTCACTGAGCAAGGCATTCGACGCAGTAGTGGAAGCCATGGCAAGGACTCCTGTGCTGATAGAATTGAAAACAGGGCGCGAGATCGCGCCCTGCAATCGGCGATGTCAGGCGCTGCCTTCGCCTTCGCCTTCTGCTTCACCCTCGCCTTCTGCTTCACCTTCTGCTTCACCCTCGCCTTCTGCTTCACCTTCGGCATTCGCCAGCAGCGGCATATCGCTCTGCACCGTCGCGTAACCGCCGGTATCAGCAGTCGTGTCGGCAACCGCCTGAGCGGCGAGTGGCGCGGACATCAGCAGCAGCATGGGGGTCGTGTAGATCACCTGACGACTCAGGCGTCCCATCAGGCCATGACGCTTGCTTTCATGTGACATCATGATTGCACTCCTTTCTTGCGTAGGTGGCGATGCGATGCATCGCCGATGAAGAGGCCTCGACAAGGTATCAACCGGCCTCTGGACTGGCTTCGGCTTCCGGGCTGGCTTCACCTTCCGGACTGGCTTCACCTTCCGGGCTGGCTTCACCTTCCGCGCCAGCCTCGGCCGAGGCGAACATGTAATAACCGCTAGGCGTCGCCACATCGGAGTAGATGGCGTAGGCAGCGGAAGCACCGACCACGATGGCAAACGCCGGAACGCTGTAGGCGATCCCCCGCGAGAGCGAGTCGAGCAAGGTGCGACGCGAATTCTGGTTCATAGCAAGATCTCCTTAGGGGGCTAGGGCGCCATCATGAGTCAGGTATTATTGCCCTTGGCCATCAGGTACAGGGCGACCAGGAGCAACGTGACCTGGAACATCATGCCGCCGAGCGGATGGGTCGGCGTGGCCATGAAGTGCCACTGGCCCCAGTGCTCCATGAAGATGGCGCCCAGCAGGATCGGCATCACCAACAGGCCGCCAAGGCGGGTCGCGGCGTCACCAAGTCGCTCGGCCATTACGCCGCCGAGCAAGATCAGGGCACCGGTGGCAATCTCGCCCAGCGCGACCGCCAGGGCGATGATCAACGGCAGATTCATGATCTGGGCAAAGCCCTGTAGGCCGCTGCCCGCGAACTTGTCGATCCCTGTATACAGGAAGACGCTGGCCATGGCGGCGCGCAGCAGCCAATGCGCCCAGGACGCCTGAGTAAGGGTCTGAGAGGATTTCCGTGGTGAGTCTGTCATGAGCAAGCTCTCCTGATAGTGACGACGTGCGCCGACGATGAATTCACAGTGGCGATCGTTTCACTGCTCGATCGGCAAGGCTTTGTGCCTGTTATCTTCAAAGGGCTTTGTTTCCCATCCCGGGATATCGCTGGACAGCGAGAACATCGGTAGCTCGATAAGCAGATCGAGCAAGGCAGCGACGTCATCGCCACGCGAAGGCGCACGGTCGGCACGCCGACAGGCCGGCAGCAACGCCGCGAGAAGTGTCAGTGGTGCAGGCTGCGCCGTGTCGTCATCGTATTTCGTCGCGCCGACGATCCTCAGGGTGGCCGGCGACGGCGACGGCGTGGCCGCGAGTCGTCCTCCTTCCAAGGCCAGCGGCAATCCGAGCGCGCTGGCCTGCCCGGGCACCTGACGCTGCCAGGCCAGGCCCCGTACCAGGCTATAACCGGTGGCTTCGGCCTCCTCACGCAGCGTCAGCCAGGCATCGTCGGCGACGGCCACCAAGACGGCTTCCTCAGGCGCTTCTGGGTGAACCAGCAGCGCGGCGTCGATCATCAGCTGTTGCTCGTCGAGCGTCCGCCGTGCGAGCCGGTCGACCAGGCAAGGACCGAGTTCGGCGAGCCCCAGATGAGAAGCCAACAAGATGTCGTCAAGCATGATGCGGTAGCCGCCGGACTCGCCAATCAGTCTCAAGCGGGGCAATGTACGGCCCTGCTCGGCATCCAGTAGCGTCAGAGCGCCCGCCAGGCGGTCGAGAGCCGGGGCGCTATCGGTATGCAACGCCCAGGTGTGCTCGGCCAGGGAGAAGCCGAGCGGCGTCGATGCCGCGCTCGGTGAGGCATCCCGTGCCGCTGTATCGGGCGCCTGACGAGATGTTTGTCGATACTCATCTGCGTTTACCGGTGCTTGCTGCAGAAACCCCTGGCGGCACCAGTCGGCCAGGCAATGCCAGACATGCCCTTCCAGCGCATCGCGATCGGGCGGCGCATGTCCGGCCTGGCTGGCGTCGAACAATCGCTCGACGATGCTGCTGGGTGTCTCACCCTCGCTAGCCAGCAGCCAGATCAGGGCGGCGCTGTCATTGAGCAGGCACATATCACCACGGCGCGTGTCGTACAGTGCCAGGCGGTCGTCGTCGATCAGTTCGCAGACATCTCCGCGCTGCAGGCGTGGCTCAGGCAGCGGAGATGCTGTCAACGCCTTTGCCAGGTGCCAATCCAGACGACTCGGCCAGGTAAAAAACGCCAGGTGATCGACGGGGTCGGCACTCGGATAGAGACGCAGGAAATCGCCGGCACGGGCCAGTTCACGTCGGGTATCGTCAAGCAGTGCCCGTGGAGAAGCATCGCTGGCCGCAGGAACCTCCTGACCATCGAGATCCACCAGTGAGACCATGTCCTCGACCAGTTGCCGCTTGATGGACTCTTCGAGTATCCCGCCACTTTCGGGACCCGCACAGACCCCGAGCGACGGACTCAGGTTGCATTCCAGGACCCAGGGCTTGAGATCGGCATCGATCAGGCAATCGATGCCCAGCAGTTCATAACCACCGCGCGCATCGACGCCTTCGTCATCACATCGTTGCCGGAAGGTATCCAGGGCCGCTATGACCGTCAGCGTCAGTTGGTCGTGAAGACGCGCGAACAAGGCGTCGTCGTCATGCCCCTGCTCACGTAGCCAGGCACGATAGCGTTCCAGGTCAATGAACTCGACGGGGACCTCGGCATCCGTATTACGGGTATTGATGTCAGGGTTAGTCAGCTGACTGAACAGGTTGGCGGTATCGTCGCGATCGTAGGGCGCCGAGGCAAGCTTGGCGAATCCCTGGCGAAAAACATACAGGCGTAAGGGATCGAGCGACGCCAGCAGGACATACAGGCGCAAGACATATTTATGGCCGCGAATGGTATGCGGATCATCGAGGTATTCCTGAACCAGCCAGTGAGCCTGGCGAGGCGCCTCGGCGACATCGTCGAGCAGGCGAATGCCCTTGCCCTTGGAGGCATTGCTGGGCTTGAGAATCCAGCGCTGTTCAGGATCAGCCAACGCCGTCTCCTGCAACGCATGATAATCATCGGGCATGAGGTAGGAGCGGGGGAAAAAGTCAAGCCGCGCGACCTGTGGAGAGTTGGCACCGAAACGTACGCTCATTCGCTCGCGAAGCGCTGCCAGCGATTGGTACAGACGACTTTTCAGCGTCAGTGCATTGTTGCCGGGCAGATGATTGAACTTGCATGTTGGCGAAAGCTTGCGGAATTGCACTCTATCGGGTGTCCCGGTGTACCAGCCGGCCTGCCAGTCCTCGGCATCGCCGGCGCACCAGCCGCGTGCCTCGAGTGCCTCGCGGAAGAAGCGATCCTGCTCATCGGCACGCTTGCCCCCCAACCAATAACGACGCGCCCGCGACGATTGTATGGCCATTTGCTCCGCTCCCGATGGATATTGTTGATTTCTAGTTTATGTGTCGGGAGTGGGGAGACATCCTTACAGGCTTTCACGTATTTTTCGCGAGTGAGGAAACGAGCCGTCGCCGAAACCGACAATAGGCGATCCAATGACAGACGTCTTAGTCAGTGCACGATGTAAGGACTGTGCGATGTAAGAAACGCCAGCGCATGACGACCAAGTGGCGAGGCCATATAAGGCACAAATGGAAGGGAGAAACGGACCGCATGAGAGATATTCGACGCTGGCTGATAGCGGCGCTGGCACTCTTGCCGACGCTGGGTCACGCCTACGAGTTGTCCGACTGGGAATCGGTAACCCAGGCTGCCCGGGGGCAGACCGTGTACTGGAACGCTTGGGGCGGTGACCCGCGTACCAATGCCTATATCGATTGGGTGGCCGACCGGGTCGAGCAGCGCTACGGCATCGATCTGGAGCATGTCAAAGTAGGCGATACCGCCGAGGCCGTGACCCGCGTCGTGGCAGAGAAAGCGGCCGGCAACGAGGCTCAAGGCGCGGTCGATTTGATCTGGCTCAACGGCGAGAATTTCGCTGCAATGAAAGGCAATGAGTTGCTCTATGGTCCCTGGGCCAAACAACTGCCCAACTTCTCACTTACCGCACCCAAGCAGCATCCCGAGGTGCGCGAGGACTTCACGCTACCGGTCAATGGCTATGAATCTCCCTGGGGCCGCGCGCAGGTCACCTTCTATTACGACAGCACGCGTGTCGATGAGCCGCCGCGCAGCATGCCCGCACTGCTCGACTGGGCCAAGGCACATCCAGGTCGCTTCACCTATCCCCAATCCCCGGCCTTTTTGGGTACGACTTTTCTAAAGCAGGCGCTGCTGGCATTGACCGAGCAGTCCGAGGCACTCTATGAACCCGTCGACGAGGCGGATTTCGAGGCCGTCACCGCGCCGCTGTGGGAGTATCTGGATCGCTTGCACCCTTCTCTATGGCGCGAGGGCAAGAACTTTCCCGCAGGGGGGCCGCAAATGCGCCAGCTCATGGGTGACGGCGCGTTGAGCCTGGCATTCACATTCACGCCCTCGGCACCGGCCGCCGCTGTGCTCGATCATCAACTGCCGCCGACTACGCGCAGCTATATACTCGACAACGGTACACTGGGTAACGTGCATTTCGTCGCCATTCCCTACAATGCCCAACACAAGGCCGGCGCGTTGACGGTCGCCAACTTCCTGCTGTCGCCCGAGGCTCAGGCCCGCAAGCAGGACCTCTCGATGTGGGGCGATGCCACGGTGCTGGACATGTCGCAGTTGAATGCATCACAGCAGGAGGCATTTGAACGCGATGGGCGGACGGCCGACAGCCTGCCGCCGCAGTCGCTGGGTGAAACATTGCGCGAACCCCATCCTTCCTGGATTGAACCGCTAGAGCAGGCCTGGCGGCAGCGTTACGGCGCCCAATGAGTCGAGCGACGAGTTATCGGTTTACTATCGGCGTGTTGCCCTGGCTGACCATCGCGTTGCTCAGCCTCCCCGTGGTCAGCGGCGTGCTGGGTGCCATGGCGCCCGCCTTCGGTTACTTGCCCGTACTGGGCGGCGATAGCCTGACATTGGCGCCCTGGCGACAGCTTCTCGAGGTGCCGGGCCTTGTCGACATGGCGCGACTCAGCTTCGTCACCGGCTTGGCCAGCGCGGCACTCTCGCTAGGTCTCGTGGTGCTCTTCTTGGGAAGCTTCCTGCATACCGCCCTGTATCGACGCATACAGCGCTGGTTATCGCCGCTGTTAGCGGTGCCCCACGCAGCGGCGGCGATTGGCCTGGCATTTCTGCTGGCACCATCGGGGTGGGTGGCGCGGGGCCTCTCACCGTGGGCAACCGGTTGGCAATATCCACCGGATTTTGCATTTCCCGGCGACCCTTGGGGGCTATCGCTGATTTTGGGTCTGGTCATCAAGGAAGTGCCCTTCTTGCTGCTGATGAGCCTGGCGGCGTTAGTGCAGTGCCAGGCTCACGAGCGCCTGAAAGTGGCCCGAAGCCTGGGTTATCGTCCCTTGACGGCATTTCTCAAGGTGGCCATGCCCGGGCTCTATCCCTTGCTGCGTTTGCCCATCTACGCGGTGATTGCCTTCGCTACCTCGACGGTGGATGTCGCCATGATCCTGGGACCTTCGACACCGTCCACGCTGGCAGTCTCGGTAGTCGGTTGGCTCAATGATCCCTCGCTATCGATGCGCTTCATGGCCTCGGCAGGGGCAATGTTGCAAATGCTGCTAACCCTGGCGGCATTGTTGACCTGGTGGTTGCTGGAGCGGCTGGTGGCGCTCGTGAGCCAGAGTTGGTGGCGAGATGGGCGTCGTCAATGTGGCGAGCGGTGGCTAGGCGGCATGGCGCTGACGGCGATGCGTCTGGTATTGGGCTTGATGGTGGCAGGTCTGGCCGGGCTAGCATTGTGGTCGGTGGCGGGCTACTGGCCGTTTCCCCATTTTCTGCCGTGGCCGCCGACCGCACACAATTGGCAGGCGGCGGCGGACGATCTGGTCGCCCCAGTGTGGCAATCGCTGAGTGTCGCGTTTGCCGCCACTCTGCTGTCGGTGGTGCTGGTACTGGGTTCGCTGGAAGCGGAAACCCTGAAGCAGCGACCGCTACGGCCCTGGGCGCAAGTGGTTCTGTACCTGCCGCTGCTGGTGCCGCCAGTGGCGTTCCTGTTCGGCCTGGTCATGATGCAAGCGCAATTCGGCATCCGCCCGGGCATGGCGGCGGTCATCGCGGGCCATGCGGTGTTCGTATTGCCTTATGTCTTTCTGTCGCTGGCAGAAAGCTATCGGCGCCTGGACCCGCGCTGGAGCCAGCAGGCGCGTAGCCTCGGCGCCGGGCCATGGCGGGTTTTCCTGCGCGTGCGTCTACCGCTGCTGTTGGCGCCGATCCTGACAGCGGCGGCGGTGGGATTCGCGGTGAGTATCGGCCAGTATCTACCTACCGTGCTGATGGGCGCCGGGCGCGTGGCGACGGTGACGACCGAAGCGGTCAGCCTGGCCAGTGGCGGCGACCGGCGACTCACCGCCATCTTCGCCCTGGCGCAATTGCTGTTGCCAGCGCTGGGGTTCCTGCTGGCGATGCTCGTGCCGCGATACCTGTTTCGACGGCGGCAGGGGTTG
Source organism: Chromohalobacter nigrandesensis (assembly GCF_023061285.1). Taxonomy (GTDB): domain Bacteria; phylum Pseudomonadota; class Gammaproteobacteria; order Pseudomonadales; family Halomonadaceae; genus Chromohalobacter; species Chromohalobacter nigrandesensis. The sequence goes on from NZ_JAKGAM010000011.1 coordinate 20,649, forward strand.
CTGCCACGTGCTGATTGAAGGAAGGAGCAACACCATGGCGTCATTGATTCTCGACGACATTGTCATTGAACAGGACCAACGCCCCTTGCTGAGCCTGGATACCACGGTCGCGCCTGGAGACGTGGTCACCGTCATGGGTCCCTCCGGCGTCGGCAAGTCCACCTTGCTGGCCTTCATAGCAGGTTTCTTGAGCCCCGCCTTCACGCCCCGAGGGCGCATTCTGCTCGGCGAGACACGCCTCGATACCTTGCCTGCGGAGCAGCGTCACGTCGGGCTGTTGTTCCAGGATCCGCTGCTTTTCCCGCATCTCGATGTCGAGGGCAACCTCGCCTTCGGCATGGTACGCGAAGGCAGCCGACGACAACGCCGCGAGCGAATTCATGAGGCGCTGACATCGGTCGGACTGGAGGCATTCGCCAAGCGCGACCCCGCAACGCTCTCCGGCGGCCAAAAGGCACGGGTTGCCCTATTGCGGGTATTGCTGTCACAGCCGCGCGCTATCCTGCTCGACGAGCCTTTTTCCAAGCTGGACGCCGAACGTCGCGACGAGATTCGTCACTGGGTCTTCGAACGCGTGCGTCACTACCGACTGCCCACGCTTATGGTCACTCACGACGAGGCCGATGCCAGGGCGGCGGGTGGGCGCACCATCACGCTGGGTGACACCCCATGAGGCCGCTTCACGAACTGCTTAGCGGCCCTATACCGAACGACACCCCTTTGCTCCTGGAAGAAAATACCAAGCTCCTCGAGTGCCTGGCATCGGCACTCGTGGCATCTGACCGGTTCGACGGGGTGAAGGACATGCAGCCGATGGCCGACACCGGCCTGGCGGTGCTGGTCGACCTAGAGAAGTGCCGTTACGGCCTGCCCGGCTTCGACCTGGCCCATGCCAGCCTCTAACCTCGACGACCTGGGATCTGGTCAGTCGCCACCATCGTGAAGGTGCAACACGAATTCCGCGCGCTCGAGACGGCACTCACCGACTAATGATAATCGATCGAGGACAAGACTCGAACGCGCTCAGGGATCACTTCGACTTCTAATGCGGAAACATCACCATGGCCGAGACAGGACTAAGTCTGATCGTTGTGACCCTCAACGAGGCCGATATCATCGATGAAACCCTGGGTCGATTGCAGGGGCTCCGACAGGCTGGCAGCGAATTGATAATCGTCGACGGCGGCAGCCAGGATGACACTCTCACCCGCGCCACACCGCTGGCCTCCCGGGTGATCCAGAGTCCACCAGGCCGGGCGCGGCAGATGAACGCCGGCGCCGATGCCGCGCGAGGAAACCACCTGGTGTTCCTGCATGCCGATACCCAACTGCCGCCGCATGCCGACTGGCTGGTCATCAACGCCCTGTCGCGAGATCACCGCTGGGGGCGTTTCGATATCCGGCTCCAGGGTCGCCACCCGATGCTGGGGGTGATCGCCTTTGCCATGAACCATCGATCGCGGCTGACCGGTATTGCCAGCGGCGACCAGACGCTGTTCATGACCCGCGAGGCCTTCGACACGGCCGACGGTTTTCCCGATCAGCCATTGATGGAGGACATCGAGATGTCACGACGCTTAAAACGGCTTTCTGCGCCCGCCTGCCTGCGCGAAAAGGTGACCAGTTCGGGCAGGCGTTGGGATCGAGACGGTGCCTGGACGACGATACGGCTGATGTGGCGGCTGCGCTTTCGTTATTGGCGCGGCGAGTCGCCGGAAACCCTGGCAAGGGAGTATCGCCATGTGCGCTGATACGCCCGGCGACTTTCCGCTGGCAATACTGGCCAAGGCCCCGTTACCCGGCAAGGCCAAGACACGACTAATACCGGCACTCGGGACACAGGGAGCGGCGCAACTGCAGGAACGCCTGGTACGCCATACGCTATCCATTGCGCTGGCGGCCACCACGGCTCGGCGCATCGTCCTGTGGACAGCGCTCGATCACGCCCATCCGCTTTTTCGGGAACTGGCCGAGCGTCACGACATCGAGTGTCGCGCCCAGCCGGAGGGGAGTCTCGGCGACCGCATGCATTACGCTTTCCTCGAAATGGACGAGCCGGGGCTACTGATCGGCAGCGACTGTCCGGCACTCACTCCCGCCCTATTGAAGCGCTGCCACCGCGTCCTGGCGGATCATGAAGTGGTCCTGCTGCCGGCGGAAGACGGGGGCTATGCACTCATCGGCCTTCGCGAACCAGACAGCCAGCTCTTCTGGGGCTGTTGCCGGTCGCGCAGAAATCCTACTACGGCACAGTGAATTTCCTGTAAGGATATCGACCCAGGACACGACTCATGCGTATGAAAATCAGACTGACAAACAAGGTAGTATGGGCGTGCAGCTTGACGCTCGGGATACAGACAGCTTGGGCATCCGATGTCGAATTTTCAGCCCGCGACATGGCCGCCTGGTCGACGCGCGCTTTTGAAGGAGAGACGCGTTATTCGATAGTCCAGGATGACGGCGTCGAGGTGCTTCAAGCAAATGCGCAAGGCCAGGCCTCTGCCAAGTATCTGGAACGCGAGATCGATCTGCGCAAGACACCGTACCTGCACTGGTGCTGGAAGGTGGATACCCGCTACTCGGGACTCGATGAGCGCACTCAGGCCGGCGATGACTACCCTGCCCGATTCTATATCGCGCGCAAGACGGGCTTTCTTCCGTGGCAGGTGCAATCCGTCAACTATGTATGGTCATCCAACCAATCTGTCGGCGCCAGTTGGGAGAATGCCTTCACGGATCGTGCCATGCTGCTGGCCCTGCAAGGTGAGCAGTCGCCACTCGGCGAATGGCGAGCGGAAGTCCGCGATGTCGGTGGCGATTTCGAGGCACTTTTCGGTGAGTCGGTCACCAGTATCGATGGCGTCGCCTTGATGAGCGACGGCGACAACGCAGGCGGCCATGCCACCGCCTGGTATTACGCCGCTGGCTTTTCCGATTCGCCGGCTCCTCCCGACTGCCCGGACTGATACCAGGAGATCCATCATGTGGCATCTTATTTCGCGACTGATGAAAAGCGAGGCAACCGCTATCGAACGCACGGCGCAAGCGCAGCAGGAAGTTGACCGACAAGCCCAATACCTCGCGCTCTATCACTTCGAGGGGTGCCCTTTCTGCACCAGAGTGCGACGCGTCCTGCAGAGGCTGAATGTCGAACTTGCCTTGCACGATATCAACAGGGATCCCGAGGCGAGACAGGCGCTGATCACTGGCGGCGGAAAGAAGACCGTCCCCTGCTTACGCATCGAACGCGATGGAGCGATCACCTGGCTTTACGAATCCCGCGATATCATCGATTACTTGGAAAAAAGATTCGCCGCGATAAAGTGAATCGCGTATCGGCCTTCAAGACAGAGATACTACAGCCTTGAACACTTTGCTTCTCTGGACGCTGTGACATAAAAAAGATAGCGTGCCCAATGGTCGAGCCGGCGTTTTATTGCCATGATAAGCGATGATCATCGACCGGGAGATTCAGCATGGCGTCATGGCCCGATTCGTCACAAAGCGACACCTCAAAGCCATCTGCTGAACGCCAGCGCCGCCTGGCGGCAGTGCGTCCGCGTCTGCTTGCCTTCGCGCGTTTGCAGCTTCGCGATGCCTCTGAAGCGGATGACGTCGTCCAGGAGGCGCTGATTACCGCCGTCGAGAAAAACGCTCGCTTCGAAGGAAAATCCGGCTACGAAACCTGGGTATTCGGCATTCTAAAAAACAAGATCCTGGATGCACTGCGAGCCCAGAAGCGCCATGGGAAATGGCAACCCTGGTCCGACGACGGCGTCGAGGCAGCCATCGAGCAGCAATTTCAAAGTTCGGGAAGATGGACGGATGTTGCACGCCCCAGCAGTTGGGGCGATCCTGAAAAAACGTTATTCAGCGAGCGCTTCTGGCAGGTATTCGATAGCTGCATGATTGCACTCCCCGATAACATCGCCAGGATTTTCACCATGCGTGAACTCATGGGACTTTCTACACATCAGATATGCGAGGAAGCCGGAATCAAGGAAAATAACTGCTGGGTCATCCTTCATCGCGGCAGGCTTTTATTGAGAGCATGTCTGGAGAAAGGATGGCTATCGGAGGCCAATAAATGAGAATGGTGATGTGTCGCGAAGCCACGCGTCTCATGTCGAAGAATCTTGATGCACCGCTTGGCTTTCAGGAACGAATGTCGTTGAAATTTCATCTGGCCATGTGCGGTGCCTGCAGGAAATGTAACCAACAATTCCAGTTGATTCATGATGCAGGAAAAGCATTCGAAGCAAAGGAATCGTCACCGCCATTCGACACGGACGATCAGACGACATGACGCTGCATGAAAGCGATGACATGCTTGCCGGTGATCCTCTGACGGCATTATTGCAGCCCGTTTTCATGGGTAGTGATTTCCACCATGCCGCCAAGCAATGCGGCGACTGGTTTCTGTCTCACGAACATGCGATAGCCCCGAGCTTCCACCTGGTCACCGAAGGCCGATGCCGACTCACCTGGCACGATGGAGGTGAAGAAAGCCTGCAGGAAGGAGACCTCGTATTCTTTCCCGGCGATACGCCGCATCGTCTTGCGCCAGAGTACGTATCTGGCTCCGAGTCGCAGCAAATAGTCTCGCTGAGTAGCACGACGACCGGTGTCGGATTGATCTGCGGACATTTCCGCTTTCTGCACGATGTGCCGCCGGCCTGGTTCAATGTACTACCGCGTAGCGTGATCATTTCTCGGCAAGCGCGTGGATGTGCCTTCGACAATGTTGTCGAAGCACTCGCCGAGGAGATGTCCGAGACGCAAGCAATTGGCCATGCATTGACCACGAACGCCCTGGCCAATGTGCTATTGACCCTGATTCTTCGGCATTGCCTGGAAACGGCATTGCTGGAAACACGCACCTTGAGGGCGTATCTGGATCCGCCGGTGAGAAAAGCCCTCAAGCGATTGCATGAAGCGCCGCAGCGTGACTGGACGCTTCAAGAACTGGCACATGAGGTAGGGCTCTCCCGTTCGAGCTTCAGCGAACGCTTTCACCACATCGTGGGCACGACTGTTGCTCGTTACCAGGGGCAATTACGCATGATGCTGGCCGACCAGGCCCTTGCCAATGGTGAGAGCATCGTCGGCGCCATGTTGGCCAGCGGTTATCGCTCGGAATCCACTTTCCGCAAGGCCTATAAAAGAATCAGAGGCATACCGCCGGCACGGATCAAGACGCTGTAACATACTGCCTTACGTCACATCGGGGATACGTCCGCGATCAATTGCCGACTCAACCCAGTGAGTGAGTCGTCTTGCCAATCGGGCTGAAACAGTTGCGGGTCGATGACCTTTCCGGGACGCGCGATGAAACCTGTCTTGCAGCCCGCGCTGGCGGCACCGATCAGATCCCACCCATGGGCTGCAATCATGACCAGTTCGCGAGTCGACACTTGCCAGTGGTCAGCGACGTATTGATAGGCGGGCTGGCCCGGCTTGTAGGAGGCTATCGAGTCGATACTGAGAATGACGTCGAAGGCCGCGTCAAGCTCGGCATGCGCCAACTGATGCTGCACTGCCTTGAGAGTGCCGTTGGTCAGTGCCGTCAGCCGATATCCCTTGGCACGTAGCTCGGCAAGAGCAGGCGCGACATCGGGATGCGCCGGGAGCGTCGTCAGCATGTCGATAAGTTGCCCTTGACGGGCTTCGCTTATCTCGACGCCATGTCGCCAACCAGTCTGACGCAAGGCACTCTTGGCCAATTGCCCAAAGGGGTGGTAGCGGCCCGCCAGCGTTGCCGTCATCCAGGTCTCCTCCAGGGTCAGAAACCACTCGACGCGCACCGCTGCCTCCCCAAAGACCTCTTCGAAAAACGGTGCCAGCGCAGCCGTATCGAGCAAGGTCTCATTGACATCGAATACTAAGATCATAGGAATTCCTTTCTGAACTATTGATTGAGTACTTTCCACTCAAGCATTTCCAGGCGTACCAGACAGCCACTTTTTCCTGATTTTGTACGCTGCGACATAAAATAGAGACGTTGAGCGGCGGTTTTCAGGTTGTTTGCCTACTAGGCTAAGAGATGTAAACGCTGACCACAGAAGGAGAAGCTCATGACAGAATTCACCTTGCATACGGTCGACAGCGCGCCCCAGGAAGCCAAGGCGCGCCTCGAAGGGGCACAGCAGAAGATGGGGTTCTTGCCCAATCTGTTCGCCAAGATGGCCGAGGCACCGGCGCTGTTGGAAGCCTATCAGACGCTCGACGAGATCTACTCGCGGACCAGCCTTACCCCGGCACAGCAGCAGGTGGCGCTGCTCGCCATCAGCTCAGTCAACGGATGTAAGTTCTGTGTAGCGGCGCATACCGGAGGCGCACAGGCCGCCAAGGTACCCGAAGGTGACATCGAGAAACTTCGTGAGCTCCAGAACCCCGACGATCCCAAGCTCAATGCCGTGGCACGCTTCGCCAAGCACCTCGTCCAAGCGCGCGGCTGGGCGAAGGACGACGAAGTCAAGGCCTTCCTGGAAGCCGGTTTCGAGAAGCAGCAGTTACTCGAACTAGTGATCGCCGTCAGCCTCAAGACGCTGTCCAACTACACCAACCATATCGCCGGTACACCACTCAACGAGGAACTCAAGTCTCTCGAGTGGCAGGATCCGCGTGATTGATGTGAGCGCAGAACGTTAGATGCACCGTGCGAGCGTAGTGGGCGATATGCCGGTTTCGGTATATCGCCTTTTTTCATGGTCGCGATGGTAGTGACGTGTAAGGATCACACTACAATCTCGACTCATTAAGCGATCGTTTGGCATTCGGCCATGACATCTGGATGCACGAAGGCAACAACCTGCCAGGCCACCTGCTGTCAGGTCCGACTAACAAGCCACTTACTACGTCAATGTCCGCTGACCAACGTGGATAAAAGGGGGACGGTTTGAAACATTACCGCATACTGATTCTGGCTGTCGTCCTGGTGGCGATCGTGGCGTTCTTCGTGGGCGGCGTTGACGATTACCTGACGCTCGAGTCCATCAAGGCGCTGCAAACACGGTTCGATCAATGGTTCGCGGCGTCTCCCTGGCTGGTCGCTGGCGGCTTTTTTCTCATCTATGTGCTAATCGCCGCCCTCTCGCTGCCCGGCGCGACATTGCTGACCTTGCTCGGCGGCGCGTTATTCGGGCTGGGCTGGGGATTCTTGATCATCTCCTTCGCGAGCAGCATTGGCGCTACGCTGGCCTTTCTCGTCTCCCGCATCTTGTTCAGGTCCGCAGTAGAGCATCGCTTTGCTCGATATCTGGACACGATCAATAAGGGCATTGAGCGTGACGGCGCCTTGTATCTGTTCAGTCTGCGACTGGTGCCGCTTTTCCCGTTTTTCGTCATTAACCTGGTGATGGGACTGACTCGGCTGCGTACCTGGGTGTTCTATATTGCCAGCCAGATCGGCATGATTCCCGGCACGCTGGTCTATGTGAACGCCGGCCAGCAGCTCGGCGAGCTGCAGTCGCTGGGTGGCGTCGTCTCACCGTCGTTGCTGCTGTCCTTCGCCCTTTTGGGAGTCTTTCCGCTAATCGCGCGCTGGGTCGTCGACTGGCTGCAGCGCCGCAAGCGCTACCGGGGATACGCCAAACCCCGGCACTTCGATTACGACATCCTGGTGGTCGGCGGCGGCTCGGCGGGCCTGGTTACCAGTTACATCGCCAGCGCGGTACGCGCCCGGGTCGCGCTCGTCGAGAGTGGCGCCATGGGCGGCGACTGCCTCAATACCGGCTGCGTGCCCTCAAAGGCGCTGATTCGCGCCGCACGCGCCGCCCAGAATATTCGCGACGCCGAGCACCTAGGCGTGCATGCCGGGGAACCGCGTGTCGACTTCGGCGCGGTCATGGGCCATGTACGGCGTGTCATCGAGGAGGTGGCACCCCACGACAGCGAGGAGCGTTATACCGGCCTGGGCGTCGACGTTCAACGCGGCACGGCACGGCTGATATCTCCCTGGGCCGTCGAAGTCGACGGCAAGCAACTCACGGCCCGGCATATCGTCATCGCCACCGGCGCCACACCCAAGGTACCGTCGATCCCCGGCATCGAGCAGATCGACGTACTGACCTCCGAAAACCTATGGACGTTGACCGAGCAACCGCAGCGCCTGGTGATACTGGGCGGCGGCGCTATCGGTTGCGAGCTCGGCCAGAGTTTCGCCCGCCTGGGCAGCCAGGTGACGCTGGTCGAGGGCGCCGGGCAATTGCTGGGGCGCGAGGATGACGAAGTCGGCGATCTCGTCACCCACCGACTCGTCGCCGAAGGCGTCGACGTCATGACAAGCACAAAGGCGATCGCAGTGAGCGTCGAGGACGGCGAAAAACATCTCCTCGTCGAGAAGACCGGCGGTGGGCAAACACACATTCCCTTCGACCGCCTGTTGGTCAGCGTCGGGCGCCAGGCCAACGTCACAGGGCTCGGACTGGAAGAACTGGGGGTGGAAACCCGCGACAACGGCACCCTGGAAGTCAACGAGCAGCTCCAAACCAAGCTACCCAATATCTGGGCCTGCGGCGATGTCGTCGGTCCCTATCAATTGACACACGCCGCCGCACATCAGGCCTGGCACGCTGCCGTCAACGCACTGTTCGGCGAGTTCAAGCGCTTCAAGGTCGACTACCGCATCATGCCCGCGGTGACGTACCTGCAGCCCGAAGTGGCGCGGGTGGGGCTCAATGAGCGCGAGGCCACCGCCCAGGGCATCGCCTATGAGGTGACCCGTTATGAGATGGCCGAAAGCGATCGGGCGATCGCCGAGCGCGCCACTGCCGGCTTCGTCAAGATTCTCACCGTGCCGGGCAAGGATCGTATCCTGGGCGCAACCCTGGTCGGCGAGAACGCCGGCGAATGGCTGGCGGAGTTGACGCTGGCGATGAAACACAATATCGGGCTCAACAAACTGCTGGGGACGATTCATCCCTATCCGACACTCTCGGAAGCCACCAAGGGTGCCGCCGGCGCCTGGAAAAACGCCCATAAGCCCGAGCGGGTGCTCGACTGGTTAGGGCGTTATTTTCGTTGGCGGCGTGGAGAGCGTCGCCGGGATCGCCATGGCGCCCATTCATCGCGCTCGTGATCGTCAGAGAGGAGAGACAATGCTGGACAGTCTTGCCAACCGGCCTGGAAACGCCCCTGAGAATGATGGCCCAAGGCGTGATTTCGATGGAGCTAAGACCGGATCAGTAATGGCCTGATGGAAGGGACTGAAAGCTAGTCTCTCGACATTCTGGGCGGTTCATTTTCGGATCATCAACTCGGACTACGATAGGCACCGTGAATAGAAGTGTTCCTCACCGTTGGTGAGAGATGAAAGATGCAAGGCCAAGCCGGCCATCGCTCGATTCTTCATCGATAATTTCCACGTTAGGATTGAACGGTCATGCCTTTATCGAAATCCGTGTTTTTTTCCGCTTCGTTGATATTGCCGAGTTTTCTGGCGCATGCTGCGAATGCAGATCAGCTCCCCGTGCAGGTGCAGTTCCCGCCGCTGACCATGCAGGAAGCGCCTAGAGGTGGCGCTCATCCCGTTGGTGGACCGGCCCATATCTTCATCGACAACGCCAACGCGCTGCTCGGCGCTCTGGATCTGGAGCTTGTCTATCACGTGACCGACAAGGTCCCAGACTCTGATCGCGAGACCGTCCAACCCAAGCTAGTCTCGATTCCCGAGGATTTCGCCAACCTGTACGAGGCAGTTGCGGCGGGTCCTGATGCCGGCGGTCTGGCCGCCGCAATCGGTCTGCCTATTTCCAACGGCCTCGAATCCGGTCAGCTCCTCGTTGCTGGTATGCCTTTTGGCCTTCATCCATCGGAGTTTGCCTCCTGGCTGATCAGCGGTGGTGGCCTGGAACTGGAGCAGGATATCTACAATGAGGCTTTCGATAACAATCTCGTTGTCGTGCCCATCGCCCTCACCTCGGGGCAGGAAGCGGGCTTCTTCCCCGAGCCGCTACCCACCAGCATGACCGAAATGTGTCAGCAGCCTTGGCTTGCGCGCTGGCCGGCGCCTGCCTCTGCCATCTGGCAGCAGGCCTGTCAGACGGCAGGAGTAGAAACGACGAACATTGGCGCTGAAACGCTCTGCGCGGACCCATCAGCGGCCTGTCCTTCGGAGGGCAATCCTGTCAAGCATGATATCAACACCCTGACATTTGGTGGCTTCCAGCCGGGTCGCCTGCCGCAGCAGCTGCGTCAGCTCGATCAGGTTGATGCCTACGAGCTGAATCTACCTTATACCGGCGTTCTGATGATGAAGCGTGCGCTGGGCCTTGAGAACGAGTCCAACGATACCGTGGATCTTTCACCCATCATCGAAAAGGCACCTTATTTCTATCTTAACGCATGGCATCAGCCGCTTTCCTATATTGAGCTTCTGGTGAATCGTCAGGTATGGGACAACCTGAGTGAAGCGCAGCGCGTAGCGATCCGTACCAGCGGGCAGGCGTCAATGCTGGAGACTCTCGCCGTGGGGCTGGAAGCTCAGGGCGAGGCGATCGAGATTTTGAAGCGCAACGGCGCTGAGGTGAATGAGTGGCCGGTCGAGCTGCTCAAACCTCTGCAGGAGGCCACAATGCCTTATCTTGAAGGCCGCGCCGAGGCCAATAGTGCCGAGGGCGATGATTCCTATCGCCGGATTCTTGATCACATGCACAGCTATCAGGAAGAGCGTCAAATCTATTTTAACGCCGCAGACGCGCCACGAACCTTCTAATAGATACCCTGCCTATCGTTTGCCGGATAATTTCAGTTCGCGGACGACATCTCGGCTGTCACTATCGACGTGACAGGTTCTGGTGTAATGAATCGTGGGGAGAGGGATGCGCGTACTACTCGTCGAGGACGACCCACCGGTGGCGGCCGGCGTCGAAGCGGGACTAGCGCTGAGCGACTTCGTCGTCGATATCGTGACCACGCTGGACGATGCACGCGGGGCGCTGGCCGCGATCGACTACGATGCCGTGGTGCTCGATCGCCGTCTTCCCGATGGCGATGGTCTGACGCTGCTGCAACAGTGGCGTCGCGCTGGCGTTGCCACGCCGGTACTGATGCTGACGGCAAGAGATGCCGTTGCCAGTCGTGTCGAAGGGCTTCAGAGCGGAGCCGACGATTATCTGGTCAAACCTTTCGATCTGGATGAGTTGACGGCAAGGCTGCAGGCGCTGCTGCGCCGCAGCGCCGGCCAGGTCGACCACTTTCTTCGTCATGGGCGCCTGGCGCTGGACCCCGTGGCTCGCATTGCAACACTGGATGGCGCGCCGGTAGTGCTGGTGCGCCGCGAGCTGATGCTGCTGGAGGCGCTGATTCGGGCGCGTGGGCGAATTTTAAGTGCCGATCAGCTCAAGGATCGTCTCTACAGCATCGATGATGAAATCGAGAGCAATGCCCTCAACGTGCATATCTATCAGTTGCGACGCAAGCTGGGGCGCGAGGCCATCGAGACCATCCGGGGCGTCGGCTACCGACTCGGCGCACTTCCCGTCGATGGGTCACATTCCGGTAGCACGCCCTCATGAGTCTGCGGCTGCGGCTCGTCGCCACGCTCGGAATCACGCTGATGCTGCTGTGGGGACTCACGGCGGCGTGGTCGATGCGCGATCTCTCGACCCAGCTCGATCGTTCTCTGGATCAGCGTTTGGCACAGTCAGCGCGAATGGTGGCCGGCCTGCTCGATCGCGTGCCGGCGTCGGCCTGGAACGGGGAAGCGGGCGAGATCTCGACAATACCGCCACTCAAGGGTATCGCCTGCCGCGTATCGTCATTGCGCGGGCAGGTGGTAGCGGGCACGCACCCGGAAATGAACGATGTTCTCGCGGTCGATGACGAAGGCTATCACTATCGCGATTACGACGGTCAGCGCTGGCGCGTCTACACCCTGGTCGACGATGACAAGCGAATCACCGTGGCTGATCGCCTGCGGGAGCGGGCGGCGCTGCTGGACCAGGTGCGCCGTGCGGCGTTCTATCCGTTTCTGCTCGCGTCGATCGGCAGCCTGATCGCTCTGTGGTGGGGCGTAACGCGGGGGCTGTCGCCACTGTCGAGGTTACAGCGGCGCCTGATGTCACGCGATCACGACGATCTCTCTGCCCTGCCTATCCGCAGCTTGCCGGGGGAAATCCGCCCACTGATAGATGGTTTCAACATCCTGCTTGCGCGTACCCGGCGGATGCTGGCGCTGGAGCAGCGCTTTACCGACGATGCCGCGCATGAGCTGCGCACGCCGTTGACCGCGATTCGTACCCATCTTCAGATTGCGCGACGCGTCAACGGCGATCCCCGCCGGGAAGCGATGCAGCAGGCGGAGGCGGGGGTCGAGCGGCTGACAAAGACGCTCGACCAGTTGCTGTTACTGGCACGCATGGAGAGCGACGAGATCACGCGGGGGAGTGTCAACCCCACGCGGCTGGGCGAGGCCCTAGAGGCCGCAATGGTGGAAACCGGCAGTCGCGATCGATGCCACTGGCACGCCTCGGTCGAGCGGCTTCACGTCGCGTTGTCCAGAGAGCTGCTGGTGATCGCGCTGCGCAACCTGCTCGAGAACGCCATGCGTCACGGTTCGCCCGACACCTTGATCGAGATCGAGGCGCACGAGACGAATGGCATGGCCGTGATCGATCTCGTCAACCAGGGCGAGACCATCCCGCCCGAGCAGATCGCCCGCCTGACGGAGCGCTTTCACCGCGGCAATCATCCGCAGGGCAGCGGTCTGGGACTCTCCATCGTCGAGGCGATCGCCACCCGGGCCGGCGGGAGCGTGCGGCTCGCCTCCGGCGACGGTATCGGGCTGCGGGTCACGCTGTCGCTGCCTTTGGCCTGATTCGCCAGGGGGCGGATGAGCAAGCAGGATAAGGAGGTGAGAAAACTCAGGGCGAATCGCTTCCCATAATGGACCGAAGCTGAGTCGGCCTGGGGGCGCCCATGGTCTTGCGTACATTATCGTCTTCGTCCTGATGGATAATTGCGGGGGTGGCATGAAGCTGGGCGCTGCGCGTCACCTGCGTGTTATCGGCGACCCACTGCTCGCTTTGATCGGTTCCCTCGCTGTCCGGCATGGCACCGGTGCGATAATGCCCGGCGATCGCAGCACTCGGATCGTCGGCGCACGCGGCGGCTGAACGTCTGTCGTTGAGCTCAACTCCCCAGGCGGCTGGCGAGTTCGTCGAGATCGCTCACCGTCATGTCGGGCTCGTCGCCCCAGGGGTCGAAGGGCGCTTCGGCGCTGCGCCGCACCCAGGTCGCGTGCAAGCCGGCGTATTTGGCCCCGATGATGTCGAAGGGATTGCTGGAAATCAGCCAAGTATCGGCGGCGCTCGACTCGGTGCATTGGCGCAAATAGGCATACACGGCGGGGTCGGGCTTGAAGCGTTTGATGTCGTCGACGCTGACGATGGCATCGAAACGCTCGCGAATGCCCGCCTGGGCCAGCAACCCCGTCACGGCCTCCCGGGTGCCGTTGGAAAACGCCACGCAGCGCATGCCGGCATTGCTCAGGCGCGCCAGCCCTTCGGCGACATCGGAAAACGCCGGCAGCCGCCCGTAAAGCGCCATCAACCGGTCCTTGGCGATTTCCGAAAGTTGACTGCCCATGGCGCGGTCGGTGAACTCCAGCGCATCACGCGTACAATCGGCGAAGCTGGCATAGGCGCCCATCAGCGAGCGGCGGAAGGCAAATTCAAGCTGCTTATCCCGCCAACGCTGCGAAAAAGGCAACGCCATCTCGGCATCGCCCAGTTCCACGCTCAATGCCTCCACCACGCCGTGGGTGTCGATCAAGGTGCCATAGACATCGAAAGCCAATACACGCTTGTTCATATGTCGTCCTTATCACGCTTTTCTAAGTGGATGGCGGGTAGTCCCAAGCTCTCTCAGACTGGTCGTTTTTGTGGGTCACGACAAGCGGATTCAAGCCCACAAACATGACAGCGCGGCCGCATCGACGCACAATGGAGAACAATACGCTGACAGACGCTGTCGGCATGCACGGACCCGGTCAACGAGGCGACGAATTTCCCATGGCATTCAAGGTATACGTAGACGGTCAGGAAGGCACCACTGGGCTGCGGCTGCTGGATTATCTCGAAGCACGCAGCGACATCGAACTGCTGCGCATCGACAGCGACAAGCGCAAGGATGCCGCCGAGCGCGCACGTCTGCTCAATGCCGCTGATGTAGCCTTTCTATGCCTGCCCGATGCCGCTTCTCGCGAGGCCGCAGCGCTACTCGACAATCCCCAAACCTGCCTGATCGACGCCAGCACGGCTTTTCGCACCGATGCCGAGTGGACCTACGGCCTACCCGAACTGGCGCCGGGCCAGCGTGACGCCATTCGCGCCAGCAAGCGCATCGCCAATCCGGGCTGCCACGCCAGCGCCTTCATCATGCTCACGCGGCCGCTGGTCGACGCCGGCCTGCTGCCTGCGGACACGCCGCTGGCAGCGCATTCGATCACCGGCTACAGCGGCGGCGGCAAGAAGCTGATCGCCGAGTACGAGGCCGGCCACGACGACCGTCTGGCCGCGCCACGTCCCTACGCCATGGGACTGACTCACAAGCACCTCCCGGAGATGCGCGTGCACGCTGGGCTCGAGCGGGCACCGGTCTTCCAGCCAATCGTCGGCCCCTTTCTCAAGGGCCTCTCGGTGACGATTCCTCTGCATATCGACCAGCTTAGTCCCGGGGCCACGGCCGAGGCACTTCGCGAGGCCTACGCCGCCCACTATGCGGGCGAGACCTTCGTTCGCGTCATGCCCCTCGAAGACCCGACCAATCTCGATGGCGGCTTCTTCGAGGTACAGGGCTGCAACGACACCAATCGGGTCGACCTGTTCGTGTTCGGCAACCATGAGCAGGTCTCCCTCGTCGCCCGGCTGGATAACCTCGGCAAAGGGGCGGCCGGTGCCGCCGTGCAGAGCATGAACTTGCATCTCGGCGTGGACGAGGCCAGTGGCCTGTCGGCGTAAGCGCGACGCTTTCCCCGATCACCGCACGCCTCGCCGTGCGGTGATCGCGCCATTTACATGGCGTGCTTGATGCCGCGATCGATCAATATCCAGTTGGCGGGATAGGACGTCGCGAAGCCGATCAGCATGGCGATCTGCATCATGAACCAGAAGGTCACCGAGAAGGCGTTCATCTCGCCCATCCAGCCGTGGATGGCGATTAGCATCCAGACGTACATGCCGGCCTGAAAGGCGATCAACGAGAACGTATCCGCCTTGATGGCATCGATCAGGGCTTTACGCGGACCGCTATCGCTCATGCCGCGAATCGGCAAGTATTGAAACAATATGCCGAAGAGATACGCCCCGATGAAGGCCAGCACGAAGTGTCCTAATACCGCCGATCCAAGCAGGGCAAATCCGGTCAGCGTCGCCAGCGGCGCGGTGACGACATCGCCTGCGGTGCAACCGCCTCCGCAGTGCGTGGCAGAGACGAACACCCCCTGCCACTTGGGCTTGTCATCATGATGGTGGTAAGCATGACCATGCTCATGACCTTCACCATGATTATGCTGACTCTCATGACCAGCCTCAGGCGCGGCGCGGCCCATGCGCGCATACGCCCACCAGCCGAACACCGGCATATAAAGCCCAGTAATCGGCCAGGTCACGTTCATGATCGCCATGGGCTGCGGACGTTTGGCCACATCCAATGCAATAGCCAATGCCGTGGCCACGCCCAAGGCGATGAATAGCCAGGAAACGAGGGTCAACATGCGACAACTCCTTGTCCGCGTTGAAATAGCGATTCGCCTCCTAGGTATAGGGAAGGATCGCGCCTGACTCAAACTTGGCCCTGCCCACAGGTTGGCGAACGCGAAATGGGCTCACGACTCGCCGTGATACCAGCGGGGCGTAATCCCCCGGGAGCACAACGCCAGACGATGCCACCCGCGACCCCCACGCAGACCATGCCCAGCACGGTGGGCATATCAGGCGTCGCATCGAATAGCCACCAGCTCCATACCGCCGCGAAGATGAGATAGGCATAGTCGAACACGCCGATCAGTGCGGCCGGGGCCGCTTGATAGGCCTTGGCCACCGTGCTGCTGGCCAGCACGAAGAGTACCGCCAGTCCCGCCAGCAGCCACCAGGTATCGGCTGGAAGCGAACGCCAAGGCGCCGTCAGGAAGCTCGGTGTGGCGCCACCCACCGGCAGTGGCCCCTGCAGCAGCATCCACAGACAGCCCGCCGCGCCCAAACATAGAAAGCCCAGATTCATCGCCCCGGAAAGCACCAGCGGCGCCTCGTCACGGCAATGAACACGCGTCACCACGCAGGCCAGGGCATAGCACACCGCTGCCAGCAGCGGCAGTAACACCGTGGGCTCGAAATGCGTCGTTCCCGGGCGCAGGATCAACACCACGCCGGCGAATCCCAGAGCGATTCCCCACCAGCCGCCCGCCGATAGCCGTTCGCCAGCCCACCAGGAGGCGAACAGGGCAATGAACAGCGGCGAGGTGTACAGCGCCACCGCCGCCATGGACAGCGTCAACGTCGGTAACGCGGCATAAAAAGCCAGCCACATGGCCATCAACAAGCCGGTTCTCACCAGCACCCAGCGACGGCGCAGCGCCCACCCCAGGCGCACCACGCCGCGACGCCCAAGTACCAACCCCAAGAGCGGCGACGCTAACAGCGCACGCAGCACGTACAACTGCCAAATACCCACATCATCGCTGATATACTTAACCAGAGCGTCGGACATCGAGAGACAGAAAACCGAGACGACGATACAACCGATGCCTGGCCATGCCGAGGCTTGCGACACAATGATTGGCTTCATGAACGTTCTCCCTGAGCAAGAAGCCGCTCAAGGGTGGGCCCCTCAGGCAGGCGCGACAAACGAGTTATACGTCACTTTCCATGAGCTGTGATTATGAATCGCATATGAACCGACTAGGCAAAGCCCTGCCCCCACTCGCCAGCCTGATGCCCTTCGAGGCTGCCGCTCGCCTGGAAAGCTTCTCGCGTGCCGCCGAGGAATTGCATCTCACCCAGGCCGCCGTCAGCCGCCAGATTCGCGCCCTGGAAGACAACCTCGGCGTGGCGCTATTCGAGCGTCGTAACCGGGGCGTCTTCCTTACCGCTGCCGGCCGCGAGTTTGGGCGCACAGTGAGTACCGCGCTGGAAAGCGTCGCAACGCATGCCAATACCTTGCGCGAGGAAGTGCATGACGGCGTGGTGGTGCTGTTCTGCCAGCTCTGCGAAGCCTTCTACTGGGTCATGCCACGCCTCGCCGCGTTCAACCGGCGGCATCCGGAAATCGAGGTCCGCCTGGTCACATCGACGCGCCCGGTGGTCGAGAATCACGACTATTTCGACGTCGCGCTACAGACCAGCGGGCGCCCCAGCGGCAGCCACACGCTGTCCTTCACCGCATCCGACGAGATCTTTCCGATTTGCAGTCCCGACTATCTCGCCGCACAGTACCACCCCATCACGCTGGCGAATCTCGCCAAGCACCGTTTGCTTCACCACAGGGCCGATGTACCGGACTGGTTCGAATGGGATAGTTGGCTACGCGCCATGGGGAATTCCGTACCCACCCTGGGCAACGGCATGGTTTTCGATAGCTATCCGTTGGTCCTGCAATCAGCGCTTGCCGGGCACGGTATCGCCTTGGGCTGGCGACGCACGGCCGAGCGTCTGGTACAAAACGGCCAACTCGTGCGACCGGTCGATGCGTCGCTGCCGCTCAGCGACGCGCTCTCGGTGTATACACGTCAAGGCGCTCAATCACGGGGGGAGACGCTGGCACTGCTGGACTGGCTGCAGCACGAATTTCACGCCGATCATGGCGGTGAAGCAGCATTTTGAAGGTGGGTATCACAACAAGGCGTAAGCTACGCCGCCGACCGTCCCTCCGGTGAGGATCAGCGCCAGCAGCGCCCAGAGACCGTCGTTGGCCATCAACGACAAGCCGAACATCATCAGGGCCAGACCCGCGCCATTGGCTGAGAAAGGCACCACCTCCATCAGCGGCATCGCCAGAGCAATGAAGAAACAGAAAAGCGCCACGAGATAGGTACCGGCGCGCTGGGTCAGCCAAACCAGGCGTGGTTTCAACAAACGGTCGATGGCCCGCGCCGGCTTGCGCATCCAGGCCACGGCCTTGTCCAGCTTGGCGCGGGAGACCGAGCGCTTCAAAAGCCAGCGCGGCAGCCAGAACGTACGGCGCCCGATCAGCAACTGCCCCGCCACCAGCAGCACCAATATCGCCATCAACGTGGGCACGCCGGGAATATCCCCCACCAACGGCAACAGCGTGATCACCCCCGGCACCAGCAGCAAGGTACCAAACGAGCCTTGTCCTACCGCCGTCAGCATATCGCCAAGCTGGACACGCTCATCATCGCGACGGTGCACCTGCCCGATGCGTTCGAGCAAGTGATCCAATCCCGCGAGTTCCTGTTGCTGCCTCTCCGCCATGCGTGCTTCCTGCCTTTCATGAACCGAGCTTGCAGCGTAGCAGGACGCGCACGGCCTGCCGAGACGGAGATCTTCCTGGGGACGCCCCTTCTTACTCGAGAAAAGAACAAGATGCGCAATATCGTTCAAGTCCAGACGTCCATAACACGCTAAAGTGACATTGCCACGGCGCTACTGGGGCGTAAGGAGGGGAATATGCAATCCACAAGCCGTTTCAGGTTCATGAAAAGCCAGCATGTCGCTGACATAACGGCATTGCATGCCACAATGAACGATTTCCAGTACGACCGACATGCACATGAAGAATATGCATTAGGTGTCACCCTCGCAGGCCGTCAGGACTTTTTCAGCAGTGGTGAGTTTCATCGCAGCCCACCGGGTAGCGTCATCACGCTGCATCCCGATGAAGTTCATGACGGCCACGCAGGCGGAAATGCCGCTCTCGATTACATCATGCTTTATATCCACCCCGCAGAATTCGACCCGCTTCTAGCCAATGCTGCGGACGTCCAATGTCTCAAGAACACTCGGCTGGCACCGACCTTGATGAAAGACATTTCTCTGCGCAATGAAATACTCACCTTCTCAAGAATGATCAAGGAACAAAAAGCGAGCCGGATCGAGCATGAATATGCTCTTTATCGTATTGCGGCACATCTCATCAAGCGACTGGGAAGCTTCGCCCCCAATAACGCTGTTAGCCGAACAGACTCGTTGTTGCAGTTGGCGAAGGATTATATCCACGAAAATGCCAAGTGCGACATTACCCTTGATGACATCAGTCAGGCTGCAAATCTCTCGAAGTATCACTTCTTGCGATTATTTCGCACCCAATACGGCATTACGCCGCATCAATATGTACTGAATTGTCGTATCAATGCCGCGAGGCATCATCTGGAAAAAGGCGAAAGCGTCATGGAAGCCGCACTATCCTGCGGTTTTGCGGATATCAGCCATTTCAACCGACGATTCAAACGTATTTATGGCATGACGCCTCGCCAATACCAAGCGCACACCACTATCTGAACATGTGAGAAACTAAATGTTAGCACTACTGACATATGCCATAAGCGTGATGTACACGCCTGGGCCTGTGAATCTGCTTGGTCTGAACGCCGGAATAAACGGCCAAACCAAGACATCGAGTGGATTCTATATTGGTGTCGGTACAGCGATGTTCCTAATGCTACTGCTATTAGGCTGGCTTGGGAGCGTTCTCATCCAAGGGAAACTACTCTGGGCCCTAAGTGCCCTTGGCACGCTTTACATCCTTTACCTGTCGATCAAGATAGCCAGCTCCACTCCCTATAAGAGGGATATGGAGGCCAGGTTTCGTCCCTTGCAATTCAAGGAAGGGCTGTTGATGCAATTACTCAACCCCAAAGGCATCGTCGCCACGCTACCTATCGCAACCATCCAGCTTCCCGCAATGCATATAGAAGGGCCACACCTCATCATGATGGCGCTTCTCATCGGCGTCCTGGCTGCTGGAGCGCCGGGGAGCTACGCATTATTGGGTGGCGCGATGGGCAAAGCCATTCATGATCACGCCTTACTGCGCTTCATCAATATCATCTTGGCTCTTCTTTTGGCTTTTACGGGCTTGATCATCGGGTATGAATACGTCGTCTTGCCGCTTATCGATTCGTAGCGTTAACTTGGACTTGCCTTTCCCAAGCACCAATTCCTGAGCGCGGCAATGCGGGCTGGGCGTATTGCCTAGATATCCTCTTACGTCGTCTCCGGCGTCAATTGCTGGCGATGCAGCGTATTGCCGGCGGCGTCCATCAGACTCACGGTCAACGCTTCGCTCTCGCCGTCGAGATCGATCTGGCCGAAGAATTGATAGCCTCGAGATGGCGGCAAATTCGACTCGCCTTTCGGCGGGGCTTTTTGAAAGACCACCTCAGGGCCGAAGGTCGTATCCAGCTCGCCGGGGCCAAAGGTGCCCGCATGCAGCGGACCGCTGACGAATTCCCAGAAGGGCGTGAATTCCTGGAAACTGGCCCGCTCGGGTGAGTAGTGATGCGCCGCCGTGTAATGCACGTCCGCCGTCAGCCATACCACGTTTTTCACATTGTCATCGCGGATCGCCCGCAAGAGTCTGGCGATTTCGAGTTCGCGCCCCAACGCCCCGCCCGCATCGCCATTGGCGATGGCTTCATACGCGTCACCATCGCTGACGACCAGGCCGATGGGCATATCCGCAGCGATGATCTTCCACGTCGCCGTGGACTCTTTCAGCGAACGTTGCAGCCAGGCGAACTGGTCCTCGCCGAGAAACGCCGTTTGTGCAGAGCGCTCGGTTTGCCGGTTGCGACTGTTGGCGCCGCGATAGGTGCGCATATCGAGCATGAAAACTTCCAGCGACGGCCCATATGCAAACCGCCGATGAATACGCTCTGGCGATGTCGGCAGTTGGCGTAGCGGCGTGTGTTCGAGAAAGGCCTGGCGAGCCCGAGCCGCCAGCAACGCCACATTTTTCTCAGTGTAGCGCTCGTCCTCGAGCCACTCACCGGGATACCAGTTGTTGGTCGTCTCGTGATCGTCCCATTGGGCGAGCATGGGCACTTCGGCATTGAAGCGCCGCAGGTTGGCATCAAGAAAGTTGTAGGTATGCTGGCCGCGAAACTCATCGAGCGTTTCCGCCACCTTGCGCTTGGCCGGGGTGACCAGATTGTGCCAGGTATCGCCGTTAGCCAGCGCCACGCGCTCTTCCAGAGGGCCGTCGGCGTAGACGGTATCGCCGGAGTGAATGAAGAAATCGGGGCGCTGACGGCGCATGGTGTCGTAGATCGTCATGCCGCCACGTGATTCATCGATGCCCCAGCCTTGCCCGACCGTATCGCCCGACCACACGAAGCGCACGTCGCGCGTCTCGGACGGAGGCAAGCGTAAACGCCCTTTGACGGGCTCGCTCAAGGCATGCGGGTCGTCCAATGCGGCGAAACGTACACGGTAGTGCAGCGTCTCGGTATCGCCGAGCCCCGCGACATCAAGCTTGCCGATCAACCCGCTGCTGGGCAGCACCTCGGGGCCACGCACTTGGCGGACACCACGAAACGCGGGATTGTCGGCCACTTCAACGAGCATCCGCGCGGGACGATCGCTGCGCGACCAGAGCATCGTGCGGTCGCTCAGCATGTCACCGCTCATCACTCCCGAGGTCACTTGCGGGCGCCGTGACTCGGCCAACACGATCGACGGCGCCACCGACGCTGCGCCTAATGCCGCGCCAGCCTTGACGCCCCATCCCAATACATCACGGCGGGAATATCGCATCGCCAACTCTCCACTGAGTCCCTGATTCACTCAGCATCTCGAGCACGCATGACGACGATGTGGCAACCGCATGACGATTGAATGGCACGACACGTCAGGGCGCACCAGTACCTCGATGTTCAGGCTTTCAGCCGCTGCAAAGCGTAATCGGCAATCGCCGTGTCCTGCACGCCGGTGCCGGTGAGATCGCACACGGTGATGCCAGCGCCAGAGAGACGCAGCGTCAGACTGCTATCGATCACCTGGCCGAGCTCGAACACCTTGAACGGCACATTGGCCACCGCCTCGCCGGATTTGACGAAGGCCTTGAGTTCGCCGTTGTGCTCACTTTGCGCACGGGTATCGCAGACGAAGGCATCGGCGCGCGTCATCACGCTATCGTCGAGCTCGCGCTTGTCCGGGCTGTCGGAGCCCATCGCCGTGACGTGCACCCCCTCGGGGAGGTCGGCGGCTTCGAGAATCGGCTGTTGCGACGGCGTCGCGGTGACGATGATATCCGCTTCACGACACGCCGCGTGGACATCATCGTGAACGTTGACCGTCAGGTCGCGCTGGCGCAGCCGCTCGGCATAGGACTCGGCGGCTTCGCGCCGACGCGCCCAGACATCGACGGTGTCGATATCGCGCACCAGACGCAGGGCATCGATCTGCAGCTCGGCCTGTTCGCCGGCGCCGAGGACCGTCACGCGACGGCTGTTTTCACGCGCCAGATACTTGGAAGCCAAGGCTCCGGCGAGTGCCGTGCGCACCGCCGTCAGATAGCCCTCATCGAAGAGCACGGCATCCACCAGCCCGGTGCGGGCCGAGAACATCATCATCAGGCCGTTGAGACTAGGTAACCCCTGCTTGGGATTGTCGAAGAATCCCGAACTCACCTTGATGGCAAAGCGCTCGAAACCGCGAATGTGAGCGGTTTTGACGTCGACCTCGCCATTGGCCTCCTCGATGGCCATCGACAGGATCGGGGGCTGCACGGCCTCGCCACGCCCCAGGGCCGCGAATCCCGCTTCGATGACAGCCAGGGCGTCCGTATCCAGTTGAACGGCGGCTTCGATTGCGTCGCGTTGATGGAGCTGCATGACGTCCTCCAGACGAAGAGAGAAGAAGGGAAAAGAGGATTCAGGCTCCCGCCAATGCCCGGGCGCGGTCAAACGTTTCCAGCGCCACGCCGTTCCCGGAGACGATCAATGCCACCCGCTGGCCCCGGATATCGAGACCATGTTCGTCGAGCGCCGCCAACCCCACGGTCGCTGCGCCTTCGACCAGCATTTTCTCGGTGTCGAGCAAGTCGACCATGGCCCTGGCGATGGCGGATTCCGAGACCTGGTAATGGTCATCCATCACCTCGCGCACCAGCGCGAAGGTGCAGCGATTGTCCAGCCCAATGCCGCCGCCCAGCGAATCACCGAGACTCTCGACCTCCGCCACATTGACCGGATGCCCGGCCTGAAGGCTTTCCCACATCGCCGCACCCTGAGAGAGGCTGATGCCAGTCACCTGCGTCGCCGGACGAATCGCCTTGACCGCTGCGCCGATGCCGCCCAACAAACCGCCGCCGGAAAGCCCGACGAGCACCCGGTCGAGCGCGGGCTGATCCTCCATCAACTCGAGTCCGATGGTGCCCTGCCCGCTCACGATCAGCGGATCGTCGAAAGGCGGGATCGCCGTCATGCCCGAAGTCACCAGCCGCTCGACCTCGTCGAAGGCATCGTCCTGGCTCTCACCGACTCGCCGCACCTCAGCGCCCAAGGCCTCGATAGCTGCGGCCTTGTTGTCGGGCACCAGTCGCGACAGACAGATGACGGCGGGAATCCCCAACTGGTGCGCGGCGTGGGCCACGGCCCGACCATGATTGCCCGTCGAGGCCGTGGTCACGCCGTGCGCCAAGGCCTCGCGTCCGTCACGTTCGATCAGCGCAGCGATCATGTTGGTCGCGCCGCGCAACTTGAACGCTCCCGTCGGCTGGTGGGTTTCCAGCTTAAGGAACACGTCGGCCTCGAAGCGCCGCGACAACGCCGGCGAACGCACCAGCGGCGTGCGCGCGACCTGCCCTTGCAGGCGGGCACGGGCGGCATAGATCAAGGCCAGCGTCACATCATTACTGGGTTGCTTCATACGCGATAACCATCCATCAAGCCTTCAAGTCTCCCGAGCGAGACAACTCGTCGGTCACCTTGTCGACGGCACGCTTGGCGCGGGCGACGATGTCGTCGACTTCATCGCGAGTCGTCACCAATGGCGGCGCGAAGCCGAGAATGTCACCTTGCGGCATGGCGCGTGCGATCAGGTTCTCGCTCAACGCGGCGGCACTTACGCGCGGCCCGACCTTGAGTGCCGGGTCGAAGAACGCCCGTCGTGCCGGATCGGGCGAGAATTCCAGTGCCGCCAGCATGCCCACGCCACGCACGTTGCCCACCAGCGGATGCTCGCCGAATGTCTGCAGCATTTGCTGCTGCAGATAGGCACCCGTCTCGGCGGCGTTGGCGGTCAGCCCTTCGCGCTCGATGATGGCCAGGTTGGCAAGCCCTGCAGCGCAGCCCAGCGCATGGCCCGAATAGGTCCAACCATGGCCGATGGGGCCGTATTCACCGGCGCCCTGTTCCAGCACCTGCCACACGCGATCGCCGACGATGACGCCGGAAAGCGGCTGATAGGCGCTGGTCAGGCCCTTGGCGATGGTGATCAGGTCGGGCTGGATAGCGTAGTGATGACTGCCGAAATCGGTGCCGATGCGCCCGAAGCCACACACCACTTCATCGGCAATCAGCAGCACATCGTACTTGTTCAACACCGCCTGGATCGCCTCCCAGTAGCCCTCGGGCGGCGGCACGATACCGCCAGTGCCCAGCACCGGCTCGCCGATGAAAGCCGCCACGGTGTCCGGGCCTTCGGCGAGGATCATCTCCTCGAGCTTGGCCGCGCAGTGGCGAGAAAACTCACGCTCGCTCATGCTCTCCTGTTCGGCGGCTCGATGGTAGTAGTACGGCGCCTCGGTGTGCAGGATACAGTCGATGGGCAGATCGAAATGATCGTGAAACGCCTTGAGCCCGGTCAACGAACCCGAGGCGATCCCCGAGCCGTGATAGCCGCGCTGCCGCGAGATCACTTTCTTCTTCTGCGGCCGACCCAGCACGTTATTGTAGTAGCGCACGATCTTGAGCTGCGTCTCGTTGGCGTCACTGCCCGACATGCCGTAGTAAACCTTGGACATGCCCGGTCCTGCCAACTCGAGAATCTTCTCGGAAAGCTGTATCTGCGGCTCGTTCGAATGGCCGACATAGGTGTGGTAGTAAGACAGCTCCAGCGCCTGGTGATAGATCGCCTCGGCGACTTCGGTGCGACCGTAACCGATATTGACGCAATAAAGTCCGGCGAAACCGTCGATGAACTCGCGGCCATCCTTGTCGACGATATTGATGCCCTGACCGCCGGTGACCACCCGACCCGGCACATCGCCATGCGCGAAATCGCGCAGATGCGTGGAGGCATGAAAAGTAACCTTGCGATCGCGATCGATCAGGTCCTGGTGCTGGCTCATATGATTCTCCCGTAACTGTCTCGGCTCACGCCGATAAAACCGAACGTCAAACACGACTTATTAAGCCACGAACACTTCGTTCGCTCGTGGCTCGTGGCTCGTGGCTCGTGGCTCGTGGCCAGGAGCCTAGCTCCCGGACACGGAGCCCAAGGCCCCCAGACAATAAAACTTGGTCTCCAGATATTCCTCTATGCCGGCGGTGCCGCCCTCACGACCCAGACCAGACTGCTTGACGCCACCGAAGGGCACCGGCGGGCCGGTCATCTTCACCGAGTTGATCGCCACCATGCCGTACTCCAAAGCACGCAGCAGCTTCCAGATGCGGCGGATATCGTGGGTATAGACATAGGCCGCCAAGCCGTACTCGGTATCGTTGGCCAGCTTGATGACCTCATCGTCATCCTTGTAGGCAGTCACTCCCGCTACCGGCGAGAAGCTCTCCTCGCGCCAGGCCTTCATGTAGGGCGTCACGCCAGTGAGCAACGTGGGCATGAAGAAATTGGGCCCCGGCGCCATAGACTGGTCGCCATGTACCAGCGTCGCGCCGCGCGAAATGGCGTCATCGACGATACTCGACGCTTTCTCCACCGCCTGCTGATGAATCAGCGGTCCGATATCGATATTGGTCACCAGGCCGTTGCCGACCTTGAGCGTTTCCATGCAGGCAACGAACTGCTCGACGAACTCGTCATGGATCGACTCGTGCACCAGGATCCGGTTGGCGGCCAGGCAATCCTGCCCACCGGTCTGGAACTTGGCGGCCACCGCAGCGCGCGCGGCCTCGGCAGGCTCCATATCGGGGCCGACGATGAACGGCGCGTTGCCGCCCAACTCCAGCGAGACACGCTTGACGCTATTGGCAGACTGCTCCAGCAATAACCGCCCGACGCGGGTGGAGCCGGTGAACGACAGCGCCTTGACGCGTTCTTCTTCGCACAACAGCTTGGACACCTCGGCGGGCTCACCCAGCACCACGTTGAAGACCCCGGCGGGGATCTCGGCACGCTCGGCGAGTTCCGCCAGCGCCAGAGCCGAGAACGGCGTCTCGTCGGCCGGCTTGACGATGACCGTACAACCGGCAGCCAACGCGGCACCGGCCTTGCGCGTGATCATCGCCAGCGGGAAGTTCCAGGGCGTGATCAATGCCGCCACACCCACCGGCTCCTTGAGAGAGCCTAGAGCGGCGTTGGGGATATGACTGGGAATGGTCTGCCCGAAGGTGCGCTTGCCCTCTTCGGCGAACCATTTGATGAAGCTGGCACCGTATTCGATCTCGCCGCGAGCGTCGGGCAACGGCTTGCCCTGCTCGCGCGTCATGATGACCGCCAGATCTTCGCGATGCTCGATCAGCAGGTCATACCACGCCTGCAGACGCTCGGCGCGCTCATCGGCACGCAGCGCCCGCCACTGGGCGAAGGCGGTATCCGCAGCATCCACCGCCTCCCGCAATTGCGGAGCCTCGAGCCAGGGAATGTGTCCCAGCACCTCGCCCGTGGCGGGATCGACGACCGCTTGTTCGCGACCGCCGT
Source organism: Chromohalobacter nigrandesensis (assembly GCF_023061285.1). GTDB lineage: Bacteria > Pseudomonadota > Gammaproteobacteria > Pseudomonadales > Halomonadaceae > Chromohalobacter > Chromohalobacter nigrandesensis. The sequence goes on from NZ_JAKGAM010000011.1 coordinate 47,429, forward strand.
CGCCGTGGGTCCATTTACCGTCGATATAAGCGTACTGACGCAATAGACGCGGATCGTTGAGTTTCATGTGCTGCCTCTCCCAAAAAACGAACCGGGCCTAGATTTAAAGACATTGGGCCCGGACAGGTCATGGCGGATGGCGTTCATCCGATATGCATAGGATAAAGCAGCACAAGGCAGGGGAGTTTTTGTTCGACGGGGCGGGCGATATCGGTTTTTTTCGAGTCACGCTCCAGTAAAGGCGTTTTTTTCTGCGTTTGCCCGCCGCCGCGAGCAGGGGCGGCGGCGGGTGTGATGCGTCTCAACGCAACACGAGCATGGCACACGGCGAATTCAGCAGCATCTCCGTCGTGGTACTACCTACCAGCCAATGGCGAAGACGCGAGTGTCCATACGCGCCCATGACCATCATGTCGACGTCATTATCGAGCGCATGCTGTTTCAACGCCTCAGTCGTGTTGTTGGCTTTTGTCAAATGGGTTCTGACCGGCACATGACCGTCTTCCAGGGTGTTCCTGGCCCATTCCATTTGTTCACGATGCTCATCGGTGTCACCGCCGATCATGACGACATCACACTCGATGCCATTGAGCAGCGGGCTTTCGGCCACCATCCGCACGCCCTTGACCGTGCTCACGCTGCCATCGAATGCCAGCATGATGCGTCGCGGCTGCGTGAAGGTTTGCTGAACGACAAGAACCGGATGGCGTACCACCCGAATCACCTGCTCAAGACGACTGCCGAGATGGCCGTTGAGGGAGGTATCGCCACGCTTGCCGATGACCATCATCCTCATTTCATCATCCAGCCCCTCAAGAATATCGATCAGATTCCCTTCCCGGATGCGACTATTGGCATCTGCTACGGAATGATCCTCGAGACGCGTCATAGCTTCCTTCATGATTTGCTGAGCATGCTCATGCATCAGCTCGATACGCTGTTTATCCAGCGTATCCATTTTCTCGCGTAGCGCATCCTCCTTATTCGTCTTGGGCGATTGAGTACGCTCCTTCTCGATCACGTTCAATAATGTCGAAGGCACTGCCAGGCGATTGCTCGCCCATGCCGTCGCATCACATACGGACTCAATAAACGGAGACCTGCCACCTACACAAGAGAATATTTGTCGTGTCATGAGATCATTACCCCACTATTCATTGCTGCATCCATATATCACCAATCGAACCGATTCCGTTAGATCGCGACACACCCTCAATACGAACCTTTATTATCACTTTCATTTCGTTGAGAAATCGTTTCCTGCATATTTCTCAACAATGAAATTTGTTCACGGCTATCGGAGTATTGTTGACGGCGCACCTCATCCAATTGATTGGCGAGCGTATCGACACGCTCTTGCAAACGAGCATTGGATGCCGAAATTTCGCTCAAGGCATGCTTCGAACTGCTGCGAGCCAGCCACTTCTTTAGCCCCGAGAAGTGCAAGCCACGCTCGACAAACATAAGGATGGCAACGAAAACCAGCGCCAGTGCCATGGCGGAGTATGAATAATAAACGCTACCATTACCAAAGACTTGCGATATTTCGTCCAGCACGATGGGAGAGAGGAACTGCCCTAGATAGATACTACTGACCAGAATGGCCGTGGCCATCGACCTTGCCGCCCCGGTGGTGATCTTGGTGGCGCCGTCGAAAATGACCGGCACGGTACTACCATAGCCGAAGCCCAATATCAATACGCCCAGACCAAGCAGCACGATATACTGATTCAAAAATGCGATCAGTACAAAGCCGACTGCCATATAAACGACTTGCAGTGGCACGAAGAACGACTTGAGCACACGCCGGAAGAAAGCGACCGACATACCGCCCGCGAACCCGCCGACAGAACAAATCGCGATAATGATGCCATTGACGACCGTATTCGTGATATCGATCTCGCTCAAGAACAGCGACATATTGGAAGGAATGCCGAAGAAGACGACGAATGTCAGTATCATGTAGATGGCAAGCAGAAATACACGGGCGTCAAAATTGCTTTCTTCGGCTTCGCCTTCAGCTGACTTGGCTGGTGCCTTTCTAGGCAGGAAAAAGAAAACGAGTACAAGCGCCAGAATAGCCAAACCATACGCCAGGAAAGAATAACGCCAGCCTTGTGCTGCCAGAAAACCGGACACGACGATGGCGATGATGCCCCCCATGTTCGTGGCGGCACTTTGAAGACCCAGCGTCCGAGTGCGCTCTTCACCTTCATAATAGTCGGAAATAAGCGTGATCGATAGCGGGATCATCAAACCTATAGAGATACCCAGAACGACACGCGTGGCCAGCATGAACAACATGCTATCGGAAAGCGACCCGCCAATCCCGCCAATGAGATAGAGAATCAGCGATACAATTAAAATATCTTTCTTGGGTATATAGCGCACCAGATATCCGGAAATAAAGGAAAACGGCACGACAAGCCCTGCGTGCAGCGATGTTAGCAAGCTAATCTGGAAGGAGCTCGCGTTGGGGAAAGCCGCCGCAATCGATGCAATGGCAGGTGCAATCATGGCACCTGCCATTACAGTGATCAACGACACCGATAATATTGCGTATTTTAGCACCGACGAATCTCCGTTTACTTAATTAAATCGCCAATGACGACTAAAAAGTAAAGATAAGACCCGGAGTTTTCAGGGGAGTATCCGTACTACGAGGAAATTCGCTAGACAAACAACATTCAAGCAGTGAGCATTGCACCCACGCTATCAATTTCATCAAGCGAATTTGACGAAAGTATTATACCATCTAACAAAGCTTATTGCCAAGCGGGAAGCTAATTAAAGCGAACCTTTACGACCACTTTACAATGACTTCCCGGGCTTCGCTTGAGGTATGCCACGCATGCGCTTGAAGTGGCATCTTACGCATCAAACATCGTGACGCGGCAGCAAATGCAACTTGCGCAGGCGCTCATGGGCGTCTAGATACTCCTCGGCGGGCACCGCGCGGTACACATCCTCACGGGCGACATGCTTCACCAGCACGCGACGCTCACCGGCGGAACAGCTCGCACCCTTACCATGCAGGGTCACGACAACATCGGAGTCACTTTCCAGCGTCGCCTGACAGTGTCCTTCGCTGTCGCTGGCCTCGCGCACGACAACGGTTTCGCCCAGCAACCAGCGCGGCGACGCCCGGCGCGAATGGTGGAAACGCCGCGCCAGTGTATGACACGCGGCAACACTCGGTGACGCCGCCAATGCGAAGGCCGCCCAGATGGCCAGAAAGCCCAGTGGCAACCGCAGCAGGCCCAGCGGTGACCATTGCAATACTAGGCTCAGCGCGAACGCGATGGGCGTAGCAGTGACGATCAAGGCGCTCAGCGCGAATGACGCCGGTACCCCCGCAAAGCCCAGAGAAATCAAGGTGCTCGCTAGATGATCGTCACGCAGGCTGTCATGGTCGAAGCACGAGACGCGTATCACGCGCAGCCCGACCAGCAGCCAATAGACGGCCACCAATGCCAGCAAAGCGAGGAAAAAAGCGAATGGAAACCCCAATGCAGTCTGGATGAAGAGCTCCATGACAGCACCTCCCGGGCGATCCCGTTGAGTTGAGCGGCGTGCCCCCTGAGTGCAGGAGGGGCGTTAAAGGCGTCGTCCGAATGTTTTGTGTAATGCCAACTTATGTGGCGACGCTTATGTAGTATTTAACAGCATAGCGTTGGAACGCCGGTTATGCGTCTCAACTTTGGTCGTAAGGCTCGATCGCCAGCGCCTCAGGCGATTCGCTGGTTCGGCTCCAGACGCACCGCGACCGCCTTGGAGGTTGGCGTATCGGTGCCCACACCGACGCTTTCCAACGGCACTAGCGCATTGGTTTCGGGATAGTAGGCGGCGGCACACCCTTCGGGTGTCGCGTAGTCGACGATCCTGAATCCCGGGGCGCGGCGGGGCTCGCCCTCGTGATCGAGCCCCACCAGGTCGACCCACTGGCCGCTTTCGAGCCCCAGCCGCGTGAGATCGGCGGGATTGACGAACACTACCCGCCGCTGGCCCTTGACGCCGCGATAGCGATCGTCGTAACCGTACACGGTGGTGTTGTACTGATCGTGGCTGCGCAGCGTCTGCAGTGTCAGCCAGCCATCGTCGCGGCGTGCGTGCAGGCGTTGATGCATCACCGCCGTGGGTAGCGGTGCGGCACAGAACGTCGCCCGCCCGGATGACGTATTGAAGCGGCGTTGGCTGGCGGCGTTTTCCAGCCAAAAGCCACCTGCCTGCCCCAGACGCGCATTGAAATCCTCGAAACCGGGAATGACGGCCTCGATCTCATCGCGAATGCGGTCGTAATCGGCCACCAGCGCGGCCCAATCGACCATGCCCGTGTCGATCCCTCGACGCGGCAGTACCCGTGCCAGCGTGGCCTCGGCAATCCCCGCAATGATCGCCGGCTCCGAGCGCAGCCATTCGGAGGCCGGTGCATGAATGCCGGCACTGCCGTGCACCATCGACATCGAGTCCTCGACGCTGACCTGCTGCGACGCGCCCGCCTCGCCCTGGCGATCGATCTCAGTGCGCCCCAGACACGGCAGGATCAACGCATCACCACCGGTGATCAGGTGGCTACGGTTGAGCTTGGTGCTGATCTGCACATTGAGCCCCAGACGCCGAAAGACGCGCTCGGTGCGGTGGCTATCCGGCGTGGCCCGGGTGAAGTTTCCTCCCAGCCCAATGAAAACATCGGCCTCGCCCAACTCCAGCGCGCGGATGGCACCCACGGTGTTGTGCCCTGGCGTACGCGGCATGACTACGCCGTAACGACTTTCCAAGGCGTCGATCAGTCCCGCAGGCGCCGTCTCGTCGATACCCATGGTGCGGTCCCCCTGTACGTTGGAGTGACCACGCACCGGACACGGCCCCGCACCGGGGCGCCCGATATGGCCACCTAACAACAGCAGATTGACCAGCTCACGAACGGTGTCCACCGAATGCTCGTGCTGGGTGATTCCCATCGCCCAGGTGATGATCATGCGCTCGGCGCGAGCGACGATGTCGGCCACCTCCTCGATCTGCGTGCGTGACAAGCCGGCCTGATCCTCGATCTCCGCCCACGGCGTGTCTTCGACTCGCGCCCGCCACTCTTCATAACCAGCAGTATGCGACTCGATGAAGGCCCGATCCGGCTTGAAATGACCTTGTTCTTCGAGCGCGAACAACGTCTTGGCGATGCCGCGTACCGCCGCCATGTCACCGCCCATCTTGGGTTGATAATAATGCGAGGAAATACGGTGACTGCCGTGTGTAAGCATCTCGCGCTTATTCTGGGGATCGGCGAAACGCTCCAGGCCGCGTTCCTTGAGCGGGTTGAAGCTGACGATACGCGCGCCTCGCTCCGCCGCACGCCGCAAGTCACCGAGCATCCGGGGATGATTGGTGCCAGGGTTCTGGCCGAACACGAGGATGGTATCGGCGTGTTCGAAATCCTCCAGTTGAACGGTGCCCTTCCCAACACCGAGACTAGCCTGCATGCCCACGCCACTGGCCTCATGGCACATGTTCGAGCAATCGGGAAAATTGTTGGTGCCGTAGAGGCGCACGAACAACTGATACAGATAGGCCGCTTCGTTGCTGGCGCGCCCCGAGGTATAGAAAAGTGCGCGGTCGGGATCGGGCAGTGCCGCCAAGCGTTCGGCGATCAGCGCGAAGGCCGCCTCCCAGTCGATGGGAACATAACGGTCGCTGGCCGCATCGTAGCGCATGGGCTCGGTGAGTCGGCCCTGGTCCTCGAGGCGGAAGTCATCCCATCCGCGCAGCTCGCTCAGCGTGTGGCGCTCGAAAAAACGCCGCGTGACGCGCTTCTTGGTGCTTTCCCAGGCCACTGCCTTGACGCCGTTCTCGCAGAACTCGAATGACGAGCCGTGCAGCGGATCGCCCCACGCGCACCCCGGGCAATCGAAACCATGCGGCTGGTTAGTGGACAGCAATGCCCGCGCGCCCTTGAGTGGCGCCTGGCTACGCTTGAGGTGGCGCCCCACGCTTTGCATCGCGCCCCAGCCACCTGCCGGGCCGGTGTAGGATTCGATACTCGGCACGCGCGTCAGGGTCGCGTCCGCCTCGGGGAGACGCTCCGCCGTTTCGCTTGCGGAAGACGCCTCGCGGTCGTCGGATAACGGAGTCTGGTGATGGGAAGCCATGGCACCCTCGATGACGTAGTGGGTAAAAATAGAGGAAAATGACGCGATGAACGTGGTGAATACCCGGGAAGCGGAGCGGGCAGAACTCGAAGGCTATGCCGCGCCACTCAAGCGTTCGAGATGTCGGCCACGATGACAACAGATCAGGTTGAGATCGCAGGCACGTGCGATTTCTACCGCCAGGGCAGAGGGCAATGACAGCGTGGCCAGGGTGGCGATACCGGCACGTACGGTCTTCTGCACCAGTTCCATGCTACAGCGACTGGAAAGCAACACCGCCGCCGGCATCTCACCACGGGACAATGCCTCGCCGATGATACGATCCAGGGCATTGTGGCGTCCGATATCCACGCCGCGCGCCAGCACCTCGCCATCGCCGTCGAGGGCCAGCGCCATATGCAGCCCGGCGCGGGCGCGACGCTGTAGACTCTCCACGCCACGCATCAAGGCTTCGGGCGCCAGAGGTACGCACGCCGGCAAACGTCTCAGGCCCTGCATCAACTGCGATTCCTCGGCCACACCACAGGCGCCGCAACTCGACACCGAGGCCCCGGCGCGTTGCAGACCAGCGGCGCGCGCTTCGGTCTGCGACGAAACCGTCAACCGCACCAACAGCCCATGACGCAGCCGCGACAGTTGAATGTCCTCGACCTGCTCGGCGCGCTCGATCCAGCCCGCAGTGAAAGCATGCCCCAGCGCCAGCGGTTCGAGGGCTTCGGGCGTCGCCAACAACGTCACCATGGCGGTATCGTTGAGCGACAGGGTCAGCGGCTGCTCCTGCGGGCCATCGAGCGTCCGCAAGGGCCGGTCGCGCTGATCGTCATAGCGCGATGCGGCGGTAAATGAATGCGGTATCACTACTTCTGACGGCATATAAAGGTCCAAACGGGAAATCAAATAACCCACATCCCCGGAAAAACGCTATACAGCGTCCTCATGCGGGCTTGCTCAAGGCAATCGCTCCACGGCCATCCGCGGGTCTTGAAAGGCGTTCTCACGACTACCCTAGCGCGCCGACCGCCTTCAGACCAATCGAGCTAAGCGATGCCTCGATAGAGCAGCTCGATCAAACCGAGCTAGGAAGCGGCCTGCCACAGATCGAGTACTGCTTGCAGGCGTTTTCCACGCGGCATCCCCTGTCGCCATAGCAAGCCCACGCGATCGCCCGCGTCGGGAAGGCGGCGTGCCACGAGAGCCGACGTGCCATCGCCCTCCTGAAGCCAATAGCGGCGTATGAATTGCTCGGGCAGGATCGAGACGCCCAGTCCTGCCAGCAGCCACTCTCCAAGGGCAGCGGTGGCATCGGTTTCAAGAACGGGCAACAACGACAAGCCATGGGCCGCCAGACGCGCCTCAAGCAAGTGGCGTTGATGCATTTCCGGAGTCAGCAGACACAGTGGGTACTCGGCGAGCTGCGCCCACTGCGGCGCTTCGGGCAAGGCAAAGTGCTCAGGGGACGCCACCAAGGCGGGATGCTCATCGAACAAACGACGATGCGCGAACCCCGCCATTGCCGGCGCATCCAGATAGCCAATACCTAGATCGAGACCGCCATCCTCCAGGCCCTGCGCCAACATGGGGGTGGCGAGTTCACGCACGCGCAGCACAAGCCCGGGATGCGCGGCACGCAACGACGGTAACAAGGCAGTGAGCGCGTTCAGTGCAGTGGGGATCACGCCCAGCGTTAGACGGCCGACCAGCGGCGCATGCGGTGCCAAGTCACCGCGCAGGGCCTCGAATTCACCGAGTATGCGACGGGCATGCGCCAGTACACGCTCCCCCTCGGTGGTGAATCCTTCGAAACGATGGCCCCGACGAATCAACGGTGTGGCCAGTTCTTCCTCGAGTTGGCGCAAGCGCGCCGAGAGGGTCGGCTGAGTCACGTGGCATGCCCTGGCGGCGCGTCCGAAATGGCGTTCACGCGCCAGGGCACATAAAAACGCGAGCTGACGATGATCCATGACCCGCTACGAGACCTCGTCGTGTAAGTCCAACGATGGCGTGGTGCGTTTCACGGTCTTGGTGACGATATAGGTGAAATAGCGCTCGATCCCCAGGCCGTCCATCAGCCAGGCATCGATCGTGCGCTGGTAGGCATCGATGGAGTCGGTTTCGAACTTGACCAGATAATCGACGCCGCCGCCCACCGCGACGCATTCGGTCACCTCCGGCGTCTCGGCGACGGCTTTCTCGAAACGTGCGAAACTCGCCGCCTGATGGGTCGCCAGCTCGATCTGCACCCAAACCGGCGTGCGCTTGACTACCATCGCGGGATCGATCCGGGCGCCATAGCCTTCGATGACGCCGGCTTTTTCCAGGCGCCGCACACGCTCCCAGCAAGGGCTGACAGAGAGGTTGATCGCCTCGGCCAGTTTCGACTTGGTGATGCGCCCATCGCGCGACAGGATGTCGAGAATCTTGAGGTCGTAGCGGTCGAGTTTCATGTGGTGTGCCGGCCCATCCTCAACGCTCGAGACTATCGACGACTTCCGCGATCACCGCAATCGTATCGCCCATGTTCACCTGCGCCGGAAAACGCCGCGCCACCAGCACGCCATCGCGCTGAGCATGATAGACGACTGGCTCGCTACCGGTGCGCGTCATGTCGTAGATCCGCGCGATCACATCACCGCGCCGCACCGTCTCGCCCAGCGCGAAGCTCAACTCAAGCAGGCCGCTATGCTCGCTCTGCACGTAGCAAGAGGCATCGGGCATGTCCACGTACACCTGCTGGCCGGCCGGAGACTCCAGTTGCCCTTCGATCATCCCGTAGTGAATCAGGAAATTGCGTACGCCACGTTCGGCGATGGCCATGCGTTCCGGCGTCGTGGTGCCGCCGCCGCCCAATTCGGTGGTCACGAAGGTCTTGCCCTGGGATTCCACGGCTGTGTCGTAGAGCTGGGTAGCGTCGAGCTCGAACATCATCATCGCCACCGGTGCGCCAAAGGCCACCGCGCCGGCCAGGCTTTGCGCTTCCTGGGTAGAATCGTCGAGACGGTGCGCCGCAGCGAAGGGCAGAATATCCAGCGTGCGGCCACCGGAATGCAGATCCAGCGCCACGTCGCACATCGGTACCAGTTCACGCGTGAAGTAATCGGCGATCTGCTCGGTGACGCCACCGTTCGGGTCGCCGGGAAAGCTGCGATTGAGATTGCCGCCATCCAGTCCTGAGGTGCGCTTGCCGGCAGTAGCGGCGGGCACGTTCATGATCGGCACGATGATCACGCGGCCGCGCACATCCTCGGCGCGCAGCGTGTTGCTGAGCTTGAGAAGCGCGGTAATGCCTTCGTATTCATCGCCGTGGTTGCCGGCGGTGAGCAGCGCCGTGGGCCCCGCGCCGTTGTTGATCACGGTGATGGGAATCATCACCGCCCCCCAGGCCGATTCATCGGTGGAGATGGGCAGCTTGAGAAAACCGTGCTGAATACCGTCGGCATCGAAATCGACGGTGGGTGACACCGGGCTGGGTCGCTTGCTCATATCATGTTCTCCTCGTCTCGCGTCCCACGGCTCAGCACACGAATAGCTGACGTGGAAAGTTGGCCAGCGTCTCGCAGCCAGTCTCGGTAATCAGAATGCTTTCGGTGATCTCCAGGCCCCAATCGTCCTCCCAGAGACCCGGCATGAAATGAAACGTCATCCCCGGCTCGAGAATGGTGTCGTCGGAAGGGCGCAGGCTGATATTACGCTCGCCCCAGTCCGGCGGGTAGCTGATGCCGATGGAATAACCGCAGCGCGCACCGCCACGATCAAAACCATACTTGTCCATCGCCGCGCCCAGTGCCATGGCGATATCGGCGGCACGGTTGCCCGGCTTGGCCACCGCCAGGCCATTGTCGATACCCTCGAGCAATGCCGACTCGGCGCGCAGGAACTGACTCGGCGGCGTGCCCAGATACACCGTGCGCGACAGCGGCGCGTGATAGCGACGATACACCCCGGCGATCTCGAAGAAGGTACCCTCGCCTTCACGAAACGGGGTATCGTCCCAGGTCAGGTGCGGCGCAGCGGCGTCTTCGCCGGTCGGCAACATGGGCACGATGGCCGGATAGTCGCCGCCGAAGACACGCCCTTGCGGATCGGTCCAGCCCTCGATGCCCACGCGGTAGATCTCGGAGACAACCTTGCTCTTGGGCACCCCGGGCTGAATGATCTCGAGGATACGCGAATGCATGCCCTCGACGATTCGCGCCGCGATGCGCATGTACTCGACTTCCTGCGGCGACTTGATGATCCGGCACCAATTGACCAGCGAATTGGCATCCGCGAAACGCGCGTGCGGCAATTCGCGCACGAGGCTCAAATACGCCTTGGCAGAAAAGTAGTAGTTATCCATCTCCATGCCGATGGTACCCTCGTGCCAACCACGATCCGGCAGGATCGACTGCGCCAGGTACTCCATGGGATGCATATCGGGATTTTGAACGTAATAATCCGGGTAATAGGTAATGTTGTCCGGATGGATCCAACAGGTGCGTAGTGCCCCATTGGCATCCATGCGACGCCCATACCAGACCGGCTCGCCTTCCAGACCGAGCAGAACGCACTGATGCACATAGAAAGACCAACCATCGTATCCCGTCAACCACGCCATATTGGATGGATCGCTGACAATCAGGACGTCGATCCCTCGATGGGCCATGGCCGAACGCACCTTGTGCAGCCGGCTGGCGTATTCCTCACGAGTGAAAGGCAGGGAAACCTCAGACATGGCACCACTCGCCCGACAGAATTGCTCATCCCTGATCTCCCGGACGGGAGGCAGGACCCTGCATTCGATGAAATAAATCGTACTGATACAAGGAAGGAAGAAATCAGTACAATTGTCGATCAATGCGTTGCCAACGATAGTAGCATTCACGCGCTGCTTACCGTCAAAGGCTTTATTGTGTCATGACAATTGACCTGACACCCTATCTCCCGTCTCATGGGCCCAAGTATCTGGCTATCGCTCGAGCACTTGCCGAGGCTATTCGCCAGGGCGAGCTCACGCCCGGCACACGTCTGCCGCCACACCGCTGCCTTGCCGAGACATTGGCGGTAAGCGTGCAAACCGTCTCGCGGGCCTACGCCCAGGCGGAAAAGATGGGCCTGGTGCAGGCCCGCGTGGGTAGCGGCACCTGGATCAACGCGCTCGACGACGGCCAGGAGGCCGAATATCTACGCAGTGCCAACATGGACACGGACGCCTCTCCCGTGGATCTTTCCATCGCGCATCCGATCTGTCCGCCCGGGCATCATCTGCGCTTTCGCGAAACGCTACGCGACGTGGCGGATAGCGCGCATCCCGATGTCATCGATGCCTGCCGCCCCATCGCGGGGCTGCTCCATCAACGCGAGCGCGCCAGCCAATGGCTGCATGACACGCTCGGTGTGCCCGGCACGCCCGATGACCGAGTGCTGTGCAACGGCGCCGCACACGGTGTGATGCTGGCCATCGCCACGCTGGTCCAGCATGGCGACGTGGTATTGACCGAAGCGCTGACCGACCACGGCTTGATCGCCTTGTCACGCACGCTGGGCTTGCAACTGCGCGGCGTGGCCATCGACGAACAAGGGGTGATTCCCGATGCCCTCGACGCCGCGTGCCGACGTTACCGACCGCGTGCCGTGTGCCTGACGCCTACCCAGCTCAACCCTACCGGCGCGACCATGGACAACGCACGCCGCGATGCCGTGGCCGAGGTACTGGCACGACACGGCACCTGGCTGATCGAGGACGACGTTCATGCCCTGCTCGAGCCCCCGGGATTGAGCCCACTGGCCGCACGTCTGCCACGTCAGAGCTTCCATGTCACCAGCCTGACCAAGGCCACCGTCTCGGGGCTACGCGCTGGCTATCTCAGCGTGCCACGCGGGCAATTGCATCACACCCTGCCCCGGTTGCGCGCCACCAGTTGGATGGCCACGCCACTGGTCTTCGAGATCGCCGATCGCTGGCTGGCCGATGGCACCGTCGACGCCCTGGCCAGCGAGCAACGGCAACTGCTCGCCGAGCGCCAACAACTGACCCGGACACGCCTCGTGGGGCACGCCATGGCCTCGCGCCCCACTGGCATGCATCTCTGGCTCGCCCTGCCCGGGGCATGGCGTGCGGAAGAACTGCAACAACAGGCGCTTCAGGAAGGCTTGGCAATTTCCACGGCGCAGTCATTCATGGTCGATCAGGGACCACCACCTCGGCGTATTCGCTTGAGCCTGGGTGGCGAAAACGACCTCGAACGCTTCGATCAGGGATTGACGATTCTCGGGCGTTTGCTCGGCGAAGCACCGCCACCGATGCTACAAATCGTATAGCGCGATGGGCGCGCAGCAACGCCGCCCCTCATTCATCATCCACCACCTCATGAGGATCTCATGCGCATTTTGATCCATGCCGACGACGCCGCGCTCTGGAAAGACAGGCTCGCTTCGCGTTTACCCTCGGCGGAGTTCGCCATCAGTGGCGAAACGAGCGATTTCCAGGCTGACTACCTCGCGGCATGGAAGCCGCCAGCGTCACTGTTCGAGGCCCAGACAGCGCTCAAGGGCATCGTCAATCTCGGCGCCGGCGTGGATGCGTTGCTCAACAACCCCGCACTGCCCCGCGACATCCCCATCGTCAAGCTGCGCGATGCCGGCATGGGCGAGCTGATCGCCGACTACGTGCGCTATGGCGTGCTGCATTTTCAACGCGACTTCGACCGTTACCGCCGCCAGCAGCATCACGCCACCTGGCGCGAACATGCGCTCACGTCCAAGCACGAATGGGGCATCGGCATTCTTGGGCTGGGCGCCATCGGCCGCCATGTCGCCCACCAGCTCGCCGATGACGGCTATCCCGTGCATGGCTGGAGTCGCTCGCCCAAGACCCTCAGAGACATCACCTGCCACCATGGTGACGCTGGCCTCCAGGCACTGCTCGGCAAGGTCCGCACTCTGGTCACGCTGCTACCCGATACGCCCGCCACCCGCGGGATCATCGACCGCGACGCCCTGGCCGCGTTACCCGACGGCGCCAGCCTGATCAATCCCGGACGCGGCACGCTGATCGACGAGTCCGCGTTGCTCGAGGCATTGGGTAACGGCGAAGAGGAAAACGGCCGACTGCGCGGTGCGCTGCTCGATGCCTTTCCCACCGAGCCGCTACCCGACGACAGCCCGCTATGGCCGCATCCACGCCTATGGATCACCCCGCACATGGCCGGCCCGACCCCCATCGACGAAGCCGCCGACCAGGTCGCCAAGGCCCTCACCGCCATGCACGCCGGCGAAGCCATCGACACCGTCGACCCCAAGGCCGGTTACTGACAGGCCTGGGCCTTGGCAGCGGCTCCCTCGGTCATAGAAACGCGTCTCCCGTCGGCGTCGAAGACATGGCAATCCGCCAGGGAGAATGTGAGTGACAAACGCTGCCCCTCGTGGGCAGCGTGCGCACCATCCAGACGCACGACCAGCCATTCCTCGAGCCCGGACAAGCGTGTATAGGCCAGCATATCCGCCCCCAACGGCTCGAGCATCTCGACCGTGACGTCCAGGACCGCTGCCGTATCCGGTCGGGATGCGGCCTCGACGAGATGTTCCGGGCGAACCCCCAGATTCGTCACTCGCCCCTCGGGCATTGCAACCGGCAATGCCAGCGCTAGCTGCGTGCCATTGGGTAACACCACGCCATCGCGATGCACCGTCACGGGCAGGAAATTCATTGCCGGCGAGCCTAGAAAGCTCGCCACGAAAAGTGTCGCGGGTTGTTCATAAAGCGCCATCGGGGTACCGCATTGCTCGACACGCCCGGCGTTCATCACCACCAGACGGTCCGCCAGGGTCATCGCCTCTACCTGATCGTGCGTCACATAGACCGACGTCACGCCAAGCCGCTTCTGAAGACGCCGGATTTCCAATCGCATCTGCACACGCAGTTTGGCATCGAGGTTGGAGAGTGGTTCGTCGAATAGAAAGACTTGCGGCTCACGCACGATCGCTCGGCCCATCGCGACACGCTGGCGTTGTCCACCGGATAGCTGCCGTGGGCGTCGCTCGAGTAACTCGCTGAGCCCCAACAATTCGGCGGTGGCCGCCACACGACGGCGGATCTCGTCCTTGGGCATGCCACGATTTTTCAGCGCATAGCCCATGTTCCCGGCCACGCTCATGTGCGGGTAGAGCGCATAGTTCTGGAAGACCATGGCGATATCGCGTTCGGCAGGCTCCAGTTCGTTGACGCGCCGGCCGTTGATCGTGAGCTCTCCGTCACTGATCGCTTCCAGTCCCGCCAATGTACGCAACAAGGTCGACTTGCCACATCCCGAGGGCCCCACCACGACGATCAATTCCCCGTCGACAACGTCCAGGTCGATATCATGCAACGCGGTGATGCCATTGGGATAGCGTTTGCGAATGCCGTTGAGTCGTAAAGTCGCCATATCGGATCACTCATTGAGCCACGGCCAGCACCGGGCACGCTTATTTTTCGCTGTCGACCAGCCCTTTCACGAAGTAACGCTGCATCAGCAGGATGACCGCGATAGGCGGCAACATGGCCAATACCGCCGTGGCAGTGACATCCTGCCAGGGCACGAGACCGTCGGCACTGGTCAACAAGCGCTTGAGACTGACCACGATGGTCAGATAATCGGCATCGTTGGTGATCAACAACGGCCATAGATACTGATTCCAGCCATACAGGAACATGATCACGAACAATGCCGCGAGGTTGGTCTTCGAAAGCGGTAGCAGGATGTCGCGCAGAAAACGCCAGGGGCCGGCGCCATCGATACGCGCCGCCTCGACCAATTCAGGCGGAATGGTGAGATAGAACTGACGCAGCAGAAACGTCGCGGTGGCGCTGGCGATCAACGGCAGGATCAGCCCCGCGTAGCTATCCAGCAGCCCCAGGTCGGCGACCACTTCGAACGTCGGCAGAATGCGCACCTCCACCGGCAACATCAGGGTTATGAAGATCAACCAGAAACATAGCCGTCGACAGGGAAACGCGAAGAAGACGATGGCATAAGCGGCAAGCACCGAGATCGCGATCTTGCCGATGGCGATGCCCAACGCCATGAGCGTCGAGTTGATGAGCAGGGTCAGCACATCGGTTCCCAGGCCGCCGACCGAACCGTCGAGCAGATGCCGATAATTGTCCCAGCCCGCCTCGCCGAACCATAACGGTGCCGTCTGTGAGTAAAGTTCGCCCGGCGTATGGGTACTCGCCGTGAAGGCCAGCCACACCGGCAGCAGAAACAGCAGGCAACACAGCACCAGCAGCGCATGGCTCAACCTGTCCAACCCGGGACGACGATAATGCATCAGTACTGCACCTTTCTTTCCAAGTAGCGGAACTGAAACCATGTCAGGCCGCCGACCAGAGCCATCAGCAACACCGACTGAGCGGCGCTGGCCCCCATATCCTGACCGACGAAGCCATCCTGATAGACCTTGTAAACCAGTGTCGTGGTCGCGCCGCCGGGACCGCCGGACGTCACCGTGTCGATGGTGCCGAAGGTCTCGAAGAAGGCGTAGACACTGTTCATGACCAGCAAGAAGAACGCGGTCGGCGACAACAGCGGAAAGGTGATGGTCCAGAAACGTCGCCACGGGCCCGCACGGTCGATGGCCGCCGCCTCCAGCAGACTCTTGGGTAGCGCCTGCAACGCGGCGAGGAAGAACACGAAGTTGTAGCTCATCTGCTTCCACACCGAGGCCATGATCACCAGGGCCAAGGCCTGAACGCCATTGAGCTTGTGGTCCCACCCGATGCCGATATTGCCCAGCAAACCACTGATCAGCCCCAACGTCGGATCGAACAGGAACAGCCACAGCACGCCCGCCACCGCCGGCGCGACCGCATAGGGCCATACCAACAGTGTGCGGTAGATGCGCGCACCGCGTATGACCCGGTCCGCCATGACCGCCAGGAGTAACGCGATGCTCATCGCACCGAGCGCCACCGCCAGCGAAAAGATCAGCGTGGTGCCGAGTGCCTGATAATACGCCTTGTCGCTCAATACGGCCTGGAAGTTGGCAAACCCGGCGAACTCCCGGGACAAACCAAAGGCATCCTCGACATAGAAGGCTTGCTCGATGGCTTGCAATGCCGGCCAGAAGAAAAAGACCAGAACGATGCCTAGCTGCGGCGCCATCAATATCCAGGGCGTGAGGCGATGGCGCTGAAACGGCGCACTCATGGCATTCCTCGGCATCTCGATGAGGACGATTTGCCTCCATGCTCAAACACAAGCGCCCGGCGACCGGGCGCCGTTATTCTCAAGTTGGAAGGCTTCACTGATGGGCGCTCTCGAACTTTTCCAAGAGTGCGTTGCCACGCGAGGCGGCTTCATCGAGCCCCTCCTGCCCCCCTACGTCACCCGAGAATATCTCTTCGAGCTCGCCGTTGATGACATCGCGAATCTGCACCATGTTGCCCAACCGCAATCCCTTGGAATTCTCGGTGGGCTCGCCGATGGTGATCTGTTTGATCGCCACGTCAGTTCCGGGGTGATCGGCATAGAAGCCTTGCTCGCGGGTCAGGTCGGCGGCCGCCTGCGTGATCGGCAAGTAGCCCGAGTACTGGTGCCAATCCGCCTGAACTTCAGGCGAGGACAGGTATTCGAAGAATTCGGCCACCCCTTGCTGGTGCGTCTCGTCCAGCCCATCGAGCACCCATAGCGAAGCACCACCGATAATCGAATTGTTGGCTTGTTCGACGACATCGGCATCGTACGGCAGCGGCGCCACCCCGAAGTCGAAATCGACGTTCTCCTTGATATTGGCGTAGGACGCCGAGGACCCCATCATCAGCGCGCAATCGCCGGAGTAGAACTTGGGCGCGGCGTCATCGAAACGTCCGCCATAGGCAAAACGCCCATCATCCTGCCACTGCGTGAGACGCTCGATATGATCGACGACGGCGGTGCGATTGAAGCGTAAACGCGCGTCGGTCCCCTCGAAGCCATTGGCCTGCGAGGCAAACGGCACATCGTTGATGGCGGAGTAATTTTCGAGCATCACCCAGGAGGGCCAGGTCGTGGTCAAACCACAACTCGCCGCCCCGGAGTCGACGATCTTCTGCAGGGCTTCTCCCAGTGCCTGCCACGTTCGAGGGATTTCCTCGACTCCCGCCTGCTCAAGGCGCTCGCGATTGTAATAGGTCACCGGCGTCGAGGAATTGAACGGCAGTGACAGCATATTGCCATCAGGGTCGGTGTAATAACCCGTGACCGCAGGCAAGTAACCCTCCGGATCGAAGTCGACATCAGCCGATGCCATCAATTGATACACCGGCACGATAGCGCCCTTGGCACCCATCATCGTCGCGGTGCCAACCTCGTATATCTGCACGATATCCGGCCCCTCGCCGGCCCTAAACGCCGCGATGGCGGAGGTCATGGTCTCGCTGTAATTGCCCTTGAACACCGGTTTGACGGTGTAGTTTTCCTGGCTGGCGTTGAAGTCGGTCGCGATCTGGTCGACCTTGTCGCCCAGCGCACCCCCCATGGCATGCCACCAGGTAATCTGGGTATTGGCCTGGGCGCTGCTCGCGCAGGCCCCCAGGGCAAGCGTGATGCCAAGAGAAGAAAGCAGGAAAGCACGTTGCATGGAAGGCTCCTTGTCGAGTACAGGGGATCGACGCCACTCGTGCCACACTAGCCAAGGAATCTTTCAATTAAATGATGGATATATGACGGAAGACCATCTGTATCGTTTCGCCAACGTACGTGAAGCAAAAAAAGACCCGCCAAGTGGCGGGTCGGAAGAACAGCATCAGCTGTCGAGAGAGAAGCGGTTGCCCTGCTTGATAGCAAGCAGTCTTAGTGATGAAAGCGTTCGGCGGCCTGGCGCGCCAGTTCGCGAATGCCGTCCCAGTCTTCGTTCTCGACCAGGGCATTGGGCGTCAGCCATGAGCCACCCACGCACATCACATTGGGCAGACTGAGGTAATCGTCGGCGTTGTCCACGGTAATACCGCCGGTCGGGCAGAAGTGGGCGTCGGGAATCGGACCACCAATAGATTTGATCGCCTTGACGCCGCCGCTAGCCTCCGCCGGAAAGAACTTGAAGCGCCGATAGCCGTACTGCCAGCCGGTCATCAACTCGGAGACCGTGGCCACCCCCGGCAGCATCGGTACCGCACTTTCCACGCCATGGCGATACAGCGCTTCGGTCGTGCCGGGGGTGACCACGAAATCCACGCCAGCCTCCTCGGCCTGCCGGTACTGGGCGGGCGTCAGCACGGTGCCGGCGCCGATACTCACACCCGGTAACGCGGCCCGCATGCGCCGAATGGCGTCCAGTGCACAATCGGTGCGCAGGGTGATCTCGAGTACGTTGAGACCGCCCTCGACCAAGGCACGCGCCATGGGCACGGCATCCTCGAGGCGATCGATCACCAGCACCGGGATCACTTCCACCTTCTGGCAGATGCTGTCGAGTTCCGTCGTGCGGGTGGAAGGAAGCTGTTTGTCGATAGTCATGGGTGCTCCGGGTATTCGTAAACGCAGGGCTCAGGGTGCCCAGTACGTCGCGATCGGCTGAGAGAGGAAGGTGCGAATCGGCAGTTGCCGGGCATCATCGCCCCCCAACGCGCTGGCCAGGACACGACGCTTGTCCTCGCCGGTCATGTGCAGGACATGCAGATGGGCATCGGCCAGGCGCGCGGCGCTCAACGTGATGCGCGCCTGCGATACACTGGGCGCATGCACCGCCACCGCCGCCTCGGATGTCTCGAGTGCCGTGGCCAGTTGTTCGCTATCGGGAAACAGCGAGGCCGTATGCCCATCGCCGCCCATGCCGAGGACGACCACACTAGCCGGCCACGGTAGCGCCGCGATGCGTGCCGAGACCGCCTCGACACCGTCTTCGGGGGTATCGTCGCCGGTGGTCAAGGAATGAAAACGTGCCTCGGCGGCCGGACCGACGAGTAACGTCTCGCGGATCAGACGCGCATTGCTGTCGGCATCGTCGTCGGCCACCCAACGTTCATCGGCCAGCGTCACATCGATACGCGACCAGGGCAGCGCCTTGGTGGCCAGGGCGCTGAAGAACGGCTTCGGCGTGGAGCCGCCGGAAACGACCAGCAGCACCCGCTCGCGACTGGCCAAGTCGGCTTCGAGCGCCTTGGCCACGGTATCCGCGAGGCGCTCGGCAAGGTAACGACGGCCTTCCTCGATGCTTTTCATAATGGGCTGCCTATCCAATCAATAATCTTCATACCAGGAGCGCCCGTCCTGAGTAATCATGGCGATCGACGCCACGGGGCCCCAGGAGCCGGCTGGATAACGCCGCGGCGACATGTCGCGTGCCTCCCAGCCGGCGATCAACTGATCCACCCACTTCCAGGCGTACTCCACTTCGTCGCGGCGCACGAACAGGTACTGCTGGCCCTTCATCACCTCGAGCAGCAAGCGCTCGTAGGCATCGGGAATCCGCGTCTTGGGGAAGGCGTGATTGAAATCCAGATGCAGCGGTCCGGGGCGCAGGCGCATGCCCTTGTCGAGCCCGCTGTCTTTAGTCAGCACCTGCAGCGCGATGCCTTCTTCCGGCTGCAGACGGATGACCAGCTTGTTGGCCGCGATTCCGCGTTGGTCGGGATCGAAAATGTAGTGCGGCTGCTGACGGAAGTGGATGACGATCTGCGACATCTTTTCCGGCATGCGCTTGCCGGTGCGCAGATAGAACGGCACGCCGGCCCAGCGCCAGTTGGCAACCTCGAGCTTCATGGCGACGAAGGTCTCGGTATGGCTCGAGGTGTTAGCGCCTTCCTCGTCGAGATAGCCCGGCACGCTCTCGCCGTCCACGGAGCCGCCGATGTATTGCCCCCGCACCACGTTGCGCGACAGCTCTTCACCAACCAAAGGCTTGAGTGCCTTGAGCACCTTGACCTTCTCGTCGCGAATGGCGTCGGCGTCGAGATTCGACGGCGGATCCATGGCGATCAGGCACAGCAACTGCAGCAAGTGGTTCTGGACCATGTCGCGCAACTGCCCCGCCTCGTCGAAGTAGCCCCAGCGGCCTTCGATGCCCACCTTCTCGGCCACGGTGATTTCCACATGCGAAATCTGGTTCTGGTTCCACTGATTGCCGAACAGTGGATTGGCGAAGCGCAGCGCGATCAGGTTCTGGACCGTCTCCTTGCCCAGGTAGTGGTCCATGCGATAGATGCGCGACTCGGGGAACACATCGCCGATGGCATCGTTGATCTGCACGGAGGAATCGAGATCGTGGCCGATGGGCTTCTCGACCACCACGCGGGTCTCGTCATCGAGGCTGCCACTGGCATGCAGGTTGGCACAGATATCGCCGTAAATACTGGCCGGCACCGCCAGGTACACCACCATGGGGCGCTGGGTAGCGTCATGCCAATCGCGAATGGCGTCGTATCCCTCGACAGTGGCAAAGTCGAGTTGCTGGTAATCGAGACGCGCCAGGAAGCGCTCGAGGCAGGCCTTTTCAAGCTCATTGGGCTTGAGTCGCTTGTTGAGGGCTTCCTTGACATTGGCGCGGAAGCCATCGGCATCATGCTCATGGCGCGCCAGCCCCAGGATGCGCGTGGTATCGCCGAGCAACCCTTCGCGATCCAGGTGGTATAATGCCGGGTACAATTTGCGCAGCGCCAGATCACCAAGCGCCCCGAAAAGGGCCAGATCGACATCGGGCGTGGTATCTCGACTCATGATGTGGCCCCCAAAAAAATGGTTAACTTACCTATAAAATAAGCCATATCAGGACTCCTCGGCAAATATATTATGTAAATTTACTACCAAAGCGGCATGCATTCGATGCCATCCGCGAACGACTTGGCTTGGCGACCCTGCGCCACCACGCTAGGATGCCTTAGCTAACACAATGTAGTTACTTGCAAATGTGGTCATGCGACAACGTCGTTAATTGACCACCTTTCGACACCCTTGGCAGACAGAGACTTCCATTACGCATGCCAGCCTTCGATTTGATCGACCGTATCCGCTCCCGCTTGGACGAACTCAATCGTTCCGAACGCAAAGTGGCCGACGTGATTCTCCACGACCCGGCCGCCGCCACCGGCATGAGCATCGCGACGCTGGCGCAGACCGCGGCGGTCAGCGAACCGACGGTCAATCGCTTCTGTCGCAACTTCGACGCCAAGGGCTATCCCGACTTCAAGATCAAGCTTGCCCAAAGCCTAGCCGGCGGCACGCCCTATGTCAGTCGCAGCGTGGAACGTGACGATGGCGCCGCAAGCTATGGCGAGAAGATCTTCGGCGCCACCATCGCCGCCCTCGATGACGCCCGGCGCACGCTGGATGCCCAACGCGTCGAGCGCGCCGTCGATTATCTGATCCAGGCCAAACAGATCAGCTTCTTCGGCCTCGGTGCCTCGGGGCCTGTGGCCCAGGACGCGCAGCACAAGTTCTTTCGCTTCAACCTGCCTGTCACCGCCTACGAAGACGTGCTGATGCAACGCATGGTTGCCGCCGCCACTCATACCGGTGATGTCATCGTCATCGTCTCCTACACCGGCCGCACCCGCGAGCTGGTCGAGATCGCCCGTGTGGCGCGCGACAACGGCGCCATCGTGCTCGGCATCACCGCCCCCGATTCGCCGCTCGCCCATGAGTGTACCGAAACCCTCGAGGTCATCACCCCGGAAGACACCGATGTCTACATGCCGATGACCTCGCGCATGATCCACCTGGCCTTGATCGATGTGCTGGCGACGGGCGTCACGCTGCGCCGCGGCGAGGATTTCCTGCCGCACCTCAAGAAGATAAAAGACAGCCTGCAAGCCACGCGGTTTCCGCTCCCCGACGAGTGAGCGCCGTGGACCGCGCTTGCCGCCACACCGCGCAGTCACGACAATGAACGTCTCACCACGCTCATTGCAGCGGTTTATTCAACCGCCTTTTTTCACAGGAGTATGCCCATGCGCTGGCTCGTCGCCTGCCTGTTGATTCTCATCAGCACCGCCGCATCGGCGGAAACGTTTCGCTTCACGGCCATCCCCGACGAAGACCAATCGCGACTCGAAGAGCGCTTCGACAAGGTCGCCCATTATCTTGAGGATCGACTGGGCGTGGACGTCGAGTACGTGCCGGTCAAATCCTATAGCGCCGCTGTCTCGGCCTTCCGCAACGATCAGGTGCAACTGGCCTGGTTCGGCGGCCTGACCGGCGTGCAGGCACGCCGCCTGGTGCCCGACTCTCGCGCCATCGCCCAGGGCAAGGAAGACGCCGAATTCCGCACCTACTTCATCGCCAACCATGATAGCGATGTCGACACGCAAGGCGATGACCTGCCCAAGAACGTGCAGGGCAAGGCGTTCACCTTTGGCGCCAAGACTTCCACTTCCGGGCGCCTGATGCCGGAATATTACATCCGCGACCAGTTCGGGGCGCCACCCAAGTCGCTGTTTTCGCGCGTCGGCTTTTCCGGCGACCATACGCGCACCATTGCCCTGGTCGAGTCCGGCACCTACGACATCGGCGCCGTCAACTTCAAGGTCTGGGACGCCGCCGTGGCCGATGGACGCGTGGATACCGACAAGGTCGACGTAATCTGGAAGACGCCGACCTACCCCGACTATCAATGGACCGTGCGTGGCGACGTCGACAGTCGCTATGGCAACGGCTTCACCGACAAGGTGCGTCAGGCACTGCTCGATATGCACGATCCCAAGCTGCTCGAGAGCTTCCCCCGTGAGGGCTTCATCCCCGCCGACAACGACGACTACCAGCCCATCGAAGACGTCGGCGAGAAACTAGGCCTGCTGCGTTGAGTGTAGAGGAACTCGTTCGCTTCGACGGCGAGGCGCTGGGCCATGCACGCCATACCGTCCTCGCCGAGCTCACGCTAGGGCTTCAGGCCGGCGAACGCGTGGCCTTGCTGGGCCCCAGCGGAGTGGGAAAATCGACCCTGCTGGCCGCCTTGCGCCAGCGCCTCGGGCATCGTGCGGCCTGGTGTCCGCAGGAGCACGGCCTGGTGCCGCCGTTGTCGGTCTATCACAACGTTTACATGGGCCGCCTGGAACGCCACTCTGCGTTCGCCAACTTCCTGAATCTGATCCGCCCGAGGCGTGATGCCTGGCACGAGATTCAAGCGCTATGCGGTGAGCTAGGTCTTGAGGGGCTGCTCAAGCGCCCCGTGGCACAGCTCTCCGGAGGGCAACGCCAGCGCGTGGCCATCGCCCGGGCGCTCTATCAGGCGCGCGAGGTATTTCTCGGCGACGAACCGGTCGCCAGCATCGACCCGCACCAGGCGCGCCGCCTGCTGCATAGGGTGCAGAATCAACACACGACCTGTGTGATTGCCCTGCATCAGCGCGAGCTCGCGTTGACCCATTTCGACCGCGTGTGGGGACTGCGCGACGGCCGACTGATGTTCGATACGCCGGCGCGCGAGCTGACGCTTGACGATCTCGACACGCTGTATCCCGACGCCCACTCGTCCGATCCCCAACCGGAGCCGGCATGAGGGAAGAACGCGCGCCAGGCCTGCTCGCCGGTGACTCCCTCAATCTGCGCCTGGCCCGACGCTCGCTGGGGCTGATTGCGCTGTGTCTGGTATTGCTGCCCTTCGCCGACCTGGCGATCACCACTCACGATCCTTGGGCCGAGCTGGGGCGCATGCTCTCCGGCCTGCTGCACCCCGACCTTCTGGCGACCGAGTCACTGCCTCATGCCATTGCCCTGACCATCGGTTTTGCGCTGTGGGGCACATTGCTCGGTATGCTGCTGGGATTCCCGCTGGCTTTGCTCTTCCCGCGCTCGCGCCTGCTACGCGGTGGCTGCGCGTTCGTGCGCGCCATCCACGAGCTATTCTGGGCGCTGCTTTTGCTACAGGTCTTCGGCCTTTCGGCGGTCACCGCCATCGCCGCCCTGACGATTCCCTACGCCGGCATTTTCGCCAAGGTCTACGCCGAGATTCTCGAACTCACGCCGCGCGCGCCGGTTGATGCGCTGCCCGAGGGCGTCGGGCGTCTGTCGCGTTTCGTGTATGCCGAACTGCCCATGGTCTGGTCGCGGCTTTCGAGCTATACCCGCTATCGCTTCGAATGCGCCATGCGCTCCAGCGTGCTGCTCGGGTTCGTGGGCCTGCCGACGCTCGGCTTCCATCTGGAAAGTGCCTTCCGCGAAGGACGCTACCCCGAAGCCGGCGCCTTGCTGTGGCTGTTCTACCTCATGATCGCCTCGCTGCATCTATGGGGACACCGCCGCCTGCTGCCGTGGATCGCACTGGGGAGTCTGTTCCTGCTCGGGCCCTGGCCAGACATCGACGGCGCCCTGCTATGGCGATTCGTGAGTGTCGATCTATGGCCGCAACCCTTGCTCGAAGGGAACTGGAGCGGACTCTGGCAATGGTTCAGCGAGATCCCCGACCTGCTGCCGGCCATCGGCAATACCCTGCTGCTGGGACTGATGGGCACCGCTGGCAGCCTGGTGGTCGCCTTGCTGCTGTGGCCGCTGGCCAGCCGGCATTTCGGCAACCGCCCCACCCGCATGGCAGGCAAGGGCGTCTTGATCCTGATGCGCTCCACGCCGGAATTGATGCTGGCGTTCATCTTCCTGTTGATGCTCGGCCCCTCGATGCTCCCCGCCTGGCTGGCGTTGTCGTTACACAACGGCGCCCTGATCGCCTTTCTGGTGGCGCGACATGCCGATGCCATCGTGCCGGGTAGCCACGCACTGCCCGCGTCCGGGCGTTATGCCTACGAACTGTTGCCGCGTCTTTATGGCGGCTTGCTGGCGCTGCTGTTCTATCGCGCCGAGACGATCATTCGCGAAACCGCGCTGCTGGGCATGCTCGGCATCGCCACGCTGGGCTTTCACATCGACTCCAGCTTTGCCTATATGATGTTCGATCAAGCCTTCGTGCTGCTGTTGATTACCGCCGCACTCAACATCGGCGTCGACGCCCTGGCGCGCCGCTACCGACCGCGCGAAATCGCCGACACCCCAGGCCAGCACGACCGCCCCGCGGGAGAAGCCCCATGCTGATCACGACACTGCTGTTCATCGTCACCGCTCTGGCGGAAATCATCGGCTGCTACCTGCCCTGGCTGTGGCTTCGCCAGCAAGGCTCGCCCTGGCTGCTGGTCCCGGCGGCCGCCAGCCTCGCATTGTTCGCGTGGCTATTGACGCTGCATCCCGCCGCCAGCGGACGTATCTATGCGGCTTACGGGGGCGTCTACGTGGTCTGCGCCCTGGGCTGGCTGTGGGCCGTCGATGGCGAACCGTTGCAACCCACCGACTGGATCGGCGCCGGTCTCGCGCTTGCCGGGATGGGCGTCATCGCCAGTGGGTGGCGATAAGAAAACACCACCGACGCCGAACGCAAGGCGTGGACGGCAACGCTCACCCCATACCTTGTAACGATCACCGCGTGCATAGCCAGTCGCTTGCGCCACCCCGCAAGCATTGCCTACGTCGTTCGCCGCCATGACTGACAGCCAGTCACGCGACGCCGACATAGACTGACATCTGACAGCACACAGATTCACGCGCGCCACACATCAGCGCCACGTGCCGTTTCCCTGCACCCGCAAATGCGGGTTTGGCCTCAGGCCGGACCGCCCGCCAGGGCGGTCATTTTTTACTCCCCACCCTCGCCTCAAAGCCCCGTTGTCGGCGCCCCGAGACAGTAGCCATCATGCTACGACTCGGGTAGGGTAAACGCCTGTATACGTTGTTATTCACCCCACGAATCGAGCCAGCGGCATTCGCCGACGAAACGGAAACGACTGCATGACGACACCGGCCATGATGTACGTGCATGACTGGCGCGCCTGGCAGCCCGGCCGCCGCGATACCTCGCAGCCCCGCCTCAGCGTTGCGGAAAAACCCGCCGGCGGCCATGTGCCGGCCATGTTGCGACGCCGTTTGACCGGCATCGGTCGCGCACTCTGCGACATGCTGGCCGAACTCGATGTCGACGCCGACTGCCCCCTGCTGTATGCCTCCCGCCATGGCGACGGTGAACGTACCCTGGAAATGCTCGATTCACTGGCAGAAGAAGCGCCGCTGTCGCCGGCACGCTTCGGGCTCTCGGTGCATAACGCCATCCCCGGCGTGTATTCGATCGGACGCGGCAACCGCCGCACTCAGCAGGCAATCGCCGCCTCGGGCGACGAATTCGCCGCACTGCTCGTCGAAGCCCGGGGGTATCTGGCACAGGGCGAGCCGGCAGTCATCGTCGCCTTCGCCGAGCAAGCGATCCCCGCGCGTTTCACCGCGCACTTCACGACCCCAGTCGACACCGCCGCCGTGGCACTACGCGTGTCGTTGACGCCGGCGCAAGACGCCTGGGCGCTGACGCCACGCCCACTGACGAGCGACGACACCGCCGAGAGCCGCCCCCAGCCCAGCGATCTCATCGACTGGCTATGCGGCATACGCGACGAACTCCATTGCCACCGGCCACGCCAGGCATGGTCGTTGGTGCGCGCCGAATAACGCATGAACGAGATCACCCCCGATGAACGTCGACGCCCTGCCCTGTAACCGCTTACAGCCTGTATCATAGGCCAGCCGGTATAGTGCGTCCCGCCGTCGGCAACGTTTACGCACACGACATACGCCTTATGCTGCATCGACGAGAATGGAGTCGCCCATGACGAGCGAATTGGAACAAGAGCTCAAGCATCTCATCATCGACACCCTCGAACTCGAGGACGTCACGCCGGAGGATATCGATCCCGACGAGCCGCTGTTCGTCGAAGGTCTCGGCCTGGACTCCATAGACGCTCTGGAACTGGGGCTCGCCCTGCAGAAGCGCTACGGCATCAAGCTGGAAGCCGATAGTGACGAAACACGCCATCACTTCCGCAATCTGCGCACGCTCGCTGCGCTGGTCGAGGAGCGTCGCACCGCGTAGAGCCCAGCATGAATTCCCGTACCCCGTCGTCGGCCGCACCGCGCTCGGCCCTGTTCAATCTGCTCCTGGGCATCCTGGCGTTGGGATGGCCGCTGGCCGTGCACGCCTTGCTGCCGCGTCTGGGCGCCTGGCCGTTGCTGATCGCTCTCGTCGCTCTGGCTTGGTGGCGGCTACCCGCCACGCGCCGAGGATGGGGTTGGGGATTGCTGATCGCCGGCGGGGGCCTGCTCGCTGCCGGCCACGCCGAACTCGGGGTACGCGCCTGGCCGGTGCTTCTCAATATCGCCATGCTCGCCGCCTTCGCTTACAGTCTGGCGCGGCCACCCAGTGCCATCGAGCGCCTGGCGCGGCGCCGCGAACCCAACCTCGGCCCGCGCGGTGTGCGTTACACGCGACGCGTGACTCAAGCCTGGTGCGTATTTTTCGCCATCAATGGCAGCATCGCGCTATGGACCGCACTCTACGCCGACCTGGCCACATGGACGCTCTACAACGGGGGCATCGTCTATGCCCTGCTGACGATGATGTTCGGCGGCGAATGGTTGATCCGTCACCAGGTAAGGAAAACGCCCGATGACGAATGACACGACGCACGGCCCACTGCTGGCCACCCCGTGGCGTGAGCGCGATCCAGCACGCGCCGTCGCCTGGCAAACCGACGCTTACGCCGAGACGCCCTGGCACACGCTGGCGGCATTCCAGGCCGACATCGGCGCCTGGCAGGCGGCGCTGGATGCGCATACCGAGCCCCCCGGTGACTGGATGCTGAGCACACACGACCCTTACCGGTTCGGCTGTGCGTTGATCGCCGCATGGGAACGTGGCGACCGTGTCATCCTGCCGGCCGACACGCGTCCGGCGACACTCGAGGCCCTCGATGCCCTGGGTGCCGCGCGCCTGGGGGATATTCCCGGCGGCCTGACGCCGAGCGCTTCCCCACGCACGCCGCGCTGGGGCACGCTCGAGGCGGAGCGCATCGCCGTGAGTCTCTATACCTCCGGCTCCACCGGCGAACCGCAGCGCCTCGACAAGACGTTCGCCCAGCTCAACGCGGAGCTTGGCATGCATGCCGCGCTATGGCCGCTCGAGGCACGCCTGACGCTGAGTCAGGTGAGTCATCAGCATATCTACGGGCTGTTGTTCGGCGTGCTGCGCCCGTTGTGCGAACGCAGCCCCTTCGCCAGCGAGGTATGCCGCTATCCCGAAACCCTGCATCAGTGGTTAGCGCACTGGCATGCGCAAACCCAGCGCGAGGCGGTGCTGGTCAGCGCCCCACCAACTCTTGAGCGGCTTCCAGAGACACTCGACTGGTCGGCGGTCGACGGCGTGCTGGCGCGTATTCATTCCTCCGGCGCGCCCCTGCCGCGCGATGCGGCCGAGCATGCCCAGCGCCTGCTCGGCGTCGAGGTGCGCGAAGTCTATGGTAGCTCCGAAACCGGCGGCATCGCCTGGCGCATCCAGCAATGTGACTCCAAGTGGACACCGTTTCCCGATGTCGAGATAAGTGCCGATAGCGAGCACCAACTGTGGCTACGCACACCGTGGCTGACCGACCCCACGACCTGGACGCCGCAGGCCGATCGCGTGGTCGTCGAGGACACTCGCTTTCAACTCCTCGGTCGCAGCGATCGTATCGCCAAGGTCGGCGGCAAGCGTATCTCGCTCACCGCCTTCGATCACGCCCTTGGCGAACTCCCGGGGGTGCGCCGAGCGCATTGCATGCCGCTGGCGAGGCGCGATGGCCGCCTGGGCGCCATCGTCGAGCTCGCTTCTGAGGCCGTACCGCATGATCATTCAGCGCGCCGCCGGCTGATCCAGGCGCTGCGCACCGCACTGGCGCCGCGCTTCGAGAATGCCGTGCTACCGCGCTACTGGCGCTTCGTCGAGACCTGGCCCCGCGATGCCCAGGGCAAGCTCGGTGCTGCGTGCCTGTCACGCCTGTTCGCAGATCTCGACGATCCCCGCGCACCGCGCTGGCTGGGCGAAACGCTGGACGGTCCGCAAAGCGCACGTCTCACCCTGGAAGTGCCCGAACGCCTCGCCTATGTCGAGGGCCATTTCGCTACGCAGCCGGTAGTACCGGGCGTGGTCATGATGCGCTGGGCGCTTCACGCCGCACGCGAAAGCCTCGACCTGCATGGCGTGTGCCGCGACATGACCCGCATCAAGTTTCCCCTGCTGCTGCTGCCGGGGGAACGCGTCACCCTGACGCTCGACGCCACACATGACAGCTCGCATGAAACCGCTCATGACGATGCTCATAACGACGCCATGACGATCCAACTACGCTTCACGTTCACTAGCCAGCGCGGTACTCATGGGACCGGCACGCTGATACTGACCCCGCCGGAGGGCGTACACCATGCGTGACGACGCCCGTGCCTGTGTCATTATTCCAGTCTACAACCACGCCGAAGCGGTGGGGCGTACATGCCAGGCGCTGCGCCGGCTGGACGTGCCCCTGCTACTCGTCGACGACGGCTGCGAGCTTGCCTGTACCGCCGTTCTCGAGCGCCTCGCCAGCGCGCCACGTACACATCTGCTCAAACTGCCTTACAACCAGGGCAAGGGGGCGGCGGTCAAGGCCGGCCTACGCGAGGCGCAGCGGCTGGGCTTCACGCACGCCCTGCAAGTCGATGCCGATGGCCAGCACGACGCCGACGATTTACCGCCGTTTCTCGCTGGCCTCAATGCCGACGACACCACGCTGCGCATCGGCTATCCACGTTTCGATGCCAGCGTGCCACGCCACCGCTTCTACGCCCGTTATCTCACCCATTCACTGGTGTGGTTGAGCACCCTTTCCTTCGCGCTGCGCGACACCATGTGCGGCGTCAAGCTGTATCCGGTGGCGGCGACCAATCGTCTGGTCGCGCGGCATCCCTGCGGGGACCGCATGCAGTTCGACACCGAGTTACCCGTGCGCTGGATATGGGCGGGGGCGCCGGTCGAGAACCTGCCCGTGCGAGTCAGTTATCCCCTCGATGGCGTTTCGCATTTCGCCATGTGGCGCGATAACCGCCAACTCACCGCCATGCATCTACGCTTGCTTGCCGGTATGCTGCGGCGGCTGCCACGCCTGCTATGCCGCCGTGTGCGAATGACCAGGAGTACCGGATGACCCCCAGTGACGATGATACGCAACGCAACGCACAGCACTGGTCGCGCGTTCAGGAGTCCGGCACCTTGGCCGGCATGCGCCTGATGATCTGGATTCGCCGCCACCTGGGACGCTGGCCGTTTCGGCTCATGCTGGTGCCGGTCATTCTTTACTACTACGCGATACGCCACATTCCCCGCCAGGCGTCGCAGGATTATCTCAAGCGCATCTGGCCACTCTATGCCGGGCGCGCGCCGCGCTGCGTGCACTGGCTGAGCCTGCGCCATTTCCTGGTCTTCGGCGGCATGCTGATGGACAAGATCGATGCCTGGAGCGGGCGCAGCCTGGAGGCGCGGGTCGACGGCGAAGACCGCGCCCGACTCGACGCTGCCATCCGCAGCGGACGCGGCGGGCTGGTACTGGTCTCACACGTCGGCAACCTGGAAATCTGCAGCGCCATGCAGGAACGCCGCGACGACTTCCACGTAGTGCAGATCATGCACACCCGCAACGCCAGCAAGTTCAACGAGCTGCTCGCCCGCAGCAACCTGCGCCGCGCGCCGGAGATCATCGAGGTCAGCGAGATCACCCCGGCCACCGCCATGTTGCTCGCCGAGCGCATTCAACAAGGGCGTTTCGTGATGATCGCCGCCGACCGCGTGCCGATCCACGACGGCGGTCGCACCCAGACGCTCGACTTCCTGGGCGCGCCCGCTGCCTTTCCCGAAGGCCCGTTCCATCTGGCCACCCTGCTGCGCTGTCCGCTCTACACGGTGGCCTGCCTGCGCGACGCCGAAGGCTACCGGGTCGAATTCAATGACTTCGACGACACCACCCACGTCAAACGCGTCGAGCGCGATGCCTGGCGCGAACAGGCCATGCGCCGTTACGTACAATGGCTGACCGACCAGTGCCAGCGCCAGCCCCTGCAATGGTTCAACTTCTTCCCATTCTGGGCCTCTTCGACAACGCACACACGCGACGACGACTGAGTTTCATCGCCGCGAGTCACCTCGACACGGGAGAAAGCACATGATGCGCCGCTTGATCGCCTACGCCTGCCTGGGGTTCATCGGGCTACCGCTCGCCGCACACGCCTTCGACCACCAGGCACTGCAGGAACGTCTCGAACAGACGCCGGCGCTGCAAGGCCGCTTCACGCAGGTCCGTTGGCTCGCCGATGTCGATACGCAGCTCGAAAGCCAGGGGCGCTTCGCTTATGTCCGCGACGAGAAGGTCGTCTGGCAACTGGAAACGCCCGTAGAGGATACGCTGGTACTCACGCCGGCCGATGCCGAAGACGCCACGCAATCGGAAAGCGCCCGTCAGGCCGGTCGCGAGCAGATTGCGGCGCTATTGCTGCGCCTGCTCGGCGGCGACTGGTCGGCGCTGGATTCACGCTTTACCCAGACCCTCGAAGGCGACGCCGACGACTGGCGAGTCGAACTCACGCCTCGCGACTTGGCCCTCGCCGAACGCATCGGCGAGATTCGCCTGGCCGGCGGCCGCTACGTCGAGCATCTGGAGATGCACACCGCCGATGGCGACCGCCTGAGCGTCGACTTCAGCGATCAGGCGCCGCTGACGCCTGAAGCGATCGACGCCCTCCCCGACGCCGATACCCGCTGACCGGATCGAGAGAACCCCTCATGTCGCTGTTGCCTACCGCCACGCGCGCGCCCCGTTACCTTGCCTGGGCCTGGCTGGTTGCCCATCTTGTGTGTCTGGTGGCACTCGGCTGGCTGTTGCGCGATGGCCTGCCGGCAGACACTCGGCTGACTGCCATGCTGCCGGAGGACCGTCAGGCTCCACTCGTGGAGCGCGCCAGCGCCAAGCTGGGCACGAGCTTCGAGGACCGTTTCGTGCTGCTGGTGCACGCCGACAACCTGTCGAGCACCACGCCCGCGCTGGCCGACGCACTCAGCGGGGATAGCGACGCGGCGTCGGTGATCGACACCCTGACCTGGCGCGACACCGACCTGCTCGATGACGATCCCCAGGCGGCACTCGACGCCTATCGCTATCGCCTGCTGACCCCCGAGATACGCCAGGCCATCGATGCCGACGGCGGTGAATCACTGGTCGAGCCGGCACTGCAGGCGCTGTTCTCGCCCGCCGCACGCCCCGACCCGCGGCGCGACCCGTTCGGGCTGCTCGATGCCTGGCTCGAGGAACGCACCACGAGCCGCGTCACCCCGCGCGACGGCCGTTTGAGCGTCGCTATCGACGACCAGCGTTTCGACCTGCTGATCGGCGAGCTCGCCGCCTCGCCCTATGCGCCGGAGGCCCAGCAGCGCCTGACCACGGCATTGGCGGATTTTCAGGCCGCTCACCCCGAGGCGACCCTATTGCGCTCGGGGCTGATCTTCCATGCCGCCGCCGGCGCCGAACAAGCCAAGCACGAGATCTCGACCATCGGCCTGGGTGCGTTGCTCGGTCTGATCGCGGTGCTGCTGATCGTCTTTCGCTCGCCGCGCGTGCTGTTCGCATTGCTTTTGCCGCTGGGTAGCGGTCTATTGATGGCGCTGACCCTGACGTTGGCATTGTTCGGCAGCCTGCACTTGCTGACGCTGGCCTTCGGCGCCAGCCTGATCGGCATCGCCATCGATTACGCCCTGCATCTCCAGAGTCATCGGGCCATCGCCGGCCGCGCCTTTCGTCTCCGCGCCCTGCTCCCCGGACTCGCGCTGGGCCTGGTATCGAGCCTGGTCGCGTATCTCGCTCAGACCCTCACGCCGCTGCCCGGACTGCGTCAGATGGCGGTCTTCGCCGCGCTGGGGCTGCTGGGCGCCTGGCTCTCGGTGGTGCTGTGGCTACCCCGCCTACACCTGCCCATCTCGCCGGCCACCGCGCGCCTGGCGACGCGCTGGGAACGCCTCACCCGCTCACCGTGGCGCCTCACGCCCGGCATCGTCGGCGTGGTCGCAATGATCCTGGTGGCGGTCTGCGTCTGGCGCCTGCACAGCGACGACAGCCTGCGGCTGCTCAGTTCATCGCCCGATGCCTTGCTCGAGCAGGAGCGCATCGTGCAGCGACACTTCGGCAACGATACCGGCACACACTATTTGCTGGTGCGCGGCGACGATGAAGCCGCGCTGCTCTCGCGGCTCGACGCCCTGCACACACCGCTGGACGCGCTAGAAGACCAGGGCGTGATCAGCGGCCACGTCGATCTTGCCGACAGCGTCCCGCCGCCCGAGCGACAGAACGCCGACCTGGCGCGTGTCGAACGCCTTTACCAGGCCCCGCTCGC
Organism: Chromohalobacter nigrandesensis; assembly: GCF_023061285.1. Lineage (GTDB taxonomy): Bacteria > Pseudomonadota > Gammaproteobacteria > Pseudomonadales > Halomonadaceae > Chromohalobacter > Chromohalobacter nigrandesensis. Next base: position 80,751 of record NZ_JAKGAM010000011.1, read on the forward strand.
GCACCTGCTCGAGCGCGCGAACCTGCCGGACACACTGGCCAAGCGGGCACGCGCGCGCCTCGACGAGAGCCCGCTGCTGGATGTCGCCACCTGGCTCGACTCGCCACTCGGGGAGTCGCAACGCCGCCTGTGGCTAGGCAAAACCGACGACGGCGACGTCGCCGCCAGCGTGGCGCTTCAGGGCGTCGCGGACGGCGACGGCGAGCCGCCTTTGCGGCAACTCGCCGCCGACACGCCCGGCGTTACCTATGTCGATCGCATCGAACGCCTGTCGGGGCTCCTCGGCGAATTACGCACGCATATCGCCGAGTGGCTGGCATTGGGCCTCATCTTGCTGGGCGCGGGGCTGAGCCTGCGCTATCGTCGGCGTACCTGGCGAGTGCTGGTCCCCCCGCTGGGCGCTACGCTGATCGTATTGACGAGCTTCGCGGTGGCCGGCATCCCGCTCAACGTCTTCAGTCAGTTGGGGCTATTGCTGGTCTTGGGCATCGGCCTCGACGCGGGTATCTTCAATGCCGAGCATCCCCGCCAGGCCGCCGCCTGGCTGGCCATCAGCCTGTCCACGCTGACCAGTCTGCTGGCCTTCGGGCTGCTCGCGTTCAGTGCCACCCCGGCGCTTCACTATCTCGGCCTGACGTGCCTGATCGGCCTGGCCGCGGTGTGGGGGCTGGTCTATTTGCTCAGGCCCGGTCCACGAGGAGACGCTTGATGAACATGCACACCGACGCATCCCCGCATGCCACCGACTGTGATGTCGCCATCATCGGTGCCGGGCCCGCCGGTGCGGCCGCCGCCACGCGCCTGAGCCGCCTCGGATGGCACGTACATGTCATCGAACGCAGCCATTTCCCGCGCTTTGCCATCGGCGAAAGCCTGCTGCCGCAGAGCATGGCCTATCTCGAGGCGGCCGGTTTGCTGGAAACAGTCCAGGCCGCTGGCTATCAGCCCAAGAACGGCGCCGCCTTCACCCGCCACACGCGGACCACCACCATCGATTTCCGCGAAAAATCGACGCCCGGCTGGGGCACCACCTATCAGGTGCCGCGCGCCGACTTCGATCAGCGCCTGATCCACGCCGCCGAGGCCCAAGGTGCGACACTCGAGTTCGGCACGACGGTCACCGCATTCGACGCCGATGCCGCGCGCCCCGTGTTGCAACTCGAGGACGAACAGGGGGCAACGCGCTCCTTGAGCGCGCGCTTCGTGCTCGATGCCAGCGGCTACGGCCGGGTATTGGCGCGCCTGGAATCACTCGAACGCGATCCACGCGCCGAGCCGCGCATGGCGATCTTCAGCCATGTCGAGGACGGCATCGAGGACGCCGATTACGACCGCGAGAAGATCCTGATCGGCGTGCACCCCGAGGACGCCGGCATCTGGTATTGGCTGATCCCGTTCGCCGACGGACGCGCCTCGGTGGGCATCGTCGGCGACATCGACACCCTCACCGCGCATGGCGACAGCCCCGTGGCGCGCTGGCAAACCCTGATCGACGAGGAGCCGCGCTTTCGACAGCTTCTGCACCAGGCGCGGCGCGTGCGCGAGGTCAACGAGATACGCGGTTACGCAGCCAGCGTCACGCGCCTGCACGGCCCCGGTTACGTGCTGCTCGGCAACGCCGGGGAATTTCTCGACCCGGTGTTTTCCTCCGGCGTCACCATCGCCCTGCATTCGGCGCACCTCGCCGCGCCTCTGGTCGACCGCCAATTACGCGGCGAGGCAATGGACTGGCACGCCGACTTCGAGACCCCGCTGCGCGCCGGCGTGGAAACCTTCCGCGCCTTCGTCGAGGCGTGGTACGCCGGCACGCTGCAGACCATCGTCTTTCACGAAGCGCCACCGCCGCGCTTCAAGCGCTGGATCAGCGGCGTGCTCGCCGGTTACGCCTGGGACCGTGACAACCCTTTCGTCACCGCCTCGCGACGCCGCCTGGCGACACTTGCCGAAGTCTGCGAACAACGCGACGAGGTGCGCTCATGAGCCTGGCACGATATCCACTCGCGCTCGCGCTATGTAGCCTGATGCTCCTCGGCGGCTGCTCGCTGGCGCCGCCCATTGCGCCCCATCCGGCGCTGGATCAGGCCGAACGCTCGGAGACACTTACTCGACGCCTGACCTTCATCCCCGACGACGCGGACGCAGACAAACAAACCCTGATCGCCGTGCTGCGCCTCGCCCCGGACGAATTGCGCGTGGTCCTGACCACACCCTACGGCCAGCGCCTGACGACGCTAGTGCGCGACGCCTCGGGCAGCCGCTTCGAGCAGGGCGATGCCCCGCGCGAAGAAGACTTGCCGTTTCCGCCGGACTGGCTGGCGACGCGGCTGGAGTGGTCACTGTGGCCCCGCGCGGCACTCGAAGAGGCCTTCGCCGATAGCGACTGGACGCTCGACGAGAATCGCCGAGAGCGCCTGATCGCTTATCGCGGCGAACGTGTCGCGCGTATCACGCCGCCACCGGCGCAGCGCGATAGGCACGCTGACAGCGACGTATTGCTGGAAGATTTTCAAGGCGACTACCGACTGAACATCGCGCCGCTCGATTCGTCCACCGACCACGAGGCCTCGCGATGAACCTATCCGCCGACCGCCAGTTCTGTCGTCTGTCGCGTCCCGGCGTGGTATGCAGCCTCGGCGACGATCTGGAGACCATCGCCGACGCCTTGTTCGCGGGGCAACGCGGGCTGACGTCCAGTGCCGCCTTCACCCCCGAACGCGCGCTACCGTTGGGCATGGTCACATGCGAGCTCCCCGACTGGAATGCCTGGCCACCCGAGCAGCGCAGCCGCAACAACCGCTTGTTGGCACTCGCCATGCACCGCCTGCATGACGCACTCGAACATCTATGTAATTCGGTATCGCCCGAGCGCATCGGCGTGGTCATCGGCACCAGTACCTCGGGCATCGGCGAGACCGAGCGCGCCATCGCCGAGGAGGGACCCGAGGGGCCGCTACCCGAGACATTCCGCTATGCCAATCAGGAACTCGGCGCGCCGGCACACTTCGTCGCCGAGCGCATTGGTGCCCAGGGGCCTGTGTATGCGCTGTCCACGGCGTGCAGTTCCAGCGCACGGGCGCTGGCCAGCGCGCGACGCCTGCTCGCCAGCGGGACATGCGACGCGGTCGTCACGGGGGGCGCGGATAGCCTCTGCCGCTTGACCGTCAACGGCTTCGCCAGCTTGGAAGCGATCAGCGAGCAGCCTTGCCTGCCGTTCTCCGCACAGCGCGACGGCATCAATATCGGCGAGGCGGCGGCACTGTTCGTGGTCACGCCGGAAGCCGGCGGCATTCAGCTCAGTGGCACGGGCGAGTCCAGCGACGCCTATCACGTCTCAGCGCCGCGTCCGGATGGCAGCGGCGCTTACGAAGCGATGCGCCAGGCCCTGGCAATGGGCGGCTGCGCGCCCGAGGCGGTGGACTATCTCAACCTGCACGGCACCGGTACCCGCCACAACGACAGCATGGAAGCCCAGGCAGTCGCGACGCTGTTCGCCACCTCGCCGCCATGCAGCTCGACCAAGGCCTTGACCGGCCATACCCTGGGCGCCGCCGGGGCGCTGGAAGCCGCATTTTGCTGGTTGGCGCTCCACCGCGGACGCCTGCCAGTGCATGTCTTCGACGCTGTGCCCGACCCCGAATTGCCATCACTCGATTATGTAACGCCTGCGCACAAGCCGCGTCCGCTCAAGCAGGCGCTGAGCAATTCTTTCGCCTTCGGCGGCAATAACGCCGCGCTGCTGATGACCCGCGAGGCGCACTGAAATGGCACTTCACACGCCTTGCGACGTGAGACCGTTCGTCCCCCATGACGGCGCGATGTGTCTGCTCGACACGCTGCTGGATTACGACGCCGAGGGCGCCACTGTCGAGATCACCCCCCAGGCCGACGATCTATTCGTCGAGGACGGGGCGATTCCCGCCTGGGTCGGCCTCGAATGGATGGCTCAGGGCGTCGCCGCCTGGGCCGGGGTCTGGGCGCATATCGATGGCGCGCCACCGCCACCCGGTTTCTTGATCGCCAGCCGGCGTTATCAAGCACATGTGGATAACTTTACTCTCGGCGCGCCGGTACATGTCCGAGTGACGCGGGAATTCGTCGCCGACAACGGCGTGCGCGCCTTCACCGGCACACTGTCGACGGCGGCGGGCCAGTGCCTCGCCGAAGGGCGCCTGAGTATCTTTCAGCCACCGCCGGACGCTTCTTCTTCCCCTACAGAAAGGCCAGACGCTCGATGACCGACACTATCCTGGTGACCGGTGCCAGCCGTGGCATCGGTCGCGCCACCGCCCTGCGCCTGGCGCACGACGGCTTCGATATCGTGCTGCATTACCGCTCGCGCGAGCAGGAGGCTGCAGGCGTCGCCGAAGAAATTCGCGCGCTAGGCCGCGAGGCACGTCTTATGTGTTTCGACGTAGCCGATCGCGAACAGGCACGCACGTGCCTGGAAGCAGACATCGAGGCCCACGGCACGTATTTCGGCGTGGTCTGCAACGCCGGCATCACCGCCGACAATCCGTTCCCCGCGCTCACCGGCGACGACTGGGACAGCGTGGTGCATACCAATCTCGACGGTTTCTACAACGTGCTGCATCCGCTGGTCATGCCGATGATCCAGCGGCGCAAGCCGGGGCGCATCGTCACCATCGCCTCGATGTCGGGACTCATCGGCAATCGCGGCCAGGTCAACTACAGCGCCGCCAAGGCGGGAATCATCGGCGCCACCAAGGCGCTGGCCATCGAACTGGCCAAACGCCACATCACCGTCAACTGCGTCGCCCCCGGCTGGATCGACACCGATATGACGCACCACCTGCCCCAGGAAGAGGTGCTCAAGCTGATTCCGATGCGCCGCACCGGCCAGGCCGAGGACATCGCCGGCGTGGTGAGTTTTCTATGCTCAAAGGATGCCGCTTATATAACGCGCCAGGTGTTGCCGGTTAACGGCGGCATGTGCTGAGCAGCTATTTTGTAAACAACCTCTGGACTGTTTTGTAAACGCCCTCTGGAGAGGATGTCGCTTGCCACCATCAAGCTTGGCGCGACGAAGCCGATAAGGAGGCATACGCCTGAGGCAATGGATACGACTCGATGAAACGCTTGGCTTTGATGCTTGCCATATTCCTCGCCATCGCCCTGCTGGGAGGTGTACTGCTGTCGGCCACCGATCTCGCCTGGCCGCTGCCGCCCTCGGCGCTGATTCCCCTGGGTGCGTTCGTGCTTGCACTGGGGGCGCTGGCGATCTTGGCCCTGCTGGGCCTGGCGCTATGGCAACAGCTTTCCCAGCAGCAGCGCGCCTTGCACGATAGCCTCGACGCCCTTTCCCATCATGGGCGTACGCAGACCACGGCACTGCTGGCCGAGCATTTCATGCAACATGCCGAACGTTTGCTGGAGAAAGAAGGGCTGGATCCCAATAAGCGCAACGTGCTGCGCTGTCTGTCCATCGACGCCCTGCGCGGCAATAGTGGGCGCGGTGATCCCAACTATGCGCGTCTGGCACGCCTCTTCGAGTGGTTCAACGGCGAGGCACGCGCCACTACCGGCGACAATGCCGAGCGGCAACGCCTGCTGGTACCAGTATTGATGCAGTATGCGGAGATCGCCGTCCAGCTATGCCGTGTCGGCGAAAGCGAGCCGGAGCGTGTAGGCGAGTTTCTGAATCATCAGCCGCCTGCGGCAACCCAGAACGAGGAAGAGGAGGCGCCGTCGACGTGACCGACGCCTTGCACCATGCGGTTCACTGGCCCTTGACCACGGCGCTTAGCGTAACAGCAGCAACGGCACCTTGGCGCGACGAATCATAGCCGTGGTGGTGCTGCCCACCAGGAACTGACGAATGCGCGAGTGCCCGTAGGCCCCCATGACCAGCAAATCGATGTCGTGTTCGTGCTGATAGTCGCACAGCACCTTCTCGACCTCGCCGGCGATGATTTGCGTATGCACCGCACTACTGGTCGGCGTCATTTGCTTCTCCGCCCAGGCCAGTTGCTCGCGATGCTCGTCGGTATCCGCCCCCACCAGCACCAGGTGGCATTCCAGGTCACGTAACAACGGTCGTTCCGAGAGCAATTCGACCATCTTGCGCGTGGTCGGACCGCCATCGAAGGCGATCAGGTAGCGTTGGGGCGTGGTGAAGGACTCCGGAATCACCAGAATCGGGCGATGCAGTCCGCGAATCACACGTTCGAGGTTACTGCCCATGTGCTCCGGCGAGGTATCCGCCGATTCACCGCGCTTGCCCAGCACGATCAGGCGCGCTTCTTCTTCGATCTCGGTCAAGGCCTCGACCAGCTCGCCGTTACGCTGGCGGGTCTCGACGTCCGTCACACCAGCAGCTTCGGCACGCTCACGCGCCGCGCTCAACATCAAACGGCCATGCTCTTGTGCAAGCTTGCCACGCTGCTCGTCGAGACTCGCGAGCTCTTCGAGAAGGTTCTCGCGCGAGCCGAGTCCGATGTTGCCGCGTGGATCGAACTGGCTTGGCGCCTGATTGCGATCCAGTACATGCACGAAGGACAGCGGAACATCCATGCGCTGGCTCGCCCAGACCGCAGCGTCGCTCACGGTTTCCGAATAACTCGAGCCATCGATACACGCCATGACGTGAGGTGCTTTCATGTGGCGGGCTCCTTCTGATGATCTTTCAAATTCCCATCGCAATGGGGCTTAACACATGATACCCAGGCAAGGGGAGGCTTGTCGTCTCCCCCTTTAGGCACTATCTGAAAAGGCCTACAGACTTAGCGCGATTCAGTGGCCCATGAGCTTTTCCACCGCATCGGGCTTGTCGTGCACCGCGAAACGATCCACCAGTGTGGCACTGGCCTGATTGAGACCGGTGATTTCCACCTCGGTACCCTCGCGGCGGAACTTGATGACCACCTTGTCGAGCGCGCCCACTGCGGTGATGTCCCAGAAATGCGCTCGGGTCAGATCGATATGCACGCGCTCCACGGTTTCCTTGAAATCGAAGGAATCCACGAAACGATCCGCCGAGGTAAAGAACACCTGGCCGACGACACGATAGACACGCGTCTGGCTCTCCTCGTTCATCTCGCTGCCCACGTAGAGAATCTGGCCAACCTTGTTGGCGAAGAACAACGCCGCCAGCAGTACTCCCACCAGAACACCGATGGCCAGGTTGTGGGTTGCCACCACCACGACCACCGTCGCCAGCATGACGATATTGGTCGACAACGGATGCTTGCGCAGGTCGCGCAGCGATTCCCAACTGAAGGTCCCGATTGCCACCATGATCATCACCGCCACCAACGCTGCCATGGGAATCTGCGCCACCCAATCGCCGAGGAAGACCACCAGAAACAGCAGGATGACGCCGGCACACAACGTGGAAAGGCGCGTACGCCCGCCGGATTTGATGTTGATCACCGACTGCCCGATCATCGCGCAACTCGCCATGCCCCCGAGGAAGCCCGTCGCCATGTTGGCGATCCCCTGACCCTTGCATTCGCGGTTCTTGTCACTGGGCGTATCGGTGAGTTCGTCGACGATGGTCGCCGTCATCAGCGACTCGAGAAGCCCCACGATGGTCAACGCCAGTGCATACGGGAAGATGATCGCCAGCGTCTCGAAGTTGAGCGGCACATCCGGCCACAGGAACATCGGCAAGGTATCCGGCAGCTCGCCCATATCGCCCACGGTGCGCACCATGGAGAAATCGCCCAGCATATAGATCGCGGTGAGTACGATGATGCAGACCAATGGTGACGGCAGTGCGCGACCGATGACCGGCACATAGGGAAACAGGTAGATGATCGCTAACCCACCGAGCGTCATGGCGTAGACATGCCAGGTCACGTCGGTCAGCTCCGGCAACTGCGCCATGAAGATCAGGATCGCCAGGGCGTTGACAAAGCCCGTGACCACCGAGCGCGAGACGAAACGCATCAGCGCACCCAGGCGCAGGTAACCAGCCACGATCTGCAGTAACCCCGTCAACACGGTGGCCGCGAGCAAGTATTCGACCCCGTGCTCCTTGACCAGCGTCACCATGAGTAGCGCCATGGCACCGGTGGCGGCGGACACCATGCCGGGACGGCCCCCGGTGAAGGCGATCACCACCGCCATGGAGAAGGAGGCATAAAGTCCTACCTTGGGGTCGACCCCGGCGATGATCGAGAAGGCGATCGCCTCGGGAATCAGTGCCAGCGCCACCACAGCGCCGGCTAGAACGTCCGAACGTACGTTCGAGAACCAACGTTGTTTGATGGATGCGTACATGTTGTCGTCCAGTCGATGTGAAGGCGCAGCCGACGCGGCACCGCCCATGGCTTACATGGCCGTCATGGCATACGGCCCCACTCGTCAAACGCAACACGATCGCTGATACCGACACGTCTCCATCATGCACGATCATTCATGCAAGGAGGCGCCCCAAGGCGGCAGAAGACGGCGTCAGCCACGGTCCATGCGGTTTGACGAGTGGCGGGCGCGGCCTCTTAGCGTGCCGCTCGCCCCATGCGGGGCGCCCAGGAAGCGCGGGATTCTATCAATTCGATGCCGTACTTGCACCTTTCGTCGTAGACGGACGTGCCTCGCGCCAGTCGAACACCGGCCAGCCGCGTTGCTCGGCGATCCGCGCCAGGCGGGCATCGGGCTGCGTGGCGTGGGCATGATCGACACGCTCGAGCAGCGGTAAATCGTTGTGTGAGTCGCTATAGCCCCAGAGAACGTCGGGGCACGCAGCTAGCGCCTCGCGCTCGGCGAGCCAGGCATCCAACGCCGTCAGCTTGCCCGCTTGATAGGTGACGATGCCGGTCGGCTCGCCGGTGAAGCGCCCCTCGGCATCGAAAGCCGGGCGCGTGGCCAGCGCCTCGTCGGCGCCCACCGCGTCCGCGATGGGCGCGACCAGGTGATGCATCGATGCCGAAATGATCAAGGTAGTGTGACCCTGGTCGCGGTGCCACGCCAGGCGTTCCAGCGCACCGGGAATCAGGCGCGGGCGGATCCAGGCGTCGACGAAGGCCTCCACCTCATGACGCACCACCTCGTGCGAGCGCGCAACCAGTGGCGAGAGCACGAAGCGCAGATGCACCTGCATGTCCAGCGTGCCGGCTTGGTACGCCCGGTCGTGACGTGCCACTTGTTCCATAAAAGCCTCGCCGTCTTCCACCCACTGGCGGCGCACCAACCAGGCAATCCACAGCCCGGTACAGTCACCGTCAAGCAGGGTGTCGTCGAGATCGAAAATCGCCAGATGGCGGCTGTCAGGGGTCATGGCGCCAAGCTCCTGGGAAAACGAGGCGCCATTCTAACCGCTCGATATGACAAGCGTCTGTCACGCTTCGTTGTCTGGCGTCGCGGGGCCGGACGAGAAACGGCTCGACGGCGTATCCGACGCTTCTCCGTCCGAGGCGTCACTGCTCGTCGGCGCGGTACCCGCCTTGTTCATTTGATGCTTGAAGGCATCCATGATGTCCATCGGCAATGGGAAGACGATGGTCGAGGCGTTCTTGTTGCTCATGTCGCTGAGCGTCTGCAGATAGCGCAACTGCAGCGCCGCCGAATTGCTGGACATGACATCGGCGGCCTCGACCAGCTTATGCGAGGCCTGCAGCTCGCCCTCGGCATGGATCACCTTGGCACGCCGTTCGCGCTCGGCCTCGGCTTGCCGGGCGATGGCACGGATCATGCTCTCGTCGAGGTCGACATGCTTGATCTCGACATTGGCGACCTTGATGCCCCAGGCCTCGGTCTGGGTGTCGAGGATCTCCTGTATATCGTTGTTGAGACGATCGCGTTCGGAAAGCATCTCGTCGAGGTCGTGCTTACCGAGTACCGAACGCAAGGTGGTCTGTGCCAACTGGCTGGTGGCGATACCGAAATTCTCGACCTGGATGATGGCCTTCTCGGGGTCGACCACACGGAAATAGAGCACCGCGTTGACGCGCACAGTAACGTTATCCTGCGAGATGACGTCCTGTTCCGGCACGTCCAGGGTCACGGTGCGCAGATCGACGACCTGCATCTTCTGGATGGCTGGAATCAGCAACAACAACCCCGGTCCTTTCACCGCCTGAAACCGGCCCAGAAAGAACACCACGCCGCGCTTGTACTCCGGCAGGATGCGTATTGCCGCGAACAGCAACAGTACCACGAGGACAATCGGCACTAGATAGGCATAACTCGCATACATGGCGTGACTCCTTCTCGTTTTCACTTAGCGTTGGCGTGCCCCGCATAAGGACTAGGGGGTTGCCGTGATGGGCTCGACCACCAGCGTCAAGCCCTCGTTGGATACGATTCGCACCCGCTGACCGCGTGCCACGGGCGATGCACCGCGCGCCTGCCAGCGCTCGCCGTGTACCATGACCTTGCCCTGCCCCTGGAAGTCCGCCAGCACCGTGGCCTCCTGGCCGATCATTTCCTCCTGGCCACCCTGAGGGCGACGTTGGCGCATCCCCACGAAGCGCGTCACCACCCACAGCAAGAAGCCGGCAGCCACCAGCGCCACACCGCCTACCAGAGGCCATGCCAGTGCCTGATGCGTGTCGTCCATCAACATCACCGAGCCGGCGACGAACGCCGCCAGTCCACCGAATCCCAGCACCCCGACACTGGGCACGAACGCCTCGGCCACCACCAGCGCCATGCCCAGGAAAATCAGCACTAGCCCCGCATAGCCCACCGAGAGCATCTGGAAGGCGTACATGGCCAACACCAGGCTGATGGCGCCGATCACGCCGGGAAACAGCGTACCCGGGCTGAGCAGCTCGAAGATCAGCCCGTAGAAGCCGATGATCATCAGGAAATAGGCAACGTTGGGATTGGTGATGAACGCCAGCACTTGGGCGCGCCAATCCGGCGGCTGACGCTCGAGCGTCATGTCCTGCGTGGCAAGCGTGCGTTCGCCATCGGCCATGACCACGCGCCGTCCGTCGAGTTGCGTCAACAAGTCGTCGAGATCGCTCGCCACGACATCGGCGACATTGGCTTCCAGAGCCTCGCTGGCCGTGAGATTGGCCGCTTCACGCACCGCGCGTTCGGCCCACTCGGCGTTGCGTCCGTGGCGCTCGGCCAGCGAGCGAATCGTGGCCACGGCATCCTCGAGCACCTTGCGTTCCATCACCGAGGAAGACGCCTGAGTGTCATTGCCTCCTTCACCCGCTTCACCGTCGCCTTGGCTCTCTTCACGCGCTTGATCGTTATCGCCACCGACGCCGCCCAGTTGCACCGGCGTCGCCGAGCCGAGGTGCGTGGCCGGCGCCATGGCAGCGACATGACTGGCATAGAGCAGATAGGTACCCGCACTGGCGGCACGCGCCCCGGCGGGCGTCACATAGCTCACCACCGGCACCGACGAGGCCAGCATCGCGCGGATCATGTCGCGCATGGAGGCATCCAGACCGCCCGGTGTGTCGAGTTCGAGAATCACCAGCGAGGCACCGGCTTCGTCGGCACGCTCGAGACCGCGCTGAAAGTAATCGCTGGTAGCCGGGCCGATGCTGCCGTCGATGCTCAGGACCACGCCATGGGACGCGTCACCCGCGTCGGATTGCGCGCTCGCTAGCCACGACAGCCCCAGCCCCGCGAGGACCAAAAAGGCCCACATCAGGCAGCGGCGCATCGCGACGCCATCATTGCGGCGTTGCATCGCGGCTCTCCGAGGTCGTGGTTGAGGTCGAGGCACAGGGTGTAGGGCGCGTTGACCAGGTCGTGGCGCCATTGTCCCCGCGGCATACACGGCTACCTTGGGACGTTTCGGCGCGCGTTTCGACGTCCGGCGACGATGACACGCGAGGCTGCAATATGATCGACGGGTGAACGTCGATGCGATCGCGTCCTTCTCGCCATCCACGTTCACCCCATCCGCGCTCATCCCACCCATGCCCAGCGTGACGCTCACGATCGTGACGTCTGTCTTCATGCCCGGCCGGGTACGACTCGAGCGGCAGCAAGCGCCCGCTATCAGGGTCGTAGACCTTCACGCCCTCCGCGCTGGCCGTCGTGATTCCCCCCACCACCAGCAGCAAGGTAATGCCCATGGCGACAAGTATTGAATGACTCGCGTACCGATACCTCATCATGCGCGTCTCCTCGGGCTCGCTAGCCCCATTCATGGGCCACTCACGTCAGTCTAGTTCACGTGCATCGCGCAACCATTCCCATAATGCCTCGCATGCCGGACGCAGTACCCGCGCCTTGGGGCGCACCAACCAAAAGGCTTCGTCGGTGGGCATGCACAACTCAAAGGGCGCTACCAGATCGTTGCGCCCCTCGAAGAGGCGCCGGTGGGTCAGGGCGATGCCCGCCCCGCGTGCCGCCAACGCCAGCGTGGCGACCTGGGTATCGCAAATGAACGAAGCACAACGCGCTTCCAGCCCTTCGGACCCGGCCAGCGCCAACCAACTCGGCCAGCCCAGCGCAAAACCGGCGGCGTGCAACAGGGTGTGCCCGGCCACGTCTTCGGGCGTTTGCAACTCACGAGCCAACTCCGGCGAACACACCGGTAGCATGACCTCCTCATTGAGCAGCACCGATTCCATGTCGGGCCAATCCCCCTGGCCGTAACGGATCTCCATGTCCACGCCCTCGGCGCCGAAGTCACCGGGCCATACGGCACTCACCAAGCGCACCGTGACATCGCGATGCCGATGATGGAAATGCGTCAACTCGGTGGCCAGCCAACCATTCTGTACGGCGGGAGTCGCACGCAGTGTGACCGGGGCGTCGGGATGTGGCCCAAAAACTTCGGCGGTGCCTTCGGCGATGCGTGTGAAGGCTTCCTGAATGCTCGGCAGCCAGGCCTGGCCGGCCGGCGTCAGCGACAGGCTGCGTGGATGCCGCACGAACAGCGCCTGGCCGAGACGGTCCTCGAGCAGGCGAATCCGCTGGCTGATGGCCGATTGCGTCACGCCCAGCTCGCGACCGGCCTGGGTAAAACTCAGCGTGCGTGCGGCAGCCTCGAAGGCTTGCATCCACAGAATCGGCGGCAGGGACATGGTGAACTCGAGGGTGATGAATGTCCGACCATGATCTTCAATAAGTCACTCATTAGCAAAGCTTACCCTTAGCCCCGAGATTCATCGTTTGTCGAATGTCGCCGTGAAGCGACATGCTAGAAGCCGATTCGCACGACCCAACATCAGGAGGCCGACATGCAGTCCCAGCGCCAATCCCCCGCCGTCGACATGAGTGAACTCTCCCCCTATGCGCAAGGCCCCGCGCTACGTGCCTGCGATGCTGGCGACAAGGTGTTGGAGGTGACCTGGGAAAACGCCGATAGCGCACGTTTCAGCTATCGCTGGTTGCGCGATCACTGCGCCTGTGCCGAGTGCCGCCATCCGATTACGCGTGAACGCCTCTACATGCCGCTCGAGGACGACGCCTTCCTCGATGCGCGCCCCGAAGCCACCCTCGAGGACGGCGTGCTGGCGCTGCGCTGGACCGACGGTCACCAGTCGCGCTTCGACACCGGCTGGCTGCATCAGCGTCGTCCCGAGGCGCGTGCCGACGACGGCGTTCCACGCCCCGAAGCCTGGCGCGAAGACTTCGCCCCCGTCCATGTGTCGCATGCTGACATGATGGCCGGCAGCGACGGCCGCCGCGAATGGCTGACCGCCCTGCTGCGCGACGGCCTGGTGCTGCTCGACGACGGCCCGCGCGAACTCGAGGAAGTCGTGCGTATCACCGAAATGTTCGGGCCGATGCGCGCCACCAACTTCGGCGCCCGTTTCGATGTTCAGTCCAAGCCCAACCCCAACAACGCCGCGTATACCGCCATCGGTCTCGAACTGCATACCGACCTGCCCAACTGGCGCCATCCGCCGGACATTCAACTGCTGTATTGCCTGGAAAACGAAGCCGAAGGCGGCGCATCCCTGTTCGCCGATGGTTTCGCCGTGGCCGAAGCCATGCGCCACGAAGTCCCGGAAGCCTTCCTGCGTCTGCGCGATACGCCCATCGATTTCCGCTTTCAGGACGAGGACAGCGATATCGCGGTACGCGCCCCGGTCATCGACGTCGACGCCACGGGCCGCATCCGCGAGGTGCGCTTCAACAACTGGATTCGCGACACCCTGCGCCTGCCGCCGGAAGAAGCCGACGCCTGGTACGAAGCGTATCTGATCTTCTGGCAACGTCTGCGCGAACCGCGTTTCCGCGTCGACTTCGCGCTCGAATCCGGACAGATGGTGGCCTTCGACAACCGTCGCGTGCTGCACGGTCGTGGCGCCTTCGATCCCAATACCGGCCGCCGTCACCTACAAGGCACCTACCTGGATATCGACCACCTCGAATCGCATCTACGCGTGTTGGCGCGCCACGCCTCTACCGCCGCGCCCGCTACTCCGACAACATCCACCAATGAAACGGGAGTTTCCTAATGTCTCATTCGCTTCGCCCCATACTCGTCGGACTACCGCTAGCCGCCGGTATCGGCCTGGCACTGCCGGCTCAGGCAGCCGACACGGTGCGCTTCGGCGTGCCGTCGTGGCCCGGGATTACCGTCAAGACCGAGATCGCCAGCCAGCTATTGGCACCCCTCGGCTATCAGGCACAAACCGATGACATCGGCCTGCAGGTCATCTACCAGGGCATGGAAAACGGCGATGTAGACGTCTTCCTGGGCGGCTGGCTACCGGCGCAAGAGCCGATGCTCACCCCCATGGAAGACCAAGGAAGCGTGACGCGTATCGCCAATAACGTCGATGGTGCGCAAATGACGCTGGCGGTGCCCGAGTATGTCTACGAACAAGGCGTGACCTCGTTCGCCGACCTCGACGCGCATCGTGATATGTTCGAAGGAGAGATTTACAGCTTCGGCGCCGGTTCCGCCGCCAGCGAGATCCTCAACAAGGCGATCGACAACGACACCTGGGGACTCGGCGACTGGCAGCTAGTGGATACCAGTACCGTGGGCATGCTCAGCGCAGCGCGCGATGCCATTTCCCGCGAGGAACCCATCGTCTGGGTCGGCTGGACACCGCACTGGATGAACCTCGAGCTGCCGATGCGCTACCTGGAGGACAGCAAGAACCTGTTCGGCGAGGGCAACGGCGCCAGTCAGGTGCTCACCCTGATGAGCTCGGAATACGCCGACGACAACCCCAACCTGACGGCGTTCTTCGAGAATTTCAGCTTCACCGCCGAGCAGCAGAGCTGGATGATCAAGGCCTTCGGTCTTGACGAGAAAGAGCTCGACACCGTAGCCACGACCTGGATCGAGGAGCATCCGGATCGCGTCGAGGAAATGCTCGACGGTGTGACCACCACCGATGGCGACGCAGCCTGGCCGGTAGTGAAAGAAGCTCTCTCACTGGAAGACTGACCCGCGTTCGACACGGCACGCAAGGTGCCGTGTTTCCCCCGTGCGGGCTCTCACGTATGCTTGGCGCAGTTCACGCTTAGAGGGCCCGCATGTCTCGTTCTCTCGGAATTCTGTTCGTCTTGCTGGGAGTCATGCTCGGCTGTGGCCTGCTCTGGCAATGGCTCGCCATGCACGACATCCTGACCCCGCAAGCGCTGCTCAATCTGCTGCAAAATGCCGCGTCATGGCGCGACGCCCCCTGGGCGCCACTGGCCGTGATGGGTGTGTATGCCCTCACGTCCCTGGTCGTCTTTCCATTGAGCGTGCTGGTCGCCGCCACCGGCCTGATCTTCGGGCCCGGCTGGGGATTCGTCTACGCCATGCTAGGGACGCTGTCGGCATCGATCGCCACCTACTGGGTGGGGCGGGCCCTGGGACGCGACGCCCTGTTGCGCCACGGCGGCAAGAAGCTCAACGGCCTCGCGCGCCTGCTCGCGGGACGCGGCATACGCACCATGGTGCTGTTCAACCTGCTGCCGCTGGCGCCCTTCACCCTGACCAATATGCTGGCCGGCGCCTGCCATTTACGCTTTCGCGATTATATGCTCGGCTCCATCCTGGGAATCGCCCCGGGGCTGCTGGGCATCACCCTGCTGGGCAGCCAACTGGGGTCGCTGGTCACCGCAGAAAGCCGCGAGGGATTGCTGATCGCCGCCGGCGGCATCATCGTCGCGATTGGTATCTTGTGGGGGCTCAAGCGTTATGCCGAGCGGCGTAGCAAGCGCGGGTAACGCTCACCCCGTGAGCGCTCACTTACTAGGGACTTCTTCCGTGGGCTGTATGCCATCGCTTTGTGGCAAGGTTTGAAACACCGAGCGCAAGACTCGACCGCGATGCCGCAGCAAACGCCACTCGCCCTCGAGACGCCCGCGCACCTTCTCCCAGGCACCATCGTCACGCTCCGCCGCGCTCGCCTCGGCCTCGAGTACCTGACGATAGATACCCAAGCAGGACTCGGCACAACGTCGCTCATCGAGCTTATGTGCGCTGTCTAACGCCCCCTGACGCAACCTGGCACGCAACGTCGGTTCTTGAAGCGTTTCCAGCGCTTTCGCGAACGTCTCGACATCGTCGCCCGGCAGCATGATGCCGTTCAAGCCATCGCTCAGGACTTCGCGCACGCCACTAGCGTCAACCGCCACCACCGGCAGGCCCGTCGCCATGGCTTCGGCGATGACCATGCCCTGGGTTTCGCTGTGAGAGGCGAAGGCAAAGGCATCCATCGCATGGTAGGCATCGATCAATGCCTGGTCGTGCAGCTTGCCGGTGTAATGGAAACGGTCCGCCACGCCCTCGCGGGCGGCATGGTCGTGCATCACCGTGCGTGCCTCGCCCTCGCCGACGATCAAGGCTCGAGCCTGGGGATGACGCGCCAGGAAACGCGACAACGCCGCAGCCAGAAAGCCGAGGTTCTTTTCCATGGCCAGACGTCCCACGTGGCCCACTACCATGGCATCCTCGGGGATGCCAAAACGCTGACGCCAGCGCGATCCATCGCCCTGCCCAAAGGCGCGCGTATCCACACCGCTGGGAATCACGCGCACCTTATCGGGCACTACGCTCCGCTGGGCCAATAACTCGGCGATGCTCTCGCTGGGGGCGATCACCGCATCGCACAAGCGCGTGTATTCGCTGGACAGGGCAATGGCGAAACGCTGCATGCGCGGCGAGTCACCCGGCACGTAATGGGTGTAATGCTCGTAAAGCGTGTGATGGGTAAAGATCAGCGGCAGGCCATAGGTTTGCGCCACGCGCGCTGCGGTGTCGCCCAGCAGGAAGGGATGGTGGGCATGCACCAGGTCGGGTTCGAACTCCTCGAGGGCCTCGTAAAGCTGGCCGGGCACCGGCACGGGAATAGAAAAGTCACTGCCGTTGAAACGCTGCATGGCCACCACGCGCACCACATCGCGCTCGAAACGCGGCTGACCGTCCAGCTTGGGCGCCACGACCAATACGCTGTGGCCTTCACGTTGCAGACACCGCTTGAGACGCTGAACGGATTCACTCACCCCACCCACGATCGGACAGTAGGTATTGGTGAACATCAGGATATTCAATCCCTCGACTCCCTATGACCTCGAAAGCGCGACGCGGACCTGGCCCGCCGCAAGGCGGCACATCATAGCAGATAGCATGGCACCAAAGGCCAGAGATGGGACATTAACCTGATGCGCCGGGCAATTCGGGGACGCGTCCCCGCATGCCATCCTGCAGATGTTCGACAAAGGCTCTCAAGCGCGCACCGGCATGACGGCGCGGCTCATGCACGGCATAGAAATCCGCGCGTAAGCCCTGCCATTCCGGCAACAGGGGCACGAGTTCACCTTGCGACAAGGCAGCGTGCACATCCCACCACGAACGCAGCAGAACCCCCGCCCCTTCCCGCGCCAGGCAGGTGACCACCTCGCCATCATTGCTGGCCAGGTGGCCACCGACTCGTACCGAGCGCACCTCACCCTGGCGTTCGAAGCGCCACAGCGCAAAGTCACTGTCGTTTTCGCGTATGACCAGGCAGGTATGCCGCGCCAGGTCTTCCGGCCTTTGTAAGGGGGGCGCTCGCCGCAAGTAGTCAGGCGAGGCGCAGAGGATACGGCGGTTAGCGAGGACCGGATGCGCCACCAGATGCGCATCGGGCGGCTCGCCGACGCGAATACCGAGATCGAAGCCATGATCGGCGAGGCTCAAGGGGAAATTGGTCAACTCCAGCCAGATATCCACACCCGGATGAAGCGCGGTAAAGGTCGCGATCAACGGCGCCACATGCCGCCGACCGAAGCCGAAGGTGGCATTGATGCACAGACGTCCGGACAGATCGCCGCGCCGGTCACGCAGCTCGCTTTCTAGCTCGCCAAGGTCGGAGAGAATCGTCGCCCCACGCGCCAGATAACGCTCCCCTTCAGCGGTCAGGGTCAATCGCCGCGTGGTGCGTGTGGCAAGCGACACATCGAGTCGCGCTTCCAACTGCATAAGACGCTTGCTCACCGCCGACAGCGACAGACCAAGTTCACGCGAGGCACCGGTCAAGCTCCCAGAACGCGCCACCTGCTGAAAGAAGGCCAGATCGTCGAGTGGCGTCACGTTATTCTCCACTTTCATTCAATAATGGCTTGCATTATAGCCTGATTATCATCGCGCTGCCGCGCGCTAGACTCAAGGGACGCACCAAAGATGGATGTCGTATCTTCGACCCTGTAGGCCACGAGAGGCCAAAGTTGACGAGAGGTCAACAGGAGCACAACAACATGTTCGACTCGTTTCGTTCCTTCGACATCGATGTGGATGACGATGTCACCATTCACGGCGTGATCGGTGGTAGAGGGCCACCTCTTTTGCTGCTTCACGGCCACCCACAGACACACGTCATTTGGCATCGGCTGGCGCCGCGCCTGGCCGATCACTTCACCGTCGTCGCTACCGATCTGCGCGGCTACGGCGACTCCAGCAAGCCTTACGGCGATGACGAGCATGTCGCCTACAGCAAGCGAACGATGAGCTTGGATCAGGTCCGCGTCATGCAAACGTTCGGCATCGAGTCCTTCTTTATCTGTGGACATGACCGAGGTGGGCGCGTCGCGCATCGGCTTGCGCTCGATTACCCCGACCGCGTGCGCAAGCTAATGACGCTGGACATTGCCCCAACGTTGGCGATGTATGAACAGACCGACCTCGCCTTCGCCACCGCCTACTGGCACTGGTTCTTTCTGATTCAGCCGTCACCGCTACCGGAGTCCTGGATCGAAGCGGCACCTAAGGATTACGTCACTCGCATCATGGGCAGACGTCACGCCGGACTCGCACAATTCGACCCGCGCGCGATCGCAGAATATCAGCGCTGCCTGGCGCTACCCGGCGCCGCGCACGGGCTCTGCGAGGACTACCGCGCCTCGCGCACCATCGATCTCGAACATGATCGCGCTGACCGCGATACCGGTCGCCACTTGAGTGTTCCGCTGAAGGTGCTATGGGGTGAATTCGGGACTATCGAACGCTGTTTCGATGCCCTCGCCGAGTGGCATGCCGTTTCTAATAATAGTGTCGTGGGCAGTGCTCTTAACTGCGGACACTATCTCCCCGAGGAAGCGCCGGATGCGGTCTTCCAACAGCTCATCGACTTCATGAGGTAAGTCATTCATGGCTCAAAATAAAGTTCACAACATCGCCGTCATTTCCGGCGACGGCATCGGCACCGAAGTCACGCCGGAAGGCGTCCGCGCGCTGCAAGCCGCGGCGCAGCGCTTCGACATCGACCTCACCTTCGAAGACTTCGACTTCGCTAGCTGCGACTATTATCTCACCCACGGCCAGATGCTGCCGGACGATTGGAAAACCACGCTGTCCCGCTTCGACGCCATCTTCTTCGGCGCCGTGGGCTGGCCCGAAAAGGTGCCCGATCACATCTCGCTATGGGGCTCGCTGCTACAGTTTCGGCGTGAGTTCGATCAGTACATCAACCTGCGCCCCTGCAAGCTGATGCCCGGTATCAAGAGTCCGCTGGCCGACCGCCAGCCCGGCGACATCGACTTCTATGTGGTGCGCGAGAATACCGAGGGCGAGTACTCGAGCATCGGCGGCAAGATCTTCGAGGGCACCGAACGCGAAACGGTGATGCAGGAAACCGTGATGACCCGCACCGGCGTCGACCGCGTGCTCAAGTACGCCTTCGAGCTGGCCAAAAAGCGCCCGCGCGGTAAGCTCACCTCAGCCACCAAGTCCAACGGTATCTCGATCACCATGCCCTACTGGGACGAACGCGTAAAAGCCATGCACGCGTCCTACCCGGAGATCGACGTGGATCAGTTCCACATCGACATCCTCACCGCCAATTTCGTGCTCCACCCCGACTGGTTCGACGTGGTCGTTGCCAGCAACCTGTTCGGCGACATCCTCTCCGATCTGGGCCCGGCGTGCACCGGCACCATCGGCGTCGCGCCTTCGGCCAATATCAACCCGGAAGGGACCTTCCCCAGCCTCTTCGAACCCGTCCACGGCAGCGCACCGGATATCGCCGGCCAAGGCATCGCCAACCCCATCGGACAGATCTGGTGCGGCGCCATGATGCTCGATCATCTGGGACACGAAGATGCCGGCAAGGCCATGCTCGACGCCATCGAGTCGGTACTCGCCGAGGCCGACCCCAGCGTGCTGACGCCCGACCTCAAGGGGCAAGGCACGACGCAGGATCTGGCCCAGGCCATTATCGAGGCGATCTAAAATCAGCCACCATCCAAAACAATGCTCAATACGAAATTAGCGAAAACGCCACTCGCGGTGATCGTGATCTCCCAGCTGTTCGGGACTTCATTGTGGTTCAGCGTCAATGGGGTAGGCCCCGCACTGGTCAACGCCGTTGACCTCAGCGATACCGATCTGGGGCTACTGACCATGGCGGTACAGGCCGGATTCGTCGCCGGGACGCTGCTGATCGCCATCACCGGTCTGGCGGATCGTGTCCGCGCCAGCCGACTGTTCGCCATAGCTGCGATTGCCGGCGCCGCCATCAATGCCGGGTTCATTCTCGTGGCAGGCGACCCATACGCCGGAGCACTGGCGCGCTTTCTCACCGGCCTTTGCCTGGCCGGTATTTATCCGCTGGGCATGAAGTTAGTGGTCAG
Organism: Chromohalobacter nigrandesensis; assembly: GCF_023061285.1. Classification (GTDB taxonomy): domain Bacteria; phylum Pseudomonadota; class Gammaproteobacteria; order Pseudomonadales; family Halomonadaceae; genus Chromohalobacter; species Chromohalobacter nigrandesensis. Next base: position 101,691 of record NZ_JAKGAM010000011.1, read on the forward strand.
CTGGACGCCGCGCTATGCAGGCGCGGCCTTGGGCTGGCTGGTGGGCATGCTGACCCTGGGCACCGCCCTGCCGCACCTGCTGCGCGGTGCAACCTTCAACCTGCCCTGGCAATGGCCGCTGCTGCTGGCTTCAGGCTTGGCCCTTATAGCCGCCTTGCTTATCTATACTCTGGGCGATGGCCCGCAGTTGCCGGGACCAACCAATTCGAGCCGCCCCTGGGCGGGCCTGGCAGCATTTCGCCACATTAACTTTCGCGCTTCGACCTTTGCCTACTTCGGCCACTGCTGGGAGCTATATGCCTTCTGGACGCTGACACCCTTTATGGTCAGCCGAGAGATCGCGCGACTGGGCGTGCATGCCGCTTGGCTACCCTGGCTGGCCTTTTTCGTTATCGCCTTGGGGTTGCCCGGTTGTGTGTTGGGCGGTCGTATCAGCCGTCGGTTCGGCAGTTTCAACGTGGCGCGCGTCGCGCTGGCGATCTCCGGCACCCTGTGCCTGTTCTATCCGCTACTCGGCGACGCCTCGCCGATCATCCTGCTGGCACTGCTGGCGCTATGGGGCATGGCAGTGATCGCCGACTCGCCCCAGTTTTCCGCCCTGGCCTCGGCCACCGCACCGCGGGAACGGCTGGGCGCGGCGCTGGCCGTCATGAACGCCATCGGGTTCGCCGTAACGATTCCAGCGATTGCCCTCACGACCCACTTCTGGGCGCAACAGCAACTGCATGTCATCTGGTGGTTATTGCCCGGGCCGGTATTGGGCCTGCTGGCCCTGCACCGCATGAATCGACATACGTTGCGAGAAATATAACGCGATGGGTCGCACAGACCCGGCGCGTCGCCTAAGCTGGCTGGCGCGCCAGTTGCAGGAAATGGTCACCCATCATCTCGACGAGGAAGAGCAGGAAGTCTTCCAGTTGGCCGGACGCGTCTTCGACGATGCGGCCAAGCAGTCACTGGCCAAGACCTACCAGGAGGAGATGCAGCGCCTGGCGTCTTGAAGCGAGAGACCGAAGCAGGCAACCGAAAGCCAAGCCATAACACCAACGCCCGGCGAGACGTTCTCGCCGGGCGTTGGTGTCTTTCGCCATTGCAGGTCACAAGGCGAACCTTACAGGATCGGTATCAGCGGTCCGATGCCACTTGAAAGCGCACCACGGCCTGATAAAGATCGCCAGCTTGCGTTTCGAGCGACCCGGCAGCACCAGCGGCCTGCTGCACCAGGGCCGCGTTCTGCTGCGTGACCTGATCCATCTGCGTCACGGCCTGGTTGACCTGTTCGATTCCCGAGGACTGCTCTTGTGAAGCAGCGGAGATTTCAGCCATCAAGTCGCTGACACGCTGGGCACCCTCGCGGATCTCACCCATCGCGCTATCGGCCTGATCGACGAGTTCGGCACCGGCGTTGACGTGGCTCACCGAGCCTTCGATCAGTGACTTGATGTCGCGCGCTGCGTCTGCACTGCGACTGGCCAGATTGCGCACTTCGCTGGCGACCACCGCAAAGCCACGCCCCTGCTCACCGGCACGCGCCGCTTCCACCGACGCGTTGAGCGCCAGCAGATTGGTCTGGAAGGCGATGTCATCGATCATCGAGATGATATCGGCCACCTTGCGGGAGCTGCTGCGGATCTCGCCCATGGTACTCACGACCTGGGAAATCACCTCCTGGCCATGCGCCACCGACGCCGTCGTGGCATCCGAGACTTTATTGGCCTGATCGGCGTTTTCCGCATTCTGCCGCACGGTGGCCGTCAACTCTTCCATGCTCGACGCGGTCTGTGCCAGCGACGCCGCCTGCTCCTCAGTCCTCGATGAAAGATCGTTGTTGCCCGAGGCGATCTCTCGCGAGCCCTGGTCGATGGCTTCCCCGGATTCCCGAATACGCGCAATCGTCTTGCTCAGTTCGAGACGCATGCGTTCGATGGCATACATCAGGCTCTGAGTATCGCCCTCGCGCAACTCGGTGGGCGTGGTCAGATTGCCCTCGGCGATACGCCCCACGACGCGGGCGGCTTCATCCGGCTCGCCCCCAAGGCTGCGATACACATTGCGAATGACCAGCAGGACAGCCGCCGTCAGGAGCCCCCCCGCCACCAACAAGACCAGCGCGTACTGCCACAGCTTGTCGATGAACGCGGCCTGGATATCATCGGTATAGACACCCGCCGCCATGTTCCAGCCCCAGGACTCGAAGCGCTCGACGTAGCTAAGCTTGGGAAAGAGCGCATCGCTGTTGGCATCGCGCGAGGAATACGGCAGATAGCCGCCGCCCTCTTCACCGAGCGAGGCCAGATCGCGATACACCGCTACGCCGTTGGGATCCTCGTAGTCCGCCATGCTCGTGCCCGCGTCACGACGCGGGTGATAGACGAGATCCGCATCGCCATCGAAAACGAACACATAATTGTCACGGTCGGCACCGAAGCGCATCGCGTCGAGATCATCGGTAGCCCGCGCCTTGGCCTCTTCTTCACTCAACTCGCCCGCTGCAACCCGTTCTGCATAACCATCCAGCAGGGTATGCACCATGCCGACGGTGTTGGAAAGCGCCGCCTGGCGCTCATCGAACATCACGTTCCGGCTCTGCCACGCCATACTGACCACGATAGCGATCATCACCACCCACATCAGCACCAACGTCAGCCACAACTTGCGCTTGAGCGTCCACTGCGTACGTGTTGTCTGCGCATGAGCACCCTGCGATACCACTGGCGCTGTCGGTTCGCCCGCGTGAGCGACCGCATTCGAATTAGCCATTAACCCCCCTTGACCATTATTGCGTCTTCTCAATCGATGACAGAAAGGTTATCGGCCGGATGAAGTGATTCTTGATGACTACAGATAGAAGTGAGCGCTCACCTCTCACTCACCGCTTGCCAGGCGCCTCTAGTCCATTGGTCGAATAGGTTCAACATACGCATAAATTAGTTATACATTTAAAAGGCAGGAAGCCGTCACACATCACAATCAACGAATTCAAAGGATCTTCACGCCATGCAGATGGGACGTCGCCAATTTCTCGCCACTTCCAGCGCCCTGGCCGCCACGGCCAGCTTCGCGCCAACGCTATTGGCACACACCACAGGGGCCGGCACGCCACAGCGTTATCCTGACAAGACTTGGGAAGTGCTCGATGATCGTTTCAAGCCTTATTACGTCTTCAACACGCCACTAGAACGACAATGGACCGGGGGCTTATGGCTCGAAGGACCCGCCTGGAACGCCGTGGGCCGCTACGCCGTGTTCAGCGATATCCCCCGCGCCCAGCAAATGCGCTGGGATGAAGCCAGCGGTGAGGTCAGCGTGCTACGCGAAGGCGTAGGCCACTCCAACGGCAACACCTTCGACCGCTGGGGACGGCTAGTAGCGTGTGAGCACTCACCCGCACGCGTGGTGCGCTATGAGTGGGACGGCGGCGTCACGATTCTCGCCGACCAGTTTCAGGGCAAGCGCCTCAATGCGCCCAACGACTTGGTTGCCCTCGACAACGGCGGCATTCTGTTCACCGACCCCGGCTACGGCGCGCACGTGGATTACGAAGGCCACAAGCGCGAGCTGGAGCTCGACCCGGCGATCTACTACATCGACGACGACCTCGACGAGCCACGCTTATTTTCCGATGAGCTCTACAAACCCAACGGCATCGCGCTGAGCGCCGACAAGCGCACGCTCTACGCCAGCGATACCGCGCCGTCCCACTATCCCGACCAGCCGGCGACGATCTCGCGCTGGCGCCTGGCAGAGGATGGTACCGCGCAAGGCGAGCGCGAGACGGTGGTTTCGAGCAAGGACGAGGGCTACGACGGCATCGCGCTGGATCAGGACGGCAACATCTGGGCCGGCGTGTCGGGCGGAGAAGGCAAGGACGGTGTTTCGGTTTTCACTCCCGACGGCGAGCGCCTGGCGCGCATCCTGCTTCCGGAAGTCTGCGCCAATCTGTGCTTCGTGGGCGAGGACCGCAACCGCTTGCTGATGACGGCCAGCCAGTCGATCTACACCCTCTATACGGGTGCTCGCGGCGCCTGAGCAGCGTCTCCAAAATCTGCCCGGTTTCCATCATGAAACCGGGCATGTCGTGTTATCCGACAATGCGCGATAAGCTCAAAGAGGGTCTCAGAAACTCGCCTTGATCGTGGTGCCGGCGACCCAGGCGTTGTCGACCGAATCCACCGCCGACGGATTGACCACGTACTGCAGGTTGGGACGCAGCGCCAAGTAGTCGGTCAAATTGAAGCTGTAGTAGATCTCGGCATCGTACTCGTGGCCCTGGCGTGGCAGCGGCGAGGATAAACCGGCCGGTGTGGCGTTGTAGTAGTCGACGTAATCGTTGACGTCATCATTGACGTGGAGATACGCCAGACCGATGCCGGCGTCATCCTGCGGACGCGCATCGAATGGCCCTTCGTAGGTCGCACCAATCGATAGGTAACGATCGATACCCGCCGTATCGCCGTGGTTGGCATTGCCCATGCTGAACAGCGTCAGCCCGCGATCGGGATTGCCGCCGCGTGTCGTCACCTGCTGCTGAACCACGTAGTAGAGCCCGGTGTTGGTATCGCTGGTATCCGTTGCCGGGCCAGCGCCATAGGCGCGATTCTCGACATTCTGTGTGTAGAAGCCGAGCTTGTAGGCGCCGTCCATGCCATTCAACGTCGGGGTATATCCTAGCTCCACCGGGAAAAGAGTGCCTTCGGTGCCACTGGTGCGCAGATCGAAGCCGTTGTCGTTCTCCAGGTTGCTGTCATTGATATTGAAAGCCCCCAACTGGGCATACCAATCGGACGCGAAGTTCGTGCGAATCACCGCCGCCCACTGCGAGATCGGCCAGTTATAGATATTGTTGCCCCAGTTGCCCGGCTGCGCCCCGCCGAACGCCAGGTTCTGGAAGTTGCTGTCGATGGTGGCAAAATCATCGCCGAAGGGAATCCGCCCCAGTTTGATAGACAAGGCGTCGTCGAAGAATCCCTGGCGATACCAGAACTGCGTCAGTCGCGTGACCGGCCCGCGCCCCTGCACTTCCTGCACGTTGGAGCCCCCGATCGTCGCGTCCGGGTCGCTGAGCCGGTCGTTAGCCGTATGGCCATTGCGGTTGACCATCGTCACTTGGAACTCGGCGTCCGGAATACCGGCCAGCTTGTCGAGGTCGACGTTGGCTCCGACGGCGAACTGATCGGCGTACTTGGTGACATGACTGTCGCGGTAACCGCCGTCGAGAATGGAGGCGGCTTCACCGACGTAGTCAAAGCTGAAGGCAACGCCGGCGTCTTCCAGCGCCGTGCGCTCTCCTCCCCAATCACCGAACATATAGGGGGAATCCGGCGCGAAGGCCGAATAGGCATTGGCCGTACCGGCGAGCAGGAAGCTGCCGATGATAACGAGCGACGCGCCACCAGCGCGAAGTTTGCCGAACGTGCACGAGGTCATGATGTTCCCGTCCTTTTATTTAGCGTGTTATCAATAGCAGGGTAATAATATGCCCAAACACGGCTTCACGAAAGCCTCTCTTGCGCCAGCCGCCTTTCTGCTCAAGACATCGTCGATTATCGCCAGCGACCTGGTTTTCATCGTGAGACCGGGCATTTTCATTACTCCGACCTCCCCTCTTGTGGTCGTGGGAGTGGCTCGTAATGTAGAGCTATCGACGGTACTAATGCCGTATTAGCAATACTTGCAGCCACGACTCATCCGCTCGCGGCGCTTGCAACGGCACGGACCGCACAACAACGCGGACCTCACAACAACATAAGAGGCGCACGATATGACCAACCAGGAATTCTTCGTTCCCTACGAATCCACCGATGTGCGCGGCGAGTGCCCCACGGAGCGTTGAATATGCTCGACAAGTGGCTCGCCTCGAGTCTCGACGCTGACTCCGTCGAGCCGCGCGAAGGAGGCGAAGGGCCCGAAGGAAAAGTCCCCGGCGGGCGCTATCGCCTGCACGCCCCCGGTGTGCTCGAACTGCTTCCCGATGAACTCGCCCCCGAGGCGCAGGCATGCGTCGTCTCGGCAGGCATCCACGGCAACGAAACCGCGCCTATCGAGCTCGTCGGCGCGTGGCTGGCGCGTCTCGAGGCCGGCCAACTCAGGCTCGGCGCGCCGATACTGGTGATCCTCGGCAACCTCGAGGCGATTCGGCAAGGCGTGCGCTTTTGCACCACCAACCTCAATCGCCTGTTCCAGCAAGGCCTTGACCTGGAAGGCGACGAGCCCGACCGCGCCCGCGAGCTGATGGCCGTCGTCGATGCCTTCTTCGTACGCCATGCCCTGCCCCGCGTGCACTACGACATGCACACCGCGATTCGCGACAGCCGCTACCCGCGTTTCGCCGTCGAGCCCTTCGCCAACGTCAAGACCGATCCCGCGCAATGGCAGGGGCTGGCCGCCGCCGGCATGCAAGCGGCCTTGCATCAGCATCGCCATAGCTGGACTTTCTCGCATTATTCCAAGCATTATCACGCCGCGCAGGCGTTCACGCTGGAACTCGGCAAGGTGCGCCCCTTCGGGGAAAACGACCTCGACGCACTGTCCGGGATGCTCACGCTGCTCGAGGCATTGCTCGAGGGCCGTCAGATACCGTCGGGGAATCTCGAGGAGGTGCGTTTCTACCGCGTCGTCAGCGAGCTGATGCGTCAGTCCCAGGACTTCGCGCTGTGCTTCTCCGAGGAAACGCCCAACTTCACCGAATTCGCCGTGGGCACTCGGCTGGCGCATGATGGCCAAGCTGGCGACACCGTCGTCGAAGAGGCGCCGGTGGCGGTGGTATTCCCCAATGCTCAGGTGGAACTCGGCGCGCGCGCGGCGCTGCTGGTACGTGCGTGCCCACCACCGAAATGACGCTCTTGCATTTCCGCACAACACTCAATGACAACAACGACAGGACGACTTTCATGCACAAGACGAAGCACTCATACGACAAACCTCGTATCATCGGCCGCCAAATCGAGCCTGCTCGGTCGCCTGCGGCCTGCTAGAATCGCTCCCTTTTTCGCGCTAGCCGCCCCAGGTCGCCACACCTCACTCACCCGCTCGTCGTCGTACAGGGTGTGCCGACCGTGACTTACTGCCACGTTTGGAGCTTTTCATGGCTGATATGCCCATTCCCCTCGAAGTGCGAGACATCACCAAGCGCTTCGGTGACACCGAAGTTCTCAAAGGGCTCTCTCTCAAGGCCCACAAGGGTGATGTCATCACCTTGATCGGCGCCTCCGGCTCCGGCAAGAGCACCTTTCTGCGCTGCATGAACCTGCTCGAACAACCCAATGAAGGCGAGCTGATCGTGCATGGTGAAAACATCGCCTTCAAAACCACCCGGCATGGCCGCGAGCCCGTCGACTGGAAGCAGGTCGAGCGCATTCGCGCCAAGCTCTCGATGGTGTTCCAGAGCTTCAATCTCTGGGCCCACATGACGCTACTGGAAAACGTCATCGAAGCGCCCATCCACGTGCTCGGCAAGTCGAAGCGCGAAGCCATCGCCCACGCCCGCGATCTGCTTGATCGTGTGGGCCTGCTCGATCACGCCGACTACTATCCGGCGCAGATGTCCGGAGGCCAGCAACAACGCGGCGCCATCGCCCGCGCCTTGGCCATGGACCCGGAAGTGATGCTGTTCGACGAGCCGACCTCGGCACTCGACCCCGAGCTGGTCGGCGATGTGCTCAAGGTCATGCGCGATCTCGCCGAGGAAGGCCGCACCATGATCGTGGTCACCCACGAGATGAGCTTCGCGCGCGACGTCTCCTCGCAAGTGATCTACCTGCATCAAGGCATGGTCGAGGAAGTCGGCCCGCCGAAGGAGGTCCTCGACAATCCACAGTCGGACCGCCTCAAGCAGTTCCTGGCTCCGAAGCACTGACGCCCGACGGGAGAAAATCGCATGATCGACCTACAGGGCTATGGCCCCCGGCTTCTCGAAGGCGCCCTGGTCACCGTGGAAGTCGCTTTGCTGTCGTTGTTGCTGGCCTTGATACTCGGCCTGCTCACCGCCAGCGCCAAGCTGTCTCGCCACTGGCTGTTCCATCGCATCGCCACGCTCTACACCACGCTCATTCGCGGAGTACCCGATCTCGTCTTGATGATGCTGCTGTTCTTTGGTGGACAGATAGGCGTCAACATGTTCACCGACTGGCTCTACTACGAGTTCGATGTGGATATCTTCATCAACATCAACGAGTTCATTGCCGGCGTCGTGACCATCGGCTTCATCTTCGGCGCCTACATGGGCGAAACGTTTCGTGGTGCCTTTCTCGCGGTGGAAAACGGACAGATCGAGGCCGGTCGTGCCTACGGGATGTCCAACCGGCTCATTTTCCGGCGTATTCAATTTCCGCAGATGATGCGTCACGCCCTTCCCGGGCTGGGCAATAACTGGATGGTACTGCTCAAGACCACCGCCCTGGTCTCGGTGATCGGCCTTTCCGACATGGTGCGTATTGCCGCAGAAGCGACCAAGGCCACGCATGAGCCGTTCCTGTTCATGATCCCGGTGGCGATAATCTACCTATTGATCGCCAGTGTCTCGGAATGGACCGTCGCGCGGCTGCAAAAACACTATAACGTCGGTTTCGGGGAGGCAGACGAATGGAACAACTAAACGCCTGGTTCACCGAGCTACTTGCGGACAACAGTATCTTCACGGCCGACACCCTGGGCTACTACCTCGATGGGCTGGGCAGCACCGTGCGTCTGGTGTTCTTGTCCCTCATCATCGGCTTGATGCTGGCGGTGCCACTGGCCATTGCGCGCGGCTCGCGGCGCAAGTGGATCAAGTGGCCCATCTTCCTCTACACCTATGTGTTTCGTGGCACGCCGCTGTTGATCCAGCTATACCTGATCTATTACGGCGTGGTGTTCATCGAGGGCATTCAGGACACCTTCCTCTGGGCGGTCCTCCAGGACGCCTTCTATCCGGCGTTGATCGCCTTCACGCTCAACACCGCCGCCTATACCACCGAGATCTTCCACGGCGCGATCAAGGCCACACCGCGTGGCGAGATCGAAGCAGCACGCGCCTACGGTATGTCACGCGCGCGAATGATGCGGCGTATCATCATGCCCAGCGCCTTCCGGCGTGCCCTGCCGGCCTACGGCAACGAGGTAATCTTCATGCTCCACGCCAGCGCCATCGCCAGCGTGGTCACGATCATGGACCTCACCGGGGCGGCGCGATTCGTCTATGCACGCTTCTACGCGCCCTTCGACGCCTTCCTCTTCGTGGCGGCGATTTACCTGTGCCTGACCTTCGCCATCCTGTATCTCTTCCGCTATCTGGAAAAGAAACTCCTGGCGCATCTCAAACCGATTAATGGATGATCTTTCCTGTCTGCCTCGGCCCGCGTCATGGCACGCGGCAGACCTCCCTCTAGCAATAACACCAATGAGGCTTCTCATGAAAAAGCTCCTGGCGCTGACACTTCTGGGCATGGTCATGACGACCGCCACCGCGCAGGCACGCGATACCGACGAAGTACGTCTGGCCATCGACGTGCCCTACGAACCGTTCGTCTACCGCACTGCGGGTGGCGAGTTGGAAGGTTTCGAGATCGATCTCGGCAACGAACTGTGCAAGCGCGCCAATCTGGACTGCACCTGGGTCGAGCAATCCTGGGACGGCATCATCCCCGGCCTGCTCTCGCGCAAGTACGACGCCATTCTCTCCTCGATGGCCATCACCCCCGAGCGTGAAAACCAGGTGCTGTTTTCGATCCCCTATTACAACACCCCCAGCGTCTGGATCACGCAGCGTGACCGCAACATCGACATCAGCGACAAGGACGCGCTCGAGGATCTATCCGTCGGCGTGCAGCGCGGCACCATTCGTGACAGCTATGTCACGCAGATGTACGGCGATACCCTCGATATCCGCCGCTACTCATCCTCCCAGGATGTTGCCAACGACCTGATCGCCGGGCGCCTGGATTTGTCCTTCGAGGACTACCCCGTCGCCGTCGAAACCTTCCACTTCAGGGATGACGACAGTGACTTCAAACAGGTCGGCGAGAGCATCAAGACGCCCACCTCGATCTTCGGAAAAGGCGCTGCCATGGCGTTTCGCAAACGCGATCGAGAACTGGCCGAGGAATTCAACCAGGCCATTCGCGGCGTCTATGCCGACGGCACCTACGACAAGCTGATGAAGCAATACTTCGACTACGACATCTCCCTGCCCGTCGGCAAACAATGACCGATTGCCGGCGGTAAAACGTACCGCCGGCCTTTACGAGGACACTTCATGCAGCATCGCACGCATCCCTTGTTGAGCCCGGTTCCCGGCACGCAGCGCAGCCTGGAGAGTTTTCACTTCGGCCCCGCCGAGGCGGAAAAGCGTGTCTACATCCAGGGTTCGCTGCATGCCGACGAGCTACCCGGCATGCTGGTCGCCTGGACACTCAAGCAGCGCCTGAAAGCGCTGGAAGACGCCGGAAAGCTCAAGGTGCACGTCATCGTGGTGCCGGTCGCCAACCCCATCGGGCTCGACCAGCAACTGATGGATATCCCGCTGGGGCGCTACGACTTCGAAAGCGTCAGCAACTTCAACCGAGGCTATCGCGACGTTACCGACACTGTCGTCGAAGGGCTGGAAAGCGCGCTGACGCAGGACGCCGAGCACAACCGGGCCGAGATTCGTCGGCGCTTCATTGCCGCCCTCGATGAACAGCCGGCCACCACGGCCTACGAGTCCCTGCACCTGACGCAGCAACGCCTGGCCTGCGACGCGGACTTCATCCTCGATTTGCACTGCGATTTCCACGCCGTCGAGCACCTCTACACCACCCCGGCGGCGTGGCCCGACTTCGAGCCCCTGGCGCGTTATTTCGGCGCCAAGGCCAGCATGCTCGCCACCGACTCCGGCGGCGGCTCGTTCGACGAATGCTTCACCCTGGTCTGGGAGCAACTGCGCGAGCGCTTCGGCAACCGCTATCCCATTCCCTACGGCAGCCAGTCGATCACCCTCGAACTGCGCGGCCAGCAGGACGTCGCCCGCGACATCGCCGAACGCGATGCCGACGCGATTCTCGACTGGATGCGCTACCACGCCCTGATCGACGGCGAAGCGCCGCCGCTGCCGGCACTGGCGTATCCTGCCACCGAACTCGCCGCCATGGACTTCCTGCGCGCTCCGGCGGGCGGCGTCGTGGTCTTCCATCGCACCCCGGGAGAAGAAGTCAAAAGCGGTGACCTGATCGCCGAGATCATCGACCCCATCAGCGACGCCGTACACCCCGTGCGTGCCGAGCAGGACGGCATGTTCTACGCCCGCACCCAGCGCAGAATGGCCACCGCCGGGATGATCGTCGCCGACGTCGCCGGCCACCACGCCCACCGCAGCGGCTACCTGCTCGCGCCGTAAAATACGAGTAATCCCCGCATGGAATAGCAAGGTGACAAGGGCAAGCGGCAGCAAGGATTCGGCATCATGTGACAGTCGATTGTAGCCAGGCTCCGCTTTCACATTTCAGGCGTTTTGCCTCAATGCTGCCGCTTACGCGTGCACTGGAGAGCACGATGGCTTGATCGGTGGCCACGAGTTGGCCGGTGACACTGCCGGCAACGCAAACCGTACGCGCCTCGATACGCGGAGATACGCTACCCGCTTCGTTGACCATGACAGAGTGCTCCCAGGCCGTGACATTGCCTACGACGGCGCCACTAATGACCAGCGCTTCATGAGCACTCACATCACCGTCAATACGCAGCGTCGAACCAATCAGGCTTCCGCCAGATGCGGGCAAGCATTGGGTGGTCTCTGTCGATGGAGACGTCGGTAAATCAACCTTGGCTGGATTTTGCGGCTGACTCGGCAGATTGGGAACTTCTTCAGAAGGGGCTGATTGACTCTGCTGCAGATGCCAGGAAGACGGCTGGGCTGCGGAGACACGCTTTTTGATACGCCTCTTGCCATCCAGCACAATGATGATGAGCGCTATCAAGCTCAAGACGAAAAATACATCACCGCCCCCCATAATTGCCCCTTGATCAGCATAGAATGTACAAGTATAGGCAGGTTTCTACATACTGAGAAAACACGACTAACAGGTATTTTCGTCAGCTACTCATCCTTTTGATCTCGAGCCGACAAGGCAGTATTTCCTGGTACCGTTGTTTTTTCTCACACGACTCGGACCCTCCCCTATGTTCAGCAAGCACAAACCCGACAGTGTTCCTGCCGACCATACGGTGCCGCCTCCCGCCTCACCCAAAAGCACCACCCAAGCGGACGTGCCACGAGACAAGACCGGACGATCCGCTATCATCGGCGCTCAAACCAGCATTGAAGGTAGCGTCATCGGTGAGGAAGAATTGGTTATCGATGGCCAAGTAGTGGGTACTGTAGAATTCAAGCGCAATACGGTCAGCATCGGCAATGCCGGCCGCGTGGAAGGGGATATCTATGCCCAAACGCTACACGTAGCAGGGCATGTCGAAGGGCGACTGATCGCCTCTCACAAAATTTCCATCCATCATACGGCATATATCGTTGGCACCATCATCACCCCTTGCCTGGTGCTGGAAGACGGCGCCGTCTTTCAGGGCAGCATCGATATGGACGCCGAGAACGAAATCCTGCTCTCCGCATTTGAAGGAGACGTTGGCAAGTCGACGCCTCATCACGCCCAGGACCAGGACCAGGAAGACACGGTGGATGATTTTGATGACACCGACGCGACAACGCCGCCCGCTGAGGAAGATATATATCACGAGGATAAACCTTGAACCCTTGCCTCCGCCCAGCAACCACCACCGACAACGGGTAGCCCACGCTGCCCGTTGTTTTACAAGTAAGCTAGCACTCACCCCTCTCGCCCACCGATAACCACCCGTCCTCCCCAAGCCACGAACTGCATCGATAAGTGACGCCTTATCCGCTTTGCTGACAGACCTCATCCCGCCTAGTATGAATCTCTAAGGCCGCTTAGACGGCTCGAAAAATAACCAATACACATGGGACTACCGCATCAACACGATATGCAGTGGCCGTGGCGGTAGCGTGCCTGACGACCACCATAATGCCGGCTGAGTGACGGAAACCGGCAAAGGCAGCAGGCACGCGAATTCTGCATAACGCGCTGAATAATTCTTAGTATGCATTAAAATCAATGGGTTAGGTGCGTAAGGACAAGCTAGATAAGATTTATTGAACGCGCGCGCTCGTTCAAGTAGCAAAACGAGCGCGCTAGCTAATACCTGTTAGGCAGTCAAGAAGTGTCCAAAGGAGTTGCGATGATCGAAGACCAAATTAGTCAGCTAGTGGCTTCAATAAAGGGGCATCAAGAAGAATTGGATGCTACTGCAAAACTTTTCCGAACCCCAGAAATTATGGATTCGTTCGATAAATGGAACAGTAACTGTTGGCGTAGTTCAGTTTTTGGGGATGGTTTAATAAAGTTGCGCCTATTTACTGAAAATAACTTTAATTTTGTAGAAACGGTTGGTGTTATTTCTGTTGCTCGCTATATATTCGAGCTAAGTCTTTGGCTGCGTCTTTTGGACCTTGATTCACGCTACGGCCTTGTATATTATGAACAAATTATAGACACACAGCTTCGTTACTGGAAAGACTACTGTTCGCAACTCAACAGAGAGATTAGTCTGCTTAATCAGTTTTCAGAAGAAGAATCATCCCTACTGAATGACAAGATGGCGGAGTTGAGCCTGATTTCTGATGAGCAAAAAAAGCAGCAGGCCGCTATATCGACCCCTAAAATTGTAGCCGAACTGATCGACAGGAAAGCGGCTCGGCAATTTTCAATCTATGCCGAGCAAGCGAAAATTAATGGTTACGGATTTCAAGCATATATGGTAGAGAACCAAGCTCTGCCAGAAGTCGAAGGTTCCATAGCTAGTTTGGAACAAGAAAAAGCCACATTTAATGCAACGATTTCAGAAGATATACGAGGCTTGATACCTGGTCGTTGGAATTGGCGTCAAATGGCAGAAAAAGTCAGCTTGACTGAGGAATACGATTTCATCTACACGTTTAGCAGTAAGCTACTTCATGCGACTCCAGCAAGTATCACAACTAACCAGAAAAACCTTGAGCTAGAAGAAATGGTTGTGTTTCTAAAATATATTGACGTGAAAATAAGAGACTTGCTTGAGTTAGGTCAGAGCCATGCGCAGGTAACTGCCTAACGGTGAGCAAAGCGTTATACAGACTAGGGAGAGCCAAGTTTGGAGTTAGACAGCGTAGTCCCATGGGGCCGATCTTTTGAAGAATACCAAGCAATGTTCGGGTTATCGGAAGATGATCTGAACAAGCGGATCCTCGCGAGCTTTAATGCAGAGACTACAGGCCGAGGATGCCAAATCACCTCCTGTGATCCGGTGTTCCAATTCCAGCCTGAAGAAATACGCCGTCGGATTGACGATGTGTACCCAGAAATTATGGCTAAGCTGCAGCAGGGAGCAGAAAACTATATCTGGGACTCACTGGGCAGTGTTGAGCAACTTGGCCAGGTCCGGATGAGGGCCATGTCAAAGTTTCTTTCTGATTTTGAAATCGGTCTTCAAGAAGGGCGGTATGTATCAGCATCACTGCCAGCGCTGCCATTCCCTGACTCAAAGTTCGATCTGGCACTCTGCTCTCACTACCTTTTCCTCTACAGTGACCATGTAGATGGGGCGGCTCATTTAGCATCAATGCGGGAGCTGTGCAGAGTTGCGCCCGAGGTCCGGGTTTTTCCTGTTGTGTCGTTGGATGGAAAGACCTCGAAATATTTGGATCAGGTCATGACGGCACTATCCGCAGACGGTATTGATGTCTCGTTGCAGCCTGTCAGCTACCGATTTCAAAAAGGTGCTACTGAGATGCTGGTAGCAAAGTCTGTATAACCAATGGCAGCACGGTGACCGCTTTTCCGCCGCGCTGCGGCTCCAAACCGGCACGTGTGCCAAGCGTTAGAAGAGGCCGAGTGTGGATATCAAAGCTAACATAAAAGAATACATTCCGCTCTGGAGCTTCTTAAGAAGCCTCCGCACCAATCGGCTTGTGAG
>NZ_JAKGAM010000012.1 GCF_023061285.1 Chromohalobacter nigrandesensis
AGCGCTATGGAATTCAGCCGACGCACGCGGCTACCTGCTGCCCCGCCCCTCGCCAAGCCACGCGATGCTAGGCATCAAGGCGGCGCTTCGCTATGCTGCAAGGCGTGAAACTCAGGGCTGCTCACGAGGCGGCTCCATAACAACACACTGCAAATTCCGTAGAGAGCTTTCCATGAAAAAATTGCTGACCATCACCCTTCTCGGCAGCGCCCTGCTGGCAGGGAGCGCTTTCGCTCAGGACACCTTGCGTATCGGCGTCGACGTGCCTTACGAGCCGATGGAATACCGTACGTCCGACGGTGAACTCACCGGCTTCGACATCGAGCTGGGCAATGCGCTGTGTGCCGAGATCGACAGGAAGTGCGAGTGGGTCGTGCAAGCGTGGGATGGCATCATTCCGGGCCTGATGGCGCGTAAGTACGATGCGATCATGTCCTCGATGACCATCAACGAAGAACGCAAGGAGACCGTGCTCTTCTCCGACCCCTACATCACGCCGCCTTCAGCGTGGTTCGCGCCGCAAGACAGCAGCATCGACTTCCCCGCCAAGGAGACGCTCGAAGACAAGACCATCGGGGTGCAGCGCGGGACCTTGCAGGACAATTACGTCACCGACATGTTCGGCGACGCGGCAGAGATCAGCCGTTACTCCACCGCAGACGATCTCGTCCTCGACATGGATGCCGGTCGCGTCGACATCGCCTTCCTGGACTTCCCGATAGGCAAGTCCACCCTGCTGGATAGCGATGAAGGCGATTATAAAGTCGTCGGCGAGATGATCACCGAGCCCAAGAAGTACTTCGGCGAAGGCTTCGGCGTTGCATTCCGCAAGCGCGATCAGGAACTGGCGAACCAGTTCAACGAGGCGCTGGCGACCCTGAAAGACAACGGCACCTATGAGGAGCTCTACAACAAGTATTTCGTTGGAGAAGCCAAGTAAGGCGGCGTTTTACAAATTAACGCCAGACGCCATGGGGGCGGCCTTCGGGTCGCCCCTTTGCGTTACGGCAAACGCTCAGGACGTCTCCTCCACGGGCCGGGCGAAACGCGCGATGAAGCGCGCCATCGCCGGCCCCAGCAGCATCACCGTGAAAAGCCGCAATGTCTGCAGCGCCACCACTAGCCCTACATCGGCATGCGTGTCGATGGCGATGATTGTCATCGAGTCAAGTCCACCGGGGCTGGTCGCCAGATAAGCGGTAATGAAGTCTGTATCCATGAGCCCCACCATCAACAGCGCCGAGAGCGCGCATAGGGCGATCAGCACCAGCGAGGCCAAGACCATCTTGCCTAGCGAGCGGGCCACGGTCGCCAGCGCGTCACGATCGAAGCGCAGCCCTACATAGACGCCGATGAAGCCGTAAGCCAGCATCAGCAAGGGCGCGGGCATCGACAGCGTCGCCCAGCCGCCGAGATGCAGCAGCGTGCCGATGAGCATCGGCCCCAGCAAGGCACCCGCCGGCAAGCGACGATCGCACAGCCAAACCCCACCGACGACGACCGCCAGGGTAATCGCCAGATCGAGCACCCCGGCCAAGTCGCCTGGCAAGCCGCTTCCGCTGCGCGATGGCGTACCGCTTACCCCTAGCCAATGGCTCACCAGGGCGCCCACGAGCACCACGCATACCACCCGCACGTATTGCATCGCCGCCACGATGCGCGGGTCGGTATCTTCGCGCTCCTCAGCCATCGCCACCATCGCCGCCGCCGCGCCCGGCGTGGTGCCCCAGGCTGCCGTGCTCCCGGGAAGCCCGCCGTAACGCACCAGAACGATCCCCACCAGCAGGCTGAGCAGCAAAGTAATGGCCGTGGCCAACAGCATCACCAGCCAGCCATCGAGGATCGTCATCAGCACGCTCATCGTCATGGCGTGCGCGATCAACACGCCGACCGTGCCCTGGCCGAGCTTGAAGCAGCGCCTCGGCAGACGCAGGCCGCTGCCGCCGATACCGAAGGCGATGCCCACCAGCATCGGGCCGATGAAACCGCCCGCCGGCATATGCCAATAGTTGAGCACGCCACTCGCCACGCAGCACGCCACGAACAAGCCCAGCCACAGCCCGGCACGGCGCATGCGGGAAGATGACGGTCGAGAAGGCGCAGGGGACGGAGAAGGGGCCAAGGGAATGCTCCGCAAAAGAGACGCATTATAGCAGGCTAAGTAATATCGGCGAGACCACCGCCCGCGCATATCACTACCGAATCCGGCGAGTCCGGTGCCGCCAACGCGTTACACTAGGGTCGTCATGCCCACGAGGAGTCCCCGCCATGCTCGATCCCGACCGCTGCCGCGTGGCCCGTCTGTCGCGGGATGCTCGCTTCGATGGGCGCAGTTATCTCACCCTGCAACTCTGGAGTCGCTGATATGGTAATGCCCGCTTACGCTATCGATTACTTCACGCCTGAGCCGACCTCGCCGCTGGGCATGCTACGCATCCTCGCCAGCGAGCATGGAATTCGCGAGATCACCTTCGTCGACAGCGTCGAGACACAGGCGCCGGCGTCACCCTCGCCGCTCACCGAGACCTGCCGCGAGCAGCTGAGCGCCTATCTCAAGGGAGAATTGCGCAACTTCGACGTGCCACTCGACCCTCAAGGTACGCCCTTTCAGCAACGCGTATGGGCGGCATTGGCTCGCATTCCTTTCGGGGAGACGCGCAGCTACGCGGAGATCGCCCGGGACATCGACAACCTCAAGGCAATGCGCGCGGTCGGCGCCGCCAACGGGCGCAATCCGTTGCCCATCGTCGTGCCTTGTCACCGCGTGATCGGGCGTGATGGTACGCTCACCGGGTACGCTGGCGGGCTCGAGCGCAAGGCCTGGTTACTTGAGCTCGAGCGCACGCATATCAAGCACCATCCAATGCGTTAAACGCATCAAACAGCGGAGGTGAGCCATGACGCAAGATGTTGAACAGGCGCGGCAAGTGCTGGATTTCTGGTTCGTTGAGGCGGGCCCCAAGCAGTGGTTCAACAAGAGCACGTCGTTCGATCAGGCGCTCACCGAGCGCTTCGGGGCCCTCCACGACGCGGCGTGTCGCTGCGAGCTTTACGCCTGGCGGCAAAGTCACCGCGGTGCCTTGGCGGAAATACTGCTGCTCGATCAGTTCTCACGCAATATCTACCGCGATCAGCCCCTGGCCTTCGCTCAGGACCCGCTAGCGCTGAGCCTCGCCCAGCATCTGGTCGCGCAAGGCGGCGATCAAGGACTACCGTCCGAACAGCGCGCGTTTGTGTATATGCCGTATATGCACAGCGAATCGCCCGTGATCCACCAGGAGGCTCTGCGGCTTTTCGATCATCCGGGACTGGAGCGCAACCTGGACTTCGAGCAGCGCCATTGGGCGATTATCGAGCGCTTCGGCCGTTATCCGCACCGTAATGCGGTACTTGGTCGGGAATCGACGCCGGAAGAACGCGACTTTTTACGCCAGCCCGGCTCGTCTTTCTAAGCATTGTCTGGAAAGTATCTAGTTTGAGCGACCCGGTCTGGCGATCAGGCGCCGCGAGCAACAGGATAACGCCCTGCCAGCGGGGCTGTCAGCGTGCCGAGCAGGCGCCAGCCCAGATAGAGAAAGCCCAGCGGGAATAGAATCGTCTGGACGATGAACACCGCCGACAAGGCCACCACGTTCTCGGTCATGCTATCCAGACGTGTCAGCAGATCGCGCACCGGATGGCCCACGGCACTGTCCCATTTATCCTTGAGCCGCTGCCAAACACCGTCGTCTTCTTCACGCATGCCAGCCTGCGTCTCGGCGACGTCCTGAAACACCGCGCGGTCCTGGTCCAGCGCCGTGTAAAGTCCCTCGCGTTGGTCGCCGATCAGTGCATCGCCCACCCAGGTACTGGCCAGCGCCGCGATGAGCACCGCGAAACGCAAGAACGCCATCAGCAGGAACGCCCGACGCGCCCATTCGCGCCAGACACCACGCCCCCAGACGAGCGACACCGCCAGCAACAGGCAACTCAATGAGAAAAGCGCCTTGATGAGCGTATGGCCGGCCATCTGGATCAAGACCTTCTGCATGGCCAGCGAGGCCGTGGAGGCGAACATGATCCATGAGAAACGCTCGACGAGATCGTTGGCGGGGTCCAGCGCCTGGCCGAACTGCACCTGGAAGACCATGGCGTCGGCGGTGATGCTCTGCATCACCGAAATCGCCGCGTTGAGCGCCTTGGCCAGGGCAAAGCTCTTGAACGCCGTGGACAGAGCGTCATCCAGCGTGGCCATCGCCACGTCGTGCGTGACGCCGAGCCACGAGACCAGCGCCAATACCAGTAACGCCGCCACCACCCAGCGACAATGGGGCATGCGAGAAGACAGCGACATGACGAAAGCTCCCGGGACAATGCCCAGACCCTAAGCTCTGTCTGAAAAATCGGCGAGCGATGGCCAGACAAGGCAAAAATTGGCGAAAAAGCGGAGTTTACACAGGGTAAATGAGCATTTTGAGTCGATTTTTAACGCCGTATGGGTGAGCGCAGGCATTTTTCCGATAGAGCGTAACCGCTCGGCGGCCCGAGCGCCATCGTCATCAGATCAGCAGTTGGTAGCTCAACGCCGATAACAACAAGGTGGCGGAGCCCATCGCGGAGACGATGAGGGCATGGCGCAGGGTATCCGGCTTCACGATGCGCATGGGGGCAACCTCGCATGACAGTGACTTGTGCCTCCTTGATAAGCAATTACGCTAGCGCGCTCAATACGCCTTTGGATTAAGACGCCGCGACGGACAGCCGCGATGCGGCTCTGAGGGTGTTTACAAAACAGGCGAACGAAGACAAGACAAGGCAAAATTGGCTGAAAAAACGGAGTTTAGATGGGGTAAATGAGTATTTTGAGGCCGATTTTAACGCCGTATTGTCGAGTGCAGCCCTTTTGTAAGCACCCTCTCACGCTACCGATACCAGACACCAAGATGATATCGTCTACGCCTTCATCCGTATCCATTCACGAGGTCATCATGTCCAGCAAGATCTATTGCACCGCCCAGTTCAAGCCCAAGCCCGGCAAGGAAGAGAGCGTCTTTCAGGCACTTCAGGCGCTCGAGCCCAACGCGCACCGCGAAGACGCCTGCATCCAGTACACCGTGACCCGGAAGATCGACAACCCGTTCGCCGATGGCACCAGCTATCCCATCGTCTTCCACGAAATCTGGGCCGACCGTGCCTCTTTCGAAGCGCATTGCCAGCGTCGCGAAGTGCAGGCCTTCTTCGCTGACTACGTCGAAGCCGAGGACGGCGATGTCGAAGACGCCAATGTCTGCGTGTATACCGATGAGCCGGCCAATTTCGACGCCCCCAAGCTGTAATGCGCCGCACCGTCGGATGATCGTCCCTGCCATTGCCTTCGTGCATCGCGAGGTGGCATGAAAAGCCGCTGGGACGATCTTGAGGCGTTGCTCGCCGTGGTCGATGCCGGTGGCTTCACCGCCGCCGCCGAGCGCCTGAGCACCAGCACCGCACGGCTTTCGCGGGCCGTCTCGCGCCTGGAGAAGCGGCTCGAGACGACCCTCGTGCACCGCACTACGCGACGCCTGGATATCACCGAGGAAGGCGAGGCATTCATCGCCCAGGCCCGCCAGGCGCTGGGTACCCTGGAAACCGCCGAGGAAGCGCTCACGGTGCGCCGTCGCGAGCCCGCCGGGCGCCTGCGCGTCGACGCCGCTACGCCGTTTCTGCTGCATCAGATCGTCCCCCACCTCGCCGAATTCCATGCCGCCTACCCCAAGATGCGCCTGGAATTGACCACCCACGAGACCAACATCGACCTGATCGAACAACGCACCGATGTCGCCATTCGCATCGGGCGCCTGGAAGATTCCACCCTGCATGCCCGTCCGCTCGGCCATAGCCGGCGCCGCCTGGTGGCGAGCCCCGCTTACCTGGCACGCTATGGCACGCCGCACCATGTCGAGGATCTGGCGCATCACGTGCTACTGGGCTTCACGCATTTGACCCAGCTCAACCGCTGGCCCATCGGCGACGGCCGTACCATCCAGCCCACCCTCGCCTCGAGCAGCGGCGAAGCGTTGCTGCAAATGGCGGAGGCCGACGTGGGCATCGCTTGTCTGGCGGATTTCCTGACGCGCGGCGCTCGCCAGGCCGGACGCCTGACGGTGGTACTCGACGACGCCACCCACGAGCGCCACGAGCCCATTCAAGCGGTCTACTACCGCAATACGGCGCTCCACGGCCGCATCAATGCCTTTTTGGATTTCTTCGTCGACCGCCTGACACTCTGATTCCATCACGCCGCACCATGCACGCAGCTACCTTTGCGATTAATGCAAGAATGTTTTGCAATTAGGCGTCTTTATCGCAAGGCCGCGACTCGGCAGACTGCCCCACCTTTTGCATTCACATGCCTACCAAGTGGGAACGACACCATGAAGATTCTGCTGATCAACGGCGCCAAGGCCTTCGCCCATTCCGGTGGCCGTTACAACGATACGCTGCACGACGTGGCACGCGGCGAACTCGCCGAAATGGGCCACGAGATCCGCGAGACCCGCGTCGACGACGGCTACGATACCGACGCCGAAGTCGAGAAATTCCTGTGGGCCGATGTCATCGTCTATCAGATGCCCGGTTGGTGGATGGGCACGCCATGGACGGTCAAGCGCTATATCGACGAGGTGTTCACCGCCGGCCACGGCTCGCTCTACGCCAGCGACGGCCGCTCACGCAAGGACCCCAGCCTTCAGTACGGCAGCGGCGGCTTGCTCCAAGGACGTCACTACATGCTCTCGCTGACATGGAACGCACCCGCCGAAGCCTTCGATGAAGCCGGCAACTTTTTCGAGGGGCGCGGTGTCGACGGTGTCTACTTCCCGTTCCACAAGTCGCAGGCATTCATTGGCCTGGACGCCATGCCGACCTATATCGCCAACGACGTCATCAAGGCACCCGACATCGAAGGTCATATCGACGCCTATCGCGCCCACCTGCGCGAGCACTTTTCCAACGCCTGAATCGGCACACCGGGCCGGCGCTTCACCGCGTCGGCCCGCACTTCTCTTGCCTACCTCGTTCTCCTGCGCTTTCACCTTTCGGCCCACGGCAAGCGTTTCAACGAGATGCTAAGATAGCGCGCCCGTTCGAGAGGAAGGCTTTGTCCATGTCCGCGCGTTCCGCTTCCCCAGCCGCTCCCCTGCCCGCTGCGCTATGGCTCGTCGCCTTCGCGTTGGCGGCCGTCAATCTGCGCGCGCCGATCGTGGTGGTGGGGCCGGTACTCGAATCGATCATGCAGACACTGGCCATCGGCGCCGGCGTCGCCAGTTTGTTCACCACCGGCATGATCCTGTGCTTTGGGGTGCTCTCGCCGCTGGCGCCCGGCGTCGCCGCACGCCTGGGGCTGGATCGCGCCATCGCTCTGGCACTCGGCGCTATCGCGCTGGGTGGGCTACTGCGTGGCATCGAGAGCCTGCCGGTGATGCTCGTCGGGACATTCTTCGCCGGCCTGGGCATCGCCTTCGGCAACGTCTTCATGCCCAGCCTGGTCAAGCGCGACCGCCCCGAGCGCATCGGCCAGACCATGGGGCTCTACACAGTGGTAATGGGGATCGGTGCAACGCTCGGCGCGGGGACTGCCGTGCCTTTGATGAACCTCAGCGGTGCCTGGTCGGTGCCCATCCTGATGTGGGCGGGCGTGGGCGTCGCCACCACAGCGCTGTGGATCTGGATGGCCTGGCGGCGGCCCAAGGCAAGCGACGACGGGCAATCGACCAATATCACGCGGCTATTCAAGAGCCGCACCGCCTGGACCTTGACGCTGTTCATGGGCATGCAATCACTGGGCTTCTACACCCTGCAGACCTGGGTGCCCGCCGTGGCCTCGGCCGCAGGCGTGCCCAGCGCCGCTGCGGGGAACATGCTGTCAGTCATCAACCTGACCACCATTCCCGCGAGTTACGTGATCGCGCGTCTCGCCGCGCGCTTAAATCACCATAGCCTGCTGGTGCTGGGGCTTTGCCTGCTGATCGCGCTGGGGCTGGTAGGATTGTGGCTGGCGCCCACGGCGTCGCCCACGCTATGGGCAATCCTGCTCGGCGCCGGCCAGGGTGGCTGTTTCAGCTTCGCCCTGACCATGATCGTAATGCGCACCCGGCGTGCCAACCACGCCGCCATGCTCTCCGGCATGGCCCAGAGCCTCGGCTATCTCATGGCCGCCGGCGGCCCACTGGTGTTCGGCGCCCTGCACGGCGTCACCGGCGACTGGCGACTCTCGCTGTGGCTGCTGATGGCCCTGCTCAGCGTGCAAACCGTCGCCGGAGTGATGATCGGCCGGCCCAAGCTCGTCACGGTGCGCGAAGGTTGAGCCACCGTCACGTCGTGCTACCTCCCGCACCCATGCTGGCGGTCATTCCTCACCGCCCGCAGCGGCAATCTCTGATACGCTGCTGGATTAAATGCGAGTAAGCTCTTGGAGCCGATCCCCATCCTCGCAAGACTTCCGCAAGAATCGATCACCGAGGACTGATATGGACTGGAATATCGCCTACACCTGGCTGGCCATTGCCCTGCTATTGGGCCTTGCGGAGCTCGCCTCAGGCGCGTTGGTGCTGCTCGCTCTGGCCGTCGCCGCCGCGCTGACGGCGCTCCTGGCCTGGCTCGGCGCCAGCCTCGCCTGGCAACTACTGGGGTTCGGCGTCCTCGCCGGGCTGCTGTTGCCAATAACCATCAAAGTGATTCGCCCCTGGTTCTCGCCCCGCGGTGTCGCCTACGGAACGACCGGCACGGGCGTCGAGAAGGGCAATGAATATCGTACGCTCAAGCGCGATTTCGATGGCGCGACCGGCATCAAGATCAACGGCGATTTTTATCGATTGAGAGTCGCCGATACCCACACGACTGAACTGCCTTTAGACAGCCGAGTCGTTTTCCAGCGCTTCGATGGCACCACCGCCATCGTCACGCCAGCATCGCCACAGGAGCAATAAATATGGATTCATTTCTGACCCCGGGATTGATCCTCAGTCTGATCGTCGTTGCGATCGGCATTGTGATCATCGTCAAGGGACTGGTGATCGTTCGACAGTCCGAGGTAATGGTGATCGAGCGACTTGGCTCGTTCAACCGCCTGCTGGAGAGCGGCATCAACATCATCATCCCGTTCATCGAGCAGCCTCGCGCCATCAGCATGATCCGTTATCGCAAGCAGGGCGAGGAGTACTACCCGATCGCCACCGACGAGACCCGCATCGACCGCCGCGAGACGGTGATGGATTTTCCCGGTCAGCCGGTAGTGACCACCGATAACGTCACGGTGACCATCAACGGCGCACTTTACTACCAGATCATCGACCCCAAGCGCGCCGTCTACGAAGTCGCCAACATGAGTCAGGCCGTCGAGGTCCTGGCCAAGACCACGCTGCGCTCGGTGGTGGGCAAGATGGAACTCGACAAGCTGTTCGAGTCCCGCGCCGAGGTCAACAACGCGATCCAATCCGCCATGGAGGAGCCCGCGTCCAAGTGGGGCGTCAAGATCTCCCGCGTCGAAGTGCAGGACATCGCCATGCCCGAGGAAGTCGAAGGTGCCATGCGTCTGCAGATGGCGGCCGAGCGTAAACGCCGCGCGACGGTCACCGAAGCCGAGGGCGAAAAATCCGCCGCCATCGCCATGGCACAAGGCCAGCGTGAGTCATCGATTCTCAACGCCGAAGGCGACAAGCAATCCGCCATTTTGCGTGCCGAGGGCGAACAGGAGTCGATCAAGCTGGTCCTTAACGCCATCGGCGACAGTGAGGACGACAAGCGTACCGTGGTGGGCTACCTGCTCGGCCAGAGCTATATCAAGGTGCTGCCGAACATGGCCAAGGATGGCGAGCGCGTGTTCGTGCCTTACGAATCTTCCGCGCTGCTGGGCAGCATGGGCATGTTCCGGGAGATGGCCGGCTCACCGGAAGATGTGGTGAGCCAGCACGTCAAGAATCGCCAGGATGGCACCGACCTGCGCAGCGGAATGGTCGGCGGCGCCGGCAGCAGTAGCTGACTCAGGCCGTGCGCTCACTCTCTTCATCGCGACCATGATGCGGTAGAATAGGAAGAAACGCTTGTAGGAGTCGTCATGCCAAACGTATCTCTGAAGGCCAAGCGGGCCTATTTCGCCAAGGTGAGACAGGCCAACTATGCAGCCAGTCTACGACTTGAGGGTGTAGATGTGGCTTCCTCTTACCGGCCCACGAGCAGCAAAGCAGCTGTCCTGAAAAAATATCGTCAGAATTAACCTTGTGGATAAGTACGGTGCTGGCCAAGACCCTTATTGCTACGAGGGGACTACCATGCTCAGGAACTTACTGGGCATTCGCGATGATCCTACGCTTGAAGCAGCGGAGCGTGAGCTGACGGTTCTCGCCGCAGACACTATTCAGTTCGCTCCGCCCCCTTACGACCTCGATTATCTAAAGCACCTTCATCGCCAGCTATTTGCCGATCTTTATCCTTGGGCTGGTGAGATCCGAACCATCGACATCGCCAAAGGTGAGACGCGCTTCTGTAACGTACAGCGCATCGAACCCGAGGCATACAAGCTCTTCACCCGCCTGAGGCATGAGACTTATTTCACGAATCTGCCTCGTCAACAGCTAGTCAGTGCCGTCGCAGAGCTTTATGGCGATTTGAATGTGATTCATCCCTTCAGAGAAGGCAATGGCCGGGCACAGCGCCTTCTCTTCGAGCATCTCATCATTAATAATGGCTATGAGATTTCATGGGAAGGGATTCAGCGTGAAGAATGGCTTCACGCCAATATCGCTGCCTACCATTGCGACTATGATGCAATGATTGCCATCTTCGATAGATGTATCGGCTGGCCACTAGATGAGTTGTCTCCCAACTCGTGAACCACGCCAGGCGATCACCCCAACTGAAACGGATATACCGCGCCGATGCCCAGTAGCTGCGTCAGTTCATCCAGGGCGGTGAGCGATTCCCGGGCGAGTTGCGGGTCGGCGAGATCGGCGGGCGTCAGCCGATCACGATAATGCCGCTCGACCCAGGCGGTGAGGTCGCCATGCAGGACCTCGTCGAGCAACACGCGGCCACCCAGCGCTTGGCGTTCGGCCGACGAGAGCGCGACGCGCAGGCGCAGACACGCCGGGCCGCCGCCGTTGCGCATGCTCTGCTTGACGTCCTTGACCAGCACCTCGCTGATGGGGTTGTACCCCGCCAACAGCAGGTCCTGAATCGTCCGCCACACGGTTTCATTTTCCTGACACTCGCCAGGCACGACCAGCGTCATGCTGCCGTCAGGGTTGGAGAGCAGTTGCGAGTTGAACAGGTACGTCGACACCGCATCCTCGAGACTGACCGCCTCGCTCGGCACCCGCACCGGGATCAGCGGCGACGCCATCCGTGCGCGCAGCGCGTCCAGCGTGGCGTCTTCATCCCGAAACGCCATATCGTGATAGAGCAGCACCGGGCCATTGCCGACGGCGATGACGTCGTTATGGAAGACACCGGCATCGATGGCCTCGGGATTTTGCTGGGCGAACACCGTCTGCGCGTCGCTCAAGCCATGCTGCCGGGCGATCGCCTGGCTCGCCTCCAGGGTCTGGCGCGCGGGATAGCGCGTGGGGCCGTGTTGCCCGCCGAACGCCTGGCGACCGTAGACGAAAAGATGCACGCCGGGCTCGCCATGCGCGCCGCTCAACCGGGTGTGATTGGCCGCGCCTTCGTCGGAGAAGGCCGGCGTCGCCGGCAGCACCGGGTGATGCGCGAAGTGCGTCTCGTCGCGGAACATCGCCGCCAGCACGCGCGCGGTGGTGCGCGGTTCGAGGTAGCGATGAAAGCTCGATTGCAGATTCGCGGCGGTGAAATGTACGCGGCCATCCGGGGCATCCGCGCTCGGCGTCACGGTCGCCGCGTTGGCCGTCCACATCGACGAGGCCGAGCATACCGCGCGCAGCAGTTGTGGGGCTTCCTGGGCCGCTCGCGCCAGCACGCTCGCGTCATCACCGGTAAAGCCGAGATCGCGCAGCGCGCCCAGGTCGGGGCGTTGCTGGGGCGGCAACACGCCTTGCGCGTAGCCGGCCTCCATCAGCGACTTCATCTTGTCGAGCCCCTGCAACGCCGCCTCGCGGGGATTGGCCGTAAGCCCCTCGTGGCGCATCGACGCTACGTTGCCATGCGCCAGCCCGGCGTAGTTGTGGGTCAGTCCTACCAGGCCGTCGAAATTGACCTCGCGTACCTCTTTACTCATAGAACCTTCACTCATAGCACCTTCGCTCATAGCGTCACCCCCGGCGGCAGGGTATCGGGCAGGCTAAGCGTCTCGGTTTCCATCGAAGCGACCGGATAGGCGCAGTAATCGGCGGCGTAATAGGCACTCGGGCGGTGGTTGCCGCTATCGCCGATACCGCCGAACGGCGCGTCGCTGGAGGCGCCGGTGGTCTGGCGGTTCCAGTTGACGATGCCGGCACGGATGCGCAGCAGGAAGTCATCCCAATCGGCCTGCTCACCGCCGATCAGCCCCGCCGACAGGCCATAGCGGGTATCGTTGGCCAGGGCGATGGCCTCGTCCCAATCATGATAGCGATGCACTTTGAGCAGCGGCCCGAAGTGCTCCTCGTCGGGCACCTCGCAGCCGGTGACGTCGATCAGCCCCGGCGAGAGGATGCTGGTGCCCTCCTCCAGGCGACGCAGCGGCGCGAGTATTCGCCCGCCGCGTGCGACGAAATCGTCTTGGGCTGCCAGCAAGCCATCCGCGGCCTCGACGCTGGCCAATCCCGCATAGAACGGCGGCGGTTCGCTGAACGGCCCCGCCACGCGCAGCGCGCCAATGGCATGTACCAGCGCTTCGAGCAACGCATCGCCGGCCGCCCCCTGGGGCACGATCAAACGCCGCGCGCAAGTGCAACGCTGGCCGCCGGAGGCGAACGCCGACTGCAGAATCGACAGTACCGCCGCGTCCTGATCCGGCACGTCCTTGACCACCAGCGGATTGTTGCCGCCCATTTCCAGCGCCAAGATCTTGTCGACCTGGCCGCCGAACTGGCGATGCAGAAGCCCGCCGATCTTGGCGCTTCCGGTGAACAGCAAGCCGTCGATGTCGGCGCTGCCGGCCAATGCCTGACCAACCTCGGCCGCGCCCTGCACCAGATTGATCACACCGGCGGGCAGGCCCGCCTCGAGCCAGCATTGCAGCGTCAGATCGGCGGTCATCGGCGTCTGCTCGCTGGGCTTGAAGACCACCGCGTTGCCGGCCAAAAGCGCCGGGACGATATGCCCGTTGGGCAGATGCCCGGGGAAGTTGTATGGGCCGTATACCGCCAACACGCCATGCGGGCGGTGGCGCAGCACCGCACGGCTGCCGCCGACATCCCGCGCGCGTTCGCCGGTACGCTCATGATAGGCGGTGATCGAAATTGCCACCTTGCCGATCATCGCGCCGATCTCGGTACGCGCCTCCCACAGCGGCTTGCCAGTTTCCTGCGCGATGCTCGTCGCCAGCGCCTCGCGATTGGCTTCCAGACGCTCGCGGAAGCGCTCGACCACCGCCTGACGTTCTTCGAAGCTGTGACGCGCCCAGGCGGGAAACGCCCGGCGTGCGCCGGCTACCGCCGCTTCGACCTGGGCCGCGCTGGCCGCGCTGGCACTCCATAGTGTCTCGCCGGAGACGGGGTCGGTCTTGTCGAAACGCGCGGCATCACCCTCGACCCAGGCGCCGTCGATCAGCAACTGCTGTTTGGGTTGCATATGTCGCTCCTGATTCATTTGTAAGCTACGAGCTACGAGCTACGAGCTACGAGCTACGAGCTACGAGCTACGAGCTACGAGCTACGAAAAGCAGTATTCGGCCACGCTGAAAGCTCGCAATCCTTTTCCCGAAGCCCGTCGCTGACAGCTTATGACTTCTCACTCCCGGCGCAGCCGGATTACGTCTCGAGCAGGCGCAAGCGGTCGCCCGCACCGACGCCGAGACGCCGAGCCTCATCCGCGCTCAACGTGAGCACGCCATCCGCACTGGGCCCGCGTCCGATCCAGGCGGCTCGGAATTCGCTAATGTTCGCCGTCGCTACCAACCAGGTCGGGCGTTCGACACTGGCGGCCTCGTCCACGATCTCCACAGGATAGGACGCCGAGTCGCGCACCGCGCGTACATCGTCGATATAGGCCTCCACCGTGGGGCCGCCGTCGAAGATGTCGATGTAGCCCTCCCAGCGCAGCCCTTCCTTCCTGAGCATTTCCAGCGCCGGGCGGGTGTGCTCGTGAACCGCGCCGATGCAGGCCCGCGCTTCTTCGGACAGAAACGGCGTGTAAATCGGGAACTTGGGCATCAGCTCGCCGATGAAGCTTTTCTGCCCGAGGCCGGTCAGGCGGTCGGCCTCGTTGAAGTTCATGGGAAAGAAGTGGCTGCCCAGGCATTCCCAGAACGCGCTGGTGCCGTTCTCGTCGAAGCGCCCGCGCATCTCGGCAAGCACCTTGTCAGGGAAGCGATCGCGAAACTCGGCGATAAACAGCCAGCGCGCCTTGGACAGCAAGGCGCCGTTGCGATCGCGTCGGTATTCGGGGCGCAGATACAGCGAGCAGACTTCGGCATCGCCGGTATGGTCGGAACTGAGAAACAGCGTATCGATGGTGCGATGCAAGTCGAGCTGCACCGACGAATGCGCCAGAGTGCCCAGGCGATAATTGTAGAATGGCACTTCGCGGCCGACCTGCGCCTCGATGGCGCAACATCCGGCCAGCTCGCCGTTGGCGTCGTCTTCGAGCACGAAGAAATACAGCCGGTCGTCGATGGCGCTGCGCTCCTCGAAGGCGCTGACCGCGTGTTCGATCTTGGCAGCGAGGAAGTCGCGATTGTCGGGCAACGAGGTGAACCCCACGCCGGTCTGCCAAGCCATGGCTTGCAGACTATCGATATCGCGACGTTCGATGGGTCGAATGCGCATCAGGTTTCTCCCTCGTCGAACTCATCCAGGACGCTGGGCAATGCCATTGGCGCGGCCAGGACCGCGCGACCTTCCTCGACGCCCAGCAACTCGGCATGCTCGGGCGTGAGCATCAACTGCCCGGTGGGCGACAGCGCATAGCGCGCCACCAGGCAGCGGAAGCCGCCCAGTTGCTGATTGGCGATCAACGCCGGTTCGGCATCCGGCAGCACGTTGCCGGGGCGCAAGCGTACCGGATGCCAACTGGCCTGGCGGACGCTCTGCAGACGGTCACGCTCGCCGCGCACCACCGGCCCGCCATCGAAGATATCCACGTGCCGCGAGCGCACGAAGCCTTCGCCGAGCATTTCCTCGAGCGCGCCCTCGTGGTCGGGGTGTTCGCGGCCGATGGCGGCACGCGCCTGGGGCGTGAGCAAGGGTAGGTAGAGCGGGAACTGCGGCATCACCTCGGCGATGAAGCTCTTCGAGCGTACCCCGGCCAGCAGGTTGATCTCCTGAAAGCCACGCGCAAAGAAGTGCCGCCCGACGCTGTTCCAGAACGGCGACTCGCCCTCGGCATCGAGATAGCCCGGGAAAGCCACGGCCAGAATCGAGGCGAAGCGCTCGGGGTACTGCGCGATGAACATCAACCGCGCGCGCCGCAACAGGCTCTCGGCGCTGGTGCCCTTGTAACGCGCGTCCAACGACAGCGCGCACAAAAGCGTGGTCTCGGAAGTCTCGTGCGACAGCGACAGGGTCTGCACCTCGCGGCGCACGTTGAGCTGTTGCGAGGCGTGGATCAGCGTTTCCTGACGATAGGTGTAGTAGGCATCCATGGCGCCCGCCTGGGCACGAATGCTGGCGGTCCCCACTACTTCGTCAAGCTCGAGATCCTCGAGCACGAAGGTATAGGCCTCGTCTTCGGGAAAATCGACCTCGCGCGCCAGGGCCCGCGTCGAGCGCGCAATACGCTCCTCGAGGCGGTCGCGATGCGCCGGCAGATTGGTCAGGCGCGGCGTGGCACTGCCCGCCAGGCGCTCCAGTGCCGGCAAGTCGCGGGGTTGAACGGGGCGAACGACAAGCATGGCAATGTCTCTCGATTGCGGGTTCATGCGTCCTGCACGAAGCGCGCCACGGCGCGTTCCAGGCGGGCCATCCCTTCACGGACTTCCGCCTCGGAGATCACCAGCGACGGCGCCATGCGCAGCACATTGGGGCCGGCGACCAGCGCCATCAGCCCCTCTTCCATGGCCAGCGGCAGGATTTCCTTGGCACGCCCTGCGTAGGCCGGCGCCATCTCAGCCCCGAGCAACAGGCCCAGGCCGCGCACTTCCTTGAAGATGTCGTACTCGCGATTGATCGCTTCGAGGTGCTCCTTGAACAGCGCATGGCGATGCATGACGCCTTCCAGGACCTCCGGGGTGTCGATGGTTTCCACCGCCGCCAGCGCCACCGCGCAGGCCAGCGGATTGCCGCCGTAGGTGGAACCGTGGGTACCCACCGCCAAGGAGGGGGCCACGCGGTCGGTGGTCAGCATGGCGCCGATCGGGAAACCGCCACCCAGCGCCTTGGCACTGGTCAGGATGTCCGGGGTCACGCCGTAATGCATGTACGCATAGAGATGCCCGCTACGGCCCACGCCCGATTGCACTTCGTCGAATACCAGCAGCGCCTGATGCGCGTCGCACAATGTGCGCAAGCCGCTCAGAAAGTCGGGATCGGCCGGTACCACGCCGCCCTCGCCCTGCATCGGCTCAACCACCACGGCACAGGTCTCGTCATCGATCAGCGCGCGCACGCTGTCGAGGTCGTTGTACACGGCATGTTCGATACGCCCGGGAATTGGGCCGAAGCCTTCGGAATACTTGGGCTGGCCACCGACGCTGACCGTGAACAGGGTGCGGCCGTGGAACGACTGGCGGAAGGAGATGATCTTGTCCTTGTGTGCACCGACGTTGTCGTATGCCCAGCGCCGGGCCAGCTTGAAAGCTGCCTCGTTGGCCTCGCCGCCGGAGGAGCAGAAGTACGCCTTGTCGGCGAAGCTACGCTCGACAAGCGACTTGGCCAGGGCCAGCGCCGGCTCGTTGGTGTAGACGTTGGAGAGATGCCAGACCTTGTCGGCCTGTTCCTTGAGCGCCGAGACCAGCGCGGGATGACAATGGCCCAGCGCATTGACCGCGATCCCGCCGGCGAAATCGATGTATTCGCGCCCGTCCTGATCCCACAGACGGCTGCCCTCGCCGCGCACAGGAATCGTCTGCTGCGGGGAATAGTTGGGCACCATGTAGCGGTCGAAATCGTCGCGGGTCGGTGACTGGGACATCGTGTCGGTCCTCCTGGGTGGGTCAACGAATACGGTAGGTTGGCATTGAGTATACGAGGCTGAGAGGTCTCGGGTCTTTCAGCGATGTGACGACGAATTATGAAAAGAGGTTGAGTTTTGGCGTCTACGCCCCGACTCATTCGTTTGCAGGCTCATGGTCGTGTCATCACGACGCGAGGAGCCACATCGGACACACGAGGCGCTACAAGGAGACGCACCATGCAGATCGATCTCAGCGGCAAATCCGCTATCGTCACCGGTTCCACCGCCGGCATCGGCTTCGCCATCGCCCAGGGGTTGGCCGAGGCCGGCGCCGAGGTCACCCTCACCGGCCGTACCCAAGAGCGGGTCGACAGCGCGGTGCAAGCGCTGAAAGCCGACGTCTCGGGCGCTCAGGTGTCCGGCGTCGCCGCCGATCTGGGCAGTACCGAAGGCTGCCAGGCACTGATCGACGCCCGCGCGGACACCGATATTCTGATCAACAACGTGGGCATCTTCGGCCCGCAGGATTTCTTCGAGATCGACGACGACACCTGGGAGCAGTTCTTCCAGGTCAACGTGATGAGCGGCGTGCGACTATCGCGCCATTACGCTCAGGGCATGAAGGCGCGCGGCTGGGGACGTATCCAGTTCCTGTCCAGCGAGTCGGGACTGAACATTCCCGCCGAAATGGTCCACTACGGCATGACCAAGTCCGCCGTGCAGTCGATCTCACGCGGGCTGGCCAAGGTACTGGCCGGTACCGGCGTCACCGTCAACGCGGTGTTGCCCGGGCCGACGCGTTCCGAGGGCGTGGTCAACATGATCGCCCAGATGGCCGAGCAGGAAGGCGTGTCCCAGGAGGAAATGGAAGCGCGTTTCGTCAAGGAAAACCGCCCCAGCTCGATCATCGGCCGTCTCGCCACCTCCGAGGAAGTCGCCAACATGAGCGTCTACGCCGCCTCGCCGCAGGCCAGCGCGACGACCGGCGCCCCCTTGCGAGTGGAAGGCGGCATCGTCGACAGCATGGCGTAATCGCACGCGCACGGCCCGATACCCCCGGGCCGTGTCGGCATCGTGTCGTGCGCCTATCCTCGCATGGACGCCCCACCGGCAACGTGCTAAGACAGCGGTATGTCTTTGCCGGAGCGCCGCGTCATGCTCAACACGACCGCCTGGAACCGTCTGCGCTATTCGCTTTATGCGCCGATCTATGACCTGGTGGCGGCGCGGGCGTTTCGCCGCGCACGACGCCTGGCGTTGGACGGTGTGCATTGGCGCCAGAGCCAGCGCGTGCTGCTGATCGGCGCCGGTACGGGGCTCGATTTGCCTTGCCTGCCGCGCGACATCGAAGTGCATGCCATCGATATCTCGCCGATGATGATCGCGCGCCTCAGGGCGCGTGCCGATCGCCACGGCCTCGACGTGATCGCCGCGACGATGGATGCCGCACGGTTGAACTACCCCGATGCGCATTTCGACGTGGTGGTAATGCACTTGATCGTCGCCGTCATGCCCGATCCCGAGGCCGGGCTGCACGAAGCGCACCGCGTGCTGACAAAAGACGGCCAGTTATGCGTGATGGACAAGTTCCAAAGCGATGCCCGCCCCGCCGGCTGGGGCAGGCGCCTGATGAACATCGTAACGTCGTTTGTGGCCACCGATATCACGCGTCAGGCGCGGCCACTTCTAGAAGGTGCAGGCTTCGTCATCGAGCACGATACACCGGTGATGATGGGCTCGCTGTTTCGTGCACTGCTGGCGCGCAAGGCATGATCGCTCACCGGCGCACGAACGCCTCACAACGCCTTGCTGAGCCTGACACGCGGCAGACGTTCGCCGCCTCGCGCCACCCAATCTTCGCCTTGATGCGCCCAATCGCGGCGCATCAAGGCATCCGCCAGTACCAGGCTGGCTTCGATCCGCATGCACGCCACGCCGCGCTGGCGCATTTCGCCCTCGGCGTGCTCCAACAAGCGGCTGCCCACGCCTCGACCGGCCAGCGAGGGCCACACGTAAAGCGTTTCGATACGCCCTTCGCCGGGGTCGAGCTCGCAGAACCCCACGCAGCGCCCGTCGCAGACCGCCACTAGGGTGGGATAAAGCACCTGACGCGCCGCCCAGGCTTCGGCATCGCGCGGCAGAGCCATGGTCCACGCCTCGCGTTGCGCCAGCGTGTAATAGCCGGCGGCCCCCTGCATCACGGCGTGGTGAAACACTTCCGCCTGGTCGGCGGCATCACGCGGCGTAGCCGCTCGATAGACGATTCGTTCGATCACCGTTGCCTCCTGGAAATGGCCTGCATGGCGGGTCACGCCGCAGACGCCCAACCCGCCATGGTGACGGGCACAGCGCAGCCTACACAAGGCCCAAGCGCCACACCAGCATGTCTCGTCGCATGGACCGGCATTAGGCATAATGCCACGATGACCGATTGCGATTTCTCCTCTGACGAAGCATCCAACGCGTTCACGCTCACGCCCATTGGGCGTATCGCCAGCGACTATCCGGACAAGTTCGGCATTCCGCGCCAGCCCGGGCTGGCCAGCGCCGCGCAAGCGACGCTGACGCTGACGCCGCCGTTCGACGATCCGCTTAGCGTGCGCGGGCTGGAGGCGTTCAGCCATCTCTGGCTGACCTTCGTCTTCCATCAAAGTCCCACACGCTGGACGCCGCTGGTGCGCCCGCCACGCCTGGGTGGCAATGTCAAGCACGGCGTCTTCGCCACGCGCAGCACGCATCGCCCCAACCGTCTAGGACTGTCGTTGGTCGAACTGGTGAAGGTCGACACGCACCATGGCGTGACACTGCACCTGCGCGGACACGATCTCGTCGACGGAACGCCCGTACTCGACATCAAGCCTTATCTGGCCTGGGCCGAAGCGCTCCCCGAAGCACACAGTGGCTTCGCCCCCGCACCACCACCGTCGCTTCCGGTGACGTTCTCGGCCGCCGCCGAGACACGCCTGCTGGTGCGTCGCGACGGCGACTCATTGCGTGAATTGATTCGCCAGGTGTTGGCCCAGGATCCGCGCCCCGCGTACCACAAGAACGCGCAGAACAAGCCCGAGCGTCGCTACGGCGTGCGCCTGCGCGATGTGGACGTGCGCTTCTACCCGACCACGACCAACGGCATCGAAGCACTGCACATAGAAGACATCATCGTGTTGTCTTCTCCCACGTGAACGACAGTCCCGCGTGAACGACAGTCCCGCGTGAACGACAGCGGGGCGCCCGTTGGCGCCCCGCTGGGGATAGGCCGGAAACGCGCGGCAATCAGAACGTGATGCCTATCCGCCGTCCGACTTCTTCATAGGCTTCGATGACGCCACCCAGGCCCTGGCGGAAGCGGTCCTTGTCCATCTTCTCGCGGGTATTGGCGTCCCACAGGCGGCAGCCGTCCGGCGAAAACTCATCGCCCAGGGTTACCTTACCGTCGAACATGCCGAACTCGAGCTTGTAATCGACCAGCAGCATGTCGCCATCGAGAAACAGCTGCTTGAGAACGTCGTTGACCTGGAAGGTCAGCGCTTTCATGGTCGCCAACTGCTCGGGCGTCGCCCAGCCGAACGTCTCGGCCAGCGACTCGTTGATCATCGGGTCACCGTTGGCGTCGTCCTTGAGGAACAACTCGAACGTCGGCGGTGTCAGCGTCTGACCTTCCTCGACGCCGAGACGGCGCACCAGCCCACCTGCGGCGACATTGCGCACCACGCACTCGACGGGAATCATCTCGAGGTTCTTGACCACGCATTCGTCGTCGGAGAGCAGCATCTCGAAATGCGTCGGAATGCCCGCCGCCTGAAGCTTTTCCATGATGAAAGCATTGAACTTGTTGTTGACCGTGCCCTTGCGCGCCAGCGATTCCTTCTTCTTGCCGTCGAAGGCGCTGGTGTCGTCGCGGAAGTGCAGGATCAAACGCTGCGGGTCATCGGTGCGGTAGACCGACTTGGCCTTGCCCGCGTACAGTTCGTCACGTTTTTCCATGGGGTCTCCACAATGGCCCTCGCGGGGCCGGCTGGCTCTTGTCTGGGCGCGGATCGCACGACCCGCGACGTATACTATTCAAGGCATTCTACGCTGCCAACGACGCGCGGCCTCGACTCACGCGATGCTCTGCCAGGCGAAGCCGTGTTCCTGCGCCGATACCAACAGCCGCGACTCATCGCCGGACAACAACGGCGTCAGCGCTTCCAGCGCCAGTTCGGGACGATTGTTCTCCACCGAGATATGCGAACACACGATACGCTGCAGGCGATCCAACCCCAGCCGCGTCAGGAGCTCCGCGGCCTGAACATTGGCCAGATGCCCCCAGTGCCCCCCGACCCGCCGCTTGAGGTTGCGTGGGTAGGGGCCGACATCGAGCATACGGCGATCATGATTGCACTCGAGAATCAACGCATCGCAACCCCGGAACGCATCGATGACGTGTTCGCTGGGATAGCCGAGGTCAGTGAGCACGCCCAGGTGACGCCCATGCGCGCGAAACCGAAACTGCACCGGCTCGCGGGCATCGTGGGGCACCGTGACCGCCTCGATCTCCAGTCCCTTGATCGCGAAGCATGACTGGGGCACCACCCACTCATGTCGCGGTACTTCGCCCAGCCGCCCCGAGAGCCAGGTGCCCGCGGTCAGGTAGACCGGCATCGCATAGCGCCGCGCCAGGGGCCCTACGCCACGAATGTGATCGCCGTGCTCATGGGTGAGGAGAACGGCATCGAGCTGGCGGGGATGCAGGCCGAACTGCGCGAGACGACGTTCCGCCTCGCGCATACCAAAGCCGCAATCCACCAGCACATGCGTTTCACCGTCACTGACCAGCGTGGCATTGCCCTTGCTGCCGCTACCCAGCGATGCGAAACGCAGGGCCGCCTGAGGCTGATCCATCATGCCGTCCGGCATCTCAGCGCAAGGTCGCCGCCACGGCGTCGAGCACTTCACGGGCATCGCCCGAATCCACTGGACCGCCGTCTTCGCTGCTGACCTGCACCTGCGTGGCGGTGCCGCCACTGGCACTGACATCGAGACGGTAGCGCTGGGTCGCATCGTCACCGCCGAACCAATCGAACCAGCCGGAATCGTCATCGCGAGCGGTGTAGTCGACCACGAACTGACCGGCACTACGGTTCTGGTCGACCAAGGCGCCGCGTTGGTCCTCGAAGTTGTTCTCCAACTGATAACGCAGTTCCGGCCAGGCACGCTCAAGATTCAGCGCCAGCTCGAGCTGCCACTCACCACCATGGTTCGATAAGCGTACGCGCTCATCGCTCGCCAGCGGTTGTGCCGCCAGAGACACGCCTTCCTGGTCACCGACATTGTCGTTCAGGTAGCGCTGCAGCGCGTCGAGGCACCGGGTTTCGTTGCTGCTGCCTTCACAACGCACCTCACTGGAGCCGTCACGCAACCCCTGACGGATGCTCAACGTCCCCAGGCTGGTCTCGAGACGCCCGCTATCGGCATCGGCACTGTCAACATTGGCGCCTTGCGCGGACGCAAATCCCTGTAGCATCGGCCAGACACCGCCCGGCGCGGCATTGACGACCAACCAGCGTTCGTCGCCAGCCTCGCGCGATTCGACGAATGTCGCCTCGGCTTCCTGGCTAGAAGCCAGCGGACGTGGACGCGGCACGTCGAAGTCTTCGTCCGTGGCCGCGAAATCACTCTCGGCGTCAGGTACCGGCATCGCGTCCTGGTAACGTGACGAATCGCGCGAGTCCGGCAGCGTCACTGGCTCGACCATCTCGGCATCGGCGTATTCGGCGTTGCGGTCGTAATAAAAACCGGAACGGCTACAGCCACTTACGATCAGAGTGGCGCCGATGATCAGCGGCATCCATTTAAGGACGGGTTTCATGCATCCACCTTCTTTATGCGTTGATCGGCGTCGAGGAGCATCGCTAACGCAGGT
This sequence comes from Chromohalobacter nigrandesensis, assembly GCF_023061285.1. GTDB lineage: Bacteria > Pseudomonadota > Gammaproteobacteria > Pseudomonadales > Halomonadaceae > Chromohalobacter > Chromohalobacter nigrandesensis. Next base: position 23,087 of record NZ_JAKGAM010000012.1, read on the forward strand.
AAACGTCTGACCTCCCGCTCACGACGGTATGTCAATCTTCGGCCACATCGGCGAGCTGGAGTGCCTCACTCACCGTGGAGTGGTACTTCTCGGATAGCCACGTCATCGGCAGGCGAATGCCCTGCTCCGCCAACCCCATGCGGTTGAGCGCCCACTTCACCGGGATCGGATTGGCCTCGACGCCCAGTGCGGTATGCAGCGACATGAGACGTGAGTTGATCTGATGCGCTCTTTCGGCATCGCCGGCGACGGCGGCCTCGCAGAGATCGTGCATGGCATGCGGCGCGACATTGGCAGTCACGGAGATATCGCCGTGGCCTCCCATCAACATGAACTCGCACGCCGTGGGGTCGTCACCGGAATAAAGCGCGAAGCCGGTACCCTTGAGGCGATCGACCAGTTCCTCGGCGCGCTCCAGATTACCGGTGGCGTCCTTGAGCCCCACGACGTTCTCGATTTCGGCGAGACGGAATACGGTCTCGTTGTAGATATCCGAGCAAGTGCGACCGGGCACGTTGTAGAGAATGACCGGCAATCCGCCACCCTCGGCGACCGCCTTGAAATGCTGGTAAAGCCCTTCCTGAGTGGGCTTGTTGTAGTAGGGGGCCACCGACAAGCAGAGGTCCGCGCCGACTTCGCGTGCGTAACGCGCCAGCTCGACCGCTTCCGAGGTCGCGTTGGCGCCGGTACCGGCAATCACCGGAACGCGGCCGTCGACTTCCTCGACGACGCAGCGAATGACGTCGAAATGTTCGGCGAACGACATGGTGGTCGGCTCACCGGTGGTGCCCGCCGCGACGATGGCATCGGTGCCGTTGTCGAGATGGAATCCCACCAGGCGACGCAGCGCCTCCCAGTCGATATCGCCACTGGCCTTCATCGGTGTCGCCAAAGCGACGATGCTGCCTGTGATCATGCTGCAGTGCTCTCCTGTGAATCGGGCCAGCGTGCCACCGGCATGCGCGGGCGATCAAAATGCGCGTATCGCCAACCGGGCGTTTCGAGCGCCGGACCGGCTTTTTCTGTCATGATGTCGATCAACATCAAATGGTACTCAGCCAGCTTCATCCTGTACAGAAGCGGCGTGCTTTGACACGCGCGCCTGGCGGTTATGTAATCTGGACTATCCACGTTCAGGCAATGCTATCTTTCACGTCACTTTCATATCAGCACGCAAGGAACCCTCATGAGCGTCAGCATCGGCCAGCCCGTTCCCGATTTCACCGCCCCGGCAACCGGCGATACGCAGATCACCCTTTCCGACTACCGTGGCCAGCAGGTCGTGATCTATTTCTATCCCAAGGATAGTACCCCGGGCTGCACCACCGAAGGGGGCGATTTTCGCGATCACAAGGCCGACTTCGAGGCCGCGAACACCGTCGTTCTCGGTGTCTCGCGAGACGGGTTGCGTGCCCATGAGAACTTCAAGGCCAAGCAAGGGTTCAATTTCGAGCTGATTTCCGACAAGGACGAAGCGCTATGCCAGCTCTTCGATGTCATCAAGCTCAAGAAGCTCTACGGCAAGGAACATCTGGGGATAGAGCGCAGTACTTTCTTGATCGACACCGACGGCAAACTGGCGCGCGAATGGCGCAAGGTGAAGGTCAAGGGCCACGTCGAGGAGGTCCTCGACGCCGCCCGTGAACTCAACGCGACGTCCTGATCACTGCTCTGCAGGCGGAGATCGCAGGCCTGGGTCGCGCACACCGCGCGGCCAGGCATACACCAGCGCCTTGAGCAGGGTCGCCAACGGAATCGCAAAGAATACGCCCCAGAATCCCCAGATACCGCCGAAGAACAACACCGCGAGGATGATCGATACCGGGTGCAGGTTGACCGCCTCGGAAAACAGGATCGGCACCAGCACATTGCCATCCAGCGCCTGAATAACGGCATAGGCCAGCAGGACGTAGGCGAGTTGATCGCCGATGCCGAAGTGGAAACCTGCGACGGCCGCCACTGGCAAGGTCGCCACCGCCGCGCCGATGTATGGCACCAGCACCGACAAGCCGACGATCAGTGCCAGCAAGGTGGAATAGGGCAACCCGAACGTCCAGAAGGTAATGAAGGCGACCACGCCCACGATCAGGATCTCGATCGCCTTGCCGCGAATGTAGTTGGCGATCTGATCGTCCATCTCATGCCAGATGCGCGTCATCAAGGTACGCTTCTTGGGTAGCAGGGACAGCAGGAACAGCGTCAGGCGCTGGCGGTCCTTGAGCAGGAAAAACACCAGAATCGGCACCAATACCAGATAGACGATCACGCCCAATAAATTGCCCAACGACGCCAGCGACAGCGTCAGCGCCCGCTGACCGAGCTGGGTCGCTTCGCGCCCGGCGGTGGCAATCCACTGTTCGATTTGATCGGGGGTGATCAAGGTCGGGTAGCGCGACTGCAAGGCATCCAGCAATGCCTGACCACTGGCGAACATACGTGGCGCTTCCTGCACCAGTTCGACCATCTGGTTCCAGACCAGCGGCATGATCACCAAGGCCAGCGCCAATAATGCCCCCATGAAAATCAGGAACACGACCAGTACCGACAGCAGGCGTGGCAAGCCTCGCCGTTCCAGCCACGCGACCACGCCTTCCAGAAGGAAGGCCAGCACCAGAGCAGTGAAGAACGGCGCCAGCATCCGGCCCAGGCAAATGACAGCGGCAAAGCCCAGCACCAGCACGATAAGCAAGACGACCGCTTCCTCATCCGAGAAATAGCGCTCCATCCACCCCTTGAAGAGGCCTTTCATCGTCATGCGGTGCTTCCTCGTTCGCCCTTGCGCAGCCAATAATAGTAGACGCCGTCCCTTTCTTCGCGCGCCTCCAGGCAGTGCGTGCCCTGCGCGGCAAAGGTCTCGAAATCCTGCCACGAGCCCACATCGGTCGCCTGAACCTCAAGCAACGCGCCCACCTCGAGCGTCGACAGGGCCTGCTTGGCCTTGAGCAGCGGCAACGGACAATGCAGGCCGCGTGCATCGAGCATATGATCGGGTTGCAACGCCATCTGCGTCCCCCAGCGGTTGGGTAGTTGAAAACGCACCGATTTAAAGGCACTTTGCCAGTCAGTTCAATGTCGAAGACAACGGTAGCATGGCGTGCACCATGCCGTCGGCCTACCCGCCCCGTCGCGTCATTCAAGAGGATGCCCATGCCACGTCGCTGGACGCTGCTTCCTGCCCTATTCCTGGCTCTGACATTTGGCGCCTTTGCGTCGAATGCCCTGGCACAGAACGATTACGGCCTTCCCGAGCTGGGTGGCTCGAGTGCCACCGTTTCAAGCGGTGAGGAACACCGCCTGGGACGCGCCTGGCTACGCCAGTTCCGCGCCCAGACCGACGAGTGGCAGGACCCCATCGCGCAGGATTACATCCATGGCCTGGTGGCACGCCTGTTACCGCATACCGGGGTCCACGACGACACCGTCATCACCTTGGTCGACAGCCGACTTCTCAATGCCTTCGCCGTGCCAGGCGGCGTGGTCGGCGTCCACAACGGCCTGTTCACCTTCACCGAGACCGAGGATGCCCTGGCCTCGGTAATCGCCCACGAGCTCGGCCATCTGTCGCAGCATCATTTTGCGCGCCGCATGCAACGCGTGGAAGAGACACAGTTGCCCACCATGGGCGCCATGCTGGCCGGCATGGTGCTTGCGGCGGGTGGCGCAGGCGATGCCGGGCTGGCTGCCATGGTCGGCTCGCAAGCGGCATTCATCCAGGATCAGCTCGCCTATTCGCGGCGTTTCGAGCAGGAAGCCGACCGCGTCGGGCTGGAGGCCCTGGCCGACGCCGGTTTCGACCCGCAGGCCATGCCCGAACTCTTCCGCGTCATGCAACGCTTAGCCAGTCTCCAGGGCGGCAATCCGCCGGAATTTCTGCTCACGCACCCGGTTACCGAAGCCCGCATCGCCGACACCCAAGCCCGCGCCGACCAGTTGCCCTCGCCCGCACCGCACGATAGCACGGCCTTCAGCCTTATTCGCGCTCGCGCCCTGCTCGCGCTGAATCGCGACAATCCCGACCAGGCCATGACCCAGCTACGTCAGGACGATCCTCCTGACGCCGCGATACGCTATCTGCAAGCGCTGATCGACGCCCACAACGACCATACCGCACAGGCACTCGACGCCATCGACCGATTGAGCGCAGCGCAGCCGAATCTCTCGATGCTGCCGGCCAGCGCAGCCCAGGTAGCGCTCGACGCCGGCCAGCGCGATGCGGCATTGATCCGCGCCCGGCGCATCCTGCGTCTGCAACCGGACTACCGCCCGGCGCAGCTCATCGAAGCCGAGGTCCTGCTGCAGCAAGCCCCACGCCAAGCATACGATATCTTGCGCCGCATGAGCGATCAGTACCCCGAGGATCCGCAGGTTTTCTCCCTGCTCGCGGAAGCCGCCGGACGTAGCGACCGCAACCTGTGGGGCATGCTCGCCCGCGCCGAGCAATTGCAACTGACCGGCCATATCGACCGCGCCATCAAACAGCTCGACATCGCCGAAGAGACGGCACGCAACCAAGGCGATTTCGCCATGGCCAGCCGCTTGGTTGAGCGCCGCAAGGCGTATTTGGGGTATCGGCAGACGCTCCAGGACTTCTAGGTTCTCTACGACAACTACCGTCAGTGACGCGGGATGCGTTCGTCGCGCGGGCTGATGCCGAAATGGTTACGGTACGCCGTAGAGAAATGCGCCCCGGAGGAAAAGCCCGTGGACAGGGCGATGTCGCCGACCGCCTGCTCGTTGTCACGCAGCAATTGGCGGGCCTTCTGAAGACGCAGTTCCAGATAGTAACGGCTGGGCACCGCCTGCAGATACTTCTTGAACAACCGCTCGAGCTGCCGCCGGGAAATCCCCAGGTGTTCCGCCAGCTCGTGGGTGGTCAACGGCTCCTCGATGTTCGACTCCATCAGCGTCACCGCGTCGACCAGACTCTGCGGTGCGTGCGAGAGGCGCGCGCGCAGCGGTACATGCTGGGGCTCGTCCGCCATGCGGATGCGCTCGCAGACGAAATGCTCGGAGACACGTTCGGCCAACCGCGCGCCATGCTGCTGGGCGATCAACGTCATCATCATGTCCATCGCTGCCGTACCGCCCCCGCAGGTCAGGCGGTCACGGTCGATCTCGAACAACTGATGCGAGACATGCACGCCGGGAAAATCCCGCGTGAACGCGTCGGCCCCGGCGACGTGCAGCGTGACCCGATAGCCTTCCAGCACGCCAGCGCGAGCCAGCACCTGGGTGCCACCGGCGATGCCGCCCAGCATGACCCCGCGTGACGCCAGCCGTTGCAACCAGCCATGCAAGGTCGGGGACTCGCTTGCTGGCGACGGACTCACGCCACACACCATGAGCATGTCCAGATGCTGGACATCGCTGCCCGCCACGCTTTCCGGGGTCAACGCCAGCTCTGCGGCACTTCTGACCGCGCGCCCATCGAGCCCGAAGGTACGCGGCACATAGAGTCGACGCTCGGCCAGCAAGTTAGCGACGTGCAACGGCTCCATGGCGCAGGCCTGCGCCAGCAGCGAAAACCCCGGCAGCAGCAAAAACCCCACCTGGCGTGGTGCATCGTGGCGCGCTTCACTGTCTGGCATCGAGCAGCGCCTCCACCAACGCATCCGTCTCGCGGTCGATCTGCGCGACGCGTGTAGCGATCACAGTTGCACGACGTCGAACTCCGCCACGGGATCGACGTCCGCCTCGTAATCGACATCCTCGCGCTCGAAGCCAAATAGCTTGAGAAAATCGTGCTTGTAACCGGCATAATCGGTCAGCGTGAAGAGATTGTCGGTGGTCACCTGTGACCACAGCTCCTTGCACGGCTGCTGCACGTCATCGCGTAGCTCCCAATCGTCGAGACGCAGACGCCCCGCTTCGTCGGTACCCTGCTCTTGTGATGCATACAGACGCTCGGCATACAGACGGTTGAGCTGATCGATGGTGCCTTCGTGCAGGCCCTTCTCCTTCATGATCTTGTAAACCATCGAGATATAAAGCGGCATCACCGGAATCGCCGCGCTGGCCTGGGTCACTACCGACTTGAGCACCGCTACGTTGGCGCTGCCGCCCTCTTTGGAAAGACGCGCGTCGATCTCGCCGGCGGCGCGATCGAGGTCTTCCTTGGCCTTGCCCAGCGCGCCATGCCAGTAGATCGGCCAGGTAATCTCGGTGCCGATGTAGCTGAACGCCACGCTGCGTGCGCCCGGCGCCAACACACCCGCTTCGTCCAGGGCGTCGATCCACAACTCCCAATCCTCACCACCCATGACGGTGATGGTATCGGCGATCTCTTCCTCGGTGGCCGGCTCCACGGAGGCCTCGGTGATGGCATCCTTGTTGGTGTCGATGGCCGTGGCAGTGTAGGTCTCGCCGATAGGCTTGAGGGCGGAACGCTTGAGTTCGCCGCTATCGGGCATCTTGCGTACCGGCGAGGCCAGCGAGTACACCACCAGATCGACCTGGCCCAGGTCCTGCTTGATCAACTCGATGGCCTTGGTGCGCGCTTCGTGCGAGAAGGCATCGCCATTGATCGCCTTGCTGTAAAGGCCTTCTTCCTTGGCGAACTTGTCGAACGCCGCCGAGTTGTACCATCCCGCCGTGCCCGGCTTCTTCTCTGTGCCCGGCTTCTCGAAGAAAACCCCAAGCGTCGATGCCCCATAACCGAAGGCCGCGGTGACACGCGCGGCCAAGCCATAGCCGCTGGAGGCGCCGATCACCAACACCTTCTTGGGGCCATTTTGCTGTTCGCTTTGCGGAATATTCGCACGCGTGGTGGCAATCTGCTCGGCGACATTGCGCTCGCAGCCCTTGGGGTGCGTCGTCGTACAGATGAAGCCACGAACCTTGGGTTTGATGATCACAGAGGGGACCTCTTTGCTGACGTCATTCGTTGATCGCGGTCGAAACCGCCACGGAGAAACGCGCGCCAATGCACGGTTTCTTTATTGTGGGGCATTCTAGCGGGTGATGGCGTCCATGTCCGCACCCCCTTGCTCGCCATGGCCGAGTGGCCGAAGATGCCCCTTCACAGCGAAGGTCCAAAACATGCACGACCCCAACGAGCTTGAAACCCTACTGGAACGCCGTGGCGCCCTGTGGTTGGCACTCTCGCCTTTATGGCTCGAGCGCGAGCCCCGGGAGCGCGAATACACCCGAATGCTCGAGGTGATCGAGACACAAGGGCATACGCCTCAGGAGCTGGAGATGATCTATCGCCTGGAGATGGCGCCGGTCATGTCACGTCGCCAGATGTCGGTGGCCGGCGAATGGCGCGCCTTCGACGAGGACCGCCTGCTGCTCGACCTGGCACGCCACACGCGGCGCTTGCATGGCTGGCGCAAGGGCTTCTGGCTGCTGTTTTCCGGGTTGACCACGATGATGAGTCGGCCACGCTTCGACATCCTGGTCGAACGTCTGCATGCGACCGCGCCATGAGCCGTACGAGCGTCATGCCGAGAACGGAATGTCCAGTGCCCGCTCGATATCCGCCGCCATACGGCGTGGCGAAACGCGCGGCGCAAAACGCCGAATCACATGGCCATCGCGCCCCACCAGGAACTTGGTGAAATTCCACTTGATGGGGGTACTGCCCAGCACGCCCGGCGCCTGGCGGCGCAGCAACACGAACAGCGGATGGGCATCGCGCCCATTGACGTGCACCTTTTCCATCACCGGAAAGCTGACCCGATATTCACGCATGCAGAAGGCGCCAAACCCCTCGGCCGACTCCGGCGTCTGGCGACCGAACTGATTGCAGGGGAACGCCAGCACGGTGAAGCCTTGATCGTGGTAACGGCGATACAGCCACTCGAGCTCCTTGAGCTGCGGCGTATAACCGCAGCGGCTGGCGACATTGACGATCAACAGCACCTGCCCGCGCAGCGCGCGCAGATTGAAGGGCTCCATCCGATTGGTATGGCAATCCTGGCTATATAGCGTCATGGCGGTCGCGCATCACGTTCATCGTCGGAGATACCTCTTCATTGTCGTCCGCCTGCGCCAGGGCTTCAATCGTTCCCTGCCGTCAACCAGCCCTGGGCGAGCATGCGCTCCAGCGCGACACGACTGTCCGGCGTGGCATCTTCCAGGGCCAACGCGGCCTCCACCGTCAACCAGGTGGCATCGGCGACTTCGTCAGCCTGCAGGACCAGCGGCCCATCGTAATCGACCACGAAGGCACTGCCATGAATGAAGTTGCCACCATCGGTATAACGGAACGTGAAACACGGCGTCAACGACACGCCCTCGATGCCGAGTTCTTCCGCCAGCTCGCGACGCGCGGCGACATGCTCCGCCTCCCCCGCGCCGACCACGCCCCCGGTCGCCAAATCATGATAGCCGGGAAAGACTTCCTTGGTCAGCGTGCGACGCTGCACGCATAGCTCGCTCCGTCCATTGCGGACGAACACGTACGTCGCACGGTGCCAGAAGCGAAAGCGCCGCATCAGCCGACGCGAGGCACTGCCACAAGGACGATTGCGAGCGTCCACCAGTTGGATGCGCTCATCCTTGATGACCGGCTCGGGCAATACCCCAAGCGTTGCGGAAGACGACGGCGTGACCATGGCGTGTCCTGTGACCTGTGACGTATCGATGCGAAAAGGCTTCAGCATGCCAGAGCCCGGGCATCGCGTCATGTCGAATCCACTAATGGACATGCAGAAGGCCTACACCAGAAGCCTGGGGCGCACGTCAGGCTGGGTTATCGCAGGCACGGCGGCGGGCCGGGGGCGAGCGCTGCGTCAACGCACCGATAAAAGCGGTGAGCGACAACGCCGCCACGACACCGCCATACACGTACGTCGTCGGCAGCAGGCCCATGTGCTGCGTCGCCACGCCGCCAACCATGGCCAAGAGGCTGGCGGACAAGTAGCAGATGACATAAAACGCCGCCATCAACGCCGAGCGCTCGGTGGGCGGTGCCAATGGCATCACCGTACGCATGGCGCCCATGAAAGCCGCCCCGAAACCAATCCCGGCAACGGCCGTGCCGCTCAACAGCACCGCCACGCTGCGCCAATAAACCCCTAGCAACAGCACGCTCATGCCGACGATCAAGCAGCCCGTGCCGATGAGCACGGCCACACGAGGCGGCTTGCCGCGCAGCGTCAACACACTGATGGCACCCACGCAGGGAAGCAGGAACGTAATCAGGCAACCCACCAGCGGGTTATGGATACCGCTGACGGTCTCCACCAGTGTAGGACCCAACGACAGTGAGAAACCGCCCAGCGCCCAGGACGAAATCACCGCTGCCACCACACGCAGCAGCGGCCCTCTGACCGGCGGCGGTATATAGGCGCGTGGCCGTAGCGAGGCCCAGACACCCGGGCGCGGTGTCACGCTCTCGCGGATGCGCCCCAGCAACAGGCCTTGAACCATCAGGACCGCAGCCAGGAGCGCATATACCAGATGCAGCGGTGCGGGGGCGTACGTCACCAGGATGCCCGCGATCAGAGCACCGATGCCCATGCCGAAAAGCGGCGCGATACTCGCCATGACGGGCCCACGCTGGTGATCACTATCAAGCATGGCCGCTGCCAACGCGCTGGTCACCACACCGGTCGCGATGCCCTGGAGAATACGTGCCACCATGAGCCACGCCAGACTATCGGCCCAGAAGAATACCCCCAGCGACAGGATTTCGCCCACGATGGCACCCGCCACCACCGGTCGCCGACCGATATGATCCGACAGCGATCCTGACACCAGCAGTGCCCCCAGCAAGGCGAACACGTAGCTGGCAAACACCAGCGTCAGCATCGTGGCGGAGAATCCCCACGTCTGCTGATACAGCCGGTACAACGGTGTCGGGGCACTGGACGCCGCCAGGAAGGTGATCATCAAGATGGCATAATAAGCCAGTTGCCCGAGGCGCGGCGTCGGGTAGGCATTCGTCGTACCCGTGGATGAAGGCGGTGACATGGTGAAGTCCATTAATGCTAAGATTGTGCGTTAGTAGCAGTCTGAACTTAGCAGGCTCATAAAGCAAATATTTTGCGTTAGGTAACCATGGCTATCAAAGAAGCCGTTCGTCCCGGGGGACGCAGCGCACGGGTGCAAGAGGCCGTGCATCAAGCGGTGCGCGAGTTGCAGACCGCCAAATCCCGCGAGGAACTCAGCGTTCCGCAGATCGCGCACAAGGCCGGCGTAACGCCGTCGACGATCTATCGCCGCTGGGGGAATCTTGCCGAGTTGCTGGCGGATGTGTCCCTCGAGCGCCTTCATCCCGACGACGAACCACCACATACCGGTTCCTTGGCGAATGACCTACAGGCCTGGGGCGAGCACTATCTCGACGAGATGACCTCGCCAACCGGCCAGTGCATGCTCGGCGATATCATGGCCAGTGCCGAACGCGAACGACGCCAACGCTGCTACCGTTACAATGAAACGATCATGGCATGCCTGCGTGAACGCGCCGTGATGCGCGGCGAAGCCACGCCGTCGGTCGAAGACTTGATGGACGGCGTGATCGCGCCGATGACCTATCGGCTGCTTTATGCCCCTGACACGGCGACGCCCGAGCGGCTCAGTCGCTGGATCGCGCAGACGCTGTCGAGTACCGACATGCCCGGCTAATCCCACCAGGGTCGCATTGACCCCGGCACGACGTCTGGCCATGCTCGAAGCACAGCGCAGTCCGCTGCCGCCTTCAGGAGTCGCTTCCATGTCCGACCACGCCGCTCGCACTCATCTCGCCACGCACGACGTCACCAACCAGCCCCCGCTCGGCGGCGACCATGACCTCTTGAAAGAGGACACGGCCCTGCACGAGGCCCTGACCCGCGAGGCCCCGGACTGGGTCGCGACGCGTCTCGCCCCGCTCGCCCGCGAGGCCGGGCGTGACACCTGGCAAACCATCGCCGACGAGGCCAATCGGTACCCTCCCGAGCTGCACTCGTTCGATCGCCACGGGCGCCGGCTCGACGAAGTGCGCTACACCGAGGCCTATCATCGCTTGATGCACTTGGCCTGCGATGGCGGCTGGCAGGCCGTAGCCTGGGAACAGGAAGGCGAAGGCGGTCACCAGGCGCATGTCGCCGCGCTTTATCTCTTGACCCAGGTCGAACCGGGGTTCTGCTGCCCGATCACCATGACCCACGCCGCCTACCCCGTGCTACGCCACGACAGAACCGTTCTCGAGACATGGGGACCGCGCCTGCTGGCAAACGATTACGACCCCCGCGCCCTGCCCGCCAGCGACAAGCGCGCGGCGACCTTCGGCATGGCGATGACCGAGAAACAAGGCGGCAGCGACGTGCGCCGCAATACCACTCAGGCGACGCGCCAGCCGGATGGCAGCGCGCGTCTCATCGGCCACAAGTGGTTCTGCAGCGCGCCGATGTCGGATGCTTTTCTAACCCTGGCCCAGGACGACGCCGGCATTGGCTGCTTCCTGGTACCGCGCTTTCGCCCCGATGGCGAGCGCAACGGCATCCAGTTGCAACGCCTCAAGGACAAGTGCGGTAACCGCGCCAACGCCTCGGCCGAAATCGAGTATGTCGACGCCTGGGCGCACCCCATCGGCGACCCGGGACGCGGCGTCGCCACCATTCTCGAAATGGTGCAGCAGACCCGGCTCGATGCCGCCACCGCCCCCGCCGGCATGATGCGCCAGGCGACGCTCGAGGCCTGGCGCCACGTGCAAGGCCGCGAAGCGTTCGGCAAACGCCTCGCCGACCAGCCCTTGATGCGCCGCGTGATCGCTGACCTGGCCCTGGAAACCGAGGCCAGCCTGGCACTCTGCCTGCGCACCGCCCGCGCCTTCGACGGCGCCGCCCGCGATCCACATGAGCACGCTCTGGCGCGTCTTCTCCCTGCACTGGCCAAGTTCTGGCACAACAAGCGTGGCCCGGCGTTCATGGCCGAGGCCATGGAATGCCTCGGCGGCATCGGCTACGTCGAGGAAGCACCGCTGGCGCGGCTTTATCGTGAGGCGCCGGTGAATTCGATCTGGGAAGGTTCGGGCAATGTCATGTGTCTGGACGTGATGCGCGTGATGGCCCGCCATCCGGAAAGTATCGCCGCCCTGCGCCAGGAGCTTGCCCTGGCACGCGGCGCTCACCCCGATTTCGACCGAGCATTTGAAGCCCTCGAACGACGTCTCAAGGCCACGCCGGACGTGCTGGAAGCCCAGGCGCGCTGGCTGACCCAGCGCCTCGCGCAATGTCTGCAGGCCGCGCTGCTGTTGCGCTACGCACCCAATGCTATCGGCGAGACTTTTTGTGCGGCCCGCCTCGGCGAGGAGGCCTCACCGTTGTTCGGCGTCTTGCCGTCTCACGCGCCGCTGGACGCCATCCTTGAGCGAATCGCGCCTTGAGGGTGGTTGCTACGCTCCATCAACCGATGACGATGCGCAGCGCCAGGCCCAGCAGCAAGACACCGGTCGCCCGGTTGATCCAGTGCGCGCGTGCCTGAAGCCAGGGTAAAACCGCCGAATGCGAGAGCGCCAGCGCCACCAGCACGTACCAGCCAGCGTCGATCAGTGACGCGGTCGCCACGATCAACGTCTTGGCCCCCGCGCCCATGTCGGCGCTCACGAACTGGCTCAACAAGGCCACAAAGAAAAGAATCAGCTTGGGATTGGCCAACGCCACCAGCACGCCGTCCCGCGCGGCCACACCAGGGCGACTGGCCACACCGCCGGTCTCCAGGGCCCCGCCCCGGCCAGCGCGCAACGCCTTCACGCCCAGCCAGGCCAGGTACGCCGCCCCGCCCCAGGTAATCGCCTGGAACAACAGCGGCTGATGAACGATGACCGCGCCCAGACCCCACACGGTCAGCGCCGCATAGAAGCCCACGCCCGCCGCATGGCAAACACCGGCGACCACGCCCGGCACGCGCCCACCGCCTAGCGTATGGCGCAGCACCATCGCCAAACTCGGCCCCGGCGACATCGCCCCCATGGCACACACCGCCGCCAGCGACAGCCACAAACTCAGTGACATCGCACAGGCTCCGTCATGAAATAAGCGCGCAACTTAGCGGTCGGCGTCCTTCATGCGGCCCTGGCAATCGCGCTCGATGACGTTGCGTTCACCCTCGTCGTTCTCGCGGTAAAGCTCACCTTCGTCATCCTGGGTGTGCCAGATGTAGGCGAGCTGTTCGTCGTCGCTGGCATAGCGTGCGTCGGCGCCCGAGGCAATTTGATGCATGGGAATGGAATCGTGACCGTAGCTCAACATGGCACTATCGGTGTCAGCGCCATATTGGAAATAGGTCACCGACAGCGATGTGTCTCCCTCACACTGGTAAATCTGGGTATGCTGATCGGCGCGATCATCATCGCCACCTTGCATGGCACACCCCGTCATCAAGGTCGCTAGCGCCAACAGGGTAAGACTGACAGGTTTCATCGGAACTCCTTATCCAAAAACATCATGATGGAAGCACGATACGACACGGCGTTCTCAAAGGCGTACCGCATCCATTTTATGATCGTACAATATGCTGCAGACATCTTATCTTAAACGACGCGTGACACACCCAACACGCACCGGGATATTTAGTGGGCATCATTACGGCGCTCTCAACCCATCACACGGAGGTCAGCATGACGAATTGCGCGCGAACCGACCATCATTGCCAGCGTTGCGAAGGCCCGTTGCCGTTCGCCTTCAGCATGGCGTTCCAGCCCATCGTCGATGTCGCGACGCAACGTATCGTCACTCATGAGGCCCTGGTACGCGGCGTCAATGGCGAATCGGCCTACCAGATACTTTCCCAAGTATCGGACGGCTTGCTCTACCGATTCGATCAGGCCTGTCGCGTCAAGGCCATCGAACTGGCCGACCAACTCGAGATGACAAGCGCGCTCTCGATCAACTTCCTGCCCAACGCCGTCTATGAACCCGAGGCCTGCATACAGGCTACATTGGCTATTTCCGAACGCGTGGGATGGCCCGCCGAGCGCCTGGTGTTCGAAATCACCGAAACCGAAAGCGTCACCGATCGCGCCCATTTGCGCAGCATCATCGACACCTATCGCCGGATGGGCTTCACCACCGCCCTGGACGATTTCGGCAAGGGCCACGCCAACCTGGATCTGTTGGTCGAGTTGCGCCCGGACAAGCTCAAGATCGACCGTGACCTGGTGATGGACTGCCACCACGACAGGCGTCGTCAGGTCCTGCTCAAGGCGGTGGCCGACATCGCCACTCAGCTCGACATCGAGATGGTCGCCGAAGGCATCGAGTGCCGGGACGAAGCGCGCTGGCTGCATGAGGAAGCCGGCATCGTGCAGCATCAAGGCTTTTATTACGCACGTCCCGCGTTCGAGGCACTGCCGTCGGTCACGGGTTTTTCAAATATCACAGACATCTCGAACGGCTAGCCAGAAGAGTAGTGGTCAAGTGTTTTTGGCCACTGCCTTTTGAGCATTCCAGCACTTCAACAAGCACTTCATGCCAAATAGAACGCGACGCACTATCAACAAGGCGAGTACGCGATGACACTTCGTTGACACATAAGGCTAAGGGAGCAAAACCAAGCGAGGAAGGGAACTGCTAAGTGCTTGATTTAGTTGGTGCCCGGGGTCGGACTCGAACCGACACGGTGTCGCCACCGGCGGATTTTGAATCCGCTGCGTCTACCAATTTCGCCACCCGGGCAGCGGAGACGTATTATACGGAGCAGATTGGCGACGTCAATCATCCGGACCTGACTTCGTCGCCTGTCTCGACTATCATAGGCCGCCTTCGCTGAGCGTACGCCGCGCGTGCCTCATCTCCGATTTCCGTTTTTCGATTACAGGTCGTTTTCTCCAACGCCATGCAGCGCGCCGATTTCCATTTCGATCTCCCCGATGAGCTGATCGCTCGTTACCCGTCCGAGAAACGCAGCGACTGTCGGCTACTTTGCCTGGACGACGCCAGCGGCGAAATTCAGCATCGACATTTCACCGACCTGCTGACGCAGCTCGAGCCCGGCGATCTGCTGGTGTTCAACGACACCCGTGTGATTCCCGCGCGGCTGTTCGGACAAAAGGCCAGCGGTGGGCGCGTGGAGATGCTTCTCGAACGCCCGCTGGATGCGCATCGCGGTCTGGCACACCTGCGCGCCAACAAGGCTCCCAAGCCCGGCACCGAGCTGATTTTCGAGGGCGATATCCACGCAGTGGTCGAGGAGCGTCACGAGGCCTTGTTCGAGCTGCGCTTTTTAGGCGAGACACCGCTGATCGCGCTACTCGAACGCCACGGGCACATGCCGTTGCCGCCGTATATCGACCGCGAGGACGAGCTCGATGACCGCGAGCGTTATCAGACCGTCTACGCCCGTCGCGAGGGCGCGGTGGCAGCGCCCACCGCCGGCCTGCATTTCGACGAGGCGCTGATGGCAGCGCTGCGCGAAAGGGGCGTGGAGATCGGCTATGTCACCCTGCATGTGGGCGCGGGCACCTTTCAGCCGGTCCGCGTGGACGATATTCGCGAGCACCATATGCACAGCGAATGGCTGGAAGTCGACGAGACGCTATGCCGCCAAGTCGAGGCCACCCGAGCACGCAGCAAGCGCGTAATCGCCGTGGGCACGACCAGCGTGCGCTGCCTGGAAACCGCTGGCCAGGGCCACGACGACGGCCGTATTGCGCCTTACCGTGGCGACACCGATATCTTCATCTATCCCGGTTACGCTTGGCGCTGCGTCGATGCACTGATCACCAACTTCCACTTGCCCGAGTCGACCCTGTTGATGCTGGTCTCGGCATTTGCCGGCTATCGCCAGACCATGCGTGCCTACCGCGAAGCCGTTGCCGAGCGCTACGCCTTCTTCAGCTATGGCGATGCCATGTTCCTCAGCCGGTCGGCAACGTCACATCCGTCCCCCGAGACTTCTCATGCGTAACGAGACCTCCCATGCCTAACGAGACTTCCCATGCGTAACGAGACTTCCCATGCGTAACGAGAGCTTCATGCGTTTCGAGCGCCTCGCCGAAGATGGCATGGCGCGCCGTGGCCGTTTGAGCTTCCCCCGCGGCAGCGTGGAAACGCCCGCTTTCATGCCCGTCGGCACCTACGGTACAGTCAAGGGCATGACGCCCGAGTCGGTCGAGCAGATCGGCGCCGAGATCATCCTCGGCAACACCTTTCATCTCTGGTTGCGGCCGGGCACCGAGGTCATCGAAACCCACGGCGACCTGCACGACTTCGCCCAGTGGCACAAGCCGATCCTCACCGATTCGGGCGGCTTTCAGGTCTTCTCACTGGGCGACATGCGCAAGATCACCGAGGAAGGCGTTCACTTCCGCTCGCCCGTGGATGGCGCCAAGGTCTTCATGGGACCCGAGGAATCGATGGCCGTGCAGCGCGCGCTGGGCTCGGACATCGTGATGATCTTCGACGAGTGCACGCCCTATCCGGCCACTGAGGAAGACGCCAAGCGCTCGATGGAGATGTCGCTGCGCTGGGCCGAGCGTTCGCGCATCGCGCATGGCGATTCGCCCTCGGCGCTGTTCGGCATCATTCAGGGCGGCATGTATCCCGAGCTTCGCGAGCGCTCCCTGAAGGGGCTTTTGGACATCGGCTTCGACGGCCTCGCCATCGGCGGACTATCGGTGGGCGAACCCAAGGAAGAGATGCTCAAGGTACTCGACTACCTACCGGGCTGGATGCCGGACGACAAGCCGCGCTACCTGATGGGGGTCGGCAAACCCGAGGATCTGGTCGAAGGCGTGCGGCGCGGGGTGGATATGTTCGACTGCGTGATGCCCACGCGCAACGCGCGCAATGGCCATCTCTTCACGGCCGAAGGCACCGTCAAGATCCGTAACGCCCAGCATCGTCACTCCACACAGGCACTCGAAGCGGAGTGCGATTGTCATACGTGTCGGCACTTCACGCGCAGCTATCTGCATCATCTGGATCGTTGCGGCGAAATGCTCGGCGCCATGCTCAATACCATCCACAATCTACGCTATTACCAGCGTGTCATGGCTGGTTTGCGCACTGCCATTGAAGCGGGTACATTGACAGCCTTTGTCGAAGACTTCTACGCACGGCGTGGCATGCCGGTGCCGGCGCTGTCAGCGTGATCGAATGCCATCCGGGACACGCTCTCGGGCACAGATTCACCCTCACTACCATCCGGAGATAACAATCCATGCTGGAGTTTCTCATTCCCGCAGCTCATGCGCAGGATGCTTCCCCCGCAGGCGGCGGCATTGCCCAGATCGTCATGCTGGTCGGCTTCGTACTGATCTTCTATTTTCTGCTCTGGCGTCCGCAGTCCAAGCGTGCCAAACAGCACAAGCAACTGATCAGCAACCTTTCCAAAGGCGATGAGATCGTCATCGGCGGCGGCTTGATGGGACGTATCACCAATGTCGGCGACGATTTCCTCAGCATGGAAATCGCCGAAGGTACCGAGGTGAACGTTCAGAAAAGCTCTGTCGCTGCAGTGTTGCCCAAGGGCACCTTGAAGTCCATCTGATTCCCTATCAGGAGGCGCGAAACCGCCCCTCCTCAACGCCACCGACCATATTCTATGGTCGGTGGTTGTCTTCTGCATCAGCAACAAGGACAGGGCTTCCATGCTCAACCGTTATCCCCTGTGGAAGTATCTGCTGATACTCATCGTACTTCTCGTCGGCATCGTCTACGCATTACCCAATCTTTATCCCGCCGACCCCGCCGTTCAGATCAGCAGTACCGCCAGCGGCAGCGCACTCGATCAAGAGCGCCTAGATCGCTTGACCCAAGCGCTCGAGGACGAAGGCATCGATATCAAGCAAAGCGAGCTGGATGGCAATAGTGCGCTGATTCGCCTCGACGAGGCCGATCAGCAAATCGCTGCCCGCGACATCCTCGACGAGCGGCTGGGCGACGCCTATACCGTGGCGCTCAACCTCGCCGATGCGACACCCGACTGGTTGGCCGGCCTTTCAGCCGCGCCCATGAAGCTCGGCCTCGACCTCCAGGGCGGGGTACACTTCCTGCTCGAAGTCGACATGGACGCCGCCGTCCAGCAACGCCTGGAGGCAAATGCCAGCGCTGTCCGCAGCATCCTGCGCGACGAGCGGATCCGCTACCGTGACACCGATATCGGTGACCGTACGATCACGTTCCAGTTCGCCAACGAGGACGATCGCGACGAGGCGCGCGGTTTGATCACCGACCAGTTCCCCGACTTCGACTACGAGAACGAAGACAGCGACCGCGGAGCCGCCCTGGCGATGACCTTCACCGAGGAGGCCGTGGAAGAACTACAGGACTACGCCGTCAATCAGAACCTGACGACGATCCGCAACCGCGTCAACGAATTGGGCGTCTCGGAGCCACTGGTGCAGCGCCAGGGTCCCAGCCGCATCGTCGTCGAGCTACCCGGCGTGCAGGACACCGCCGCCGCCAAGCGTATCGTGGGCGCCACGGCGAACCTGGAGTTCCGCCTGGAAGCCCGCTCGGATACCCCCGACCGCGAGATCGAAACGCTCGACTTCCGCAATGACGAAGACCGTAATGCAGAGTTGATGCGTGACGTCATCGTCACCGGCGATCATGTCTCCAGCGCCAGCCGCAGCTTCGACCAAAACAACCGTCCGCAGGTCAATATCAACCTCGATGGTACCGGTGGCTCAATGATGAGTCGTGCCACGCGCTCCAATATCGGACGCAACATGGCAGTCGTCTTCATCGAGCACAAGACGCGCACACGTACAGTCATGGAAGACGGTGAAGAGGTCGAAAAGCGCGAGGCTTATACCGAGCGCGGCATCATCAGCCTGGCGACCATTCAAAGCACCTTGAGCAACCGCTTCCGCATCACCGGTCTCGATTCCTCGAGCGAGGCGGCAGACCTGGCCTTGCTGCTGCGCTCCGGCTCGCTGGCGGCGCCCATTTATTTCGCCCAGGAGCGCACCATCGGGCCTAGCCTGGGTGCTCAGAACATCAATCAGGGCATTCTCTCGGTAGAACTCGGCCTGTTGCTCGTGGTGCTGTTCATGCTGGCGCGCTACAAGGCCTTCGGCGTGGTCGCCAACATCTCTCTGGGGCTCAACCTGGTGCTGCTGGTCGCCGCGATGTCGATGCTCGGCGCTACACTGACGCTCCCCGGGATCGCCGGTATCGTGCTGACACTAGGCATGGCAGTGGATGCCAACGTCTTGATATTCGAGCGAATACGTGAAGAGATCAGAGCCAAGATGCCTGCCCAGCAAGCGATACATGCCGGCTTCGAGCGCGCCTTCACCTCGATCGTCGACGCCAACATCACCACCCTGCTGGTGGCAGTCATACTGTTCTCGATCGGCACCGGACCGGTCAAAGGCTTCGCCGTCACACTGTCGCTGGGCATTCTGACCTCGATGTTTACCGCCATCCTGGTCTCACGTGCCCTGATCAACCTCACCATCGGCGGACGCCCGCTGAAGAAAATCTGGATCTGAGGAGAGCGAGCGATGCGACAGTTAGACTTCATGGGCAAACGCCGCATAGCCTTCGCCGTTTCCGTGCTGCTCGCGGTCATTGCGATCGGTGCCCTGGCGTTCAAAGGCCTCAACCTGGGCCTGGACTTCACCGGCGGCACGCTGGTGGAAGTCCGCTACGAACAAGCCCCGGCGCTTGATGAGCTACGCAGCCAATTGGGCGACGAGGGCTTCGAGGAAGCCCAGGTACAAACCTTCGGCACTTCCAACGACATCCTCGTGCGCCTGCAGCAGACCTTCGACAATGATGTCGGGCAACGCGTCGTGGGCATTCTGGACAGCGACGCAAATCCGGTGGATCTGGTCCGCGCCGAGTTCGTCGGCGCGCAGGTCGGCGATCAGCTCCGCGATCAGAGTGGTATGGGCATGCTGCTGGCCCTGGCGGTGGTCATGGTGTACGTGGCGTTCCGTTTCCAGTACAAGTTCGCGCTCGGCGCCCTGATCTCGCTGGGCCATGACGTGGTGATCATACTCGGCATCTTCGCGCTGTTCGGGCTGGACTTCGACTTGACGGTACTGGCCGCCATATTGGCGGTGATCGGTTACTCCCTCAACGACACCATCATCGTCTACGACCGAATACGCGAGAATATCCGCAAGTCACAAATCGATGACATGGCGCAGATATTCAACGAGGCGATCAACCAGACCCTGGCGCGCACCATGGCAACGTCGGGGACCACATTGCTGGTACTGCTGGCACTGTTCTTCCTCGGCGGGGACATGATTCACAACTTCTCGATCGCCTTGATTCTGGGCGTCATCGCGGGGACCTTCTCGTCGGTCTACGTCGCCGCAGCGTTGCTGCTGGCCATCAAACTGCAGCGCCAGGACCTGATCCGGACGAAGAAGGAAGACGACGAGGAAGAAGAACTGCCCTGAGACATCTTCAGCCTAGCTGTTACGCTGTCCGATACGCCTCCCCCCCGGGAGGCGTATTGCGTTGGGGCTTGTTTTGCGTTGAGCGCTTAATCGCGCGACACGATCTTCAACCCATGACGGCGCAGCTTGCGCACCACGCTAGGCTGACTGATGCCCAGGCGCTCGGCCATGGCGTAGGTGCTCGACAAACGCGTCGCCAACTCGCCGAGGATCTCAGCCTCGACGGCCTCCAACGTTTCACGCAAGGAGCGTCCCTCTTCCAGCGTCGCCAGCGGGCTACTTCCACTTGCCGCCGTACTCACGCGCGCCGACGCCACGTCACGCTCCTCCATCGGCGCGCCAATGACACCGCCCTCGGCGGATAGCCAGGCGCGTTCGAGCCAATTCTCCAGCTCGCGCACGTTCCCCTGCCAGTCGCCGCCCATCAACTCCGGCCACACGCGCGGATGCAACACCTTGTCCATGCCGTAGCGCTCATTGAGCCTGGCGAGCTGGCGTTCCGCGAGGCCGGGAATATCTTCACGGCGCTCGCGCAGGGGCGGTAGCGTGACGGGAATCACGTTGAGCCGATAATAAAGATCGAGTCGAAAACGCCCTTCCTCCACGCGTTGCGCCAAGTCCTGATTGGTGGCGACCACCAGGCGAAAATCGACCCGCCGCGAACGCGTATCGCCCAGTCGCGTCAGATAACCGTCCTGGATCACCTTCAGCAGCTTGCTCTGCATGGCCAGAGGCAACTCGCCGATCTCGTCGAGAAACAGCGTCCCCTTGTGGGCCTGCTCCAGGAGCCCGGCCTTGCCCATCCGCGCGGCACCGCTGAACGCGCCGGGTTGATAGCCAAACATTTCGGATTCGAACAGCGACTCGGGGATCGCCGCGCAATTGACGTCCACGAAGGCGCCATCGCAACGCTGGCTCCAGCGGTGCAACTGGCGAGCGAAGGCCGTCTTGCCAACCCCCGACTCGCCGAGCATCAGCACCGTGGCGTCGGTCGGCGCCACCCGCTTGATGAGGTGCGCCACCTCGTGCATGACCTGACTGCGCACCTCCAGCGATTCCAGTTCCAACGCATCCCCCGATGCCGGACTACCGCCACGCTTGAGATGCTCATTGAAGCGGCGCTGGAGAAGTGCGTATTCGTCTTGCAGCAGGCGCAGATCGGTCATGTCCATGGAACGACTGATGACGCGTACCAAGCGCCCGGAGGCGTACACCGGGTAGGCCTCGGCGATCACCTGGCGTCCCGTACCGGTGCGTTGCATGACCTGCGCCGGCTGACCGGTTCGAATGACCTCGAGCGAGACCGAGGGCGATAGCACGCCGCGCGCCTCCAGTTCATAGACCGTGGTCGCGCACAACGACTCACGGCTCATGCCATAGACGGCGGCACTGCCCGGGCTGACATCCAGCACCTGACCATCGACATCGACGATGAAGACATGATCGTGGCCGGTATGAATCAGTGCCTCGAGCGTTCGCGCGTCGATATCGTGTTCTTGCATGGCGCTCTCGATTCAATTTTGCATCAAGATACAATAGTGGATCACCAATCGCCGCCGAGCAATGCATCTTTGCATCAGTCATGGCGCTAAGTTATTGATTATAGTCACTCCTAAACTTGGCATGGTTCGTGCCTGCAATAAATCAGTACCAACAACAATTCACTGCTTCCCACCAGGAGCCAAGCATGAGCAATCACGACGCCTCGCATCTCAACCAACCCTTGGGCGGCAACGAGATGCCCCGCTTCGGCGGCATCGCGAGCATGATGCGTCTGCCCACCCAGGCGGACGCCGACGGGCTCGATGCCGCCTTCGTCGGCATCCCCATGGACATCGGCACCTCGAACCGCCCCGGCACCCGTCTGGGGCCGCGCCAGATCCGCGACGAATCGCGCATGCTGCGCCCCTACAACATGGCCACCCGCGCGGCGCCATTCGACAGCCTGCAAGTAGCGGATACCGGCGATGTAGCAATCAACACCTTCGACCTAAAGAAAAGCGTCGAGATCATCCGCCAACATTACCGTGAGCTACTTAGCCACGACGCCGTGCCACTGACGCTCGGCGGGGATCACACCCTGACATGGCCGGTGTTGCAGGCGATTGCCGAGAAACACGGTCCGGTGGGGCTGATTCACATCGACGCCCACGCCGATATCAATCCGCACATGTTCGGTGAGGAGGTCGCCCACGGCTGCCCGATTCGCCGCGCTCAGGAAGAAGGCCTGCTGGATAGCCAACGCGTGATCCAGATCGGTCTGCGCGGTACCGGCTATGCCGCCGACGATTTCGACTGGTGTCGCGACCAGGGCTTTCGCGTCGTCACCGCCGAGCAGTGCTGGTACAAGTCGCTGGAACCGCTGATGGCCGAGGTGCGCGATCAGATGGGCGACCGCCCCGTGTACATCACCTTCGACATCGACGCCCTCGACCCCTCGGTAGCGCCCGGCACGGGCACCGTCGAGGCAGCCGGCCTGACCATGTCGCAAGGCCTCGAGATCGTCCGTGGGGCCTGGGGCTTGAATATCGTCGGCGGCGACCTGGTCGAAGTCGCGCCGCCCTACGACCCCAGCGGCAACACCGCGCTGATGGGCGCCACGGCACTCTATGAAATGCTCTGCGTGCTACCCGGCGTCAAGCGCCGTTAAGTCTGCCTCGGCATTGGGGCTCTACAACAACAAGTGGTGACATCATGTCCGCACCCCTCGATTCCACCGCCTCTGGCGGTAGCAATCCCGATCACGCGCGGCTGACGTCGCGCGGACTACTCAAGTTTCTCATCCCCTCGCTGATCGGTATCGGCATGTTTCTGGTGCCCTTCTCGACAGGCGATACCATCAATATCGGCATGGGACTGCTCGCCGATGGCCTCAAGGCGCTTCTAGGCGACGCATTACCGGCCATCGCCATGGCCGTGCTATGCGCTTCGGCACTGCTGACCCTGCTCGTCAAGTTCTCCAAACCCCACTGGGCCCGCGAAAATGCCTTAGGTGAACTGTTCGACGTCGAGCCGCTGTGGATGGCGATGCGCCTGCTGGGTGCCGCCTTCGCGCTCATGACCTACTTCCAGATCGGCCCCGAGTTCGTGACCGCTTCGTTCACCGGCGGAGTGATGCTCAACGACCTAGCGCCGGTCCTACTGACCTTTTTCTTCTTCGCCGCCATCCTGCTGCCATTCCTGGTCGACTTCGGCTTCATGGAATTCATCGGCAGCCTGGTGCGTACCCCCTTCCGCAAGATTTTCGGTCTACCGGGGCGCAGCGCCATCGACGCCACCGCTTCGTGGATGGGCTCGGGCACCGTGGGCGTACTGATCACCACGCAGCAATACGAGCAGGGCTATTACAACCGACGTGAAGCCTCGACCATCGCCACCAATTTCTCCATCGTCTCGATTGCCTTTGCACTGCTGGTGACCAACTTCATCGGCATCAATCACCTCTTTGTCCCGTTTTACCTCACCGTGGTTGTGGCGGGATTGGTGGCTGCAGTGATCGTCCCGCGCCTGCCGCCGCTCTCGCGCAAGCCGAATACCTACTACGAACCGGTGGGTTGCCGCCTCGCCGAGGAACGCACCGGCACCCAAGGCCTGTTCCGCTACAGCCTCGGCATGGCCGTCTCACGGGCCGACCAGGCCCCCGGCCCGCGCCAGCTGGTGCGGCACGCCCTGCTGAACGTGGCCGACATCTTCTTCGGCCTGCTGCCCCTGGTCATCGCCATCGGGACCGTGGCCCTGATCCTGGCCGAGTTCACGCCGCTGTTCACCTGGCTTTCGTACCCGATGGTGCCAGTCCTCGAATGGATGCGCGTGCCCGAAGCGGCGGCCGCCGCGCCGGCCACGCTGGTGGGCTTCGCGGACATGTTCCTGCCCGCCGTGCTGGCCAGCGATATCGAGAGCGAACTTACCCGCTTCGTGATCGCCTGCCTGTCGTTGACGCAGTTGATCTACATGTCGGAAATCGGCGCCTTGCTGCTCAAGTCCAAGATTCCGCTCAAGCTCTGGGAACTGGTCATCATCTTCCTGCTGCGTACCGCCATCACGTTGCCGATCATCGTCGTGATGGGCCACTGGCTGGTGGCTTAAGGTGCTTCCCATGACCACCGAAACGAATTCGCCTTATCTTCGCTCGATTAGCTGCGCCGAGGCGCTGGTCCGGCTGCTGCGTGACAGTTACGCCGTGGATACCGTCTTCGGCATCCCCGGCGTGCATACCGTGCCGCTGTATCGTGGACTGGAAGCAGGCGGTCTGCGCCATGTCACGCCGCGCCACGAACAGGGCGCAGGGTTCATGGCGGACGGCTACGCCCGTGCCAGCGGTAACCCCGGGGTCTGCTTCATCATCACCGGACCGGGGATGACCAATATCGCCACCGCCATGGGCCAGGCACTGGCCGATTCCGTGCCCATGCTGGTGATCTCCAGCGTCAACCGCCGCGACACCTTGGGACGCGGCCAGGGGCGACTCCACGAGTTGCCCAGCCAGCAGAACGTGCTGGCGGGCGTTAGTCGTTTCAGCCATACCCTGCTTGACCCGAGCGCTTTGCCCGAAGTCCTGGCGCGCGCTTTTGCGGTCTTTCGTTCCGAGCGGCCAGGGCCGGTGCATATCGAAATTCCCATCGATCTTTTCGATGCGCCGATCTCCCTACCCACCGAGTACGCACCGGCAAGGCTCTATCGTCCCGCGCCGCACCCCGACGGCGTAGCACTCGCCGCCGAGTGGCTGCGCGAGGCTCATGCTCCGCTGGTGTTATTGGGGGGCGGCTGTGCGGACGCATCAAAATCGGCTCGGGCGCTGGTCGAACATCTCGACGCACCGACCGTGACCACCATCAACGCCAAGGGGGTACTTGGACGCGGGCACCCACTCGACCTGGGTGCCAACGCCACCTGGCCCGAGGTCCGTGCGCTGGCTAGCGACGCCGACGTTATCCTCGCCGTGGGTACCGAACTCGGCGAAACCGATTACGATGTGGTATTCGATGAGGGCTTCACCCTGACCGGACGCTTGATTCGCATCGACCTGGAAGCGGAGCAACTGGTGCGCAATCAGGCTACGGCGCTGGGCCTTGTCAGTGACACCGGTATCGCGCTGTCGGCTCTGCTGGCGCATTTCCCCACCCCACTCGCGCGTCAGGGTGCGAAGCGCACCCGCGCCATCCATGAAGCACTGGCGCTGCCGACGCGTCCGGACATGGCGCCGTTCGTGCCGCTTTATGCCGCGCTCGATCACGCCTTGCCCGAGGCCATCATCGTCGGCGACTCCACCGCGCCGGTCTACGCCGGCAATCATCTCGTCGAACGTGCGGCGCCACGTCGTTACTTCAATGCCTCGACCGGCTACGGCACCTTGGGATACGGCCTACCGGCGGCGCTTGGCGCCCAACTGGCCAAGCCCGGCACGCCGGTCGTGGCCCTGGTCGGCGATGGCGGCTTGATGTTCACCCTCAGCGAGCTGGCCACCGCCGTCGACGAAGGGCTGCCGGTGGTCGTGGTGCTCTGGAACAACGCCGGTTACGAGGAAATCCGCCGTTACATGGACGCGCATGGTGTCGCGCGCATCGGCGTCGACCCCACGCCGCCCGATTTCCAGCGCTTGGCCGAAGGCTTCGGCCTCACCTCGCAGCGCATCGAATCTCCCGCCGCTCTCGGCCTCGCACTCAGCAACGTCTCGCGTAACGCACCCACGCTGATCGAGATCGATGCCGAACGCTGGCAAGCGGCACTCGGCTGAGGCGCCATTCGCGTCCCGAAAAGGCTTCTCAAGAACAACGGCTTCCCAAAACATTACAAGGACAACACCATGGCTTTCTTCCACCGTCTGCTCGGTCAGGACACCCTCGACGACCACCAGCACAAGAGCCTCGGGGCATTCGGCACTGTCGCCCTATGGCTCGGCGCCAACGTCGTGGTCACTACCATCCTCACCGGCATGCTCCTGGTGCCCGACCTGCCCTTCACGACCGCCATGGGCAGCGTACTGATCGGCTCGCTGATCGGTGCCATCCCTCTTTTACTAGTCGGCCTGATGGGGCAGCGTACCGGCCTGCCCTCCATGGCGCTGACCCGAAGGGCCTATGGGCCACTTGGCAGTCGGCTGATTTCACTGGTCAACATGGGGGTGTTGATCGCCTGGAGCTGGATCCAGGCCCTGCTTGCCGGCATGAGCCTCGACTACGCTATCCAGGCCACCACCGGTTACTCCAACCTACCCTTGATGACCATCCTCTGCGAAAGCGTGGTGGTTCTCATCGTACTGCGTGGCCACCTGGGCATCGAACGGGTCGAGCGCTGGGCAGCAATGGCCATGGTCGGCCTCGCCGCCCTAGTCCTCTATCAGTTGAATCTTCACTATGATGTCTCGACGCTCTTGGACATGCCTGTCGAAGCGCGTAACGGCATCACGCTGGGGATCGCCTTCGACATCGTCATCGCCACCGCCTTCTCGTGGATCTCGTCCTCGGCGGATTACAACCGCAACTGCAAGAGCGGCGCCATCGCCGTCTGGGGCACCTACATTGGCTATGTGATGGCCGCCATGATCGCCATGGGCCTGGGCGCCGCAGTCTCCGGGCTCTCGGTCCTGAATGGCATGGAGCAGACCTACGACCCGACCCGGCTGCTCTCCGGTTTCGGCTTCGGCCTGCCCGCAGCCCTGGTCATCTTCTTCTCCGTGATGACTACCAATGTCATGGCCGTCTACAGCGCCACCCTGTCCTGCATGAACGTGTCGCCCGGCATGGCCTTCTGGAAACCGGCGCTGATCATCGGGGTCGTGACCGTCTTCGGCGCCCTGATTCCCGGCATACTCGATCAATTCCAAAACTTCCTGCTATTAATAGGCGCTTTGTTCATTCCGGCCTTCTCGGTGATCATCGTCGATTACTACCTGGTCGGTCGCGACGGCTACAGTCCCGAGCTACTCAAGGCGCGTCACCAGCTGGGACGTCCCACTGCGCCGGTGGCCATCGGTGCCTACGTGATCGGCGCCGGGCTGGCCGCCTATTGGTCGCTGGTCGCCCCGCTGGCCTTCGGCGCCTCGCTGCCGGTCTTCATCATCACCGGCGGCCTCTACTGGCTCGGCGCCATGCTGTTGACCAAGTCCCGTGCGAACGCTTCACAGACGACAGGAGAGTGACACCGATGAGACTAATGCTGGCGCAAACCGCCCCCGTATGTGGCGACGTGGCCGCCAACCTGGCGTCTCTCCCGCGCCAGTGCCAGCAGGCAGCAGCAGCCGGTGCGGACCTACTGGTCCTCCCCGAGCTTGCCCTGAGCGGCTACAACATCTTCGAGCGACTGGAGGAACTCGCCGAGCCGGTAGGCGGCCCAATCGCCCAGCGAGCCGCCAAACTCGCCGCCGAGCACGAGATGTTCTTGCTCTTCGGCCTTGCCGAACGGCAAGCCGACGGACGCCTGACCAATTCCGCCGTGCTGATCGACGACCGGGGCGAGCATATCGCCACCTATCACAAGCGCCAGCTGTGGGATCGCGAACATGCCTTCTTCACCGCCGGCGAGGAATGCTGCGTGGTGGATACGCGTCTCGGCCGTCTCGGGCTGATGATCTGCTATGACAATGAGTTTCCCGAGATGGCCAGAGCACTCGCCACAAGCGGCGCGCAGATCATTCTTTCACCCACCGCCAACATGGTGCCCAACGCTGAACGTCAAGCGCTGCAGATTCGTGCCCGAGCCCTCGACAATCAATGCTTCGTCGCTTGCATCAACCGGGCAGGGATGGAGGCCGAACTTCACTATTGCGGCAACAGCTTGATAGCAGGGCCGGATGGCGAGGTTCTGGGCCGTCTCGGTGCCGACGCAGGAAGCTTGGTGGTGGACATCGACCTGGAACGTATCAACGAGAGTCGTGCCCATCAGGACTATCTCAAAGATCTCAGACCCATACCGGAGGCCACCTTATGAGCGGCTTCTTACTCCCTCGAGGAAAAACCGCAACCTGGTATCGCACCACGGCACTCGCTGACGGCATCACGCGGATCGACGAGCCCGCCATCAAGCCGTTCTACCGCTGCAACATCTGGCATGTACGGGGTCGGGATCGGGACTTGTTGGTGGACTTCGGGCTCGGCGCCGTGCCGCTACGCAGGCAGGTACCGCTACTCAGCGAACGCGACCTGATCGCAGTGGCGAGCCACACGCACTTCGATCATATTGGTGCCGCTCACGAGTTCGAGTGTTGCCATGTGCATGCCGCCGAGGCCGACATCCTGGCCAGCCCGGACAACTCGCGCACCCTGGCCGCCGACTTCCTCGATGACGCCATGTTCGATGCCCTGCCACCGGCGCCCTTCGAATACCATAGCTACCGTATCGCCCCACCGGCGTGCATCGTCACGCTCGAGGATGGCGAAATCATCGATCTCGGCGACCGCCGTTTCGAGGTCATCCACACGCCGGGGCATTCCCCTGGCGGTATCGCGCTATGGGAAGCCGCCAGCGGTACCTTGATCTCGGGCGATCTGATCTATGACGGGCCGCTGATCGAGGATGTCTATCACAGCAACCTCGACGATTACGCCGCCAGTATGCGCCGACTACGCGAACTCCCGGCGCGTATCGTCCATGGTGGCCATTTTCCTAGCTTTTCCGGGGCACGCTTACACGCCATGATCGACGATTGGCGCCGTGAGCACGCCCTTTGAAGGAGTCTTCATGCAACAGCTCGATCAGCAGTTTATCGACAATCGCTGGGTGGTTAGCCAAGGCACGCGGCGCCTGGCGGTGATGGACCCGTACCATGAGCGCCAGATCGCCGAGGTCACGGGCGGCGATACCGCAGACGTCGACGCGGCAGTTGACGCCGCACGTCGCGCCCTGCCCGCTTGGCAAGCGCTGGGCGGCGAAGTGCGCGGGGCGTATCTGGAGGCGCTGGCCGATGCCCTCACGGCGCGCCGCGAAGCGCTGATGGAGCTTTCCGCGACCAACAACGGCAAGGCGCTCGCCGAGGCCGGCATCGACCTCGACGACGCCATCGCCTGCTATCGTTACTACGCACGCCAGGCACGCGAGCTGGAAGCCCGACAGGGGCGGCGTATCACGCATGATATTGAAGGCGTCGATGCCTACTGCTACGAAGATCCTGCTGGGGTGATCGGCTTGATCACGCCGTGGAACTTCCCGCTGGTAACCAGCGCCTGGAAGATCGCCCCGGCCCTGGCCGCGGGCTGCACAGTGGTTTTCAAACCCTCTGAAGTGGTGCCGCTGCCGGAGCAGGCGCTGGCCGAGATCGCTCTGGAAATCGCGCTACCGCCCGGCGTTCTCAATCTGCTGCACGGCGATGGCGACGGCATCGGCGCGCCACTGACGCGCCATGCGGGTATCGACAAGCTCTCCTTCACGGGCAGCAACGCCGTGGGCGAACGCGTGATGCAAGCCGCCGCCGAAGGCAGTCGCGGGGTGTCACTGGAGCTCGGCGGCAAATCGCCGATCCTGGTGCTCGACGATGCCGAGATCGATCAGGCCGCCGACTGGGTCATGGCCGGCATCTACTTCAATAGCGGACAGATTTGCTCGGCGACTTCGCGCTTGATCGTGCATGAATCGCTGACCGAGGCACTTTATGAAGCGCTGGCGACACGCATCGACGCGATCCGCCTGGGCAACCCGCTGGGCACGGAAACCGACATGGGACCGATGACCAGCCAGCGTCAGCGCGACCGCGTGCGCGATTATCTGGCCATCGCCGAGCGCGAAGGCCTCCAGGCAGTACGCGATGCCCGCCATCGGCAACTGCCGGAACAGGGCTACTTCATCGCCCCCACCCTGTATCGTGATGTGCCCACCGAGAGCCGCTTGTGGCGCGAGGAGATCTTCGGGCCGGTCCTGTGTGGGCGTAGCGTCGCTTCCGACGACGAGGCCATCGCGTTGGCCAATGCCAGCGACTTCGGCCTGGCCGCCACGGTGATCAGTGGCGACCCTCAACGCGCCAGGCACGTCGGCAGAGCCCTGCGTGCCGGCAACATCTGGTACAACAGTGAGCAGATCGTCATGCCGGAAGCCAGCTGGGGCGGTTTCGGGCATAGCGGCATAGGCCGCGAACTGGGTCCCTGGGGACTCGCCGCCTATCTCGAGGTCAAGCACCTGATCGGCCCGGCGGACTGACCGCAACGCACCGCACCGCACAACGAAAAATACCCCGCCGACATCGCGTTCGGCGGGGTATTTCGTGTGCTCGAGCCAAAAGGACTTACATTCGCGGCTTGAGCTGCTGTACCAGTGTCTTGTAAAGGCGCGGCGTGGCGGCCATGAGATCTTCTTCGGTGCTGACCGAGGGACTACCGTCGGGCCCGCCCAGCAGTGCACCGGCCTCCTTGAGGAGGAGGCTGCCAACCAGTTGATCCTGCTCCTCGAGGCCCAGCACGAAGGCGGCATCGGCACGGCCGGCGGCGAGTTGCGCGAGATCCAGGAGGCCGCTACCGCTGCTGAGGAAGTTCTCGACCTGTGACCCAAGCGCCTGGGTCAGGGTCAAATACGTCTGCAGATGACGCGAACGTAGCCATGGCTCCGGCAAGCCAACGGCGATGCGCGCGTCCTCGACCGTGATATGGTCGGGCACGCGAATGCGGCGTCCATTGAGCTGCGCGCCACGCCCACGGCTGACGAGATACTCATCATCGTTGAAGGGGCAGACGATCACCGCATGCTCAGGCTTGCCCTTGACCAGGCAGACGATCGATATAGCAAAGTTGGGCGATGCCACGGCCAGGTTGGAATAACCATGGAACGGCTCGATGCGCCAATGGAAATCGGCGCCCTCGCCTTCGCCATCACGGTGCGCCGTATAGCGGCCGGAAAGGCCATGCTGGGGATAACTGCGACGAAACTGCGCGTCGATGAGAGTTTCGGCGTTACGCGCAGTATCTTCCAGCAGCTTATCGAGCTGTTTGTCGCCACGCGCAACTTCGATACGGTCGCGAGCACGCACGAACTGCTCGGCGGCACTACGCGCGGCGCGCAGTGCGAATTGAACCATGGGATGCATGATACGGGCCTGAATCTCGGAAACTGTTAAAGAACGTCGCGCATCCTAGCAGAAGGCGCCCACGACGGGAAGTTTCACGGCCTCAAGCCATGCTAGACTCGCCGTTCGTTTCTCAGCCGCGCGCCCTATCATCATGCTCGACAAACTACGTATCGTTCTCATCGGCACCAGCCATCCCGGCAATATTGGCGGCGCCGCCCGCGCCATGCACAACATGGGCCTCGCCGACCTTGCCCTGGTCGCGCCACGCTGCGAGGTGTACGGCGCCGAATCCCATGCCCGTGCGTCCGGCGCCGATGCCCTGGTGAGTCATGCCAAAGTGTATGCCACGCTCGAGGAGGCCGTCGGCGACTGCACCTTCGTGGTCGGTGCCAGCGCCCGCGTGCGCCATCTGCCCTGGCCCATGCTCACCCCGCGGGCATTGAGCGAACGTCTCCCCGGAGAGTGCGCGCCCGAGGGCGCCCAGGCCGCACTGGTCTTCGGACGCGAGGACAGCGGCATGACCAATGGCGAATTGCAGCGCTGCCATGCCCATGTGCACATCCCCACCAATCCCGACTTCAGCTCGCTCAACCTGGCCGCCGCGGTCCAGGTGCTAGCCTATGAGTGTCGGCTGGCGGCGCTGGGCGCGGACGACGCCCCGGACACACCGTTCGGCGTCGAATGGGACAACCCGCCGGCCAGTCATGACGACCTGGAGCGCTTCTTCGACCATCTCGAGCGAACGCTGGTCGAGATCGACTTTCACGACCCCGACAACCCGCGTCAGCTGATGGCGCGTCTGCGCCGACTCTTCATGCGCAGTCACATCGACAGCATGGAGATGAACATCCTGCGTGGCATCCTCGGAGCCGTGAACAAGCAAAGCCGGGCATTGGCCCACCAGAAGCACCACGACGGGAATGGTTGACCGCATTACTGGGTTTTCCCATAATACAGGCACGTTTCAGGCAAGAAATCCATGCGGATTGAATACCTGCCTGGTCAATCGCTTCATCACCGACGCCCGATCACCTCGACTTATGCGCTTGACGACCAAGGGACGCTACGCCGTCACCGCGATGCTGGACCTGGCGCTGCATGCCGATGCCGGCCCCATCAGCCTCGCCGACATTTCCAAACGCCAGGCGATCTCGCTGTCCTATCTGGAACAGCTGTTCGCGCGGCTCAAGCGTGCCGAACTGGTCAGTAGCGTACGTGGCCCGGGCGGCGGTTACTTGCTCGCCCATGCGTCCCACGCCATTTCGGTAGCGTCGGTCATCGGCGCGGTGGACGAATCCGTGGACGCGACGCGCTGCCAGGGGCTCTCGGACTGCCAGCAAGGCGATACCTGCCTGACGCATCATTTGTGGTGCGATCTGTCGGACAAGATTCATGGCTTCCTCGATGCCATCACGCTCGCCGAGCTGGTGGAACGCCAGGAAGTCCGCGATATCGCCGCCCGTCAGCAGCGCGTCGCGTCGGAGACGATCAGCACCGATACCATCAGCATTGCCCCGCAATGATCGTGCGGAGCAATAGGCGCCAGCGCCATCATCGATACGAGCCGTCATGACCTCACCCGTGTATCTTGACTATGCCGCCACTACCCCCGTCGACCCGCGTGTCGCGGAGGTCATGGCGCGTCACCTGACACTTGATGGCGTCTACGCCAACCCCGCTTCGCGTAGCCACATGCCGGGATGGCTGGCCGAGCAGGCGGTGGAAAGCGCGCGCCGCCAAGTCGCCGATTTGATCGCCGCTGACCCGCGTGAGATCGTCTGGACCAGCGGTGCCACCGAGGCCGACAACCTCGCGCTGACCGGCTTCATGCGTGCCAACCGCGCGCGCGGTCGCCACTTGGTTACCTCACGCATCGAACACAAGGCCGTCGTCGATACCGCCCTAGCGCTCGAGGCCGAGGGCTTCGAGGTGACTTGGTTGACGCCCGGCGCGGATGGCCGCGTGACGCCCACGCAGCTCAACGATGCCATGCGCGAGGATACCGTTCTGGTCTCGTTGATGGCCGTCAACAACGAGCTGGGCAGCATCCACGAGCTGGCGGCGCTGGCCGAGGTCGTCCACGCCGCCGGCGCGGTCTTCCATGTCGATGCCGCCCAGGCCACCGGCAAGATCGCGCTGGATGTCAACGCCATGGGCATCGACCTGATGTCGATGTCGGCGCACAAGACCTACGGCCCCAAGGGGGTCGGCGCGCTCTATGTACGCCGCAGCCCCGACATCCACCTCGACGCGCTGATCCATGGCGGTGGTCACGAGCGCGGCATGCGCTCGGGCACCCTGCCCACGCATCAGATAGCAGGCATGGGTGAAGCGTTCTCCCTGGCCGCCGACGCGCGAGAAACCGATCACGCCCATGGCCTGACCCTGCGCAAGCGCTTTCTCGACGGCCTCGAGGCATGCGAAGGCGTGCACTGCAACACGGCGCTCGACGTCTCGGTACCCATGATCGTCAACCTGGCTTTCGACGACGTCGACGGCGAATCGCTACTGATGGCGCTGCGTGCGCTGGCGGTATCGACCGGCTCGGCGTGCAACTCGGCCAGTGTCGAGCCATCCTATGTATTGAAGGCCATCGGTACCGATCGTATTCGCGCCTTGGCGTCCATTCGCTTCAGTTTCGGCCGCTTCACGACCGAAGCGGACATCGACACCGCAAGCGCCGAGCTCCGCCACGCACTCGGTGCCCTACGCAAATGATTCGAGGTCGCCGCACCGCGCGTCGCGACCCAAGCAAGGAGGTCAATATGGCTAACATCAGTATCAGTTCCGCTGCCGCCGAACAGATCCAGCATGTGCTCGCCGAGCGCGGCAATGGTCTCGGCCTGCGCGTAGCGATCAAGCCCAGCGGCTGCTCGGGCTACAGTTACGTGCTCGACATCGCCGACGAGGTGGGCGCCAACGACGTGCCCTTCGAGGATCACGGCGTCAAGGTGCTCGTCGACAAGGAGGCGTTGACCATGCTCGACGGCACCGAGGTTGACTACGTCAACGAAGGGCTCAATCGCTACTTTCGCTTCAACAATCCCAATGCCACCGACGAATGCGGCTGCGGGGAAAGCTTCAGCGTCTAAGGGCGCTCAGCCGCCGGGCGTGCGCCAGGTCCGGCGACACGCTACAATGACGCGCTTTTTCGACATCCGTCGAGTTTCATGCAACGCGTCGCTTCGAGCGGCGCGTTGACGTATCGATCAAGACCCTCGATTTCAGTCACGGAGACATTGACCTCATGGCCAACGAACGCACCCTGTCCATCATCAAGCCCGACGCCGTCGCCAAGAACGTCATCGGCGAGATCGAAAGCCGCTTCGAGAAAGCCGGCCTCAAGATCGTCGCCGCCAAGATGCTCCAGCTTTCCCAGGCCCAGGCCGAGGGCTTCTACGCCGAGCACAAGGAGCGTTCCTTCTTCGGCGATCTGGTCGGCTTCATGACTTCCGGCCCGGTGATCGTGCAGGTACTGGAAGGCGACAACGCCATCGCCGCCAACCGTGACCTGATGGGCGCGACCAATCCCAAGGAAGCCGAGGCCGGCACCATCCGCGCCGACTTCGCGCAGTCCATCGACGCCAACGCCGTGCACGGCTCCGACTCGCCGGAATCCGCCGAGCGCGAGATCGCTTACTTCTTCGGCAGCGAAGAGATCTGCGCACGCTGATCGCTTCCCGCGGGGGTCGCAAGGCCCTCGCACCGCCATCCACCGAGCGTACGACCCACCATGACCCTCGATACCGCCATGCCCCGTACCAACCTTCTCGGCCTAACGCGTGAGGAGATGGAAGCCTTCTTCGTCTCATTGGGCGAGAAGAAATTTCGCGCCGCCCAGGTGATGAAGTGGATTCACCACGAAGGCTGCGACGACTTCGAGTCGATGACCAATCTCTCGAAGGCGCTACGCACGCGCCTCGAGGAGCTCGCCGAGGTGCGTGGTCCACGCGTGGTCTACGAAGGCGCCTCGGAGGATGGCACACGCAAGTGGGTTCTCGAGGTCGAGGACGGCAGTTACGTGGAAACCGTGCTGATCCCTGCCGAGGGCGGCAAGCGTCGCACGCTCTGCGTATCGTCCCAGGTAGGCTGCTCGCTGGATTGCAGCTTCTGCTCTACCGGCAAGCAAGGCTTTCAGCGCAACCTCACCAGCGCCGAGGTCATCGGCCAGGTGTGGGTGGCCAGCAATAGCTTCGGTGCGCGTCGAGACAGCACCAATCGCCCGGTCACCAACGTGGTAATGATGGGCATGGGGGAACCGCTGATGAACTACAATGCCGTCGTGCCGGCCATGAAACTCATGCTCGATGACAACGGTTACGGTCTTTCCAAGCGCCGCGTTACGCTCTCCACCTCTGGTGTGGTGCCGATGATCGACAAGCTCGGCGATGAGCTCGACGTGAGCCTGGCGGTCTCGCTGCATGCCGCCAACGACGAACTGCGCAACGAGTTGGTGCCACTCAACCGCAAGTATGATATCGCCACGCTGCTCGATGCTTGCCGCCGTTATCTCGCCAAGTGCGATGACACGCGCATGCTGACCATCGAGTACACCCTGATCAAGGACGTCAACGATCAGCAGCGCCACGCCCAAGAGCTGGCGACGCTGCTCGGCGACCTGCCGTGCAAGATCAACTTGATTCCCTTCAATCCATTCCCGCACTCGGGCTACGAGAAGCCTTCACGCAATCAGGTCATGCGCTTTCAGCAATGGCTCGAAGAACTCGGCCATACCGCCCCCGTACGCATGACGCGCGGCGATGATATCGATGCCGCCTGCGGCCAGTTGGTGGGACGCGTCAAGGACCGTACCAAGCGTCACGAGCGCTACATTCAGTCCATTCAGCTCGACGCCGATTGAGCGTCGCCTTGACTTCACTGAGGTGCGGCGCTTTGATGGGACACTGCTAGATGACGAATACCGTCGCATCGCACCGATTGATGCCATTATTTCGAGAGGGCTCCATGACGCGCCGCCATCGTCCACCTTCGATCCGCTCGTTGAGTGCCGCGATGTCGCTCGTCTGGCTTTTGAGCGGTTGCGCCGTCCAGGTCGAAAGCAATTCCCCCTATGCATCACCGGATAACGGCCAAGCGGTATCGGCGTATACCGAACTAGGATTGGCCTATCTCAAGCGCGATAACTTGACCCGCGCCCGCGATGCGCTGGAACACGCCTTGAAACTGGGGCCTGACGACCCACGGGCACTGGAAAGCATGGCGCTCATCTATCAACGTCAGGACGAGCCAGCACTCGCCGAAGAATATTTCGAACGTGCGTTGGATGCCGACGACGATTATACTCGCGCGCGCAACAACTACGCTGCATTTCTGTACGATGAGGGCAGGCTCGACGCCGCCTGTACGCAACTGCAGCAAGCAGCACAAGACACCACATATGACAATCGCGCCCAATTGCTTGCCAATCTGGGCCGATGCCGGTTCGAGCAAGGCGATCTCGATACCGCGCGACGTCCGCTGGAACAGGCCATCGCATCCGACTCACGCGATGTACAAAGCCTGCTCCTGCTGGCCAGACTCGACCATACGCAGGGTCATGATGAACGTGCCTGGGAACGCTTGCAGCGTTTTTTCACCTTGACCGAGGCGACTCCTGAAAGTCTCGAGTTGGCGAGCGAAATCGCTCGCGCACGGGGCGACGAGGAAGCCGCGGCCTTTTATCATCGGCAGCATGACGATTCCTGAGGCATGATCCGACCACACGAATTCGAGAAGGATGCTCTGGCATGAGCGACACTCACGAACAACACATCTCCCCCGCTCCTTCCGAGGGTCAAGAGCCTCCGGGCACTCGGCTGAAGCGCGAGCGTGAGCGACAGGGTCTATCGCTGGAAGAAGTCGCCGATCAGCTCAACCTCCGACCCGCCGTGGTCACCGGTCTGGAAGAAGATCAATACGATCAAGTTCCCATCGCCACCTATCGACGGGGTTATCTGCGCGCCTACGCCAAATTGCTGGGACTCGACGACAAGCGTGTGGCGCAGGAATACGACGCCTTGCATGGCCGCGACGACCTCGACCGCAAGGTCACCGCACCGGCGTATCGCTCACAACCGTCCTCACGGATCGGCACCTGGGCCTTCAGATTGGTCACGCTACTCATCATCGTCGGCTTGATCGGCTTGACGCTGCTCTGGTGGCAAAGTCGTCAGGGCAACGAGTTCTTCGGCCTCGGCGATGAGCCTGCCGCCATGGAAAGCGCGGATAATGATAGCGCCACCCAAGGCAGCGCCGGAGACGAGACCATGGCAAACGACGCTGCCAACGACGACACGCAACGCGACGCTGCTAATGACGACACGCAACGCGACGCTGACGCATCGCAGGCCACCACGGACGCGCAGGGCAACGCGAGCGAACAGGACACCCTGCCGCCGCTGCCCGACGAGAATGACAGCCTGGGACTGGTCGAGAGCGACGATGCGCGCGCTGATGACACCTCGAACGATGACGCTGCCAACCGCGACGATGTCGACGCACAGGGCGCAAACGTCGTCGACAACGACACCTCGTCGGAGGCCAGGTCCGCTACGCAGGACGACGATAGCGATAGCGCAAGCGACAATCCAAGCGCGAACAGCGCCAATAGCCTGACACTGACCTTCGACGAGCAGTCATGGACCGAGATCTATGATGCTGACGATCAACGCCTGCTGGCAGGACTGCAAGATCCCGAAACCGATATCCAGCTAGAAGGCACGCCGCCGTTTCGCCTGACCATTGGCAACGCCACCGGCGTCGAGCTTCGCTATCAGGGCGAGGATATCGACCTGAGCCAGCATACCGGCGGCAACAACGTCGCCCGCTTCACCTTGGGAGAGTGATACGCCCATGCATATGCAATCTCCGATTCAACGACGCAAGTCACGCCAGATTCATGTCGGGAATGTCCCCGTCGGTGGTGGCGCGCCCATCGCCGTTCAAAGCATGACCAACACCGACACCCTGGACGTCGCCGCCACTGTGGCGCAGATCCGCCAGCTCGAGGCTGCGGGAGCGGACATCGTGCGCGTCTCGGTGCCCACCATGGAGGCCGCCGAGGCCTTCGGCCAGATCAAGCGCGAGGTCGCGGTCCCCCTGGTTGCCGATATTCACTTCGACTACCGGATCGCCCTGCGCGTGGCGGAACTGGGCGTCGACTGCCTGCGCATCAATCCCGGCAACATCGGCCGCGAAGACCGCGTGCGTGCGGTGGTCGATGCCGCCCGCGAACATGGCATTCCAATCCGCATCGGCGTCAACGCCGGATCGCTGGAAAAGGATCTGCAGAAAAAATACGGCGAACCGACGCCAGAAGCGCTGGTCGAATCCGCCATGCGGCATATCGAGCATCTCGACCGCCTCGACTTCCAGGACTTCAAGGTCAGCGTCAAGGCTTCCGACGTGTTCATGGCGGTGGCTGCCTATCGCCAGCTCGCGCAGCGTATCGACCAGCCTCTGCACCTGGGCATCACCGAGGCCGGTGGCTTGCGCTCGGGTACCGTGAAGTCCTCGATCGGACTGGGCATGCTGTTGATGGAAGGCATCGGCGACACCATCCGCGTCTCGCTGGCGGCCGATCCCGTCGAGGAAATCAAGGTCGGCTACGACATGCTCAAGAGCCTGCGCCTGCGCTCCAAAGGCATCAACTTCGTCGCCTGTCCGAGTTGCTCGCGCCAGAATTTCGACGTCATCGGCACCATGAACGCCCTCGAGGAACGCCTCGACGACATCATGACGCCGCTCGATGTCTCGGTTATCGGCTGCGTGGTCAATGGCCCCGGCGAGGCCAAGGAAAGCGATATCGGCCTTACCGGCGGCGATCCGGCCAACCTTGTCTACATCGACGGCAAGCCGGCCAGCAAGCTTCGCAACGACCACTTGGTCGACGACCTGGAAGCGCTGATCCGCGATAAGGTCCGCGAAAAAGAGGCCCGCGAACGCGATACCATCGCCCGCGAGGCATAATGCGCCGCTCGCGCGCCCCGTACCGGTTCAGGAGTCAGCATTGAGCAACAAGATCCAGGCCATCCGTGGCATGAACGATCTGCTACCGGAGCAGTCGCCTGTTTGGCAATACTTCGAGCGTCAGATCCAGCATCTCATGCAGCGCTATGGGTATAGCGAAATCCGCACGCCCATCATCGAGCAGACGACGCTTTTCAAGCGTTCGATCGGCGAAGTGACCGATATCGTCGAGAAGGAGATGTACACCTTCGAGGATCGTAACGGCGATAGCCTCACGCTGCGTCCCGAAGGCACCGCCAGTTGCGTGCGTGCGGCGTTGGAGAACGGTCTGCTTTACAACCAGACCCAGCGCCTGTGGTACCAGGGCCCGATGTTCCGCCACGAGCGCCCGCAAAAAGGACGCTATCGCCAGTTCCACCAGGTCGGCGTGGAAGCCTACGGCATGCACGGGCCGGACATCGATGTCGAGATGATCCTGCTCAGCGCGCGGCTGTGGGAAGCGCTCGGCTTGATGCCCCACGTCCAGTTGGAACTCAACTCGCTGGGCTCCAACGAAGCCCGAGCCGCCTACCGCGATGCGCTGGTCGCCTACTTCGAGGCGCATGCCGATGTCCTCGACGAGGATTCCCGGCGCCGTCTGAGTACCAACCCGCTGCGCATCCTGGACTCCAAGAATCCCGATATGGCGGCGATGCTCGCCGACGCGCCGCGCTTGATGGATCACCTCGACGAAGAATCGCGTGTTCACTTCGCCGAGCTCACCGCCATGCTCGAGGCCGCCGGCATCGATTACATCATCAACCCGCGGCTGGTGCGGGGGCTGGACTATTACAGTCGAACCGTGTTCGAGTGGACCACCCAGGCGCTGGGCAGCCAGGGCACGGTCTGTGCCGGCGGTCGCTACGACGATCTCGTCGAACAGCTCGGCGGCAAGCCCACGCCCGGCGTAGGGTTTGCCATGGGCGTCGAGCGCCTGATCCTGTTGCTCGAAACGCTCGATCTGATCCCCGAGACCGCGCGACCGCGCACCGATGTCTACCTGACGGCCGTGGGCGATGCCGCCATTCGCGAAGCGATGCTGCTGAGCGAACGCCTGCGTACCGCGCTGCCTGGCATGCATCTGCAACTGCATTGCGGCGGTGGCAGTTTCAAGAGCCAGATCAAGAAAGCCGACAAGAGCGGGGCCCGCATGGCACTGTTACTCGGCGAGGATGAGCTGGCCAGCGGTCAAGTAGGGATCAAATTCCTGCGTGAAGATCGCGATCAAGAAAGCGTGGCCCTCGATGCGCTCACGGCGCGTCTCCAGACGCTTCTCGCGGAGGCTTGAAGGACAAAGCTTGAACAACGAAGCGCCGTTTCGTACGCACAGCCATTGAAGGAGACCGCCCGTGGCGGAGCTTATTACTAGCGAAGATGAACAGCTTGAGACGCTCAAGCGCTGGTGGAAAGAGTACGGCATGGCGATCATCGCCGGCATCGTGTTGGCCGGCGCTGGCGTTTTCGCCTGGCATGCCTGGCAGGATTACCAGACCTCTCAAGCGGAGGCAGCCTCGCAACGCTACCAGCAGCTCACGATGCTGATGCAGCAACCGCAGATGAGTGATGCGCAACGCGAACAGGCCACGAGCATGATCGATGGCTTGGAAAGCGAGCATGGCGGCACCCTGTACGCCGAGCTTGCCGAGTTGATGCGTGCCCGCCTGGCGGTCGACGCCGATGACCTGGAAGGTGCCCGCGATACACTGTCGTCCTTCATCGATGGCAGCGAACATGCTTATCTCAGCGGTCTCGCGCGCCTCAACCTGGCACGCGTGCAGATCGCCCTGGACAACGCCGAAGGCGCCCTGACCACGCTCGAGGGCGAGATCCCCACCACGCTCGAGGCGCAAGCCGCCGAGATCAGCGGCGATGCCCACGCCGCTGTAGACCAACCCGATGAGGCGCGTCAGGCCTATCAGGACGCGCTCGCCCGCGCCGAAGAGCAGGATCAATCGCTTTCCGGCGTGCGGCTCAAGCTAGACAATCTCGGTGTAGAGGACGCCAGCTGATGAAATTGAACCATTTACTGTTACCGGCCGCGCTTACCCTGTCCACCTTGCTGGTAGGCTGTGCCGGCGACGTCGAGCCGCAGTATCCGCCCAAGGAACTCAAGGACTTCTCAGCCTCGGCGACATTCGACGAGCGTTGGTCCACCTCCGTCGGCGACGGCCTGGGACGGGCACGTTATCCCCTGATGCCCCTGCTCGCCGACGGCACTCTCTATGCCGCCGATGAAAGCGGCCTGTTGCGCGCGCTCGACGCCGATAACGGCGACACCCAATGGGAAGTACGCTTCGACACCCCGCTGTCCAGCGGCATGTCCCGCGATGGCACGAATTTGTACGCTGGCACGCGCAACGGCTCCGTCGTCGCCATCGACCGCGAGGACGGCAGCGAAGCCTGGCGTTCCAGGGTCTCCAGCGAAGTATTGGCCACCCCCCAGGTCAACAGCAATCTGGTCGTGGTGCAGAGTGTCGACGGCACGGTGACCGCCCTGGATCGCGCCTCCGGGGAAGAAGAATGGACCTATAGCAGCAGCCAGCCTTCGCTGACCCTGCACGGCACGGGAACGCCGCGTGTCATCGAGCCGGTTTCATTCGTCGGCTTCTCCAATGGCCGTCTGGTGACACTCGACAACCGTAGCGGCCAACCGCTGTGGGACATGCGCGTCGCCGTGCCGCAGGGGCGCACCGAAGTGGAACAGCTCGTCGATCTCGACGGTCAGCCAGTACTGTCTCAGGACGGCCGCCTGTTCGTGACCAGCTACAACGGCCGCGTCATGGCGCTGGAAGCCACCAGCGGCGAAGTCCTCTGGTCACGCGACGAGTCCAGTTATCTGACTCCGCTGCGCGTCGGCAATTACCTCTTCACCGTCAACGAAGCCAGCCATGTCCTGGCGCTCGACGTCGATAGTGGCAGCGTGCTGTGGGAATCCGACGCCCTAGAAGGCCGCGACTTGACCGCGCCCACCTTCGTCGACGGCAAGCTGGCGCTGGGTGACTATCAGGGTTATGTCCATCTGCTCAACGCCAGCGATGGGGAAGTCGTAGGTCGCACGGAACTCGGCGGCGATGGCATCAGCCTGCCGTTGCTGGCCGACGACAAGCGCCTTTACACCCTCGCCAACGACGGCGAACTGGCGGCCTACGATATCGACGAAAAAAGCGATTGAGCGGCTCGCCCTCATGGCTTGTCAGCGGGCACCTCACATCGGGGTGCCCGCCTCATTTGTGGGCCCTTACCGATCAGCAATGCTAGAATCACGCCACGCCAGCATGACGCCTGCGTCATGCCTTCCTTGAAGCGACTACGTCGCATGTCCAGCTTCACTCAACGCTTTTGTGCGCCGGTTTACGAGACAACATGAATCCTGTCATCGCCCTGGTAGGCCGACCCAATGTCGGCAAATCGACCCTCTTCAATCGCCTGACCCGCACGCGCGACGCGCTGGTCGCCGACTATGCCGGCCTTACCCGTGACCGCAAGTACGGCAACGGCGTACTCGGCGA
Organism: Chromohalobacter nigrandesensis; assembly: GCF_023061285.1. Classification (GTDB taxonomy): domain Bacteria; phylum Pseudomonadota; class Gammaproteobacteria; order Pseudomonadales; family Halomonadaceae; genus Chromohalobacter; species Chromohalobacter nigrandesensis. The sequence continues at coordinate 65,883 of NZ_JAKGAM010000012.1, forward strand.
CAAGACCTACACGGTCATCGACACCGGCGGCATCAGCGGCAATGAAGAAGGCATCGATGCCGCCATGGCCGAGCAGTCGCTGCTGGCCATCGACGAAGCCGACATCGTGCTGTTCATGGTCGACGGGCGTAGCGGTCTCAGCGCCGCCGACGAGGCCATCGCCAATCATCTGCGCGTCAATCAGAAGAAGACCTGGCTAGTCGTCAACAAGACCGACGGCCTCGAAGAGCACTCGGCTTCGGCGGACTTCTGGCAGCTCGGCCTGGGCGACCCGCATCCGATTGCTGCCGCGCATGGGCGCAACGTCACCGCCTTGATCGATGAGGTACTGGAGCCCTTTCCCCCGCGCGAGGCCAACGCCGCGCCGCCGGATATCAGCAACGGCATTCGCATCGGAATCATCGGGCGTCCCAATGTCGGTAAATCGACATTGGTCAACCGTCTGCTGGGCGAAGAACGCGTCGTCGTCTTCGACGAGGCCGGCACCACGCGCGATGCCATCGAGATCCCCTTCGAACGACGTGGCAAACCCTATGTGCTGGTCGACACCGCCGGCGTGCGGCGACGCAAGAACGTCAAGGAAACCACCGAGAAGTTCTCGATCATCAAGACACTCGAAGCCATCAAGGACTGCCATGTGGCGGTCATGGTGCTCGACGCGCGTAGCGGCCTGGTCGAACAGGACTTGCACCTGCTCGACTATGTCTTGAGCAGCGGGCGCGCGCTGGTACTGGCGGTCAACAAATGGGATGGCCTCGAGCAAGAGGCGAAGGACAAGATGCGCACGGAGGTCAAACGTCGCCTGGGCTTCGCCGATTATGCCGAGATGCACTTTATCTCCGCGCTGCACGGCACAGCGGTGGGCGATCTTTACCCCTCCATCACGCGGGCCTTCGACTCGGCCAACAGTCACTGGTCGACCAATCGCCTGACCACCCTGTTGCAGGATGCGGTGAGCGAGCATCAGCCGCCGCTGGTCCACGGCCGCCGCATCAAGTTGCGCATGGCCCACCAGGGCGGCAGTAACCCGCCCATCATCGTGGTCCACGGCAATCAGACCGGCTCACTGCCCGAGGCGTACAAGCGCTATCTGATCAATACCTTCCGCAAGGTGCTCAAGGTACGCGGCACGCCGATGCGCTTCGAATTCCGCTCGGGCGACAACCCCTACGACGACAACGCCGGCGCCAGCGACCGCGAGAAAGCCAAGAAACGCGAACTGAACCGCACGCGTGAGGCGCGCAAGAATCGCCGTTGAGGCGCGTCACGCATCGCCATCCCCAAGCACACGATTGCGCCCTGCCAGCTTGGCGCGGTAGAGCCTTTGATCGACGGCGTCGAGCCCCGCCTCGACGCTGGATGCATCGTGCAGGCCCGCCACCCCAGCGGAAAACGTCACATCGATATCGCTGCAGCCGTTGAGCGTTTGCGTCTGCGATTGGAACTGCAGGCGTATGCGCTCGATCGCGCGCTGTGCATCCTCGGGACTGCAGTGCGGCAACACCACACAAAATGCCCCGTCGACGTAACGTCCCACATGGTCGATGAAACGTAGCTGCTGCGTCAGGTGTTCTGCCAGAAGGCGGATCACGTCGTCGCCGCTGGCATACCCATGGAGGGCATTCAACGCCCCCACATGATCGATATCGATCAGCGCCAGGCTCGTCGGCGTACCGCTACGCTGCGCGCGGGCGAATTCAACTTCCAGCAACTCCTGCAAGGCGGCGTGGGCGAGCACGCCGGTCAAGCCATCGCGCGCTACCCAACGCCGCGAGTCACGCGCGCGATGGGCATGTGACAAGACCGTGGCCACCAGGGCGTCGTCATCCACCGGCTTGCCGAGAAAAACATCGCCGCTACGCGTCAGGGCCTGCTCGCGCACGTCATCGCCGGCCGCCAGATACACCACGGGCAAGTCCCGCCAGGCATCGTCGAGGCGCATTACACGGGCCATTTCACGTCCCGTGCAGGTGGGCAAGCGCGTGTCCACCAAGGCCAGATCGGGACGATAATCGCGCAGTGCGACCAGCGTCTCGGCCGGCACGTTGACCATCCATGAATCGATCCCCGCGCCGTCCAGCACGAGATGGTAATGTTCGGCCAACTCGATATCGTCATCGACGATCAGCACGCGCAGCGGTTCCGGTGTAGGGCTGGACACCAGGCGATCCAGACACTTGCCGATCGACGAAGCGTCCAGAGGAGGAACGAAATACCCCACCGCACCATGACGAATCGCCGAGAGTCGTGCCGTAAAATCGTCCTCATCGCCAAAGACCAGCAGGTGCGGCGAAGAGGGCCATTCGACCCACCAGACGCTCCAACGAGAACGCGGCACGCTACGTTCGTCGATCAATACAGCCTCGGGGCACCATGCCATGAGGGCCTCGACGTCGCACATGGCGTACCCATGACATTCATATCCCAACGCGCTCAAGGCCTCGCCCAGCTCGCTTCGCCGTTGCGGCTCATCGCCGAGTAGGGCAACACGCACCGCCGCGGCACCTCGCTGGCCCGGCGCGGCATGTGCGGGGAGCAGTTCCTCGAGATTGGGCAGTTGCTGTGCTCCGTGTTGCAGGCGCGATTGCAGCGCCGCCAGCGTATACGGGGCGGGCAGCACTTCTCCATCAAGCCACTGGCGGACCTGGCATGCCACCTCCGCGCATGTGTCGCTCAAGGCGTCATAGCCGAAGCTGCCGGCGGAATCCGCGATACGTTGCAGAGCCTCGCAGACCGTCTCCAGTTCCACCGCCGCCGCCGCATTTTCGCGGGTACTCATCTCCTCGACTTGCGCCATCACCGCCTGCACGTCGTCATGCAATCTCTCGACGTATTGCGCGCGTAATGCCTCGAGGCGCCGACTGCGTTCGCTGTCTTGCATATCGCTCTCTCCCTGACCGTATGTACGCCTCGCAGCACTGAATATTACGACTCTTGCGCCTCATGCATCGCACCCACCCACTGGCAGGCAAACTGCCAGGCGGCACGTCCGCTTCTCACCCCGCGCAGGGTGGCAAAGCGCACCGCGTCCTCGCGAGCCGCATCGCTCCAGGCGGCATCGCCACCCAGGTAGTGTACCCAATGCCGGCACGCCGTCAGATACGCATCCTGATTGAAAGGATGAAAGGCCAGCCACAGCCCGAAACGGTCGGAGAGCGAGATGCGCTCCTCCACGGCGTCGCCATGATGGAGTTCGCCGTCGACCAACCGCGTGTCCTGATTGTCGGCGAGCGACTCGGGCAACAAGTGGCGACGGTTGGACGTCGCATACAGCAATACGTTCTCGGGCGGGCCGGTCAAGGTACCATCGAGCACGCTCTTGAGGGCTTTATAAGCGTCGTCGTGGCCTTCGAAGGAGAGATCGTCGCAGTACACGATGAAGCGATGCGTCGAGCCGCGCAGCCGCTGCACCAACCCTGGCAGACCGACCAGGTCGTGGCGGTCGACCTGAATCAAGCGCAGCCCGTCTGGCGCCAGCGTGTTGAGCAAGGCCCGCACCATCGACGACTTGCCACTGCCGCGTGCACCCCAGAGCAGCGCATGATTCGCCGGGCGCCCGTGCAGGAAGGCGCGCGTGTTGTTCAGCAGCGCCGTCTTCTGGCGCTCGACACCGACCAGATCGTCCATGCCGACGTCATCGCGCGCGGCCACCGGAATCAATTGACCGCCCAACGCGTTACGCTGCCAGATCGCCGCCGCGTCACGCGACCAATCGACAGCCGCGGGTTCCGGCGGCAACCATGCCTCGACCCGATCCAGCACCTTGTGCAAGCGTTGCGCTAGCTCGGCGTCCATCCTTATCCTCCTATCACTGTTGATTCCAGAACTCCGCCTGTATATCGCTGGTTGACCCAACGGGGCATCAGGGTATCTTGGAGCCGTTTGGTTGCCGGGTCCAGAACCCATCAGGAGATTCTCATGCAAAGGACGTTGCCGTCTCGCCTACGCACGCCGCTCGCCATCGCCATGGTCGGCCTCACACTTGCCGCCTGCAGCACTTCGCCCCTGGGTCGGAACCAGTTGGCCCTGTTTTCCAACGATGAGCTCGAGCAGATGGGGCAGCAAAGCTTCACCGAGTACCAGAAGGAGTTACCCGAGGTCGGCGGCGCCAAGCATGACTACGTGCAGTGCGTGGCCGATGCCATCACCGCCGAAGTGCCTGCCGATGCGCAGGTCGATGACTGGGAGGTCAAGGTCTTCGAGGATGACTCGGCCAACGCCTTCGCGCTGCCCGGAGGCTACATCGGGGTCAATAGCGGCTTGCTGGATGTCGCCGAGAACCAGGATCAACTGGCCGCCGTCATCGGTCACGAGGTGGGCCACGTCCTCGCGCATCACGCCAACGAGCGCGTCTCGACACAAGCCGCCACGCAGACCGGGCTCTCGATCCTGCAATCGGCTGCGGGACTCGAAGGCGCCGCCGGCGAGCAGCTCATGGGGCTTCTCGGCGCAGGCGCCCAGTATGGCGTGATCCTGCCCTTCTCGCGCAAGCATGAGTCGGAAGCCGACCAGATCGGCCTGGACTTGATGGCGGAAGCCGGCTTCAATCCCAGTGCCAGCATCAATCTATGGCAGAACATGGCCTCGCAAAGCCAGGGCGCGCCGCCGGAGTGGCTCTCTACCCACCCCAGCAACCAGTCACGCATTCAAGGCTTGCGAGATCGTCTGGACGAAGCCACCCCGCTATACGAACAGGCCCAGGCCGACGGCAAGCGCCCCAATTGTCAACGCTGATCGCCTTCTGAAAAGCGAGACGCCGCCTCTGAAAGGCGGCGTCTGCGTACACGGGCCGGTAGCGCACGGCCGTCACAGCTCGCGGCGTAGCGTATCGCGTACTGGCGCGGTGTCGGGGCGCACGTGCCGCCACAAAAAGAACGACTCGGCGGCCTGCTCGACCAACATGCCCAGACCATCGATCGTGCGCGCGCCACGCGCGCTCGCCCATTGCAAGAAGACGGTCGGATCGGCGGCGTACATCATATCGTAGGCTACACCCTCAGCCGCCAATAGCGTCTCCGGCAGGGGCGGCAGCTCGCCGCCCAGCGAGGCACTGGTGCCGTTGATGACCACATCGAAGGATCCTTCCAAGGCGTCATAACCGCTACCCGTCACGCGCGCTTGATGCTGCCCACGTTCTTGCGGGTGAAAGTCGGCGGCCAGGCTGACGGCTTTCTCGGCCGTACGGTTGGCGATGTGTAATGCTCGTGGTCCTGCCGCCAGCAACGGATCGAGCACGCCACGCACGGCCCCGCCCGCGCCGAGCACGAGAATCCGCGCGTCGTCGAGCGTCACGCCGTGCGCCTCGAGATCACGCACCAACCCCACGCCATCGGTGGTATCGGCATAGGTGCGCCCGTCGCGGCCATGTATCAGCGTATTGACGGCCCCGGCCCGGCGAGCACGCTGGCTGAGCACATCCGCCACGCGATACCCCTCCTCCTTGAACGGCACGGTGACATTGGCGCCACATCCGCCAGCGGCCACGAAGGCCTGCCAGGCGCCCGCGAAGTCCTCGCGCGGCGCCTCGATGGCCTCGTAACTCATGGCCTGCCCACACTGCTCGGCGAACAGCGCATGGATACGCGGCGAGCGCGAGTGCCCGACGGGATGCCCGAAAACACAATAACGATCGCTCATGCCTCGGCCTCCTCGAGCCATTCACGCGGGTGCAGAAATTCATCGCCCAGGCGGGCCTCATCGCTGCCCGGTTCGGGCGTCCAGCAATACTGCCACTGGGCCAGCGGCGGCATCGACATCAGGATCGACTCGGTGCGCCCACCGCTTTGCAGCCCGAACAGGGTGCCGCGATCCCAGACCAGATTGAACTCGACGTAACGCCCGCGCCGGAACGCCTGGAAGTCGCGTTCGCGCTCGCCGTAAGGCGTCTCACGACGCCGCTGCACAATGGGCATATAAGCCTCGAGGAAGGCATCGCCCACCGCCTGCTGAAACGCGAAGCAGCGCTCGAAGTCCCACTCGTTGAGATCGTCGAAGAACAACCCGCCGACGCCGCGCGTTTCGCCGCGATGATGAAGCTTAAAATAATCGTCGCACCATTGTTTGAAGCGCGGATACACCTCGTCGCCGAAAGGCGCGCAGGTATCGCGGGCTACGCGGTGCCAGTGGACCACGTCCTCGAACACCGGATAGAACGGCGTCAGGTCGAAACCGCCGCCGAACCACCAGACGGGATCGGCATCGTCTTTCTCGGCGATGAAGAAGCGCACATTGCCATGCGCGGTGGGCACGTGCGGGTTATGCGGGTGCAGCACCCAGGACACCCCCACCGCGTGGAAGCTGCGTCCGGCCAGTTCAGGCCGCGCGGCCGAGGCAGAGGCCGGCAGGCGTTCGCCGAAGACATGCGAGAAATTGACCCCGCCCTTCTCGAACACGTTACCGTTCTCGATCACCCGCGAGCGACCGCCACCGCCCGACTCGCGCGTCCAGCTGTCTTCGCGAAAGTGCTCGCCATCTTCGGCGGCCAAGCCTTCACAGAGACGTTCCTGCAAGTCGAGTAGATACTCCTTCACCTTGTCGAGATGGGGGTGTGCCACGTCACGCTCCTCGGATTATCGGTTGGTTTGATCATGTAGCGCCCGGCTATGACGCCAGGCATACGACACACCGGCACGCCTCAATCGCGCAGGACCTCGCCGCTTGCCAGATCACGGATCGTGCTCGGCCGCGCGTATCCGCCCAGCGCCCCGTCGACGCGCGTCACCGCCTCACCGAAAGTCGCCCGGATATCGTCGGCGCTCATCGCGGGTGGCTCGCCGGCGCGATTGGCCGAGGTCGAGACCAGCGGACCGCCGAAGGCGTCGCACAGCGCCTGTACCAAGGGATGATCACTGACGCGTACCGCCAAGGTGGCGTGCTCGCCGCGCAACAACGGACGCGCACGGCCGTTGTCGGGCACCAGCCAGGTGGTGGGCACCGTTTGGAGAGCTGCCAGACGCGCGCGCTGCGCCTCATCGAGCCCTTCCAGCCAGGGCGCCAGTTGCGACACCGACCCGGCGATCAGAATCAATCCCTTGGCGGGGTCGCGCTGCTTGAGTTCGATCAACCGCCCCAGGGCGGCATCGTCATCGGGATCGCAGCCCAGCCCCCACACCGCTTCGGTGGGATAAGCCACGAGGGCGCCGCGGCGCAATGCCGCCACGGCGTGACTGAGAGTGTCGAAGGTCTCTGACATGGCGAGAGGTTTCGCTTCACGGCAATACAAGATGCAGTCATCTTATCACGCACGCGGGGGAAGACGCCGCGCCACGCTGTCGCAGGCCTAGGCCTAGGCCTAGCGCGTGGCGCGGCGCACCCACCCCCCACTCACCTGCGCGGCCTGGCCGGCGAGTTCCAGTTCCAGCAGGCGCATCTGGCAACCGCCGACGTCCAGCTCGCTGCGCTCGACCAGTACGTCGAGCGGCGTGGGGGCCGTGTCCAACAGCGCCAGTAACGGATCCTGGGGGGGCACATCGGAGGGCGTCGGTGGCTCTGCACGCGCCGGCGCCGCCGCAGTATCGGCCTCGGACGGCGCCGCATTCAACGCCTGCCAATGACCGAGCTGCTCGAGAATATCGTCGCGTCCAAGCACCAGGCAGGCGCCGTCGCGGATCAGCCCTAAATTGCCGCGCGCCTGCACGTTGTGCAGCGAGCCGGGAATCGCGAAGACCTCGCGGTTCTGTTCCATCGCCAGGCGCGCGCTGACCAGCGAACCGCTCTTTTCGGCCGCCTCGACCACCAGCACGCCCAGCGACAGCCCGGTGATGATGCGGTTGCGGCGCGGAAAATAGCGTGCATGCGCCCGCGTCTCGGCGGGATGCTCGGAGAGCAGCAGGCCGCCTTCGTCGAGTAGGCGGCGATACAAGCCGGCATGGCGAGGCGGGTAGATCACATCCACGCCGCAGCCGAGCACCGCCACGCTACGCCCGCCGGCATCCAGCGCCGCGCGCTGGGCCACGCCGTCGACCCCCAGCGCCATGCCGCTGACGATGCCGAAGCCCGCCTCCACGAGTTCACGGGAGAAGAAGGCCGCGTTGTCGCTGCCTTCACGGGTCGGGCGCCGTGTGCCGACCATGGCCAAGCCCGGCAGGTCGAGGGCAGCCAAGTCGCCCTTGGCCCATAACAGCGCCGGCGGATCGACGATTTCATCGAGCAAGGCGGGCCAGGCCGGATGGCCGGGATACAAGAGATGATGCGCTGGCTGGCTCGCTTCCCACGCCAAGGCCGCCGCAACCGGCGCCTCCAAAGGGCTCTTTGCCGGGTGATCCAGCCAGTGCCGCAGCGTGTCGCGCGGTCCGGCGGGTATCGCCGCCAGCCAGGCCTCGGGCCAGTCATCGGCCAAGCCTTGCGCGACCAGCTCACGGCGGATGACCGCCAGACGCCGCGCGCCGAGTTTCGGCAGGTGCGCCAGGGCACACCATTCTCTCGCTGTCATCATGCGCGCCTTCCTCACCGTGCTTTCAATGACGTCAACACACTTCGCTTGGGCGTGCTTACGCCATCGCCCACTTCCAGCGGCCGCGAGGCTTCCATGACCAGCGCGTAGCTGACCCGCGCGAAGCTCTCGAATACCATCGCCAGACCGCCGGGCTCACCCGCCAGAGACACTGTGTCGCCCTCGAGCGGGTCGTTCACCTGCGTCGGCGCGGCATCCAGGGCCAATACGGTACCTAGCGTGATGCCCTGCGTACGTCCCAAATCGAGCGCCACGATGGTGTGCCGGCCGACATAGTTCACGCCTTCGGGCACGCCCAGAATCTGGCCATCGACGGCATGCTCGGGAATACGCGGAGCAAACGCCAGTGAGAGGGGTTCTTCGCGATATGGCAGCAGGCGATCGCCGGGGCGTATTTCCTGACGTGCCTTGCGCACTTCGAAGATATCCAGATCGCCTTCGCGCCTCACCCAACGGGCCTCGCCCACGGCGCGCAGCTCGATGCCCAGAAGCGCCTCGCTTTGCGGGTCGTGATAGACCGTGCCAGGACGATAGATGACACGCCGTACGTCATGCGAGCGCGCGGCTTCCTCTCCTGCACGGACATAAATGCGGTCGCCGCTGCCGATCAACTGATGCCCCTCTTCGCCCGCGACGACGTAGGGCGTATCGTCCAGCGTGGCGCGAGAGTCGATGAAGCGATATTCATTCAGGAAGGGGGCTACCGTCTGGCGCTTGATGGCAGGAGCCGCCTCGCTCGGCGGCACTTCACGCACACGTGGGGACAGATGCACGACCTCCTGTGGTTCATCGCGCCCCTCAGCGATGGATACCGTGCCGACAACGCCCACCAGCGCCAGCCCGAGCCCCAACAGTCTACCGCCGCGCCGCCACCCAGCAGCGCTCCCGCCATATCCTGCCTGCATGATCGTCTCTTCTTCTGATTGCTCGCACGTTGGCATGCCAGCCGATGCTTTCAGCCCTCGGCATGCGTCAGGCCGCACTGCTATACTTTTCATATGTTCCGCCGCCCGCTTCACGCTACTGGCAGCGCTCCGCATAGCCGTTCGCTATCGGGGGACATCGGCGCCCTTTCGGTTCCGTTCCCGCCGGCGGCGCATTACACTAGCGGACAAATTTCACGTGACAGCATAACGGTTTTCTTAACGCCATGGCCAAGCTGACCATTCTCGAATTTCCCGATAGGCGCCTGCGCAACAAGGCGGCGCCCGTCGAGACCGTCGACGACGAGATCCGTACGCTGGTCGACGACATGCTCGACACCATGTACGACGCCGAAGGCATCGGCCTGGCTGCGACCCAGGTCGACGTGCATCGCCGCGTCATCGTCATGGACGTCAGCAGTGATCGCTCGCAACCCCGCGTACTGATCAATCCCCAATACACCCCGCTGGGCGACGAGCGCGAGCCCATGCAGGAAGGCTGCCTGTCGATCCCCGACCATTACGCCGAGGTACCGCGCGCATTGCGGGTGTCGCTCAAGGCACTGGATCGCGATGGCACACCCTACGAGCTGGAGGCCGACGGCCTGCTCGCGCACTGCATCCAGCATGAGTGCGATCATCTCGAAGGCACGCTGTTCGTCGACTATCTCTCGCCGCTCAAGCGTGATCGAATCATGAAAAAGATGCAGAAACGCCACAAGACCATGCAGGACGCCTGAGGCCACGCCTCTCTCTCGCCTAGCACTCGCCAAACGGGCCGGCACTCGCCGGCCCGTGGTATTGAACGAACACGCAAGCCGTTACGGAAGTCCGCCCGATGTCCCAATCCCTGCGCGTCGCATTCGCCGGTACGCCCGATTTCGCTGCCGCCAGCCTCGCGGCGCTGCTCGAAAGCCGCCATGAGGTGGTCTCGGTGCATACCCAGCCCGACCGTGGCGCGGGACGCGGGCGCAAGCTCACGCCCAGCCCGGTCAAGACGCTGGCGCTCGAACACGATCTCCCCGTCCATCAGCCCACCACGCTCAAGGACGCCGCCGCCCGGCAGGCACTCGCCGACTGCGACGCCGACGTGCTGGTCGTCGTCGCCTATGGCTTGATACTCCCGCAAGCGGTGCTCGATATCCCGCGCCTGGGATGCCTCAACGTGCATGCTTCGTTGTTGCCCCGTTGGCGCGGCGCGGCGCCCATTCAGCGCGCCATTGAAGCCGGCGACACGCGAAGCGGGGTGACCATCATGCAGATGGATGCCGGCCTCGATACCGGCGATATGCTGCTGGTACGCGACACGCCGATCACCGCGACGACCACCGGCGGCGAGCTGCACGACCGCCTTGCCGCGTTGGGCGGAAAGGCCATCGTCGAGGCGCTCGATGCCCTGGCAGACACCGGGCTGACCGCCACGCCTCAACCGGCGGAGGGCGTCACCTACGCCACCAAGCTCAGCAAGGCCGAGGCCGAGCTCGATTTCACGCGCCCTGCCGCCGAACTCGCCGCCCGCGTGCGCGCCTTCAATCCCTGGCCGGTGGCCTGGACGCGTCTCGCCGGCGAGCCGCTACGTCTGTGGCTGGCCGAGTCCGGCACCGAAAGCGGTACCGCTGCGACCCCCGGCACGCTGCTGGAGAGCGCTGCGGATGCCCTGCGCATCGCCTGCGGCCCCGACGGCACCCAGGTGCTGCACATCACTCGCGCCCAGTTGCCCAGCGGCAAGCCGCTCGCGGTGCGCGATCTGCTCAATGCCCGTGGCGAGCGTTTCGCAGCGGGACAGCGACTGGGTCAGGAGACCAACTCATGAGTACCCCCGACATTCGCGCCGTCTGCGCCTCCGCCCTGGCCCCCGTGCTCGACGGCAAGGGCTCGCTGAACGCCCTGGATAGCACCCTGGAATCCGCCGGGATCGAGGGGCGTGACCGTGGCCTCGCCAAGGCGCTGTGCTTCGGTGTCTGCCGCACGCTGCCGCGCCTCGAGGCGCTGTCCAAGCTCCTGCTGCGTCAGTCCTTCAAGCGCCGCGATCAGGACGTCCAGGCGCTGTTGCTGCTCGGCCTCTATCAGCTCTTGTATATGCGTGTGCCCGCGCACGCCGCCGTGGGCGAAACCGCCGGCGCTGCCCGCGCGCTGGGCAAGGGCTGGGCCACGCGCGTTCTCAATGGCTGCCTGCGCCGCTTTCAGCGCGATACTCAGGCACTTCAAGAGCAGGTCGACCGCGACCCCAGCATCGCGCTGTTGCATCCCGAATGGATGCTCACGCGTTGGCGCGAGGCCTGGCCCGACGACTGGCGCGAACTGGCCGAGGCCAACAACCAGCCTGGCCCCATGACGCTGCGGGTCAATCGCCGCCATGGGGATCGCGAGGCGTACCTGGCCCGCCTACGCGACGCCGGCCTGGCCGCCGATCCTACGCCATACGCGGCGGAGGGCGTGACCCTGCATGAAGCCTGCGATGTGCGCGCCCTGCCCGGCTTCGAAGAAGGCGCGGTGAGCGTGCAGGACGAAGCCGCGCAACTGACCGCACCGCTGCTCGAACCGGCCTTGTCCACGACGCCCGGGGCTCGCGTGCTGGATGCCTGCAGCGCCCCCGGCGGCAAGACCGCGCATCTTCTCGAAGCCTTCGATCTCGCGCTCACCGCCCTGGACAGCGACGCTGAACGGCTCGCCCGCGTCGACGCTACGCTGGCGCGTCTGGGGCTCGAGGCCACTACCTTGACCGCCGATGCCAGCCGTCTCGACTGGTGGGATGGCCAGGCCTTCGATGCCGTACTGCTCGATGCGCCCTGTTCGGGCACCGGGGTCATACGCCGCCATCCGGACATCAAGCGCCTGCGCCGCCCCCGCGATATCCGCGAACTCGCCGCGCTGCAGGCGCGCCTGCTCGACACGCTGTGGACGACTCTCGCCCCCGGCGGCACGTTGCTCTACGCCACCTGCTCGGTGATGCCCGAAGAGAACATGGATCAAATCGCGGCCTTCCTCGCGCGCACGCCGGATGCCAGTGCCGACGAGCTCGATGTCGACTGGGGTCGCCCCGCCGGCGCCGGGCGCCAGTTGCTACCGCGCATCGAAGGTCACGACGGTTTCTTCTACGCGCGTCTGCAGAAAGCGGGCGTCTGAGACCCAATCGACAGCACTGACCGGCATTCGCCGACAGCGCTCCGAGCCTCCAGAAGAAGCGCAGCGGCGCGGTGTTCTTCCACACCACCCCACTGCAATGGGTTTCACCGCTACACGCCTACCCGCACGCCGCAGCTTCACCGCCACGCTCTCGGGCGGCGAGCAACACCGCCATCAATGCCAGCGCGGACATCACCGCACCCGCCGCTGGCACCGCAGGATAGCCCAGTCCAGCCGCGATGACCGCCCCCCCCAAGGCCGCGCCCACCGCATTGCCGAGATTGAAGGCGCCGATATTGACCGCCGAGGCCAGGTTAGGTGCGTCGCCGGCGGCGGCGATCACCCGTACCTGCAGCGGCGGCACGATGGCGAAGCTGGCCACACCCCATAGAAAGATCAACACGCTCGTCGGCACGCTGAACGGCATCAATAGCGCCAGGGCGATCAGCACCAGACTCAAGCCCGCCAGCGTTACGATCAGCGTGCGATCCACCGAGCGATCCGCTGCGCGTCCCCCCACCCAGTTGCCGACCGTCAGCCCCAGGCCATAGACCACCAGCAGTATGGTCACCAAGCCGATCGAAGCGCCGGTTTCAACCTGCAGAATCGGCACGATGTAGGTGTAGACTGTGAACATCGCACTGGCCCCGAGTACGGTGAGCGCCAGTGCCGTCAGTACCGGGGCCCGACCCAACACCTTGAGCTCCGCCAATGCCCCGCCACCAGCCGGGGCTGGACGGTCGGGCAGCGTCAGCCGCAGTGCCACCATGGTGCTCAACCCGAGCGCGGTGATGGCCCAGAAAGGCGCGCGCCAGCCTAACTGCTCGCCCGCCCAGGTCGCCAGCGGCACTCCCACCACAGTGGCCACAGTCAGTCCGGTGAACATGGCCGCCACCGCGCTCGCCCCGCGCCCGGGCGGCACTAGACTAGCGGCGACCACCGCGCCGACACCGAAAAAGGCGCCATGATTAAGCGAGGTAGCAAGCCGCGCGATGAGCAGCATGGCGTAGTTCGGCGCCAGCGCCGCGAGCAGATTGCCTAGGGTGAAGATGGCGGAGAGACCGATAAGCAGCGTGCGCCGCCGCATCCAGCCGGTGGTCAACGTCATCAGCGGCGCCCCCAGCATCACGCCGATGGCGTAGGCGCTGATCAGCAACCCTGCGTAGGGAATCGAGACACCGAGGTCGCTGGCGATCATCGGCAGCAGGCCCATTGGCGAGAATTCGGAGACGCCAATGGCAAAGGCGCCAGTGGCCAGCGCCAGAAGAGGAGGATTGAGTTTCATGCCGCGCCCCTCCTGTTCAGTCGAGTGGACGTGTCGCGCAAAGAACGCGCGAATTCGGCCCCGGAGACCTCATGAATCGGCGAAACGCGCAAGCGAGAATGTTGCATGTCGGCTTTCCTTGATTGATGTTTAGGCAAAGGTAAAAGCCATTCTCGACCGTGTGTAGCCGCCTACGGGGCCAAGGAGTTTTGATATGGATGCAAAGGCACTCTCGCCGAACGATCGAACCCGGGCACTGGAGGTGTTCGTGGCGGTAGCATCGGCGGGCAGCTTCTCGGCGGCGGGGCGACAGCTCGGTCTAACCCCTTCGGCGGTGAGCCGCACGGTCGACCGAATCGAAGCGCGACTCGGCGTGCGCCTGTTACTGCGCTCCACCCGGGATCTCACCATCACTGCGGAAGGCAACGCTTATCTGCAGGCAGCGCGGCGCATTCTCACCGATCTCGACGAAGCCGAGCAGGCGATCGCCGATCTGGGTGCACCGCGGGGACGATTGCGAGTCAGCGCCTCGCTCTCCCACGGGCGCCTCTGCGTGGTGCCATTACTGGGCGAGTTCAGCGCGCGCTACCCGGAGATTTTGGTGGATATCAACCTGACCGATACCGTAGTAGACATCGCCGCCGGCGAGGCCGATGTCGGCATTCGCTTCGGGCTTCTGCCGGACAGCTCGCTCAATGCTCGCCGTCTGGGCAACAACCGCCGCGTGATCGTCGCCTCACCGGCATATCTGGCTCGGCATGGCACGCCGCGAGTGCCGGGGGACCTGCACGCCCACAACTGTCTCAATTTCAATTTCCGCCGCGCCGAACCAACCTGGCCCTTCCGCGACGCCGAAGGTGACCATGCCATGAGCGTGCATGGCACGATCGAGGCCAACAATGGCGAGACGTTGGGCCAGCTCGCCCGTTCCGGGGCCGGTATCGCCCGAGTCGGCGCCTTCAGCGTGGCGGCGGAGATCGCAGCCGGAACACTGGTGCCACTGCTCGAGACCTACAATCCAGGCGATGTGGAAGAGATCCACGCGGTCTTCGTCGGCGGCACCCACATGCCCCTGCGGGTACGTACCTTTGTCGACTTCCTGGTCGAACGGCTGTAGCGAGTACCACCTGCGCCAACTATTGCCCCGTCTCGAAGGTCACGACGGTTTTTTCTACGCGCGTCTGCGCAAAAGCACGTCTACGTGAAACTCGCATCTGCACAACACTAAGGCGTAACCGCCGGCCTACGCCGCTGCCGACTTGCCAGCGGCGTACGCGGCTTCGATACTGAAGGCATTGCACCTCGTTAGTGGAGCCTTCGTGTTGCAGAATGCCCTCGAGACCATCGATACGCGCTGTGCCCTGCTCGTCGTCGACGTGCAAGGTGACTTCATGCCCGGCGGGGCGTTGGCCTGCGCCGATGGCGACGCCATCCTGCCGGGGTTGAGCCAGTTGCTCGACGAGCGACGTTTCGCGCACGTTGTGGCGACCCAGGACTGGCATCCCGCCCGACACATATCCTTCGCCAGCGAGCATGCGGGCTATCAGCCCTTCGATACCCTCGACCTGTACGGCGAACCGCAGACCTTGTGGCCCGACCATTGCGTGCAGAACACGCCGGAGGCCCGCCTGCATCCCGAACTCGACTGGGCACCGGTGGATCTCATCGTGCGCAAGGGATGCGACCCTCGCGTCGATTCCTACAGCGCCTTTCGCAACAACCTAGGGCCCGATGGCACACGCCCCACCACGGGGCTCGCCGGCTGGCTGCGCGAGCGTGGCGTCGACAGCGTCTATCTCTGCGGTCTGGCGCGTGACGTCTGCGTGTTGTGGAGCGCCGAAGATGCCGTCGCCGCGGGGTTCAAGACACGCTTTCTGTGGCCGCTGACACGCCCGGTCACCCATGACACGGACGCCGCCACGCGGCAGCGTCTCACTCGGCTCGGCGTCGAGATCATCGGTGCTTGAGCCGGCCCATCGCACTTGAAGCGCAAGGAGAACGCCATGAGCGATCACGTCTACAAGCACATCGAGCTGACAGGTAGCTCGCCGCACGGTATCGAGGATGCCGTGAACAACGCCCTCGAAAAGGCCCGCGAGACCCTGCACGGCATGCGCTGGTTCGAGGTCACCGACACCCGCGGCCATCTCGAGGACGGGCGCGTAGGCCACTGGCAGGTCACCCTCAAGGTGGGCCTCTCCCTCGACTGACCGGGCTCGTGCCCAAGCGCCGCCGCGCCCCTGTCATTCGGGGCGCTGCCTGGTTTATGCTACGCGCCAGTCATTGAGCGCGGATTCCCACGCATGAAGATCATCATCCTCGGCGCCGGTCAGGTTGGCGGCACCCTGGCCGAGCATCTGTCCAGCGAAGAAAACGACATCACCGTCGTCGATATCGATACCAAGCGTCTGCGCGAACTGCACAACCGCCTGGATATCCGCACGGTCGTCGGCACGGCGTCCTATCCCATGGTGTTACGCCAGGCCGGGGGTGAGGACGCCGATATGTTGATCGCGGTAACCAACTCCGACGAAGTCAACATGATCGCCTGCCAGGTCGCGCATACGCTGTTTCGTACGCCGACCAAGATCGCCCGTGTCCGCGCCACCGCCTATCTGACCCGCAAGGGGCTGTTTTCCCACGATGCGATTCCCGTGGATGTGCTGATCAGTCCCGAGCAGGTGGTCACCGACCATATTCGCCGCCTGATCGAATATCCTGGCGCGCTGCAGGTCCTCGACTTCGCCGGTAGCCTGGCCCAGTTGGTGGCGGTCAAGGCCTACTACGGCGGCCCGCTGGTGGGGCAGGAACTAGGCTTCTTGCGGCGCCACATGCCCAACGTGGACACCCGCGTGGCAGCGATCTACCGTCGCAACCGAGCCCTCATTCCTCACGGCGACACCGTCATCGAGGCCGATGACGAAGTTTTCTTCATCGCCGCGCGCAAGGATATTCGCGCGGTGATGAGCGAACTGCGCAAGGTCGACCGTGACTTCCGCCGGGTGATCATCGCCGGCGGCGGCAACATCGGCGAACGCCTCGCCGAAACGCTCGAGCACAACCACCAGGTAAAGATCATCGAGCATGAGCTGGAGCGTTGCACGGTGCTCTCGGAGCGTCTCGACCGCACCGTGGTGCTGCACGGTAGCGCGACCAGCAAGCGCTTGCTGCTGGAAGAAAACATCGAGGACTGCGACATCTTCTGCGCGCTGACCAACGACGACGAGGTCAACATCATGTCGTCGATGCTGGCCAAGCGCCTGGGTGCCAAGAAGGTGCTGACCCTGATCAACAACGCCGCCTATGTGGATCTCGTCCAGGGCGGCGAGATCGATATCGCCATCTCGCCGCAGCAGGCCACCATCGGTGGTTTGCTCACCCATGTGCGGCGCGGCGACATCGTCAACGTGCACTCGCTGCGGCGTGGCGCCGCCGAGGCCATCGAGGCCATTGCCCATGGCGACTCGCGTTCTTCCAAGGTGGTGGGACGCACCATCGACGAGATCGACTTGCCCACCGGTACGACCATCGGCGCCATCGTACGTGGCAAAGAGGTCCTCATCGCCCACGACGATCTCGTGGTCGAAAGCGGCGACCACGTGATTCTCTTCGTCATCGACAAGCGTCGCATCCGCGACGTCGAACGCCTCTTCCAGGTAGGGCTGACGTTCTTCTGATGAGTATTCGGTTACCTACGGCTCGCATTTCGGCAAGGCGGCTACCATGAGTTTCCTGGTGATCCTGAGGATCGTCGGGCTATTGCTCATGTTGTTCAGCCTGACCATGGTGCCACCGGTAGTGATTTCGTTGATCTTCGACGACGCCACCTGGGACGCCTTCGTCATCGGGCTGGGCATCACCTTCGTCACCGGAGCGCTGCTTTACTGGCCCGCGCGCAATGCTCGCCGCGAACTGCGTACCCGCGATGGCTTTCTGATCACCGTGATGTTCTGGAGCGTACTGGGGTTGTTCGGTTCGCTGCCACTAATGCTCGCCACGGATCCATCGCTATCGTTCACCGACGCCGTGTTCGAATCGTTTTCCGGCCTCACCACCACTGGCGCCACCATTCTCACCGGCATCGACCTGCTGCCCGAGTCGATCCGCTTCTACCGCCAGCAACTGCAGTGGCTGGGCGGCATGGGGATCGTGGTGCTGGCAGTGGCCATCCTGCCGACGCTGGGTATCGGTGGCATGCAGCTCTACCGCACCGAGATCCCCGGACCGCTCAAGGACTCCAAGCTGACGCCGCGCATCACCGAAACCGCCAAGGCCTTGTGGTACATCTATGCCGCCCTGACCCTGACGTGTTTCCTGGCATATTGGCTCGCGGGCATGAGCTGGTTCGACGCCATCGGGCACAGCTTCTCGACCGTCGCCGTGGGGGGCTTCTCGACCCACGACGCCAGCATCGGCTATTTCGACAGCGCGACCATCGAGATGATCTGCGTGTTCTTCATGGTGATATCGTCGCTGAGCTTCGGGCTGCACTTCGCGGTGTGGCGCGAAAAGCGCCTGAGCCATTATCTGCTCGATCCCGAATTCCGCTTTTTCGTGATCTTCCTGGCGCTATTGGTCACCATCACCATCGCCACGCTGATGTTGAGTGGTACCTACGACGACACTCTGGGACTACGCCACGGCTTGTTCGAGGCAGTCTCAGTGGCCACCACGACCGGTTTCGGCGTCGCCGACTTCACCGTATGGCCAGGCGTGCTGCCGTTCATGCTGTTCATCGCAGCTTTCGTCGGGGCCTGCTCGGGCTCCGCTGGCGGGGGCATGAAGGTGATCCGCATCCTGTTGATTCTCAAGCAGGGCCTGCGCGAGATACATCGTCTGATTCACCCCAATGCGGTGTTTTCGATCAAGGTCGGCAAGATGCGCATCTCCGGGGGCGTGGCCGAGGCGGTATGGGGATTCTTTTCCGCCTATATGCTGCTGTTCGTGCTGATGCTGTTGATCCTGCTCGCCACCGGGCTGGATCAGGTGACCGCCTGGTCGGCGGTGGGCTCGGCCCTCAATAACCTGGGCCCAGGGCTGGGTGAAGTAGCCGTACACTACGGTGACATGCCGGATCTCGCCAAGTGGACCCTGGTGATGGCGATGATGTTCGGGCGCTTGGAAATCTTCACTATCCTGGTGCTGTTTACGCCTGCGTTCTGGCGACGCTGAGTTCATACGGCACTATTCACCATGAATTACTATTCACCATGAATCGGCGAAAACCCTCCTATTCATGCTGGGTAGGTGGGTTTTAACAGTCTCTTTTAACTAAAGGTTAAGGTCAGCGAGGCCGATTCGCCGGGAATCGCGATGGCGGCAATGCTACCATGCGCGCTTCCCGGCCCACCGCGACGGGCCTTTATCCGTTATTCAGCCTCGAGAAAGCGTCATGTCCACCAGCCTCGCAAGCCCTTTTCGCGCGGTGGCCCGCCTAGGGCTCATCCCGCAAATCGTCATCGGTATCGTGCTCGGCATCGTCGTGGCCACTGCCTGGCCCGATGCCGCCGCCTCGATATCGCTTCTCGGTGAGGTGTTCATCTCCGCCCTCAAAGCGGTGGCACCGATACTGGTTTTCCTGCTGGTCATGGCGGCCATCGCCAACCACCGTCGCGGCCAACCCACGCACATTCGCGGCGTGCTGCTGCTGTACGTGGTGGGCACCCTGTGCGCCGCCCTGGTGGCCGTCGTCGCCAGCTTCGTGTTTCCGACATCGCTGGTCATCGACGCGCCCCAGGCGAGCGGCCAGCCGCCGGGCGGCATCGCCGAGATCCTGCGCAACCTATTGCTCAACGTCGTGGACAATCCCATCCATGCGCTGATGAACGCTAACTTCGTGGGCATCCTGGCGTGGGCGATCGGCCTGGGCATGATGCTGCGCGGCTCCTCGGAGACGACGCTGGGCGTCATCAATGCCTTCTCCGATGCCGTCTCCAATATCGTACGCGTGGTGATCCGCTGCGCGCCGCTGGGCATCTTCGGCCTGGTCGCCGGCACACTCGCGGATACCGGCATGAATGCCCTGCTCGACTACGCTCACCTGCTCGCCATCATCGTCGGCTGCATGGTGTTCGTGGCACTGGTCACCAACCCCTTGATCGTGTTGGTGGCGACACGCCGCAATCCCTATCCGCTGGTGTTCGCCTGCCTGCGCGGCAGTGCGATTACGGCGTTTTTCACACGCAGCAGCGCCGCCAACATTCCGGTCAATATGGAACTCTGCAAGCGCCTCGATCTGGACGCCGACACCTATTCGATCTCGATTCCGCTAGGCGCCACCATCAACATGGCCGGTGCCGCCATCACCATTTCGGTGATCACCCTGGCGGCCGCCCATACGTTGGGCATCGGCGTGGACTTCGCCTCGGCGCTGTTGCTGTGCATCGTCGCCTCGCTCGCTGCCTGCGGCGTCTCCGGCGTGGCCGGTGGTTCTCTGCTGCTCATTCCGATGGCCGCCAGCCTGTTCGGTATTTCCAATGACGTGGCCATGCAGGTCGTTGCTATCGGCTTCGTCATCAGTGTCGTGCAGGACGCCACGGAGACCGCGCTGAACTCGTCCACCGACGTGTTGTTCACCGCCGCAGCGTGCCGCGCCAAGCGCTGATTCGTACGCTCGACGCCCTGCTCACAGCATCGACGAGCGGGGCCGGGTTTGGCCCGGCCCCTGGCTTCGTGGATAATCGAGCTTTTCCGCCACCGAAGCGAACCGCCGCATGCCCGATACTCCCGCCGGCCCTCGCCAGGTCATCGATCAGGGCGAGACCCGTTATACCCTCCTGGGTACCGCCCACGTCTCGCGTGCCAGCGCCGACGAGGTCCGCGAGCTGATCCGCTCCGGCGACTTCGACGCCGTGGCCATCGAGCTTTGTCCCACGCGCCATCAAAGCGCCACCCAGCCCGACGCCATGGCCAAGATGGATCTCTTCCAGGTGCTGCGCCAGGGCAAGGCCGGCATGGTCGCCGCGAGTCTCGCGCTGGGCGCCTTCCAGCAACGCGTTGCCGAGCAGTCCGGCGTCACACCGGGCGCCGAAATGCAGATGGCGATCAAGGAAACCCAGCGCGCGGACCTGCCGCTGTATCTCGTCGATCGCGACATCGGCGTGACCCTCAAGCGCATCTATCACAACGTGCCCTGGTGGCAGCGCATGAGCCTGATTTCAGGACTTCTGGGCAGCGTTGTCTCGCGCAAGAAAGTCTCCAGCGAGGAGATCGAGCGCCTCAAGGAAGGCGATGTGCTCGAATCGACCTTCGCCGAGTTCGCCGAACAGTCGGAGTCGCTGTACGCGCCGCTGATCCGCGAGCGCGATCGTTACATGGCGCTGCGCCTACGCGAGGAAGTCACCGGGAAAGCGCCACGGCATATCCTGGTGGTCGTCGGCGCCGGTCACATGAAGGGCCTGGGAGAGCACCTGCAAGCGCTGGGTCAGCAACCGCCCAGCGACGCGGCCATCGACGAGGAACGCCGCTCACTGGAAGTCACCCCAGCCCGCTCCAAGCTTTGGAAAGCCCTGCCGTGGGTCATCGTCGCGCTGGTACTGACCGGCTTCGCCATCGGCTTTTCTCGCGATACCGGACTCGGCTGGTCGCTGGTCGGCGAATGGTTCCTGATCAACGGCGCACTCTCGGCATTCGGCACCGTCATCGCGTTGGCCCATCCACTGACCATTATCGCGACCTTCATCGCCGCGCCACTGACCTCGCTCAACCCCACCATCGGCGCCGGTTTCGTCGCCGCCGGCGTGGAACTCGCCATACGCCGCCCCACGGTGGGTGACTTCTCACGCCTGCGCCATGACGTCAGCACACCGCGCGGCTGGTGGAAAAACCGCGTCGCCCGCACGCTGCTGGTATTCCTGCTCGCCACGCTGGGCTCCGCCGCCGGCACCTGGATAGCCGGGCTACGCATCGCCGGGCAGTTGTTCGGGTGATGCCGGAAGCCGCCATTCTCCAAAGCTCTAGCTAACGCCGGGGCTTTGGCTATCCATGGCGATGCTCCCTTATGTATTCCTTCAACGCTTGGTCAATGCGACTCTGCCAGCCTGGCCCTTGCTCCTTGAAATGATCGATCACGTCAGGTGATAAACGCATGGTGGTCTTCACCTTCGTGGGTGCCTCCTGGCGACCGCGCTGCCCCCGCTGACGAATGGTGCGCTGGAGATCAGCGGGCAACACCTCTGCCATCGGACGCATATGCTTGAAGTCTTCATCGGTCAGTTCACGAACTTCGCCGTGTTTATCGGTCAATGGCTTTCTCATGGCGACGCACCTCCCGCAGGTTGGCCTTCCTAAAACTGATAATTCGAACCCCACCCTCAATGGGCGTGAAACACACCACGTGAACACGATCACCAATGCGCCCTACTGCCACAAAGCGAGGCTCTGGATAGTGGTGGCGCGTATCGGGCTCATATGTAGCCCCTTCCCAATCGAAGTGTTCTACCGCCTTAAAGGGCAGACCACGTTCTCGTTCGTTTCGGGCGCTCTTATTAGGGTCGAAGTCTATGCGCATGGTTTAATTGTAGGGACAAAAAGAAAAGGAGGATAGTTCATTTTGCTTGACCAAGCAGATCCAACATTGCGCAATCCATGACACAATCCGCTGAGCCTCAAAGAGGCGATCCGGTATATCCTGGTGGTGGTCGGCACCATGAGCCTGGCCATCGCCAATGCAGCCGTCAGTGCTTGGGGAACGCCATCCATTATTGCTGATCCATGCAACACAAGGAGAGACGTATGGCATCGCTCGAGCAAATCGCCCGGTCGCGTTATAGCTGTCGTGATTTCAGCCCACAACCGGTTCCTCGCGCTCTGCTCGACAGGCTGCTTGGGATTGCCCAAGGCATCACTCATGCCGGCAGTAAGCGCAGCGTGCCTTCGGCGGGAGCTCTCTATCCCCTGCATCTGCTGGCAATAGCCGGGCGCATTCGCGACCTGGACGCAGCGACCTACACCTTCGCCCCCGAAAACTGCATGCTGAAAACGCATCTCGACCACGACATACGAGATGCACTCCAGCAAGCTGCACTCGACGATCAACCCTGGATCGGCCAGGCTGCCGGCATTATCACGATCTGTGCCGACATGGGGACCGCGACACAGGCATTCGGCGATCAACCGCCCTACGGGACACGCGGCCAACGCTATGCTTGGATCGAGGCAGGCGCCGCAGCTCAGAACATTCAGTTGCAAGCAACGGCCGAAGGACTGGGCAGCGTGCTCGTCGCCGGCTTCCACGACGAGGCCACGGCAGAAGCACTGGCCCTCGAAGCGCCTATAACGCCGCTAATCCATTTGTGCTTCGGTTGGCCGGCTAGCGGAGATCAATGATCCGACGCAAAACAACACAACAGCGCTAGCGGGCACAAACCAACCGATAGCGTCATGACGGAAACAAGGGTTATAACCTACACCTCGACCCCGCTCTACAGAGGCAGCTATCGTGGACTCGAAGATACGTATCGTCATACCGATCTACCCCGGCGTAACGCACCTGGATTTCACCGGGCCTCATCAATTTTTCTCGCGTGTGCCGCAGATTGATGTCGTGGTCGCCTCCATCGATGGGGAGCCCGTTGACGCCCAAGGATTGACGTTTTCCAACCTGGACGACCTGACAGACATCGCGGCTTGTGACGTCCTCTGCGTTCCCGGTGGTCTGGGCTGCCTCGATGCAGCCGAGGACGTCCGTTTTATCCACGCCATTCGACACTTGGCCGGCAGCGCACAGTTCGTGACCTCGGTATGCAGCGGCTCATTGATCCTGGGAGCGGCAGGTCTTCTCCACGGAAGACGAGCCGCCTGTCATTGGGCGTGGCGCGACATGCTGCCATTGTTCGGCGCCGTCCCGGACCCGGCGCGTGTCGTGCGCGATGAAGAGGTCATCACGGGCGGCGGTGTCACCGCCGGGATCGATTTCGCGCTGACCGTCATCGCAGAGTTAACCGATGACGAGACCGCTCAGCGTTCTCAACTGATTCTCGAATATGCGCCCGCGCCGCCGTTTGATGCCGGACGCCCCGAAACAGCCCCAGCCGCCATCCACGACCACGTCGTCGCCGACATGGCCGAGATGCAGGCCTCTCGTTACCGACAGGCACAACACCTGGCCGAGCGTTATGCTACAAAACGCTAACCCTGATGATCGCCTGCCCACATATAACGCATTGCGTCATATGCTGCTGTGCGTTATAGCATTCGTATCAACGATCAGTGGCGAATTTGTTTTCGGTTCGAGAGCGGCAACGCCCATGATGCTGAAATCATCGATTATCACTGAGGGAGGTAAAACCATGACTGAAGAACGGCTCCCCAACATTCATCCCGGTGAGATTCTGCTAGAGGATTTTATCGGGCCGCTAGGCTTGACCAAGAATGCCCTAGCGACGGCTATCGGTGTGCCTGCCACGCGTATCGGTGAAATCACACGCGGGGCTCGAGCGATCACGGCGGATACGGATCTGCGACTGTCGATTTACTTCGGCACCAGCCCGGGCTATTGGCTGAGATTGCAGAACGCCCATGACCTGGAGGAAGCCAGACGCCACGGCCATTTTGAGGGCATTCGTCCTCGGGTGGCCTGAGCGAACCCTGCATGTCGAATGGCGGTATTAACCGCCCTCCTCCAGTACCTCGGCGATCAAGGCGACGAAGTCATCAAAGGCCGGATGCATGGGGCTGGGGGAGCGGTGCACTTCGAGCACCGCCGGCGGTAATGGGGGCAAACCTTCGGCGGCGCCCAACACTTGCCACCCTTCGGGAAGCAGGCGTCGCTCCCCGACCGTCAAAGTCTGGCCCTGCCCCACGATGACTTTCAATCCGCTGGGGCTTTGACTGGTGGAGACGAGCTGCCAATCGCGGCCGATGTCGGCGAGCGCAGCCAGCGCTCGGCGCCGATAGACGCACTGCTCCGGAAACAGCGCCAGCGGGATCGGTCGCTCGGGATCGAGCTCGAAACGTCGATGCGCCGCCCAGACCACCTCCTCCGTAGTCACGGGGCGCCCGCCGCTACTCGGTTCATGCTGCACCGCCAGCACGATATCCAACGACCCTTTCTCAAGCTGCTCCAGCAATTCCGTCGACATGCGGCAGTGAATATGTACATGCACGTCGGGATGCTGGGCGCCGAAGCGTTCAAGCAAAGCCGGCAGCCAGGTATCGGCATAATCCTCGGGAAGCCCGAAGCGCAGCGTCACCGGCTGCGAGCGACCGAGCGCGGCGATCGCTTCGCGTTGCAGCTGCAACAAGCGCCGCGCATAGACGAGGAAGGTTTCGCCATCGTCGGTCAACTTGAGCCGGCGACTGCCGCGTTCGATCAGCCGCGTGTCGAGCCGTGTTTCCAACGTATTGATACGCAGGCTGATGGTCGATTGCGTCTTGTGCAGATAGCGCGCCGCCGCGGTAAAGCCACCGCTATCGGCCACGGTGACGAACGCCAGCAGCAGATCGCTGTCCAGCGCCGCCAATTGCGTATTATCGGAAATGCCGATGGCTGCCATTGGAATGACTCGTTTCCCTGATCGAACGGATCCGTCCAGCATAGAGGACGTCGACGGACCGGCCAATATGACCGACGACGACCGCCCCATTGATGCCGACAATCCCGCTGATCGAGAGGACGCCCCCATGGGTACCACCGCTGCCGCGACCCAGCCCGACATCGCCTCCAAGCCGGCCCAGCAATGGCTTGCGGACGCCGAACGCACCGACCTGAGCGCACTCGTCGACACCCAGCGCTATCCCCTGCATGACGCCGACGACCCGCGCCTGCAAGCCGAAATCGCGCGGGTTCGCGAAGACCTGGATCGCGAAGGCTGCGCCGTGCTGCGTGGCTTCCTGCGCCCCGACGCCTTGGAGCAGGCCCGCCAGGAAGGGCGTGATCTCTCCGCCAAGAGCTATTACGCCAGCCGCCGCGTCAACGCCTGGTTTACCCGCGATGACGCAACGCTCCCGGAAAGCGACCCGCGTCGCATTTTCATGGAGCGCACCAGCGGCTTCGTAACCCGTGACATGATTCCGGCGGACACGGTGATTCAACAGCTCTACGTGTCGCCGGCAATGAAGCGCCTGGTCGCCGCGTGCCTGGACGAGGAAGAGGTGTTCGAGTACGCCGATCCCTTCGCCGGGCTGGTGCAGAACGTATTGCCACCGGGCACCGAACAGCCCTGGCACTACGACACCAACGAATACATCGTCACGATGATGACCGACATACCGGACAACGGCGGCGAGTTCCAGTACTGCCCCAACATCCGCACGCCAGCGGGCGAGAACTACGACGGCGTCGGTGCGGTGATTCGCGGCGAAGACGAGACCACGCCGCGTACGTTGCTGCTGCGCCCCGGCGACCTGCAACTCTTCAAGGGCCGTTACTCGCTGCACCGGGTGACGCGCGTCGGTGGTGACCGTGAGCGCCACACGGCGATCTTCGCCTATTCGCAGCAGCCGGGCGTCGTGGGCCGGCTGGAACGCACGCGCCAGCTCTACGGACGTGTCTCCGAAGCGCATATCGAGGCGGAAAAGCGCCGAGAAGGGCGCGCCGACGGCCTGCTCGATTGATCGAAACGCCTGGAACGGACTGCGCTCGGTCATGCTGTGTTGGAAGTCGTCTCAAAATGCTCATTTAGGAACCTAAACTCCGCTTTTTCGCCGACTTCCGCCTTGCCTGACCATCGCTCGCCTGCGTTCCAGTGCGCTTCGACCTCTCTCAATAAATCACGCTGATTCAATTTCAATGGATGGACCGACCATGACCAGCTTGTCATCTACACTGCCTTCGCTGCTGGAAGGCACCGATATCCTGGCGCCGACGCACGATCCCGCCGAGTGCGAGCCGACGCCGTCGGAAATCCGGCAGATCCTTCTGGATCGATTGGCCCGCACCCGGGCGGAGCTGAAAAAGCGCGATATCGTCGCCGCCGTGCTGTTCGACCCGACTCACGTGCGCTATGCCACCGGCGCGCGCAACATGCAGGTCTACTCGGCACGCAACCCGGCCCGCTACGCCTTCGTGCCGGCGCAAGGCCCGGTGGTGATGTTCGAATTCTCCGGCTGCAGCCACTTGACCGAAGGCTTACCCGGCATCGACGAGACGCGTCCGGCGACGGCGATCTCCTATTACTTCTGTGAAGATAATCTACAGCAGACCACCCAAGCCTGGGCGAACGAAATCGATGCATTGGTGCGCCAGTGCGGCGGGCAAAAAGGCGACAAGGTGGCCATCGAAAGCGCCACCTCGCACGCGGCCTTTGCGCTGGTCGAACACGGCTGGCAAATCTGCGATGCCCAGATTCCGTTGGAGCGGGCACGCGCGATCAAGGTGCCCAACGAGATCAAGATGGTACGCAGCTCGCTGCGTGCAGTGGAGAACGGCGTACGCAAGCTGGAAACCGCGATTCGTCCCGGCGCCACGGAAAACGAAGTCTGGTCGCAGTTGCACCAGCACATCATCGCCACCGACGCGGACTACGTCGAAACGCGGCTGATGAACTCCGGGCCGCGCACCAACCCCTGGTTTCAGGAATGCTCCAATAGAGCCATGCAGGCCGGTGAATTGGTCGCGCTGGATACCGACGTGGTCGGCCGCTATGGCTACTACGCCGACTTCTCGCGCACCTTCCTGTGCGGCGACGGCGAGGCGACAGCGACCCAGCGCGAGCTCTATCGCATGGCCTTCGACCAGGTGCGCCATAACATGGCACTGATCGCGCCGGGCATGTCGTTCAAGGAATATGCCGAGAAGGCCTGGCAAATCCCCGAGCCCTACAAGGCGCGGCGTTATTTCGCATTGGCCCACGGCGTCGGCATGACCGGCGAGTATCCCTACATCGTTCACCGCGAGGACATCGACGACAAGGGCTACGACGGCATCATGCAGCCGGGCATGACACTCTGCGTGGAGAGCTACATCGGCCACGAGGACGGTGGCGAAGGCGTCAAGCTCGAGGAGCAGCTTTACATCCGCGACGACGGTCAGGTCGAATTGCTTTCCGACTATCCTCTCGATGAGCGGTTGCTGGCCGACTGACACACAAGCCGGCGCCGCCGGACAACCGATGCGTCCATCCGCCACCCAAGGAGCCCCATGAGCCAGACGCTGATTCCGCATATCGACCTGACGCCGCTGCTCGCCGACGACCCGGCACGCGACTCGACGCGCCGTGCCATCGTCGATGCCGCCTGCGACTCCGGGTTCATGACCGTAGGCATCGCCCCGGCGCAACTGGAGCTCGTTGATGGCATTCACGCCCGCTTGCTGCGCTTCTTCGAGCTCGACGCGGCGCACAAGCAGAAACTCGCGCGACACAAGTTCGCACCGGCCAACCGCAATGTCTATCGCGGCTATTTTCCGCCCCAGAACCAAGACCCGACCTGGAAGGAAGGCATCGACCTCGGCCCGGACGTCGCTCACCCCGAGCGAGCGGATACCCAGAGCGGCGACCCGCTGCGCGAGCCCACACCGCAACCGCCGGCATCCGTTCTACCCGGCTGGTCAGTGGATCTCGCCGCCTACTATGAAGCGATGGAAGCGCTCGGCGGCGTGATCGCCGGGGCATTGGCCGAGGGGCTCGGCATACCGCGCGAGACACTTACGCGGCCCTTCGATCACGGCAATTCGACGCTGCGCCTGATCCATTATCCCGAGCGTCCGGCCGAGACCCTGGCCGCCATGCCGGCCGTCGACGGCAGTGGCGATGCGCAGCGCTGGCTGGTCGGCGTGCCGCATTGCGACAACGGCTTCATCACGCTGCTGTGGCAGGACCAGGTCGGTGGGCTGCAAGTACGCACCCCAAACGGCGACTGGGAAGAAGTGCCGCCGCGTGAAAATGCGCTGGTGGTCAACTTCGGGCGCCTGCTGGCGGACTGGTCCGGCGGGCGCATTCAAGCCACGGAGCATCGTATCGTCGGCGGCACTCGCTCGCGGCATTCGATCCCGTTCTTCTTCGAACCAGCGGTGGACGCCGTTATCGAAGCGCCCGACGCAGCCGGCGACGGTGGCTATGTCTACGGCGACCGACTGTGGGAACGCATGCAGGCCTTCGTCGAATTCCAGGGTCTGGAACGCGCGCCTGCCGCCGACACCTGAGGCGGCCTCTCCCCTTTACCGGAAGGCGTCTGGTGAGCGCCCACGGCTATCGATAGGGGCGCGATGCACCGAATAGATATAATATGGAATTTTCGATTTACACAAAAAACGAGGGATAACGTTATGAAAAAGGTTCTATACCCCCTGGCCGTTGCAGCCTTGTTCAGTGCCGCGACAACGGCCCACGCCGAGGACAAGTCACTGGTGATCGGTACCAACAACTGGGCCGAGAACATCGCGGTCGCCAATATGTGGAAGATCATCCTCGAGGATCAGTACGATTACGATATCGAACTCTCGGATGTGGGCAAGAACGCCCTCTACAGCGGCCTGGCCAATGGCGATTTCGATATCTCCCTGGAAATCTGGCTACCCACCACCGATGCGCCCTACCTCGAACCCTATAAAGATCGTGTCGAAGTCAACGATGGCTGGTATGAAGGCACCGGGTTGGGCGTCGTGGTGCCCGACTATGTCGATATCGATACCCTCGACGAGCTCGGCGAACATGCCGACGATTTCGCATACCAAGGCAGCCCCACCATTCTCGGCATCGACTCCGGATCCTCGATTGCCGGCCTGACCGACGAAGCGATCGACGAGTACTCGCTGCCACTCGAACAGGTCAACAGCTCCGGGCCGGCGATGATGGCGGCGCTCGACGACGCCTACAGCCGCGAGGAGCCCATTGCCGTAACGCTATGGAGCCCTCACTGGGCCTTCGCCGAATACGATCTCAAATACCTAGAGGACCCCAAGAACGTTTACGGCGACAACGAAACCATCTACTGGTTCTCGCGCCAGAACTTCACCGATGACGACCCGTGGCTTACCCAGGTGCTCAACGAATGGCACATGGATGACGACAGCCTCGGCACTCTGATGGCCGATATCGAGAAGGCAGGCGACCCCGTCGAGGGCGCGCAGACGTGGATCGATGACAACCAGGACCTCATCGACGAATGGCTCGCCGCCGGCGAGTAATTTCCTGATCCACGACGCCTCGCCCACAACGACAAGTGCCCCGGCATCCAGCATGCCGTGGCACTTTTTTATGCAAGGAATCTTTATGCAAGGCATCCAACGTCGGTTACGACGTGACGATTCCCTGGCGCTTGGCCATGGCCTGTGCAGCGCGCGGCCCCAGCCACAGCGACGGCAACAGCACCAGCGACACGGGGAACGCCGTAATCACGATGAACTGCTGCAGCACGCTGATCTGCCCCGCGCCCATGTACAGCAGAACCGCCGCCATCAACGCCATGGCCACGCCCCAGAACGCGCGCAGCGCCGGCTGGGGATCGTCATGGCCGGCATTGACCACGGAAACCGCATAACTCATGGAGTCACCGGTGGTGGCCACGAAGATCGTGGTCAGCAGCAGAATCGCCAGCGCCATCAGCTTGCCGCCCGGCAGCGCCTGAGCCACCGCCAGCGTCGCGACATCGAACTGGAAGTTTTGGAGCGCCTCGCTCAGGTCGATGGCGCCGCTCATCTGATAGAAAATCCCCGAGCCGCCCAGCAGCGTGAACCACACCGACGTTGCCACGGGGGCAAGCACGGCCACGGCGACGACCATCTGACGGATGGTGCGGCCCCGCGAGATGCGTGCCAAGAAGATCGCCATCAGCGGCGCATAGCCGATGAACCAGGCGAAGAAGAACACCGTCCACCACTTCATCCACCAGTCCGGCGCGGTCTGCGAGGTCATGGTGGCCATCTCGAAGAATGATCCCAGATAGGTACCAAAGCCCTGGAACCAGCTATCGAACAAGAACTGCGTCGGCCCGAAAAGCAGGATCACGGCGCCGATACCCAATGCCAGCATGACATTGCAGCGGCTCAAAAACTGGATGCCCCGGTCAATGCCGGTAATCGCCGAACTCACGTAAACCCCGCCCAGCACGACGAGAATCATCAACTGAGTGCCATAGCCCTCGGCCACGCCGAACAGCGTATGCAGACCGAAGTTCATCTGCGTAGCCAAAAAACCGATGGGGCCCACGGTGCCAGCGACCACCGCGATGACGCAGACGGCGTCCACCACGCCACCTAAGACACCGCGCATACGCGCCTCGCCCAATAGCGGCGCCAACATCGTGCGCGGCTGCAGCGGCAAACCGCGATCATAATGCTGATGCGACAACACGATGGTCGCCAGAGTGCCGAGCACCGCCCAGGCATGAAAGCCCCAGTGCATGAAGCCCTGTGCCAGCGCATTGGGCACGGCTGCCGGCGTGCCCGGCTCACTGGAAAACGCCGGCGGCGTCACCACGAAATGATAGATAGGTTCTCCGGCGGCAAAGAAGACGCCGCCCCCACCCAGCAACGTGCACAGGATGATCGACACCCACTTGAAGGTGCTCATATCCGGCTGTTCGCGATTGCCGATACGCGCGCGACCCGCAGACGACATCGCCACACCCACGGCAATCAGGAAGGTCAGCAACAACAGCAGCTGGAAATAAGCGCCCAGGTTCTTCGCCGTCCAGGTGAACCCCACACCGATCGCTGCGGTCATGGCGTCGGCATCGATCAGTGACAAGACCACAAACAGGATGATGAAGCCGATCGTCAGCCCCATCACCGTCGGGTCGCCAAAACGCGTGCCCGAGCGCGTGGCGCTCGCCTCGTGTTGAGTCATCAATGTCCAGTTCCGGTAGTCGCGTGAGGCGCGCACACTACCGACCTTCGTCGAACACGGCAAATCGAAATTTCAACATCGGGCGCGTCCGGCGCCGTAAAAGCAGGAAAGGACACCGATCATGTGCGATTCACATGGCTCGAAGACAATCAAGCGCTCGACGACGAATGGCTGGAGACCAGCGAGTAAAAGCCTCGAATCAAACGACAAGTGCCCCGGCATCCAGCATGCCGAGGCACTTTTTTATGCAAGGAATCTTTATGCAAGGCATCCAATGTCGTTTACGACGCGATGATTCCCTGGCGCTTGGCCATGGCCTGTGCAGCGCGCGGCCCCAGCCACAGCGAGGGCAGCAGCACCAGCGACACGGGGATCGCGGTGATCACGATAAACTGCTGCAGCACGCTGATCTGGCCCGCGCCCATGTACAGCAAAATCGCCGCCATCAACGCCATGGCCACGCCCCAGAACGCGCGCAGCGCCGGCTGGGGCTCATCATGACCGGCATTGACCACGGAGATCGCGTAGCTCATGGAATCGCCGGTAGTCGCCACGAAGATCGTGGTCAGCACCAGTACCGCGAGTGCCATCAACTTGCCACCCGGTAGCGCCTGAGCCACCGTCAGCGTTGCGACGTCGAACTGGAAGTTTTGGAGCGCTTCGCTCAGGTCGATGGCGCCGCTCATCTGATAGAAGATCCCCGAACCGCCCAGCAGCGTGAACCATACCGAGGTTGCCACGGGAGCGAGCACGGCCACGGCGACGACCATCTGACGGATGGTGCGGCCCCGCGAGATACGCGCCACGAAGATCGCCATCAACGGCGCATAGCCGATGAACCAGGCGAAGAAGAACACCGTCCACCACTTCATCCACCAATCCGGCGCGGTCTGCGAGGTCATGGTGGCCATCTCGAAGAACGATCCTATATAGGTGCCGAAGCCCTGGAACCAGCTATCGAACAGGAACTGCGTCGGCCCAAAGAGCAGAATGACAGCGCCGATCGCCAACGCCAACATGACGTTGAAACGGCTCATCAGTTGGATGCCTCGATCAATGCCGGTGATCGCCGATGTCACATAGATCCCGCCCAGCACGATGAGGATTATCAACTGCGTGCTATAGCCCTCGGCCATGCCGAACAGCGTATGCAAGCCGAAGCTCATCTGCGTGGCCAAAAAGCCGATGGGCCCCACGGTACCGGCGACGACGGCGATGACGCAGACGGCATCCACCACGCCGCCGAAGACGCCACGCATGCGCGCCTCGCCCAATAACGGCGCCAACAGCGTACGCGGTTGCAGCGGCAGGCCGCGATCGTAGTGATGATGCGACAGTACAATGGCCGCCAGAGTGCCGAGCACCGCCCAAGCCAGAAAACCCCAGTGCATGAAGGACTGCGCCAACGCATTGGGAATGGCTGCCGCAGTCTCAGGCTCGCTGGAAAACGCCGGCGGTGTGACCACAAAGTGATAAATCGGTCCCCCGGCAGCAAAGAAGACGCCGCCGCCTGCCAACAGCGTGCACAGAATGATCGACACCCACTTGAAGGTGCCCATGTCCGGGCGTTCGCGATTGCCGATGCGCGCACGTCCCGCAGGCGATGCAGCTACGCCCACGGCGATCAGGAAGGTCAGTAGTAACAATAGCTGGAAATAGGCCCCCAGGGTTTTCGCCGTCCAGGCGAACCCGGCGCCGATCACCGACGTCATCGCGTCGGCATCGATCAGCGAAAGCGCCACGAACAGCACGATGAAGCCAATCGTCAGCCCCATCACCGTCGGGTCGCCAAAACGCGTGCCCGAGCGCGTGGCACTCGTGTTGTCTTGAGTCATCTGTTTCCGGTTCCGATAATCGCGTGAGGGGCGCACCCTACCGACCTTCGTCGAACACGGCAAATCGAAATTTCAACATCGGGCGCGTCCAGCGCCGTAAAAGCAGACAAGGTCGCCGATCATGTGCGATTCGCACCGCTTACGCCATCCGCGTCGCCACGCCGCTCGCGCTCTACTGCGGCCTAATGCTGGATAGCACTAGACAAGCACTGCCGTAGAGCCAAACAGTCGACCGCCTCTCACTAACATGCCAGACTGCCATCTTGATCCCTCACTACTCGCAGAATACCGCTGAATGAAGCTAAAGCGCCTGACACTGGAGAACTTCCGCGCCAAGCCATCACTATCAATGGCGCTGGGGCCACGCCTAACCCTGCTGATGGGCGCCAATGGCAGTGGCAAGACCACCTTGCTGGATGGCATCGCCATTGGACTCGGTGAAATCCTCACCTATCTGCCTGGTGTAGCAGGCATGACGTTCAAGAAACAGGGAGATCTCCATCAGCGAGGTAACCACTTGGCGCCTTATACGCGGATTACCCTGGAGACCTTTCAAGGGCTTGCCTGGGACCGGCTACAGAGGCGCGACAATAGCAAGAAGACGGCCGGAGAGATCCCTCCAGGGCAGGGAGTGAAAGCACTCAAACAGCATCTCGACAGTACCGTAATCAACCCCTGGTCGGCCGATGAATCCTTCGAACTACCGGTATTTGCCTATTACGGCGTCAGTCGCGCCTTGCTGGATCTACCTCTCAGCCGCAAGGGATTTCCCAAGTCCCACGAGCGTTTCGATGCCTTGGCCAATGCGTTGAACGCCGATACACGCTTCAAGTCGGCCTTCATCTGGTTCTACAACAAGGAGAACGAAGAGCATCGGCTGCAGAAGCAGCATAAGAGCTTTGACGTAACACTGTCGGAGCTGGATGCAGTACGCCGTGCCATCATGCGGTTATTCCCTGATCTCTCCGAACCTCATATCGAGCTCAATCCGCTGCGTTTCGCAGTGAAGCAGCAGGGAGAATGGTTGAATATCGCTCAGCTCAGCGATGGCTATCAGACCCTGCTGGGGCTGGTGATCGACCTCAGTTCGCGCATGGCCATGGCCAATCCGCACTTGGATGATCCACTGGCGGCTGAGGCGGTGGTGATGATCGACGAAGTCGATCTACACCTACATCCCGAGTGGCAGCGGCGAGTGGTGGGAGACCTGCTAACCACCTTTCCCAATACCCAGTTCATCGTCACCACCCACAGCCCCTTTATCGTCGAGGCGCTCAACAACCATCTCAAGCGCAGCCAGCTCGACGGCCTCGAGATCACGAATGAAGCCATCCGGGCGCTATTGCCGCTATCGCCGAAAGAGGTGGCTGCTTATCTCATCACGCAGGACGAGGCCCCGTCGCTAATGGATGCCGACCTGGGGCTACTCGATGACAAGCTGCTCAGCCACTTCAATGCCATCAATCACCTCTATGACGAGATGCGAGATATCGAGTGGGAGCATCGCGGGGCATGAACCTAGGCGATTATCAGGACTGCGTGTGTCGGAGGATGGGCAACACTCAGGCGCTGTGCCGCGGAGAACTCACACTAGGTGAACAGGGCAAGCAAGTCCGGCTGACACCCAAGACAGGGGAGCAGGCTGTCGCAGTAGTACTCGATGGCTGCGTATTGTGCGACAACCAACTGAAATGCGATGGCCTCTTCCTCTGGCAGGGCAATCAACGCCAAGCAGCTCTGCTCGTCGAACTAAAGGGTGCCGGTGATATCCCGCACGCTTTCGAACAGCTTGCCTACGTGCAGCAGCAGCGTCCGGAATATCGGGCATTAGTAGAATGCCTGCGTGCAGAAGCTAGCGCTGGTGGCCGCGTGATGGAAAAGGCCGTGGTAATCACCAACGGCATGCTTTCCAAGCCGTATCAGGAACGACTGGAAGATCATTATGGCATCCGGGTGATGGCCGTCTTGCAGTGTGAAGCCTGCTCGCCAATTCCTGAGTTGCGAGACCATCTTTGAACGCACCGCTAGATAATAGCATTAGCCACTATTGGTAAGCGCCATGGTGCTCGCTACTCAGCGGCTACGTCGCCACGCCGCTCGAGCAAACGCTGCATCGCGCCGGAAGGCGCTTCGACCGGCCGGTCGCGGCGGCTGGAGGCGTAGTTCTCATTGAACACCTCGAAGTAGTCGTCGAGGGTCGCCGAGGCTTCAACGTCGCCGCTGATGCGCAACAGCTCGGCGGCGACTTCGGCGGTGCAAAGATGCTCGCTGGAGGCCGCCTTGCGCAGCCGGTAGCGCGTCAGGCGCGATGTCTTGAGCGGCAGCACCGGCAGCGAGGCCAGGTACTCGCTACGCCGGAAGATGCGCCGTGCCTGACGCCAGGTGCCGTCGAGAAGGATGAACACCGGTATGCGCGAGTCGGCCAGCACCTCATCGACGGCCTCGGGGCCGACCACGCGCTCGGCGTAATCCGCCTGATCGTCGGGAAAGACGACGAACGGCGCGAAGCGGTCATCGTCGAGCAGCGCCAACAGCCGCGGGTCGGGCTCGGTGCGATACCAGGTAAAGACCTCGGTCTCGGGCAGGATATGGCCGATCAAGCGACCGGTATTGGTCGGCTTGTAATGCTCGATGGGATGCGTCAGCAGCCAGAAGCGCGCACGGCTCTCGACCGCCACGCGATACGGACACAAGCAGTTGAGTGCCGGTAGCCGGCATTCCGGGCAACGCGAGACGAAGCTACCGCGCGCATTGAACGGCTTGCGCGGCGCATCGGGGTCATAACCGGAGGCCGCCGTGGCTGAATCGGCCGGCGCATCGGGGGATTCATGCATGAGGTATCAGGCTGGGTCGAAAAGGCCGGGCATTCTAGCATGCCCGGCCGGGCTTTCATCCACGCGGCGTCGCGGCGGCAGGCGGCGCGTTCGACACGTGGCGGCGCTTCCAGTAACCCGCCAGCAGCGAGCCGGAGACGTTGTGCCATACCGAGAACAGCGCCCCGGGCAGCGCCGAACTCGCGGTGAAGAACTGATTGGCCAAAGTCACCGCCAGCCCGGAGTTCTGCAGGCCGACCTCGAAGGCAATAGTCCGTGCGGTCCGCGTGTCGAAGCGCAGCGCCCGCGCCAGGCCATAGCCCGCCGCAAGGCCGATGCCGTTATGCGCGATGACCGCCAGCGCCACGATTGGCCCCAGCGTGCTCAAACGCCCGGCATTGAGCGCCACCACGATGGCGATGATCAAGACGATGGCCGCCATGGCCAGCGTGGCCAGGGCCGGTTCCACGCGCTGAATATGCGTTCCCAGCAGGTGATGGATCACCACGCCCAGCACGATGGGCGCGACCACCAACTGAGCGATGCTCAGCAGCATGCCCAGCACCGGCACGTCGATGCTCTGGCCCAGCAACAACAGCGTGATCAACGGCGTGGCGACTACCGAGATCAGCGTCGAGACCATGGTCATCGACACCGAGAGCGCCACGTGCCCGCCGGCCAGCCAGGTCATCACATTGGACGAGGTGCCGCCTGCCGTGGCGCCCACCAGCACCATCCCGATGGTCAGCTCGGGTGAAAGCCCCAGGACCCGCGAGACCAGTAGCGCCGCCAGCGGCATGACCAGAAACTGCAGCACGACGCCAACGGCGATGGGCTTGGGCGACTTCACCACCCGAGCGAAGTCGCCCTTGGTCAGGGTCAGCCCCATGGCGAACATGATGATCACCAGCAGCGCCTTGATATAGCCGGCTAGGCCGGTGAAAAGCTCCGGCACGAGCGCGGCGATGACCGCCAGCAAGATAGCCCAGACGGGAAACAGACGATTGATGCGTTCGAAGATTGGCATGTGCGTGTCCTGGCGTTTGGCAGCGGCGCTTTATGCACCTTTTTGATGTGTACAAGAGGAAGGCGATAGTGTGCCGTAAAAGGTGGCACAGGCGAAGCGCCTCGGCTTCAGGCCCAGTCCGGCACCCACAGGTTGCCCGCTTGCCGCCAGTGTTCCACCAGCGGCGGTATGCCCTGGCTTGCCGGTTGCGCAATGGCGCGAACGCCGCGTGGCGCAAGCGACTCGGCCTGGGGATCGACGAGCAGGCACGGCGCCTCGATGGGCGCTTGATCGAGCAGCATCGCCGCCGGCATCACCGCCAGCGAGGTGCCCACCACCAGCACGAGATCCGCCTCGGCAACGATATCGCACGCCTGAGCGTAACGCGGCACCGGCTCGCCGAACCACACCACGTCCGGGCGCAACTGGCTGCCCTTGTCGCATAAGTCGCCCATGCGGATGCCCTTGCTCCCCACCGGATAGCGCAAGCTGGCATCGGCACTCGAGCGCGCCATGAGGATCTCGCCATGCAGGTGCAATACATCGCGCGACCCGGCCCGCTCATGCAAGTCGTCGATGTTCTGGGTGATGACGCTGACGCGAAACCCGGCCTGCTCGAGTTCGGCCAGCGCGCAATGCGCGGCGTTGGGCGATGCCTGGCGCGTCTGCTCACGGCGCTCGTCGTAGAAGCGCAGCACGCTCTCGGGATCACGTTCGAAGCCCTCGGGCGTGGCGACATCCTCCACGCGGTGGTTCTCCCACAGGCCATCGCCGTCGCGGAACGTCTTGAGGCCGCTCTCGGCGCTGATGCCCGCCCCGGTGAGAACGACGAGATGCGGTGCCTGATGCTCGCTCATGCCTGCCTCCTGACGTGGTTGCGTCGACTTCATCATCGGCTGTACATCCTATCTGGCAACGTCGACAATAGGCGCCCTTCGAGCGAGCCGAAGGCCCCTTCATGACGTCGGAATTGCCCCTACTTTATCAGGATGAGCGCATGGTTGCCGTGCATAAGCCCTCGGGCATGCTCCTCCACCGCAGTGCGATCGCCGCCGATGCGCAGGTATTCGCCCTGCAAACTCTGCGCAATCAGCTAGGGCGCCACGTCTATCCGGTGCACCGGCTCGACCGGCCCACTTCGGGGCTTTTGCTCTTCGCCCTGGACCCGGAAATGGCCAAGGCACTCGGTGAGGAGTTCACCGCGCACCGCGTGCACAAGCGTTACCTGGCGGTGGTGCGCGGCGTCGGCCCGGAGCAAGACGTGCTCGATTACGGCCTGCGCGAGGAAGACGGCAAACGCCCCAAGTCGGAAATGCCCGAGCAGGCCGCTTGGACCGCCGTGCGCCGCCTGGACAGCGTCGAATTGCCGGTGCGCATCGACCGTTATCCCCAGGTGCGCTATTCCTTGATGGAAGCCCAGCCCTGGACCGGCCGGCGGCATCAGATTCGCCGCCATCTTTCGCGGCGCGGCTACCCGATCATCGGTGACGCCAAACATGGCAAGGGCGCCCATAATCGCTTCTTCCGCGATCACCTGGAAAGCCCGCGCCTATTGCTGGCGGCCGTGGGCATGACGCTCTGGCACCCCGAGCGCCAGCGCACGCTACACATCGACGCGCCCCTGGCCGACGACATGCACACGCTGTTCGCGCGCTTCGGCTGGCAGGGCCACGCTACGGCGACACGCGTCGACTGGCACGAGACGCGCCCTGTATCGCTATGGCCCGCCGGTCACGCCCGGTAACGAGGAAAGCTCACATGCACGACGATTACGATTTCCGCTTCGGGGGCATTCGCCGCCTCTACGGCACCCGCGCTGCGGCCTTCTTCCGCCACGCCCATGTGGTGGTCATCGGCGTGGGCGGCGTCGGCAGTTGGGCCGCCGAGGCGCTGGCCCGTTCCGGCATCGGCACCCTGACGTTGATCGATCTCGACGATGTCTGCGTGTCCAACGTCAACCGCCAGTTGCACGCGCTGGACGGTACCATCGGGCGCCCCAAGGTCGAGGTAATGGCCGAGCGTTGCCGCGCCATTCAGCCGGGCATTACGGTGCACGCCGACACCGCCTTCGTGACGCCGACCAATCTCGCCGAGCGCCTGCCTGAGGACGTCGATCATGTTATCGACGCCATCGACAGCGTCATCGCCAAGAGCGCGCTGATCGCCTGGTGCAAGCGCCGCAAGATCAGCCTGACCGTCACCGGCGCGGCGGGCGGCCAGACCGATCCCACGCGGATCCGCGTCGCCGACCTGACGCGTACCGAGCACGACCCGCTGCTGGCCAAGGTACGCGCGCGCCTGCGGCGGGATTTCGGCTTCTCGCGCAATCCCAAGCGGCGCTTCAGCGTCGAATGCGTCTACTCCGACGAGCAGCTCGTCTATCCCGACGCCGAGGGCGAGGTCTGCCAGCAGAAACCCGGCAATGGCGAGTCCACGCGCCTCGACTGCGCCAGCGGCGTCGGCGCGGCGACCTTCGTCACCGGCAGCTTCGGCTTCGTGGCCGCCTCGCGCACGCTCGCGCGCCTCGCCGCCAAAGCCGAGCGCGAACCGGCCGACTCCCCTCTCACGGAGGCCTCCTCATGAGCCACGAGACACGCCCCATCCCCGGCATCTACCGGTCATTACAAGGGCGCCAGCTATGAAGTACTGGGCGTCGCCCACCACAGCGAAACCGAGGAACCGCTGGTGGTCTATCGCGCGCTGTACGGCGACTACGGCCTCTGGGTGCGCCCCTTGACGATGTTCTGCGAGAGCGTCGACGTCGCCGGCGAGCCGGTGCCGCGCTTCGAACTCGAGGTCGCCTTCCGTTGAGCGCGGGGCGCGACTAAACATGGGCCGGCACTGCCCCAAGCGGCCTGCGATGCTATAATGCCGCGCTTCTCGTTTCGCGCGACGCCATGGCGTTGCCACACATCCGAAGGAGAGAACGCATGAGCGCACTGGTTGGTGTCATCATGGGCTCGAAGTCCGACTGGGCGACCCTGTGCCACACCGTCGACACGCTCGAGGCACTGGGCATCGAGCACGAAGTCAAAGTCGTCTCTGCCCACCGCACGCCGGATTTGCTGTTCGACTACGCCGCCGGTGCCGCCGAGCGCGGGCTGGAAGTGATCATCGCCGGGGCCGGCGGTGCTGCGCATCTACCCGGCATGGCCGCCGCCAAGACGCCCCTGCCGGTGCTCGGCGTGCCCGTGCAATCGAGCATGCTCAGCGGTGTCGACTCGCTGCTCTCCATCGTCCAGATGCCCGCCGGCATTCCCACCGGCACGCTGGCCATCGGCCGTGCCGGCGCCATCAACGCGGCCCTGCTCGCCGCCGCCATGCTGGGCAACAAGTACCCGGATATTCGTCAGGCGCTTGAGGCTTATCGCGATGCACAGACACAAAAGGTGCTGGACGCGCCCGATCCGCGTCCCACCGATGACACGCAGGAGGCATGAATGAATATCGGTATCGTAGGCGGCGGCCAACTGGGTCGGATGCTGGCGCAAGCGGGCGCACCGCTGAACATGCGTTTCACCTTTCTCGATCCGTCGCCTCAGCCCTGCGCCGCCATCCACGGCGTCCATCTCTGTGCCGAGTGGGACGACGACGAGGCGCATCAGGCGCTGATCGAGGCCAGCGACGTCATCACCTTCGAGTTCGAGAACATCTCGGCGATGGCCCTGAGCCAGCTCGCTGAACAGCGCCCCGCCTTTCCCCCGGCCAAGGCGCTGGAAACGGCGCGTGAGCGTGGCGCCGAGAAATCGCTGTTCCAGTCGCTGAACATTGCCATCGCGCCCATCGCGCTGGTCGATACCCAAGCCGACCTGGAGCGCGCGGTGGCCGAGATCGGCCTGCCGGCGGTGCTCAAGACGCGCACGCTGGGCTACGACGGCAAGGGCCAGAAGGTGTTGCGCAACGCCGAGGACGTCACCGGTAGCGTCGCCGAGCTGGGCGACGTGCCGCTGATCATGGAAGGCTTCGTCGACTTCGATCACGAAGTCTCGGCCATCGCCGTGCGCGGTCGCGACGGCGAGGTGCGGGTCTGGCCGCTGTCGCGCAACGAGCATCGCCAGGGCATTCTGCATCGCGCCGAGCCGCAGCCCGATCACCCGCTGCAGGCCCAGGCCGCCGATTACGCCACGCGCGTGCTCGAGGCGCTGGATTACGTCGGCGTCATGGCCTTCGAGTTCTTCGTCACCCGCGACGGCGAGCTACTCGCCAACGAGATCGCCCCGCGCGTGCACAACTCCGGGCACTGGAGCATCGAAGGCGCGACGACCAGCCAGTTCGAGAACCATCTGCGCGCCATTTCCGGCTTGCCGCTCGGCGACACCACGCGTCTCGTGCCCTGCGCCATGCTCAACATCATCGGCGCCCTGCCCGATCGCGATGCCGTGCTCAGCGTCGCCGGCGCGCACCTGCACGACTACCACAAGGACCCGCGCCCCGGCCGCAAGATCGGCCATGTCACGGTCCTCGCCCCCGACGCGGCCACGCTGGCCGAACGCACCGCCGCCGTCGAAGCGCTGCTGGTCAACGACCTGGGCTGAAAACGGCCCGAGCTGAAAAAAAGCGCACTAAAACACAAGACGCCGTGGCGATATCATATCGCCACGGCGTCTTGTTTCGTACGCAATCTTTATAGCGCTTTAGACCGATCTATTTAAAGCAGACTATCTAAAGCGCCGCCGCCGAGATCATTCCTCGGCGTGCATCTGCTGCTGCAGGTAATTCTGGATACCCACCTTGTCGATCAGGCCGAGTTCGGTCTCGATCGTATCGATGTGCTCTTCCTCGTCGTTGAGGATACGACGGAACAGATCACGGCTGACGTAATCGCGCACTTCTTCGCAGTAAGCGATGGCGTCGATCAAGTCCTGCCAGCCCGTCTTCTCGATGGCGAGGTCGCACTCGAGCATTTCCTTGGTGTTCTCGCCGATGTGCAGCTTGCCCAGATCCTGCAGGTTGGGAATGCCCTCGAGGAATAGAATGCGCTCGATCAACTCATCGGCATGACGCATCTCTTCGATGGATTCGTCGTATTCCCACTTGCCGAGCTTGGCCAGGCCCCAATCCTTGTACATCTTGGCGTGCAAGAAGTACTGGTTGATCGCCACCAACTCGTTGCCCAGTGCGGTGTTGAGGTACTGAATAACCTTGGCATCACCTTTCATCGTCACGTCTCCCTTGCAGAGTCATTTAGTTGTAAGGCAATGATGACCCGCCAATCGTAACCAGCCACCCCTGCCTTGGGATATAGAGAGTATCGACTATTTCGCCGAAAAAGTCGAATAAAGACAGGATCTTGCCGCGAAAACGCCGCATTTGTGAAGGATTGGAAATAACAGGCGAGAACGATTGCCACTCCGCCTGCGCCAAGCGCCAGATACTAAAACGCCGCTACCCAATGGGATAGCGGCGTTTGGCGATGATGTTCGATATGCAGCGACGCGACGCAGCGGCGCGTGGTTAAGCAATGCAACGGCTAGACGGCGTAGGCAAGATCCGCACTGGGCATCATTTCTTGGGTGATGGCATCACGCGTGATGGCCTTGGCCGTGCAGGCGCAACGGCCACACTGAGTCGCACACTCGGTACGCTCACGCACTTCCCGCCAGCTACGCGCCCCGTCTTCAACGGCCTCGCGAATGGCATTGTCGGTCACGCCTCGGCATATGCACACGTACATTCCATCACCTCGCTGCTCGCTCTGATAGGGAATGTAAATGATTCGCATAAATACTTTCAACCCCCAATCACTCTCTTTTCGCTCGGCGAAGACTCGACTTTGGTGGCATGTCATCGGGAGGCGCAGGTAAGAGGCTGATTTCGAGGCACAATCGGGAAGGTGGGGGGATAACGAAAGTTTAGCTCCGAAATATCATCAATAGCGATCACGGAAGTCTCTCGCCATGTCGGCAATCCAGAGCATCCGCTGCTCGTTCTCGGCCTTTTCGTGAGCATACGGATAAAGCATGGCCAGCAGACAGTATTCATCTTCCTCGATCAGGCCCTGGACATAGACCAGAGATGCATCCCTCTCCGGCTCCTGCCTATTGCACACCATGCGACGCTGCTCAAGGTGGGTGGGGAACCCTGCCCTTGGTGGCATACAGATATGGATATGCCAGATATCCAAGCCTCGCAAGGATGGGGGCCGAGTATACAAATCGAACTTGCCAAAGCGAGGAGGCCGGTAATCGAAGAACGACTCGACACAGGCTTTGAAATCATCCACCAGAGCCTGCTTCAGCCCAGGATGCTGAGCGTCCACTTGGTCGAACAGATATTCGCTTTGCGCATGGAAATGGACGTTGGCCATAACGCCCTTATGAAAAGCGCTTAGTCAGCTCGGTATCGAAACGATCGGCAAGCGCCTTCATCGCGTCGCCACTGGCGGCGCCCGCAACCACTTTGGGCTTGTTGGTAGTCTGCTTGGCTAGAAGGGTCGCACTGGATGCAGCGGAACGCGCTTTCGCGGTATTCCGTTGGAGATCCATGATGCCCATTTCTGTTGCCTCATCGCGCCCCACTATCGCAATGGTACGCCTGAGCATAGTTTCTTGGGCACGCAAAGCATCCACTAGGCCTTGGTAGGCCTCTGGGTCGACCACGGCATCATCGGGCATCTGAGAGAGGCGAACGCACTCGTTCTGGAATATCTGGGCCAGGTGGCGAGCACGACGGTTGGCGCGCACAATTTCGCTAAGAATGTATGCCCGCTCAGCGCGGCGGCTTTCTTGCTTCTGGGCTGACGGCACCTGATGAACCGAGTAGTGGACAACCTCAGTAGATGCCACGCCAACACCCGACGACAGCGCGCCGAACATGCTGATCGCAAAGCCGATTGACGATTTGAGGTTCACGGTATTCATCACAGATGCCTCCGCAAAAGCCTGACAAGGCACTTCTTGCATCAGACTAGCACGCTAGGAGAGTGTTGCATTTTTGCCCAAACGGCAAGGGAAACGAAGCTTACTCCAGCGATCAGCACTGTGCAAGGTAGCTTTAGTGTGCTAAACGCTGCGCACCATGCTTGGCGCAATTGAGGAAGGTGATGGAAAATCTAGGCGCCCCCCTTCGAACCATGCGTCATAGAGCCGTGTTCATGCGTTTTCCATAGGATAACGTACCTACGCTGGTACCAGCTCATCAGCGATTTTTTCCAGCATGAACGTTTCGCGTTGGATCGATTGCCCCATGGTGCCCTCCTGACGCGCCATGACCTGGCGATTATGGTCCACCGCTTCCGACACCGGCATCCAGATCGGCTTCATTCCATTGGCCACTTCGTAGCTTTCCATCCGCGCATCGGCCAGCTTGAGGGCCACATCACACATGAAGAAATGAGACGTCATATGCATCAGGTCGAATTGAGGCTTCCAATACGGACGGTATTCCTCGATAAAGCCGTAATGCTCCTTGACCTGGACATCGCGTGCGCCGGTCTCCTCTTCCAGCTCACGCTTGAGGGCCACAACAATATCTTCGCCCTCATCAATACCCCCGCCGGGCAGGCTGAAATCGTTGTAGCGCTCAGTGAATAGCAGCAGAATCCGATCATCCCGCAGGACAATCCCTCGGGCTGCATGGCGTCGAAAGACCCGCCCGTTGCGGGAAGACAGTTCAGGGTGGATCAGTTCCTTCAGAAGCTTCATGGTAGGCGTCCGGCAATCGGGGTACAAAAGAGCCACG
The DNA here is from genome assembly GCF_023061285.1 of Chromohalobacter nigrandesensis. GTDB lineage: Bacteria > Pseudomonadota > Gammaproteobacteria > Pseudomonadales > Halomonadaceae > Chromohalobacter > Chromohalobacter nigrandesensis. The sequence continues at coordinate 110,708 of NZ_JAKGAM010000012.1, forward strand.
ATTCTACCGACACAACGGACTATGCACGAGTCCAGGACCCGATATCGGAGCGCGCCAGGATTCCCGATCCTGCCGAAGCGTGATGTCAGCGGTTTTTCTACAACCTCAACGCCGAAAATCAGCGGCGCGGTATAATTTAAACTCAGAATCAAAAGGGTCAATCACGGATGACAGCTAACAAACAACCCAACAGCGTCGATGTCAAACCTTCGCTAATGCAACGAGTAGCTTCACGACTGTTGCGCATGGCGGGCTGGAATATTCACCCTTTTCCTGACACTCCAAAAGCCGTGGTCGCCGCCGGGCCGCACACGTCGAATTGGGACGGTGTTCTGGGGCTAGCTTGTGGCATTGCGCTAGGACTTGATGCCCGCTTCATGATCAAGCATACCCTGTTCAAAGGCCCCTTCGGTTGGCTTTTGCGTAAACTTGGGGCCATTCCGGTGGATCGTACGCAAGCCGGCGGTGTCGTCGAACAAGCCGTTGAGCAGTTCAAAACCGATGATCATATGGCCATTGTGGTGACCCCGGAGGGAACACGGAAGAGCGCCAAGAAGTGGAAAACCGGTTTTCACCACATTGCACGACAAGCCGGCGTACCGATCGTTCTGGCAGTGGCCGATTATGGTAAAAAGCAGCTCACTTTCCCTATCATCCTGCAGCCTACCGAAGATATCGAAGCAGACATGCAGAAGCTTTACGAAGGCTTTTCCGAGGCAACACCTCGCCGACCCGAGAGGCTTTCTGAGCCAGTAAAAATACTGTGGAACGCCAAAAACCATAGGGACCAAAAGCCATAAAACTCAAAGCCACCTTGGCATGGCGACTAACGAAGCTCGCCAGCGTGGCGTTCTGATCGTGGTTGAAGGCGTGAAGCGGGGCATGACGACCACTACTCATCTGTTTACCCGATCCTACCGAAACGTCGCCATCAGTAGGTGTTCTACAGACTCAACGTTTGGCACACGTGCCGGTTTGGAGCCGCAGCGTGGCGGAAAAGCGGTCACCGTGCTGCCACTGGTTATGCAAGACCATCGTCAATCTAATAGTCCGGGAGGATTCTCCAGTTATCCTCAAATTCAGCAACGTCCTTGATGTTGAGAATCGCCTGCGGAGAAGCCCCGCCTCCCGGACGGCGATAGTCGTGCCTCTCCATAAAAGCCGAGTACCGGGCAACCATCTTCTGTTGTATGTCGCGTTCTGTGCATATGAAAAATCTTGCGCCGCTGATTCCCAAATCGCCCAGCCGCACCAAAATCCAGACCAAATTCGGATGTTTAAGCGGTTTGAGTGAACCAATTGTTTGGCGATTTTCTTCATCGATACTGTGGTCGCACCATTTATCGATCGAGGACTGAACCAACGCACCCTTGGTACTCGCTTTAACCTGAACAGGAAATGACTTGAGAGATTCAGAGTGAACCGCAGTAACATCAAATCCCGGCACGTTTCCAGAGTAAGGAGAAGCATAATAGCCAAGTGTTCCCAGTACTGCCGACACTAGATGCTCCCCAACCTGTCCCGTTAATTTATTCGATACACCCGATGCCATACTCTCAAATATTCCTTAGCGCATAACGCTTGCAGCATGCGCGCCCATGGAATGGAGCCGAAGGCGCAATGTAGTGGGCGTCGCCGTGCCTGAACTGGTTATGCAGTCGGGAGTCTTCCGCCATTTTCATCAGCTGTCTCCAAAAGCTCTTTAATCCTAATGATTTCGGCAACGATAGGGTCCATTTCATGGTCACTATCGAGAAGGCGAAAAATGCCAACATCTGTGAAAAAAGCACGAAATAGATGACCCGGAACACCATCATCGCTTGGTTTCGGCCCCACATACTCAGGGATGACAATACCTACGATACCGTCTGACAGGTAGCGATCTAGCCGTTCATCAAAATGTTCAATGGCATTCCTGAGGTCACGAGAAAAAAGAGGGTTGCTCTCATCAATATTGAGGGACTCACGTAGGTGAACGCCACGCTCTGCATGCCCTTTCCGAACTGGCCAGAAATAGCGTGATAATGCTGCTCCATGGACAATAATATTCTGTAAATCATTGAGAATGTTATGTGTCAGGACCCGATCGAGCCCCTCTTCCATCGCGGCCTCTGGCAGAGTTTCAAAAGCATGAGAAATCCGTGCAATCGACCGAAAGGCGGACTGGGCATTAAATAACATCCCGTTGATATAAAACGCCTCATAAGGTGGCCAGATTCGGCCGTCCACCATTGCCATTAGGGTCTCCTTACTGCATAACGCAAAGCTAAGCGGCGGCCCGTCAGGGGCGTCCGGTGGACGGCCGTCAGGCCGGGAACATACTTGAGCAATTTGTTACACATTGACTGAGTACTTGAGATCACGCGCCTCGTCTCCGGTCATGCCCCGAAATCCCCAGCAGTGGGCTGGCTGCTCCTTGATCGTCACTTCTATGTCTACAGGTGAAATGCCAACATCAGACTCTATTTTGCTGAATAACTCCTTAATCAGAGCCTTTTGGGTATCCGGCGTGCGACCCTGCATCATGTTGATTTCAATGGCCGTGTAAGCGGGCGTTCTACCACCGGGGTAATAAAAGTCTTCGGCATCCATTGGGATGAACCGATGAGCCCGCTTGTCTTCTGGCATGCCCAAAACTGACTGCATACACCCGTGAATGACCTCAGAAAGCTGAGCCTTGACCGGGTTAAGATGTTCCTTGATTCCATAGATGACTATCACAATGCCTCCTGCGATGTGTAACGCCGTGCACACCGGCGCGAGCTTGCGAGCGTCCGACAGCCGAAGGCTGTGTAGTGCTGCACTTGGTTATGCATTTTTGTCCCAGATTAGTTTTTTGATGAACATAGCTATGTAAGTCACGCTAAACAGCCAGAACGCAAGCTTAACTAACACGACGAAAATAAACCACGTAGGCATTGTATCGAAATATACCGTATCTGTAGTTCGTATATTCGGTACTGCAGAGCTAACCGCCGCTTCAAATAGATGAAACGCCAAAAAGAACGCGAGGAAGACAAAGAACCCAAAATAGAGCCAGCCCTGCTTTTGGGGCCGCATTAGGCTCTCAAGAACATCACCTAACACGGAAAAGCTGGGTTCGCGCAGTTCCCCAACGACTTTCTTCATTCTTTGCCGCTTT
>NZ_JAKGAM010000013.1 GCF_023061285.1 Chromohalobacter nigrandesensis
AGGCACCGCGCAAGCTGGTGCAGGCCTTGAGGCCGGGCTAAATATCACATACGAGAGGGGCAAGTTCAGATTCATGGCCAAGGCCGGCTTCTGCTGGGGCGTGGGTGCCAAGGGAAAGGTGTCGGGAGAGATAGATGCAAGTCTGGTGGTGGAGTTTATCAAGTGGGTCGCTTATCAGCTTCGCCACGTGAACTATCAACGACTGGACTTTATTGGTGCAGATGCATTTCAAGCAATATCTGACATCATCTATACGGTAGTACTGACCGGAGAAAAAATAGAAAACTTCTTAGCCAGATCTACGGCCGCAATCTCTATATTAGCCCAAGAGAAATACCAAAAAATAAAAAACGATATTGAAGACAGCTTTGAACGGGGAAAGCTAACAGCGCGCATCAATAGTAATTCCAGTATTTTAAAATATGCAACTCCCGAGGCGAAAGGTGCGCTTCTCTACTTGTTGACGGAAAATGGCATAGTGGATGACCTTGACCCAAGGAATGCAACCTCGCCTATTAGTCCCGACGCTTGGCGGCTTGGAGGACTCCCTAACAGAAAACAGGCTATTATCCGAGTGTTCGAGTGGGTCCAATCGAAAGCGGAGTTCAACTGCGTGATGCAGCGGGTTACGCCAACCATCAGCGTAGTAGAAATCCCCTTCGGAGATAAAGCGGCGCGTACGGCCGAGGGTAAAGCCAGGGTCTATGGTTTTCTTGATGCAGGCGAAATTGATCGTGACTCATTGCTCGGCAATCGTTTCACAACCAGCGACTACGATAACGACCTCCAGCGGATCTATGAACAGCTTCCCGACAAAGCGCCAAAAGGTGGACGTTTAGTGAGAAATCGCGTAGATGAATATTTTAGCCAAGTGCGCCAAAGCGTGGCACCCGAATTTTACAAACCTTGCAACAATCCAACCAACATTATCTGCTCACCCGATGATAATGACATAAAATCTATTGCCTGAAAGCAACCTGCGGGAGGCGCGGCGATGCGCCTCCCGGCTGATTATCGATCAATGTTATCAACATTAACTACACATCGAGCAGTATACGTAATTGAGGTGTCATTCTTTTCAATCTTTGACGGGGCATGATAACGTTGCATAGTTAGCCCCGCTCCCCAACCATCACCGTGAGGTAATCCTCGAACAACCTTTTCGTCACCTTCATCCGGTCCCTGAGGATTATGCTCAGGTGAATTCTGGTAATAATCAGCTTGGTACCAATCAGAGACCCACTCGTACCCATTGTCCCCCATTTGGTACAACCCAATCTTGTTGGGCGGGTAAAGCTTTACTGGATAAGGAGCAAGATTACTTCTCATCCCCGTCTGGGTTGCCTTATCCACATCATCACTGGTTGGAATACTTTTGCCCTTCTCAAGTGTGCCCGTGCTAGTGCCGTAAGGTATAAATTTCCCACCCGAACGAGCCGCATATTCCCACTGCGCCTCTGTCGGCAAGGCAAAGGGAAGTGAGGTTTCCTTGGCGAGCCAGTCGCAGTAATCCTTGGCCTGATACCAGTCAACACCAGCAGGCACGTTATCCTGACGAAACTGCATCTCGAACTCGTTGGTGCTGTTGATCTTGTCTTTTCCCGTGGCCTGAGTATAGACATCGTAATCGGCGTAGGTCACCTTGGTCGGCAACATGTAGAAAGTATCCAGCGTGACCTTATGCAGCGGCTTATTGTCCTGATCGGCACTGTAGGGCAATCCTTTGTCGCTGCCTGTCAGATTGGGATCGATCGGCCCGAAATCCCCCATCTGGAAGGTACCGCCCTCGACGCGAACGAGCTCGTCTTTCGTCTTCTTGATCAGCGCATCGACCGCCTGTTGGTTGTTCGAGTCAGCCTGACCATTGTCACAGGCAGCCAAGCTAAAGGTCGATAGCACCACCAGAACGAACAGTGGTTTCATGGAAAATTCCTTTTTCAACGTTCCGACTAGCACGAAATGCTATAGAGTAGAGAGGTAGCTTCACTATCCATGACTCTACCAGAAGCAATTTTTGCATGCACACTCCACAGAGCCACTTCTAACGTCAAAGTCAAAAAAGCTTTAAATCACCCTAGTTGATCAGCACTCACTACACAGCGAAAGCCAGTTGGCCGCCTTTTTGCGTATTTTGCCCTGCACTACTTTGACCGCAGGCCGTCAGAGCAAGCGATAATATTGCCGCTAACATCAAAAAAGGTTTCATAACTACTCCACAACGTGCAATTTTCTAGATGTCAGGCCCCGAGTGATTGACTAATCGCTTGGTAAAGAGCTCTGCCCGTTTGTCCTGCTATTCTTTCATCACGGCTATCAGTGATTGATGGTGCAGTGCCTTCTGCGAGATATGGTGATTATACAGCCAACAGGCACCGTCCGAGCCGTTGACCCTGGCGGGCTGGGGCGAGCGTTTATGACTGTGTACTTCTGGCCGGCTACTTGATCATGTTCCCTACTTTCAGGGGCTAAAAGGACGGCCACACCGTCGCCCGCGCAAGCTGCACACCGATAAGGCCTATTGACCATCATCGTTGTCGCCGCTAATGCCGTAGGCGAAACATTCAGCTCCGCATTACCCGGCGATGAGTGGAAAACAGCCGACGTCGGGCGTCACCGATGGGTAGTGGAGCGCACTTTCTCATGGTTGATTGACTTCAGGCATCTGGTAACACGATAGAAGCGCCAAGCTGATACCCCTTATGCGCTGACCTTGATCGGATGCTCGTTGATCTGTTTTAACCGCTTACGAGATAGGGTTTGAACCACCCTCTTATACCGACGAGCCGACAACAGGATCGGGCATGAACTCGACAGGATCGCGCATTTTATCTGCCGTCATAGGGTCCATACTGATAAGAGCCGCTTCATCACGAATGTCTGCTCAACCGCTCGAAGGATGATAGCGGTTCTCTTCGAGGGTCGTATTCGTCACCGTCAGGAGTTTTTCATGCGTTATCAACCATTCGGCAATACCGGTTTGTTCGTCTCCGAGCTGTGCCTTGGCACCATGACCTTCGGCGGCCAGGGCGAGCTATGGGGCCAGATCGGCGATCTACAGCAAAGCGATGCCGAGCGCCTGATCGGCCGCGCACTGGATGCCGGCATCAATTTCATCGACACCGCCGATGTGTATTCCCAGGGCCATTCCGAGATCATCACCGGCCAGGCACTCAAGAATCTCGACGTCCCGCGCGACGAGATCGTCGTCGCCTCCAAGGTATTCGGCGAAACCGGCCACGGCGGCGTCAATGCCCGTGGCATGTCGCGCTATCACATCATGGAGGGCATCAAGGCCAGCCTGCAGCGACTGCAGCTCGATCATCTCGATGTCTACCAGATTCACGGCTTCGATCCCGCCACCCCCATCGAGGAAGCCGTGCGCGCGCTCGACACCCTCGTACAGCACGGCCACGTGCGCTACGTCGGGGTTTCCAACTGGGCGGCCTGGCAGATCATGAAGGCACTGGGCATCGCCGAGCGTCACGGTCTGGCGCGCTTCGAATCGCTGCAGGCGTATTACACCCTCGCCGGGCGCGATCTCGAGCGCGAGCTGATCCCCATGCTGCAGAGCGAAAATCTCGGGTTGATGGTCTGGAGCCCGCTCGCGGGCGGTTTCCTGAGCGGCAAATACACGCGCGACGGCCAGGGCGAGGCAGGCAGCCGGCGCCTCAATTTCGACTTCCCGCCGGTCGACAAGGAGCGTGCCTTCGACTGCATCGACGTGATGGGCAAGATCGCCAAGGCGCACGGCGTCTCCGTGGCCCAGATAGCGCTGGCATGGCTGTTGTATCAGCCGGCGGTGACGAGTGTCATCGTCGGGGCCAAACGCGTCGACCAGCTCGACGATAATATCGCCGCCACGCAGGTCGCATTGAGCCACGAAGAACTCTCCGAGCTCGATGCCGTCAGCGCGCTGCCCGCCGAGTATCCCGGCTGGATGTTCGAGCGCCAGGGTGACTATCGCCGTCAGCAACTGGCCAACGCCAAGCGCTGAACCGATACCTCTCACGTCCCCATCTCAGGACTAACTCACGCACTCACCTGAGTACTAAAAGCACGGCCCGCTTCCCTGAAGAGAAGCGGGCCGTGTGGTAGGTAAAGGCTGAAGCGGACCGTGTGTTACAGCCCCCTGTTTGCCTTCACACCTTCTTCGATACGCCGACCGATCTCGGCATCGATGTTCTTCCAGTACTCGAACACACGCGACAGTACCGGCTCCTCGACACCGCCTGAGACATGCCCGACCACATTGTTGACCAAGCGATCACGCGCGGCATCGTCCATGACCTTGTTGATCAGTTCATTGGCCTGACTGTAGTCATCGTCGTCCTTGCGCAGGGCATAGGGCGCGCGCACCATCTGACCGTTGGCTTCCCAGGTGGAGTCGGTGGGATAATGCTCGCCATCCGCCGCCGGACCGCCCTTGGAGTTGGGCGCGTAGACCGGGTCAGAGACCTTGTCGATGCGCATCGCCCCGTCCTTGCTGTAACTGTGCACGGGAGCCTTGGGCGCGTTGACCGGGATCTGCTTGTAGTTGACACCCAGACGCGCACGGTGTGCATCGGCGTAGGAGAACACACGCCCGATGAGCATCTTGTCCGGGCTAATACCGATGCCGGGTACGAGGTTGTTAGGCTCGAAGGCCGCCTGTTCGATCTCGGAATGGTTGTCAGTCGGGTTACGGTTCAACTGCAGCTTGCCGACCTTGATCAGCGGATAATCGTCGTGCGGCCAGACCTTGGTCAGATCGAACGGATTGATGCGGTATGTATCGGCATCCGCAAACGGCATGATCTGCATGTAGAGCGTCCAGCTCGGGTAATCGCCCTGCTGGATGGCGTTATACAGATCGCGAGTATGGTAGTCACCGTCCTCACCGGCCAATTGGTCGGCTTCTTCCTGGGTCAGGCATTCAATGCCCTGGTCGGTCTTGAAGTGGTACTTGACCCAGAATTTCTCGCCCTGAGCGTTGGCCCACATATAAGTATGGCTGGAATAGCCATTCATATGGCGCCAGGTCTTGGGAATGCCGCGATCCCCCATCAGCCAGGTCACCTGATGAGCGGACTCCGGCGACAGCGTCCAGAAATCCCACTGCATGTCATTATCGCGCAGGTTAGTATCGGCACGCCGCTTCTGGCTGCGGATGAAGTGCTGGAACTTCATCGGGTCACGGATGAAGAACACCGGCGTGTTGTTCCCCACCATGTCGTAGTTGCCTTCACTGGTGTAGAACTTGATCGAGAACCCGCGCGGATCGCGCCACGTGTCGGGGCTCCCGCGTTCACCGGCCACCGTGGAGAAACGAATCAACACATCGGTCTTGGTGCCAGGCTGGAACACGGCCGCTTTAGTGTACTTGCTGACGTCTTCAGTCACCTCGAAATGACCGAAGGCACCACTGCCCTTGGCGTGCGGTTGACGCTCGGGAATCCGCTCGCGGTTGAAGTTCGCCATCTGCTCGATGAGATAGTGATCGTGCATTACGATCGGACCGTCAGGCCCCACGGACAGCGAATGCTCGTCACTGGCCACTGGAATTCCGGCGTCTGTCGTCGTTGGCTTGCGATTGTCTTGCGTCACGATGATCTCTCCCCATCATTTTCATATGTGGCACAGCATACCGCCACGCCCTTTCCCTGGGATCGAGCCACTGGCCTTGTGATCGAACCACTGGCGCGATAGTGCAATCTGGCTAGGGAACTTCCCGTTTCCCTCTTCATGTATAGGAAATAACCGCAATGACTGTCTACCCAGATTCTGACGGCTCAGTCGACTCAGAAGCGGCTGGCAGCACCTGTCGACAGGTCACCGGATAAGGCCGATTCGCGTCAGCCCCCCGTGCGGCAAGGAATCGCCATGCATGACATTCAATCAGAATGTTTCATGCGATAGCCTGACGCAATACTGATCATCAAGAAATTTCATGGCGCTTGACGCCGTCAGTCCCGACCGCCGGCCGCGCCATGGGTGCCATGTCGTCCCCGGCAGGTTAAAATGGTATGCAGTTCCAATATCACCAGCAAAGCCCCTCGCCTATATGAACGCACCTCGCCATGCTAGCGCTCGCGAGCAGGAAGCGACGCACCTCGAGACCATCCAGTCACGTCTGACCAACGCCATCGACGATGCCGAAGCACGTCTGAGCGATTACAGACAGGACATTCAGGAGCAGAAAACATACCTGTCGGAAAATCGCGACGAGATGGATCATATCGAGAAGATATCCTCCCGCGAGTCCATCGATCAGATGGTCAGAACCGGCGATGCGTTGCTAGCGCAGAAGGGGCGTCTGGAGAAACTACAGCGTGCCCCCTATTTCGGGCGTTTCGACTTCCGCCGCGAGAGCGAGAGCGAAGCTTCGCCCATCTACATCGGCATTCATCACTTCCAGGATCACGCGACCAACCGCACGCATGTCTACGATTGGCGCGCACCGATCGCCTCGCTCTTTTACGACTATGAAACCGGGCCCGTGCGCTTCACGGCACCGGAGGGCGACATCGAAGGCCAGATTTCGCTGAAACGCCAGTTCCGCATTCAGCACGACACCATCGAGCTGATGATCGACAGTGAGGTCAACGTCGTCGACGAAGTCCTGCAGGATGAGCTGGGACGCGCATCCGACGCCAACATGAAAAACATCGTGGCGACCATTCAGCGCGATCAGAACGCCATCATCCGTAACGACGAGGCACCGGTATTGATCATTCAGGGGGTCGCGGGCTCGGGGAAGACCTCCATCGCCTTGCATCGCATCGCCTTTCTGCTCTACCGCTTCAAGGACACGTTGAGCTCCGACGACATACTGATCGTCTCGCCCAACAGCGTGTTCGCCGACTACATCTCCACGGTGCTGCCCGAACTCGGCGAGGAATCGGTCAACGAGGTCAGCATGGAGAACCTGGCCGATACGTTGCTGGAGGGTGAGTTCCGCTTCCAGGGATTCTTCGAGCAAACCCGCGCCCTGCTGGAAAAACAGACCCCTGAATTGCAGCGCCGCGTAGCCTTCAAGGCCTCCGCCGCCATGCTGGAGCATCTGGACGCCTACCTGAAGCATGTCGAGAATCAGCGTTTCGCCGCGCGAGATGTCTGGATCGAGGGACGCTTGATTCCCGCCTGGTTGATCGAGGAAGCCTTTCATCGCCATGCCAGCCTCGCCCAACGCGATCGCCTCGAACGTGTCATTCGCGATCTCGAGGCCAGTATGCTGCAGGAATATCGCTATGCCCTGACGCCTGACGATCGCCAGCAACTGCAGAAACAACTCGGCACCATGGCCAAGACGCGTCGACGCACGCTGCGTCAAACGTACAAAGGCTTCTACGAATGGCTGGGAGAACCGGCACTGTTCAAGCCCGGCAGCCACGGTCGGCTGGAATACAACGATCTTTTTCCGCTCATCTATCTCAAGATGAAACTCGAACGCATCAGCTCGCCCTATGCACGGATCAAACATCTGCTGATCGATGAAATGCAGGACTACACGCCGGTCCAGTACGCAGTGCTCAATCGCTTGTTTTCATGCAAGAAAACGATCCTCGGCGACGCGCGCCAATCCGTCGACCCCTATAGTGCCTCGAGCCTGACGCAAATTCGACAGACCTTTCCCGGCAGTATCTGCATGACCCTCAACAAGAGCTACCGCTCCAGCTACGAGATCATGCAATTCACACAGCGGATATCTCACAACCCCGATCTCGTCGCCATCGAGCGCCACGACGAAGCACCGCGCGTCCTGCGCTTCACCTCGCGCCAGCAAGAGGCGTGTGGCATCGTCGACGAAGCGCATGCATTTCTCGACTCGTCGCATCACACCCTGGCCGTGATCTGCAAGACTCAGCGTCAGGCCGCCTATTATCACGAACAGCTCGCCACTGCTGGGGTCGATGCCGTGTTGCTCGATGAACGCAGCCAAGCCCTGAGCCGCGGCATCATCGTTTGCACTGCGCACCTGGCCAAGGGATTGGAGTTCGACCGTGTCATCGTGCCGAGTGCAGAGGACAAGACGTACCACAACGATATGGACCGTAACCTGCTGTATGTGGCCTGCACCCGTGCGATGCATCGCTTGACTCTGACATACACTGGGCAGTTGTCTACCCTGATCGAAGAAGCCAGCGATACGAACAGCGCGTCATGATAGTCATAGGAGCAATAGCGGGCGACAGTATCGACGCTAGCCTCTAAGCCCGAAGTACGATTCGACGCCTTGCCGGTTTCGCTCACGGCATCTCCTCGTTATCGTTGGAAGCATGCGCCTTGCCGAACGTGGCGATGACATGGTGCAGCACCTTGCGTTGCTCGCTAGGCAGGCTACGGTAGATTTTCAGCACTTCGGCCTCGTCTCCGCAGACCGGTACGATACCCCATTCATTGGGCGTGGCATAAAGAAGTGCCCGCTCCCTCTCGTCTCCATAGCGCAATACGTGCGGTTCGATACGCAGCCACTCGGCAAGCACCTGGAGTTTATCCTGTGCTGGAATGGAGTCACCACGAAGCCAACGCCGTACCGCTTGGAATGTAATTGGCTTTCCCCAGTAGCGGAGGTTGAACTCGCGTTCGAGTACCGAGGGGCGAGGCTCATAGCCTGCGGCAACAAGGGCCTTTTGAAGGCGTTCGGCGAACATGGTTTTTTCATTCATACGCTGAATTTGAATCAATGATTCAATTCGCGTTGAATCGTAGTTCACTTTAATATTGAATTATCCATTCAGTGCGCTGATTGGACGGTTCATGATCAAGCCCTAAGCGCCCTGGTACTCTTGGGTGGACCAGCCATGATACAGGGGGAAGGTGAATCGGCTAAGCGCCTCGTGCGACGTCTCACTGAATTCAAGCAAACGGTTGCGTATCATAAACATCGGGGGGGGATGGCATTGTGACGCCAAAACGACAAGAGCAACGTCGGCTTCATGCACTGCACGAAATCGGACTTCTAGATACACCCCCGGAAGAACGCTTCGACCGCCTGACGCGTATTGCCAAGCAGCACTATCAAGTCAATACCACGCTCTTCACGCTCATCGATGCCAAGCGCCAATGGTTCAAATCCAAACAAAATCTTGGCATGGACGCGACTCCCCGGCGGCATGCCTTCTGTGATCATACTATTCAACAAAATAGTATTTATGTCGTTGAAGACGCGGCTAACGATCCTCTTTTCCATAAGAATCCGCTCGTTACCGGCACGCCTTTCATCCGCTTCTATGCCGGCATCCCCATACGCGACCCCATGGGCTTCAAGGTCGGCACCTTATGCCTCATTGACTCGGCGCCACGTGATGCGTCTCGCATGGACTTCAGCATCTTGCGCAGCCTAGCGGCGATATTGGAAGAGGAGCTCGAGCGCGAACGCCTCAACGCTGTCGATCACGAGAAAAAGCAGTGGCTGCATGAGGCCGTCAATATCGATGGTCTTACGGGCCTTCCCAACCGCCGTCTTCTCAGTGAACTGTTCCAGGATGAACTCAACGCCACAAGACACCGGCGCGGATCAGTTTCGGTATGCTTTCTCGACTTGGATGGCTTCAAGGCGATCAACGACCTTCAGGGCCACGCAGTCGGTGACGAGGTGCTCAGATGCGTTGCGGATCGACTCCGCAGCGCCGTGCGTCATCATGATGTCATCGCCCGCCTGAGTGGCGATGAGTTCGTGATCATTCTACGTGACGTCGAACATCCAAGAACCTACCGCCATATCCTCGATCAATTGCGCCACCCCATGCACCTTCAAGGGCATGTTATCGAGTTGTCCGCCAGCATGGGAATAACACGCTTTCCAAGCGATAACTCGGATAGCGACTTGCTGCTACGGCATGCCGACCAAGCCATGTATACCGCCAAGGAGACGGGAAAGAATTGTTATCATTTTTTCGATCTCGAGAGCCATCATTCCCAGCAAGAGCGCTTTGCCATCGGTGAGCAAGTGCAGCACGCCCTGGACAACGATCAGCTCGAACTTTTCTATCAACCCCAGTTACATTACAAGACCGGTATCGTATCGGGATTCGAGTGCTTGATACGCTGGCACCATCCCTCCGGCAAGCTCGTGTATCCAGGGCGTTTCCTGCCCTATATCGAGCATACCAAGCTCGATATCGAGCTTGGCAAACAGGTCATCAACCAGGCAGTATCGACCCTCGAAACGTTCCAGGTACGGGATCTTCCCTACACCATCAGCATCAATCTAAGCCCATCCCACTTTCTCAACGACGAGTTTCTCGATCATCTCAACAACACGCTAAGCCGGTATGACATGGCGTTTCGCAAGCGTCTGACACTCGAGATCCTCGAAAGCACGGCACTCGACGATGCGGGCCTCGCAGCGTCGAATATCAAGGCATGTCAGGCGCTGGGGGTGCAACTCTCCCTTGATGACTTTGGAACCGGCTATGCCTCGTTGAGCTACCTGCGCAAGTTTTCCACCAACGAAATCAAGATCGACCGCTCATTCATCCTCGGCATGCTGGACGACCCTGAGGATGAAATGATCGTCGAGGCAATCGTCGCGCTGTCCAAGAGCTTCAATCGCCGTGTGATCGCCGAGGGCATCGAAGATCGTGCCACCGAGGAGAAGCTCATTGCCATGGGCTGCGACATAGGCCAGGGCTTCTTGTACAGTCCCGCCCTGCCGCTCGATGAAGCGCTGGACTGGGCGGACTGTTACGCGCGCCCCTGACGTCGCTCAGTTGTCGCCGCCCTGCGTAGCAAAGCGCCATACCGTGCGCGATTCATAAGTGTCGCCAGGCTTGAGAATCGTCGATGGGAAATCCGCCTGGTTGGGAGAGTCCGGAAAGTGCTGGGTTTCCAGCGCGAACCCGCCGCGCTTTTCATAGACCTCGCCTCCCTTGCCGGTCAGCGTGCCATCGAGAAAATTCCCCGAGTAGAACTGCACTCCTGGCTCGGTGGTAGCGACCTCCAGCACACGACCACTATCCGGCGCGACAACGCGAGCAGCCGTTACCAGTGTGTCTGCAGCCGCTTCGTCACGCGCCAGCACGAAATTGTGATCGTAGCCCTGGCCGTACTCGAGCTGAGTATTGTCGTCATTGATGCGTGAGCCGATCGCCGTCGCCTCGCGGAAATCGAACGGCGTGCCCGCTACGTCGCGACTCTCTCCGATCGGAATCAATGTTTCCCCGACCGGCGTGAAAGTATCGGCATTGAGCATCAAACGGTGGTCGGTGATCGGCCCGCTGCCTTCGCCCTCGAGATTGAAGTAGCTGTGCTGAGTCAAATTGACCGGCGTCGCCTTGTCGGTGGTGGCGTGATAGTCGATGATCATTTTATCGTCAGTGGTCAGCGTATACCGCACGCGAGTCTCGAGCGTTCCGGGATAGCCTTCTTCGCCATCTTCACTGGTATAACACAGTTCGACGCCGACACCGGTGTCGTTCTCGAAGGAATGCGCCTGCCAAAGCCGCTTGTCGAAGCCTTGATCGCCCCCGTGGAGATGATTGGGGCCGTCGTTGGTTGCCAGCTCGTAGGCCGTACCGTCGAGCGTGAAGCGTCCCTCGGCGATACGATTGCCGTAACGCCCGATCAAGGCGCCGAAATAGGGGTTCAACTTGCGATATGCCTCGGAACGGTAGTCTTCCAGGGAATCGAAGCCCAGCACGATGTCGTCGACATTTCCCTGTGCATCCGGGGTACGCAGGGACGTGATGATGCCGCCATAGGTGATCACCTGCATGTCGATGCCATGGCCGTTGCGCAGGCGGTACGCCTCGACCTCGCGGCCATCGGGGAGTTGGCCGAAGCTTTGCTTTTCGATGGAAGGAGTCTGTGTGGTCATCTCGTCTGCCTGTGCCGTGTTTAGCGCCAGCCTATCAAGCCGTCGCTATCGAACGCCCCTTGCGTCCGGCCACCTTCATGCCCATGTCATGTATACACGCCCGCCCATCCGCGTGGGCAGCATGACACATATCAGTCATCACAGCGGGAGACATCATGGAATCACGCTATTTCACCATTCATTCTCATCCTCAGGGCCTCCCCTCCAGAGATTTTTTCGCGCTGGAGTCGCAGGCACTCCCCGACCTGGCAGCGGGCGAGGTCCGCTTGCGGAACCTCTGGCTATCGGTCGACCCCTACATGCGCGGGCGCATGGACGGCGTGACGACTTACGTTCCGCCCTTCACGCTGGGCGAGCCGCTCGAAGGCGCCGCCATCGGCGAAGTGCTCGAATCGCGCGACGAACGCTTCGCCCCCGGAGATCGCGTCGTCCATATGGGCGGCTGGCGTGATATCGCTCAGCTTCCCGGCGACAGCCTCCAGGCATTGCCCGATCTCGACGTGCCACCGCAGGCCTTCCTCGGGGTGCTGGGCATGCCGGGCATGACCGCCTGGACCGGGCTCAACCGCATTGCCCAACTCAAGGAAGGCGAGCGCGTGCTGGTCAGCGCAGCGAGCGGCGCCGTCGGCTCCCTCGCCGTGCAATTGGCCAAGGCGAAAGGCTGTCATGTCGTGGGGATCGCCGGCGCGCCGGAAAAACTCGAATGGCTGGAATCGCTCGGCGTGAGCGCGGTCAGCTATCGCGGCAAGGATGCGCAACAGCTCAGTGCCGACCTCAAGGCGGCCAGCCCCGACGGGGTCGATGTCTACTACGAGAACGTCGGCGGCGACTGCCTCGAGGCCGCGCTCGACAACATTCGCGTCGGCGCACGCATCGCGGTCTGTGGCCTGATCGACAGCTATAATGCGGAAACGCCCACACCCGGCCCCAGCAATATGTCCCAAGTGCTGATCCGTCGCGCACGGATCGAAGGGTTCATCATCCTCGACGCCGAAAACTGGGAACACTACCCCGAGTTCCTGCAAGAGATCGGCCCACTCGTGGCGCGCGGCGAGATCGACTACCGGGAAACCATCGAGGATGGCCTCGAACGCACACCCGACGCTTTCCTCAAGCTCTTCGAAGGTGGCAACACCGGCAAGATGCTGGTCCGGCTGTAAATACCGGGAGTTAATCCCCACCCAGCGTCTCGGCGATCCGCTCGCCGAGACGCCGTCCGTTTTCCAGACAATCCCCCACCGCAATGCCATCCCGCCAATTGCCGAGTAGCGAGAGCCCGGCGTGACGCTCGAGCGCCTCGTCGAGGGCGGCAATACGTTCGAGATGACCCAGCTCATACTGAGGAATCGCCTGCGGCCAGCGGCTGACGCTCTGCCACACCGGCTCACCGCTAATGCCCAGTAAATCACGCAGATCGGCGACGACCTGCGCCACCTGGGCATCGTCATCGCTGGCAGCCGCCTCGGGCTGACGACGGCCACCGAGAAATGCGGTCAGCAATACATGCTCGGAAGGCGCACGCCCGGGAAACAGCGTCGAGGAAAATAGCGCGCCCAGGGTCTGGCGATGCTCGACCCCGGGAATCAGCATGCCGAAGCCATCCAGCGGATGGGCGATATCGGCACAGCGAAACCCCAGCGACACGGCGTTGACCGGCGGATAGGCGATCTCATTCAGCGGTACGACCAACTGCGGGTCGAGGGGGGCCAGTAGCGCAGCCGCCGTGGGCGCCGGCACCGCCAACACGAGTTCGCGCGCCCGAAAATCCTGTCCCGATGCTGTCTCCACACGCCAGTATTCACCCTCGCGATACACGCTGCTCACCTCGCACTCACAGTGGATCGTCGCATCGGGCTGCGCGGTGATGTCCTCGGCCAAACGTCCGGCGAGACGCTGCAGACCGGTGGGAAAGCTCACCAGTTGACCACGCCACTCACGCGGCAGGGCAGGCGGCGCACGCCGCGCCTGACGTAACCGCACCAGCCCCCCGCGAACCAGCGAGCCATACTCGCGCTCCAACGCTACCAGTCGGGGCATCGCCGCCTGCGCCGAGAGCCGTTCGGGATCGCCGGCATAGACACCGGACACGAAGGGATCGACCAGATGATTGAGCGCGCGACGTCCCAAGCGCCGCGTGACGAAATCGGCCAGGCTTTCTTCGGCCTGCGGCGCACGCCGCCGAAACGGTTCGCACAGCAACGCGCCCATGCCGCGCGGGCCGATCAGCGAATTGATGGGCGCCTTGAGCCAATGGGACGGCAGCGTCACCGGCATGCCCCGATAGGCGATGTAACGCCGTCGTGCATCCGGGTTAGCGGGCTGCGCCTCGTCGAGCAGGCCGAGCTCTTCGAGCAGCGCATGCAGCGGCGGTTTCATCATCAGGGTGTTGGGGCCGAGCTCGATCTGCCAGTCGCCATCGCGATGAGTACGCAGGTTGCCACCGACCTGTGCCGTGCGTTCCAGCAAGGCCACACTCAGTCCGCGCCTGGCCGCTGCGCGCGCGGCCATCAGGCCACTGGCCCCACCGCCGACGACGACCACATCGCGCGTTTCTCGCGTGTCTTGCCGGTCGGAGGCCTCGGATTGTGCTTCACGCTGCATGACATCTCCCGTGACAAGGCACGCCGGCGCGTGCCATTAGGTCAAGCGCTCAGGGTGCATTCAGGTATTCAGCATAACGGGCAATGCCGCCGCCGCGCGCTTTCACGAGCGCGACGCATCGACGCAGGCATCGCGGTGTCCGTCTTCTTCGCTGCGGTCGATGATCGAAGCACCGACCATATCGCCGGTGACATTGAGCGCCGTGCAGCCCATGCCCACCAGAGCGTCGATGGCAGTCAACAGCGCCACCGTCTCGATAGGCAGACCTACTTGTGCGAACACCGTGGCGATCATGATGATACCGGCACCCGGCACGCCCGCCGTGCCGATGGACACCAGTGTACCGATCAGCACGATCTCCAGCATGCTGGTGAAATCCAGCGGCGCGCCGATCACATTGGCCGCGAACACCGCCGAAATCGCGATGCGAATCGCCGCGCCATCCATGTTGATGGTCGCTCCCAACGGCAGGCTGAAACCGTAGGTGCTCCGTGACAGCCCCATGCGTCGCGCGGCGTCCAGCGTCAGCGGCAAGGTGCCGGAGCTACTCTGGGTCGCAAACGCCGTCGCCATCGGCGTGCGCGCCTCGCGGAAGAAGGCCATCAGCTTAACGCCAAAGGCCCCCATCAAGACGCAATAGAGCAGCAGATGCACGCCCAGGGCGATATACAGCACCAGCACCATGTCGCCCAGCGACAGCAATGTCTCCATCCCCTGCTCGGCCACCGTACCGGCGACGATGGCAAACACCCCGATCGGCACGTAATGCAGCACGCCGGACATCACCTTGAGCGTGAGTTCGTTAAGCGCCTCGATCACACGGTACAGTTGCTCGGCCAGCGCCCCGTGCGACTCGGACGTACGCAGTTTCAACAGGGCGATGCCGAAGACGATGGCGGTAAAGATGATGCCCAACAGGTTCAACTCGGCGAACGCCCCGATGATGTTATCCGGCACCACGCCAAGCAGCACCTGAGCGATGCCGGGATTTTCCGGCACCGACACCTCGGCGCTGCTATCCAGCGTCATCCCGCTGCCCGGGGAAAACAGCGTGGCCACCGCCAGCCCCACGGCGATCGCCAGCGCCGAGGTACCGACATAGTAGACGAATACCTTGCGCCCAACGCGACCCATGCTGCCGGCGCTGGCTTGATTGATGCCCACCATCAGCGTGAACAGCACGATGGGCACGATCAGAAACTTCAACAGCCTCAGTAGCAAATCACCGAATGGCGCCAGCCAATCCGCGACATCCTGGCCGCCGATCAGACCCACGACGACGCCGAGCACTAGCGCAATCGTGACCCGCAGGATCAACGAGCTCTTCGTATAGGCCTGCCACAATGCTTTCACCGCTCCCTCTCCTTGTTGTTTGCCCGATACCGTGTTTTAAACCTCATGCTAGACAAAATGCCCGACACGGAGGCTGCGGCGGCGCTACATTACCATTATGCTGGTCGCATCGATTCAGCAACAGGACACAAAGGCGATGAGCGAACGCGCGATCGACTGCTGGTTAACGGACATGGATGGCGTACTGATCGGCGAGGACCGGGCTCTGCCCGGCGCGGTCGAGCTGATCGATCAATGGCGCACCAATGGCACGCCCTTTCTCGTGCTCACCAATAATTCTATCTACACGCCGCGCGATCTCAGCGCACGGCTAACGCGCCTGGGCATCGATGTCCCCGAAGACCGGCTGTGGACATCCGCCCTGGCGACCGCCGCCTTTCTGCGCGACCAGGCGCCCGGCGGCTCGGCTTTCGTGATCGGCGAAGCCGGCCTGACCACGGCGATTCACGAAGCCGGGTTCGTGATGACCGATGTCGCACCGGACTTCGTGGTGCTCGGCGAGACGCGTAGCTATTCGTTCGAAGCGATTACCCGCGCGATCCGCCTGATCAACGGCGGCGCGCGCTTCATCGCCACCAACCCCGATGTCACCGGCCCCAGCCCCGAAGGCCCGTTGCCCGCCACCGGCGCGGTCGCAGCCTTGATCACCGCCGCCACCAAGCGCGAGCCGTATTACGTCGGCAAGCCCAACCCGATGATGTTCCGTTCGGCCATGAACAAGCTCGGCACGCATTCCGAGCGTACCGGCATGATCGGCGACCGCATGGACACCGACGTCATCGCCGGCATCGAGGCCGGCCTGCACACAGTGCTGGTGATGACCGGCATCGCCACGCGAAACGAAATCGAGCGCTACCCCTTCCGCCCCCGCGAAATTCTCGACTCGGTCGCGGAACTGCTGGAGAAGTAGCGCTGGCGTAGCGAGCGGGGGATGCTATGCCCCGCGCTTATCCTCTGTCCGGGTCTCAAAGTCACTGGCATCGTGGCGCTCGTGGAGCTGGAGTTCCGGCTCCCCGAAGCTGCGATTGACCATACGGCCACGCAGCACCGCCGGACGCGCATCTATTTCCTCGGCCCAGCGCACGACATGGGTGTATTCCTGAACCTGCAGGAATTCCGCCGCATCGTAGAGCCGTCCCAGCACCAACTGTCCATACCACGCCCAAGTGGCGATATCGGCGATGCTGTACTCGTCCCCGGCCAGATAACGATTGTCCGCCAGATGGCGATTCAGCACATCGAGCTGGCGCTTGGTTTCCATGGCATAACGATCGATGGGGTACTCGAGCTTGACCGGCGCATAGCTATAGAAATGCCCGAAACCGCCGCCCAGGAACGGCGCACTCCCCATCTGCCAGAACAGCCAGTTGAGCGCCTCGGTACGCGCCACATGCTCCTTGGGCAGGAACTCTCCGAACTTCTCGGCGAGATACAGAAGGATAGAGCCCGACTCGAACACGCGTATCGGCGTGTCGCCGCTGCGATCCATCAGCGCCGGAATCTTCGAATTCGGGTTGGCTTCGACGAAGCCGCTGCCGAACTGATCGCCCTCGCCGATGTTGATCAACCACGCATCGTACTCGGCACCCTGATGGCCCAACGCCAACAGCTCCTCGAACATGATGCCCGCTTTGACACCATTGGGCGTGGCCAGCGAGTAAAGCTGGAACGGATGCTCGCCCACCGGTAGCTCTTTCTCGTGGGTCGGCCCCGCGATCGGACGATTGATGCTGGCGAACTTGCCGCCGCTTTCGCTCTTCCAGGTCCAGACACGGGGTGGGGTGTACTCGGTTTCTTGGCTCATGCAGCCTCCTGGTCTATGCGTCGGATCACGCCTCGCCAAGCAGCGGGACGTATCCAGTCGCCTGAAAAGATAGTCTGATAATCATTGGGACGCGAGGCGGACGGTTCAATGGACAATTCGATAACGCAGCCTAATCCTTTCTTAACAAATCATGACAAAGTGCTAAACCCCGGGGTAAATTATACGCTTTGCGGCCAGTGTGCCCGCGTCCCAAGAACTGACATAAGGCATCACCATGGCCGCGCCTCAGGACGAGCTTTACCCTTCCCTCGACGCTGGCACCTCCCTGTCGCCTACGTCGCCTCTCCAGGTCTCCTCCGAGCACGACCTCTCGGCCGTCAATACCAGGCCATCGCCCACACAGCGACGAAGCGCCTTGAAGGAACAACGCACGCAAGAATTGCTGGATCACTGCCGCAACGAAGCGCTAAGGCAACTGATTGGCCCTTTTGGGCTATCGCCTGCCATGTTCGATGATATCGAAGGTGGCAATGTCACTACCCAGCACAACGCCAGTCAGGATATCTACGCCAAGACATCGGAAAAATACAACCGCGACGATTACGAC
The DNA here is from genome assembly GCF_023061285.1 of Chromohalobacter nigrandesensis. Classification (GTDB taxonomy): domain Bacteria; phylum Pseudomonadota; class Gammaproteobacteria; order Pseudomonadales; family Halomonadaceae; genus Chromohalobacter; species Chromohalobacter nigrandesensis. The sequence goes on from NZ_JAKGAM010000013.1 coordinate 18,124, forward strand.
TACCAGAGTGCCAAGCGAAACAAGAAGCGCGACGCCGTTAAAAACGGTGACATGAATTCCGACACTTTCACGGATGCCTATACAGGAGAGAAGGCACCCACCAAACGCACCACATCGAGTGGAAAACAGGGCATGAATGCGGAACTCGATCACACCGTTCCGCTCAAACAGACGCATAAAGAAGGAGGCTGGATGCTCGATGGAGAGCATCGTCAAGCACTCGCCTCGGATGATAAAAACCTGAATTACACCACGCTCGAGAACAACCGCCGGAAAAGTGATGCGCCTGCCGAGGAAGCGCTTTCCAGTCAACACGGTTACGATGAAACACGTACACGCCCCCTCATCGATGACGCACGCACCGCCATCGACGAACACTTGCCCGACACACAAGAACGAGCCGTCTACCACGCCAAGGAACTCGGCAAGACAGGCGCCCGTGAGTTTGGAAAAATGGGGATGCGTCGCGCCATGGGCTTGCTACTGCATGAGTTGGTCAGCGGTATTTTCTCCGAAATCAAAACGGTACTTAACGACCGCAATCACCCAGATCCACTGCTGGACCGCTTGAGTGCTGCGATCAAGCGTGTGGCCACACGTGTGCAAAACAAATTCAAAGATGCGCTTGGAGAGTTCTTCAAGGGTGGGCTTCAAGGCTTTATCAGTAACCTTCTCACCTTCCTCATCAACAGCCTCATCACCACCTCCGCCAAGGTGGTCACGATTATCCGTGAAGGCATGCATCAGTTATGGGATGCATTAAAGATGATGCTCTGGCCACCCGAAGGGATGAGCCGTGAGGAGAGGCTACGCGCCATTACCAAAAGCGTTGCCGGGCTTTTCACACTAGGGGTCGGCATGCTGTGGGAAGAGTCGCTTAACGCCTTCTTGCTCAGCATTCCTCCCTTGGCGCCAATAGCAGGATTCATCTCCCCCGTCATCACCGGTTTGTTGACCGGATTGGCGACGGCACTGCTGATGTATGCCATCGACTCGCTAATCGACTGGATGCTCGACAAGGGCACTGCCTACCTGAATGGCCAAATCGAGGCCCTGGAGGGTTACCAGTCGCTAATCCAACGCACGGCCGAGCATATCGACGTCCAATTTCAGCTCTCTGCCAGCTTCAAGGCGTCATTAGACATCAACGAGGCCGTCAAACATCGGTTAAGCGATGCCGACAACGCCATGGCTAATGCCAACTTGGCCGCCGCGGACACACGCTCGGCGCAAGACGAAACGCTAGCCAGCCTCGACAGCGCCACGCGCACTCAACAAGAAGTCAACGCAAAGCTCTCCCGCCTTCTCAACCGATCCCATAAGGAAACATGAGGTGTCCAACGTCATCGCCCAGCTCGCCAAGACACAGCCGCCTAAAGAACTGCTGCAACATATCGATATCAACGACATCTATGAAAAATTCCATGAGACCTTCAAGCGTCTGGATGATTTCAAGGATATCCGCGACAAACATGAGCAACGCGGTTTCCTGGGACGTCTCTTCAATGGCAAAGAACTAAAAGATGCACAGCTCGATGCCCACGAGCTGCAGGCGGAGTTCTCCAAGACATTGGCCCAGCTGATGATGATCAGCACCATGCAGTCGCAACAACTCGTGGCACAACAAAATCAACTGGGCCAACAGCAGGGCGATTTGAAGGAAAAGGCCGAGTCACTGGCCAACCACACTCGCAAACTGGAAGAGCATCAGAACAGCATATCCCAGCAGGCAACCGAGCTACGCCAATACGTCACCAACCTCCTCAATGTTCAAGGTCTCACTGCTGAACATGGCCAGCAGCTTATCGACATCGCCGAAGAGGTCACGGCGACCAAGGATCGCCTGCTGGAAGAATTCACGGCACGCGTCCAGGAGATCGATGCTGCCTTGGTCGCTCAGCAAGAAAGCTCTCAGGCGGAAATCGACCGAGTGCATGCCGAACTACAAGAGCGTCTCGCAGTATCCGAACGCCATCAGCTTGAAAAGCAGCAGCATGCTGAAAGCCGACAGGCGCAGCGGCAAGAGGCATTGACTACACGTCTAGAGCAAATCAAGACGACGCTCGAGGAAACAACACGCGCCGACATCGCCACGCTCCGAGGGGAGATCGAGACGCAGAAGGCCGATTTCCTGTCGCGTCAGTCATCCCTGTCCGAGGCTATCTCGCAAGCTCGGCAAGAGTTGCAAGCACAGCTCGATACCGACATCGCCAAGACTCACGAGACACTCTCGCGACAAATAGACGAGCGTACGACACAAAGTGATAAAGCAATAACGCTGCTACGCACCGAATTGGGCCAGTTGCACCAGCAGCAACGCGCCGACGCCAAGGCACAGCGTCGACGCATCTATTGGCTGTGGGCCGGCATGACCTTGCTCGCTATTGCCGGTGGGATTGGCATCGCTTACCCGTACTTGCCGCTTAACTATCTTGCATAGCTACCGCCACGGCCAACGCGGGCGCCAGTGGTAGGCGCGGCAACAAGGTGGCTTGGTAAGCGTGATAAAGGTCGGGTTTGACATCGCCCTGCGCCGGGTCGATGACGAGGCGATGATCCAGCTCCTGGTACCAACCGCCACGCGCTCGGTCGATGAAGTCCCACATATGACGGTACCAGTGCTCGTAGTGCGCCTCGCCGGTACGCTGCAGCAACGCGCCGGCGGCTACCAGCGCTTCGGCATGTGTCCAGTGGCGTGTATCGGTATCCAACCAGCGCCGTGATAGTGAGCGATTGTTCTCTGTCATATCATACACGCCTTGAGTGACGGGAACATTGGCGTTGGTTAGCCATTGACGACGGTACCACCATCGGGTGAATCGTCCGGCCGCTGATGAGCGGAACGGCTACTCCCGCGTCTTGATGTCACGATAGAAGTTCTCATGCGAGCCCAACGCCATTAACGTCAGTTCAATGGTGCCGTTATCATAGGAGTACCCTAGTAGAACCAACTGCTTAGCCATTTTGAATTTATAAACACGCAGGAAGTTCAGGTCGCCCTTCTTCTGTTCGCCGAGCGTGGGATCCTCGACGAGCCGGCACACGGCCTTATCCAAATCCTGCTTCTGGTTGGCATGCAGCTTTTTGACCGCCTTCTTGAAAGTAGGCGTTTGCAGCACGCGCATGATCAATCGAACTCGTAGGCGTCAAGTTTCCCAGCGTCTCGCTCCGCTTGAGCGATTATCGCCTGGCGAACGAACTCATAAGAAAGGTCGGGATTATCTTCCATGATCTCGCCAACCTTGGCCCAGTATTCGATCTGTTTCGGCACAGAGCGATTCATCGCCTTACCCATGACTGACGCTTTGTCGATTAACGCTTGATCCAAACGTACGCTGGAAGTACTCATCGGATTGACTCCATCACTAGAGGACATTCTGTAGCAATTTACCACATTTGAGGCATGCCGCTACAAGAAGTTCCCTTCCCTCGACGAGACAAGTCAAGTCAAGTCAATCGAATGTCGCCAGCACGCGCTGATATTCCTCCCGCCACGCCTGAGCATGCAAGGAGGCATCGGCGGGAAAACGCCCCAGCTCGACGGCTAGTTCGAAGAAGCCGCGTGCCGGCATATGCGGCGCGCGGCGGCTGACGACCAGCGCGGCGATGAAGGGTCGGCCTTGAGCGGCATCCTCACGTATCAAGACCTCCAGCGCCTGGGCGACACGCTGAATGGTGCGCGGTGGCTGCAAGCCGAGCGCGTCGGCGACGTCCTGGTAGGTCATTGGCAGCCTCTCTCGCGGCGTCGCTTCGAGTACTTTACGCACGGCGGCTGCAAGCGGTAACGGATTATCGGACATGGTCTTGCTCAGGCACTCGGGGTGAATGGTTTAACTTCGCGAATATCGAATCGGGGCATTGCCACCATAGTCTGAATCATGCGTGAGGCCGGACCGTGGTACAACGGTTGTTAACGGATTAACGCTGCCACCCCGGCCCTTCTACCTCACCCGAGATGCTCATGTACCACAACTCGACTTATAACGCTTACGTCGTCGACCAGCCGCCACGCGTGGCATGAGCGATACCCGCCTCTTTCGCTCGCTACGTTTTTACAATTACCGGGTGTGGACCATCGGCGCCCTGGTCTCCAATATCGGCACCTGGATGCAGCGCATCACTCAGGCACTGCTAGGGCTATTAGCCTTAGGGTTGGGGCTGGTCACTGTCACCGGCGTGGTGACGCTATGGCAGGTCTACGCCTTCGCCCTGGGGCTGGGCTGCGTCACGGCGTTCGACGCCCCCGCTCGACAGACCTTCGTCAACGACCTGGTCGGCGACAAGCATCTGTCCAACGCGGTGGCCCTCAATTCGACCTCCTTCAACGCCGCGCGGATGATCGGCCCCGCCATCGCCGGGTTGTTGATCGCCGCCGTCGGCTGGCTCGCCAATCATGCCGGCCCACGCTGGGCGATGAGCGTCGGCGCCAGTGCCGGCGTCATCGCCGCCCTCATCGGAGGTATCATGCTGATTCAACAGCGGCGACAGCGCTTGCATCTTCGGCCTTCAGAGGCTTATCGCCAACATGAGCCGTGACATGGCCGATCCGATTATTGGCTGGCTTGCCAGTCGAGCCCCATTTGCCAAAAGTCGATTTCAAGGCGCGTCGCATCTCGAAAAACACCGGCGAGCTCGTCAAAGCGCTGCTCGGTCACGTCGGCCAGTCGTTCATCCAGCCATTCGATTTCGCTGCGCATGGCGCTCTGAAACGCGTCGCTTTCGTACATGGCGATCCAGGCATCGTAGGGATTGGCATCGCGAACTGTCGTGGAGTCGCTGTTGAGAGTATTGGCGATTTCGCCATAACCAACCAGACACGGCGCGAGTGCCACATGCATGTCGAGTAAATCGCCCCGATTGCCGACATCGAGCACGTAGCGCGTGTAGGCCATGGTGGCTCGATCTTCTGGCAACCGAGCCAAGTCATGTTCGGTGATCCCCCATTGCCGGCAGTAGTCGACATGCAGCGTCAGCTCGGTATCGATGATGGCCTTGAGACTGTCAAAGGCTTGGCGCAGATCTGCCATATTGCGGCTTTTATAGACCGCCAATGCATACGCCCGCGCGAAATGCTGAATGAACAGATAGTCCTGCTGGAGATAATAGCGAAAAGCGTCCGACTCGAGCGTACCAGCGCCCAATTGGCGCACGAAATCGTGCTGGATGTACGCCTGCCAATCGGCCGCACACGTGTTTTTTAGATCGTCGAAACTATAGCCCATGATCGTCTCCGGTCGTTGGCAAGTAGAGGATCCGGAGACTAGAAGGGGTAAGCGGGGTGTTGTCATTGGCTCGCTTGATTCCCTACGCCAGTACTCGCCTGCATATGCAGGCATTCCCCGGATCAGGTTCAACGGGTCGATGCGCTATGCACCTCTCAGCCGGTCATCCGGCACCCCGTCAAGCACGATCAACACACTAGCCAACTCGAGGTTGTTTTTTCAACAACCGTGCAGGGATGGGTTAGTACTGAGGCAAACGAGGCGAAATCACAGCAAAAGCGTTCTAATATCGCTCAGCGCCTGGGCCAAAAAGGCCGTGAAGCGTGCCGCATCGGCGCCGTTGACCGCGCGGTGGTCGTAGGACAACGACAGCGGCATCATCAGCCGCGGGGCGAACTCGGCGCCGTCCCACACCGGCTTCGTCTGCGCCTTGGAAACGCCCAGGATGGCGACTTCCGGGGCGTTGACGATGGGCGTGAAGGCAGTGCCGCCGATAGAGCCCAGGCTGGAGATGGTGAAGCAGCCACCGGTCATCTCTTCGCGCTTGAGCTTCTTCGACTGCGCCTTGCCGGCCAGTTCGACCGATTCCTTGGCCAAGTCGATCAGCGACTTCTGATCGGCGTTGCGGATCACCGGAACCATCAGGCCGTCCGGCGTGTCCACGGCGATGCCGATGTGCACGTAGTGCTTCTGCACCAGCGTTTCGCCGTCGCTCTTCAGGCTGACGTTGAACTGCGGGAACTTCTCGTCGAATTGCGTGACGTGCGGCACGTTGAGCCAACTGCGGTGCAGGTTGGTCGCGCCGGCTTTCATCAGGCGACCCATGGGCTTTTCCTTGACCTCGCCGAACTGGCTGAAGTCGATGTCCGGCACGGCCGGAATACCCGCACCGCCACTCGGCGCAGCGCCTTTTTCAGCGCCACTCGAACGCTGCTGAAGGGCGTTCTTGACGTAGCCCTGCACGTCTTCCTTCAGCACGCGCTGCTTGGGCCCAGTGGGCGTGACCTGGGCCAGGTCGACGCCCAGTTCACGCGCCAGCATGCACACCGCCGGGCCAGCGTGGACGCGGGCACCCACCGTCTTGTCGTCGCCGTGCTTGTGGCGTGCCTCGGGGCCCAGCTCACCCGCAGGTTCCTTGGCAGACGATGCTTCGGACTTGGGCGGCGCCGACTGGGTAGCGCTGGTCATTTGCTGACTGGCGTCTTTCTGACCGGCATTGGCTTTCTTGGCCGACTCCTCGTCTTCCGCAGGCGACTCGACACTTTCAGACTCGCCTTCCGCTAGCGTCTCGTCGGCGTCTTCCGCGTCGCCCCCTTCATCGGCATCCTCGTCCGCGATCTCCATCGTGCCGATCAGGTCGCCCTCGGAGACGCTATCGCCTTCCTTGACCGAGAGCTCGACGACCTTGCCCTTGTAGGGGCTGGGCACGTCCATGGAGGCCTTGTCGGACTCCAGCGTGATCAACGTGTCTTCCACGTCGACTTCGTCGCCTTCGCTAATGGCCAGTTCGATGACCGGCACGTTTTCGCTGCCGCCGATGTCCGGTACCCGTATCATTTCCTTACGCACTGTAGCGCTCCTCGTCCTTTAATCCGCTTTCACGTCACGTGGGCTCATACTCAGACGCGCTTCAGCTATCAAGCGGGTTAGGCGCGGCAGGATCGATGCCGTACAGCGTCATGGCATCGGTAACAACGTGCGGCGCTATCTCGCCACGTTCGGACAATGCCCAAAGCGTCAAGACAACCACGTGATAGCGGTCCACTTCGAAGAACCGGCGCAACGCCTCGCGCGTGTCGGAACGTCCGAAACCATCGGTCCCCAGCACATGAAAATCGCTCGGCACCCAGGCGCGGATCTGATCGGCATACAGGCGGATGGAATCGGTGGCCGCGACGACAGGGCCTTGACGATCGGCCAACTGGCGCTTCACCCAAGGCGCTTCCTGACGCTCGCCTGGGACCAGGAAACGTCGGCGATCATAGTCGAGTGCCTCGCGACGCAGTTCGTTGAAGCTGGTGACACTCCATACATCCGCAGCCACACCATGTGTGTCGTGCAGTATCTCGGCCGCTGCCTCGACCTCGCGAAGAATCGCGCCGCTGCCCAGCAACTGAACCCGAAGCTTACCGTCCTCGGCCTCTCCCGGATTCAACAGGTACATGCCGCGCACGATGCCCTTCTCGCAGTCGTCGGGCATGGCCGGGTGCGGGTAGTTCTCGTTCATCACCGTCAGGTAGAAGAAGATGTCCTTGCCTCGCTCATACATCTCCTGCAGGCCATGGCGCACGATGACCGCAACTTCATGGGCGTAGGCAGGATCGTAAGTACGGCAGTTGGGAATAACCGAAGCGAACAGATGGCTGTGACCATCCTGATGCTGCAGCCCCTCACCGTTGATCGTGGTTCGCCCCGCCGTGCCGCCTACCATGAAGCCCCGGCACATCATGTCGCCGGCGGCCCAGGCAAGATCGCCGACACGCTGGAAGCCGAACATCGCGTAAAAGAAGTAGAAGGGAATCAACATCGTGCCGTGGTTCGCATGCGACGTCGCCGCCGCGATCCACGACGACATGGCGCCGGACTCCGTGATGCCTTCCTCGAGGATCTGACCGGCCTGATCCTCGCGATAAAACATGATCTGCCCGGCATCGACCGGCTCGTATTTCTGGCCTTCCGGCGCATAGATGCCAAGCTGGCGAAACATCCCCTCCATACCGAATGTCCGCGCCTCGTCGGGAACGATCGGTACGATTCTCTCGCGTAGTGGCTTGTACTTGGTCAAGCCACTCAGCACGCGTACGAAGGCCATGGTGGTCGAGACCTCGCGCTCCCCCGTACCCTTCAGTTGAGCAGCGAAGGGTTTGTCCTCAAGCGCGGGAATCGGCAGCGTCTCGTGTTCGGTGCGCCGAGCGGGCTGAAAGCCATACAGACGCTCGCGACATCCCTGTAGATAACGCATCTCGGGCGAGTCCGGCGCCGGGCGGTAATAAGGCATGCCGCCGTCCTGCAATTGCTCGTCGGTAATCGGCACCTGAAAACGATCACGTAGCTGCTTCAAGCCCTCAGCCGTCATGGTCTTGATGTTATGAGCTTCCATGTCCGCCTCACCGTGCTCGCTGCCCATACCATAGCCCTTCACGGTATGTGCCAGAATCACCGTGGGTCGGCCATTGTCGGTCTCCATCACGGCACGATAGGCAGCATAGACCTTCCCCGGATCGTGTCCGCCGCGGATGAGCCCCTGGATTTCCTCGTCCGATAGAGAGGCGACCTGCTCCGCCAGCTCATCGTACTTGCCAAAGAAATGCTCGCGCGTGTAGGCCCCACCTTGCGCCTTGAAGTTCTGGTATTCGCCATCGACGGCTTCGTCCATGCGTCGCTGTAGAAGGCCGCTGTGATCGTCACTCAGCAAGCGGTCCCAGGTGCTTCCCCAGACGACCTTGAAAACATTCCAGCCGGCGCCACGGAAGGTCCGCTCCAGCTCGCTCATCACACTACCGTTGCCACGCACCGGCCCATCAAGGCGCTGCAGATTGCAGTTGATGACGAAGATCAGATTATCCAAACGCTCCCGGCTCGCCACGTTGAGCGCGCCCAACGTTTCCGGCTCATCGCATTCGCCATCGCCGAGAAATGCCCAAACCTTGCGTTGCTGAAGAGGCTGCAGCCCACGGTTATCCATGTACTTCATCAAACGCGCCTGATAGATCGCCTGAATCGGCCCCAAGCCCATCGATACCGTCGAGAACTGCCAATAATCCGGCATCAGGTAAGGGTGTGGGTAGGACGACAATCCCCCGCCTCCAACCTCCTGGCGAAAGCGATCCAGTTGGTCCTCGGTCAGACGCCCCTCGAGAAAGGAGCGTGCATAGATACCCGGCGTGATGTGCCCCTGGAAATAGATCAGGTCACCGGCAAAGTCTTCCGACGCGGCGCGAAAGAAGTGATTGAAGCCGACTTCGTAGAGCGTACAGCTCGACATGTAACTAGCCAGATGACCACCGAGGCTCTTATCCTTGGCATTGGCGCGCACCACCATGGCGACACTGTTCCAACGGACTGCCGAGCGAATCTTGCGCTCCAGCACCAAGTCTCCGGGATATTCTGGCTCTTCCCGAGGCGCAAGGGTGTTACGGTGGTGGGTTGCGAAACCACCCTCGAGCGACACCCCGCTTTTACCGGCCGCTTCAAGCAACCGGCTTATCATAAAACGTGTTCGATCCTGGCCTTCACAATGAGTCAACGATGACAAAGCATCCAGCCATTCACGTGTTTCAATAGGATCCGAATCGACAATGTTGCTGACAACGTCACTCATAATGTCGCGCCTCTTTCAAAAAAATAAAATCGATGAAACTGTATAAGAGGCTGGCCGCCTACTCCTTGAAGACCCTAATGTTGTACCCGGATGCTGACAACGCAGTAGAATTGGAAACACTTTCCCGGATTTGAACCTATGAACCTCGATTACCTCAAAGTCTTCGTCGCTATTGCCAGGCAGGGTTCGATCCTGGCAGCCTCAAGGGCATTGGCCATGCCCAAATCGACGGTGGCGCGTCATCTCGATCAGTTGGAAAGTCAGCTATCCCATCAGTTGGTCTTGCGGAATACTCGACACTTACGCCTGACCGCTGAGGGCCAGCGTCTATATCATCTGGCAAAAGACATCATCGGTGATTTAGAGGAAGTCGAGCATGAAATGAAGGACCGTCATGGCCGGTTGAGTGGCAAGATTACTGTCGCCATTCCTTCCGAGTTCGGTGTCAAATGGCTCAATGAAAGTATCGCCGATTTTGTGGCCGACCACCCGGACATCGCCATCGACTGCATCACCAGCATGGCGCCTCTCGATCCTGTCAGAAGGGATGTGGATGTCTCGATCTGCTACCACCGTGGCAAGCTATCCGATAGCGGCATGGTGGTTCGCCCACTGGTCAGCATGCGCAGTGCAGTAGTGGCAGCGCCATCGGTCATTGCTCGTCATGGCCGGCCCGCTTCGGTGCAGGCGCTCAGCCACTTGCCCTGTATCTCGACGCTGACGGCGCTACAGTCGAACCCCTGGCACTTCATCGATGCGGAAGGTCGAACCATCGCGCTGGACGTACCGACTCGCTATCGCGTTGATAGTAGTCTGATGCTCATCGCCGGTGCCCGCGCCGGTATTGGGTACGCCATTATTCCTTATGAATTTTGCCAGGAAAGTATCGAGTCAGGCGATCTCATCGAGTTGGCGCTCGACCTGAAGCCGGCACCACTGGAAATCGTTGCGATACACCCAGACCGGAAAAGTATTTCGACACGAACGCGTGCATTCGTCGACATCGTGGAGAAGCAATTGCTGGCACGCTAAATCCTCTAATGTCCTGCAACATAAAAACCATAACATCACCCTTTATACGCGAGTCGTTTAATGAAAAATCGTTCATCCCAACCAAAAGAATTATCTTTTCATCATCCCATACCGGCGACAATAGCAGCCGTCATTCGGGATGGTCATGTCTTGTTAGTACGTCGCAGAAACCCACCGGATGCTAACCACTGGGGATTCCCAGGTGGAAAAATAGATTTTGGTGAAACGGTTGAAAGCGCAGCATTACGTGAGCTTTACGAAGAAACGGGCGTACAGGCAAACGTTGCAGAAACTTTTACTGCCGTGAATGTATTTGATCATGATGACGCCGGAGAAACTAAACAGCACTTTGTGCTTATAGCGGTCTTGTGCCAATGGATTTCTGGCGAACCCATCGCCGGCGATGATGCTCTGGAGGCACGCTGGATGCCGATAGAAGGTCTAAAGAACCAGGAGTTGGCGTTAAGCCTTGATGTGGTTGAAGTGGCCCAGATGGCTGCCAAGCTAAACCATGCTTTCTCATGAGATAGAACGATTTTTCCTCTCGTGATCCGGCGGGAGAAGGCGCCAACTTTGCGTAATACAGCGATAGTCCAACCCACCACGTCATTCGCGTCTATCTTACGAAGACTGCCTTTCCTTGCTCACGGAGCCTGTATGGACCTCAAAAGCGGATATCCTTTCTGGGCGGTCAAGAACGGACTGCTACAGGCCTTTCCCAAGCTCGACCAGGACATGACCTGCGAGGTCGCCATCATCGGGGGCGGTATCACCAGCGCCTTGATCGCCGATGAATTGGCTCAGCATGGACATGATGTCATCGTGCTGGAACGCCGCGATGTGGGCTGGGGCAGTTCGGCGGCCAGCACCGCGCTGATTCAATACGAGATCGACACCCACATGACCGATCTCGCCGCACGCTACGGCGAGGCCGATGCCGTGCTGGCCTATCGCGCTTGCGCACAGGCCATTGAACGCCTCAAGACATTAGCCGACGCCCTCGGCGATACCGATTTCGCCATGCAAAGCAGCCTGTATTACGCCAGCGACGAAAGCGACGTCGAGAGCCTGCGCCGCGAATGGAAGATGCGCCGTCGGTACGGCTTTGCCGCTGATTGGCTAACGCAAGAAGCCATCTCGGAACGCTTCGGCTTCAGCGCTCCCGGCGCGATCCTGACGCATCTCGCCGCGCGCCTCGACCCTTACCGTATGGCCTACAAGCTGCTGGACCGCGTGCTCGGTGCCGGCGGACGGGTATATGACCGCACCGAAGTCGACAACGTCACGCCGCACGCACACGGCGTCACGCTCACCACTACCAGCGGCCACTCACTCGCCTGTCAGCATCTCATCGTCGCTGCGGGCTATGAAGCGCAAACCTGGCTCGATGACAACGTCGCCATCAACCGCAGCAGTTATGCCTTTATCACCGACCCCATCGCAGCAGACGTGCTGGGCGAACTCGCCTCGACACTGGTCTGGGAATCTGCGCGCCCTTACCTCTACATGCGCACCACCGGCGATGGCCGGCTGATGGTCGGCGGCGAGGACGACGATATCGATATCCCCGCCAAGCGTGATCAGCGCGTGGACCAGAAAGCCGAAACCTTGATCAAACAAGTGGAAGCGCTATTCCCTCATCTCTCGCTCAACCCCACGTTTTCCTGGGGCGGCACCTTCGCCGAAACCGATGACGGCCTGCCCTTCTTCGGCCCTCACCCGCAATACGGTGATCGCATCCACTTCGCCATGGCCTACGGTGGCAACGGCATCAGCTACAGCATGATCGGCGCCGACCTGCTACGTGCCCTGATCGAAGGCCGAGAGCACTCGCTGGCCGAGCTATTCTCCTTCCGGCGCGTGGGAGATTGACAAGCATCGAGCCACTAAAAATTACCGATCGGTCACTAACTGGCCATCAAGCCTCTCGTGGCGTTATAAATTACCGCTCAGTAATTATAATGCTGAAAGTCACGATATATGACGCTACACTTACCGAACGGTAATTCTAGATCAGGAACGTAAATGGCCCACTCCACCCCATCCAAAACATTTGGCGACCGCATTCGTCACAGCGAAGACCTCGGCAAGCTGGTACGCCAGGCGCGTGCCGAACAATCATTGCTACAGCTCGACTTGGCCGGACTGGCCGGCACCGGAAACCGCTTCATCGTTGACCTGGAGCGGGGTAAACCGACGCTGCAGCTCCAGAAAGTTCTGGATGTACTCGATCTCATGGGTCTCGAAGTCATCGTGCAGCGTAAGGGGACACATCAACATGGCGAGTGATGAAGTCCTGGATGTCTATCATGATGATTGCCTGGTAGGCAGGCTATACAACGCGCAGCCGCTGCGTTTCGAGTACGAGCCGCCATGGCAGGCATCTCCACAGGCTGTCAGTCTCTCCCCCTCGCTTCCACTGACCCGCCGTATCCATATCGGTGATGAGGTTGTCGCGTACTTCGAAAACCTCCTGCCAGAAGGCGATCTCCGGCATCATCTGGAAATCCGACACCACACCAGCACCCTCTTCGGGCTCTTGAAAGCCATCGGTGGCGATACGGCCAGCGGCTTTACCCTGATTCCTTCAGGCGAGGCATTGGCGACGCCCCGTTATCACCCTCTCCGCTGGAGTGCGCTGGCCGAGCACCTTCATCACCGAGAACGAGGCCCGCTACTTTCACAGCAAGGCGAGGGCGCTCGCATCTCGTTGGCCGGCGCTCAGGACAAGTTGCTGTTGATGCTAATGGAAGACGGCAGCCCCGCCATACCCGAAGGATCGGCGCCGTCCAGCCACATCCTCAAACCGGACATTCGCCGCCTGAGCGGTATCTGGGCGTCCGCCCTCAACGAGACGTTCTGCATGCAACTGGCGGCCAAGCTCGAACTCGAGGTGGCAGAAGCCAGCTACCAGCTGGAGACCCGTGCCTGCCTCGTTCGTCGCTACGACCGTGCTCCCGATGGTCGAGGAGGACTGCGAAGGCTGCATCAACTGGACCTCTGCCAGCTCAGTGGCGCCCCGTCGAGTATCAAGTACGAAAGCGATGGCGGCCCCGGGTTGGCGCGCTGCCGAGAGCTACTGCAACAGGCCGGTGTTCCTGCCAGGGACTTCCAACGACTCATCGGTTGGTTTTTCTTCAACCTGCTGATCGGTAACAACGATAGCCACGCCAAGAATCTCTCCCTCTTGCAGGCTGACGAAGGTCCGCGATTGGCACCGTTTTACGACTTGATGAGCACGACGCTCTATAGCGGCTTATCACGCCATTTCGCTTTCCAGGTTGCCGGTGAGAACAGGCCCGGCAGCATCGAGAAATCACATTTGGAATCTCTCGCCAGATCGTTGCGCTTCCAGCCACGTTACTTCATCAGGCAGGGACTCCAGCTGGCCGAGCGAATGCCCGCCGCCCTGGAGGCAACCCGTGCAAGCCTCGAGAAAGTCGTCCAACCCGGCACGGAACAGGTATTGCTAGAAAGACTCCATCAGCGACTGACGAGCAACTGTCGCAAACTCCCCGCCCACTGGTCGGCCGGCTAGAGTTGAGAGGCGTTCACTAATGGCCCAGCGCAGTTGCCAATGGGACTGGATAGTTGCCAGCTCGGCGATCATTCGATGATCGAGGCGAAGTAGTCGTTCATCCGCTTGAGTGATCGCTTGAGCAGTGGCGCCGATTTGCCACGACGCATCAACGACTCTTCTCCGGCGTAGCTGTAGGTGATCGCTTGTGCGGCTAGCCAGCGCAACGGCTCGGCCTCCCAGCGTTTGATCAACTGCCGATGACTCGCATTGGTAAAGGCCCACGGCATCCGCACCAGCTTAGTATCGCGGCCCAAGATCATGTCCGCCAATGTACGCCCGAACAAATGCGAGGCGGCCACGCCTTCGCCGGCATAGCCGCCGGCCGTGGCAAGACCGCTGGCGCGGTCGAAAATCGCATGTGGGCGGAAGTTGCGCGACAGGCCCAGCGAGCCGCCCCAGCCGTAGTCGATCCTGACACCTTCCAGCGCAGGCAGAAGATCGACCAGCAGATCCCGCCGCATACGAATCGCCTCGTCGCCGATCGCCTGGTCGGCCTTGGGCCTGGCACCGAGACGATAGTTGCCGCGCGCGCCGAAAACGATGCGCCCGTCGGCGGTGCGATGGCCATAATTGATCAGACGGCTAGCGTCGGAGAAGGCGAGGCGCTCGGACATACCGACCGCTTCCCACGTGGTGTCTGAAAGCGGCTCGGTGGCGATCACCAGACTCTGCACCGGAATCACGTGGCGTTTAAAGTCATGAAAGCGATCGGCGTAGCCTTCGGTGGCACAGACGACCGTCGGCGCCTCGACGCTCCCCTCGTGAGTGCTCACTACGTTGCGACCTAACTCAGTGGCACGGCTTTGCTCGTGAATCGTGACGCCGAGACGCTCGACGAGCTCAGCCAAGCCCGCTACCAGCTTGGCCGGGTTCAGCGTGGCGACTTGACGATGGTAGATGCCGCCGTAACCGTCGCGAAAGTGGGCCTTCTCCGCCAATTGCTCGGCCTCGAGCCAGTGGCAGTCCTCCTCGCTATGGCCGAGTTCATGGAGGTGGTGGAGGTAATCGCGCTGGATGGCGATCTGATCCCGATAGCGCGCGGCGGCGTAGAGCGCGCCGTCCTTGTTGAAATCGGCGGCGATCCCCTCGCGTGCGAGCACCCGGCCGATCTCGTCGACGTTATCGGCGACCACACCACAACACTCGCGCCGCTCTTGCAGTGGCAAGCCACCGATATGCCGCTCCAGGCCGGCCAGATTGCCTACCACCCAACCACCGTTGCGCCCGGAGGCGCCATGGCCGACGCGTTCCGCCTCGAGCACGACGATCTCCAGCTCGGGGGAAAGCCGCTTCAGGTAATAGGCAGTCCACAGCCCGGTGAAGCCGGCACCGACGATGGCGACATCGGCCTGTACATTACCGGCCAGGTGCGGGCGCGATGTCGGCTGCTCGGCAAGCGTAGAGGCCCAGAAATTGCAACGCGCATCGTCGTGCATGGCGTACTTTCTAGAATCAGTCATCACATATACCCCAATACCAGGTAGCCTGCGGCGGCAATACAACCCGCCAGGGCCGCATAAGGCAGTTGGGTAAAGGCATGCTGGAACGGTGTGCAGCCACTGGCTTGAGCGGTCAGCACCGTGGCATCGGAGTAGAAGCACGCGTGGCTGCCGAAGGTGCTGGCGGAAAGCGTGGCGCCGATCACCAGGGTCATGTCGGCCCCGAGATTCTGGCCCAGCACGGCGACGATCGGCAGGATGATCACGAACACGCCCCAGTTGGAGCCGGTGGCGAAGGAAACGAAGCCCATCACGGTAAAGATGATGAACGGCAGCATTTGCGCGCTGACCAACGGCTCGACCGTGGTGATGACATAGTCGGCGAGGCCCAGCGACGTATTCACCTCATTGAACAGGAAGGCCGCGACCAGCACCGCCAGAGCATCCAGCATCGACTTGAAGCCTTCGAGTATATTGTCGAACGTCTCGCTGGGTGAAAGCTTCTTGAACCCGATGAAGGCCACGATCATCCCGGCCAGGGTAACGAAGATGCCCATCAGGAAATCGAGATCGAACCACCAGGTAAAGAAGGCTAGCGAGGCCATGGGCAACAGGAAGGACCAGATACTGCCTTTCGAGTTGGTTCCCGCTTCGAGGTGGGCGATTTCAGCGTCGATGTGTTCGGCACCGGGAGGCACGCACTGCCCCTGCCCTTCGGCACGCTGCTCGGCCTTCTTCATGGGGCCGAAAGCGGGAATCCAGCGAAAGATGAACATCGGCACCAGGATCACGGCGACCCAAGGATAGAACATGAACGGAATGGCCTGGATGTAGGTCCACACACCCTGACCGTCCTCCGCCACGCCGTTGCTCTCGAGCAGCGCGCCGAAGAAGACTGCCCAGGTCGATATCGGAATCAGCACACTGATGGGCGCCGCAGTGGAGTCGATGACATAGGCCAGCATTTCCCGGGATGTCTTGAAGCGGTCGGTGACCTTGCGCATCGAGGTGCCGACGGCCAAGGAGTTCAGGTAGTCGTCGACGAACAGGATGATGCCCATTACCCAGCACCCCAGCAGTGCGCGAGGCTTGTTGGTGGTATAGCGCATCAGCTTGTTCGCAAAGGCCCGGGAGGAGCCGGACTTGAGCAGCAGCGCGATGATACTCCCCATCAAGCCACAGACCATGATGACCCAGGCGACGTCCTCGTCGGTCATGACCGTAAGCAAGTCATCGGTGAGGCTG
Source organism: Chromohalobacter nigrandesensis (assembly GCF_023061285.1). Lineage (GTDB taxonomy): Bacteria > Pseudomonadota > Gammaproteobacteria > Pseudomonadales > Halomonadaceae > Chromohalobacter > Chromohalobacter nigrandesensis. The sequence goes on from NZ_JAKGAM010000013.1 coordinate 34,963, forward strand.
CTCAAGGCATTGCCTGGGTCGATCATCAAGGTTCCGATGAAGGCCCCCAGTACCAGGGGTTCGAGAGCGCGGCGGGTCCACAGCGCGAGTATCAGGACGATTGCCGTGGGCAGCAGGACCAGCGGGGTGTCATATTCCATCGTGTCTCACCTCAGCGGAGTTGTTGTTGTGCCTTCGTGGATGACGGGAAGCCGAATTGTCGGGCGCAAAAGCGCCGCTATTTCAGTTTTTCGAGTAATTGCTACTTCAGTTTTTCGAGCAACTGGTAGTACCACATGCCGGTGGCAAGCAACGCATTGCCCAAGCGATCGTTGAGTGGAACGCGGACGTGGCGAACATGGGCAAAGGCATCGAACTCCTCGAGGCTGCCGGCGACCGCGTTGGCCATGATCTCGCCGACGATGTGTGAAGTGGCAATGCCATGGCCCGAGTAGCCCTGGGCGTAGTAGACGTTGTCGGAAAGCTTGCCGAGCTGCGGGACACGGTTGATGACGATGCCCGCCATGCCCTGCCACTGGAAATCGATGGCGATGTTCTTGAGTTGTGGAAAGGTGCCTTCCAGGCGTGGGCGCAACTCCGAGGCGATGTCTTGTGAATCGCGCCCGGAATAGTTGGCGCCACCGCCGAAAAGCAGACGTTTATCAGCGGTCAGCCGGTAGTAGTCGAGTACGAAGCGGGTGTCGTAGACGGCCAGATCCTCCGGGTCGATGGCCTGGACCTGCGCAGGCGACAGCGGCGTGGTGGTCACGATGCCCAACGCCGCCGGAAACAGCTTGCCCTTGAGCTGCTTGCGCTCGAGCCGATGATAGGCGTTGCCGGCGAGGATCACGCTGTCCGCCCTGACGCGGCCATGCTCGCCGATCACGGCGGGCTGTTCGCCATGCTGGATGTCGACGACCGGCGAGTGCTCGAAGATCAGTGCGCCCAAGGTTGCCGCGGCACGTGCCTCGCCGAGGCACAGGTTCAGCGGATGCAGGTGCATGTTGTAGTCGTTGCGGATCGCGCCGTGGTAGAGCGTGGTACCGACGACACCGCGAACCGCCTCGGCATCGAGCCACTGCACATGCTCGCCGATCGCATGACGCTGCGATTCCTCGTAGTCCTGGCGCAGCGCCTTCACGTGGCTCGGTTTGTAGGCCGCCTGCAGATGGCCTTGCTTGAGATCGCAGGCAATAGCGTATTTCGCTACTCGCTCGCGGATGATCTGATGCCCGCGCCAGCGCAGATTCCAGACGAATTCCTTGGCGCCCTCGCCCAGCGTACGCCGCATCTGTTTGGCCATGGCATCCTGGCCGGAGAGGCTACCGGTGACCTGGCCGCCGTTGCGCCCGCTGGCGCCCCAGCCGATCTTGTTGGCCTCGACGATGGCGACGCGATAACCGCGCTCGGCCAGTTCGACCGCGGTGGCCACACCGGTGAAGCCGCCGCCGACGATGGCCACGTCGACCCGGTGCTCGCCCTCCAGACGCGGATAGTCAGACTCCTCGGCGACCGACGCGGTGTAATAGGAAGCGCAGCGTTCCTGGGGCATGTCTTCTCCTTAGAGCCGGGTGAGATACGTCTGGCGGTCGATGTCGGTGACCATGGCCAGCAGGCGCTGGGCCTCGTGCCGTTTCACCTTGGCGTAGAGATCGCGGTACTCGGTACCGAGGATGTCGGCCATGGCCGGCGAGGCAGCGAAGCGCTCGATGGCGGCGAGCCAATCATGGCTCAGACACTCGGGACGCTGTGGTGAATCGGCTTCATCCTCGATGGCGGGCGGCGGGGCGATGCGTTGCTCCAAGCCATGTAGAACGCCACCGAGCAGCGCCGCCGCCACCAAGTAAGGATTGGCATCGGCGCCGGCCACACGATACTCCAGGCGAGCGCCGGGGCCGCACCACTCCGGCACGCGCACCGCCGCGCCGCGGTGGTCGCGCCCCCAACTGCACTCGATCGGTGCGAAATTATCGGGCTGGAAGCGCCGGTAGGAATTGGCGTGAGGAGCGAAGATCGCCTGGGCGTCGAGCAGACTATGCATCACGCCGCCCATGGCGGCTTCGAGATGCCCAGCGCCGTTATCTTCATCGAGAATGTTGGTGCCATCATCGTCGATCACGCTGACGTGCAGGTGCATGCCGGAGCCGGCCTGCTCGGTGTAGGGCTTGGCCATGAAGGTGCTGGACAGACCGTGGCACTTGGCGGCCTGGGCAACGAGGCGCTTGAAGTAAAGCGCATCGTCGGCGGCAGCCAAAGCATCCGGGCGATGCCACAGATTGACCTCGAATTGGCCGGGGCCGAACTCGGCAATCAGCGTATCGGCGGGGACCTGCTGGGCGTCGGCGAAGGCACGAATGGTCTCGAGCACCTCACCCAGCGATTCCATGGCGTCCATTTCATAGAGCTGCAAGCCCTTGGGCACGCCACCGGGACACAGCGAGGCGGGTGGCATCGGCTTCAGTGCCTGCCGCTCATCGGCGTCGAGCAGGTAGAACTCCAGCTCGATGGCGATCACCGGCGTCCAGCCGTGCTGGCGAAAGCGCTCGACCACGGCGGCCAGGATGGCGCGCGGATCCATGAAACTCGGCGCCCCATCCAGATCGTGCAGGGTGGTGAGAATTTGGTGGCCATTGGCCCATGGTAGTGGCGACAAGGTGCGTTCATCGGCGTGGCAGACGCCATCCGGGTCGCCGATGGACTGCGATAGCCCGGTGAGGGCGTCGTTGTCCTCGCCCCAGATATCCAGCGACTGCGTCGAAAGCGGCAAGCGGACCTGCCCGGCCAGCACCTTGTCGAACTGGGCGGCGGGCACCCATTTGCCACGCGGAATTCCATTCATGTCGACACAGAGCACGTCGACCCGCTTGCTGACAGCGTCTAGCCGAGAGCGCTCGGGACCGGGAGCGCGTTGCGAAGATGATTGCGTCATGGATCGATCTCGATAGTGTATTGTTCTGAGAATAGTGTGATCACACGCGTGTGATCACACTAGCAGAGGCCTGCCAGGCTCACAAGGCACGCATGGCAGTCGTGATCGCCCAACTGCGTTAAGATAGGTCGTAGAGCCTCGCCGGCACCGTCGCCCCTGTAATAAGCGAAATGACAATGGCAAACGGCATGACCACGGAACGAACCGCCCATCGCGATGCGTTTTCACCCGATACCGCCTCGACGCGCCTGCACCGGGCTCTCCGCGTGCGGTTATGCGAAGGGGACTTCACGCCGGGTGAAGTGATCTCGATCCGGCGTATCGCTACAGAATACGGCACCGGCACCATGCCAGCCCGCGAGGCGATACGCTGGCTGGTGACCGAAGGCGCGCTGATATTCTCCGACAGCCGCAAGATCATCGTGCCCGAGCTGAGCCATGACCGGTTTCATGAAATCCTGTTCGCCAGAAAGAATCTGGAAACCGAGGTGTCGCGCCAAGCCTTCGACAAGATCGGCGCCACCGACATCGAAGCACTGGAACGAATTGATGAGCAGATCAACACCGCCATCGCCCAGGGCGACCTGGTCAGCTACATGCGAGGCAATTACCAGTTTCACTTCCATATCTACCGCCTGAGTCACTCGCAGGTACTGCTGCCATTGGTCGAGATACTCTGGCTGCAATACGGCCCCAGCATGCGCTACATCTGCACGCGCTGGGGGGCATCGAGCATCGCCGACGATTATCATCGCGAAGTGACCCAGGCGCTCAGACGCGGCGACCTCTCGGCGTTCTGCCAAGCGATCGCCGCAGATATCGAACAGGGCATGCTGCTGCTGGAATGACGGCGGCTCACACGGCAAGCGCGCCCTGAAACGGTAATGCGCGGCAACCGGATGGCTTACATCACCCCCTCTTCTCCCGCCGACACCGGGCCGAGCAGTAGACGACATTCTCCCAGTCCCGCGTCCACTTCTTGCGCCAGGTGAAGGGGCGTTGGCACACCGGGCAGATCTTGGTGGGAAGGTGAGGTTTGCGATGCGGCATCAAGGCGTCTCCTGAAGCCCACCCCGGATCAGCACGGCAAATGCTTGTGACGCATCAGCTTCACTGCAATGACCGCGCACCATGGCCGCCGAGAGCGCGTCTCCCGCGCCGATCAAGCCGACGCAACGGCGTTCGAGCTCAGTATCCTCAAGCGCGCAGTAGGGTCTCATCGCAGCCGCGAACAGTTGAACATAGCCATCGAGCAGTTCCTGATAGACCGCCTCTTTCTCTTCGCTTCCCGCCAGCGCGGCGCCAATGGCATGCCACTCGCCGCTAGTGTCGGCATGACAATGCACGTGAGCAGCCGCGAGCAGTGACGCAGTTTCCTCGAAGCTCCGGCCATCGGTCGTCAGCGTTTCACGAAGCGCCTCCGATTGCTGGCGATCGATCAGCCTGTATAGCGCGATCAGAAGCTTCGAGCGCGTCCCGAAGTGATCATAAGCGACCGGCTTGGAGACGCCGGCACGCGCTGCCAGATAGCCCAGCGTCAGTCGATCCGCGCCCTCTTCCCGCACGATCTGCAACGCCGTATCGAGTAATTGATGCCGCCGCTCGGGCCCGGAGAGCCGCCGGGCGCCCGTTTTCTGTCCTGTCTCGCTTGCACTGCGCTTCACGTTCTCTCCTCTCTCTTCCAACTCTTCCAAGCTCTCCGGCAAATTGAAAACCTACCACGAGTAGGTTATGGTTCAAAAACCTACCTTTAGTAGGTTAACTCTCGATCTGGAGAAACAAGCATGACACTCGACCCCATCCTGCTCATTGGAGGCGCCGGTATCGTCGGCCGCCACGCGGCCCGCTTCCTGCGCGAAACGTATCCGGAACTTCCCCTGCTGATCGGCGGACGCGATCTCACCAGAGCCCAGCAAGCGGCCGCCGGTATCGGCAACGCCGAGGGCGTGGCGGTGGACCTCTCCGCGCAAGACCTCGGCCTCGGCGCACGCCCGGTCAGCGCCATCGCGATTTTTTTCACCGACACCACCACTGCCGCGCTTCAATTCGCGCAACGTCGGGGCGTGCCCTATCTCAGCGTATCCCCCGCCATGATCGAAATCGGCCCCGACATCGCCGCCTATATGCACCGACCTAATGCTGCACCGATAGTGCTGGGTACCGAATGGCTGGTGGGAGCGACGACGATTCCCACGCTCGAGTTCGCCAAGACATTCCGTCGCATCGACACGCTTCGCATCGGCGCCTTGATAGACGAGCAGGACGAAGGTGGCCCGGCCTCCTTCGATGACCTGGAACGTCAGACGCAGGCCCTTCCCGCCGTCCAGGCACGCCGCAACGGTGCCTGGGTCTGGCGCAGCGGCGACGATCTCGAGACCCGTTTCCGCGCAGCCGATGGGACGATGCTGCAAGCGACCGGACTATCCCCTCACGATGTGTTCGGCCTCGCCACCGTGACCGGTGCATCCAACGTCGAATTCAACCTGGCCATCGGTGTCAGCTCGAGCCGCCGCCGTGGCGAGTCGATGTCCACCGAGATCATCATCGAACTCGAAGGCGAGGATCAGGCAGCGCAACCGTTACGCTCACGCCACGCGGTGACCCATCCCGAAGGGCAGATGCCGCTGACGGGGCTCGGGGTCGCGCTACTCCTCGAGAGGCTCGTCGGTCTCGATGGCAAACCAGCCACGCCACCCGGGCTCTACTTTCCGTATCAGCTACTGGATCCCGCCGTCTACTTCGAGCGCTTCGAGCAGGCCGGTGGGCAGGTAGTGGAGCTCGACGTGCGGTAACGCCATGGACTCACCGGCACTGTTCACCGAGGACATGGTGGAATTCGCCACGGAAGCCGCCGACCGCGTGCGCCGCGACCATGGGCTATTCCGCGAGGACCACGTACGAGGCGCGTTCGAGCAGTTGGATATCGTGCATCGGTGAGATGGGTAGACAGCCGACGGGTCCGATGCACCATGGGATGCTCCGCAGACTTATCAGGTCGCGGAAAATCGCGCCAGAGCCTGATTCAGCTGGAGTCCGTCCTCGCGTCGCTTCTGTGCTGAACGCCGAGCCAAGTTCTGCAGCTTGCGTTTGACGCCGGGCAGTTCACGGGCTTGAGGCAGTCCAATCATAGCGAAGTCCGGCTGTTCATTTTCAACGGAAAGCGCGGTTCCTGGGCCAGCATCGGCAGAATATCGACCAGCAACTGGACGCGATCGGTGTAGCGTTTATCCCAAGTGCTCATCAAGGTCCCTCGGCAGCGTGATCTGATAAGTCGGATGCAGACGGCCGCCGGGCATCAGAACGCGTTTGCCGCTGCCGAGACCCACCCTGTCCAACGGGACTCTGCGCAGCCAAGCATGCTGATACCGATCCGCCAAGGCGAGGAACAGACGCTTGGCCTTGATGCTGCGGCAATGGCGCAACAATCCCGCGACGCGCTTCGGTCTCAGTGTCGCCAGACTCTGCATAAGCGCATCGGCTTCGTAGACCAGCGCCGCACCGGAAGGACCATCACACAGTTCCAGTATCGCCCGCTCCGGTGTAGAACAGACGAATGGCTCCGCACCGGCGAGCATTTCATTCCATTCCAACCCCTGTTCGCGAAGGGTGTCACTCTGCATCTCTACAGTGAAATGGGGTAGCTGCCAATCGAAGGGTGGCTTACCACAGAACACAAACCGCTCTAGCAACGCCAACTCATCAAGCCAACCTGGCGGCCGAACTGGCCCATAAAGTGTCACCGTGGCGGCTTCGCCCAGACGTAGATAATGTTCATGCCCATGCATTGCCAGCGCGAAACGCCCACCAACATACAACGGCAGGCCCTCTCGCTGTTGCAGGCTCCTCATCACGCCTTGCCACTGCAGCCGTCCGCCCTTTCGCTGGTAGACACCGCGCGCCGGTGACGCCAGCCAACCGCTGGCGACATAACGCGCCACCAGGCTTCTCGAATAGCCATGTGCCTGCAACCAGCGGCTGGAGACCAGCTCAGAGTCTCCCAGACTCGCTAGCAAGCGGTTTATTTTTTGGTTTTTTTGCTCACTCATAGTGAATAAAATACGCCTTTAACAAACTTTGTCCAGTGGACGTGAGGTTTACTAAAAACATTTTATGCTCACTTTTAGTGAGCATAATCACCATTTTTTAAACCTCGGGCGCGACCACGCACGAGGCGCGTTCGAGCATCTCGACTGGGTGCATCAGTGAATCACCCCAGCAGCAGGTCGCCCTCGATGGGTATGAACTGGCTCGCGGCGTTGATAAGGGAATTGGCGGTGAGTTGGGGCACGCCGTAAACCTCGACACGCTTGCCATGCACCTCGCGGATCTTCTGCGCCAGCAGATCGAAGTCGCCATCGCCGGAGACTAGTACCACCACATCCGCCTGTGCCGCGTATTCGATGGCATCCAACGTGATACCCACATCCCAGTCGCCTTTGGCGGAGCCATCCGCACGCTGGATAAACGGCTTGAGCTTAACTTCGAAGCCGATTGATCGGAGGATATTCTGGAACTCACGCTGCTTGGCGTCGCCTTTGTCGGTGGCATAGCAGCGCGCGGCCAGCACCTCCCGGTTCGCCGTTATCTTCGCCCAGAACCGACGGTAATCGAAGTGTTTGCCGTAGGCGTCACGCACGGTGTAATAGACGTTCTGGGTATCCACGAAAATGGCGACGCGTGTCATGGCAAGGAGATCCCCGGCAGGCATTGAAGCGCAAGCCCCGGAAGGCCAACGTTGGCTTGAATCATGATACCGTGCGACTACTGCTTAACAAACTCGAGCTAGACTCGTGCCGGTAATTCGACCCCGTTCGATTGTCCAAGTCTCGTCCTGGCTCAGGAGAATACCTGTGGATTACCAGCTCTATATCGCCAACAAGAACTACTCCTCCTGGTCCATGCGCCCCTGGGTGCTGATGACAGCCTGCGACATCGCGTTCGAAGAGATATTGACGCCCTTCGCAGGCACCGCAATCCAGCATGCGTTCAGGGAATTTTCGCCCACCGGCAAGGTGCCCTGTCTCAAGCACAACGATGTGCTGGTCTGGGACTCCCTGGCGATCGTCGAGTATCTGGCAGAAGCGCACCCGGGCGTATGGCCGGCGGATAAGCAGGCACGGGCCTGGGCACGCTCGGCTTGCGCAGAAATGCACTCGGGCTTCATGGCCCTGCGCGACGAATGCTCGATGAACTGTGGCTTGCGGATCGAACTGGGCACGCCGAGCCCGGCGCTGGAGAAAGACCTGACGCGGCTGGCGGAATTATGGGCGGAAGGCCTTGATCGCTTCGGTGGGCCCTGGCTCGCCGGTGAGGCGTTCGGTGCCGTCGATGCGTTCTACGCGCCCGTGGCGGTTCGCTATCGCACCTACGGCCTAACTCTCTCGGCTCAGGCCAGCGACTATGCGGAGCACTTGCTCGAGCACCCGGCGGTTCGCTCATGGGTCGAGCAAGGCATCCAGGAGCCATGGCGCGATGAAGCGCACGAACAAGACTGTCTGCGCGGGCGCCGTATCTTGGCCGATTTACGTCAGGTCTGAAGCGATGTGTGCCTTCTATTCGCTACCTACGCTAGTGGTACTGGCGCACCACGCCCGACGCTGACGGCCGTCGGCGTCACCTGGCTTTATGGTTGCGATTTTGAAATCAAGGTAATAGCGACGCTACCGGAATCAGCTACCGGTTGAACTGAAACCGCAAGATCAACACAAAGGTGTTGGGCTTCATTCATGTGCAATGCAGTCCCGGGATGACCGTCTTCCATGCGTCGGACCGTACTCAGTGATGTGCCAATACGCTGCGCCAGGCCCTCCTGCGTCAACCGACGCATGCGACGAGCCATTGAGAGATCATGATCGAGATTATTCAAGGCACGCGCCACGGGGGCGGCATCGCGACTGGCGTAACGACATCGAAGGCTTCGATGATTCAAGCGGGCGCCGTATCATCGGCGAGCATGTTCATGATCAGCCGGATCATCGTCTCCTTGTTGGCGGGGTCGGACTCCGCCACCAGCAGCGTCAGCGCGGCCAAACCGACATCGTTGATCACGGGCTCTCCGGTCGATGACAGCAGGCGGTCATTACGGTGCAGGAAGTCGACGAACAGAAACGCCGCACTGCGTTTGTTGCCATCGGCGAACGGGTGATTCTTGATCACGAAATAGAGCAGATGCGCGGCTTTCGACTCGATACTCGGATAGGCCGACTCGCCGAAGACGGACTGATCGAGATTGCCTAGCAGTGAGGCCAAACCATCGCCTCGATCTCGCGCAAACAGGTCGGTGGCCTCTCCCCGTCCTATCAATTCGGCTTTCAACTCGCCCAGCGCGGCTCTCGCTATTTCCAACGAAGGAAGCTGGCCGCCCTCCTGAACGTCGGGATCGCTCAGCAGCCCTTCGTCATAGCGCTGCAACAGCAGAAACGTCTGCGCATAACGCGCGACGATATCTACTAACCCACGACTGCCCGACACATCCAGCGCCGGGCTATGCGCCGCCTTGCGCACCAGCGCCATTGCCGCCTCCAGCTCGCGCGCATTGGCTTCGAAGCGCTGTTGATGCAGCGTCCAGCCCTGGATGAGGTGCTCCCGAAGGACGCGTGTGGCCCACTGGCGAAAGCGGACCGCCCGCCGTGAATTGACGCGATAGCCGACAGAGATGATGGCATCGAGGTTGTAGTGCAGCCTCGCACGCTTGACCTTTCTATCCCCTTCAGTCTGAACTTGTAAGAATTCCTTACAAGTTCCCTCCTCCACCAACTCTTCCTCAGCGTAGATATTTTTCAAGTGGATCGTGATGTTCTGCGGCTTGACGTCGAACACCTCAGCCATCTGCCGCTGCGTCAGCCATACGGTCTCGCGCCCTTCGTCCAGACGCACGTCGACCGCCTTATCGGCATCCTCGTAAATCAGGATTTGTGATTGTTCGCTCATGTCGGCCAGGTCCCGGTGCGTTTACCAGCATTGACCATAGCACGAGACTCGTACCTATTCGGCCTTCGCCTTCCTGGAGGGGATAAAGTGCAGCACGCCCACAACAACCGAGCCCACCAAAAAGCCAATCACCGCAGAGCACAGCGTATTGAAGCTCCAGCCCAGCACGCCGCCCAGGCCACCGGTCGCCTCGCCGATACCCTGCTCGAGATGGTGTACCCACGCATAGGGCGCATTGAGCCAGCCCGTGCCATCGGCGCCCAGATTGACCAGCAGGATATGCCCGCCCACCCAGAGCATGGCGACAGTGCCCACGACCGAGATGACCGTTAGCACCTTGGGCATGGCAGTCACCAGACTCCGGCCCAGCGTCTGAATGCCCGAGCTATCCCGCTGGGCGAGCTTCAGGCCGAGATCATCCATCCTGATCAACAGCGCCACCACGCCATACACCAGAAGGGTGATGAAGAACGCGACCACCACCAGGCTCGCCAGCTGTGACCAGAACCCCTGATGGGAGACGGCGGAAAGCGCAATCACCATGATTTCGGCGGACAGAATCAGGTCGGTCCGAATGGCGCTACTGACGATCTTTTTCTCGGCCTCCGGCCCCTTTTCGACCGACGGCTTTTCATCATCATGCCCCCCGGAGAGCTTGTGCCAAACCTTCTCCGCGCCCTCAAAGGCCAGGTAGGTACCACCCCCCATCAAGATGATCGGCAATAGCCCAGGCAAGAAGTGATTCAGCAGCAAGGCCACCGGCAGGATAAAAATCAGCTTGTTGCGGATCGACCCCAGCGCGATCTTCTTCACGATCGAGAGTTCACGCTCCGCTGTCACCCCCTGCAAGTACTGCGGCGTCACCGCCGTATCATCGACCACCACCCCGGCCGCCTTTGCTGTCGCACGCCCAGCGGCGGCACTCACATCATCCAGTGATGCTGCGGACAACTTCGCCAACGCGGCAATGTCATCCAGTAATCCGATCAAGCCGCCAATCATGGAAGCCTCCTGCATAAATGAAAGTGAAGATAGTAAAGCACATGGCTGCTGCCGGGGATCTCAGGAACGTTAATACCGCATGAGCCTAGCGTTAGGGAAGAAAGTTCATAATGCACGGTGGGAGGTGGTGAGGCAGGTAGTGAATATCGCGATGCTGAAAACTCAAATCCGGCAACATCTCACGTTTCTGACACACAGAAACACCAAAGCCCGCCGAAGCGGGCTTTGGTGCTCGAAGCCTTGCGGCTCGAAAGCGTAGGCTAACCCGGAGGTTATGCAGCCTGAACGCTTGAAGCCTGAAGGCCTTTCTTGCCCTGAGTCACGTCAAACGAGACTTGTTGACCATCCTGCAGGGATTTGAAGCCGTCAGCTTGAATTTCGGAGAAATGGACGAACAGATCGTCACCACCTTCGGCGGGAGAAATGAAGCCAAAACCTTTAGCGTCGTTAAACCACTTAACTGTACCAGTTGCCATGTTCGAATTCCTTAGCGCGAAAGCGCTTTTACTACGGTTGCCGGGTGCTACCCCAGATGAAGTGGGCAAAACAAGGGGATATAACCAGGCTACCGAATGATTCGATTACAACTGACATATGCGACTTGCTAACCAACTGAATGCATCATGTCATGTTGGTTCGGGAGCGTCAATGGGGGAAGTCGCTATAAAGCCCAGCAAGGCGGTATGGCGAGCGGCACCGTGCTCGGCGAGCGCTCGGTGACACCCTATCTGTGACCATCCCGTATCGTGCTATGCGCGGCGCGCGTCTGCGCAAGGTATCGCCTTTGCTGAATCGCCACACAACCGTTCATCCACGCCACTGGCGACTGCGCCGTGAACGGCCAGAGCTTGGCTCAAGATGCGGGAGTGGAATTAACGGATATTCGCGTGACGGTGAGAGACTGGGCTAGTGCCTGTGCGTTAGTACGTGAAGGGATGGGGATCGCCGTGGTGCCAGAATCCATGTTACCCGCAGATAGAAAGGGATTGCGCGTGCTGCCGTTTGCACCATCGATAGACCGGAGGTTTGGACTGGTTGCACCAAACTCGCTAGCGACCAACCTACCCTTGAACACGTTCTGGCAGCATGTGGCAAAAGCCACCAAGCAAGAGTAAGCCGGTCTTGAGGTATTAACCCGTTGCGCACAGGGCCCAACACAACGAAACGTCCGCCCGATGCCTCAACCATTGAGCCTGATCTCGAAGCCGATCGAGCGGAGGATATTCTGGAACTAGCGCTTTTCATCGACGCCATGATCCTTCAGGCATATCGATGTCGCGTTGCGCCTCCGCCAGCGCCTGCCGTAACCCCTCCCGATCAAACGGTATGCAATAAGCCGGCTTGGCGCGTTCGAAGCGCCAGCTTTCCGTCAGCGAGCCGGCGTCGAGCACATCGAAGCCGAACTGGCGTACCAAGGTCGCGACGCTCTCCTTGGCCGCATCATCATTACCCGCTATCGGTAGAGCGCGCCGGTTTCCCGACGGCAACCTCTGCCCACCCTTCTCCAGATCAGATGCCAGGATAGCGTTGAATACCTTCACGATGCGGGAATTTGGCAAATGCTTTGCCAATAGCCCACTCGTCGTTGCCCGGCGTTCATCCAGCGCCGGGATTGGCCCGTCCCGGTCCGGATAATAATTGTTGGCATCCATCACGATCTTATCGCGTAGAAGCTCGGCCGGGATACTGGCGTACTGGCGCAAGGGGATGGCAATCAATATGATTCCGCTGAAGTCGCTGGCCTCTTGCACAGTTCCAATCTTTGCTCCGATACATTGCGGAATTTTGCTGAGCGTATCTGGCCCCCGCGAGTTGCTAATCATGACGTCGTGACCTACCGCAATCGCGAGGCGTGTCACCGCGCGTCCTATAGAGCCCGCACCTATAATACCGATTCGCATGTCCCTCTCCCGTACGCTTGAAGATAAGCTGTACTTTATACTTCCACCTACACGTGATAAATATATTTATATCGACTTAACTATAAACTGAGAATTGATAATGCTAGACCGACTAACGAGCATGGCTATCTTCGTGCGGGTCGCCGATCTCGGCTCCTTTACGGCCACCGCCGCGGAGTTTGGTCTGTCGACGCAGATGGTTTCCAAGCACGTTATAGCCCTAGAGCAACGACTTGGGGCACGCCTGTTACACCGCACCACACGCCGGCAGAACTTGACTGAGATCGGACGCATTTATCATGAGCGCAGCCAGGCGATCCTCGCAGAAGTCGAAGCAGCCGAAACGCTGACGGAACAGGCCCGGACCACCCCACGAGGTTGTCTCAGGGTCAACGCGCCCGTCACATTTGGCAGTCAAGGACTAGTTGGCCTCCTTACTCGCTATCTCCGCGAATATCCGGAAGTAGAAATCGACCTCACCTTGTCGGATCGTGTGGTCGACCCTATCGAGGAAGGTTACGACGCCGTTATCCGGCTTGGCCCCGTCAGCGACAGCACCACATTAGTGGCACGTCCACTTACTCCCTACAGGCTCATCGCTTGTGCCTCACCTGCCTATTTAAAAGAGCGTGGTGAACCTGAGACACCAGCAGATCTCGCCAAACATGAGTGCCTGGGGTTCTCCTATTGGTCCGGCACATTGGGTAGCCAGTGGTGTTTCAGTCGCGACGGCTACGCCTATCACGCACCCGTGAGCGGACGTTTACATATCAACGACTGGAAGGGGCTGCTTAATGCAGCATTGGAAGGGTTTGGCATTACATTGGGCTACGAAACTGCGTTGGCCGAGGAGTTATCTGCTGGACGCCTGATACGTCTTCTACCCGACTACGACGGACCAATGCGGCCAATGTACCTCCTTTACGCCGCTGACCAGCGCATGACACCTAAGCTGCGTCATTTCATAGATGATGTAGTAAAGGAGTTCGCTTGAACGCCTAAAAAGCTTTCCATGTTCGGCCGGCCAACAACTACCCCACCGACCGTTTCGCCACCTACCCAGCGGACGAAGGGATCGGCCCGAGGGGCCACCGCCTACACGGCGTAACCCGCACTGGCTCGATACAACAAAAAAGCTCGCCTGATGGCGGGCTGTATGAGGCCTGATACGTACTTCGCGGTTCGTACCTATTCGGTCTGCACCTTCCTGGAGGGGATGAAGTGCAGCACGCCCACAACGACCGAGCCCACCAGAAAGCCGATCACTGCAGAGCACAGCGTATTGAAGCTCCAGCCCAGCATCCCGCCCAGGCCACCGGTTGCCTCGCCAATGCCCTGTTCGAGATGGTGTACCATTCATATACCGGTGGCATATTAGCGCGCGGTCAGCACCTCCCGATTCGCCGTCCCCTCTCCCCCAGAACCGGCGGTAATCGAAGTGTTTGCCGTAGGCTTCGCGCACGGTGTAGTAGACGTTCTGGGTATCCACGAAGATAGCGACGCGCTTGGCTTCAGGGCAGGGGCTGGATGGTTCGCTGGATTTCATCAACGAAAAGGTCACCGTTCAGCGACTTGCTGGCAGGGGCCCACGCAATACGGCAGGTTATTGAAGCCGAGGCATGTCAGGCTTCAATGGGCTACGCTGCCGCCTCTTGGATCATTTTGCGCAGACCAGCGACGATATCGCTATTGGCTGGCTGGCTGCCGGCTTCGTCAAGGGCGGCCTCAAGAAAAGCATCGTAGTCCTTACCAGCTTCTTCTTGAATTTGCCTTCCTCGACTAGTGATTACGGTATAGACCCCACGCTTGTCATCAGGACACATGTCACGGATCGTGTACTGGTTGCGTTCCATGCGTTCGACCAAGCGTGTAACGGAACTCTGGTTCAGCCCCAGGCGGTTGGCCAACTCTTGCATGCGAAGCTCCGAGTCCGGCGCCATGGACAACAGTTGCAAAGCGCGATACTCGGTCAGGCCAAGACCATGCTCACGTTGTAGCGCCTTCGCCACCTGGTTTTCGACCGACTCGAAGATATTCCTCACCTGCTGCCAAACTACCGATTTCGGTGGCATCTTTGTCCTCTTCCTAAGCTGTCAAATTTTTCGTTATCCTGTTAACTAAATTACTTGTACATGCATACACTACCTGAATTCTTGCCTGCAGGCCAGTCTGAGGCTCTGTGCTTGTAAGCGATTTACATCGATACACGTGCGAAATATCTTAGTTTTTCTCCTTTCGTTGCCTGGTCGCCCCGCATCACACAGCGATCAACGCGATATCACTTAATTAGATATGAATATACACCCATGCCGCCATGGCTTGAGAGGGGTGGAAATATAGCCTTCAATTTATTTGCATGCGCAAGCATATTGACAGCAAGCTGCGGCCATCTTACTCTCGATAGTACTTGCACGTGCAAGCACATGTACCGTCAGCTTACCGATCCACGTGGCACGCCAACCGCTGCCACAAGCCTAAGCCGAAGAAGCCATACCTTGATAATTTAAATATGTATGCACAAACATTAGGAAAGCGCATGTCTACGCAAATCACTATCTATACCGATTACGTTTGCCCTTATTGCCTACTGGCAGAGCATATCGTCGAGGACGTGATCCAGGGGCGGGACGTCGAAATCAATTGGCGCCCCTACGAGCTGCGTCCCGAGCCGGTGCCCACCCTGCGCGTTGAAGACCCGTATTTGCCACAGGTCTGGAAACAATCGGTTTACCCGATGGCCGAGCGTCTCGGCGTTCCGATCAAACTGCCAGCTATTTCACCCCAGCCACGCACCGACAAGGCCTTCGAAGTTTTCGCGATGGCGGATGAGCAAGGGCTTGGCCACACATTTTCGATGGCAGCGCTGAAAGCGTTCTTCCAGGAAGAAATGGATATAGGCAACCCGGAGATTCTGGCCGATTTGGGAGCCGAGGTGGGCCTCGAGCGCGAGTCCGTACTGAACGTACTGGCCAAGGGTACGTACCGGGAGCGTCACCGCGAGGCCCTGCGTCATGCCCGGGAGGACATGGTCATCACGTCCGTACCCACCATTGTGGTGGGCAAGCAAGTGTTCCGTGGCGTGCCGTCACCGGGAGAACTACGCCGGGCCCTCGACCAGGTCACGACCGAGACCGATCACGAGCAGCACCAGCCTGATGCCGAGGCCGCACACAACGCCGCACGCTAGGCCCACGACAACGGGGCCAAACCCAACGTTCAACTTGAATGTTCAACAACCGTAGGAGTAAACATCATGATCAGCTGGCTATACCTCGGCGTCGCCGTTCTTTTTGAAATCGCCGTCGCCTTCTCAGCAGGAAACGCACAGGGATTCACCCGCCTATGGTGGACGATCGCAACGCTTGTGAGCGGGGCCATTGCCACCTTCTTCCTCAGCCTCGCGCTTCTCGAGTTCGACGTCGGCGTTGGCTACTCCATCTGGACCTCCGTTGCCGGGGTCGGAATCGTCATCCTGGGTGCGATTTTCTTCCAGGAACGGCTCAACCTGAGAAAGCTCTCGGGCATTGCCATGGTCATCGGCGGTGTCATCGGGCTTCGACTGAGCGGCGCAGCGTAAGGACAAATCAAGCAATCATCGCAGTAGCGATACCTATGAACCCAGCACCAGATCAAAGGAAATCGACATGACTAATACGTCTATCAACCAAGCCAGCAACGGGCGTGCATGGATCGCGCTACTGCTCGCCGGCGCCTTCGAAATCGTTTATGCCCTGAGTGTCGCCGGTAGCGAGGCCTTCACTGTTCTGAACTGGTCGATCTCGGCGATCGTGTTCTTCCTGCTCACGCTGTACGCGCTCAGTGTTGCCCTGAAGACGATCGATGTGGGGATTGGCTACGCCGTATGGGCGGGCATCGGCGCGGTAGGTTCGGCTGTGTTCGGCAGCGTGCTGTTCGAACAATCCCTCACGCTGGGCCAGGCATTCTGGCTGGCAGTCATCATCGCGGGCGTCATCTGGCTGAAACTGGCCAGTAGCGAAAAGCTGCAAGCCGACGAATCAGGCCTCATAGCATCTTGAAAGATGCGCAATCACGCCCGGAGGGGCAAGCCGCCGTCATCCGCTTGCCCTTTCAGAACCACTCCATCGGAGACATTGATGTCCACTAGCCCAACTGATCGCTTCTCGCAGCTCATGGAGGATGTTGTTGCCTACTCCACTGAGCATGTCCGTAGTGGCGGCATACCCTTCACGGCCTTTGTCGTTGATGCCTCCGGAACGGTTCTGGGACGTGGCGTAAACCGCGTTCTTGAACATCACGACCCGACCGCCCATGCGGAGGTCGAGGCAATCAGAGACGCGTGTCGTAACGTCGGCGCCAGCCAATTGCGCGGGACGACGCTCTTGGCATCGGGAGAGCCCTGCGCCATGTGCTACCTGAACGCCCTTTTCGCTGGTATCGACGATGTGATCTACGCGGTCGATCGGCACAGTGCCGCCGAGGCGGGCTTCGATTACCGAGATTCGTACCAACTGCTGGCACATTTCCCCGACCAGTGGCCCATAAAGGTACACAAGCACGCCACCACTCAAGCCCTAGAACCGTTCAACCTTTGGAGAAGAAAAAGGAGCTCCCTGTGAATACCCCGATGAATCCGGCCCAGGCCGGTAACAATCCTGCCGCCCTGTTCCGCCCCGATGATAGATCATGACCGAGACTACTCAAGACACGCGCCACGGAGGGCGGCATCGCGACTGACGTAACGACATCGAAGGCTTCGGTACTTCAGGCGGGCGCCGTGTCACCGGCGAGCATGTTCATGATCAGCCGGATCATCGTCTCCTTGTTGGCGGGGTCGGATTCCGCCACCAGCTGCGTCAGCCATACGGTCTCATGAAAGCGCGGCTCAGTGCATGACGACCATCACCACCAGCACTACCGTCAGCAGTAACAGGTACACCCCGGCATGAATGCGATCGGGAATGCGCCCGATCCATCGCGATGCCAGGCGAATGCCGAGCCATGATCCCACCGCCAGCACCAGCAAGGCGCGCAGATCCACATACCCCGCGTACCAGGCGCCCAGGGCGGTATCGCTGGCCGACAGCAGCACATAGGTCGCGGTGCCACTCACCGCCATCGGCAGCGACAACGGATTGGCCATCGCCGTAGCCGCCGTCATGCTGGCCCCTCTGCGGCGCATCAGCGGCACGGTCATCACGCTGCCGCCCACACCCAGCAAGGCGGCGACTGTGCCGATGAAGGTACCGGTCATCGCCGTCACCAGGCGGCCCATGGGACGTATATCCCCGCTCGCCTGACGCAGGAAACCGGACCGCAGGATGGCATCCGCAATCGTTATCCCCAGATAGCCGATGAACGCCCAGCGCACCCAGTCTCCACTCAACGCCACTGCTACTGCCGCACCGAGCACGGCACCGATGGCGATATAACCCACCATCGGACGCACCAGATGCCATTGCACGGTCCGCCGTCGGTGGTGACGCCATGTCGATAGAGATGCAGCGAAGATCATCAGTGCAGTCGAAGTGGCTACCGCGATATGCATAGCCGCCTGCCCGGCCACGCTATCCGACCCATGGACGGCAATCAGCAAGGTATACATCAAGGGAACCACGACGAAGCCACCACCGAAACCAAATAGCACGGTAGTCACACCGGCCAACCCACCGCAGAAAAACAATACGCTATACACCGGAACTCTCCTGATGGAACTCAACGACAGGAACGATATTCCGATAAGGGGTGGCCGACATTCGCCAGCTAGCCAATAATCATTTTATTTCGGCCATACTGACTCTAAATGCGCAATATTCCTCTGGCGGACGTGGATCACGTCGTGCGGCCCATCGTGGCCATCGGCACCGACTACAGCCCCGGCACCCTGCTCGACTTTCACAGCCATCGCCGTGCCCAGTTTCTCTACGCCATGACGGGGTTGATGGAAGTCGACACCGATGACGGCACCTGGATGGTACCGCCCTACAGCGGTGTCTGGTTGCCGGCGGGCAAGCGCCACCGGGTGCGGATGAACGGCGTCAGTACCCGCAGCCTGTATATCGAACCACTAGCGGCGCCACGCCCCTCCCGCAACTGCGAGGTGCTGGTCGTGACGCCGCTGCTGCATCACCTGCTGCTGGCCTCTGCCAACATGCCCGCGCTCTATGACGAGAGCGGTCGCGATGGCGCCCTCGCCCAACTCCTGCTGCATGAGTTACAAATGGCACCGTCGCTGCCGCTGTTTGCTCCTCTGCCCCACGATCCCCAACTGGCCAGCCTGTGTAAGGAGTTTCTCGCCCAGCCGAGTATCCGTAGCCTGCCCGCGGAGTGGGCGCGGCAACTGCACCGCAGCCAGCGCACCTTCAATCGCCTGTTTCGCCAACAGACCGGTATGTCATTCGGCGTATGGCGCCAGCAGGCCTGCCTGATGGCCGCCGTTCCCAGACTGCTATCGGGAAGCTCCGTTACCCGAACCGCGCTGGAACTCGGCTACGACAGCCCCGGCGCCTTCTCCAGCATGTTTCGCAAGGTGCTTGGCCAATCCCCGACCGCCTTTGCCCGCGCAGCTGCTCGCCAGGAGGAGCCGCCCAACCATTGCTGATGCGGGATTATAGACGGGAACCAGATGATCGCGGACATGCGGAATCTAAC
This sequence comes from Chromohalobacter nigrandesensis, assembly GCF_023061285.1. GTDB lineage: Bacteria > Pseudomonadota > Gammaproteobacteria > Pseudomonadales > Halomonadaceae > Chromohalobacter > Chromohalobacter nigrandesensis. Next base: position 54,334 of record NZ_JAKGAM010000013.1, read on the forward strand.
GAGAGCCGAACTATCCGAGATCTCCAGATAGTGGGCATTGCTTCAGTTCCTGAAACCGCAATAGCGTCTGACGACGACTCGCCGACGTGATGCCATAGCAGTTCACCGATCCAACAGCAGATCGCCTTCGATGGGTATGAGAAGCACCAGCCCTGGAAGGCGGCGCCGGTTTAAACACATGATACGCACTTCTCGGCTCGCACCTATTGGGAATGCACCTTCCTGGAGGGGATGAGGTACAGCACACCCACGACCACCACCACGGCCGCCTTCGCCGTCGCACGCCCAGCGGCGGCACTTACATCATCACCTGGCTTGCCTAGCGGCTGCTGGAAACTCGACTGATGCACCCGTAGCCGCCCGCCTGGCTGAAAGGCCAAAAACAAAACCCCGGCTCGTTAACCATCCCTAGATCGGTTGGCATCCAACCTTCAGAGGCATCTGACGAGCCGGGGTCAGCGTAGCAGCGGCGTGATATTCATGGTCTAGCAGGTGACTGGAATACCTAGCAATTTATGACAACCCGAACCAGTACTTTACGGGAACAAACATTACCTCTGCCATACCATCGGTCAGCTAGCGGCCAGAAGCGGACGTTTGTTCATTGCGTCCATGGGGCTGTATGCATGGTATTGATGTGAATGAGAGCCGGCGCCGGTGGTCATTTCCGACCTCTTAGGTAGCACTGAAAGTGGCCCCTCGCTCTTGGTTCGCAACGAGGAGGCCGAGATGAATGCTTGCGCCCCATAGGATTGAGTGCAAGGCCGCTCAAACGGCCACGATGATCGATCTCTATTGACAAAGCCAGAATCCACTTTATCATAAAGATGCGCTCCTCAGCTCTCGCGCGCGATCATACCTACAGCGCTTCTCGGTATGTGTCTGATCTCATTGATATTTATATTGGTGTGTAGGACAGGTTAGTGAAGAGGGGGGATGCGCACTATTTTTTCGCAGTCTTCCTATAAATACTTTCCAGTCTAAGTTGTTGACAGAGCTTCTGCCTGATTAAGCCTTTTTTTCTCCAGCTTTCATTGTAGATGACTTTCTCGTCAAGTCTAATATAGACGACGCAATCTCCTTTGTCAGAGAAGTGGACGTTGCGATACACCGCAAGAACTTTTCTATTTACAATAACTCTTTCTCCCACTAGCTCAACTGCGCCTGGAAGAGTTTGAATCTGGTGTGGTGTCTTGGAAAGTAGCTCCTTTGCATGCGGCAGAGCTATCAAGCTGTCGCGAATGTGAGATTGAGCTCGCGTGACTCTTGTTAGGTGTCGCCAGGCATAATTCGTAATGGCGACTTTTCCTAGGCAGCAATTGATTACTCCCTTTGTTTTTTTAAATCTTATTCTAGCCCAGTGGCGTGCCTCAGTTGTGGTGGTAACCGAGGGTACCGTAAAGCTACCTGCCCTAGCGATGGGTAGACGTTGCTTGTTCAGCAGTCGCTCTATTTCAAATCTTGATGCTGGGGTGAGAAGATGGTTTTCTGACACAGATAGTGTCTCAATCGGAGTTTTTTTGTCTACAAGCTTCCAATATATTTTTATTTCCGGATCGAGGCGAACCCAGATCAAGATAACTGGCTGATTCGTTGCTTTCCACTTTTTCAGATGTGCCTGATCAATGTTTTGTAATCGCCAGCGATTTTTTGTTGGTGTCCAGCGACCAAAGCTTGGCCCAGTTTTTACCTGCACTGCCACTTGAGTGTGAGACGGGCTAGGGAAGTCTGTCGAGTACTTTAATTGAAGATCGAGAGCGCCCATGCCCTCGCCTCGCATTGTCTCTCGGGTCGTCTCCCCATTAAATATCAGAGACAAAGCACTTGCGGCCATACTCTCTCCGGCGTTTCCTTGGTCAAATTCAAGAATATTCATGGAGTTCGTTCCGATTAAAAATAGCTGGTGGATGCAGTTTCTGATTACAATACAATCAATGTGTCAATAATGGAGCTTCATGGTCTGCGCCCTCAGTTCGCTCATCACTTCAATGGGACACTTGAAGTCAAAGCGCTTTCGCGGACGCATGTTAATCTCAAGCGCGACCTCATCCAGTTCTTGCTGGCTATAGACCGATAGGTCCGTCCCTTTGAGCCAGTAATGCTGTATGAGCCCATTGATATTTTCGTTGGCACCTCTTTGCCACGGGCTATGCGGGTCACAAAAATAGATGGCAACACCTGTATTCTGGGTGATCTGGGCGTGCTGCGTCATCTCGCGCCCTTGGTCATATGTCATGCTCTCCCGAGCAGCCAGCGGCATACGGTTCAGCGCAGCGCTAAAGCCTTCCACGGCAGAGGTGGCGATCGCATAGGGCATCTTTGCCAGAATCAGGTAGCCGCTTTTCAACTCGACGATGGCGCCGACAACCGATGCATTGCCCTCGCCTTTGACCAGGTCGCCTTCCCAGTACCCGGGGAATTCACGTTTTTCCACCTCGGGAGGACGGAGGTAAATACTGACCATATCAGGGATCTGGTTGCGCCGGTCAACTTGCCGCAAGCTCTTTTCGTAGCTCGCCGACGGGCAACGCATAGGTAGCGCTGTAGATCGTTTCACGGCATACGTAGGAGTCTCGGAGGTCAGGGATATTCATATGCTTGAGCTTGCCGCTGATCTGCTCGGAGGCAAGCTTTGACGCAGCATGTGCTGAATCAAGGCGAACCGAGGGCTTCCAGGAAGCAGCTTGCGCCCTGGCCGACAAACTGTCCGGCGATCCTGGCAACGCTGTTGTGCGTGTGGCACACAGTATCTGCCATCAGGCGAGCCATTATGACGTATCTATCGACTGATCGTCGGCGGAGACCGCTCGAACAGAGCCGCCACCTTCCTGATGCTCAAGTCTTGCGCGAGGTAGACCTGGATCGTCGCCCGTTCTTCGATACAGAGTTCAGAATATAACATGGGTACAACACCTTCCCGATTCGGTCAGGTGTTGCACTCAGAATTTGCGGCCAAGGGCTTTGAGATTGAGCCGAAAAACAAAGACCCTATGGCGTTTCCTCCAGATACTCGCGCGCAGGCCGTCTTTCAAGCCAAACACTCAGTCCCGGCGCATCTGCCATGGCATTTACAAGAGCTGTTGCTGCTTCAGCCCTCCACGCCAAGTTTCCCGGTTCCTGAAAGCTCCTACGCAGTTCCCTGACCGTCACTAGAGCTTCTTCAGCCCATGCCCGGAACTCATCTAGCCCCCAATAAGCGACCCTCATGAGATGTGGCTGCGCTCCAGGCATGGCCTTCTTGGCTGGTGTCACAAGCACAGGCTGAATAATTCGTGCATCTACGGCATCCTTCACATGATCTCGGATCCAATCCGGGTGTGAAGCCGCCTGTCGCACCTTAGTCGCGTCAATTACGGCTGTACTTGGGTTAGCATTGGCATGATCCTCAAAAACGATAACCACATCACCAACTTGCCACCAGGGATCGGGGGAAGCATCAGTCTCGCGCTTGCCCGCCACAAAACCGAGATGTTCGCCTAGCAGCACCTGCGCCTGCTCAAATGAGGCACCATCTTGGAGTCCGTCACGAATCTTCTTCTCTTGCGCCGAAAACGCGCGGTTATGGACCGTACCTAGCTTCTGTAGGTAGGCCTCAAGACGCTCTACCTGTAGCTGGATAACTGTATCATCTTGTTCATCGGCTGTTGGCGGTTCATCGCGCCCATGCGCCAGTTCGACGAGCCAAGGAATACCCGCTGCCGCGTCTTTCGCCTTTTTGAACTGCTCTCTTGCCTGCACACCTAAGTCGGCATATTTTTGTGCGGATGCAAGTTCGGCTGCACTTCCTGCAAGGTAATGCCATAGTGCTCGATAACCCCGAAGCTCACTATTGTTTAGCCCACCAAGCACTTCTCGAGCAGCCTCATATGCTTCCGGGTAGTCCTGCCCCCACATTGCCTGCTGCCAGACTATCTCATGCTTCACGATTGAGGATAACTCACCCATTGCGGGAAAAGGCTCCTGAACTGCATTGCCCCTGGCTTCTAGAATAATTTCATTTGCCTCTTCCCATTCCGACTCATGCTCAAGGAATATTTCGAAGTTTTCCTTGATGGTTTCCGCGCTGACTTCGCTCGACTGCTCCACCCCAAACTCAAGCTCAGCTTGCAATTCAGGATGAAAATGCTTCCGTCTGCGTCGATCCGTTAGGTAGGCTGGAAGGTCCTCCCCCGTGACCACAACCGCTGAATAATCATTGAGGCCTCGAGTACACCTGCCGACCGCTTGGAGCACACGGGTTTGAACCCTTTCATTAAATAGAAGATTGGCTCCCATTCGAGTCATGAGGAACCGCTCCTGAAGGTTAGTTGCTCTCGGCAAACCTTCGACAAACAACAGACGACAGTCGTGATTCGGAAAGTCGATTCCATCGTAGCGGTTAGCTATCACTGCTACCGCACCTTCTTTATCTACGAAACCTGAACGGCTAGACTCAAGATCTTCCGCAGTAAAAACTGGGAATTTCAGCATAGAGCCCACATCTTCTCGAATGTTCTCTGCAGCCTCATTGGTTGGTGTTAACACGAGGCTTCGACCTGCTTTTCTCATTAGAGAACGACGTAAATCTAGGGTTTCATCCTCTGCCAAAGATCTTTCCGGAAAGATGAAAAATCGACGACCTATCCCTTGGCGATCCCACCCTTCAGGAATAGGTAAGCGAGTGATATTTGTGCGCCCTGTGAGCCGCTCTAGGTCTCCGCCTGCCCCCAAAGTGGCGGACATGAAAATTCTCTGCTTTGCCCCTGCGAACGGACGGTGCGTCCATGTCGGAGGTATTAGTGGCCTAATCATCACTTCTGAACATGTGACATACAACTGGCAAGCCGCGAGATTATCCTCGAGCATGCTCCACGCGTAACGCTGATCGCTTTCACGTATATTCTGAGATATAACTGACTGCAATTCTTGGGCGATTTCTGCCAATTTATAGCTTGGGATCTTATCGACCCATGTCATATCCTCAAAGCCAATTCTCTCCCCAATCATGCGGGCATAGCTGACCTCTGACAACTTCCCCTTAAGAACTCCAGCGACAGCATAGAACAAACCCTCATCTTCACCAGAACGACGAATATTAACCGTCCACTGGCTCGCAATATAATTCTCCGACGCATGAGCATCGTCGACGAGTACAATATCCGGATCCTCAAAAAACGGGTTAGTGTTGAACAGGCTGCTGTAGGTAGTAACCGCCACTTTGTTTCCATCTAAGTAGGCGGCTTTCGCACTTGGTGTGTAGTTCTTTACAGAGCCAGTAAAGGCCTGCACAGACAACCCATACTTATCGTCCGCTTCATCAGCCACTTGACTCACAAGCTGTCTGGTAGGACAAAGATAGACTACGCGCTCGCCGTACTTTCTCCGTCGCCATTCAGCGAGCAAAAGCCCAACGAGAGTTTTTCCACTACCAGTTGGCAACTGAAGAGCTACGTCTGATGCGCCTAGCGCTTCGGTTACGTATGTTCGGAGAACCTGTCCTTGATGATCATATAGGCTCGGATGCTTGCGGCGAGGAAGATCTCGAAATAGCCGATCCGGACTCTCAGGGACAGGAACGTGTGCGGAAGGTTTTTTAAACGCCATAAATCCTCATCATAGCTAATATTAAAGATCTACACCAACGTATTCCAAGCGCCGACAGTGGCGTGTTCGGCTCAGTTGTAATGTAATGCCAAGAATTTTAAAAAATAGAAATCATCATGTGTTCATGGTGGCCCCCACACAACAAAATCAGATGCTGACCATCTGCTCTGACATGACCGCTTTGGGTCGAAAGCGGACTTTCACCTTACCCAGCCACACTACTGTGCGGAATATCATCCTTTCCCTGCGACTCGCTACGCGTTGTTCTCCTTGTACTTCCTATCGGCCGCTAGCTTTGGGGGTTAACCCTACTTAGCCTTTCTCGGTAACGTTTTGCAATAGGACTTAACCTACAGATTTGGGAAATCACAGATCGGGGCAACGCTCATCAGCCCGCTCGGCCACTCATCGCGCAGAAGGGGGCCAAACCATCGCGACGGCTACTCGGCTATTCCCCGACTTCCCCAGTCACCCAGCGGGCGAAGGCTTCGGCCTGAGGATCCGTCTCCTGAACGGCATAGATCACCAAGCGCAGGTGCCGGCCTTCGTCGACGATCAGGCTGGTGTGCTCGAAGCCGATCTTGCCTAGCCCATTTAGGTCGAGCGCGCGTACACCCTGGCAAGGTGCGTCCACGTCGTGGCGGTGCCACCACTGGCGAAACTCGGGAGAGTGCGCGGTGAGTTCCTTCACCAAGTTGCCGATGGCGGGGTCGCCATCCGCCCGCGCGTAGTCACGTCGGAAGCTGGAGAGTATGCGTGGCGCCTGGGTCTGCCAGTCGGCAATGACCCGGCGCAGCTCGGCGTCGGTGAACAGCATCCATAGCAGATTGCGATACTCGGCTGGCTGACGGTCGAAGCCGAATACCCTCGCCGCTGCATCATTCCACGCCAGTACGTCCCAACGCAGGTTCAGCACGTAGCTGGGACGTGTCGTCAGGTCGTCCATCAGGCGTTTCACCAGAGGCGGCACCTGACACCAGGTCTTGCCCGGCTCGACCGGTGGCCGCTGATGAGTCAGCAGGAATAGATGGTGCCGCTCCGCCGCGTCCAGTTGTAATGCTCGGGACAGGCTATCGAGAAAGGCCGACGACACGCCGATCTCGCGCCCCTGCTCCAACCAGGTGTACCAGGTCACCCCCACTCCCGAGAGTGCCGCGACTTCCTCGCGCCGCAGCCCCGGCGTGCGCCGACGCGTCCCCGCCGGGAGGCCTACCGACTCGGGCGAGATCCGCTCACGGCGGGTACGTAGAAATTCGGCGAGTTCCTGGCGCGTGCGGTCTAGCGTACGCTCCTGAGCCATGCTGTTGCCTCGAGTAATAGCATAAAGGGTTAAATTGTAACCCTCTAAAGCCAGCCGCACACTCCGCGTACTCCCCTGCACCGCCATTCGACATATCGAGGAAAGTACAGATGACACGCGGAACACATAGCACCACCTATCTGGTGGCCATCGGCGCCTTCGCGCTGGGCATGGCCTCTTACGTTACCGCCGGGCTGATCCCGATGATTCAGGCCGACTTCACGGTCTCCGTCTCCGTGGCGGCCCAACTGGTCACCGCCTTCACGCTGGCTTACGGGCTGGGTTCGCCATTGTGTGTCGCCCTGCTGCCCGCGCATCACCAGCGCGACGGCCTGTTTCTGATGCTGGGGTTGTTCGTGATCGCCAACGCAGCGAGCGCGCTGACGACGAGCCTCACCGCCCTGATGGCCTGGCGCGTGCTGGCCGGCATGGCGGCAGGTACCTATCTCGCCATCGGTATTGCGGCGGCCGTTGGCGTGGCACCGGCGGAGGCACGCGGCAAGACGATCTCGATCATCATGGGCGGTATGGCGAGCGGCACCGTTCTCGGCGTGCCACTCGGCCTGCTGCTGGCAGAGCGTTGGGGCTGGCAAGCCGCCCTGTGGCTGATTGCAGTGATCGGGTTGGTGGCGCTGATTGGCCTGATTTGCCGGCTACCGCCCATGCCCGCCGCCCAGGTGGTGCCGATGCGACGCAAGCTCTCCATTCTGGTTGATCGCCGGGTCATCGGCCTGCTCGGCATCTCCCTGCTGGCCGCCATCGCCAGCCTGGGCATGTACACCTTCATCGCGCCGCTGATCGGCGCCCACGGCGAGCGCTCGGTGACGCCCTATCTATGGGTGTGGGGCGTGGGTGGGGTGCTCGGCAGCTTCTTGATCGGCACGCTGGTCGACCGCTTCTCAGGCCCCAGACTCACCTTCGCCATCATGCTGCTATTAGGTATCGCGCTGATCGCCCTGCCACTGCTGCTCAGCATCAGCCCCTGGCTGGCGCTGATCCCGCTTGCGCTGTGGGGCGCCGTGGGCTGGGCACTGCAGGTCCCCCAGAACAACGAGTTGATGAAAGCCCGCGAATCCCAGGGCGACGGCAATCTTGCGGTGGCCTTGAACGAATCCGCGCTCTATCTCGGCAGCGCCCTTGGTGCCTCACTCGGTGGCCTGGCCCTGGCGCTGCAGATGCCTGTCGACCTGCTCTCCATCGTCGCCGGGCTCGTGGCGCTCTCGGGCATGGGCGTGCAGGCATGGCTATGGAAGCGAACTCATGCACGCGGCATGGCCTGCCCCGATTCGTGAACTCACCACACCCGTGGCACAGAGCGCCGCCGACTAGGCAGCGTTCAGTGCTGCCAAAGACGATCATGTAGCCGAGATAGTGCTGGTCGCGGGCCGAGGCCTTCGCCGCAGTAGCTGTTCAAGAACTGCCAGCCGGCAAACAGCCAGCGGTCGGTTCGATCAGACCGCGACGCAGTGGCAGTTCGGGGTCATAGATAGGAATCGCCCCATCGCGCGCCAGGTAGCTGGCGCCATAGTTGAAGCTGTAGCTATCGCCGTGCTGCATGACGCGACCGGCCACCACGGGTTGCGTCTCTCCCGGCAACCAGATCCAGACATAGGCCTCGCGTGGCGTCGTCAGCCTAGAAGTCATCATCGACCTCCTGCCTGCTCTGGCGAACCCGCTTCGGCAGCAGCGTCAGTCTTTCTTCGAGGCGGGCATCGTGTATCGCACCCACCCGGTCATCGAAGTCGAACAGGCGCCCCCCTACGAGTGTGGAGACTTCGAAGACGACGCCGATCTCGGTACCGGCTTCGCCCTTTTCGATGTTGCGGAGGGTCTTACGCGAGATACCTGCGCGTTCAGACAGGTCGGCAGCGGTGAGTTCACGATCCAAGCGGCCAGCCTTGATCAGCTTGCCAAGGACCGAGAGTGTCTGCTGAGTGACGCGAGAGTAGCTGCGTGGCCGCTTCATTGCCATCTCGTCAAATTGGGTATTTTAAGACTCATTAGACAGCTTGTAGGTATTCAAGTCCCCACTACGAGACAACCTGCATGAGGTAGCAAAAAAAGATGATCATCACCTGACCCAATCCCGCTATGGAGCGCTGTCGGCTGGGCACTGCAGGTGCCCCAGAGCAACGAGTTGATGAAGGCCCGCGGCGCCCAGGGCGACGGCAATCTCGCGATGGCCTTGACGAACCCGCGCTCTATCGACAGCGCCCTCGACGCCTCGCTCGGTGGGGTCGGCCTAGCGATGCAGATGCCTACCCACAGTCCTGAAGAGGGTCACTTCAAATACTGCTAGGAACCTTATTATGCAGAATAACCAGATTACAAAACACTGCTTATAAGAATAAAATCTAATAACCGTTAAAAAACATAAAGAAGGACATTACACAGAAAAAAGTTTAGGGCTTACACATCATTGAAAATTGACCAAACGACTGGGCGTTATATTCTTAATTTAGAATTCTATTTAAACCAGTCAACGTAAAGGCATGACAATGACTTACCCAATCTATTTTTATAGCGCAGCACATAGTGCAATGCTTAAGCAGTTAATTTCCTTCCACACACTACCTCTTAGTAATATAAAAGCTCTCAGTAATTCGAGATTCGAGGATAAATATCTTGACCTTATGTCTTCGAATTATGAAATGAGCGTTACAGAGCCATTCATTGACTCAATAGCCTCCTTGAACTCTGTATTAAAGGATGCCGAAAAAGAAGCCTCCAGAACATTCGGTACAGATTCAACACTTTTTATATGCTCTGGATCTACAGTTTCAAACCAAATTGCCGTTGCAGCATCTTGCAGCAGTGAAAGCAGAATAATTATACAAAAGGGCCTACATCAATCATTTCATTTCACAATCAATTCGACCCAGGTGAAGAAGAAAACCTACATTGATGATATCGAGATTGATGAGACAACTGGAAAGACATCCCTAAACGTAAAGGCAATGCTTGATGAGATCATATGCGCAGAAGAGAATGGAAATGGCTATGACGTTGCTATTATCAACAGCCAAACTTATGAAGGCATACAGCAAAAACTGGACGAGATACTTCCCCTGCTTCTTAAGCATGGCCCATCTCTCAAGAAGATAATCATCGACGAAGCTTGGGGTGCGTGGTCCAACTTCTCCACTAGTCTTTCACGGCATTGTGCGATTGATGCTGCGAAAAATCTCAGAAATAAATATGAAGTCGATTTTGTAGTCACTCACTCAGCTCACAAGTCGCTATTTGCATGCAGACAAGCAAGTTACTTACATTGCATTGGGGGTGAGGAAGCCATCGAAAAACTCAAACAAATGCGATACCGACTTCATACTACCTCACCCAACTATAGACACCTCACAAGCCTAGACCTGGCCCAGTGCCATGCTCGTATAGAAGGCAGAATGTTTTCTGACCGAGCGGAAGCCAACGCACGACTTCTTAAAAAATTAGTTAAAGAGAAGCTTACGTCTTTTTCAGTAATCAGCAGTCCCAAAGCAGACTCTATAGCACAGCAAAATTACGCGACTAGTGACGAAACCAAGGTGTGGCTGAATATTAGCGAACTGAACATCGCTGGCAGACGGTTGCGGGAAGTTCTCTACAAAGAGCACAACATATATATAAGCAGGTACACTGAAAGCTGTGCTCTATTCAACATTCATTTTGGCATCACTCAAGAAAACGTAATCACACTAATACGGGCCCTACAGAATGTTGAGGAAAAAAATAAATGGTGCATCGGCCAGCTTCGTGAGGACACTATATCAAAATACTTTGTAGTACCGTATCCCCCAGGCGTGCCGATTGTAGTGCCCGGAGAAAGAATCTCAAAGGTGAGGCTTCAGAAAATCAAGAAATGTATCGCATCTGGCGCAAGCATGAAATTACTTTGAATACAAAACAAATGGAGTAAAATATGATACCGCTAAACTTAATCAAAGAGTTTGCTTCCTGCCGTACCGATAGGGAAGCTATCGCTGATCAACAACATAGCCTTACATGGCAGGAATACCATGATAAGGTAGAAATAATGTTTAGAAATATGCACAACACTTTTAATATTTATAAAATTAGAAGCATTTGCTACATTTCACCAAACAGGAGCGAGCTTTTCATCCTTGCTGCAGCTGCGGCCACATTTAAAATACCTTTTGTCGGTATTGATTACACCCAGAAACCGGAGAACATCAAGCACATGCTCGATGTTTCAGATTGCGGCTTGATCGTTATATCCTCTTCGTTTTTCCTCGAAGAAGGAATTGACATTCGAAGCATTATCGATCTTGCCCCAATCATTGACCTTGATAATGGCCTCAAGGCAGCAACTCATTATTCTCGACTGGAAGAGCTTGACTCTACTACCGAGCCTGATATAGGCCAGAGAGCATTCAAGGCCATATCATTCACTTCCGGCACCTCAGGACCTCCCAAAGCCGCAGTTCGTTATGCTTCCTTTGATGCCAGGCGTTTCAATTATTTCAAAAGTCGATACGGGTTCAGTTCCGAAGATAAATATATGCTGGCTATGCCCATGTACCATGCTGCTGGAAATGGTTGGGCCAGACTTTTTATGAGCTTGGGCGCAACGGTCATCATTGCTAAGCCACATGATACGAAGGATATGGTCCGGCTGATAAAAAGCGAGAAAATTACAGCCAGCTCTATGACACCGCCACTGCTTTTAGAGGTCATCTCTCATGCCAACGGTCAGGAGCATATCTTTAAACAAAATTCACTGCGATTTTTGCTTGTCGGCGGAAAAAACTTCCCTATAAAGCTAAAGCTAGATGCTCTGCACATCCTTGGGCCAGTAGTCTACGAATATTATGGTACTACCGAAACTGGCGTTAACACTATCGCTGAGCCTCACGACATTATGAAGCAGCCCACTAGTGTGGGGAAACCATATAATGGCAACAAGCTTCTCATTCTTGACGAGAAGGGTCATAAGATCGCTGATGGTGAAATTGGTCGCGTTGCAATTTCGAGCTATATGAACATGGATGAGTACCACAATATACCACATGATATTGTTGAATATGGTGGAGATAAATATTTACTGACTGCTGAATCCGGGTATATCCAGGGCGGGTTGTTATACCTAATGAATCGAGCACAAAATGCTAAAGGTTTGAAAATTTATGAAACCGAAAACGCGATAAACAAACACCCCGGAGTCAGGGATTTGGCAATAGTGCCGACTGACGCCAATAACGGCAAGGTCATATGCGGAATAGTGGCTTCTAATCATGCTGATGGAATGAAGCCTGAAATTTATGATCTTGCTAAAAAGGAGATGAAAAAAAGAAAAATGAAATGCATCAAAATTCAGTTTCTCAAAAATATCCCCTATTCCCCTTCAGGAAAAGTTAGGGTGGAAGAACTGAAAAGCATGCTTACTAATGACCGTTATATCAGCAACGATCTAAAACACCCCGGAGTGATAGTGGGCATTCTATGTCTTTTGCTAACAACTTTATCATGGGGCGGCATGTTCCCTATCGCAAAGAGTGCATTATTATCAATGGACGCTGTACATATCAGCCTGATCAGATATGGCGTAGCATCCTTGATCCTCCTGATACTGCTAGCAGCAAAAGAAGGCATCTCAGCACTCAACCCCGGACGTCAGGTTCTCAAACTTTATGCTTTCGGATCGCTCGGATTTGCTGGCTTCAGTATATTGGCTTTTGCTGGCCTAGCTCATACGAAACCACAGCACGGGGCGATTATCATGGCCCTCATGCCTCTTATCTCAGTGATAATGGTTTGGGTACTAAAAAAACAAAAGCCTTCAAACTTTACATTTGGAAGCATCTTTTTTGCACTTCTCGGTGTCGTACTGGTAGTCAGTAAAGGCAGCATTACGTCATTGGCAGGAGGAGCCCTACTACCTAACTTAGTAATTTTGCTAGGTGCTTTTTGCTGGGTTACTTATACAATCGGCGCATCATATATAGAAGATTTCTCCTCGCTACGCTATACGGCCATTTCGGCAGGACTTGGCAGCATTACCATAGGGGTCATCTGCTTACTTACCAATATGGCAGGCGTCACTCATATGCCCTCCGCTTCTATTCTTGTAGAAAACATTCTGGAGTTAAGTTATTTGGTAGTGTTCGCTGGGGTAGTGGCTGTATTTTCTTGGAATCATGGCATCAAGACCGTTGGGCCGGTGAATGGAGTGTTGTTCATCAATCTGGTTCCAATTACTGCATTTGCGATAGCGTTCTTCAGCGGTGATAGCATTGTTCCTGAAGAAATATTTGGATCTGCTCTGGTGATCCTGTCCCTCATTGCAAACAATATGTATACTCGAGATTGGTTCAACTTCAAGAACAAACTGGCCTATTAAATTTTTACTAGCACGGTCTGGCCATCTCCGGATTGCTAGACCGTTTGTTTTATATTTCATTGACTGTATTTCTCAAAAACACTCGCCAGCTCCTCAATTATCAGCCTTACAGCAGTGAGTTCATAGCTTTGTTTCTTAGTGACCAACCAGATGTCTTTAGAAAATTCAGGCTCTTCAGATGATTTACAAAGCTCTGTATTTTCGATCATGAAGTCCGGCAACAATACCACTCCGTATCCCGCGATCGCAGCTGACCGCTGAACAACAGATGAATTTGACTGGAAACTAACTCTTTCCAGCCCAACCGTTTTCAACAAATGCTTTACTTCCTGCAGCTGCCACATTTCTTCATTAAATGTTATCGCAGAAACAGCCTTTCCCTCCTTCATTTCACGAATGACGACTTCTGTCCCACAAAGATAGTAATTCAACCTCCCCAGCTTTAACTTAAAAGTATTTTCTTCATCTGATTGTGTATTACTCAGGCGTATTGCTATATCGGCCTCTCGCTTTGGAATGCTGATATTGCGATCAGTCACTTGAATATCGTAGATCAGGCTACTGTATTTCTCCTGAAGACTTCTCAACCCCGGGGCGACTATTTGATAAGCCAATGATTGTATTGTTGAAATTCTTATTTTCTTTTGTATCACATCTTCCGCACTCAGATCCTCCACAAGCTGTTCAGCTGTATCGTGCATAGCCTGCACTTTCTCATATAGCTTTCGGCCATGCTTTGTGAGAACAAAGCCTTCAGAATTCCTTACAAACAACTCCTTATGAAGTGTCTCTTCCAATTTTTCTAGCCTTCTAGACACAGTCATATAACTAACATTCAGCTTTTTAGCTGCTGAGGTCATTGATTCACTGTCTGCAAGCGCATAGAAAAAACGTAGGTCATCCCAATTTAGCCTTTGCTTTATCTTCTTCAAAACTGTTTGTGAGTTACACATAATTTTAAATTTACCTCTAAGTCAGAATTGTTCATCTTTAGCGTGCCTTTCAAACTACGGGTAGCGAAAAATGACTATACCAATGACCTTGCTTGACATGGCTGGTGCCCCAAATGAAGTCGCTGACTGGAAGAAGTGTGCGCTCGTCCTGATTGATTATCAGAATGAGTATCTGGATGGTGCATTGCCCCTGAAAACTGCCGGCGAAGAGGCCCTTCAAAATGCTAAGCTTTTGCTTGACAAGGCACGGCAAGAAGGAGCACCTGTTTTCCATGTTGTTCAACATGGAAAACCTAAAGGCAAGATTTTCGATCCGCTTACCGATAAAGTTTCGATCCTGAGCCCCCTCGCCCCCTTTTCGAATGAGAAGATCATCGAAAAAGCACACCCGAACTCTTTTCATAACACCCCTCTCAAGGAGTTGTTGCTTCTAGCAAATACACAGCAGGTAGTTTTCGCTGGTTTTATGAGTCACATGTGTGTGAGTGCCAGTGTTAGAGCTTCCCTTGATCTAGGGTTCAAAAATTTTGTTTGCCATGACGCCTGCGCAACGAGAGAACTCCCAAGCCATAATGGTTCGATTATTTCTTCTGAGCTCTTGCACGACGCTGCAATGGCTGCACTCAAGGACCGATTCGCAACTATAGTTTCAACACAAGATCTCACTTCTTAATCCAGTGCATCAAAAAAGGTCTATGCAAAATAGGCCTTTTAACTGTACCACATACTGCCCTGTATTGCATTAGGCATAGTTTATAGAGATAAGCCATTGATACAAATAACTTTTACAAGGGAAAAGGTCTATTGCCTCAAGGCGGTCGACCCAGAAAACTCGGCGAATCCAAAAGCCTGCTACGCCAGCTTGTTGTAGAGTATTTACTGGCGATACTCAGCGGGCACACAGGTGCCTTTTGCCGGCGCACAGCCCTCTCCGTACATCACATGGCTATACGCAGACGCTTGGAAGAAATGGGCGTTCGGTGTAAACGTGCAGCAACGCTCCTGCCGACCCCGCATGAGCCATAACACCGTTATGGCTATCAATCAGCCCCCCCGTCTCAACGACCAGGACAGCACTATCCCAGCTCACGAACCGCCGCTGACGCGCTCTTGCCGTAATTAAGGTAGAGCGCCACTGCCCTTATGCGATCTTCATACGGATACATGAAATCCCCCCGATGTAGACCAAGTTTTCGTCCGCATCCCCAATGCGGACAACCTTCATTGGCGTTGACAACGGAAGCGGCGATCAACGACATGGGCGTGGTTCTGGGACGCTACACCCTGGCTGGAGCGAGGCGACTTGGTCACGCTCGCCAAGCAATGGTCCAGAATGCCGAAACGCCACTATCTTGTTCGTTCGCGACACCGCCCCATACATTCCTATTTTCCAGGATTTCGGCAATGGCTCCATGACGAAGTCCAGCGCGACCGAGCCGATGCAGCGATTTCACCCGGAAACCCTATCAAGCTGTCGATCATGCAAGACTCTTCCATCAATAGAAGGTGAAGAGACACGGCGGCTGCTTAGGTGGAGTGCCGCATTTGTTCCTAGGTAGGAGTCTTTCAGTCTCCTACCCAATTACCTGCCCCCCTGGGGCTTGGCCGCAAATTCTGAATGCAACACCTGACCCAACCGGTAAGGTGTTGACCCTATGTCATATTCTGAACTTTGCATTGAAGAACGTACCACTATCCAGGCCAGCCTCGCACAAGGCTTGAGCATCAGGAAGGTCGCGGCTCTGCTCGAACGATCCCCAGCGACGATCAGTCGAGAGATACGGCGCAATGGATCGTCCGATGGACGGTATCGCGCGCCACACGCGCAACAGCGTCGTCATGACCGTCGAGGCGTTTGTCGACCAAGGCGCGAACTGCTTCCAGGCAGCCCTCGATTCGCCCTGATTCAGCACATGCTTCGTCGGCGCTTGTCTCTCGAACAGATCAGCGGCAAGCTCAAGCATATGAATATCCCTGACCTTCGAGACGCCTACGTCTGCCGAGAAACCATCTACAGCGCCATCTACGCGTTGCCCGTCGGTGAGCTGAGAAAGGAAATGATCCATTGTTTGCGGCAAGGAAAAACGACCCGCAAGCCGCGTCGTGGCCAGGTTGACCGGCGCAACCAGATTCCGGATATGGTGAGCATTCACCTCCGTCCTCCAGAGGTGGAGAAACGTGAGTTTCCTGGCCACTGGGAGGGCAACCTGATCAAGGGCATGAACAATGCATCGGCTGTCGGCACCCTTGTCGAACTCAAGAGCGGTTACCTGATCCTGGCGAAGATGAACGATGCGACCGCCACCTCTGCGGTAGAAGGCTTCAGCGCTGCGCTGAATCGCATGCCGTTGGTGTCAACGCCAATGAAGGTTGGCCGCACGGAAGAGCCTGACGTATGACCAGGGACGTGAGATGACGCAGCACTCCAAGGTCACCTAGAATACCGGTGTCGCCACCATCTACTTCTGTAACCCGCACAGCCCATGGCAGAGGGGGCCAAGCGGCTGTCCGCCCCCTCAATATCAATGGCCTCATACGGCAGTACTTGCCGAAGGGAACGGATCTATCGGTCTATAACCAGCAAGAACTGGATGAGATTACGCTTGAGCTGAACATTCGCCCGCGAAAGCGCTTCGACTTCAAGTGCCCTATTGAAGTGATGAACGAGCAGATGGCGAAGTACCATGAGGCTCCATCATCGACACATTGACGGTGTTGCACTCAGAACCTGCATCCGCCAACCCCGACAAAAGCCTGGCTTTTAAGATACTAATTTACCTAATATGTCTTTTAATCTTCGTCATTATTTGTAAAGACCTTCAAGCTGAGGAAGTTTTAAAAAAAGAGACGGCGAAGAATTTTTGAAGCTACCATTTCTATTTTGTCGATATTGTGATCTAACTAATATGCAGCAATTTTCTGCACGCGTGATACCGACATAATGCAAGTTAATCTCTTGCCCGTAGCTTGGATAAGTAGGGTTTTCCCAATCATTATCAACCACCTTCTGAAAAGGAAAAGACCATTCTTCTAGGTCGAAATGGAACACCACCTTAAATTCCAGCCCCTTTGACTTATGCAGCGTCATCACTTGCACTTCGTTTTTATCCAAGGGCATGAATTGATATTTTGAATCCTCATTAACTATTACTTCTACTGCTTTATCCTCGTCTAAAGTGCGTTCCTCGCCTGCTAAATAAGCAACTTCTCTAAAGCTATCAATGACCTCTTCTGATGTTTTGCCTTCTCGCAATTGCAAAATGCTTCCCCGGATTTTTTTTAACCCTATATCACTCACCACTGTAGGAGATAATACCTTTTCTATGAGCTCCTGAGCAGTTTCAATTGCACCATACTTGAATGACAAGAGTTCTTTATAGAGATCAGCGCATTGTGTACCCATATCGTCGAGCGGGGTATTAGTGTAAGCTCTATGCTTGACAGTTAGGCCAGAAGCCAATAATTTCAGCGACTTATCCTTTCTAACAAGCAGTGCAAAATCTGATGCGGCTTCAACTCCCCAAGCCCCCTGTTCCAACCAACTCGAAATCCATTCAGAGATAGCTGCACCAATGTCAGTTAAGTTACCATTTAAATTGCGCCTAAAAATACGGATCTCATCACAGTTTACTATCTCTGCCTCAGGATGGAGTAGCTTTGTCGCATAATTATTTATTGAGGTATGGCATCTATGATTTACATCTATCTCAAAGTGCTTGAATAATTTAGCATCCTTAACAAGCTCTTCTAACAACCCAGAATCTCCTCCCCGGAACTCATATATTGATTGAGCTTTGTCACCAACAGCCGTGGCCACCAACCCCAATTCAAAAAGCTTTAAGAACAGCTGATGTTGAGCTAAAGAAGAGTCTTGATATTCGTCAATGAAAACATGCGAGTATCTAGCCTTTATATATCTACGCGCTGCATAGGACTCGTTTAGTATGTATAGCGCTAGACCTGAGAATGAAGCCATCCACAAGTAGCCTTCGTCATAAAGAGATTTGAAACCTTTGTCTCTTTCTATGCTTTCTAAATCTGGAGATTTATAGTCATCGAGAAAAAAACTCTTATGGAAAGGGCTAAGACCTTTGATTACCTCTCGATCTACGACTTTACCCTCCCAAACTCGAGGCAAGAACGGAAGGATCAATTCTTTATAGCAAAAGCTGTCAATAGTCCCAAAAAAACTTTGTTTTATATCATGTGCTCCAGACACACATCTCTTTTTAAGCTCTATGCTTGCTTTGTTGGTAAAGGTGATAGCTACTACACCTTTATGTGAGGGTAACTCAGAAGTTATGGCTGTTATTTTGTTCTGTATCACAGTTGTCTTACCGCTTCCAGGGCAAGCAGTTATAACCATATTGCCCGGATAGTTTGTTGCGGCTTTTTGCTGGGTTGTGGGGTTGAATACACTCATGCACCCTCCTTGCTGATTTCATTAATTTTTAGAAGAGGATTTGCAATGTCGCTATTATTTAGCTGACTCAAATCCCCCTTGATTTTTTTCAAAAGAACGCGCATGCGGAGTGCTTTTTTATTTTGCAAATACTTGATCGCCTTGAGGGTGCTTTGTTTTTCTAGGGCTGTCAATATCGGGAAAGAGAGTTCGTTTACCAAGTCATTCTCTAAGTCGATTTTTGATAAAAATATACCTTTCTCACTAAAAAGCGAAGATACTTCAAACCACTTTCCGTTATCAACAGTTTCTTGAGGATTTATTTCTTTTTTGCTGTTGTCGCAAGTGGCAAGGCCAGCAATTTTTAAGCACCTGTTCATTCCTGTATATTGCCAGCTCTCTTGGTTCGGAACTTTCGATATGTCGTTATCAGTTCTCATAACCCAAGGGATCTCTAATGCATTTAAAATTTTCACATAGACTTTGAAGGCTATTCCATCAACCGAAAGTATAGATAGATTCTCATAATCCAAATCGATGCCCAGATGTTCGGAGAACTCTGTGTAAAAGAGAACCTCTGATGGCCCTTCAACTAGCAGAACGCCATTTGAGAAGAAGGCTTCAGCGGGCAGTATACTCATCCGGTAGCTCATCTCCTCCCAGCCTTCGGCAATGCAGTCTGAGCACCCTTGACCCGCAGAATGAGTCTCACCATCTTTTGAAAGGAGCCTAACAATAGAGTCAGGTTTGAAGTTGACGGCTATTTGTGGAGAGTGTGATGATATTATAGTTTGCCCAGGTAGTTCATCTATAAGGTAGCTAGCTAGTTTTCTTTGTTGGTGAGGGTGTAAGTGTGCCTCTGGCTCTTCTATCACATAAAAAACAACTTCGTTATCTAAATCGTGTTCTTTGGTGCTCTTTGCCTTCCATAATGCTAGAAGTATTTGGTTATTCCTCCCATCTCCTCCAAGCATGATGTTTGACCCATTGCTGTTTGCTCCCAACTGCAGTTTGTCGATAAAATCGTTGACTTGTATCGCTCCGGTGTCCAATCTAACTTTGTAGTTAGAATGGTGATGTGCTAGTTTTTTTAACTCACGATTGATATCAGCAGTAGCTTTATCAACATATTCAAGCTGCGATACTTTTTCGTTGAGGTTGGTTAGATCTGTGCTAATTTCAGAGAGAAGTTTTTCGTCCCCCTGTTTTTCGGTTGGCTCCAGTGATTGCTGAGCAACTTTTAAAAGCTGCCGTTTCTCTCTCTTTATAAACCTATCAAGGTCTCGCTGAGACTGGATGTACTTTAGATTTATGTACTTAAGATAAAATCTGGAGACAACTTCCTCCAACTCATCAAGAGAACGTCCTATAAACACCTTGTAGCTTAAATCAGATTTTTTAGCTGTGTACCTTATAAAGGTCTCGCCATCATCGCTTACATGTCCTTTTAGGACAGATAAGACAGCATCTTCGGTTATATTGCTGAGTTTTGCAGTTACTGCTAGATGTTCACTAGCCTCTTTGTTACCTATGTGGAAGTCCAATTCCGATGGTTCAATATCTGCTTCAGATAAGCTTTTGTCTAAAAGTAGGCGCAATGCATGAAGCATATTGCTTTTACCGACATCATTAGAACCAATCAGCAATGTATTGTTTTTAAAATTGGTAACTGAGTCCTTAAAGTTTCTGAACCCTTTTAGGTGGAGCGATGAAATTTCCATTTGGCAATCCTGGCTTTTCCATTACGGATAGTGATATGGGCGCTTTGCTGGATGATGTTATATTAAGGCTAATATCTTTAATTAAAAATATCTTTTTTGAGGCTTGGCGTCAAGAGAAGAGTGGCATTGCTTTATATTGAGAGGCCTGTGTTTTTAGAGCGGCTAAAGGGACGGGCTATAATAGTAAAATTTTGAGGCTGTAAGGCCAATCACGAGGGATAGATGAGATTATGAGGAAGTAGGTTGAAGTAGATGGCCTGATCTATGGCAGCAGCCCACCATTCTTTTGGGGAAAGACTTGTTCTTTGAAGTGCCGGATCAAAGTAGTGCGAATGGATCGCTTCATTGAGCGAGACATCTCAGATTGACTATATTTTACCGCACTTCTCAATCTTTATAAACGCAATCTTTAAGACTAGCCGATGGGTGGTTGTATGACTGCTTTTTGATTTTGTCGCCAAATCCTTATGATTATATTAAAGTTTCTAAAAGTGAGATTGAAAAAGATCAAGGGAAACTCACACGACTCCAGTTTTGCTATCAGGTCCTTCAAAAACATGCTCAAGCCTGCTTGGCAGGAGCATCTCTGGGAGCCCATAGATTTAACGATAGCATTTCAAAGCAAGGCTCTCTCCACCTCTATATACTAGGGAAGTGAAGGTCTATTACACACATATTTACACAGTGTGTAATAATTGCTGTGAAGAAAAAGCCCTGAAAAAATCAGAGCATTGTGTCATACAATTACGCTCTTACATAGAATCTACTATAAAGAGCTTTTGCGGGGCGATTTCGTTACAGCCTTGTCAATATCGATAGAGGCCCCCGACTCCAGACCGGGACTCGCCTCAGCCGGGCCATCAGCGCCTCGGTCCCGATATTCCGCATCAGCCGCGTCAGGTTGTACGCCAGTACCGCCAGACTGATCTCCCCCCGGGCTTTGTCGAGTCCGCGCACCAGTAGACGACCGGCATTCCCTATCAGCGTGTCCTTGAGCGTGCCGAAGAGATGCTCGACGCCTGAGCGGCGACGTGTCATCGCCCGGGGTCGTCTGTCAGGCGTTGTCGCGACGTCTCGAAGGCGCTTTCATACTGATGGCGGGACGGTTCGCCAACGCCCCGTCGTACAGCGCGACTTGCGCGTACAGCCGGCACACGCCGAGGAGTTGGCATAGTAAAGGACTTTCTGGGACCTGTTGCGTTGCTTCAGTGGCAGCCAGTGACCAGCCGGACAGCGGTAGGCATCCCGGGCCGGTTCATAGTGAAAGGCATCGGCTTGATAGAGCTGGCCATCTCCTTGGTTGTTGACGGCCCGCCGGGGCGGGATATGGCAGGCCAGGTTACGTTCTTCGCAGCGCTGCTGCTGTTCGCCGTTGGAGTAACCGGCACCGGCCAGTAGCGAGATCCGTTCTGTCACCAGTGCCGCTTGTGCCGCCTCCGCCATGGTCTGCAACTGGCGGCTGTCATCGCCGTCCTGCACCATCTCGTGGTGCACGATCAGGGGGGTCGATATCCACCGCCGTCTGCAGGTTATACGCGGTCCGGCTTCCCTGCGGCGAGCGCATGAACCGGGCCTCGGGCTCACCGGTGACGTGATGCTGGATCCCGAGTTGTTCCATGCGCTCTCGGCGTTACGCAGGGCCTTGAGCCGTTCGAGTGAGCGGCGGCGCTGGTCATCGTCGGGCCCATCCCGGTGCGCTTCCTTGCGGTCGGTCGCGTCGAGACCGTCCAACCAGGCGTCGATACGCGCGTTCAAGACCTATTCCTCACGGGCCAGCGACTTTTGACTCACCATGCGCTTCTTGCTGGCCACGGCCCCGAACTTGCTGCCATCGATGGCCACTTCGCGGCTCTCCAGCCAACCGGCGTCACGGCAGAAGCGCACGAAGTGACGGCACAGCTGACGAAACGCCTGCGGATGCTTGCGTCGAAACTCGGCGATGGTCTTGAAGTCAGGGGTCAGCCGGCTGAGTAGCCACATCAGCTCGATATTGCGCTGACATTCGCGTTCCAGGCGGCGTGACGAGCGGATCTGCTGAAGATAGCCGTACAGGTAGAGGCGCAGCATATCCGCAGGATGGTAGCCCGGGCGCCCGGTCGCAGCGAGCCGAGCCCGCTCGAAGCCTAGGGCATCGAGATCGAGGGAGTCGACGTAGAGATCGATGACGCGAACGAGATGCGCGTCAGGGATCAGGTCATCGAGGGAAGGTGGCAGCAGATCGAGCTGCTCGCGAGACGCACCGTTGATATAGCGTGCCATGATGAAAACTGCCCATCAGGAAGCCTGATGGGCAGTGTGCCAGCTGAGGCCGTGTTTTGACACAGCCTGTGATGGCGGGCTTTTTACTTGCAGTCTTGTACGCAAAGGCTTACAACCTAAGACTCACTCCCACTCGATCGTTGCGGGCGGCTTGCTGCTGACATCATACGTCACGCGGGAGACGCCGCTGATCTCGTTGATGATGCGGTTGGAGACCTTCTCCAGGAGCTCGTACGGCAGGTGGGCCCATCTTGCGGTCATGAAGTCGATGGTTTCGACGGCGCGCAGGGCGATGACCCATTCGTAGCGGCGGCCGTCGCCGACGACGCCTACTGACTTGACCGGGAGGAAGACGGCGAAGGCTTGGCTGGTCTTGTGGTACCAGTCGAAGTTGTGCAGTTCTTCGATGAAGATGGCGTCGGCTTCGCGGAGGATGTCGGCGTACTCTTTTTTGACTTCGCCGAGGATGCGTACTCCGAGGCCCGGTCCCGGGAAGGGGTGGCGGTAGACCATGTCGTACGGCAGGCCGAGTTCCAGGCCGAGCTTGCGCACTTCGTCCTTGAACAGTTCGCGCAGTGGTTCGACCAGCTTGAGCTTCATGGTCTCGGGCAGGCCGCCGACGTTGTGGTGCGACTTGATGACGTGGGCCTTGCCGGTCTTGCTGGCCGCGGATTCGATCACGTCCGGGTAGATGGTGCCCTGGGCGAGGAAGTCGACACCCTCGATCTTGGCGGCTTCACGGTCGAACACATCGATGAAGGTGTTGCCGATGACCTTGCGCTTGGCTTCGGGGTCGGCCTCGCCTTCCAGCTTGCCGAGGAATTCGTCTTCGGCGTCGACGCGGATCACGCGCACGCCCATGTGCTGACCGAAGGTTTCCAT
The DNA here is from genome assembly GCF_023061285.1 of Chromohalobacter nigrandesensis. Lineage (GTDB taxonomy): Bacteria > Pseudomonadota > Gammaproteobacteria > Pseudomonadales > Halomonadaceae > Chromohalobacter > Chromohalobacter nigrandesensis. The sequence continues at coordinate 77,789 of NZ_JAKGAM010000013.1, forward strand.
CACCTGGTCGCCTTCTTTCTTGCGCAGCAGGCCGTTGTCGACGAACACGCAGGTCAGTTGATCGCCGATGGCCTTGTGCAGTAGCGCAGCGACCACGGAGGAGTCCACGCCACCGGAGAGGCCGAGCAGTACGTGACGGTCGGCGACTTGCTCGCGTACGCGCTCGCAGAGGTCTTCGATGATCTGCGCCGGGGTCCACAACCGCTCAGCCTGGCAGATATCCAACACGAATTGCTCGAGGATGCGTTGGCCTTGCAGGGTGTGGGTCACTTCGGGGTGGAATTGCACGCCGTAGAAGTGCTTCTCTTCCCAAGCCATGGCGGCGATGGGGCAACTCGGCGTGGAGGCGGTCACGGTGAAGGTCTCCGGCACCTGACCGACCTTGTCGCCGTGGCTCATCCACACATCGAGCAGCGCACGGCCGGTCTCGACGTCGACATGATCCTTGATGCCCGAGAGCAGCGCGTTGTCGGCGTCGATACGCACCTGCGCATAGCCGAACTCATGAGTATGCGAACCTTCGACCTTACCGCCCAACTGCTCGGCCATGGTTTGCATGCCGTAGCAGATCCCCAGTACCGGCAAGCCCATCTCGAACACGCATTGCGGCGCGCGCGGAGAGGCGAGTTCGGTGACGGATTCCGGCCCCCCGGCGAGGATGATGCCGTTGGGCGCGTACTCGCGGATCTCTTCTTCGCTGATATCGAAGGCGCGCACTTCGGAGTAGACGCCGATCTCGCGCACGCGGCGCGCGATGAGCTGGGTGTACTGGGAGCCGAAGTCGAGGATCAGGATCTTATGGGCGTGAATGTCGGTCATCTGGCCTTTCCTTTGAGAAGCAACAAGGGCCGAAAATGCGAAAGCTGGAAGCGGCGCGCGGCCACTTCCAGCTTCAAGCTTCCGGCATCAAGCTTGAGTTAGCCCGCCCGGTAGTTGGGGGCCTCTTTCGTAATCTGCACATCGTGCACGTGCGATTCGGCAAAGCCCGCGCCGGTGATCTTCACGAATTCCGGCTTGGTGCGCATCTCGTCGATGTCGTGGCAGCCGGTGTAGCCCATGGAGGCGCGCAAGCCGCCCATCAGTTGATGGACGATGGCGCTCATCGCGCCCTTGTAGGGCACGCGGCCTTCGACGCCTTCCGGCACCAGCTTCTCGACGCCGGCGTTCTTATCCTGGAAGTAACGATCGGACGAGCCCTGAGTCTGGGACATGGCGCTCATGGAGCCCATGCCGCGATAGGCCTTATAAGTACGGCCCTGATAGAGCTCGATCTCGCCCGGCGCTTCCTCGGTACCGGCCAGCAGACCACCGATCATCACCGTGCTGGCCCCGGCGGCGATGGCCTTGGAAAGGTCGCCGGAGAAGCGAATGCCGCCATCGGCGACCAGCGGGATGTCGAACGGCTTGAGCGCATCGGCCACGTCGGAGACGGCAGAGATCTGCGGCACCCCGACACCGGCGACGATGCGCGTGGTGCAGATGGAACCGGGGCCGATGCCGACCTTGACACCATCGACGCCGGCTTCGGCGAGTGCCTTGGCGGCGGCAGCGGTGGCGATGTTGCCGCCGATCACCTGCACCTGCGGATAATGTTCCTTGACCCAACGCACGCGCTCGATGACGCCCTGGGAATGGCCATGCGCGGTATCGACCACCACCACATCGACGCCCGCCTCGGCCAGCGCGGCGATGCGATCCGGCGTTTCCGGCCCGGTGCCCACGGCAGCGCCGGCAAGCAGGCGGCCATCGCTGTCCTTGGCGGCGTGCGGATAGGTGCGCGCCTTCTCGATATCGCGAACGGTGACCAAGCCACGCAGGCGGAACTGATCGTCGACCACCAGGATCTTCTCGATGCGGTGTTCCTGCAGCTTGGACTTGATGATATCCAGCGAGGTGCCGACGGGCACGGTGACCAGCTTCTCGCGCGGGGTCATGATTTCCGCGACGCTATCGCCCTTGTCCGGACGGAAGCGCATGTCGCGCCCGGTGACGATGCCCATCAGAGTGTCGCCCTCGACTACCGGGAACCCGGAATAGCCATACTCGTCGGCCATCTCGAGCAGATCGGCCAGCTTCGCCTTGGAACTGACGGTCACCGGGTCCTTGACGATCACGCTCTCGTGCTTCTTCACCTTGCGGACTTCCGTCGCCTGCGCGGCGATGGTCATGCTCTTGTGAATGATCCCGATGCCGCCTTCCTGCGCCATGGCAATCGCCAGGCGAGCTTCGGTCACGGTATCCATCGCGGAGGAAAGCACCGGAATATTGAGGTAAAGGTCACGTGTCAGGCGGGATCTGAGGCTGACATCCTTGGGCAGAACGTCGGAATAGCCGGGGACGAGTAAGACATCATCGAACGTAAGAGCTTCTTGCGCTATACGAAGCATGTGGCGACACCTGTGGGGAAAGCGTGTGCGAGGAAGATTAATCCGCCATTATAAACCCCTATTCCCGTCCTCTCAACGTTGAGGGCCTTTGTCAATGTGCGATTCGGCGGATGGCTCGCCCTGGGACGGTTCGGGTTGCGACAAACGCTGGAATTCCCGCTGCCAGCGCTCCATGAATGCCGCGCGCCGCGAGGGGTCGACGAAGGCAAGTAAAGAAGCGTTCAGCGGAATCGGATACAAGCGCTCCCCGACTTGGTCGCGCAGCCGCTGAGCCGTGTAGGGACCCATGACATCCGAGCGAACGCTGAACAGCGGCGTCTCGCCGGCGATAACACGCTGCCCTTCGCGGCCCAGCAGGAAGTCGAGAAACGCCCTGGCCGCTCCGGGGTGTGGGGCATCGCGATGAATGAACGCCATGCGCATCATGACCAACGAGTAGTCCTGAGGCACCTGTACGAAGACCTCGGGGTGCGATTGCGCCCACACCATGGCGTAGGAGCCCAGCAGGTTGTAGCCCAGCCAGTAGCGTCCCTCGCTGAGCCCTTCGAGCATGGACCGCGTATTGGCCTCGAGATTCGTATCGGTCGCGCCCATCGCGGCCACGAGATCCCAGAAGCGGGTGGTGTAGCGCGCATCCTGCTGGAACAGCGTATAACCGACGCCACTGCGTGAAGGCGAATAGGTCGTGACCTTATCGCGCAGCGTCTCGCGGTGCTGCGTGAGTAACGTATGCAGGTCGGCATGAGTCTTCGGCGGCATCACATAACGCGATAGATCCAGCCGATACGCCATGACGATGGGCTCGAAGGTGAAGCCGAAAACTTCGTCGCGCCATTTGGCCCATTCCGGCCAGGCGCGCGCCTCCGGCGACTCGAGCCGCTGGGCATAGTCTTCGTTGACTCGCGCCATCTGCCAGGGCATGGCGGAGCTGATAACGACATCGGGCGGGCTCTCCTCGTCGGCGACACGCGCATCGACTTCAAGCGTTGAGCGATCGCGGAAGTTCAACTGGATGTGTGGATGAGCCTCCTCGAAAGCGTCCAGCAAGGGCGCCGCAACCTCCCTGTCGAGCGCCGCCTCGACGACGAGAGGATTATCGGCCCAGGCGAGGCACGGTATCAGCGCGCCCAAGAACCATACGAGCGCCACACGACGAATCGGCATCATCCCTGCTCGTGTTGGGTGAGATAAGGAAAAAACAGGCGAACTCTCAGCCCACCCTTCTCCGCCGACTCGACCTGCATCCGCGCCTCGTGACGGCGCACGATCGAGTCCACGATGGCCAATCCCAGGCCGGAACCCTCGGTGTCCTGACGACCACCGCGTTCGAAGGGGTGGTGCAAGTGCGCCATCACTTCGGGCGATACACCGGGTCCGTCATCCTCGATATACAACTCCAACGTCTGCGCATGAGACACCACCCCCAGGGTAATAACACTGCCAGGCGGCGTATAACGCAGGGCATTGTCGATCAAATTGCCTAACAACTCTCGCAATGCCCATGCCTCGCCCTGGATGTATTGCGGCGATGCCGGGAGAGACGCCAGGCCGATGTCATGGGCTTGCGCGGCATCACGCTGCGCCCAGTCGAAAGCCGTTTCATGCAGCAGCGCCAGTGCGTCAATACGCGCCGTCGCGTTTGCTTCCACGGCATGACGCAGGCGCGCCATACTCAATAGCTGGCTGGCCAAACGGCTCGTGCGCTCCGCACTCCCATGGACCTCGACCAGTGCCTGTCGCCATGCATCGGGACTATCGCTTTTCAACGCCAGTTCGCTCGTGGTCTGTAACCCCGCGAGTGGCGTCTTGAGTTGATGACTGGCATCTGCAGTAAAACGCAAAAGCGCTTCCCGGCCTTGGCGCTGGCGCGTAAAAAGTGAATCCAAGGTTTCCGCCATTTCACGCATTTCTTCGGGCACACGGGTATCCAGTGGCTGCATGTCATCGGCATCACGACGCCGTAGCTGCTGACGTAATCGTCGCAGCGGTGCGAGTGCTACACGCATCGCCAAGAGCATCAAGACCCCCGCCAGCAAGACCATGATCACGAAGCGGGTGACCGCGTGCTCGAAGAGCACTTCCGTCAACGATTCACGCCCCGTCATGGTGTGGCCGACCCAAATTTGCACCGGATCTTGCGTCTCCCAGCCAGCGGAATCGAGCTCCCGTCCATAAAGACGCCACTGGGTACCGTGATACGCGTCATTCAGCCATATCGGTTGCGACGACGCGCGCCGTCGCCACTCAGGCGCAATATCCAGATCCAGGTTACCCGATACCGTCTGACCGTCAGCATCCAGCACGGCGTAGAATACCCGCTCCTGGTGGCGCGTCGCCAGAATCTGCAACGCTGCCGAAGGGATCTCCACCACCGGCTGCCCCGCCTCCCACTGCACGGCCTCGGCGATGGTCAGAGCAGCGGCTTCTAGCTGGCTATCATAGGCACGCTCGGCCGCACGTTGCGAGCTGAAATAGGCTTCGGCCAACAGCAACACGCCAAGCGCACTGACGGTCGCCAATAGCCAGATCGCCAACCGAGATTTGAGCGTGCCCTCTACCTCGATCACGAGGACACTTCCTCGAGCCGGTAGCCGAGGCCGCGAAACGTGCGGATGCGCAACCCGCTGCCCTCGAGTCTTTTACGCAAGCGGCTGATGTAGACTTCCAGCGCATTGGGACCTACATCGCCATAACCGAACAGACGATTTTCCAGCGCCTCACGCGGCGTGATGCTGCCGGCATGCAGCATCAATCCTTCCAACAAAAGCAGTTCGCGACGCGGCAAATCTAGAACCTGCTCATACAGCGTGGCGACGCCCGAGGTGGCATCGAACGTGAGCGCCCCGAACGCCAGACGATTATCGACACGTTGCTGGCTGCGGCGCAGCAAGGCACGCACTCTAGCCTCCAGCTCGGCGAGCGAGAATGGCTTGGCGAGATAATCATCCGCGCCTAGATCCAACCCTTCCACTCGGTCGTCGATGCCATCGCGGGCCGTCAGTATCAAGACTGGCGTGGTATCGCCACGCTGGCGTAGCTCGGCCAGCAACGTCAGGCCGTTGCCATCGGGCAACCCCAAATCCAGCAAAACCAAGTCGAAATGGCCGCTCTGCAAGGCTTCGCGTGCCTGCGCATGGTGCGTGAACACTTCAACAATGTTGCCTAGCGGGGTGAGCGCTTGATCCAGGGAACGCGCAATCAGGGGGTCATCTTCGATGACGAGCAGTCGCATACGACCAATGTCTCATGTAGATAAACGTTAGGTGACAGGTTGATGAAAGGTTGCCTGCCTAGCATCGGTATTCGTCATCCGTGGCGATGACATCAGCACCACTCTCGTTATTCCTAATGCAGCGCAAAACAAGAGAACAGGAGTTCGCCATGAAGATCAACAAAGGGCTTTCCACGTACGCCGGCATGCTGGCGCTGGCGGGCGGTCTCTTGGCCGCCGGCAACGCTCAGGCACAGTCCGAGGCGACAGAGTGCATCGCCCCCGCCAAGCCGGGCGGCGGCTACGACCTCACCTGTCGCCTGGCCGCCAACGGCCTGGAAAAGACCAGCATGATCGACAAGCCCATGGCCGTAAGTTACATGCCAGGGGGCATCGGCGCCGTCGCATATAACCACGTCAATGGCGTGCGTGACGACGATCCCAACCTCATCGTCGCTGCCAGCACCGGCGCGGCCGTGAACCTGGCGCTGGGCAAGTTCGGCCAATACGATGCCGACGACGTGCGCTGGCTGGGCGCGCTGGGCGCCGACTATGGCGCCATCGTCGTCAATGCCGACGCGCCCTGGCAGTCCCTCGACGAGTTGATGGAAGACCTCAAGGCCAACCCGGGCGATGTCGCCTTCGGGGCGGGCGGCACCGTGGGCAGCCAGGACTGGATGAAGGCCGCGCTCACCGCCAAGGCCGCCGATCTCTCGCCGCGCAATCTCAAGTACGTCTCCTTCGAGGGCGGCGGCGAAGCCCTGGCGGCGCTGCTGGGCGACCACATCCAGGTCTTCACGGGCGATCTCTCCGAGCTCAAGTCACAGTTGGAAAGCGGCAAGATCCGTGTGCTCGCCTCGCTGTCCGAAGAGCGTATGGATGGTCCTTACGCTGACATTCCCACCGCCAAGGAACAGGGCTATGACGTGCAATGGCCCATCTGGCGCGGCTATTACATGGGGCCCAACGTCAGCGACGAAGCCTACCAGAAGTGGGTGGAACGCATGAAAGAGCTATCCGAGTCGCAGAAATTCGCCAAATTGCGTGAAGAGCGTGGTCTATTTCCAATGTCGCGCTTCGGCTACGACTTCAATGACTATGTGCTGGAGCAGGTCGACCAGTTCGAATCCCTGGCCAAAGAAGTAGGTCTGAAGCAATGAAACTCGCCGCCGACCGGTTGTTGGGCATCGTCCTGATCGGTCTGGCGGCGTTCGTCGCCGTTCAGGCCATCAATCTGGAAGTGCCCTTCAGCTACGACCCCGTAGGCCCCAAAGCCTTTCCGCTCGGTCTTGCCATCCTTCTGGCAGCGTTGGCCAGCGTGCTGGTCGTGAAACCCGGCACCAACGAGGCGTGGCCCGGTCGCCAGCTCGGCATGAAGTTGCTGCTGGTACTGGCCACGCTCCTGGTCTATGCCCTGCTCTTCACCAAGCTCGGCTTCATCATCACCTCACTGTTGGCCGTCACCAGCCTGGCTCGCATCTTTGGTACGTCATGGGGTAAGGCGCTACTTACCGGAGTCCTCATGGCCGTCGTCAGCTATTTCCTTTTTGCGCACGCACTGGGGATCTCGCTACCCAGCGGTTACTGGCTCGAGCCTTTGTTATAACGGAGCGCCCTCATGTTTGATTTCCTGATCCATGGCTTCGACGTCGCGCTGAGCCCGCTGAACCTCGGCTTGGCTTTGCTCGGCGCGCTTCTCGGTACGCTCTTCGGGGCGCTGCCCGGCATCGGTCCCATCAATGGTATTGCGATTCTGATGCCATTGGCCTATACACTCGGCCTGCCCGCCGAGTCGGCATTGATCCTGCTCGCCGCCATCTACACGGGGGCCGAGTACGGCGGGCGCATGTCGAGCATTCTGCTCAACGTGCCCGGCGATGCCGGGGCCGTGATGACCACACTCGACGGCCACCCGCTGGCCAAGAAGGGGCTGGCCGGGCCGGCGCTGGGCTTATCGGCGGTCAGCTCGTTCGTCGGCGCGACCATCGCCATCATCGGCCTGACGCTCTTCGCGCCATTGCTGGCGGAAGTCGCCGTGATGTTCGGGCCCGCCGAATTCTTCGCACTGATGGTGTTCGCCTTCGCCTCCATGGCCGTGATGATGGGCAAGGACCCCATCAAAACCGCCATCGGGGCCGTCCTGGGGATCTTGATCGGCACCGTGGGCGTCGATTCGAGCACCGGCGTGCTGCGCTATACCTTCGACCTGCCCGAGTTATACGACGGCATCGATTTCGTGGTCATGATCATCGGCCTGTTCGCGATCAGCGAGATTCTCCTGATGCTGGAAAACGCCAATCGCAAGGATGGCAACGACGGCCTCCCGCCGCTGGGACGCGTCTTCGTCAGCCTCAAGGAAGTGATGGCCTGCAAGTGGACGATGGGCCGCTCGGGTTTGATCGGTTTCATCATCGGCATCCTGCCCGGCACCGGCGCCTCGGTGGCCGGCGCGGTCGCCTATACCACTGAGAAGCGCCTGAGCGACAAGGACAATTCATTCGGGACGGGCAACATGCGCGGCCTGGCGGCGCCGGAGGCAGCCAACAACGCCTCGGCGGCGGGCTCTTTCGTGCCCATGCTGACGTTGGGGATTCCCGGCTCCGGCACGACGGCGGTGCTCCTCGGCGCGTTGATGCTCTACAACATCACCCCCGGCCCCATGATGTTCAGTGAACGTCCCGAAGTCGCCGGTGGCCTGATCGCCTCGCTGTATATCGGCAATATCGTCTTGCTGGCGCTCAACCTGCCATTGGCCGGCGTATTTGCCCGCGTGCTGACGATTCCACGCTGGGTACTGGTACCAGGCATCGCGATTCTAGCCTTCGTCGGCGTTTTCCAGCTTCATTCCAATCTTGCGGCCATCTACCTGATGCTCATTATTGGCGTATTCGGCTACTTGCTGCGCAAGCTGGGCTTCTCGCTGGCACCCGTCATCCTGGGCTATGTCCTCGGGGGATTGATGGAGCAAAACCTGCGGCGCGCGCTGTCCATCAGCGGCGGCGACCTCGGCATCCTGTGGCAATCCGGCATTTCGCTAGGCCTCTGGATCGCCGCACTCGCCCTGCTGCTTCTGCCCTGGCTGCTGCCCAAGCTGTGGCAAGCCAAGACCAGCAAGGCCTGAAACTCCGGGATCTGACACGGCAAAGCAACAAGCCCACGCATCAGACATCGAGATGCGTGGGCTTCTTCTTTTGCAGACTGAACGCGCCAACTTCGATGAACTGGTCGCTCGCGCGATGGCACAACCCGGCCGAACCGCTATGCGCCCGGTCATCGAGAAAGAGTTGCTGCACCTCGACATCCTGTTCGCACTCGAACGGGAACGGCTCCCACGATTCCGGTCTGTAGCTTGAGAGAATTTATTCTCGATGGCATAGCATGCTTGGGTTGCCAAGAAAGCGCACCGCACGAGGGTCGCGTGTGTAGGCCACGTTGATCCGGGTCCACGGCGAATGCCCGCCGTCAGGCAGGAAGACATCGCCCGGCGACAGGCTGATCCCCGCGCACTGAGCACGTTCGACGAGACGGCTGGACGAGTCCACGGCCGGATGGCGTAGCCACAGGAACATACCCCCGGCCGGTTCGGCGAAGACCTCCCAGCCCGCCGCCCCGACCAGTTCGAGGGCCGAGGCCATCTGCCCCGAGAGCTTGAGGCGCAGGCGCTCGGTTAGCTTTCGGTAACTGCCGTTCTCCAGCATGGTCGTCACCACCTGCTCGGCAAAGCGCGACGAGGCGATGCTGGTTAGCATCTTGACGTCCACCAACTGCTTGATCAGCCCCGGCCCGGCGACGATGAACCCCACGCGCAGCGAACAGGACAGGCTCTTCGAGAAGCTACCGAGATAGATAACCCGCCGCAGGCCATCGAGCGCCGCCAGTCTAATGGTGGGGTCACGCTGGAAGTCCGCGTAGATGTCGTCCTCGACGATCCGGAAGTCGTGCTTCTCGGCGAGTTGCAAAACGCGATGCGCCACGGTCGGCGCCAGCGTCGTGCCCGTCGGGTTCTGGAACACGCTATTGGTGAAAAGCAGCTTGGGCCGGTGCGTCTTCAGCAGGGCTTCCATCCGCTCGACATCGGGCCCTCCACTCAGCCGTGGCACGCCGATCACCTTGACCCGCTGCAGCCGCAACAGGCCGAACAGGTTGTAATAGCCCGGTGATTCCACGAAGACCGTGTCGCCGGGGTTGAGCATCAGCCGCACGAGCAGGTCGAGCGCATGACTGCCACCACCGGTCAGCAGGATCTGGTTAGCATCGGCCTCAATGTCCAGCAACCGCAACCGCTCCTCGATAAGCGAGCGCAACTCCGGCGTACCCAGCGGCGTGCTGTAGTCGAAAAGGCCCGAGCGGTCCTGCCGGGTCACCTGGCGGATGGCATGGGCCAGGTCATCGCCTTCGCGCCAGTCGGTGGGCAACCACCCGCAGCCAAGCTTCAAGCTATCCTCGCGGGTCTGGAACAAGCGCCACATCTCGTCGGTGACGTCTTCCAGGTTTTCCGCGCCGTTATCCTCCCTGGCGAGCACCCGCGCCGCGCTATCGGCCACATAGAACCCCGCCCCCGGCCTGGAGCGCACCAGGCCCTGTGCCACTAGCCGTTCATAGGCTTCGATGGCGGTATTGCGGCTGACTCCCAAATCGCGCGCCAGTCGCCGGATCGAAGGCAGGCGGCTACCTGCGCCGTGCCGGGCTACCCAGTCGCGTACGCCGTCGGTCACCTGGACCACCACCGGCAGGCTCGAGTCTTGATCGATTTCCAGCTTCACCGCAGCGATACCCCCGGGTAGCGACCGTTCCGCAATAATCGCGAACAGTGCATGGATTATTCGCCGGCATTGTACCTTACCGGCCCGATGTGCCGGTGCCAGGCTGGGCGCCCCTCTACCGACACTGGCAGCCATCGCATGAAAGGATCGTCTCCCCTTCGCCTCGCGCTCGCACTTTGCACGATCACGACCGCGGTCAACCTGCAGGCGCCGCTCTACGATGCCCTGGCCGCGCGGGACGGATTGGGCGTCGGCGCTACCAGCGTGGCCTTCGCCTGCTACGTGTTAGGCATCATGCCGGTCCTGCTGGCACTGAACGGCCTACCGGAACGCCTCGGACGACGGCCCCTGATTCTCGCCGCGCTATGCTTGTGCCTGGTTGCAACGTCAATGACACTGCTCGCCCCGGGACTGGTCACACTGGGCATTGCACGCTTCTTGATGGGCCTTGGCACCGCGCTGACCTCGGCCGTCGCGCCCGCCTACATGCTCGAGCTGTTCCACGACCGCGACAAGCGTGTGGCGGCGAACTGGGTCACGGGCAGCACTTCGCTGGGTTTTGGACTCGGGGCCGCAGTAACCAGCCTCTTCGTCCTGTATACCCCCAGCCTGACTCCACCCAGTCTCTGGCTGTATCTGGGTGCCGCGAGTCTGGCCCTGTTGCTGGTGATCGGCCTGCCCGACGATGCACCGCGCCAACGTCATGCCGCCATGCTCCGGCTGCCGGCTTATCCGGCCGGCGCACTCCCGTTCGGACTGGCGATCCTGCTGGCCTGGGCCACGGTCGGGCTGGTTATCGCCATCCTGCCCTCGACGCTGGCCCGGCACGGGCTCGCCGCCTGGTCGGGATTCGCCACCTTCGGTATATGCAGTTGCGGCGTGCTGTTCCAGCCCTGGGCGCGGCAGCTTTCACCCCATGCCTCGACCCAACTGGGTCTGATCATCTTGCCGTTGGCGTATGCGCTGATCGCCTGGGGGTCGCTCAATGGCGTGCTGGCTGCGGTACTCATCGGCACTCTCGCCGCCAGCAGCGCCTGCTATGGCTTCGTCTACCTAGGCGGCTTGAGCGGTGTCCTCGCCGTCGCCGGCGAGCGGCAATCAAGCGCCAGCGCCGGATTCTTCCTGCTCGCCTATGTCGGCTTCAGCCTGCCCGTCGTCACCACCGGTGCGCTGATCGATAGCGTCGGGCATGCGATTGCCTTACCGCTTTTCGGCGGCGCGCTATGCGTCGGAGCGCTCGTGGTGAGCTGGCTATTGAGAACTGCCTCCGCGCAAAGCGCTGAGGCACAATTGTAGCTGGCCCTTGTGGAAGCCTGGCCTTGTGGGAGGGAATTCATTCCCGATAGCGGCGCCACCGTTGCCCGTTGCCCGTTGCCCGTTGCCCGTTGCCCGTTGCCCGTTGCCACAATGCTAAACTGTCTCTTTTCCAAACTTACCCGATTTTGCGAGGCCTGCGATGGACGACACTGGCACCCCCACCGCCCTCAGCGTCAGTGAACTCAACCGCCAGGCCCGTTTGATGCTGGAGCGGGGCTTCGGCGAGTGTTGGGTGGAGGGCGAGATTTCGGGCGTGGCGCGGCCGGCGTCGGGGCATATCTACTTCACGCTCAAGGACGATCGTGCACAGTTGCGTTGTGCGTTCTTCCGCAACCGGGCGCGGTTGATGCGTGCGACACTCAAGGATGGCGACCGGCTGCGGGTGCGCGGACGCGTGTCGGTGTTCGAGCCGCGTGGCGATTATCAACTGATCGTCGAGGCAGTGCAGGCATCGGGGGAAGGTGAGTTGCTGGCGGCGTTCGAGCGCCTCAAGACCAAGCTTTCCGCCGAGGGAGTCTTCGCCAACGCGCGGACGCTGCCGAATCCGCCGCGCCATCTGGCGATTATCACCTCGCCCACCGGCGCGGCGATTCGTGACGTGCTGGCGGTGTTGCGACGCCGCTGGCCGGCGCTGGAGGTGACGATCCTGCCGGTGCCGGTCCAAGGCCGCGAGGCGCCGCCGGCGATCATCCGCGCCATCGCCCAGGCCAATCAACGCGCCCAGACGCCGCAAGACAGCGTCGATGCCCTACTCATCACGCGCGGCGGCGGCAGTCTGGAGGATCTGTGGGCGTTCAATGACGAGCATCTGGCGCGGGCGATCCATCATTCCCGGTTGCCGGTGATGTCGGCGGTAGGCCATGAAGTGGATGTCACGTTGGCAGATTTCGCCGTCGACGAACGCGCACCCACGCCCTCCGCCGCCGCCGAGCATCTGGTCCCCGATTGGCGCGAACGCCAATCGCAACTGCAAGCCGTCGAACGCCGCCTGACCCGCGTCATGCAGACGCGCTTGGAACGTGACGGCCAACGTCTCGATCATACGCAGGCGCGGCTGCGCCACCCCGGGGAACGCCTGGCCGAGCAACGTCGCCGCTTGGAAAGCTGGGAAACGCGCCTGCGCCTGGCCATGCGCCAACGCCTCGACCGTGAGCATCAACGCCACGACAACCTCACGCGCCGCGTAGAGCGCCAGGACCCACGCCTTGCCATCGCGTCGCTACAGCAACGCCTGACGACCCTGGAACGTCAGCTACATGCCGCGCTGCCGCGCCGACTCGATCAATCTCGGGAACGGCTCGAAGCCCTGGCACGCGAACTCAACGCCGTCAGCCCGCTGGCGGTATTGGGGCGCGGTTATGCGATTCTCGAAGATGACGAGCGCCGCGTCGTGCGCAATGCACACGACACAAAGCCCGGCCAGGCCCTCACCGCACGGCTCGGCGAGGGGCGTTTGAAACTCGAAGTAAAGCGGCGTTTCAAGCGCTGAATAGACGCCTCAACGCTGCATGCGGCGCGGTTGGGCGTCGTCGTTCTGCGCCGCTTGCGGCTGGGTGCTGGGCTTGAAGCTGCTGGGTTCCAGGTCGTGCCGGGCCAGCAGCTTGTAGAAGTCGGTGCGGTTGCGCCCGGCGATGCGCGCGGCCTGGGTGACGTTACCTTCAGTGATCTTGAGCACCTTGACGAGATAGCTGCGCTCGAAGCCCGCGCGTGCCTCGTTGAACGACGGCAAAGCGTTTTCCTCGGCCGCCAGCGCTTGCGCCACCAGCGCCTCGGGGATGATCGGCGAGCTGGTCAGCGCCACGCACTGCTCGACGACGTTGACCAGTTGGCGCACGTTGCCCGGCCAAGCGCTGGAGGCCAGCAGGTTGAGCGCTTCCGACGAGAAGCCTTTGACGAAGGGCTTGTGGCGCTCGGCGGCTTGCCCCACCAGGTACTTGGCCAGTAGCGGCACGTCTTCGGCGCGTTCCTTGAGTGCCGGCAGCTTGAGGTTGACGACGTTGAGGCGGTAGTAGAGATCCTCGCGGAAGTCGCCCTCGTGCATGGCACGGTCGAGATCGCGGTGCGTGGCGGAAATGATACGCACGTCGATGGGCACCGAGGTGGTCGAGCCCAGCGGGCGAATCTGACGTTCCTGCAGCGCGCGCAGCAGCTTGACCTGCAAGGTCAGCGGCATGTCGCCGATCTCGTCGAGAAACAAACTGCCGCCGTCGGCGGCGAGAAACAGCCCCTCGTGCTGGCTGACCGCGCCGGTAAAGGCGCCCTTGGCGTGGCCGAACAGCTCGCTTTCCAGCAGTTGCTCGGGCAGTGCGCCGCAGTTGATCGCCACGAAGGGTTTATCGGCGCGGCCACTGGCATGGTGGATGGCGTTGGCGAGCAGTTCCTTGCCCGAGCCAGAAGCGCCGGTGATCAGCACGCTGACATCGGACGCCGCTACCATGCGCGCCTGCTCGAGAATACGCTCCATCTGCGGGCTGCGGGTGATGATCTCGGCGCGCCAGGCATCGTCGCCGGCGCCATGCGTGCCCGGCGTCTGCGACAGGGCTTCCTCGATGGCGGCGAACAGCTCGTCGCGATCCACCGGCTTGGTGAGAAAGCTGAACACGCCCTGGCGCGTGGCGCTCACCGCATCGGGGATCGAGCCATGCGCGGTCAGAATGATCACCGGCATGCCCGGCGCGCGACGCTGCAGTTCGCGAAACAGCGCCATGCCGTCCATTTCATCCATGCGCAAGTCGGAAAGCACCAGGTCGGGGCGGTCCTCGGTGAGACACTCCAACGCTTGCCGCCCACTTTCGGCGGTGGTTACACGGTAACCTCGGCTTTCCAGGCGCATGCCCAAAAGCTTGAGGAGGCTGGGGTCGTCATCGACCAGCAGAAGATGGGCGGCGGCGTGCTTCACGAATCTCTCCTTGGTAACCGTCGCGCTGTCATGGCGATTGCTCATGGCGCGAGTTGATGCTCTGTTCGATGGCCGTCAGGGCGTCGAGTTTTTCGGCGAGGTTATCGCGCTCGCGTCCCAACGCCTGGCGACGCGATTCGCTCTTGGCGAGATCGCTGGCCAAATCGCGGCGTGTCTCGAGCTCGTTGAGCCATTGCCGCAGCAGTGGCTGCAAGCGGCTCGGCGCCGCCGAGAGTTCGGCTTTGTAAAGCTCGGACGCCTGTTCCCAGCCGTCGCGATCGCCCCATGCCAGTACTGTGGCACGGGCCAGCTTGAGATGCGGCATGTCGCCCCGGAGGCGCGTCAGCATGGAGCCTCGCCACTCGCTGTCACCGCGCTGCGAGGCGAGTCCGAAGGCAATCCAGTCATCCACCAGGCAAACGTTGTCGGCCAGCTTGGGGATGTCGTCATTGCAGGAAGTGACCGGGGCCGCCGGTGCAGACGTCTCTTGCGTCATCCACTGGCACCCGGTCAACAGCGAGCCGGCGCATAACGCCGCCAGCAGCATCCGAATGTTCATGTGTCGTTCCTTGCGTTTAGCGCCGGCGTCATAGTGGTCGGCGTCGTTATGGAAGCGTCGTCGCCATCGGTTCCTTCCTCCGGCGGCGTCACCTCGGGCAGTGTCAGTCGGAAACAGACCGGAAAGGTGTCATCCTCGACCAACTCCAAGCGTCCATTTTGAACCTTGGCGCAATCAGCGGCCACCGACAAGCCGATGCCCGACCCCTTGAGGGCACCCTGGCGCCGCATGCGGCCCTGATAAAACGCTTCGAATAGACGCGCGCGGTCGTTTTCATCGATGGGCTCGCCGGTGTTGGCGACGTCGACCACCAGCCATGACGCATATTGCTGGGCACGCAGCGCCAAGTGGCCGCCATCCTCACCGTAGGCGATGGCATTGGAGATCAGGTTGTCGAGAACGCTGGCGGTACGCTCGCGGTCGGCCTGCCAAGGCAACGGCTGCCGAGGCCAGTCGACATGCATGCCCTTCTTGTCGAGCGCCAAACGATGCTTGGCGAGCACTTCCTGGATCACCGTGACCAGGTCGAAACGCGTCACCTTGAGTCCCCGACTGTGCTGCAACAGATTATAGTCGAGCAGTTGCTCGATCAGGGCCTGGAGTTCCTGACCGCTGACATCGATCAATCCCACGATTTCACGCTGACGCTCGCTAAGTTCGCCGACCACGCCGTCGGAAAGCAGTGCCGTGCCCTCGCGCACGCTGGCTAGCGGCGTCTTCAGCTCGTGGGACATATGCCGCAGAAACTGCTGCTTCTGCGCCTCGAGTTCGGTAAGACGCCCGGATAGCCAGGTCAGCCGCTCGCCGAGCCTGACCATCTCCGCCGGCCCCTGGATATGCTGCGGCGAGGCCGGTTCCATGCCGCTTCCCAGACTGAAGATCCGCCGCTCGAGCTGGCGAATGGGGCGAATGATCAGCCAGGTGAAGATCAGCATCAGCCCCAGGCTGACCGAGACCAGCGCGGCGGTCTGCATCCACAACTGCCCACGCACGGTGCTGGCACGCTCGCGAATGTTCTCGATACGTTCGTCGATCAACTGATTGGTGGCATGGCGCACATTGTCGGTCCGCTGGGAGAAGTCACCGAACGCCGCCAACTGCTCGCGGAACTCATCGATGGGCGTATCCGGCAACGCCTCGAGCTCGCTGAGTTGCTCACGCAGACGCGGGATATCCGGATCGTCGGGCAGCAAGGGGGCATGCTCATCGAGCAGTTCCGCGTAGCGTTGGGCCTTCTCGGTATAGATGCTGAGCAACCCTTCCTGCTCGAGCACCGCGTACTGACGTGCGCTGCGCTCCATTTCCAATGCCAGGTTGCTCAAGGTGCGGGCACGGCGGGTTTGCTCCACCGCTTGACGCGCGCTGATATCGGCCAACGACGAGAGCTCGGAGAGGGCCTGGCCGGCCTGAAACATGAGCACGGCAATTGGCAGCATCACCATTACAAAGGCGAGCATTACCAACTGCAGTAACGAACGAGGACGCCAGCGGCGAGAGACCTGAGTGGTCATGAGCGCAATTCTATGCAGAAAAAGGGTGGATGCCATGTCGTCTTACCCGCACAGAATAACAGAGTTGCGTTCACATGCCGGTTTTCGCATCGCCGCACCGATCGAAAGCGAGGAGTAAGTCCCATCAAGACCATGAACACCCGGTGCATCCGTTAGCCACACCATGGCGGCCCATAAGACGCGCAAAAAAATGGGCCGGAAAGACCGGCCCAAGGTACGCAGGGAACTGAAGGGTCAAATGAACACTCTCGAACATCCACCTGGCTGAATTCTCGAGAGTGATCGAGGGGCTCGAAAGCCCACGAAGCCATGAGGTCCATACATTGCCAGGAAAAGGCCCCATGTTGACGGCATAGCCGCCACTTCGTTTCGTTTGCCGCGGCGCCAAAAGCAGCGCGGCGAATTTGGCCCCCGAAGGGGTGGCATCCTTGCCTGGGCATCCTTGCCCTTTTGGTACCATTCCGTGCCCGTAGGCGGTACCCGTCTCATCGCAACCTAAGTCACACATCGCGTGGAGCAAACGCTGATCGATCTAGCCGGGACATTAAGCACAGGGTTGTGATCGAAACGCCCTGGCTTGATCGATCGAGAAACGGCTCGAGCCGTATTGAACCGTTTCCCGTTGCTCACCCTATATATTGCGATAGCCGTGCCACTTTTTTAAAAGTCATTTAAAAACATCAATTTAAAAACATTCCCGGCAGGCCAAAAACCTGCGACAGGCTATTACAGCGAGAATCGAGGGAATTTCGACGCCGATAACGTCGCCATCTGACAACGCTCTTTTGTCCATAAAGATAAAATTCAGTTAAAACAAATAGTTACAGAGTCTCTTTTTGGAGACACCCCATCGAGTGGAAGCGACACTGCATGCCGCCGCACGGACGAGTCTCGATGCCGCCTTGATACTGATCGGCGGCACAGGGCAGGCACTCAACCGAGGGGTTTGAGCAACACCTTGGATTGGCGTGCATGGTTATA
Source organism: Chromohalobacter nigrandesensis (assembly GCF_023061285.1). GTDB lineage: Bacteria > Pseudomonadota > Gammaproteobacteria > Pseudomonadales > Halomonadaceae > Chromohalobacter > Chromohalobacter nigrandesensis. The sequence goes on from NZ_JAKGAM010000013.1 coordinate 95,417, forward strand.
GGAGTCGCGCCGCAGGTGCGGCAACGCCTCCAGGCCGTCGAGTCGAAAGCCTCGCTCGAGGAACCAGTGGGCGGTGTGGGTGGTAAGGGCGAACAAGGCGCTATAGCCGCGCCGACGGGATTCACGCTCGACCTCAGCAAGCAACAGGTCACCGCGCGCGCCACCGCGATAATCGCCGTGCACGGCGACGCAGGCCAGTTCGCCCATGTCCGCCTCGGGATAGGCATGCATGGCACTGCAACCGATGATCATGCCGTCGCGCTCGATCACCCAGTAGTCGTCGATCTGATGTTCGAGCCGCTCCCGCGAGCGCGCCACGAGCATGCCGCGCTCTTCCAGCGGGCGCAGCAATTCGAGCAGACCGCCCACGTCTTCCAGCGTCGCGCGGCGCAACTGCTCGTAACGGTGCTGGGTGATCATGGTGCCCACCCCATCGCGAGTGAACAGCTCACCGAGCAGCGCATCGCGGTCGTGCCAGGTCAGCAGATGGGTGCGCGCCACGCCGTGCCGGGCCGCTTCACACGCCGCACCCAAATGCCGCGCCAGCTCGCTACCCGGCGCGGCCTGACGCCGTAACGGCTCGGCCTCCCGCGGGGTGAGCTGGCGCTGCAGCATGCCACTGGCATCGTGCAGCCCCGCCGCGTCACCGAGCAGAATCAACTTGTCGGCGCGAAGCCCCATGGCGACGTGCTGGGCAACATCGGCCGCATCGAGATCGAACACCTCGCCGGTGCTCGAATAACCCAACGGCGGCACCACGACCAGCGCTTCCTGTCCCAGCAGTCCGGCGATGGCATCGCTGCGCACCCGGCGCACCTCGCCACTGTGGTGAAAATCGACGCCATCGCGCACGCCCAGCGGTTTAGCGGTCACCAGATTGCCGGAGACCACCGTCAGCTCGACGCCATGCAGCGGGGTGTTGGGCAACCCCAGCGAGAGGCGTGCCTCGATCTTGAGGCGCAACTCGGCGGCGATGCGTTCGACATTGCGCATGATCGCCTCGTCGGCCACCCAACGCCCCTCGATCCGGCGCGGCTCGATTCCCGACTCGCTCAGCGCCTCGCCCACCTGTGGGCGAATGCCGAAGACCATCACCAGGCGCACGCCCAGGGTATGCAGCAGCGCCAGGTCCTGAAGCAGCGGCTCCCATCGCTCGGATGCCAATGCCTCGCCTTCGATGAGCACCACGAAAGTACGACCGCGATGCGCATTGATATACGGAGACGAATTACGAAACCAATCGGCGAAGGGAAAGCGAGTATCCAAGGCCGCACTCCGGCAGCAGGTGAACGGGAAATCCTGACTATAACAGAGCGACGAAAACGGCGGCACCACTGTCGTGGCGCCGCCGTTTTGGGCATCGGGCTTCAGGCTTCAGGCTTCAGGCTTCAGGCTTCAGCAGCATTCTAGCGCGCGGCTCACAGCTCGCAGCTCGTGGCCCGTCGCTCGTGGCCCGTCGATCGTGGCTCGTCAGCCGAAGAAACCCTTGAACATGAAGAAGAACATGATCGACAGCAATGCCCCGGCGGGCAAAGTAACCACCCAGGACAGCACGATGGTGCCCAGCACGCGCAGGTTGAGCGCCGTGATCCCGCGGGCCAGGCCGACCCCGAGCACCGCACCGACCAGCGTGTGCGTCGTGGAGACCGGCAGACCGGTTCCCGAGGCCAACACCACGGTGGTCGCCGCCGCCAAGGTCGCTGCGAACCCGCGACTCGGCGTCAGTTCGGTGATCCCGGTGCCCACCGTGGCGATGACCCGATGGCCATAGGTGACCAAGCCGACGACGATACCGCCGCCACCCAGCACCAGCACCCACCAGGGCAGCGCCGCAGCGCCGCTTACATCGCCGCTGGACTCAACGACGCTGATGACCGCCGCCAGCGGCCCCACGGCGTTGGCGACATCGTTGGAGCCATGCGCGAATGCCATGGCGCAGGCGGTGAACATCATCAGCACGCCGAATACGCGTTCGACACTGTTGAAATCGAACGCCGAGCCGCCACGCTTGCGTTTGATGCGATCGACGCGATTTTCCATCAGGATGCCGATGACCATCACCACGATACCGATGGCGATCGCGATCAATAGACTCTGGCCAAAACTAAATTCCAACCCCACATGGGAAAGCCCCTTGACTAGGGTAACCATCGCCACGATGAAGCCGACCATGAAGATATAACCGGGCACGTAGCGCTTGGCCGCGGCGAAGGGGTCGTGGTTCTCGAAGATCAGAAACTGCACCGACTTGAACAACGCGAAGGCGATCGACCCCGCCAGCAAGGGCGACACCACCCAGCTCGCCGCGATCTGACCGACCTTGGGCCAGCCGACGGAGTCGACGCCCAACCCGGCGATGGCGAAACCGACGATGGCGCCGACAATGGAATGCGTGGTGGACACCGGCCAGCCACGCATGGAGGCGATGAAAAGCCACACGCCCGCCGCCAGCAACGACGCCAGCATGCCATAGACCAGCAACTGCGGGTCATCGGACAGCAAGCTCGGGTCGATGATGCCCTTGCGGATGGTGTTGGTGACCTGTCCCCCGGCCAGCCACGCGCCGAGGAACTCGAAGATCACGGCGATGATGATCGCCTGACGAATGGTAATGGCCTTGGAGCCCACGGAGGTCCCCATGGCATTGGCCACATCGTTGGCCCCTACCCCCCAGGCCATGAAAAAACCGAAAATGCAGGCGAGAATGATGAAGACATCGCCGTACTGCGCAATGATGGACATAGGCAAGTTCTATCTGGCTGGCGTGAGACGGAAAATCACACGGCCCGCGTTTTCAGCGGGCCGTGAGAATTTGGAGACGACTGCCGACGCGTTCGGCGCGATCGGACAGTTCACCGATCCATTCGATGATCTTATAAAGGAAGATTACATCGACCGGCGGCAACTCGGCCTCCAGCTGGAAGAGCTGGCGACGAATAAGCACCTGTTGGTCGTCGGCCTGATGCTCGAGGTTATGAAGCTCGCGGATAAAGTCCTGCATGAGATCGCCGACATTACGCCCGAAGCCGGAATCGAGAAGCTCCTGGAGCTCTTCGAGCGCTTTGCGCGCCTGGCCCACGGTGGCGATCGCGGTTTCGAGATAGGCGCGCATCGAGGGTGCCAGCGACTCCGGCACCTGCATCTGGCGGCCCAGCATGATGCCGGTAATATCGCGCGCCTTGTTGGCGATCTTATCCTGTACGCTGATCAACTCAAGCAGGTCGGAACGCGAGACCGGCAGGAACATGCTGTTGGGAAGGTTAAGACGCAGTTCGGTCTTGAGGGTATCGGCTTCATGCTCGAGCTCGGTGATCGCTTCTCGATGCGTGGCGGCGTCGTCCCAGTTGCCCGCCTGCGTGGCATCGAAAAACGGCAGCAGTCGCTCGGCGCATTCGCTTGTCTTGACGATATGCGCGAGCAAGGGCTCAAAAGGCGAGCGCCCGAACAATGCCGAAAACGGATTGGAAGTCACCATAATGTCAGATTCGATGCGTTGGGAATGGCGGCGTCAGTATAGTGACTGCACCCCTTCTCGTCATGGAAAATTCATCATCTTGTCATCAACGTACTGTCATCAACACACAAGGTCAGGCATGGCTCAGGAAATCGAACTCAAGCTCGCCCTCGGCGCTAGCGGCCCGCATGCGCTGCGCCAGCACCCGCGACTCGCGAATCACAGCCCGCAGCGTGCGTGGCTCGCCAACACCTACTACGACACGCCAGAGCGCGCCCTGGAGCGCGCGCGTATCGCCTTGCGCATTCGCCGCACGCCCGACGGCTACCTGCAGACACTCAAGACGGCGGGCAGCGGCCAGGGCGGCCTGCACGCACGCGGTGAATGGGAATGGCCGATCGATGGCGACGAACTGGACATTGACGGCATCCGCCAGCATGCGCCGGACACCATCGACGAAGCGGACCTCGACCGACTCGCCCCGCGTTTCACCACCGACTTCACCCGCGAGCGCTGGGAGGTCACCGAAGCGGACGCCATCATCGAGGTCGCGCTGGATATCGGCACCATTCATGCCGGCGAGCGACAGGTCGCGATCCGCGAACTGGAACTCGAACTCAAGGAAGGCAGCGCCGATGCGCTGTGGCAACTGGCCGCCTCTCTAGCCGACGGCGTGGCACTTCGCCCCGCCAACGCCAGCAAGGCCCAGCGCGGCGCCGCCCTGCATGACGGCTGGACGCTTCCCGACAATACCGAAGACGCCCAGAGCCACTGGAACGCGGCGCTCGAGGCGCTGGATGCCTGGCAGGACACGGGGCATGCGGACTATCGTCATCAGGCCGACCGCCATCTAGAGACGCTCGGTGGCGATGCCGCCCAACGCTTGGCGAGCGCCTTGCGTCACGCCGACGACGCGCGCCCCGATACCTGGCTCACGCCCGAGATGAGCCGCGACTGGCTCGCCGCCTGGCACTACGCCACCGCCTGACGTAACGCAGGAGACCGTCCCTTGACGCTGCCTTTCGAACCCGCCGACAGCGGCCTACGCAAGACGCTGTTCCACATCATCTTCGAGTCCGACACAAAGGCCGCGAAGATCTTCGACATCGTCCTCATCACGCTGATCCTAATCAGCGTAGCGGTGGTGTTCGTGGACAGCGTGCCGAGCCTTCACGCCCGCTACGGCAAGGCGTTTTACCTGCTCGAATGGGGCTTCACGCTGCTCTTCACGTTGGAGCTGGCGGTACGGCTTTATTGCCTGGAACGCCCGCTGCGCTATCTGAAGAGTTTCTATGGCATCGTCGACCTGCTCTCCATCCTGCCTACCTGGCTCAGCCTGCTGATACCCGGCGCCCAGTCGCTGCTGGTGGTGCGCGTGCTGCGTGCGCTACGCGTCTTCCGTGTGCTGCGCTTGATGGCATTCGTCGGTGAAGGCCGCATGCTGACGCAGGCGCTCTCGCGCAGTTACCGCAAGATCATGCTGTTTCTGTTCACGGTGCTGCTGGTCGTCACCGTCTTCGGCGCCCTGATCTACATGATCGAGCCGCCCGAAGCCGGGTTCACCAGCATGCCGCGGGCCATGTACTGGGGCGTCGTCACGCTGACGACGGTGGGCTACGGCGACATCGCTCCCATCACTCCGCTCGGCCAGTTCATCTCGGCGTGCATGATGATCCTGGGGTACTCGATCATCGCCGTGCCCACCGGTGTCTTCTCGGCGGAGGTGATCCGCTCGATCCAGGCAGAACGCTACTCCGAAGAAGCCTGCCCCGGCTGCGGCCACGAAGGGCACGAGCGCGACGCCAAGTATTGCCGTAAGTGCGGCACCTGGCTCGACGAAGATACCCAGGATCCGCACCAGCGAGACGATGACAACGTCTCGCCGGATGCTCCCTGAAACGAAGGTTTATCGCGAGATGGGCAAGCGCGTGCTTACTGGAACGGCGCGACGTCCCCGCGTCCCTCACGTACGACGGTAGGCGGCATCTCGCGCAGATCGACCACCGTGGTCGGGTCCAGGTGGCAGGCGCCACCGTCGATGACAGCCTCGAGATGCGCGCCGAAGCGCTCGCGGATCTCCTCAGGGTCGGTCATCGGCAGATCGTCGTCGACGGGGATCAGCGTCACGCTCATCAACGGCTCGCCCAACGCTGCGAGTATCGCATGGCTGATGCGGTGATCCGGTACGCGAACCCCGATGGAGCGCCGCTTGGGATGCAAGAGCAGACGCGGCACTTCGTTGGTGGCGTTGAGAATGAAGGTATACGGCCCCGGCGTATGCGCCTTGAGCAGACGAAACACGTCGTTATCGACCTTGGCGTAAGTACCGATCTGAGACAGGTCGGAACACACCAGCGTGAAGTTGTGCTTGTCATCCAGCGAGCGCAGCCACTTGATCTTCTCGATGGCCTTCTTCTCGCCCAAGCAGCATCCGAGCGCATAGCCGGAATCGGTCGGATAGGCGATCACGCCGCCACCGCGCAGGATCTCCAGCGTCTGATCGATGAGCCGTTTCTGCGGGTTGTCGGGATGAATCTGAAAGAACTGGGTCATGCCTGCCTCCTTGGGCCGGAAGAACGAACCGGAAGTACCGAGGACCGAACGTGCTAAAAGCGAAGGCACTGGGCCGCACGACGTGCCTCATGCCCAGCATTAACCTTACGCGGCGAATCTCGCAAGCCTCGGATGACACCACACCGGCGTTACCGAACAACGCGGCGGCGCGCTCATCACGCCCGGCGCCAGCGGCCCACCCGGATAGTGAAAATCGCTGCCCTGCGACCCCATGAGATCGCGCGCTTCGAGCTGGCGGGCCAGATCGCGCCCCACATCGGCGTTCTGATGGCCGCTGATCAATTCGGCGGCTTCACCACCGGCCTCACGGAAGCTATCCAGCAATTGGCTGCGCTTGCGATGCGTGAGGCGATAGCGCAGCGGATGCGCGAGTACCGCGATGCCCTGACTATCGCGAATCCATTCAACCACCTCGCTGAGATACGGCCAATGAGTCTTCACGTCACCGGGTTTGCCCGCGCCCAGATACTTCTTGAAGGCCGTCGGCATGTCCGGCACCAAACCCGCCGCCACCAGGGCCTTGGCGAAATCCGGTCGTCCCAGGGGCCGCTCGCTACCAGCCTGTTCGCGGGCGCGCACCAAGGCGTCATCGAGGCCGATTTTCTCGAGGCGCTTGGCGATTTCCTCGGCGCGTGCCACACGGGCCTGCGCCTGCGCCTCGAGACCGGGCACCAGGGCGCCACTAGCCCCTTCGGGCAACAATGCCACCACGTGAATGCCGATACCGCGCCACAAGGTGGATAACTCACTGCCCGCCAGGCAACGCATACCCAAGCTTTCCGCATGCCGCTGGGCCTCGGCGACGCCGGCCACGGTGTCGTGATCGGTCAGGGAAAATCGCGTGACGCCTTTGGCGTGACAGGCGTCGGTCAACGCTTGTGGCGATAGCGCGCCATCGGAGGCGGTGGAATGCATGTGCAGGTCGAGGCCAAGATCGGCATCGAAGGTATCGGGCAGGGGCGGCAAGGGTTGGCTCATGGGCATGACGCGGTGCGGCGTCTTTGTCAGAATAGGCTCGCTATAGTGCTCGCTTGCGCTGCGCTGGGTCAATTCCCGTGCCGCGCCGACACCTCACAGGATGCTCGCCGATGAAAATGTTCTTGGATTTCCTGCCCATCGTATTGTTTTTTGCGGTGTATCACTTCAGCGGCGATATCCTCCTCGCCACCCTGGTGCTGATCCCCGCCACGCTGCTGCAGGTCGCCTTCATGTGGTGGCGCTACCGTCGTGTGGAAAAGATGCAGCTGGTGACTCTGGTGCTGGTCGTCGTCATGGGCGGGGCGACCGTGCTGTTTCATAACGCGGCGTTCATCCAATGGAAGCCGACCGTGGTCAACTGGCTGTTCGCCTTCGCCTTTCTGATCGCCCCGCTGTTCGGTGGCAAGACCCTCGTCGAGCGCATGATGGGCAAGGCCCTCACACTTCCCGCCGCCACCTGGCGCCGCCTCAATCTCGCCTGGGCGTTCTTCTTCATTGCACTGGGCGCGATCAATGTGTATGTCTTCAAGACCTACGACGAGGCCACTTGGGTCAACTTCAAGCTGTTCGGCATGCTGGGGCTGACCCTGTTGTTCGTGATCGGCCAGGGCATTTACCTGGCCCGTCACATGCCTCGTGATACGCTTTCGCAAAACGACCACCAGAAGGATGACGTCTGATGCTTTACTCGATCGTCAGCGATGATGTGCAAGACAGCCTCGAACGCCGCAAGACGGCGCGCCCCGATCATCTGGCGCGTCTCCAAAAGCTCCGCGACGAAGGACGCCTGGTGCTGGCCGGCCCCAACCCCGCCGTGGAGGCCAACGACCCCGGCGAAGGCGGCTTCAGCGGCAGCGTGGTGATCGCCGAGTTCGATAGTCTACAAGATGCCCAGGCCTGGGCCGACGCCGACCCCTACGTGATCGCCGGCGTCTACGCCAAGGTCACGGTCAAGCCGTTCAAGAAGGTCTTGCCGTAACGCGTTTATCCACACCTTTAAGCACGCGAGGCTTTGTGCACACCAGGTGTGGATAACACTGTTAAGAGGCGGCGGACGCCTTCCTCGATAGCGGTCGTCACGCCGCCTAGCCAATTTCGATTAATTTTTAACCAGTTTTCACGCCTTTGCCGAGTGCCATGTCGCCCCCTCCGTCTCCCTTGCCGCCGCTGACCGCGCTAAGCGCACCCGACCTGGAATGGCGCGCCGATGATATCGGCGATGCGCCCTATTCCAGCGTCCATGACGATGTGTATTTCTCGCGTCACGATGGCCGCGCCGAGACCACGCATGTCTTCATCGACGGCAACCGACTACCCGAGCGCTTCGCCGCGTGGCGAGAAACACGCCCTTTCGTGATCGGCGAAACCGGTTTCGGCACCGGCCTCAACATGCTTTGTGCCTGGATGTGTTTCGAGCGGCATGCGCCCGTCGAAGCGCGCCTGCACCTGGTCTCCACCGAGAAGTATCCTCTACCGCGCGACGCCCTGGCGCGAGCACTGGCGATCTGGCCCGATCTCACCGCGCATGCCCGCCCGCTGATCGACCAATGGCCTGAACCGCTCAGCGGCGTCCACCGACTGTGGCTTTCCGAGCGCGTCACGCTGGATCTGCACTTCGGCGACGCCGCCGAGCGCCTGTCGCGTCTCGACGGCCGTGTGGACGCCTGGTTCCTGGATGGCTTCTCGCCGGCCAACAATCCCGACATGTGGCAAGCGGCGCTTTACGAGGCCATGGCCACCGTCAGTCGCCCGGGGGCGAGCTTCGCCACCTTCACCTGCGCAGGCGTGGTCAAGCGCGGCCTGCGCGCCGCCGGTTTCGCCTGGCGCAAGGCGCCGGGGTACGGACGCAAACGCGAGATGCTGTGCGGCGAGATTGCCGAGCCGCCGCACGATACGCGCCGCGCGGCAACGCCGTGGTACACGCCACCCGAGGCATTGCCCGCGCGACATGTGGTGGTCATCGGCGCGGGGCTCGCCGGCACCAGCGTGGCCGCCGCCCTGGCGCGACGCGGTGTACGCGTCACGCTGCTCGAACGTGATGGCCCCGGCGCCGGAGCATCCGGCAATCGCCAGGGGGCGCTTTACGTCAAGTTGGCCGCCGAGACCAATCCGCAAAGCCGCGTCTACCTCGCCGGCTTGCTGCATACCCGGCGCTGGCTGGCCACGCTCGACCCCAAGTGTGACCAACTGTGGAGCGACTGTGGCGTGCTGCAACTCGCCCCTGACGCCAAGGAAGCCAGACGTCAGCAGCGCTTTCTAGAGCACCACAAACTGCCCGAGAGTGTGGTCAAAGGGGTCGATCAAGCTGCCGCAAGCCATGCTGCCAACACGCCGCTTAACGCCTCGGGACTAGCATATCCCCAGGCTGGCTGGGTGCGTCCCGATGCGCTCTGCCGCCACCTGGCCGCCCACCCGGGGATCACCTTCCATCAAGGCGAGGCTCGCACACTCGAGCGCGACGCGGACGACGCCGGATGGCGCATCGCACTGGCCGACGGCACGGCACTCGAGGCCGATCAGGTGGTTGTCGCCACCGCCCACGAGGCGTCGAAGCTGACACCCTTGGCCGGGCTCCCGCTCCAACCCATTCGTGGCCAGCTCACCCATCTGTCGGTACCGCCCGGCGCACCAACGCTGGCCCGCGTGGTCTGCGCGGGGGGCTATGTGTCCCCGGCCCTGGACGGCGTGCTCAGCCTGGGCGCGACCTTCGACCCCGGCGATACCGATACCACGCCGCGTGCGGCCGACCATGCCCGCAACCTGGCCGAATTCGAGGCCACCCTGCCCGCCTTCGCCGAGGCACTACGCGCGGCCGGCGCCACGCTCGATCCCGCCGCCTGCGAGGCACGCGTCAGTCTGCGCGCCGCCAGCCCGGATAAGTCGCCCTACGCCGGCCCGGTGCCGGTGCGCGAGGCCTGGCTCGACGATTACGCCGTACTCGCCAACGATGCGCGTCGCGTCCCCGACACACCGGGGCAACATCATCCCGGCCTGTGGGTCAGTGCCGCGCATGGCTCGCGAGGACTGGCCAGCGCGCCGCTATGTGCCGAGGTCATCGCCTCGCGGCTGTGCGACGAACCCTTGCCGCTGGAGCGCGAGCTCGCCGACCATCTTCATCCTGGGCGGCGATTGATTGCCGATATCATCCGTGGAAACGCTACACTGCCGGCATCACCCATGCGCGACGAGCCGCCGACGTCACCGAACACCACCGAGACACCATGAGCCAGATTTCCCCAGCGACCCGTGAACGGGCCGCCAGCCTGCGCCAGCAGTTGGAAGACGCCAACCATCAGTACTACGTCGAGGACGATCCGCAGATTACCGACGCGGAATACGACACCCTGCTGCGCGAGCTGCAATCACTGGAGGCCAAGCATCCCGAGCTGGTCACGCCCGACTCGCCCACTCAGCGTGTCGGCGCACCCCCGGCGGAACGCTTCGAGGAAGTGACCCACGCCGTGCCCATGCTGTCGCTGGATAACGCCTTCGACGAAGCGGAGCTTGCGGCCTTCGTCAAACGCGTCGCGGACAAGCTCGAACGCGACGGCGAGACGCTCGCATTCTGCTGCGAACCCAAACTCGACGGCCTGGCCGTGGCGCTGGTCTATGAAAACGGCCAACTGGTCCAGGGCGCCACACGCGGCGACGGACGCACCGGCGAGGACGTAACACTCAATCTGCGCACGGTGCGCTCCATTCCGCTCAAGCTACGCGGCGACGCAGTACCCTCACTGATCGAGGTACGTGGCGAGGTCTACATGCGCCACTCCGGATTCGAAGCGCTCAACGAACGCACCCGCGAGAACGGCGACAAGGTCTTCGCCAATCCGCGCAACGCCGCCGCCGGCAGCCTGCGCCAGCTTGATTCCAAGATTGCGGCTCAGCGCCCGCTGGAATTCTGCGCCTACCAGGTCGCCCGGCTCGAGGGCGATGACGATGCCCGCTCGCATTCCGATTATCTCAAGTGCCTGCGCAACCTGGGTTTTCGCACCAGTCCGCTGCTCGATCTTGTTCAAGGCGAACGCGGCGTGATCGACTTTTGCCACCGCCTCGGCGAGCAACGCGACGGCCTCGACTACGACATCGACGGCGCCGTGCTCAAGGTGGATAGCCTACGCGATCAGCGTGAGCTGGGCTTCGTCGCTCGCGCCCCGCGCTGGGCCATCGCTTACAAGTACCCCGCCCAGGAGCAGATCACGACGCTCAACGACGTGGCTTTTCAGGTCGGCCGCGTCGGCACGCTGACGCCGGTGGCCAAGCTGGCGCCGGTTCAGGTCGCCGGGGTCACCGTCTCCAATGCCACACTGCACAACATGGACGAGGTCGCACGCCTCGGCGTACGCATCGGCGATACCGTGATCGTGCGCCGCGCCGGTGACGTCATCCCGCAGGTCGTCGGTGTCGTCGAGGCTCAGCGCCCGGCCGAAACCCGCGCCATCGAGATGCCGACCGAGTGCCCGGTCTGCGGCTCGCAGATCGAGCGCGCCGAGGGCGAAGTCGCGGCCCGCTGCTCGGGAGGCCTGTATTGCCCCGCGCAGCGCAAGGAGGCATTGAAGCACTTCGCCAGCCGCCGGGCACTGGATATCGACGGCCTGGGCGAAAAGCTGATCGACCTGCTGGTCGAGCGCGAGTGGGTCAAGACACCGGCGGACCTGTTCCGGTTCAAGGCCGACGAGCTCGCCGAATTGCCCCGGCTGGCGGAAAAGTCCGCCAACAATCTGGTCAATGCGCTGGAAACCGCCAAGCGCACCACGCTGGCGCGTTTCATCTACGCCATCGGCATTCGCGAAGTGGGCGAGGCCACCGCCGCCAACCTGGCGCGTCACTTCGGCACGTTACAGGCACTGCGCGAGGCCACGCTGGAAGCATTGGAAGCGGTCGAGGACGTGGGTCCCGTGGTCGCCCGGCATATTCATACCTTCTTCCGCCAGGTCCACAATCAAGAGACTCTGGACGACCTGATCAACGTCGGCGTCACGTGGGACGAGCAAACCATTATTGAGCGCCCCCAGCCCCTCGCCGGGCAGACCTGGGTGCTCACCGGCACCCTCGAAGGCATGACCCGCGATGACGGCAAGGCGCGCCTGCAGGCGCTGGGCGCCAAGGTCTCGGGCAGTGTTTCCAAGAAGACCGCCGCGCTCGTCGCCGGCGAGGCGGCGGGCAGCAAGCTCGACAAGGCACGCGAGCTCGATGTGGAAGTGCTCGACGAAGACACCTTCCTGCAACGACTCGCCGAGTGGGAAAACGCGGAGGAAAACCAATGAGCGGACGTTTCATCGAAGTGCCCTACCGCATGCTGCCGGCCGACACGCTGGATACCTTGCTGGAGGGCTTCGTCACCCGCGAAGGCTACGACACCACCGATGAAGGCGAAGGCATGCCGGCCTGGGTACGCGAACTCAAGCGCCAGCTCGAGCGCGGTGAATTACTGATCGCCCATGACCTGCAGACGGAGACCACCGAAGTCATGACGCTGGCCCAATGGCATGCGTTCGGACGTCAGCTAGCCGATGACGAGGAAGAAGGCTAGATGTGTAGCCCCATCCAGTTGGTAAATGACTCTGGCTTTGGTGCGGTGCCTTCTGCGAGATATGGTGATTGTAAAAGCCACCCGTACCGCTTCAGCGTATATTCCAAGCCTTCTCCGCAGGCAGCTAGAGCGGTGCCTTAGTGGCTGACAGTGCCCTTTGCCTAGCATCAGTGTTTCAGGCGAGATCAAAGCGTGTGGCGAATATGCTCATACAGGCTTCTCGATCATCGGCCGTCAGCATATTCATAGGGAAGCCCAGCTTACGAGCAGGTTTCTCCGGGTTGTCATCGTGTCGGCGATAGTGGACCACAATGACCTTCTTTTTCTGCTCTATGCGCTGAATTTCGCTATCGAGAATAGTCCGAGTGCGGGCCAGCGGTGCCGGACTGAAGGCGATATGATCGTCAGCGAAGCGAATAACAGGTGAAAAGTAAAACCAGCACCCCATACCCAGCATAAGAGCCCCCAGGCCAACCGGTGCGACCGGGACCGCGGGGGAAGTGAGAATCATGAACAACCCGAGAGGCAAGGCGATTACGCCAAAACCAATTAACAGACGCGATTGTTTCTTGGCGAAGAAGGCTTGTTCCTGTGATGCGACTGACACGACGTTTTTCTCCATGCAATGGGTGAATATTACTACAGTTATTTTTCAGCGAGAGCGCGCCTTTTGTCGAGCGAGGCCTCATCGGTATGACGATTGGCCCGACGGGCGCCATAAATAGTCACGAGTCCCAATGGTATGAAACATAGGGAGCCGATGATAACGAGCACGAAGCCAGCTTTACGTTTGCCTGCCAGCATGATCAGCGTGCCAAGCAAAGCGACTATCCACGAAGCGCCAGTAAGATAAATCAGAAAATTCGGTACTGTCTCATTTGGCCCCATATACAGGCCATTTATCAGGCCCAGCCACCAGAGAAAATTGATTACCAAGCCCCAAAAAACAATCTTCATAACTCCTCCTGTCAACAATAGTGATCATTTCCGGCATTATGTCGCTCGATTCGAGCTATCTTAGAAATACCCCCTAAAACAGAAGTATAGAATCACCAACACTTCCGCCCAGCCGAGCAGAAAGCAAAACAGCGGCCAGAGGATTTCCTTTGCGGTCAGCGGGCGCTCGTTGTGGCGATTGCGCACGTAGGGGTCGTTCGGTGCGACCTGGCACTTTTCCTCGACCCACTCCGGCCAGCGCGGCACGCGGCAGGTGCATTTGGCGATGATGCGACCGGTGCCGGCCCACATGACCATGGGGGCAAAAATCAGTTGAACCGCACGGCTGTCGGCGAGAACCTGAGTGGCCTGAATCAGCGAATGGATAAAGCTCTCGCGCTTGCCCTCCAAATCCAGCAGGCGCTGATCGACCTGGTAGGCCTGAATATGACCGTCGGGCTCTTCCATATAGCGGCGTACCAGCTCCCAGATTTCCAGTACGCCCTTCATGCCTTTGAGGCCTTCGTATTTGAAGAAGACCAAGTGATAAAGCATGTTGCCGTTGCGATCTCGTACGTATCCGCGAATCTCCTCGCGTGACATACCCCGACGATCCTGGGACTTCGTCGCTTCGCTAGTGTAAAACTGAATATCGTCCCAGTTCATGGTGACGACGCCCATATCCTGCGACCAGGCGTAGACCTTGCGATCACGGCGATTGAAGCGCATGGGGTAGTGGGTTTTGCGGAACATGTCCCAACGCACAAGCGTATTCAAACCAGGCAATGCTATAAAAAAGAAAGTTACAACTGCCAACCATATAAATATATGCACAATCAGAGGAAGGCGCTCGCTAAAACCAAAAAGAACATAAACAAGAGCCCCTATACCTACTAAAATCGGCCCCAAACTCATAAGGCCAAAAAATGATGCAACACCTCTCAAGCGATTGCCGGAATCGACGACCTCCATATAAGAGGAGTTGACTGATATTGCCGAATCATTGAATCGTGGAAATGCACCGCTTTCTGATGAGTGCTTACTATCTAAGGATTGTGCCTTGCCTCCAAATCCTCTTGATCGGGACATGGTGCTGGAAAATCCCCAATTGGCCTTTATTATTAGGTTGTAAAGATCCTTGATCACCGTCGATCGCATATCACACATCCTTGTGGGTTATTGCTTCAAGACGCTTTAGTTCAATTTCCAGCCTAGCAGTACCGAGCCCTGGATCGCCCCGCTCACCAAAAATGCACTCGGCCAGCCACTCCTGTAAGTCGTTTTCTGTAAACCATAAGATGCTTACTGCTGCTGCAAGCGCAATAATGCCGAGTACCAGTCCAGTCCACCACAGTGTTATCGCTAAAGTGGCGAGCAGCCCAGTACCACCGGCCAAACCAAGGCGTGCTCCCAGCTTCAGGAAAAACTTGCTGGACCCGGCCAGCAGATGATCCGACGCCACAAACACCTTGCGCCCATGCTCCAGCGTCTTGCCCACCAGTTCGGCGGCGCCGCCGGCCAGGGCGAGCCCCATACCCAGTAAGCGTCCCTGGGCGCGGAGCCCCGCATCCAGAATGCCGTTCATCTTGCTGAGCTGATCGTTCAGGCTGACATACGCTAATGCCACCCCGACGATGCCTGCCGAGAACTCCAACCTTTCCCGTCCCGTCAGACTAAGAGCGCTGTGCGATGACGTCTCGTTCATCAACTCATCGAGTGGGCCGACGTCGATCCGGCGCATATCAAAGGTGGCGGCGGGCTGGCCGTTGGCCGGAATGAGCGAACGTGTCTCTACCTGCACTTTCCGCTGAAACTGATTCAGCTCGCTCTCGCCCCAGTCGGGATGGATCAATCGAAGCGGCTCGCGCATGCGCGGCAGGGCTTCCTCGATCGTCATGCTGGCACGTGTGACCTGAATCGAGCGGCCGGAGATCATACCCAACGTCACCAGCAACGGCGTTGGGGTCTGGTCGCCCCCCACGGCACTTTGCAGCGGCCCCAGCAGGTGGCCGAGCATGCGGGCGGGCGAGGCCACTTCATCGGGATACTCTTCCGTCAGCCCCAGATAGGCGGCAATCAATGGCCCCCAGGGCAGGGTAGCGGGGTTGTTGCCCGATTCGCCGACATTGGCGTCGCTGGCGGCCATGACCTGTTCAACCAGCGCTTGCTGATTGAGGCACATGCCTCGCAACAGCAGGTTGTCGTCGGTAATATCCGCTGCCGACAGCCACGCCACGTATTGCTTGAACGCCGGGGCGTAGCTCTGGGTGCCCAGCAGCACGAAGGAGATGACGGAGACAAAGGTGATACCCGATTCGACGTTAGCGTCATCGAACCGGCTGTTGAGGTAGATCAGCAGCGGATTGCCTGTCAACCAGCTCACGTAGGCAGTGACCAGCGGTTTCATGGTGTCCTGGTCAAAGCTCGACAACTGCGTGCGGTAAGTATTTTCCATCCAGTCGTCGGGTTCGCCGGGGCGGAGCTTGTCGCCATACTTGCCCCAGGCATCGTCGGCGGCATCCTTGAGTTCATCCTCGCTGATGTCTCGAATCGTCTCCCGCCGAAAGGCCTCGACCTCCTGCCGGAAAGCGGGGTCCTCTTTCTGCCGGCGCTCGAAGTTGGCCTTGATGCTGTTCTCAAACCCCGGATGTCCGCCGGTCTTATCCGCGCCGTAGTAGGTTTCCTTGAGCTGGTTTTCTACGATCTCGTCGGCGCGTTGCTGCCGCGCCCGCTCCCGAAACCCGTCACGCAGGGCATTGACGACACCCGCCGTGACGAAGGGGCGTTTGATCGCTTCCTGTTCGTTGAACTCTTGCTCACGTGCCTCGAGTAGCGCGGCGAGGTCACTGGTGACACCGACCGGGTCGTCGAGCACGAACAGCGCCGGCGCCATGCCACTTGGCTCCGCCTGACGCTGCGACCACTCGACGAAACCCTCGACATCGTCGCGCATGCCGTTGATCGGGGCGAGGCTGTGCGTCAGCGCACTCACTTCCGTACTCTGCGTCGCTGCGCTGCCTGTGTCACTCGATTGCCGTCGAATCCAGGGGAAATGGGCCTCGGCCACGTGATCCCCGAGTTCACTGAGCGGACGGGCATATTGAGCCGAGCCGCCTTTCCATTGCGTCATGGAAAGCTGGCGCATGGCGTCACGCCGACCGTTCTCGTTGGTGGCATGTTCCTTCCACACGCGCTTGGTCCAGCGGTCATCCGAGAATGCTAAATAGAGCGCTTCGGCATCCTGGGCCGAGGGGACCGTGATACAGCGCCCCGGATAGATATGATCGGGATTGGCACGACACGGAAATTCATCGTCCTCGACCGGGGCATTGATGTCGGCATCCAGCGGCCCCGGCGCGTCGGGGTCGAGTGCCATCAGCTCGTCATGGCCGACATCGATGTAAAGGCTGAGAAACCCTTCGTCGGTCACGTAGTACCCCTGCCAGCGCCCACGGGCCGCGTTGAAGACATACAGAAAGCCTTCTCGCAGCAGCCTCAGCGTGTAGTGCTGATCTCCCGACAGCGCGATCTGCGATACGGCATCATCCTGCAGGTCCGCCGGCAGTTCGGGGGCCTTGATGCTGACGTCATCGCTGCGGGCGACGGCATACCGCACGGGCAGGATAGGCAGACCGCCACCGCCACAGAAGCTGCAATCGGGGCGTCCGCCATCGGCGCTACTCATGTCCACTCCTTCAGTTCTGAAATAAGGGGATTCCATTCGGCGTCGCTCAACCGATCCAGACGACCCGCAACGTCGGGAAAGCGTCGAGTGACCAGATTCAACAGCCGATGAACCAGGTCCTGGGTGGCAAGGTCCGGTAGATGTCGCGCAGCCCTTTCTGCGAGACATTGTTGATCGTCGACCGACAAACCGAATGACGCTTCTGCATAGCGCATGGTGTCATCCAGCCACTGCCAGTGCGCCGCGTCCTGCGGCCAGTCGGGGGCTATCGTCGCCAGCCGCCGCAGGCACCGGTTCAAGGCGGCGAAGCGATCGATGCTCGACCATTGGGCGCGGGTCAGTTCCATCCAGTCGATGGATATCGTAATGTCAGGGCGTTTCAGGGTATAAGATCGGCCCTGGACATCGAACCAGGACCATTGATCGAGAGGGCCCATCAAGCGTGCCAATTGTTTGGGCGTCAATAGCCACGTCAGGTGACGGAAGACGAGGGGGTCGTAATAGCGGAACCAGTGATATCGCCGATCCCCAGGACGCCGTTGCAACAGCTGGCGACGCAGGTGATAAGCCGTATCGTCGACATTCGCTTTTCCTGCCATCAACGCCGAGAAAAATAGCGCGCCGCGCTTGCGATAGCGCCTTGCGCGATCGATCAGGTCGTCGTATCTCTCATCGGGCAATGCGTCCAGGTCGACCAGTTGCGGTAAGCGATGCGGCCGCGCCGGGGCGGGTGACGTTTCCAAGGCACGCACAGGCAGGTCGTCCCAGTCTCGGGCCTGCACCACTAACGGATTGATCAGCGCGTAGTCGAACTGATGCAGCGCCTCTGCCGTTAGCCTCGCGTCATTCATGTGAACCCGGGATGGCTCGATCAACACCGACATGAATCAGCCTCCGATGGGTGTGCTACCGGAAGACGACTTGTCGGCGCCCGCGAACTGTTTTTCACACTCATCCTCCGGCAACTCGGGCATGGGAGCCTCCAGGCTCGTCGGTCCGCCA